>JACJZP010000020.1 GCA_020635535.1 Flavobacteriales bacterium | reverse complement strand
GTGAACAGCTTCTCCGAATACTTCTTCTTGCCTTGCATACTGCAATGTCCGATCGACCACGCAAAAAGTCAAGATCCACCCAGCATTACTTTTCAACAGGTACTTTTGGGTTGTGCAACGGGCACATCTGCTATCAAAATAGGGCGTGACGACAGGTACGCAAGCTCAGTTGTTTCCATTAAGTTCGGTTTCGGGCGAAAGGTCGAAGGAATTAAAGCCCTATTTTCATAGCAGTTACCGTTGGCGCTATTGCCATTTTTCTCTAAAAGGAGACACCCGCCTGAAATACAAGTACCACATTTAATTATCCACCCACATCTTCCTTACCTTCCGCGTTCCAAACAATGAAGGATGACAGACGAGAATGCGTTAGGCAGTATTGAGCACATTTCGGTGCATAGAGTAGGGAACAAGGCCAATGAAGAAGGCATGGTGCTTTCTGCAGAGCCTTTGAAGTTGGAATGGCAGCTTACCGAAGCACTGCAACTCTATTTCAAAGCACCACTCAGAACAGAGGAGTACTACAGACTGTACCACGAAAGTCAGCTTGAACTGAATGAGGTGTACACGTTTGTCAACGCCATTTTCCAAAACCCCGAAACCCTGCATGAGCAGTCGGTAAAGCTGGCCAAGCACCTGTTTGAGTGCAGCACACACCCCAACATAAAGGGCGGGGAGTTCTATGCTGTATTCTTTAAGCATTGCCTGCTCAATGATGAGTTGGTAGATGCCGTGGGGCTGTTCAAGTCTGAAAGCAAAGACACATTCCTGAAGGTGAACCCTTCTGGCGATGGCTTCATTGTAAAGACAGACCAGGGGGTCAACATCAACAAGTTGGACAAGGGCTGCATTATTTTCAACACCAATGCCAATGATGGTTATTTGGTGGCGGTGGTCGATAATACCAACAGGCAAGTAGAAGCGCGGTATTGGATAGATGACTTTCTTCAACTTCGGCAATTGGAAGATGCCTATTTCCATACGCAAAGTGTAATGGCCATGGCCAAGGGTTTCATTACCAAAGAGCTACCCGTTCAGTTTGATGTGGAAAAGGCCGACCAGGCCGATCTGATGAACCGCAGCATCAAGTTCTTCAAAGAGCAGGAAAGCTTCAATATGAACGATTTTGAAGCAGAGGTCATCATTCAACCAGAGGTTATCAGTCAGTTTCAGCAGTACCGCCATGATTACCAGCAAGAGCGCGAAATGTACGTGCCAGATGCATTCGATATCTCTCCCACAGCGGTAAAGAAAAAGCAGGGAACCTTTAAGAGTGTCATTAAACTCGATAAGAACTTCAGCATTTACGTGCACGGCAACCGCAGCATGATAGAGCGGGGAGAAGACCCAGATGGCCGACAGTTCTACAAGCTGTATTTTGAGGAGGAACGGTAAATCAGGAGTTCAGAAATTCAGCCAATAAGGTAGTCGGCTAATTCCTGATCTGCTGAAAACCTAACTTCCTTTTTGCGCTACCTGCGCCTCCAGCGCTTTCATCTCATCCCGTAGTCGGGCAGCTTCAAGAAAGTCCAATTCCTTAGCGGCAATTTCCATGAGCGACCGTGTACGTTGAAGCTTCTTCTTCAACTCATCCTTGCTCAGGTATTCAATGCCTTCTTCTGCTGCTTGGTCCAAGGTTTCCTCCATGTTGTACTTGGCCTTACGTTTCATGGTGCCTGCAACTGAGGTCTGCTTCAGAATGGCCTCTTTTGATTTGACCAGCGCAGTGGGCACCAATCCGTTCTCCTCGTTGAATTTGATCTGCTTCTCGCGCCTGCGCTCGGTTTCATCAATGGTGCGCTGCATACTGTCGGTTATCTTATCGGCATACATGATCACACGGCCATTTACATTACGGGCAGCACGACCAGCAGTTTGCGTAAGGCTTCGTTCCGAACGAAGAAAACCTTCCTTATCGGCATCCAGAATGGCCACCAAGCTCACTTCCGGAAGATCCAATCCCTCACGTAGCAGGTTGATGCCAACCAACACATCAAAATTTCCCAAGCGCAGATCTCTGAGCAGTTCTACACGTTCAACCGTATCCACTTCAGAATGGATATAACGGCAGTTCACATCCAAGCGCGTCATGTATTTGGTCAGTTCCTCAGCCATGCGTTTGGTTAGGGTTGTAACCAGCACACGTTCGCCTTTCTTCACTATTCGGTCAATCTCATCCAACAGGTCATCCACTTGGTTTACACTTGGTCTAACCTCAATAATGGGGTCGAGTAGACCCGTTGGCCGAATAACCTGTTCTGCAAACACACCACCAGACTTTTCCAATTCGTAGTCTGCAGGAGTAGCGGAAACATAAATAAGCTGATTGGTCAACGCTTCAAACTCATCAAACTTCAACGGGCGGTTGTCCATGGCAGAAGGTAATCTGAAACCGTAGTCGACCAAGTTGATCTTTCTGCTGCGGTCGCCACCGTACATGGCACCGATCTGAGAAACGGTTACATGGCTCTCATCAATGAACATGAGAAAGTCGTCCGGGAAATAATCCAGCAGACAGAACGGTCGTGTACCAGCCGCACGGCCATCAAAATACCTTGAGTAATTCTCAATACCAGAGCAATAACCAAGCTCTCGCATCATTTCAATATCGTATTCAACACGTTCTTGTAAACGCTTAGCTTCCAGTGGTTTATCAATGGATTTGAAATAGTCCACCTGCTTCACCATGTCTTCCTGAATTTCCCAGATCTTTTGAAGAAGGGTGTCCTTTGAAGTCACAAAATTGTTGGCAGGATAAATGACCGCCCTTTGCAAAGTTTCGAGCGTTGAACCACTCCTCGGGTCGATCTTCTCAATCTCCTCTATCTCATCTCCAAAGAAGAACACACGATAAGCGTAATCTGCGTAAGCCACATAAACGTCAACGGTATCTCCTTTTACACGGAACTGCCCGCGTTCCAAGGTTTCGTTCGAACGGGCATAAAGACTGGAGACAATGCTGTGCAAAAAGACTTCTCGACTTATGAGTTGTCCTACCTTTATCTCTACCGTGTTGTTCGAGAAATCGGTCGGGTTGCCAATACCGTAAATACACGAAACAGAGGAGACCACCACCACATCTCTACGGCCAGAGAGCAGGGTGGAAGCGGCACTCAATCGGTGCTTTTCAATCTCATCATTGATCTGTAGGTCTTTCTCAATGTAGGTGTCGGTAACAGGCAGATATGCTTCTGGCTGGTAGTAATCGTAGTACGAAACGTAATACTCCACCGCATTGTGCGGAAAGAACTGCTTGAACTCACCGAACAGCTGAGCAGCAAGCGTTTTATTGTGGCTCAAGATGAGCGTTGGCCTGTTGGTCTGAGCAATAACATTGGCCATGGTAAAGGTCTTGCCCGAGCCTGTTACGCCAAGCAACACTTGATGCTCATCACCGTTTTCAACTCCCTCAACCAATTGACGGATAGCCTCGGGCTGATCGCCCATGGGCTTGAAGTCCGCAATAAGTTCAAAGTGTTCGTTCATGAAACTACGTTGATCAAACGTTCTCAGTCATCATGTTCATTATCCTCATGGTCTTCTGAGGATTCTGATGTAACCGGTTCTGATTTTGGATCTGTAGCATTGAAGTAATCAACAATGGCCTGTCTTTCTGCATCCGTAAGCTTTGCCTCCCAATGGATAAGCCAGTAGAATAACATGGGCATTTCCTTTTCGTGGACTACCTCAACAATTTCTTCAGACATGTGCGCACGGTCTGAGGCTGAAGCCGTGTTCCATTCTGAGAAATTCAAATGCTCACATCCTTCTTCCACATGGCCATCTATCCACATATTGATAGGGGTTACCTCTGCGTACCAAGGGTATTTGGTTTCGTTAGAGTGGCAATCCATGCAGGCCTTGTCCAAAATGTTCTTGACCTCTGGGTTGTCAATCACGATCTTGGCAGAAGTATCTGCCACACCTTGAGGGTGCTGATGAGGAATGAATTGAATAGCTCCTAATAGGAGCACAATAGGAACGAGAATCTTTCTGGTTTTCGACATTTTTCTCTGTTTAAGAAAGTAAGGACAAAGGTATTGCCCCAAGGTTTAACTGAGCATATCTCAGAAGAAGTAATGCAAATAGCCCATGGTTTCCATCAGCATGGCAACACCCAAATGCACAATTAGACCACCGAATACGCTCCGACTATGAATGGCCAACACCCCAAGGGCGTAACCTCCGAAGAATGCGCCAACCGCCTCACCAGCAGGTTTGCCAAAGTGGAATACGCAATAGAAAGACGCCATGGCAAGCACCGCTCGGGTGCCCATTATTTTAACCATGGTCATGGCCAGCGCACCTCGGAAAACGGTTTCCACAGCTACAAAACCAGTAGAGTAACACATCTCAAAAATGGCAGCCCGTTGGGGAACAGTAAGGTCAAAAACCTCTTTGAACATCCATGGTTTGTATTGAGGATATGCTTTCTGAAAAGCCGGAAAGAATGAAGCAACGATAACAAGCGGAGCCACCATTAGCAGTATGAGGAAATAGGGCTTTAACTGCTTCCACTCAATGCGGATTCCGTAGTCGAAGTCAACCCATTTTCCGAATACCAACTTAATAATGCCCAGACCAATGAGTGCCCAAACCATTTGATGAACAAAGAAGTGGCACTTGGAGGCAAATACCATTTCATGCAGACTCCAACCTTGGGCCTTTATGTCTATCAATCGCCAAATGTGAAGTTTGGGAAGTCCGGCAACGAATACCAGAGCCAAACCAATAGACCAAAAGCGCCAATCTGAGAGGAATTTGACCTCTGTTTTCCATGATGCAAGCAGCGCGGTGGCAAAATATGTTCCACCATACAGAATACCGTAATAGCCCAAACGGGGCCAGAAACCTCCGGCAAGATTGAACGGACTGACATCAATAGCACTGGAGTAGTTAACGAACATGAAGAAAGCCAATGCAAGCATGGTAATGCCATACACTCCCAGATTCCAATCTTTACTGATGTGCGCGCTGAGCGCCTGATACAGTTTCTTCATCTCGCAGCGAATATCGGTAATCCACTTAGTTCATCTACCGAAGCTCCGTTGGTGATGAGAATCACCTTGATCAGAAGGCCTGCGTCATAGTTTAGCTTTGAAATATGGAAGACATTTGACCGCATTCAACAACTCCATCATCAAACAAATTGGATCTCGTTCTTGTTAGAGTTTTAAAATCGATTAAAATGAAATATCAACTCAAATCACTGGTAATAGTGCTCTTTCTGATGCCCTTTGCTGCATTGGCTCAGCACGGAATGGAAGATGTCATCTATCTCAAGGAGGGCAACATCTACAGGGGAATGATCATTGAAACGGTTCCCAATGTCAGTTACAAGATAAAGTCTCGAGATGGAAATGTATTTGCGGTGAAAATCGATGAGATTGAAAAAATCACAAAGGAAGAACCCGAACATAGATTTGAGCAGCGTGGAGCGTGGGGACATCATCATCCTTGGAAAAGGGATTCGTTAAGATATGAGCCAAGAAAGAAGGGCTACTTCAACGAAGTACAGGTGTTAATTGAGAATGTACAGGGTGGTGTGAGAATGGTGAATGGTTACAAGTTCAATCGCTTTGCGTATCTGGGAATTGGAATCGGTGTTGATCATGTGTTTTCCAATCCTTTCAATCCGAAGGTAAACGGACTGGAGAAGAAGGAATTGGCAGGAGTGTATTTACCGCTGTATCTGTATCATGCTGGAGATGGTCCAACCAAAGGCCGTTTCACACCATTCTATGCAATGGAGGCTGGTTATGCCATGGCTTTCAAGGGTTTTGGTAAAAGCACCAATAATGTTGACGACTATGGCAACACATTGAAAGGAGGTGCTATTGCTGGGTTCGGTCTGGGTTTCAAAGTTCAATCCCGAAGACATAGAGGTCATTTCAGTGTTTTATTCAACATTAATTACAAGCAAGTGAACTTTACTTACGATCAGTTGTTTGTTAACCAAGGAGGTCAGGTTACTGGAAGTGTGCAGAAAGATGGTGTTGGTCACTTGATCATTCCAGGAATAAGATTAGGAGTAGGATTTTAAGGGTAGGTAGGAAGCTTTCCGTTCTTTGGAAAGCGGATTGGTTGATCGGGCCGTTATGTGAAAACATAGCGGCCCTTTTTGTTACACAGCCCTTTGTCAATTGGATTGCAAACGTTCTTAAATGCGAATGTTTCTGAATTCTGGCACAACAATTGAAAACAAGTTCAGTTATGTAGGTAGATGGAAAGACTCTACCTGTTTAACCAAAAAATCTGGAAATCATGAAAACGACCAACGAGCAGATCAACTATGCAGGTATAGAACAATTGCTTCACGCTATTAGCCTGCCTGAGTCAAAAACAGATAACAACAGCGGTACTTTCAAAGGAAAGGTGGTAAGTGCTAAGACCGGGGCCCGCGTTTTCGGTTGTGTAGTAGAACTTTTAGGTTCAGGTAGAACCTATGTTACTTCGCCTACCGGGTACTTTAAAATGACCAATATACCCGAAGGCATCTATATGGCCCGTTTCTCTTTTCCTGGTTTTAAGGAGGTGAACGAAGCTGTGGTTGTTCTTAATGGAGAATCACTGGACGTTACTCTTGAACTCGAAGTGGTTTAAGAGTTGACAGACAATTCGAACTATGAGAAAGGCACCTACAGGGTGCCTTTCTTATTTCTGCACTACAAACTTAGTGGTGGCCACCTTATCCTTTGAGATTGCTGTTAGATGGTAAATGCCAGCAGATAGATCGGAAACATCAACTGACCTGACCCCAGAAACCTGCTTGATCACTTTTCCTGCAACATCTGTAATTCTGAATTGACTCCAATTGCCATCAGAACTGATATTCAAAATGTCAATTGCCGGAATCGGATATATCCAAAGGTCTTCAGCTTCAAACTCATCAAGTCCAACAAACTGATTATTGCAAGTATGCGTAGGATGCGAGGTGGAACCATCAATTACAATGTTTTCATCTCCAGGAACATAAAGTGTGTAGCTGAAATAGACCAACATCATTTCTTCTGTGGTCGATTCTCCAGCAGTAACCAGTTGAGGAGGATTATTAGGATTGTTCGGATTATTGGATGTGTTGTCGTAGGTCGCAGTGCTGTAAACTGTACTGCCTGCGGGTATTCTAATTGGATTTTTGAAATCATAGAATCCTTGCCAATGAAAATCCCAATCATTTATCTGAATGAAAGGAATCGTCTGGTTGCTTGGTGTTTCTGCCCAAACGGTTATTGATTTTCCGAGCAGATGCATATGCGGGGCAACATCTAAAACCGTTAAATCGTATTGATTGGGAACTTGGTAGTCACAGCTGAATGTGCTTACTGAGTTGGCGGGGACTACCAAACTCCCTTCGTTTAAGGAGTAATGGTTAAGAGGTGGGGCAATATACACTTCACGCACAAAGCCAGTGGTGTATTTGATGTTGACCTTTGTTTGATCTGTCTGTCCATTGGCTGTAGTTGGATAATGTATTTGCATCACCACATCTGCTCCAGCCGGAATTCGAACACCCATTCCAGATGGATACACCTTTCTACCTTGACCTGGAACCCAACTTCCTATCATTTTTGATTGTGAACTTCCCGTGCCACCAAAGTGGGTGTAACCAGGATTAGGGTCATTATTGTCCAATTGTTGAGGAGTGTTTGTAATATCTTGAAACAGTAACACATGGTGAACAGCTTCATTATTACCTGGAATCACTTCGATTTCAGTGATGAACACATCCTCAGTCAGACCAGTGGGAATGACAAAGCAGCGATAAACATCATTGCCAATGCTGTTTACCGTATACTGCTCCATGGTCAGTACAAGATCCGGATTGGTAATTTCCTCGTTAGATAAATAAACCGGTGCTTGTGGAGCCGTTCCCTGTCCTTCTGGTGTTCCACCATTGACCCATTCATTAATGATGTCAATTTCCTCTTGAGACAGCAGACGCTCGTGTGCCAATTGGTTGTAATCATGATTCGGTGGCCAAGGCGGCATGGTTCCAGCATTAACCGCTTGATAGATTCCGTAGGCGGCTGCCGTGGCTTCTTGATAATCCATTAATCCGAATGGGGCAATTCCGCCATCATGATGGCATGAGGTACAGTGCTCATAGAGAATGCATGAAACATCGGCATTGTAGGTGGCCGTTTGTCCGAAGCTGTTCAGAGACAACAGGATGAATAGGGAGGCGGTTATGGTCTTCATGGGAGAAACGTTCTTATCAAAGTTACTTATTCTTGAAGTCAAGCGCAGCGGAATTAATGCAATAGCGCAATCCAGTTTTATCCATGGGTCCGTCTGGGAAAACATGGCCTAAATGACCACCACAATTGCCACAGAGCACTTCGGTGCGTATCATTCCGTGGCTTTTATCCAGCTTTTCAACGACTGCACCTTTTTCTGCCGTCTGGTAGAATGCAGGCCAACCGCACCCGCTATCGTACTTTGATCCAGATTCGAACAGTTTACTACCACAACCGGCACAGTAGTACGAACCTTCTTCAAAATGAAAATCATACGAACCTGTAAAGGGCCGTTCAGTTCCTTTTTGACGCAGAATTCGGTACTGCTCATCACTCAGTTCCTTGCGCCATTCATGGTCAGATTTACTTAATGGATACTTTTCCTCGCTCATGGCCTTTTACAAATGAAGCCCCACGTAAATGAGGCTTCAAAATGACAATTTACCCTTGAAAAGGTTTAATTGATGATCAGCTTCTCCCGTGTTAATACACGGTGCTTGTCCGTAACTTGAACAAAGTAAATACCTGCACTCAAGCCACTCTTTTCAATCGTAAGTTTAGAATTGGTAACATTCCCATAGTCTCGAACCATTTTGCCAGATGGATCTATCAATGAAACATTGACCTCGGCATTATATCGATTGTTGACCTCCAATGTGGTGGCAGATTCCATTGGGTTTGGAAATAGGCGAAGATCAACCCCTCCATCTACAAGTTCATCGATGCCTGTGTGGGCAATGATGCAAGCATGAAGACCATCAACCCGTTTTATGGTTTCTTCATAATTCTGATTGACCACGGTTTTAATATTGGAAATACAGATGACGGTATCTGTTAATGAGAAATAGTGAATTCGACAGAGTGGTGCCGGGTTAAGATATTTCGGTATCAACGAATCTTGATAACTGATACCGATTACTTCCGTGCCGCCCAAAGTCCACTCGGGCGTAATGGGATAGACCATTGGGTCAACCAGGTTCTCTACACTTTCAATGGTCAGTCCAGCCATTTCAAATTGATAAGCTACCACAAAATTGCCCGGGTTTTTCAGGTAGATGTCAATGTAATGCTGCGCGTGGTCCACATAACCTATGCTGAATTCAACCGTGTCATATATGTTCACAATGCCATATGGGAAATTGCAGTGGTCATGATTGGATCCCGTTACATGGCCATCATTGGTTAAAGAACAATCAACAAGTAGTGAAGCGTCATAGACGTCAATTTCCCCATCAGCATTAACATCGTTACATGGAGTAGGAATAATGTCATTGGCAAGTATATCGGCCACATATTGGTGCGCATCGATCAAGGTTTGAGCAGTATCCGTATTCAGGTCTCCGCGTAATGCCGACCCTGCACATATACCATTACAATCGGGCTGGGCGTTACCATATAGTTGTCCAAGGCAGTCAACGTAAGGTTGACAGTCTGGTACCTGCTCCACGTACATGGCTCCACTTTGATCTCTACCTAAGTAAATGCACAATTGTGCCCAGTTATTCAAGTGATTGGTCTCATAGCGTCCAAGCGCATCTGGATCATTGTCCCAATTACAGGTATTGACGAACGTGTAAAGTCCGGTGTCAATATCTGTTACATCTATCCACTGACATGATAGGCCTGAGGAATAGATATCTCCGCAACCCGCAGATATGCCCATGGTGCTACAGCCATATTGGGCTGTACCACCTCCAGAACACTCAAGATCCATGACGCAGAATCCGTTCTTAAACCCTATTGGAATTTCAATTCCGTTTACATCGTACAGTTTGTATTCTGCGTACCCCTTGTAATGGGTATGATTATGGCAGTTTACAAAATCAAATTGATCAGGATTCGCGCTCGGACTGCCAATGTAATAGTCCAAGTTTCCGATGTTCTTAATGTGAGTGCTGAATCGGATGATGTCTCGCATTCCATACCCATTCATACAACCTTCCTCTACCTGGCAATCGTTGGCAGGAACGTTCATTGATGACATGTACAATGAGTTTGAAAGCGCAGTTGAATCAACAATTAGATCTGGTCCATCTGGGCATGCCGGGTCACCTGGATAGATACAGTTATTATCTGAAACGGAGGCAAGCGGATTGTAATTACATGCAGTAGGGTCCATGCAGCCAACCACAGGGCCATTGTATGAAAGCGACCAGTTGATGACTCCAGCGCAATCATTGTTGTCGGTTCCTATTCGTATCCAATACTCAACCCCACCTTCAAGCAATGCGGCACCGATCATGGCCTGAGGGCCGCACCCACCTTGGTCATCATCGTAATAGATGGTGCCAGTATTGTCATCTGCCCATACCAGACCTTCGCAGTAGTCGTAAACCCATATTCTGGAGTCGCAGCTATTGTTGCAAGCATCAATTGCGTAGGTTCCATTCTGTGCCGGTGTAAAAGAATACCAAGTATTAGCTCCAGGTGCAGTGTAAGTTCCTTCGGTAATGGTAAGTGGATCGCTACAGGTTGATCCAGGAGGACAGTTGAAAATATGAAATGCACTGTTACTGAAGTTTCCTCCCGTGGTTTGCTGTACCCCATCCATATAAACGGTGTAACTACCTTGACCATAGCTGCAACAAATGCCATCTCCGAACTGGTCGGATATTTCGAAACGTAAACAAGTATTCTCATCAACACAAATTGTGTCTCCATACCAGCTATTATTCTCATAAACACCTCCTTGACCACCACTGGTTAGCACATTCCCGTCTCCATCACGTAAATTCCAAGCTGTTTCGTAACCATAGTTATCGGTTAGAACCTGAATTGCAATTTCAATTTCACTTGAAGAACACTGCGCGAAGACAGAATTTACGGCCAGGCCCATGGCCAGAAGAATGAGATGACTTTTCATTAAAGTAGAATATTGGTCTAAAGGTAAATTATAGTATTTACTCAAGAGGTTAGCAGTCAAGTGTCCAACGGTAATTTTGGCCATTGGTTGTTTCGGAAACGATAAAAAACATTCACCTTACGCAAGCATTCTATTTCGATGAAAGTCTGAATTATTTCGATTAATCTTTATATTTATAAGATGAACTGGAATTCTGAGCGGATTAAAATTTTAGAAGAAGCATTCAGGCCTATGTCTATGGACCGTACTGACCGTGGAGCAAACTCACTTTCGAAAGTGGTTACTCCAACTGCCCTCATCATCAAAGATGGAGATGTCGTTAAAACATATCTCCATGCCAATGTTGAGGTTGACGATGAAGCGGCTGAGTACAATATTGAAAGGACTTTGGAGTGTGTTTCAGGCAAAGGATTCTACCATCTGTTGGTTGCTGACCCAACGACTCATGTCACGGTCGAGGTTCGGAATTACCATCATGAAGAATTTGAATCGTTGAAGCTCGCTGAGGCGATTGTATTAAAGTCTTTGGCGCATAGAATTTTGACCACAGGACTGTTGGCGGTTAGAAAGCATCGTTATCCCACAAAGATCTTTGATTGTGAAAGTGAAGCGTTGAAATGGTTCAACGAGCTGAGAAAGACGGAGTGATCCGATTTTAAAGCGGTTTCTTCAGGTTGTCTGTTTCATCTATACCCGATACCACTTCCACCTTAATACCATCTGACAATCCAAGTTGAACCGGACGCTTTTCAAATACTTGTGGGTGGGTTTCTACCTCTACGAAAATTGAATCTGGGTGGTCTCCGAAAATGAGAAGGGCTTCTGGAATTGCCAGCACTGAATCTTTCCGCTCAAGAACAATGTCGGCATTTGCGCTGTAACCCGATCGGATGAAAACATCCTTTTTCAATTGAACCGCAGCTTTGATCTTGAACTGAACCGCTCCATTTTCAACGGCTCCCTTCGGAGAAATATGCTCCAATTCGGCATTGAATGTATGACCTTCCAATGCTCCGATGGTTATTAAAAGATCCATGCCTTCTTTGATCTTTCCTACCTCGCTCTCATCTACTTTACCTTCAAAGATCATTTCTCCCATGTCGGCAATAGAAGCAATGGTGGTTCCTTCGTTGAAGGTGTTGCTCTCAATAACCGAGTTACCTTCTTTCAGCGGCACTTCCAGTATCATTCCATTGGCCGTTGAGCGGATGATGGTGTTCGATGTGCTGCCTTCGTTCTTGAGCGCTCCTTCTTCAATGAGCTGTAGATTATTCTGAGCTGCAAGAAGTTCCTGCTGAGCATTGAGAAGGCTGGTTTCTATGGGTTGGAATTCAGCCATAGCAATCACTCCTTGGTCAAGCAGTGGTTTCTGTCGGTCAAAGTTCTGCTTGGCATTTTGAACAGAAATCTCGGCCATCTGAACTCGGTTCTTGGCATTATTCAAGCTTACCATATCAGGTACGATCTTCACCTTAGCTATCGGGTCGCCACTTTTAACCATGTCGCCTTCTTCTACATAGACCTTCTCAATAATGCCTGATACCCGTGGTTTTATGGCAACCTCCTTCTTTGGGGCAATGGTGCCAGTGGCCACAGTTTTCTTAATGATGTCGGTTCGGAAAGGCTGGCTTGTCTCAAAGACTACAGGCGGCTCTTGCGATTTCTCGTAGAGATGATAAAGCGTATATCCGAATCCGGCAAGGATAACAAGGACAACCAATATTCTTACAAATGATTTCATAGAATGCTTATAAGTTCAAAGTTTAATAGTCAAAATTCATGGTGTAGTTACAGAAAGCAGCTGCTCAGCGATGTGCAATTGCCATTCGAATATTTGTATTCATTAGTAATTCGTAACCTATGGTTCAATTTTCAGTTCGTAAAGCTTCAACGGGTTTTATCTCAAGAGCTCGGTAGGCTGGTAGAAATCCAGCAGCGCATCCTGATATGATCAGAACACCAAGCGCAATGAGAATGGTTTGAAAGTCAATTTGAGGATTAGTAAAGGATTCATCTTCTATCATTGGCCCGACATATTCAACTGTCCAAACCCCGAGAACAATTCCAATGTAACCGGCCATTGAGGTAAGCACCAGTGCTTCCAGAATGATCTGGCTTACAATGCTTGTGGGACTTGCACCAATGGCTCTTCTGATTCCGATCTCTTTTGTGCGCTCCTTTACAATGACAAGCATAATGTTGCTAATTCCAATGATACCCGCGATCAGGGTCAGTGTTCCAACAAACCATATCAGGAAGTTGATACCAGAGAATACATTGGCGTATTCGGCAAAACTCTCTTCGTTATTGTTGGTTCCAAATGCGAACTTATCATCTGGATGAACCCTATGGCGCTCTTTTAGAACCGATAGTACTTTGGTTTCGAGTTCAGCCACAGAAACTCCATCTATTGGCATAAATCCGTAATAACTCACCCAATTCCCATAATTGAAAGCCTGCTGAAACGAGGTAAGCGGAACAAATATGCTTTGTGCATCATCCTCCGCTTCGCGACCAGCTTTTTTGGTCTTAACCGTACCTACTACCGTAAAATAAACACCGTTAATCCTAATGTTGCTGCCAATTACCTCTTCGTTCGGCTCAAACAGGTCGTTAACAACCTTGGCACCAATAACGGCTACTTTGCGCTTCTGGTCAATATCAAACTGATTGAGTAGACGCCCTTCAGTTACTTCAAAAGGTTGTATTTCCACTGCTTCGGGGTAATCTCCCTTAATGCCGTAAGCTCCTGTATTGACTCCGCGTACCACATTGGCAGAACCACGCCATCCGCCAACCTCGTTTCTTGGTGCAATGAACCTAGCCTCTGGTACAAGCTCTCTGATAGCTTTAGTATCCTCATTGTCCATTCTGAACCAGCGACCGGCTGGTAAACCTTTGTAAGGCATGGTGGTTCTCTGTGTCCAGACATACAGCGAATTGGTGGCAAACCCTTGAAATTCACTGGTTACGCCATTGTACAGACCAGAACCCGCCCCAAGCATGATGATGAGCATGAAAATTCCCCAAAGCACACCGAATGCAGTTAGCGCAGTTCTAAGTTTGTTCGCACCCAACGTGTCAAACACCTCTCGCCATCTATCTGCATCAAACACACTCATTCGTCTCGTAATGCTTCAATGGGGTTAATGGATGCGGCCTTGATGGCAGGGAAGAGCCCTGCCAATGTTCCGGCCAGTATAAGGACCAATGTGGCAATACTGGCTGTGGCAAGGTCGACTTCTGGATTTTGAAAGATGCCTGGATCTTCAATGGCGTTGCTAGCTGCTTCCAGTACAAAAACACCCGCCACCAAACCCATGTAACCGGCAATGCTGGTTATGAAAATGGCTTCCGTGATAATAAGAGAAACCACAGAGAAAGGCGTTGCACCCAGTGCCTTACGGATGCCGATCTCTCGCGTTCTTTCCTTTACCACTATCATCATAATGTTTCCGATTCCAACAATACCAGCAATGATGGTCCCGATGCCAATGATCCAAACAAAAAGACTGATGGCATTCAGCACATTCAATACCTGCATGAACTGGTCGGTGGTATTATTTATCCAAACAGCTCGTTTGTCTTCAGGCGAAAACTGGTGTAATGCCGCCAGTCGGTCTCGTATTTTTTGCTCAATCACCAGACTCTCTTCAGGGCTTGCATCTCCAATGGTTGAACTTATGGCGTGTACGTTTCTGCCACGGTCAAATACCATTTGTCCGACCGTCATAGGAATATAGCCGCGCCTGTTATCTCGGTTGCCTCCGCCATCTTTAAAGGTGCCAATGACCTTAAAGGCAATTCCACCGATCTTGACCATTTTGCCAAGATGATCTCCCTTCGGGAATAACTCTTCCTGTAGGGGGATCCCAATTACCACCACTTTTCTGCGTTCTTCATCATCTGTAGCATTCAGAAAACGACCTGTTACCATGGTTGCGTTCTCGGCATAGAATTGACCCGGATTGGTTGCAATAACCTGAAAGTTTCCTTTCCGGTCTTCGTAAACAAAATCCTGGTTTTGTAACCACAGTCGAGATGCAACATTTTCCAATCCAGCTACCCTGCCATGGGCAATGGCTTCGTGGTCATCATCGGTGAACTTTATGTAGCGACCTGGTTGCATTCCCTTGTAAGGAATGGTTGTTCGGCCTTGATAAACCCAAATACTGTTAATGGCATCTTCCTTAAAATCCGCTTCAAAACCATTGCGCAGCCCATTGCCAGAGCCGAGTAGAATGATGAGCATGAAGATTCCCCAGAATACACTGAATCCCGTCAAGAACGTTCTGAGTTTGTTCTTGCTGATGGTTTCAAATATTTCCTGCCATTTGTCTGCGTCAAACATGACTGGCCTGTGTGGTGAAACTGTCACTTTCAATCAGACCATCCTTCATTATGATCTGCCTGTTGGTCTGGGCGGCAATGTCATGCTCATGAGTTACAATAACCACGGTCATGCCTGATTCGTGTACCTCTTTCAGCATCTGCATCACTTCAGCAGATGTTACGCTATCCAATGCGCCAGTGGGCTCGTCAGCCAAGATCACCTTAGGTTTTGTGACCAATGCTCGGGCAATAGCAACCCGTTGTTTTTGTCCGCCACTCATCTCGCTTGGCAGATGTTCTGCCCAATCAAGCAGACCGACACGTTCCAGATATTCGAGCGCGATCTTGTTTCGTTTCCTACGGCCAACACCTTGATAGTAGAGTGGAAGCGCTACGTTTTCCATGGCGTTCTTAAAACCAACCAAATTGAAGCTTTGAAAAACGAAGCCGAGCAGTTTATTGCGATACTGTGCCGCCTTTGTTTCGCTCAGATTCTGAATGAGCGTATTGTTCAAATGGTAGGTTCCAGAATCATAACTATCCAGAATTCCAATAATGTTGAGCAGCGTGGATTTGCCAGTTCCGGAAGAGCCCATAATGGATACAAGCTCGCCTTCATTGATGGTAAGATCAATTCCCTTGAGTACGTCCAAGGTATTGGTTCCAATACGGTAAGATTTCCGAATTCCTGTCAGTTGTATCATCGCAGGCGAAAATAGAGGTAACTATTCGCGTATACAGTTAAGAACTCATTGCTTTCGTTAAAAATTGTGAAGTTGAAGACCAGGTTGAAACATGGCATTCGTCAGTTTTCAGGATGCGTCTTCTCAATAGTTTTATTAGGTTCAATTCAAATATTGCATCACAAATCACCATCATGAAAAGAATACTTATACCAACTGACTTTTCTGAGGCCGCTTATGCAGCCGCAGAAGTTGCTGCAGACATAGCCAAACGTACCGAAGCGCGTGTTTACCTCTTGCATGTTGTAAACCTGCTGGAATACGGAGATGAGGAAGAAACCGCCAAGAAGCTGTTTGTAATGAAACTGGTGCGGAAAAGGATGGAGGAGATGATCGCTCAGCCATTCTTTAAGGATGTGAACGTGGTTGAGGTGCTGCAATTCGACCTTATTTATGAGAACATCACCAAAATGGCCAATAAGCATGAGATCGATCTTATTGTGATGGGTTCGCATGGCACAAGTGGCGTAAAGGAGCTGATCTTTGGCTCCAACGCTCAAAGGATACTCAGACGTTCAAATTGCCCGGTACTCACGGTTAAGAAAGTGCCAGAGAATTTGGATTTCAAGAATATCGTGTTCGCTTCTAACTTCAACGAAGAGGTTGAAACCGCATTTTTGGCAGTTCAACGTTTTGCAGAGATCTATAATGCTAAGCTGCACATGCTTCGTGTTTGCACTATTGCTGATTTCGAATCCACTAACGATAGCCAGGCTAAGATGAAGAAGCTGGCTGAGAATACCGGGCTTCATGATTTCAGCATGAATGTTCATAACAGCTACTCGCTTGAGCGCGGAATAAGTGAATTCTCCAAAGAAATGGGCGCAGACCTGACCGCAATTGCAACACACGGCCGAGACGGACTGCTGCATATTTTGGTTGGTAGCAGGACCGAAGAGTTAGTGAACCACGAGGACATTCCCATTCTAAGTGTGAGAATGCAGGATTAGATTTTTTCGGCTGCTCTTGGAATGCTTCAGTTGGGTAATTTCGGGATGTGAAGCAAATTATACTTCTGGCCTTGAGTTTTGTATTATTCGGTTGCGATAAGACCGAGAATCAATGCCCTCAGATCTGGGATTTTCACCGCTCTCAGCTTTCAGCAACCGCGCTAATTGATTCAGGCACTTTGAAATTGCAGGTCTGGAATCCCATCACGCCAAATGCCATTGAACTGAAACAGGAGTTTCTTAAAGGCAATTTTGATGTTTCCATTGACCTCCTTGGGTTGGAAGGAGATACGCTTTCACATCCTCAATTCAGATTGGAGGTTTATGATAATGCTGAATCTGTAAGCAGTCTCTGCGGAATTGCTGTCCAACGGAACATATTCTATTGCTATGCGAACGGGGCTGAGCCAGAGAATCGGGATGACCGCTTGATTCATTCCGCCATTGGGACTTTGCAGATCTCAAGAGAAAACGGTGTAATTACTTGTTCTGGAAATCTTGGCGGGGTAGAGTTGAGTTACAGCGATACTTTGGGTTTGCAGGATATGGGCGTGCGGCTTGTGCTGGGTTCTACCATACCTACAGATGGTTTGGTTTCCGTACGGGTTGATGATTTCAGAGCGTCTCATGAGTGGCCCGATGCCAACATTCAGGGTTCTCCAATAAATTGGGATGAGTTTGATTGTGAAAGTTGGTAGTTAAGTCCTGCCTCGCATCTCTGCCACACTCATCCCAAAAGGTTGGAATATGGAATCCAGTTGATGCAGCGGAGCAGTTTCGTAAAACCTTAATTCCTCATCAATCTGCTGGTTGTAAGGCCCGTAAATGTCCTTTCTGTAGAGAATGCAGTTCTTAAACTCATCTGAATTTGAAAAAGACAGTGTATCGCCTCCGTAAAAGGAAGCAATTTCCTTATAGGTTGTTGCAAAGTGCATTTGCAGGTAATGATCCAAGGTTCTTTGGGCCCGTAGTTTCATTGGAAACGAAGTGTTTCTGCTTTCCTTAAGCTGATACGGAAATGATAGGTCGTATAACGCATTTGATCGACTGGTATCTTCATTGCTGTCGAGCAAATAAGCCGATTGATCACCAAAAGTCTGAAGTTCAAACAGGTCTCGGGCACCAGAACGAATAAGGTAGATCATGTGTCGTAGATCGGCCATAGTTCCATCGCGCAAACGGTAAGTCGAATTGAACATAGGGTCAAACAGATACATGTTTGCCTGGGTTGTGGTAACGTTCAGCACAAGAATAAGGTAATGTCCAATGCTTTTTCCAGGTACACCTATGGAATATCCGTGAGGAACGTTGGTGTAGTTCATGAATTCATGGATCAGGCTTCTATAGAAATTGGCATTCCCAGCACAGAAAACCGTTATGGAGTCTTTAAGG
This sequence comes from Flavobacteriales bacterium, assembly GCA_020635535.1. Lineage (GTDB taxonomy): Bacteria > Bacteroidota > Bacteroidia > UBA10329 > UBA10329 > UBA10329. The sequence continues at coordinate 35,745 of JACJZP010000020.1, read as the reverse complement.
ATGTAGTGATACCAAGTCTCAGCATTCCAATTGAACCGCTGATTCGCGTCAGCAATCAGGTCACACTGAAGATTTGGAGCACCATGCGAAACGTCTCTGTGCGCAAAGCGGTTCAAACAGATCAGGCTATCTACTGTGGTACGACAGCTGCTGAGTGAATCCAATATCTGTTGTTTCTTTTCCTTCCATGTCATCCTGGAAGTTGGCTTGGGCGTGCAACCAGTGTGCAGTAGTATCAGAATTGCCAGAAAAGACGTTAGCCAAAGTGAGAATTGTATCTGACAGTTTTCTCTGACCCTCAATTTCAAGAACCGAGTGGTTGAACATTTAAGTGGAGCATGAAACATATAGCTTCACAAAAATAGACTTTGAATTTTGTTATGTGTTGGTGAGGTTTACTCAGATAATGCTTAAGATCTAACTTAGTGGCATGCGTCTACTTCTACTTCTGATGATTCTATCAACGAAGGTTATTTCCCAGAATGTTCTTGTAACTGCTCATCGCGGAGCCTCAGGATATGCACCTGAGAATACGCTTTCATCCGTGAAAAAGGCACTCGAAATAGGCGTGGACCGTATTGAGGTAGATGTACAACAGACTTCAGATGGAGTGGTGGTCTGTTTGCATGACAAAACACTGGATCGTACAACCAATGCTGATGGGCAAGTGGGCAATAAGCCATGGGAAGAGGTAAAAAACATGAAGGCTTACGGAAAGTTTGAATCTGAATTTCCGAATGAGCCTATTCCAACCTTAGAACAGGTCTTTGAATTGATGGATGGGAAAACCCAGTTTGTGATTGAGATAAAGGCTGGAAACAAGACCTATCCTGGAATTGAAGAAAACGTGGTCAAACTCATCAAAAAGTACAAGGCAGAAAAGTGGGCATTGGTACACAGTTTCAACGATAGTGTGCTGAGACATATACACAAGAACCATCCGGAAATTCGGCTTCAGAAGTTGTTTGTTTCGTATTCAGCCGGTGTAATGCTCGATTTCAAATTGCACTCCGTTAAATTGTCCAAGTACGATTATGTGGAGGGCTTCGGTATCAGTAAAGGCGCAGCAAAAGAAAAGCTCATTAAGAAGATACATGATCTGGGTAAGGTGGTTCACGTGTGGACCGTAAATAGCGAAGAAGATATTCAACACATGTTAGATCTGGGAGTTGATGGCATTATCAGCAATTATCCAGATCGCGTGAAGCGGCTTTTAGGCCGAAATTGATCTACATTTGAAGAGATGACCGCTGAATTAGAGAACAAACTGAAGTCGTGGTTTCTGAGTTCGCTGGTAACTTACAGTGTGCTGGTAACGGCCATTGGGTTGTACATGCTGATCACTGACCAAGGCCTTCGTTCCATTTGGATGGCCGTTACGGCATCTGCCGGGCAGGTGGCGTTTTATTTTGCTTGGTTGTACTTGGCCCATGTTCCCAGAACCTCGCCTGGACTTACTGGTTTCTCTATAGGCATATTTGCAGCCACCATCTATTCTGTTTATGAAAGCTATGCGAATCAGGTTGCGTCTGCTGCTCCTTTACTGGCCTTTATTGCTTTGGCCGGGTGGTTGGCTTATGTAGCGTGGTATTCCGAACTTGGTGACAGGGATGGAGACAGAATAAAACTTGGAAAGAAGCTTCCTGCGATACAGTTGCAAGATTATGACGGTAATGCGCTCAGTTCTGAAGATTGGAAAGGAGCCAAGCGATTGGTGATATTTTACAGAGGCAATTGGTGTCCGATATGTACAGCTCAAGTAAACGAATTAAAGAGATTTGACAGTGAGTTCAAGGAATTGGGTGTGAAAGTGGCCTTGGTCAGTCCTCAGTCTCATGAGAAGAGTAGAAGGCATGCCAAGAAGGTGGGTATGGAATACGATTTTCTGGTTGATGTGAACAATGAAGCCGCAAAGCAGCTTGGAATTCTTCATGTTGCTGGAACTCCGAAAGGTTTCGAAATACTGGGGTACGAGAGCGATGTTCCAAAACCAACCACCTTTGTTTTGGATGAAGATGGTAAAGTGGTATTTGCAGACCTGACTCCCAACTACCGAATCCGCCCGAGGCCAGAGGATATCATTTCAGCATTGAGATCATGAGATTCATTTCCGTAATAGTGGTTTTTACATTCCTTTTCACCGAGGTTTTTTCACAGAATTGCACTTCAGAAAGATATTTGAGTAACATATTTCAATCATCTGTAAGTCAAGATGTTATATATGGAAATTCTCCCGCGCTTACAGCGGTTTATGTGGCTGAAAGTGTTACTGTGAATCAGGAGATGACCATGGATGTTTTCTTTCCTGTTGGCGATGATCTCCCGAAGCGTCCTGCAGTGATCTTGGCCTACGGTGGCGGCTACTTGGTAGGAACCAAAGAGGATGAGGATGTTTGGGCTACTTGCGACAGCCTTGCCAAGAAAGGCTATGTAACCGCCAGCATCAACTACCGCATGAACATGAACATTGCCGACCCTTCAAGTGCCGTAAGGGCCATCTATAGGGCGGCACAGGATTACCATGCTGCCATCCGTTACATCAAAGAGTATTCGAATACTTACGGCATTGACACCAATTACATTTTCGTAGGCGGGGTAAGTGCAGGAGGATTCTCTGCCATGCATGCGGTGTATTTGGATGAGAACGAACGACCAGCGGCAACCTATCAGTCGGGTCTTGGCGGTATAAACCCCGACCTTGGATGTTTGAGCTGTTCGGGCAACAACTTCAATCACTCCAATGAGGTTCGGGGCATTATTAACCTTTGGGGTGCGCTATTGGATACTTCCTACATCCAGCAGAACGAACTGGTGCCAATGACCCTGTTCCATGGCACTGACGACCTCATTGTGCCGTATGATTACGGTTTCCCGTTTACTGCGTTGTTTCTGATGCCGGAGGTCTACGGCTCATTTAACGTGGCCGCAAGGGTCAATAATCTGGGTGGAAATGCCGAACTGAACACATTTCAGGGAGTTGGACATAACATTTGGGGGGTGAATGTGAATAATCAGTTGGTGGGTGGCCCAACTGAATATTGGACACCTATTACCGATAGCATCATCTCTTTTCTTTATGAGAATATCAGAGCCGATGCCCCTGTTTTGGATTACGAAGTATCTGCCTGCGTAGGCGATACGGTTGAGTTAAGTATAATGAACATGCCTCAGGATGGCCGTGCCTGCTGGACAGTAAATGAAGGAGACCTTGTTTGGGCAAATGCCGATTCATCCACTGTGCGGATAGTCTGGTTGCAAGCTGGTGATTACGAACCTGAGGTTGTGGTATTCAACCATCTGGAAGCGGTAAGTGCAAGCGCTGTTGCCCCCATAACTGTTCATCCATTGCCAATGGTGGAATTGACCAATGTGGGTGGCGTGCTACAGGCTTCCGGGGCATACCCCATGTATCAGTGGTATCTTGATGGGGTGCAGATTCCGAATGAATTCACCGATCAGTACACACCACAGGCAAATGGCACGTATTCGGTTCTTGCCATTGAAGCCTCAACTGGCTGCACAGCCTATTCAAATGAGCTTTTGGTTGTAGGCATTCAAGACCTTGTCTTATCAACACTCAAAGTTGACCAGATAAGAGCTTACGACCTGCAAGGACGAATTGTGGCAATTTTCAGATCAGAAACCGAACTGAGAAACCATGACTGGAACCAGACCGGCCTTGTTCTACTTCGTTATTTCAACTCCAGATCAGAACTTCTGAAACAGGAAAAAAGAACCGTTAGTCCTTCTTTCTGATAAGTTCAACCTCGTCTGTGTTGTAGAAGAAGCTCAGCTTCATGTACTGCTGAAAGAACTCGCGCATCTTGTCCGAGTTGTCAAACTTCTCATCGATATTTCCTGTTACCTGATAGAGTATCATCAGGTCATCGCCCATAATGTCCAATCGGTGAAGGTAAAATTCCTTGGATGCCTGTTCCTGAACATTCATGAACAAGAGGTTATCAATGCGTGTGGTCCAAGCAATGTATTGCTTGCGAGTGTATTCCTGGTCGTTGTCGTTGAATTGAAAATGCTCAATATCGTAATGCAGCGAATCGCGCTTTTCAATAACGTAATATGAAGGGCTGGCTTTGCCCAGTTCGGTCTTGGGTAGCCATTTGCCCAATGCCTGCTTGTTCACTTTTTCGGTGGCTGCAGAAAGCGGAACCGTTGATTTATACGGACAGCCCCAAAGTACAACGGCCACACCCAGAATAGAGAGATAGGAAAGAATCTTCTTCATGTTCAGAATTTTGGTGCAAGGTAGGTAGAATGCACGTTTTAGCTTTTCAGGAAATAAGCTTGATAAAAAGTAATTCTATTGTTCACACGATTACCATCTTAGGTTCTTCGATTCTATTTTTGGACGATGGATGAATTTCTACGGATTGCCGACCAGATGGTCACTTACAACCTGCGCAAGGGTTGGTTTCAGATATCTAAGCTTTATAACGAAATGGCAGCCGAACATGACACCACGGTGAGCATGGCCTTTGTACTGCTTGCCCTTAATGAAGAAGAAGGTACGCCCGTTACACACATTGCACCACGCATGGGAATGGAGCCCAACAGTTTAAGCAGATTACTGAAATCGATGGAGGAGAAGGGTTTTGTATACAGAAAGAAGGACTCAGCAGATAAGCGTATGGCGTACGTTTGCCTTACGGAAATGGGTAAGGAAAAGCGTGAAATTGCCCTTAGGGCCGTGTTCCGTTTGGAAAAGGCCATCATCAATCAACTCGACCAGCAGAAGCTGGATGCATTCTTTGAAGTGGCCCGCCACATACCGAATGCTATTGATGAGTTCAAAGAAAAAATGGCGTCTTACGAGAATCCGTAAAACGCCATTTCCTTAAAGAACAGTTCAGTTATCTTTTGATGATGCGCTTTGCGCTGATACCATCTTTGGTGGTAATACGCAGCACATAAGAACCAACTGGCAATTCAGAAATATCAATGCGGTTATCGTTAGCTTTTGGCTGCAGCACAACCTGACCCATTACGTTCAATACTTCCACCGAAATAAGATTAATTCCGCTGACACCAATGGTAAGGTCGCCTGTGGTTGGAATAGGGTATACCGGAACTTCTTTGGCTCTTCTAATTTCGCTAACCGCATCTGGTTCAGGTCCGTAATTCAAGTTGAGAACTGGGGCTTTTTCAGCGTCCGAAGCATCATGAAAAGTCATTATGCCACCTGTAAATCCGGGTGCTGAAATGATGAATTGAACCTGATCCTGATTATGCATATTGGCCAGCATTTCGGCTGTCAGATCCAAACGTACCCAGTGGCCATTCTCATCGTCAGAACCGAAAACGCAAGCGTAACCTTCTGCCACACCACTTTCCATAAAATCTGCAGCTTCCACATCTGCACTGTTACCGAAGTAACCGTTGGCCATCTTCACTTGAATGTCACTGTTCATTGGACTGTTCCCCGTTAGGTCTTCTCTGCGAAGGAAGATGCTTGCACTTGAGAGTGTGGTATCTACCATGGCCGAAACATCGAACGTAAGTACCGCAGCAACCTCAGTACCATCTCCATCTCCAATTCTTACCTCCTGCGACACGGCACCTGTTGAACTCACAGAGCCATCAACATTGCCACCTTCAGATAGTTCGTATAGGTCGTCCATTAGAGCCTTCTGGTAAAATTTCTCTGCCTGATACTGGAAGAACGTGAGGTAAGCCTCAGGAGAAAGATGGAAACAATCGGTGAAGATTCCAGCATAAAGGCGCATGGTTTCCTTTGGCGATGGGTATTCAGGATAACCGAGTGGGAGAGGAGCATCAAACGCAGGGTAAGTTCCGCCAGGTGCAACACCCAGAGGTTGATCCTGACCATAAAAATGCTGTAGAACCCCTTGCGCACGGATGAAGTCAACCCGGGGATCTGAATCTGCAAAAGCCGCCACTGAATCGGAAAAATCATTCAGAATTGTGTTCAACTGTAGGAAGTTTGGTTGTCCCATATCATTCCAAGTACTGTAGAACGGATGAGAAGTTTGAAAAGGTGCTATCTCCTCGATCACCTCTTCAAAGTTAGGGTAACAGTATCCTGGCCAAAAAACACGGATATCACTGCGCGTAGATTTCAGGAAATCGATGATGGTCTCCAATCTTCCAGCCACGGCACCCTCCAAACTATCTGTCATGTGCTGCGAGAAATTGATGTTCCAGTCGCCTAACACATCATTGCCGCCAATGCTCATGTGCACAAATTCAACGCTTGGATTAGCGTTTACAAGGTCTTGAATGGCATCTTGTTTCGTCTGTCCCAAGAAATCATCTGTTTCAGCACCATTCTCAGAAATGGTCACATTGCTCACAAATCGTTTATTGGAGTGTCCAACATTCTTCAGTCCGTGATTCAGGGTCTGGTCTCCATACATGAAGGCTGCCCAACTGTCTCCAGCAAGAATGATCTTGTTCTCAGGGGTTTCCACGCATTGAGCATGGGAATTTGCGTACCCGAAAAGTCCGAGCACGGTAATGGTAAAAAGTCGTTTCATGGTTAGTTTGAATATAGCGGTGCTGAAATTAACGATAATGTAATACCAGTCGTTATCTGGAATTCAAAGAGTAACACTAATGTCAGCCATTACACATGTTTTCTAACATAGCTGGCATTCAGATCTTTAAGAGAACAACAGCCAATGAGTTTCATGGTGCGTTCCATTTCATCTTTCAATATGTCATATACGCGAGTAACTCCTTGCTCACCACCTGCTGCCAATCCATACAGGTAAGCGCGACCGATCAGACAACCCTTTGCGCCCAACGCAATGGCCTTGATTATGTCTGAGCCTCGGGTAATGCCACCATCAACAAATATTTCGACTTTATCTCCAACAGCAGCTACCACTTCGGGTAGAATGTCCATGGCGGCAGGTGCGCCATCCAATTGGCGGCCACCGTGGTTCGAAAGAATGATGCCAGAAACGCCCAGGTCGGCTGCTCTCACCGCATCTTCAACACACTGAATTCCCTTGAGCATGAACTTACCGTTCCATTGTTGCATCATTTCAGTTGCGTCATTCCAGGTAACATCTGCTCTGAACTGGGCATTGACGGTATCTACCACCTTCAGTGCATCAGCCCCGTGTGGTAATTGATTGACCATATTCGCCATCCGCATCTTTGGCTTGGTAAGGAAATTGAACAGCCAAGCAGGTTTGCCCAAAGCCCCGAGTGCCGTATTCCTTCGGAGCACTGCGGGTCTTCCATGTCCGTTTCGGAGGTCACGATCGCGTTTGCCTAATGCGGCAAGGTCTACGGCCAACATCAGTCCTTTGTAGTTGTTGTGTCGGCTGCGCTCAATGAAATCCTTCACCATTTCCTTGTTGTGCCACGCGTATATCTGAAAGAACAACGGACCGCTTGATTCTTTAGCCACATCTTCAATCGAGGTGGTGGCAACGGTGCTCAAAGCATAGGCGGTTCCAGCTTTGTGGGTGGCTCTGACAACGGCTTTCTCGCCTTCCCAATGGAACATGCGCGACATGCCCGTTGGGGCACTGATAACCGGAATGTCAATATGTACGCCTTGGAACGTGGTGGAAAGGTCGATGCTGCTCACATCGGTCAACGTTCTTGGAACAAATTCGTACTTGGAGAAAGAGTTCCTGTTCCACTCAAAGGTGCGCTCGTCTTCTGCCGAACCTTCGAGATAGTCGAACATGACACCGGGCAACTTCTTCCGCGCCAGATCGCGCATTTCGAGGATCGAGAATACTTCGTTTACATTCGCCATAGCGGCAAAGTAATTAAGAAATCAGTTGAGCAGCATCAGGCTGCGTTCTTCGGAGCCTTTTTCATCTCCTCCAATTCGCGCTGCATCTGTTTCACGGTTTTGCCCGTTCCATCCTCAGTCCAACCGGGAGGGCCGAAAATGTACATGAAACGGCCTTTCCAGGTTTTGGCCTTCTTCACATCGTTCCAAATGTTCACGTATTCGTGCGTAAGCACCGTAACAGGATTGTATGAATTCGGTGGGTGCAACACTCCGTATCTGATAGGAATCTCATCATCCTTATCCTTAAAGGTGCCGAACAATTTATCGAAGATGATGAGATAGCCTCCATGATTTTTGTCCAAGTAGGCCACATCGGTAGAGTGGTGAACTTCGTGAAACTTGTGCAGGTTAAAGACCTTTTCCAGCAACGGAAAACGAGGCATCCATTGTAGATGAAGCTGATACTGCCAAAACGATTCGATGGAAAGGCAGGTCATGAGCATAATGGGGTGGAAGCCCAATGCCGGTATCCACATGTAGAAGAATGGCTTGTAGAAAAGTGTGACCCAACCGTTTCTTACCGCTGTTCCGAGATTGAAATGATCGGAAGAATGATGCACAATATGCGCTGCCCATAGAACACGCACTTCGTGGTTGGCACGGTGAACCATATAATAGCTGAAATCATCAAGCACCTGACAGATCAACCAGATATACCATGTGGTAAGCCCGAATGTCTGCCAACCACCCATGATGTTGTGTCTCACCCCGTCTTCACCAGCTGGGTTGAAAATGATGTAGACGAGCGCAAAAAGAATCAGTGAAAATGCTTTAGCACCCGCTGCCAGAAAAGCAGCACCAACACCCATTGTGCCGCTGGTGGCAAGGTCTTTCCATTTATACAACTCAGGGTTGTACTTGAGGCTGAAAATGATCTCGAGAACGATCAGTGCAATGAAAGCGGGGCCACCATAAACCATTAGTTCAGTTACCTGATACTCGGTGGTGACGCGCTGGGCTTCTGCAAGCAGTTCAGTATAAAAACTCATTCAATGTAAAAATGTAGTGCGCCAAGATAGCTAATTGACAGAAGTCAACAGTTCCGGTGCACCTACTTCCGAGCTTATAGCGTGTACTTGCCTTCTGATAGCATGTACTTCACAATATCCCTTCTCAATTGCTTCGGGTTTACATCGTAGGTTTTAAGCAGTTTCTTAACGATGTAGTTGGCGCGTTTTTTCTCGCCCCCCGTTGCATAACTGGCTATGGCATCTTGTGCAGCTTTGCGGGCTCTTTCAAGCGCCTCGTACAGGTAAACCTGAACAGCAGCACGCTGAGCGGCCAACTTGGCTTTGTCGCCACCCATTGTTTCCAGTTTGCGCAGTTTAAGTACGGCAGAATCGCAAATGAAGGCATCTGCAAGTAGGTCGGCCAGGTTAATTACCATTTCCTGCTCATCAACCATTCCTTTGCCAAGCTTGCGGCCCGCGGTTCCTGAAATGAACAGGAATACATCCTTAATGGCCTGCACAATCCGTGCTTCTTCGGCTGCACCATCTTTCGTTCCTGTAAAGATGGCTGAGATAACACGGCTCTGTACTTTCTTACCGGCACCAATAAGGTCTATCTCTTTGGTTTTAAGTGCACGTTTGGTCAACTCGGCCACCGACAGCATGCGGTTTATCTCGTTGGTGCCCTCGTAGATTCTTGTAATACGCGCATCGCGGTAGCCAATTTCTATGCCTGCTTCGGCAGAATAGCCCATACCACCATGTATCTGAAGTGCCTCATCAATAACATAAGCTGCATTCTCCGATCCCTTCACCTTCAGAATGGCACACTCAATGGCATACTCGCGTAGCGATTCCAGTTTTCCTTCCTGAACCGTTTTACCTGCGGCCTTTAGCTCGGCACGCTTCAGGTCAATATCGCGACCAACGCGGTAAACACCGGCATCTACGCAGAAAACGCGCGAAGCCATTTCGCCCAACTTATGCTGCATGGCACCGAACTCTACAATGGCAGTTTCAAACTGCTTTCGCTCCATGGCGTAGGTGAGGGCTTGATCCAGGGCAAATTTTGCACCACCGTTGGTGCCTGCCGCCAATTTGATACGACCTGTGTTGAGGATGTTCAGCGCAATGGCAAAGCCTTCTTGGCGCTTACCTAACAGATTCTCTACAGGAACCGGACAATCCTCAAAGAACACCTGCACGGTAGATGAACCTTTGATACCAAGTTTCTTCTCCTCGGCACCGATTGTAATGCCACCGAAGGCCTTCTCTACTATGAACGCAGAAAGGTTCTTGTCATCATCAATTTTGGCAAATACGATAAAGATGTCTGCAAAACCACCGTTGGTTATCCACATCTTCTGTCCGTTAAGGATGTAATGCGTACCCTCTGCATTGAGAATTGCCTGTGTCTTTCCGCTGTTGGCATCCGACCCTGCAGTAGGTTCGGTAAGGCAGTAGCTGGCCTTCAATTGTGCTGTTGCCACCCCTGGCAGGTACTTGTCCTGCTGCTCTTTGGTTCCGTAGTATACAATTGGTAGCGAACCGATGGATGTATGCGCCCCAATGGTAGTGGCAAACGACAGACCCAATGCAATTGACTCGGAGAAGATGAGGCCCGTATTGAAATCGAGCGCCATGCCGCCATGCTCCTCGGAGATGGCCACGCCACAAAGGCCCAATTCTGCAGCTTTCTCAAGCTGTTTTACAATCTCATCACGGTCCTTGTCCGCTTCAAATTCGCGGCCACGCTCTTTGATGGGATTCTGAATTTCCTGAATGCAGAAGTCCTTTACCATTTCACCGATCATCACCTGCTCTTCGGTGAATTCTTCCCGAATGAAGATGTCTTTCGGGTTGCCCTGTTCGATCAAAAATGATCCTCCTTTTAATGCCATTTGAATAGAGTTTTCGCAAATGTATCAAAAAAGCAATGCATGCATTGTAAGTTAGTGATTAAGGATGAATGATTAAGGATGAAGTGAGCAGAGGGTAGTTGATGAATGCCAACAAGGAGATCTACAGCTTTGAGTTACTTTGCAGTATGACTACAACCACAACCGACATCCCAACGCTTGAGGAACTGAGAGACGTTTTCGATAAGCGCAGACCCTATTTTCACATTAAGAACGGCCGCACGGAAGACGGCCTTTTCAAGTTTGATGTGAATGAGTCGTTGGTGGCTTCGGAAGACAGCTTTGAAGAAGACCTGCTGCTCATTTCGTTTCCGATTGCCTATATGGAAACCATCGGGCCCATTCTGCATCACTTCGGGCTGAACACCAGCAAAGAGAACTTTTTAGAGCAATGCCGTGAGGTAATAGCGGTGGCCGAAAACCACCAGAACGAGCAGGGTGGGGGCAAGATGAGTTTCCAGAGTCTGTTCTACAACATTCCCGAGTCCATTCTTGCGGTGAATTACGATGCCATCATCGTATTGGCCATCCATGTTTACGGCAAGCAAGAAGAAGCAAAGGATTACCGCATTGTAGGTTACATACACGCCAATGAGTTCGATTTTGCCCCATATGAGGATGAAAGCAAGATAGAGAGGGGCTATTACTACAACATGCTACGTGTAACTGAACACGTAGAGAATGGCGTGAAGATCTACCGTAGGAAGAAGATCTTCTCCCTCATGTTCTCCATTCTTCATCACTTGGTATATCAGAACGGGGTCAATTTCTGCTTTGCTTGCATGGGCAAAGAGAACCAGAGCATTAAAGAAGCGCTGCACCGCAACACCCACCTACATGGCGAATACTACGAGCGCCTGCCTTTTACCATGTACTCCAAGATAAACCGGTTTTACGGTAGTAAGAAGGAGTACCAGAATCTGGTGGATATTACCCATGATGAACCACAGATGCGTGCTTACTACAAGAAGATGCACGCCAAAATGAAGAAGTATCTGTTCTACAATCACCTGAGTTTCGAGAGCTTTCAGAAGTTGATGTTGAGCATGAAGGCCTATTCGCCCAGCAGTGGGGTGTATGCGCATTTAGATGCCAGCGGTAACATCATCAGTGCCAGCACGGCCATGAACTGGGGCGAGTTTCTCGAATTCCAGATCGTGAATCCGAAAGGTGTGTTCATTCTAGCGCAGAAGTCGGGTATTATGAAGCACTTCTTCAAACCCATGATGGGCATTGGCAAGCCGGAAGATTACAAGAAACTCCTCAAAGGGCTTTGCTACAAGTACCACAAGGAAAGTGGAGTAGGCGTTACGGTCATTTCTACTTCGGAAGGAGATGAGTATTACGACATCAACAAGAGCCTGCTGGATGACCAGTACGCGTACTTCATCATCTGCAACGATGAGCAGAAATTGCAGCAGTTCAAGAAGCGTTCGGAAGTTAACGGCCATCCGATGTTGTTCTTGGATCAGCCCATTATTTAGTTAATAGCTATTTGTTATTGGTTATTAGCGATAAACGGGTTGGGATTCATGCCCGATATCTGACACTTCCAGTGCTTTGACAGACTCAATGTAGCGTTTCGGTATCCGTTACTAAAGGGTGGGCTGACAGCCGAAATACGCGATTTTACTTAGATGGGATATGCATTGTTTGAGGTATTTTCGAGGCCACTAACCAAAACATACCCACAGATGAAAAGATCGATCTTACTTTTTGGCTGTATGGTGCTAATGGCCCAACAGCTTATGGCCGGTTCTACAGACGACCTGTTCAAAGCCATTAAAACCCACGACATGGCCTTAATGGAGAAGGCTCTTGGTAAAAAGGCCGATGTGAATGCGCTGGACAAGAACGGTTCTCCGGTGCTTAATTCGGCCATTATTTGGCCAGAAATGACCCAGAAACTCATTGAGGCCGGTGCCAATGTGAACAATGCCGGCAAGGTGGACATGACCCCGCTTATGACCGCTGCCATGATGAGCATTCCAGAAAGCATGAAACTGCTGTTGGATGCCGGGGCCGACCCCAAATTCGCCATGAAGAACGGCATGTCCATTTTGCATTATGCCACATGGAGAAGCAATTGTGCCGAGTGCGTAAGCCTTCTGGTAAAGGCCGGTGCCAACGTAAATGACAAGGATAAGAACGGAGAGACCCCGCTAACCATTATGATGACGGCCAGCACGCCCGAAGACCGCGCCAAAACCATTGGCTACACGGCCAATGCCTACAAGGCGGGTGGCTTTACCGAACTGCCCAAGAAATTTACCAGTGGTGATGCCAATGATTGGGACAGCCCAGCTGACATTATGAAAGTGTTGATAGAAGGTGGGGCAGACCCGAATGCGGCAAACGTAGTTGGAACCACTCCGCTGATCACTGCCGCGTTCTTCAATAAGGTAGAACTGATGCGCATGCTCATTGATGCCGGTGCAGATGTTTCGCAGAAGGAGCGCACGGGCGTTTCGCCATTGAGCTATGCCGCACGAAATGAGAACATGGAAGCCATTGACCTTCTGTTGGAAAAAGGTGCAGACATCAACGAACGCTTTACCGATTGGGACCCAGTGAATGCCACCAACGTGAAGGATTACACCATTTTGAGCTATGCCGTAATGAAGAACCAGATAGAGGTGGTGAAGAAGTTCTTGGACAAAGGTGCCAAATGCGATGTGGATGTGCATGGCCGTTATTACTCGCCACTTACCGGATGTTTCACCGTGCTTAAGAACAAAAAGCCGCTCTTCTTTGCCATAGAGAACAACAACTTGGAGATGGTGAAACTGTTGGTGGAAACCTGCAACATTGCCAAAGGCGACCCAAGCTACATTATGACGGTAGATCAGAAACAGAAGAAATACACCGAGGAGTTGGGCAACGTGACCGTTACGCACACTTCGTGCTACACCGATGGTGTTTACACCCCTGCTGGTTATGCCGGTAAATTGGGCTTTAGCGAGATAGAATCGTATTTACGTTCAGGAGGCTTCAAGTAATTCAGACATCCGCATGAATAGGAAAACCCCGAACTTATTCCGTTCGGGTTTTTTGTTTTTTGAAACTATCCGCAGACACCAATTCAGAATCATAATGCAAAGTGACAATGGTCAGCAATTCCATGCTATCCACAGCTACATTTGCTACAAACCCTTAAGCAAAATGCTATGAAAAAGATCTACCTTATTACCTTATTCTTGCTTGCTGCCGTTGCCACGTGGGCACAGCAACCTTCTGTTTCGTTTGAGTACACCACGGCATGTGCCGGGGCAGAAATAACTGCTACCATTGAATTGCCACAGTTCAGTCTTGCAAGTTCGGCCATGGGCTCCAATCAACAGAATGGGGTCATGTTCGATCTGGTGGGTGAGGAAGGAGCCGTTATCAAAGGTTTCCTCATCAATGTGAATCAGGACAATACCGACATCGAGATCTATTACCGCACAGGTAGTTATGCCGGCTTTGAGAACAGCAGTGCGGGTTGGACGCTTTTGGGAAGCGCATCGGGCATTGCCACAGGTACGGGGGTGGATGCCGGTGTGGAATTGGATCTGCCGATCCTGCCCGGTCAGACATTGAGCTTCTACATTACTACCACCGATATAGCGAAGTACATTGGTTATGCAACCGGCACCGCTGAAGGCACTGAACTGGGATCGGACACCTATCTTACCATGAATTCAGGTGTTGGGAAGCGCTATCCTTTTGCTGATACATATACACCACGCGATTTTATGGGCACCGTACTGTACGAACCGGTACCTACAGGCATCAGTTGGTCTGACAATGCAAGTACCGATGTCACTGCCATTTACACGGCAAACACTACCATGGGAGTGATAGCCACAATGACCTACGGAGGATTTGAACACAGAGGTTCTGGCATATTGCATGTCAATGAATATGATGTAACCGCAACAGCCACTCCAGATGTGTTGGCATGGAACCAATCAAGCACCCTTAATACAAGTGTAACGCAGATAACCGGTCTCGGAACCAATTTTCAGGGAGGCAACAACCAGTGGGGAGCCATGTTTGATATTTCTGCAACCAACAGCATTGAGGTTACCGGTTTTGATGTTTACGCGGTGAATTCCTTGGCTACCGCCAGTATTGAGGTCTTATACAAGACCGGCACATTTGTGGGTTCTGAAGCAAATGCCGGTGCATGGACCACCATAGGAACTGCTACCGGACTGGAAGAAGAGAAGCCAGTGCATGTAGAACTCACTTCTCCGTTGGCCATCTCGCCTGGGCAGACCATGGGTATCTATGTTCGAAGACTGGATGGCTACGTGTACTATAGCAACGAAACGGCAGTTGGCGATGTGTACGCATCAGATGGCAACCTTACCATTAAAGTTGGAAAAGGGGTAGAGGGCTCTTTCGGTACTACCTACAACAACCGCATGCTTAACACCGTTGTGCATTACGAAGTAGAGAATCCAGCAGGCCTTAATTATTCTTGGGCACCCGAAGGTGGCAATGCTGGCTCTGCAGTGGTAACACCCAATGCCGATGTTACTTACACCGTTACGGTAGATGATGGCGTGTGCGAGGGTATGGCCGATGTATCTGTAACCATGGCCTTAGGAATTGAAGATGCGCTTGCAGAAAGCATCTCCATTTATCCGAATCCTGCTACAGATGACCTCACCATCCGAGCAGACCAACCATTGCAGGTACAATATATAACCTTGCTCGACCTAAGTGGTAAGGCCGTATATCAGGAAGTGCCAACAGGTAGCTTTACCATGACCACCATTCCCGTAAATCGGCTATCTGAAGGAATGTACATGCTACAGATGAATGTCAATGGCGTTATTACCAATCATAAAGTGGTGGTGAGATAATACATCACTTGCAACCACTCCATTTTAGAAGAGCCTGAGCAAGATGCTTGGGCTTTTCTTTTGCATTGCACACGCAGAGGGGGCTGGAAAAACGGGAAAACGGAAAAGGTGAAGAAATGAGGTCATTTGCTAATGTGCTAATTAGCAAATGTCTGAAAGCGAAGCGCGACCAATAACCCAATAACCCAATAACCAAATACCAATAACCCAATAACTCAATAACCAATAACCCAGTATCCTGACCACCTGACCACCTGACTACCTGATATAAAGCTTCTTAATCCGCTTCTTGGGCCCGGGGCAGAATTCCGTGTGGCAGTTCATGCATTGATCTACCATGTGGTTAAAGTTGAAAATGCTGGCAGAATCTGACGCTTCCAGCGCTTTGATGGAGGCAATGTAATTCTGGGCAAAGGCATCGAATACAGGACCACGCACAGTGCTATCGGTAGGAATGGCGGAGTGAATCTCCTGATACTTCCTTAAGCCCGATAGCTGTTTGCCTTCTTCAACCAACCGCTTCAAGCTGTCCGATTCCAAGAACATGTCGCGCATCAACAGCGCCAGTTCGCTATCGCCATTGGGGTTAATGGGTTTGCCGGTTGCCGGTTTCTTGCATTCCTGCTGTTGGCAGCCCATGGCCACCGAGAGTACAATTAAGAGGATGATCCAACGCCACATGCGGCAAAGGTAAGGGCTTGAGAGGGTCTTCCACACGGTTGTTACCGCTTCAGAAATCTGTTCATAACTGAATTGCCGATGATGGAAGACCCCAAGACCGCTGTGCCGCCTCAAGAGGCCAACACTTTCATGGCCGCGCCAAAGCTTCCAAGACCCTTGGCACCATTGGCCGCCACCCTGAACCAGTAGAACTGCCCCACCACCAATTTTGTAACCAATGCAGATGCTCTGGTAGGGTAAAGCACCGGTTCAAAGACCACACCGTCTGTGCTCTGCTGCACCACGTAGTTCTTGACTCCGTAAACGGGGTTCCAGCGCAGTTTAACGCTGCCGGCACCATTGCCATCATTACCTTCGCCATGAGCACCCATACCGGAACTGATGGTGACAGACGGCATGGCACCACCGGCTGGGCAGTTTACTTATCTCAAAACCGCTTTTCAGCACCGTTACCTCGTCTCCCATCGCTACCTCATTCACGTAATCGCGCAAAGGGCGCAGGGCATTGTCCAGTTCAATGTTCTTCTGCCGCTGCTCACTCTTGGCCGTAAGTCCACCATCAAGCGCAGCAGTGTAGGCCTTTTCCAGTTCTTCTTTGGCCCTGCACATCTGGCAATGGGGGAGTAGGGTTAGGGAAATGTTGAAACGTTCAAGCCCATTTTGTCGAGGATCTCTTGGGTCCGCTGTATTTTTAACGGAATGGGCATTCCCAGATTGAAAACTGCTTTCCTTTTCATAACACAAGGATTTAGTTCCGATCTCAGAAGCAGTAACATTCTTTAATCGGCAGAGTAGGGTTGTTTATTGTGTGCCATGTGTTAAAATGCACCTTTAAACAGCTAACGTATTGATTATCAATGCCATTAATTTAACAACCACTACACACAGGTAGGTGTCTGCCGCCTCAATTTACCGCGTTTCCATATCGTTTTTTCCACAAAGTCACGGTCTGTTCAGTGCGCAAGCCAGTAACCCAATAACCCAATAACCAATAACCCTTTGCCTTGGCCACGGCCAACCTTCAGGGTTGACACAGTTCGATGAACAGACCCCAGACTCAACCTGGTTTTTCCTCAAAGGCATGCAACTTTGCTGCGTTTCTATTTAGTTTTCCTGCGTTTCTATTCAGTTTTTCTGCGTTTCTATTTAGTTTTTCTGCATTTCTATTTAGTTTTTCTGCGTTTCTATGCAGTTTTTCCGTAAAGTCATGCAGTTTTCCTGCATTTCTATTTAGTTTTTCGGTAAAGTCATGCAGTTTTCCCGCGTTTCTATGCAGTTTTTCCGCAAAGTCGCATCAAGTTGCTCCATTTCCGTATGGTTTTATTGAATAATTGACCGTGAACCAGGGAAGGAGAGATAGGAGATAAAGGCTGACCGTGGACTGTTGACGGTTATTCAATTATTGGTTATTGTCATTAGCTAAATTCCCTTTTTCCTTTTCCTCATTCCTCACCGCTCAAGCCTCACCGCTACTACCCCGTAAATACCTTACGACCTGATTATAGAAGTTTGGGAGAAGAATGTTATGTTAGTGGTCTGAATCCTACCGACCAATGAGAATCACGTTTCTTTCAGCTTTTATAATGCTTCTAATATCCTCTTGTTCAAGCACCATTCAAATATTCGAAACCACTTCTACCAGCGTGGAGTTTGACGGCAAGTATTACAAATTTGAGAATGATACTGTAAGAATAACTTACCGTTTTTGGAAGCTTAAGGGTTTAATGGCTTTTGACATTTACAATAAACTTGACGTACCACTTTATGTAGACTGGAAAAAGTCATCATTCATCTATAACGGTTATAAATTGAATTATTGGTTGGATGAAGAAACAAGTTCTGCCACAGCTATTTACAGGGCCCATGTTTACACTGATAAATCTGATTCCAAATCTGTAAAAGAAGGTGAGGCGAAAGTTATTACTGTCGCCAGTTCAAGGTCGACTACAGTGCGAAGTGAACGATTAACGTTCATCCCTCCTCATTCTACTATTGCACATGCTAAATTCAATTTGCTACCCGCATCTCAGTTTCAATTGGATGTCAATACTCCCGTTGAACTTGTTACACGAAATGACAATCCCAAACGTAAAACCAAGTTGTATTCGGTAGAGTTTTCCATTGAAAGCTCACCAGCCGTGTTCCGGAACTATGTGACATTTTCGTTAACAGAAGAAATGGAAAATGAGTTTGCAATTGACCATGGATTTTATGTGTCCAAAGCACTTGAAATGGATACAAGACACTTTATGTATAAGGAGAAAGATGCGAGTGGCAACGTGGTCGTAAAGAAGCCATACTCTAAATGGAGTTCTTTTTACCTCAATCCACTACCTGAGAATACAGTGGAATATAGGGCAACATCAGGCATCAGGTAGTTATATGTCACTATTTCAATCTTCCGTTCTTAAAAAGTTCCTTGCAGCGCAAGAAGAAACCCCAATGCAAGCTGCATATGAGGCTTACTCCGCTTATTTTCTTGATAAGACCATTCAGGAGAACATCCGCAACAGCAAGGAAGAGCAGTTTCAGGAAGGTTTCTTGCGCGAACTGTTCGTGAAGATATTGGGCTACACCATCAATCCCGAACCCGATTTCAACCTCACTACCGAACTCAAGAACATCAAGGACGCCAAGAAGACCGATGGCGCCATTCTGAAAGATGGCAAGGCCTTGGCCGTGGTGGAACTGAAAGGCACCGACACCAAAGACCTCGATAAGATTACCGATCAGGCATTCAGCTACAAGAACAATCAACCCGAATGCGTGTATGTGGTAACCAGCAATTTCGAGCGGCTACGGTTCTACATCCACGATGCCGTGGAGCATGAGGAGTTTAACCTCTTTACGCTCACGTACGACCGCTTCAAACTATTGTGGCTGTTCTTACAGAAGGACAACCTGCTGGGCGGCATTCCGCAGAAGGTGAAGGAGGAAAGTCTATTGGAGGAGGAGAAGGTCACCAAGCGGTTGTACAAGGATTATTCGGCCTTTAAGAACGACCTCTGGCAGGACATGGTGCAGCGCAACCCCGACCATGACGAACTGCTACTATATAAGAAGAGCCAGAAACTGCTCGACCGCTTCCTGTTCATTTTCTTTGCCGAAGACAAAGGACTGCTACCGCCCAACAGCATCAGCCAAATTGTGAACCAATGGGTGCAACTGAAAGAACTGGATGCCTACAGTCCGCTGTACGACCGCCTCAAGCTCTACTTCAGTTACATGAACAACGGGCGCAAAGCACCCGGCAAAGAAGAGATACACGCCTACAACGGTGGGCTGTTCAAGACCGATGAACTGCTCGATGGGCTTGCTATAGACGATGAATTGCTGCGCAAGCACTGCCTCAAGCTGAGCGAATACGATTTCGATACCGAGGTGGACACCAACATCCTCGGCCACATCTTTGAGCACAGCCTCAATGATATTGAGAATGTGCGTGCACAACTGGCGGGCGAAGAAGTAGATAAGAGCAAGACCAAGCGCAAGAAAGATGGCGTGTTCTACACGCCCAAGTACATCACCAAGTACATTGTAGACAATACCGTGGGCAAACTCTGCGAAGAGAAGAAGGCCGAAATAGGTATTGACGAGGAGGAATTTGCCAAAGACCGCAAGGGCCGAAGGACCGACACCCTCAAAAAGCTGGATGCCCAACTGAAGCAGTACCGCGAATGGCTGTTGCAACTCACCATCTGCGACCCTGCCTGTGGTTCGGGTGCGTTCCTTAACCAAGCGCTGGAGTTTCTGATGGCCGAACACCGCTATGTAGATGAGTTGGAAAGCCAGCTCTTGGGCTACGCGATGGTATTCCCAGATGTGGAGAACCACATTCTGGAGCGCAACATCTATGGAGTGGACATCAACGAGGAAAGCGTGGAAATTGCCCGTCTCTCCCTATGGCTGCGCACCGCCAAAAAAGGCCGCAAGCTCACCTCGCTCAGTAGCAACATTAAAGTGGGCAACAGCCTGATAGACGACCCTGCCGTGGCTGGCGAACTGGCCTTTGATTGGAAGAAGGAATTTCCAACGGTTTTTGAGAAGGGGGGCTTTGATGTAGTGATCGGGAATCCGCCTTATGTGGTGTTAAGTTCTTTTCAGAATGATGAATTTGAGTTTCTACAGAATCGGTACAAAACTGCTTTTGGAAGACTGAACCTATTTGCGCTGTTCATTGAGAAATCAACTGAAATTTCAGGCAAGAACAGTAAAGTAGGTCTTATAATACCGGACTCACTTTGTCTTATAGATTATTATGAAAAGCTAAGAAAGCTTTTGTTAGATGAATGTTCAATTAATCAAATACTTGAGCTTGGCGATGGAATATTCCCCGATGCAACTGTTCCTGCTCTTGTCATTGTTTTTCAAGCCAACAAACGGGATCAATCAGAGATACAAATTGGAACCTCGAAGGATTGCATTTTTGGTGTTGAACCAATGAAAATCATCAAACAAGAATTGTACTATGAGACTCCGAAGCTATCCTTTAACCTTCATGCTGATGAAGTATTCGTCAAGTTAAACAGACTTGTCAACTCCACTAATGTTTTCGCTTTAAAAGATGTTCTTCAAATTAAGATTGGAATTTGCACAGGTGGTAATAACCGTCATTTAAAGGATGCGCCAATTTTTCCTAATTCCAAAAAAGTTTTACAGGGCAGAGACATCAACCGCTACCGCTTAAATTGGAATGAAATCTGGGTTAACTATGACAAACAAGAATTGCTGAGGAGTCGAGATGAAGCAATCTTTCTGAAACCTGAAAAGTTGTTAATGCGGCAAACTTCAGACAGATTGATTCTTACCTATGATAATATGCAGTACTATACGATTGATTCGCTGTTTATTATCTATCCAATATTGGAAGAGTTAAATTTAAAATATTCTCTCGCGTTACTTAATTCTAAACTGTTAAACAGACAATATCAGAAGCTTAACCCAGAGACAGGTAGAGTTTTTGCGCAGGTTAAAATCGATTATGTCAACGAGTTGCCGATAGTGGTCGTTGACGAATCAAAACAGAACCCATTTGTCGAATTGGTTGATAAACAACTATTAAGTTGTGGTGAGTTTGAAGAATTAGTAAGTGGATTCCTAAATCACGTAGTATCAAAACTTGAGATTGATAAACCGAACGCAAAGTTGCAGCACTGGCCTGAGTTGGATTTCAAGGGCTTTTTGGCGGAGCTCAAAAAGGCCAAGGTGCAACTGAGCTTAGAAGAAGAGGCTGAGTGGATGCAGTACTTCAATAAAAAGAAAACCGAGGCCAACGCCCTGCAGGCAGAGATAGACAGCATAGACAAGCAGATAGACCAGATGGTTTATGAGCTTTATGGGCTTACCCAAGAAGAAATAGAAATTGTAGAGAACGCTTAAATGAACTTGAAATGAATGCAACAGACCCGTCTTTAGCCAATATTTTACAGACCCAAGGCAACTTGGAGCATTATCACATACCTAAGTATCAACGTGAGTACACTTGGGGAAAAGGAGAATGGGAACAGTTACTCAATGACATAGAAGAAAACGACCCAGGCTATTTTATGGGCAGTATCATCTGTATCGATGATAACCCAGAGTTAGGCCCTGGAGAATCGCGTATCTATGAATTGGTCGATGGTCAGCAAAGGCTAACTACGATTTCGTTGTTGCTAATGGCCATTTATCGCTCACTCAGGGAGTTTCAGGATGAAATGGATGACGATGTAATGGATGATGAGGAATGGGAGGAATTCAGTCTCAAAATAAGCACTGTTAGACAACAGCTGTTACATAAAAAGTCCAGTGTCAATAAAACAGAGTCAGGCTATTTTAAGGAAAAGGACAAGTACTGTTTTCTAAGAGTACAACCTTCTTCGCAACGCGATAATTATGCAGACTATTTGTATATTCTAGGAGAACTTGCCATCCTAAGAGATAAGCACCAGTCAAAATTCGCAGGGTTGAGGCGAATCTATAAGGCCTATGACTATTTCTACTCTCATTTGCCAGAAGAGCTTAATCCTACAATTGAACTGCTTGACAAGATCAACAGTTTGAAATTCATTCATATATCCGTCAGTTCTTCTTCAGATGCATTTACCTTATTCGAGTCGCTGAACAATAGGGGTGTACCTCTTAGTATCATGGACATTTTGAAAAACAAAATGCTTGCTCATTTAGAGAAGCAGAAGCAAATGGATGTAGATGAGGCCTATGATACTTGGCAGGATTTCTTGAGCTACCTGCCCGACTATCAGGATCAGGAAAGATTCCTAAGACACTATTATAACGCTTTCAAAGTATATCCGGATAAAAAGGTTCATAAGTTTCCTCGAGCCACAAAGAGTAACCTGATCAAGATTTTTGAAACCTACATAAAGGAAGACGCGGAAAAGATCTTTGCTGACCTTTTGGAAAAAGCAGATATCTACAACCATTTCATACAACCCGAGAATGAAGAAGAGTGCACTCAGACAAATGCTCTTATTGATCTGAAGCGTATAGGAGGTTCATCTGCTTATTTGCTTTTGCTATATCTCTATTCTTTACCCAAAAGTTCATTTGATGATATGGACGCTGTTCTTGACGATGTGCTCAATCTTTTGGTCAAGTATTATGTGCGTAGGAATATTACTGACTTCCCCAATACCCGTGATCTTGACGCCATAAACATTGAAGTCATTGAAAAATGTCATGAACATGTTAATGCTGGCAAGAAGATCAGCTATAAGCTAATTGTCGATACTATTTTTCAAGGTAAAGGCAAGCCCTCAAGCTTGGATCAATTCAGGGATGACCTATCAGATAATCTTTACCAATATAACGTAGGAATGGCACGTTTTGTACTTGCTAAGCTTGATGAGGTTTCTCATTCAAGAGAATACAATCCCGATCTATGGGAAAGAAACAACAAGGGGCTACTGGTTTGGACGATAGAACATGTTTTGCCTCAAGGAGAAAAGATTCCAGAACCTTGGGTCAAAATGATAGCTGATGGTGATTACCAAGAAGCAAAGCGAATTCATGCCGATTGGGTTCATTGTTTAGGTAATTTGACCTTGAGCGGATATAATTCAAAACTGTCAAATGCAAGTTTTGATGAGAAGCAAAGTCTCCACAAGGACCAACGGTTCTTAGGACAAAAAATCAATATAGGATACAAGAATGGATTGGCACTGAACTCGATGCAATTTGAGTTGTCAGAAGGTAAGTATTCATTAGCAAATGTTCCCAAATGGAATGAAGAAAGCATTGAAGCCAGAAACGATGCGATCGTTGATCTATTAATACAAATGTTTGCGTTTGACGATGAACTATGAGGATTGAATTGCATTGGAAACTGTTTCGGATAATCATCGCAGGTAGGAAAATCAATTAACCAATCCCAATGAAATCAACCAACTACATAATAGACAACGACCAACCCATTTATGGCATTTCGCACTGGGACTTTTGTTGGAGAGAGGGGCAGCCATATGTAAAGCTTAGAAAGAAAGGCACCATGTATTGGTATTTAGAGTTTGACATGCTTCCTACCATTAGGTTTTCCCGATTCAGTAAAATGTCTTTTGGAGATTATTTTCTTCCACTTTACAAGACATACGCAGAATTGGCGAAGCTTCCTTACGATAAATACAGTTTTGTAGGAGGTGGGCTAAATGCTGGAATGACCGTAAGAAAGGAAGACGCAAAGGATTTGGCTGATAAGATGTTTCAGCTATTGGTTCAACTCCAAAAAGAGGATGAACGGTTGTTCAATGAGAACCCAAAATATGTAAATGAGGACGGTCTTACACCTGAGGGTTACCATGAAGAATCTTTCAAAAAGGAATTGAAAGAGAAAAGTCCTGAAGAACTTTACAACCTGTTTAAGACATTAAAGAGAGGAAACAACTACAAGACAACCGTTCTCTCATGGATAAAGGAAGAGATTGAATTGCAATTGAAAGACGGTCAATTGCGTCATACTGAACCTAAGTTGTCTTCTGACCTGCTTTATGATCTTTTTGAACCTGAACCGGATACTTGGGGGCTTAGGGGAGATCCCTATCTATGGCAGGAAATTCGTTTGTGCATACTTGATGTTGAAGGTGTAAACGACCTCAAAGAGTTTGAGGACCTACTTGACGATTCGTTCCAAAAAATAACTGGTGAAAAAGCTGAGTTAAACAAAGACATTCATGTTCCAAGTCTAGAACATGGGGGCATGTCGAGTGGGCATGTTTCAGGCTCATTCTGGTTAGAAATAGGGTTTCCTTTGTTGATAAAACGAGCATCAGCGTTACTCTAAACTGGTCTAATATTCCACTGAAGTTCTACCCATGAAATACCTGTACAAGCTGAACGGTAAAGAGGAGCAAATAACCACCATGGAGCAGTGGCGCAAAGCCTTTTATACAGGCAAAAAAAGCGTTCATTGGAAACCGGGCCGAAGTGCACATGCCATGGCGGATTTTATGATGGAGAAGAATGGGGAAGAGATTATTGCCGAACTGGTGGGCAATGCCATAGGCGACAGTATTGAACTTGAGAAAGCTTATCCCGAATGGGAAGTAAGATTTGATGAATATGGTCATGGTCGAGAACACGACCTTGGCATTTGGTGCAGAACTGGGAAAGGTGAGCGGCTGTTCATTGGAGTCGAGGCCAAAGTGGACGAGACTTTCAATGACACCATTGGCAGAGCATACCTAAAGGCAAAAGCAAAACACCTGAGTGGTGTTCGCACCAATGGCTGCCAACGCATAGAAGAGCTGATGAAGATTCATTTTGGTAATAAGATCAGCGCTGCCCATTTTGACCTTCGATACCAATTGATGTATGCCACAATGGGAACGTTATTGGCCAAGGATGCCAACGTTAAGGCTGAGTTGTCGGTTCTATTGGTTTTGGTTTTTGCTAAAGGCCCTTTGTATGACCCAGTTATCGGTAAACAGAATCATGCAGATTACCGTAAATTTCTGAATGCCTGTAATTCTACTAACACATTTCGCGGAAAAGACCTTGAGATAGATGAGTTGGCATTGGACGGACAGGAGCTGATATGCATTTACCATAGTGTACGTTGAGAATCTCATTTAAACCAACCAACCCAAATGCCCTTGACCCCACAAGAACAAGCCTTCCGCTACAACATGGTGAAAGGTCATATGATTGCGTATTGATACTTTTGCTTCATGTATTACCGCAGAAAAGTGCTCTTAGGATTATTGGAGTTGGCAGGGGGCGAAATGCAACGCACAGACCTTCAGAAACTGCTGATGCTCTTCTGTAAAACACAGCAAGAACCGGCTTATGAGTTTGTGCCATATAAGTTCGGGGCATTCAGTTTCCAATCGTATGCCGATAAACGTGCTTTGACCAAATACGGCTACCTGCAAGAAGGAGACGAATGGCAACTAACCGATAAGGCCAAAGGCATTTGGAGCACACTGAAAGATGACGACCTGTACGGCATCAAGAGTCTGCTGCGGCAATTGGATGGGAAACGGGGAAAGGCATTGGTGCGCGAAACCTATTTGAAATATCCGTACTACGCCATCCACAGCGAGATTGCCGAAAGCGTACTGAATGCAGATGAACTGCAAAAGGTGAAAGCTGCCAGAACACACGTTGACCAACATGCACTTCTGACCATCGGTTATGAAGGCATTAGCTTGGAAGCGTATCTGAATAAATTGATACAGGCAAATGTGAAGTTGCTCTGCGATGTGCGCAAGAACCCACTTAGCATGAAATGGGGTTTTTCCAAAAAACAACTGAGCGAAAGTTGTAATCGAGTTGGCATCGAATACCTGCATATTCCAGAACTTGGTATTGTTTCCGACAAACGGAAATCGTTGGATACACAAGCCGACTATGACCGCCTGTTCGAAGAATATGAGTGCACTACGCTCATAGAGCAAAAAGCCGCACTCGATAAGTTGGTCAAGCTGATTGATGAACATGGTCGTGTGGCCATTACCTGTTTTGAGGCCTGCGAACAACAATGCCACAGGGGGAGAGTGGCAAAAGCATTGGAGAATCGTCCAAAACGCGAGTTTGAAGTAATGCATCTGTAAATGGCCAAGACCCGGATCCTCATAACGGTCAAGACCTATCCCACCATATCAAAAAAATATGATGAGTTGGTTTGTACTGCAGGATTCACAGAAGATGGCAAATGGATAAGACTGTACCCGATTCCGTACCGAAAGCTTGACTACATCAACCAGTACAAAAAGTATGATTGGGTAGAAGTTGATCTGGAGCGTTCATCTGATTTCAGACCTGAAAGTCATAAGCTGGTGAATGTAGATGTGGAAGAACCCATTAAGGTAGTTGGTCACTTAGATACACGGAACAATTGGGCTGCGCGAAAAGAAGTCGTTCTTAACCGGGTTTACACCGACCTGAAAGCATTGATTGAAGAAGCCAAGAATAAAGCGGTCGGAACTTCACTGGCAGTTTTCAAGCCAACCGTAGTTCACGACTTTATCTGGAAAGAAGTTGATAGGGAATGGGAAAAGAGTAAGCAAGACCAGCTTTTACAAATGAAGTTGTTTGAAGAGAACTCTGATTTTGAGGTCGTCAAGAAGTTGCCATACAAATTCAGCTACCGCTTTGATGACGAAAATGGAGTAGAGAGCACTCAGATGATTGAAGATTGGGAAACGGGTGCCTTATTCTGGAATCAGTTCAAAAAGTACGGTGATGAGAAAAAGGCCTGTGAAAGTGTTCGTCAAAAGTATATGGACGATTTTGCCCGAACCAAGGACCTTTACTTCTTTCTTGGTACCACCATGGTGAATCATTACAGAGCACCTAACCCGTTTATCATCATTGGGACTTTTACCCCAAAAATCGAGTCTCAGTTATCTATCAATTTCTAATGCCCCCCGCTGGCGCGAGTGTTCCGAAGGACGACTTGTGACTAATTAAACACGATCAGTTTTATAACTGATCTTTAACCAACCAACCCCAATGCCCCAAACCCCACAAGAACAAGCCTTCCGCTACACTTCGACCAAGCTCAGTGCAGGCAACATGGTCAAAGGCCATTTAATTCTTTGAGGGGGTCTAACCACACAGACCTACTAGGTTTATCTCCTGCTGTTGGCCTCAAAACCTAGTAGGTCTTTATCTTCACCTAGCGCGCATTTACCTTCGGTGAGACCGCTGCGCTAAGTTGTGCCGCGTGCCCAACCAAACTAAAAACCAAATGCCCCTAACCCCGCAAGCGAGACCAAATGATTTATGAGGTGTATGGGCTTACTGAGGAAGAGATAAGGATTGTAGAGAATGTATAAACCAAATTGGCAGTATCTTCGTTAACGCTCAAAACACCGGATCTTCAACGCTGTGACCAAGCTTAAACATACCCTGAAACTCGAAGGCTTTGATATGCCAAATGGCACGATACCTTTTGATATGCTGGTGGAAATAGCCGAAGCACTGAAAGAGGTATCTGGTGGTGCTTTACGGGTGTTAATGGAAGGTCATAGCACCAAAAAAGGGAAACAACCCGAATGGCTACAGGCATCTACAGCTTTTGAACTTACTGGTTTGAAGCCAGGAAGTACAGTTCTGGAAATAAATACACCTCGACTATCGGATACATTGGTATCAGCGCAGATGCCATTACCATATGGGGATATTCAGATTGAAAATGTCTCAAAAGGAAGTGCATTGGACCTTGGTCTGATGGCGTTTCAACAAGCGTTTCAAGGCAATGACACTTCTCTACTGGATAAAGCTTTGCTTAGGGATATGCAGCGATTGAAGCGTGTATTCAAGAACAACCATGGGAGCTTTATTCTGGGTGGGAGTGATCGCTCTAACATTAGGCTTGATGCAAAAAGATTTACACAGATAAGAAAATTGGAAAGCGCTATTGCTCCCAGCATTACCGCACGGATAACAGGTAAATTGGAACTGATGCGCCACAGTAATTCATCTGTGCAGATCATAGCCGATGGTCAGATCATCAGGGCTTATTTAACAGACCAGTTGAGTTTTGCTGATGCAAAGGAGTTTTTTGGCGAAGAGGTTACATTAGATGGCATTGCCCATTTTGACGCAAAACGTAAAGTCTCCCGATTTGAGGTGAAGACAATTCGTCTGGCTTCTGCGAGTGACGATTATTTTCGAAGAATGCCAGAGCCATTGGCACAACAGCTGTCAATGGTTCAGGAAGCTCAGATACAAGGTTATTCTGGCACCAAATTGAACAAGGTGATAGGCAAATGGCCGGGTACAGAAAACCTGAGTGAATTATTGGCAATGCTGGATTGATGGCATATTCCTTAGACACGAATATCTTGCTTCATCTGTTGTTGAACTCACCTACAGCAGCCAATACTGTTGCTACATATTTCGATGGCGACTCACCAACAATTGTTATTTCAATAGCAGCCAAAGCGGAAATTGAAGCATTAGGAATGAAAAGAGGTTGGGGCGATAAGAAGATGACGAACCTCAGAAAGCTGTTGGCAGAATTCCTTGTCATTCCTATTTCAACAGATGACCTTGTTACTCGGTATGCTGAGATCGATGCATTCAGTCAGGGTAATCATCCAAAGTACAAGCTGCACAAAGGAATGTCGGCAAGGAACATGGGTAAAAATGATATATGGATAGCTGCCACTGCTTCGGTAACAAAAACGATCCTTCTGACTACTGACGATGATTTCAATCATTTAATAGACAGCCCATTCCTTCAGGTGCAAAAGGTTCCTATCTTATAATGCCCCTCACCCCACAAGAAGAAATAGAAATTGTAGAGAACGCTTAGCCAGACAGACCTCCGAGGTTTATTTCCGAAAGTCGGTGAGCTCCCTTCGACAGGCTCAGGGCAGGCTCCTTTGGTCGGTTTAAAAACCTCGGAGGTCTTGTCAAGGATATAGCTCGTAACTTTCAGCCCCATGTGCCAACCCACCAACCAGCTTAAACTCTGCACCTGTGCCACCAACGAGCTACGAAAGGTACCGGCCACTTGGGAGTTCCATCGGTTTGTAGAAGGCAAAGACCATTACATCATTGGCTTGATGGTAGGCCCACCGCCCATTTCGTTAGAAGAAGACGAAGCCAACAGCACCCGATTGCAAGCACGCCTCAACGAACCCGATGCTTTTGATGTAGACCTCAACCCACAGCCCAACGACAGGCTGGTGCTCTGCTTCCGCACCAACCAAGGCACCTACCATTACGGTTATGAGTTTACTGAGAACCAATGGACCGCCATAGATTACGACCCCTTCGGCTGGGAACAACACCATGCGTTGGCCAAAAAGGGGTGTTTGGAGGAGTGAGACGTTGACCATGGACTGTGAATAGCGAACAGCGACCAGTGCATTACCTCATCACCGTTTCCCGTTTTTCCTTTCCCAGATTGCCGCGCTTTGCTCGCAATGACGCTCCCTCAACAATCACTTCCCCCTCCTTGAAGGCGTATCCTGAGGTACTCAAAGAAAGTTAGGGGTGGATTTTCATTTGCCACGGTCTGTTCATTTAAAATCCCCCGCCTGCGGCACCCCCTTTTAAAGGGGGATTGTGGCTTTGATCGGCTCAAACCTGATTACCAATTACCTTTTCCCGTTTTTCCTTTTTCCCTCATTCTTCACCGCTCACAGCCCAATGATCCTCCCAACTTTCCAAATGCTCATGAAGTTATAACCCCAGCGGTTTCTGCGCGCCTGTTCCTCTTCCCGTTTCCAGAAGTGGAGCGTGTGCGGAGCATAGAGGTAGCCGTAAGGGTAAGAAGTATGGCTGTACCGTTCGGCATAAAGGTATGCTGCATTGTATTTGTAGTCCTGCTCCAATAGGTTTACAAACTCCAAACCCTGCAAGCGTATCTCTGCAGCCTTCTGCAACCAATGTGCTTTATCGTCTTTCCGCTTTTCCCTGTGCGCAAGAATGGCATTTACGGTACATGCACGGTGCTTGGCCCGCAAAGAGGTCAGTTGCAATGCCATAAAGTACTCCGACATGGGCGTATGGGGCAAGGTGCTGGTAAGCATGCTCAGTTCCACATTCAACGCCTCCGATTTGGAATAGTACTCCTGTAACTGTACCAGTCCAACCTTTTCAACTTTATCTCTTGTCGCTTCATCACTCTTATTCGCCAGCCATTTAAAGGTAAAATCGGGCCGTGGTTGGAACTGCTTTCTGAACAAGGAGAACTCGTCCGTTACCGTTTGGGCGCACATGTAGCGCAACAGGTTCTTATTTCCCAGGTATTCTTGCTGTAGGCTCAACTGTTGGTTCAGGTTTTCCTTTACCTCATTCGAATAGTTTAAAGCTGTAACCCATTCCATGGGTTCTGGAACGTGTTCTTCACCATCCAATGAACTCTTCCAGCTCCAACGGGCAATGCTCCAATCCACGGCCCAATAACCCAATTCCCAACCGCTACTGAAGGTGAGATGATTCGGAACACTTTCCTTTTCGCAAAGGAGTATGTCGCTTAGGCGTCCGCTGAGATAGGGCAGAAGCAGCATCGGAACAGAGTTGTCGTAGGTTACCCAATATGCACTTTCGGGATAGAACCATACCTCACGCACACGGTTCTCGTGCTGCATGTCTTTATGAATGTGGTGGAAGTTCTTGTTCTCGTACACAGGTGCCACACTGTCTTCCAAGCTGTACATCATTACCGTATGAATACCCACACCACGGTACAGGTCTATGCTATCGTTGGCACTGAACACATCGGCCTGTTCGCCCACCATGTTCTCTGGGCTTACCACGTGTTTGCGACCCATGATGTTGGAATTGTACTTGTTTCGGGTAGTGGTAATCAGTGTTTTCTTCAGACGCGTTTTGAGCTTGTCCTTACCACCAACGAATTCAGCTGTATTGAATTCCACATTCAAGAAATCCCAATTGGCATAAAAGAGGTCTTCCAAGCTGCGTTCGATCTGAGCCTCTTTGCTACGCCAACTCTTTGGCCAGCTCTTATAAAGCTGAAATGTGCGTTGCTGGATCATGTGTAACGAAACATCCACTCCAGCCATAACGCCTCGCTGGTGCGAGTAATCTACCATGCGCTTGGCGTGAGGTTGCCACTTTTTCATGTCAACTGTTCTCAGCAGACACCATTCCCAGTAATTCTGTCGGTTGCGCACCAACCAATCGATATACTCTTTCACATCTTGCCACGCATTCGGGAAATCGGGGTTATGGAGTTGCTCCGTTAGTTCGAGCGGATGCTGCGTATGCAAGTGGAAACCGTGCTTAGAGAATCGGGGAGAGGACTTGTAATCCAGCTTATTGGGCCATTCTATTTTCTCTGGTTTAATGGTTGTTCTGGGATGAATGAATCGGAAGCCCAATACTTCATCTAAAAGTCCGTAGATGCCGAACGCAATACCCTGCACCGAATGTGCCTTGAGTGTGTAAATAGGGTATGTGCCGGTCCATTGATAGCTGTGGTCGGGGTAATACACGTAGTGGATGCCATTGCGGGTCACGGTTTCGCCCACCTTGCCGGGGTCTTCTTTTTCAATGAGTAGCGTAATGGTAATGCCGCTGGCTTTGGTAAGTGTATCAAGGTCAAGCAGAGCGGCCTTTACCATAGGTTCGTTGCCATTCAACCCATTAAAGATGTAGGTTATCTGGGCTTGGACCTGGTTAAGGAAAAAGGAAAAAAGAAAAATGAAGAATGGGCGCATCATGTTCATTGTCCGAAAATAGGGAAGCGCGGTCACTTCAGTATGCTGTCGGCCTCTTGTGGATGGTTCTACTTTCCGACCTGAAGGTTGAGTTGCTTGTTCTTGGCGATTTATTAGTGGTTATTGAGTTGTCTGTCTTTCACCGTAGCAATACCCCAATAACCAATAACCTAGTAACCCAATAACCCATCATTCATGTTTCTGATTCTGAAGTACGTTTTTCAGGTTCCATTCAATACGCTCATTTTGAAGTATTTGACGCACATTACATGCTTCTTTACTGCAAATACGGCATGAAGTAGGAATGCAGGGGTCGGCATGTACAAACATCTCTACAGATTCGGGGTAATTGTCTGACACGATCTGCTCCACGCAATCGATCTCTTTGTGAGCTTCCTCAACCGTGAAATAGTAGGGCAAGGTGAGGTGGCAATCGATGTGAATTCCCTTGCCGAACTTCTGAGCTCGGAAATTGTGCAGGTCTATCCAATTCTCATTGCGTTTGCTGTTAAGGTCGGAGATGAGTTCTTCCAATAGATCGAAATCGGCCTCATCCATGATGCCGGCCACTGATTTGCGTATTTCCTTCCATCCTACAAATGCTATGAAGGCTCCGAATCCCAAGGCCACTACACTATCAATCCACATCATTCCTGTGAGCTTTACAAAGCCCAATCCAGCAACAAGCCCGGCCGAGGTATAACCATCACTTTTAAGGTGTTTACCACTGGCAACCATGGTTGGGGAATTGGTTTTCTTCCCATACAGTTCTGTTACCCAGCCAAGTATGTAGTTGACAAGGCCGGCTCCACCTGCCAGATAGATCCCTAATCCGATCTCTTCAATCTGATGGTCAACAAAAAGGTCGTGAGCGGATTTGAGAATGATGCTGATACCGGCCAGAAGGATCAGCGTGCCTTCAATTCCAGCCGAGATGAATTCGATCTTCCCATGTCCGTATGGATGGTCACGGTCTTTTGGTTTGGCTGCCAGTATAAGACTGTAAAGAGCAAAGGAACCGGCCACTACGTTGATGATGCTTTCAAGCGCATCTGAAAGGATGGCGTTGGAACCCGTAACATGAAATGCCAGGAATTTGACCACCAGGATGATAACCCCGACCGAAACCGCAAACCACTGAAACTGAATGTACTTTCGTTCAACCATGCCAAACCCCGAAGATATGTGATTACAGTTTGGTCCTGACCTGATAAAAGTTAGTACACTTGCCTAACTTGCAATTCAAATTTGAAGCATGAAAAACATTCTTGTACCATTCGATTTCTCGCATCATTCCAGAAATGCCCTTGAGTATGCCGCGCAACTTGCCGCTAAGGCAGATGCCAAACTGTGCATTTTCCATGCTTATGATAGAAGTGAAGTGCTTGAAGGTGTGAAAGTTGCCACCACGGTTTCGGCCATGGAAGACATTCAAAGGAAACTGGCAAAGCAGTTTGGATTAAGTGAGAAGAAAATAACCGGCAAGGTGGTACAGGGCGAATTCATTGAAGAGGTTCTTGAATTCATTGGTAAGAACAAGTTTGATATGATTGCTTTGGGAACCCGTGGTGCTTCAGGACTCAGAGAACTTTTAGTTGGCAGTTACACGGTAAATCTCATGCAGGAACTTCGTGACATACCTATGTTGGTCATTCCTGAGAAAGCTTCATTTGCCAGCATTAGAAACATCCTATTGTGCTCAGACCTTGAAGAAATTGCAGACGATAACGCGTTGGATCTTGTAAAGGAGATAGCCATGTTGTTCAATGCAGATGTTAGATTGGCGCACGTTGATAAAAAGGGGGCTGGTAAGAACCCCACTTATGAGAATGTGCTTGAACGGAGAAGGGAGATTCACATTTTTGAACCTGAGGTGGATTGTACTTACAAACGAATTGTCTCTAACGATATCCTTTCAGGGATCAAATACTACATGGATAAGAAGGAGGACAATGACATGGTGGCAATGGTTTACCGTGAGCACTCTTTCATTGAAACCATATTCGGCATGAATCATACGCACGAAATGGCCTACCACACCACTGTACCACTATTGGTATTGCCAGAGGGAAAAGGACAGTAGTGCCCAAACAATTCGATTTGCGTTTCTTCAGGTTGATCATGCTCCTTACCACGTTGCTGCTCAACGAGGGCGCGCTTGGCCAGAACTCATTTCAGCCTGATATTCCAAGTTCCTCCAACCAGATTGAAGAACAGCGATGGATTGCAGTAACCGATACGCTTTCCTTGGATGAACTCCTTGATGTTGCCATCAAGTTTTTCCCAGTTCTTGATATTGATGAGAACAACCATCTGATCGGTCAAATGTGTGTGTCCAAGACGCTACACAGCCAAACTGATTCAACACTGGACAAGAGATTGGAAAGTTTTTGCCGAGGCGTCATCTATTCGAATTTGAACGGAAAGGAATTTGACATTTACTCGGAGTATGTTAATACCCTGACTGAGGTCAGTAAGATGAATCTTGGACTTGCCAAGGAAGACCGGCTGCTACGCGCACAGGGCGCAGTAATGATGGCAATGAAATTGAACAACAAGTTGCGCCAGCTGTTCCAGCAGGAATACACAAAGCAGAAACATATGCTTCATTTCTTGCTGAAGGAAGAGTAGTTTCCTTAACGAACGTAAAGTTTCTCCTGCGCAGCCGCTACCTTCTCATCTTCAATATACTGGTCGTATTCCATCAGTTTGTCAATAAAACCGTAAGGACCTACCTCAATAATGCGATTGGCAACGGTCTGTACAAACTGGTGGTCGTGCGATGTGAACAGAACCGTACCATCGTAATCCTTCAACCCATTGTTAAAAGCTTGAATCGATTCAAGGTCCAAGTGGTTGGTGGGTTCGTCTATAATAAGCAGGTTGGCCTCTGTAAGCATCATACGGCTTATCATACAGCGCACCTTTTCGCCTCCTGAAAGCACATTTGCCGACTTGAAAACTTCTTCTCCAGAAAAGAGCATTTTACCCAAGAAACCACGGATGTAGATCTCGCTCTTATCCTCAGAAAACTCCCTTAACCAGTCTATCAGATTGTCTTTGGTATTGAAGAAATGTCCATTTTCCGTAGGCAGATAAGCGGTGGTTATCGTCTGCCCGTAGCTATAGTGCCCTGAGTCAGCTTGATCAAGTCCGTTCAGAATCTGAAATAGAGTAGTGGTGGTCAAACCACTTTTACTTATGAATGCGATCTTATCTCCACGATTAACTTCAAATGTCAAGTCACTGAAAAGTGGCTCACCATTCAACGATTTACTCAAATGCTGCACGCTCAGAACCTGATTTCCTGCATCGCGCGCCTGTTTAAAAATGATGGCAGGATACTTACGCGATGAAGCCTGAATCTCATCAATGTTGATCTTGTCCAACAACTTTCTACGACTCGTGGCCTGCTTACTCTTACTTGCGTTTGCACTGAATCGGGCAATGAACTCCTGTAGTTCCTTCTTCTTATCCTCAGCCTTCTTGTTTGCGGCTTGCTTCTGGCGCAATGCCAATTGGCTTGATTCGTACCAGAAGGAGTAGTTACCCGTGTAAATTTTGATCTTGCTGAAATCGATGTCAGCAACGTGGCTGCAAACTGTATCGAGGAAGTGACGGTCGTGAGAAACAACGATCACCGTGTTCTCGAAATCAAGAAGGAAGTTCTCCAACCACTGAACCGTTCTAAGGTCAAGGTCGTTGGTGGGCTCATCGAGAATCAGGATATCCGGATTTCCGAAAAGTGCCTGTGCCAAAAGGATACGAACCTTTAAAGCTCCAGGCATGTCTTTCATCAACTTGTAATGGTCAGCTTCACTGATACCAAGACCGCTAAGGAGTGTGGCGGCATCCGCTTCCGCATTCCAACCGTTCATTTCCGCAAATTGCTCCTCCAGTTCAGATGCCTTG
>JACJZP010000002.1 GCA_020635535.1 Flavobacteriales bacterium | reverse complement strand
TAAATTGAAAGAACTTAGTTTGACTGCGCGTGAGGGTGCCAAATGCGGCAATTTAGCATAATGACTAATTATAGGCCTTACGTGATGAGCTTCCAGAATGCGCACCTAATTTCTTGAAAAGAAAACAATACCACCAAGGTTGGCGGTTTAGCACAACGGCTGCCGATATTTAACATAATAGCATTATAGTACTGGTGCTTGGAACAAGCTGACCGAAAAGGACTATAATTAATATTATGTTAAATAACATCTTTCAAAGAAAAGGGATTGTTCATCCCCTTTCCTCAGTTTATTGGCCCTTGATCTTGGCCATAATTTCATCGTACTTGGATTTGTATGAATCATCCTCAACCATTTTGCGGTAGTACAATTGCTTCAATGACATTAGCACCCCCTTGTCATCTGGATTAATGGTGTAAGCCTTCTCCAAAATCGGTAATGATTTCTCGAAAATTTTGTCAGCGTCTGCTTTGGCTGCTTCGTACTTCTTTGTATCGTCAATCATATTGGCAGCTTCTTGCATTTTCACAGCCTGATTGAAATAAAGCGCTCCAAGGTTGTAAACCGCATCGAAATTTGAATCATCCAATTCTACTGCTTTCGCATAGCTCTTTTCTGCTCCCTGAATGTACTTGTCATATGCATCACCTCCTTGTGGGTTTGCCTCAATCTCTTTTGCGGCCATTCGGTCGTTGACAAATCCATAGGCAAAATGCAACGAGGCATTATTCGGTTCTCCCTGTAGAGCGACCTCCAGAGCCTTCATTGCCTCAGCATGTTTATCCTGTTTCAGGTAAACATTCACCTCGTCAGTAACCATGGTCTGATTGTTTGGAAATGCCTGTCGTCCTTCTTTTAACACTTCAAACGCTTTGTCATCCTGTCCTGCTGCAGCAAACATCCTTTCCAACCTTACATAGGCCATTTCCGCTTTATAACCAATTGCAATTGCTTGACGATAGTATTTCTCCGCTTTTTCAACATCTCCGGTCTGCTCAGCACATGCACCTGCATAGTAGATTGCTAATGAGTCTGTTCTCTTGATCTGCTCTATCTGAGTGATTTTGATGGTATTCTCAAATGCTGCCAAAGCAGATGCGTAGTCTTTCGCATTGTACCGTGTAATTCCTTCATTTACGAACTGCTTGCCTTCAATGTCCAGGTATTGCAGTGCAGTTTCGGTGTGAAAGTTCTTGTCATCCAACTCCATGCATTTAAGGAAACTTTCAACTGCAACCTGTAATGGATTAGGATGCAACGACTTATACTTCTCGTCCTTCGTCTCATAGATTGCTTGATAGATCTTACCTCTAAAGAACCAGGTCTTTGGATCACTCATGGTCTTTTCATGCGTAATTGTAGGTTCAATGGCCTCCATTGCGTTGTCCAATTCACCGTAGCCCAAATAGTTATTGGCGCTGGTCCTTTTTGAAGGCTGTCCTAAAACGGAAGCACTCATAAGGAGTACCACCATGAAAGTTGCTGTCTTCTTGATCATTTTATTTTGGTTTTTATTCTTGGTCGTTATCGTTTGTTTCTGTTTCGTTGGTTGGTGTTTCTGGATTTTCGCCATCAACATTTTCATTCTCTTCATCTTCGCCCAGATCCTGGTCATCAGAAGATATCTCAACCTTGGCAACTGCCGCTATACTATCATTGCCTTTCAGGTTTATGAGTCTAACCCCCTGAGTTGCCCGACCCATAACGCGAATCTCCGCAACGTCCATGCGAATTGCAATTCCTGAACGGTTAATGATCATCAGATCGTTATCATCCACCACATTCTTGATAGCTATCAACGCGCCAGTTTTATCAGTGATGTTCATGGTTTTAACCCCTTTGCCACCACGGTTGGTAATGCGATAATCCTCTACCGCAGAGCGTTTTCCGTACCCATTTTCAGAAACTACCATTACCGTTTCATTCTCCAGGTCGTTTACACAGATCATGCCAACTACTTCCGCCTTTTCAGGAAGATTGATTCCACGTACTCCTGCAGCAGTACGTCCCATTGGTCTAACCTTTTCTTCAGGGAAATGAAGACATCGTCCGTGTGAACCTGCTATCAGAATGTGGCTGTTTCCTGTTGTAAGTCGTGCTTCCAGAAGTTCATCCCCTTCTTTGATAGTAATGGCATTAATACCATTGATACGCGGTCTTGAATAAGCCTCAAGCGTGGTTTTCTTGATGATTCCCTTCTTAGAGCACATAATAACGTAGTGGTTATTGATGTACTCTTCGTCTTTCAGGTCAGTAACCTTAATAAATGCCTTAACCTTATCATCTTGCTCAATATTGATCAAGTTCTGTATTGCGCGGCCTTTGCTGGCTTTGTTGCCTTCCGGAATTTCGAAAGCACGCATCCAGAAACAACGGCCTTTCTCCGTAAAGAATAACATGTAATTGTGGTTGGTGGCCACAAAAAGGTATTCCAAGAAATCCTGATCTCGGGTTGTACTTGCCCGAGAGCCCACTCCTCCTCTACTCTGAACGCGATATTCAGCCAAAGGTGTTCGCTTGATATATCCCATGTGAGAGATAGTGATAACCACTTCCTCGTCAGGAATCATATCCTCCATTCGCAGGTCACTGGCAGCATAAACGATTTCGCTTCTACGCTCATCACCATACTTATCGCGTATAGCAACAAGTTCATCTTTGATGATCTGCATTCTGCGTTCTTCGCTACCAAGAATGTCCTTCAGGTCTGCAATGAGCTTAACAAGGTCGTCATACTCAGCACGTAACTTATCCTGTTCCAGTCCGGTCAACTGACGCAGACGCATTTCAACGATCGCACGCGCTTGAATCTCGCTCAACTCAAAGCGTGTCATCAGCTTTTCGCGAGCCTCTTCAGGACTTGCAGACGCACGTATCAATTGGATCACCTCATCAATGTTATCAGAGGCAATGATCAGACCTTCCAGAATGTGAGCACGTTTTTCCGCTTGATCAAGTTCATACTTGGTTCTGCGAACAACTACCTCATGACGATGATCCACGAAATGATGGATCATGTCTTTCAATGTCAGCATCTCTGGTCTTCCCTTAACCAGAGCAATGTTGTTTACACTGAAAGAGGTCTGTAGTGCAGTGTACTTATATAAGGTATTAAGTACCACATTTGGAATGGCATCACGCTTAAGTTCATAAACGATGCGCATACCTTTCCTGTCAGACTCATCTCGGATGTCGCTGATGCCTTCAATCTTTTTATCAACTACCAACTCGGCTGTTTTCTTGATCATGTCGGCCTTGTTCACCTGATAAGGTATCTCAGTGACAATGATCTGCTCACGACCGGTGTTGGTCTCCTCTATCTCGGCCTTTGCGCGCATTACAATTCGGCCTCGACCGGTTTCGAAAGCTTCTCTTACACCATCATAGCCGTAAATGATACCACCAGTCGGGAAGTCTGGAGCCTTGACGTGCTCCATTAACTCAGCAACTTCAATATCTCGATTATCGATGTAGGCAATGGTTCCATTGATCACCTCTGTAAGATTGTGAGGTGCCATATTGGTGGCCATACCAACGGCAATTCCAGAAGCTCCATTCACAAGCAACTGCGGTATTCGCGTAGGAAGAACAGTCGGCTCTTCCAAGGTATCATCAAAATTCAATGAGAAATCGACTGTTTCCTTGTCGATATCTGAAAGCATCTCTTCCGCGATCTTACGAAGCCGAGCTTCTGTATATCGCATGGCTGCTGGGCTGTCGCCATCCACCGAACCGAAGTTGCCCTGACCATCAACCAACGGATAACGCAACGACCACTCCTGAGCCATACGCACCATTGTATCATAAACAGACGAATCGCCATGTGGGTGGTACTTACCAAGCACCTCCCCTACAATTCTTGCCGATTTCTTATAAGGTGTTGTTGAACGAACGCCCAATTCAAGCATTCCAAAAAGCACTCTTCTATGTACGGGTTTCAATCCGTCTCTTACATCTGGAAGCGCTCTTGATACAATGACCGACATCGAATAATCGATGTACGCAGTCTTCATTTCATCTTCGATATTGATCGGTATTATCCTCTCTCCTTCTGCCATGTCAAAATGTTAGGTTTTACCTGTTTGCACGGTATTTGTAAATCCATGCTCAAATTAGCCTTCGAAGTTACGCTTTTAGCCAGTGTTGACGGGGTTTTCAGGGGCTCGGAGAACCACTTATTATTCACAGATTTCTGTTGATAAAAACGGATTTCCTGAAAAAGTGGCAGATAGCACGAAGGTATTTTTGAACATGGGCTTAAAGTGTGCTGTTTCACTCAGGTAATTGCCACATTAACCCGACATTTGGCAAGTAATCATGGACGCAAAATTTTCACCTCGAGTTAAAGATGTCATCAGCTTCAGTCGCGAAGAAGCACTGAGGTTGGGACACGACTATATTGGAACCGAGCATCTGCTCTTAGGAATGATTCGCGAAGGCGAAGGTTTGGCCATCAGAATCCTAAATAATCTTGGCGTAGACATTCAACAGCTGAGAAAGGATATTGAGACGGCTACCCAGACCGGTAAATCATCAAGAAAGAGCAACTTGGGTAACATACCATTGATCAAACAGGCTGAAAAGGCATTGAAGATAACTTACTTGGAAGCGAAGGTTTTCAAGAGTCCTACCATTGGCACTGAGCACCTGCTGCTTGCCATATTAAAAGATGAAGACAACGTTGTAACGAGAAGTATGAAAAAACTTGGTATAGACTATGATGTAATCCGCGAGGAAGTGGAAATGGTCATGGGAGAAACAGAAACAAATCTTGAAGCAAAGCATGGTCAGTCTGCCGATGATGATGACGAAGGAGATTCATTTGGAGGTGGCGCCCCTATCCGAAAGGCTGTTGACCCTAAATCAAAGACTCCTGTCTTGGACAATTTCGGAAGAGACCTGACCAAACTTGCTGAAGAGGGCAAGCTTGATCCAGTGGTTGGTCGCGAGAAGGAAATTGAACGTGTTTCACAGATTCTTAGTCGTAGAAAGAAGAACAACCCGATTCTAATTGGTGAGCCGGGTGTGGGTAAATCTGCTATTGCAGAAGGACTTGCATTGCGTATCATTCAACGTAAAGTATCGCGCGTGTTGTTCGGTAAGCGGGTGGTAACACTTGACCTTGCATCGCTGGTGGCAGGAACAAAGTATCGTGGTCAGTTTGAAGAGCGAATGAAAGCGGTGATGAATGAACTTGAGAAGTCTCCAGATGTAATTCTGTTCATCGATGAGATTCACACCATTGTTGGTGCTGGAGGGGCTTCCGGATCAATGGATGCTTCAAACATGTTCAAGCCAGCGCTGGCACGAGGTGAGGTTCAATGTATAGGAGCTACTACGCTGGACGAATATCGCCAGTATATTGAGAAAGACGGTGCCTTGGAGAGACGTTTCCAAAAGGTGATGGTAGACCCAACCACTCCTGATGAAACCATTGAGATTCTGAACAACATTAAAGAGCGATACGAAGAGCATCACAACGTCAATTACACCCCAGAGGCAATTGAGGCCTGTGTGACATTGACCAATCGTTACATGACTGACCGATTCCTTCCGGACAAGGCAATTGATGCTTTGGACGAAGTCGGTTCGCGTGTTCATATCACCAACATTCATGTTCCAGACGCAATTGTGGAACTGGAGAAGAAGGTTGATGACGTGAAGGAGGAGAAGAATCGTGTTGTGAGAAGCCAGAAGTATGAAGAGGCTGCCAACTTACGTGATAAGGAGCGTAAACTTCAGGAAGAGTTGGAGCGTGAGAAGAAGAAATGGGAAGAAGAAACCAAAGAGAACCGCGAAACGGTAACAGAAGAAGATGTCGCTGAAGTGGTTTCGATGATGACCGGTATTCCAGTTCATCGCGTTGCGCAGAACGAAGGTGATCGTCTTCGAAAAATGGGAGATGAACTGATGGGTAAGGTCATCGGTCAGGATGATGCCATTAAAAAAGTGGTTAGAGCCATACAGCGTAACCGTGCTGGACTTAAGGATCCGAATAAGCCAATCGGAAGTTTCATTTTCCTTGGTCCTACTGGAGTTGGTAAAACCGAGTTGGCCAAGGTAATTTCCAAGTACCTGTTCGATTCTGACGATGCGTTGATCAGAATTGACATGAGCGAGTATATGGAGAAGTTTGCAGTTTCCAGATTGGTGGGAGCGCCTCCAGGATATGTAGGTTATGAAGAAGGTGGTCAGCTTACCGAGAAGGTGCGCAGAAAACCGTATTCAGTTGTGCTTTTGGATGAGATTGAGAAAGCACATCCTGATGTGTTCAACCTGTTGCTTCAGGCACTGGATGATGGTCAGATGACGGATTCTTTAGGTCGAAAAATCGATTTTAAGAACACGATTGTGATCATGACATCGAACATCGGATCACGCCAGCTTCAAGATTTTGGTCAAGGTGTTGGATTTGCCACCAGTGCTAAAACCTCGGCTTCTGACGACCATGCGAGAGGCGTCATTGAAAAGGCGTTGAAGAAAGCATTCGCACCAGAGTTCTTGAACAGAATTGATGATGTTGTTCTCTTCAATCAGTTGAAGAAAGAGGATATTTTCAAGATCATTGACCTTGAATTGAAGAACGTCTTTGGTAGAATTCAAGAAGCTGGATATAGCATTGAGCTGGACAAGACCGCAAAAGATTTCATTGCTGAAAAAGGTTACGACCCGGATTATGGGGCAAGACCTCTGGCGCGGGCCATTCAGAAGTATCTTGAAGATCCATTGGCTGAGGCAATTATTGGTGCTGAGGTTACGGAAGGTGACGTTCTGGTAGTAAAACACAAAGCTGGTTCGGAAGAACTGACCATTACCAGCAAGAAGGCCAAAACGGACAAGAAGAAGGATTAATTTCTGGTAAGGATATAAGAGAAACGGGGCCTTCAAGCCCCGTTTTTTGTATTCGTTCTAATCAGCAGCGCCCATACTACTGTAACCACCATCGTGGAACAGATTCTGCATGGTCACTTTCCGTGTAAGATCGGAGAAAAGTGTGACACAATACTCGGCACATTCCTCGGCCGTAGCATTGCCTAAGGGAGAAAGCTTGTCCGCATTATTGATGAAGTCATCAAAACCTGCCACCCCGGAACCGGCAGTGGTTACCGTAGGGCTTTGCGAAACCGTGTTGACACGGACCTTTTTCTTCATTCCATAATGATGGCCGAAACTGCGGGCAATACTCTCCAACATGGCTTTCGCTTCGGCCATATCTCCATACCCTGTGTATGTTCGCTGGGCAGCAATGTAGGTCAATGCAACAACTGATGCCCAATCGTTCAAAGCATCTTGTTTATAGCAGGTTTGCAACACCCTGTGCAACGACATAGCCGAAATATCCACTGTTTTGTGGAAGAAATCATAGTTCAGGTCGGTGTAGCTTCTCCCCTTTCTCACGTTTGGAGACATGCCCACCGAGTGAAGGATGAAGTCGATACCTCCGAACTTTTGCTTTGCGGTTGATATCAGGTTTTCGAGATCTTCCATTACCGTTACATCTGCTGGAATGATCTCTGCATTCAAACGGTCTCCCAACTCCTTAATTCCGCCCATTCTCAGAGCCACTGGTGCATTTGTAAGTACAATCTCAGCACCTTCTTCCACCACTTTTTCTGCCACCTTCCATGCAATGGACCTTTCATCCAATGCTCCGAAAATGATTCCCTTTTTGCCCTTCAGTAAGTTATATCCCATATCAATGTGAATCCTGAATCATGTTTTTCGCGTGAGTCAATGCAGCCTCTGTAGGATTAGCATTGCTCAACATCTTCGCAATTTCTACAATTCTATCGGGAGATGGTAGTTCCCGAACATTGGTAACAGTTTTATCATGCTCCAATTCCTTGAATACAAATAGGTGCTGATCGGCCTTTGAGGCTATTTGAGGTAAATGCGTAATACAGAAGACCTGCATGTGTTTGCTCAGATTTCGAATC
Organism: Flavobacteriales bacterium; assembly: GCA_020635535.1. Lineage (GTDB taxonomy): Bacteria > Bacteroidota > Bacteroidia > UBA10329 > UBA10329 > UBA10329. The sequence goes on along the minus strand of JACJZP010000002.1, from coordinate 302,694 downwards.
TTATTACCCACCTTGTTTGCCACATCGCCAGAAACCCCTGTATCGATCTCATCAAAGATGATGGCTGGCAATTTGGCATTCTTCGCAATCTCAGATTTCACCGCCAACATCAACCGGGAAAGCTCTCCTCCACTTGCAACTTTACTTATATCTTGAAGTTGTTGCCCTTTGTTTGATGTGAACTTCATCTCAATATTATCCTGACCCAGCGTGGTGATTTCTGTTCTTGTAAGGTCAATGGAAAGCTGTGCATCAGGCATTCCCATTTCATGGAGTTCAGCTGCGATCTTCGGAGCTAACTTCTTTGCCGTATCTTTCCTTGATTCCGAAAGTTTCACGGCCAGTTTTTCCAGTTGAGAACCAATTGTTTCAAGCTCTGCCAGGAGCAATGTCAGCTGTTCGTCAGATGTTCCGATATTATCGAGTTGCTCAACCAAATTCTGTTGTAGTGAGATAAGATCGGCTTCCGATTGCTTTCTATGCTTGGTCATCAACCGTAGAATCTCATCCACACGTTCTTGCAATCGTTGAAGTTCTGCTGGATCCTGATCAACATCTGTTGCACTTTTCTCTAACTCGTTCGCCAAGTCCTCGAGTTCAACAAAACAGGAATGAACGCGCTGCTGCCATTCTGTAGCTTTCGGATACTTGCGAGAAAGTCCTTTTAGCTCAGAATCCATGCTTCTAAGAACATCCAGAATGGCGGTTTCCGAGTTCGAAAGTGCTTCTGAAATTCCGTTCAGTGTTTGTCCGATCTCTTCCGCATTCTCCAAAAATGATAATCGCTCTTGCGCTGAACTCAACTCTCCTTCAGACAAGTTCAGTTCCTCCAACTCATTCAGTTGAAACCGCAAATAATCCTCATCCGCTGCCGACTGTTGTAGTTCTTCTTTCAACTTATCAGTCTTTCGCTTCAAATTCTTCCACTGATCATACTTGGTTGCAAACTCGGAGAAGAGTGTCCCTCCGTCTGTACAACTGTCAAGAAATCTCGCTCGGAACTCTGCCGTTTTCAAGGTCAGAACCTCGTGTTGAGAATGAATATCGATCAGGTACGAAGCCAAATCGCGAAGCTGATTCAGATTAACTGGCGTATCGTTAATGAACGCCCTTGATTTTCCACTAACACTGATTTCTCGTCTGAGTATGGTAATTTGTTCGTAATCGAGGTCATTTTCTTCAAAAAACGAATTGAGGTCATATCCGTTAATATCAAAATGGGCCTCAACTACGCACTTGTCTTCATTATTGAAAAGCACAGATGTATCTGCGCGTTTTCCCAGAACCATTGACAAGGCTCCTATCAAAATGGATTTTCCCGCACCAGTTTCTCCAGTAATTATTGTAAGACCGTCTGAAAACGGAAGGTCCAGTTCTGAGATTATCGCGTAATTCCGAACAATAAGACGCGCCAGCATGGTATCAGCTTTTTATGATAGCCTGATATTTATTGGCATTGGCAGGGTCAGCCTGCATCAGATCGTTGGCAACCTGCTGTTTCACATCAGGAAATGCTTCCTTGAAGATGTTGATCAACTCATCTGTTTTAGCGGTAAAGAACACTGTCAACAGGTAAGAATTGGGCTGGTCTTTTCGCAGCTTCTTCAATTTCGGCACACAATCCTGTATTGCTTTACGCCCAGTTTGAATGTCAGATTGCATGACATCCAATCCCTCGCGATGATATGAGTAAACAACGTTTCTCAATTCCTCAAAGCGCGGGTTAAGCATATTTTCTGCAAGCCAGTACCGATTTCGGGAATTCTCAAACGCCTTCCAGCCTTTTTCGGGTTCGTTCTGAGCATTGTTCACGATCTGTTGCGCCAACTGAAAATACGGTTCGCCACCTTGAGGCGAAAAACTATCATAATCCAAACCTATTATCATGTAAGCATAAAAGGCCAGAACCGAACTCAAATTGCTTGTGTGCTGATTATTCTGAAATTGAATGGGCTGGTTTTCCGTATACTCAAACACGAAATCCTGGTCATTTACATTGAGCAACGTTGAATTATAGGAAGTCATGTATGCCGGCCTACTCGACTGCACTTGCATGGTGGCCTTGAATCTGTTTGATGAAATTCTTTCTGTAACCGTGATGAGTATACTGCAATCAATGCGTTCTTCCAATTTGAAGATATCACTGGTCCATTGGCGCGAACTCATAAATTCCCGAATATCATTCTGCAATGTTTCGAAAATCCTTTTTTCGGTATTCTGAACCTGAGGGCTTATGACATTTACTGTGCAGTTCAACTCCTGTGCTTGGATTGAACCAACACCAAATACAAATAGAAGTGCACTGAAAATTCGTCTCATTGATACCTCTTAATTGCCGTTACCACATCTTTCGCCACCTCAGTTTTCGACTTTAATTCAAAGGTATTCATATTATGATGCCTATCAATGATCGTAACTTGGTTAGTATCATGTCCAAAACCGGCCCCGGCATGATTCAGTGAGTTCAAAATGATCATATCGCAGTTCTTTTTCTCCAACTTCTGCTTGGCATTATCCAATTCATTCTCCGTCTCTAACGCAAAACCGACCAATAATTGTTCGCTGGTTTTCCGCTTACCCAAATTTGCCAAAATGTCTGGTGTCGGCTCCAACTCAATGGTCATTGCTGCATCCTTCTTCTTTATCTTTTCCTCCGCTACAGTTTTAGGCCGATAATCGGCTACTGCGGCCGAAAGGATAAACATATCCTGATCATCGGAGAGTTTCATTACCGCATCGAACATGTCTTGAGCAGACCGCACATCAATGCGTTTTATTGATGCTGATGATGTTAGCGTTGTTGGGCCGCAAACAAGTGTGACTTTGGCACCTTCTCTGGAAAGTTCTTCTGCAATAGCAATTCCCATTTTTCCAGAGGAGTGGTTGCCAATAAAGCGAACCGGGTCTATCGGCTCATATGTTGGCCCGGCTGTAACCAGCACTTTCTTGCCGCTGATCTCAGGCATTGAGAATATTGCTCAGAAATTTGAAAATATCCTCTGGTTCAGCCATTCGCCCTTTGCCTTCAAGTCCGCTTGCCAGCTCACCCTCAGTTGGCTCAATGATGTGGTTACCGAATTCCGCAATCGTCTTTAGGTTCTTCTGAACTGAAGGATGCTGTAGCATATCAAGATCCATTGCAGGAGCTATTGCAACCGGGCATCTTGCAGAAAGGTATGTGGCCAAAAGAAGGTTGTCGCAAAGGCCATTGGCCATTTTACCGATGGTATTTGCAGTAGCAGGTGCAATTACAAAAAGATTGGCCCAAAGACCGAGCTCAACATGGTTGTTCCAATTTCCCGCTTCGTCAAAGAACTCGCTTTCAACTGGGTTTTTCGCAACGGTTGAAAGCGTTAACGGAGTTACAAAATCAAATGCCGAATCAGTGGCAACTACCCGCACCTCAGCACCAGCCTTAACAAGCAAACGTATCAACAATGGTGTTTTATAGGCGGCTATACCACCTGTTACCCCAACCAATATTTTCTTGCCTTTCATATTCCAATATACATCAAAACCCGAACGAAGTCGGGTTTCTCAGTTTAATTTCAGCACGAATCAGGCTGTTTCCTCCTCTGCCTCTACTCCTTCCTTGCTCGGATTTCTGAAGTAGATCTTATCATTAAGGTATTCCTCAACAGCAATGGCAACTGGCTTCGGAAGGGCTTCATAGAACTTAGAGATCTCAATCTGCTCTCTGTTCTCAAAGATCTCTTCCAAATTATCCGAAGAAGTGGCAAACTCAGCCAATTTTGAATTCAATTCTTCCTTAATATCAGTTCCAATCTGATTTGCTCGCTTGGCAAGCACCACAATAGTTTCGAAAATATTGTCTGTACCATTTTCGAACTTGCGAAGGTCGCGGGTAATGGTGTCACGCTTAGCACGAGTGTTCTTGTATTCCATTTTACAGGGTTTTGATCTTTTCTAATTCTCGTTTACAGTTCTCTTTAATATTCTCAGCCTCTCTCAAATCCTTCGACCTTGGGAAACGTTCTACAAACTGATCGCATTCCTCAATGGCCTGTTCAAATCTCTTAATCTTCTTTTCGTCAATACTATTGTCTGCAAGAAGGTAGCTTGAGCGCAGAATCATAAAACCGATCTCTTCTCGGAATTTGGTGTCTGGATATTCCTCAAGCGTATTTCGGAGCGCAAAGATAGCAGCTTTATATTCTCCTACGCGATAATACAATTTGGCCAAGTTGTAGCTCTTGGTCTCAAGCTTGAACCGAAGTCTATCTATAAGGTCATTGCATTCGTCAACCTTCTCGCTTTCAGGGTACTTGTTGATGAACAGCTGTAGTTCATCTATGGCCTTGTAAGTGCTAGTCTGATCCAAACTTGGTTCTGGAGAATCAAGGAAATAACACTTGGCGTTCATGAATTGTGCGTCTTCTGCACGGATACTGCGCGGAAACGTTCTTACAAAGTTGTCGAAATGGTAACCGGCCAGCATGTAATCTCCTAAGTGGTAATTGCAATAGGCATAATAGTAGTAAACGTCCTCTGCCCTACTTGTACCCCGGAAAACGGTTATCAGTTCTTCCAACAACGGAAATGCCTTCTGATACTTCCCATTGTCATACATCAGCTTGGCCATATCGAACTTCTTGTCGAAGTCGTTGCTCTTAAGAACCTTTTGGTACCCGTTACACCCTGCGAACATCAGCGTAACTACAAGAAGGATAATGACGGAATACCCCTTTTTTAACATGGCCGCAAAGATAGTTTTTTAGGTTACGTGCGCACCGAACGCAGCAAGATGCCAGTTATTTCAAAATATTCGATGATTTGCAGTTCAAAACTTTTACATCCATCAATTACTGAGAAAAAGCGAACAGATACCTTTGCCCAAACCGTAAAGGATCAACCAAATGGACATTTTTGAACGGATAAAGAACAATCGCGGACCATTGGGTGAGCACGCGAAGGACGCGCACGGATATTTCACCTTTCCAAAACTGGAAGGAGAAATAAGCAACAGAATGATGTTCAACGGCAAGGAACGCCTTGTGTGGAGTTTGAACAATTACCTCGGACTGGCAAACCATCCTGAAGTACGTAAGGCAGATGCCGATGCGGCAAAAGAATGGGGAATGGCCTATCCGATGGGTGCGCGCATGATGAGTGGTCAGACCAAATACCACGAGCAACTGGAGAAGGAATTGGCCGAATTCGTAATGAAGGAAGATGCTTACCTGCTCAACTTCGGTTACCAGGGAATGGTTTCAGCCATTGACTCATTGGTAACGCGCCACGATGTGATCGTGTATGATTCTGATTCGCATGCGTGTATTCTGGACGGAGTAAGATTGCACATGGGCAAACGGTTCGTCTATCCACACAACAACATCGAGAATCTTGAGAAGCAATTGCAACGCGCAACCAAGTTGGCCAATGAGCAAGGTGGTGGTATTCTCGTCATCACCGAAGGAGTTTTTGGTATGACCGGAACTCAGGGACGTTTGAAAGACATCGTTGACCTGAAGAAGAAATACGACTTCCGTCTGTTCGTGGATGATGCCCACGGTTTCGGAACGCAAGGAAAGACGGGGGCTGGCACTGGCGAACAACAAGGCTGTCAGGATGGAATTGACATCTACTTCGGCACGTTTGCCAAGAGCATGGCAAGCATCGGTGGCTTTGTGGCCGGCAATGCCGATGTGATCGACTACCTGCGTTATAACATGCGCTCGCAGATCTTTGCCAAGAGCTTGCCCATGCCGTTAGTCATCGGAGCATTGAAGCGTTTGGAACTCCTACGCACCAAACCCGAACTGAAAGACCAGCTTTGGAAGATCGTTGATGCGTTACAAGATGGACTTAAAAAAGCAGGTTTCGATATTGGAAATACGCAATCGTGTGTTACACCTGTGTACCTGAACGGAACCATTCCAGAGGCGACTGCGCTGATCGTAGATGTGCGTGAGAATTACGACATCTTCTGTTCGATGGTGGTCTATCCGGTTGTGCCGAAGGGAATCATACTTCTGAGACTGATCCCAACAGCGGTGCACACAATGGAAGATGTAAACTACACCATTGAAGTATTCTCCAAGATCCGTAAGAACCTGACGGCTGGTAAATATCAGGTAGACAAAATTTCAACTACAGTTTAATTTTAGCGGATGCTTAAAATCCTTATCCCTACCGATTTCTCCATGCTGTCAAGAAAGGCAGCTGAATATGCAGTATCTCTTTCCACAAGTATTGATGCGGAATTTGTGTTGCTTCATTGTGACAACAATCCACGGCCATCATACTCGTTCGTAAATAAACTGGATGACCTTATTCGTGGTGAAGCAATAGGTTCTGCCGAGTCCATGGCGAAGTCCATTGTTGAGTCAACCGGTATCAACGCAAAAATTACGTGTGATTTCATTTTCGGAGACCCCATATCAGAATTAGATGATTACTGCGAGAAGCATGGCGTAGACCTTATTGTAATGGGCACCAAGGGTGAAAGCGTGATCAAGAATAGGATTTTCGGTTCTGTTGCTGCTGGTGTTTTGGAACACATATCCTGCCCTACTCTCTTTGTGCCAGCTGAAGCTGAAGCCAAGAAGCCGGCAAACATTGCTTTCGCTACAGACCTTACAAATATTGATGAAGAATTGCCTGAACTCATTGAGTTTGCCCAATTCTTCAACTCAACCATTCACGTGGTACACGTGTATCCTGACATGATTGACCCGAGCACGTTTGACGAGGAAAGCACCAAACTTGAACTGGTGTCTAAGACCAGCTATCCGCAGATCACTTTCAATGCGGTTATGGACTCAGACATTATTTCTGGATTAGATGCATTTGTTGAGTCCGACCATCCAGATCTGATTGCCATGTTCACGTACAAATCAGGTGTCTTGGAATACCTCTTCAACGAAAGCTTCACTGAAAAAATGGCCATGCACAGCAAAACTCCGTTGCTGATAATGCGCAAGAAATAACTATCAGAAAGGAAATTCTTTCGATTCAGGCACTTCACCGATCACAAATCGAAGTGCCTGTTTTTTTATACTGAATGTTGCTGGTGTTTCACCTACATATTCACCATCGGCCTCTACATGATCGGGTTGGTCGGTACTGTCAACTTCCAATTTTTCCGTCCTGAAAGCTTTGATCTTCGGGTTCTTGAAAATTGTACCAGCCCGCAGTTTGGAATAATCTTTTATCACATTCCATTTGGGCATGTCCGCAAAGGTGGTGACATCAAAAATGCCATCAGCAGGATCAGCATATGGCGCAGGCAACATTCCTCCACCGTTGTACCTGCAAATGGCAATACTCATATTGAAAAGCTTTTGCTTTTGAGTTAGTCCATTGTACTTGAGAATCAGTTCAGGAACTTGGTATCCAAGTAGACCTTTGAATACAATGTAATCGTAGAACCACTTACCCTGAAGAAGACTCGAGCTTTTACGCGCCTCAGTAATCAGCACAGCACACTCTGCTTGGTAGGCCACTCCTGCAATATTCACGAAATAGTGCTTGGCGGGTTTTCCTTTCTTAATAAGATCAATTACGCCAAGGTCGTGTTTGAATACCAATTCTTTTCTGGTGGTCTCTACCCAATCTTTAGGATTGTCGGGAACCTTAAAAAAGCGACACCAATCATTTCCTGTTCCACTGGGATAGTGAGCGAGCAGCACTTCATCAGGTTTACATGCATTTTGAAACATCAAGCCATTCACGGCCGCATTCAGCGACCCATCACCACCAAATGTCGCAATCTTCCGGTAGCCGTCCACACAAGCCTTTGCCACCAATTCTTCAATATGCCCATTGTATTCAGATGCCCAGACAACTGGTTCAAAACCACACTTTAGAAATTCCTCATGAACAGGTTTCCACTTGATGGCTCCCTGACCATCTCCAGATTGTGGATTCATTATGAATAGCCAGCGGTCTTTCATGTGTGGTTGATCACTTCAATTCTACGAAAGAAAACCAAGTTCCGAACATCGGGTGATTAAATTCGCGCCATGCGTATTGCGCTCATCCATTATCGATTACTGCGTAACGGAGGTCTCGAAACCCGCCTCTTCAATTATCTGAGAGAATTCAGAGAGCTTGGCCATGAGGTCACCTTGGTTGTTTCGAAAATTGACCCCGAAGTTGTAATTGACCCTGCGATAAGGATTCATCAGGTGAACCTGAAAAAGGTTCCCAAACCGCTACGGATGTATTTCTTCGACCGCGAGCTTGGTGAGATCATTCCCGAAGGAGAATTTGACCTGTCATTTTCTCTCGGTCGAACATCGAATCAAGACATGGTGCTTTGCCCAGGAAATCATCTAGGCTACCTAAAGGCCATGAATAAGAGGTTTTGGTCACCTATTGACAGACTGAATATTTATTTGGACAGACTGGCCTACCGAAATAGCAAATTGATTCTTGCTGCATCGGAAATGATGAAAGATGAACTGGTAGATCTGTATCAAGTTCCAGCATCAAAAATCAGAGTGCTATTACCGCCAATAGATGCTGAGCGATTCAATCCGGAAGGAAAAACAAGAAAGCAGGAGCTCAGAGAGAATTATGGCTTCTCCAAAAACAAGAAATCACTGCTGTTTCTCACCACTGGTAACGAACGAAAAGGGTATCCTTTCTTGTTGGAGTTGATGCAACGAATAACGGATATGCCAGTTGAATTGATTGTGGCCGGAGTGAAACCCATTTCTTCTTCTCTTCCTAATGTGAAATACATTGGCTACGCTGAAAAACCTGAGGAATTGCTTTGGGCTTCCGATGGATTAATTCATCCGGCACTGTATGAACCTTTCGGCCAAGTCATTACTGAAGCAATTCAATGCGGAACACCCGTTCTGATTTCAAATATGGTTGGAGCCAAACAAATTGTATCTCCAAATGTGGGTAAAGTGATTACAGGTTTTTCCTTTCAAAATTGGCAATCAGCAATCGATAACTTTTTGAGAACAGACTTCGATATTCCAACAAACTTTGCCATTGAAAACGGTCTCACCGTGAAGCAGCACTGTCAGAAAATAATTGATTATGCAGAGCAGATCAAATGAGCGACTCCGTTAGTGGACGATTCTCAGTCCGCTTTCCCAATTCAATTACTTCAAGGTCTTTGATCTCTCCCTGATCCAGCACAAACCGAAGCATCGTTTTTACCTGATGAAAACCACTGATTCCAGCGGCTCCGGGATTCATGTGTAACACCTGATGTTTCTTATCAAACATCACCTTAAGAATATGCGAATGCCCGCAGATGTAGAGCTTCGGTTTTTCCTGAATAATGAGTTCTCGCACCCTTGAAGCATATCTTCCAGGATAACCTCCAATGTGCGTCATTAACACTTTAACACCTTCAACTTCAAAGATCTGATTCTCAGGGTGCATCAAACGCAGCTTTCCCCCATCTATATTCCCATAAACCGCTCGGTAAAGTTTCCAAGCTGCTAACGTGTCTGAAACCTTGACCGTTCCAATATCGCCAGCGTGCCATATTTCATCACAATCTGCAAAGTGTTTCTTGATCCCCTCATCGAGGTAGCCGTGTGTGTCAGAAAGTAAACCGATACGCTTCATCAGATACGCTCCAGCGCTTCTGACGGAACCCAACCAACATTGCCATTGGTGAGCTTAATCCTTGACCATCCGTTGAGCTCATCGCTTACGGAGACCACTAGGCCTTCATGAATGACAAAAAGATCCTTGCCCTTCTTATCGGGTGCGCTCTTTGCGTTGATTGTTGATGCGAAGACTACAGCACGATTATCATTTACTGCATGGTCGTAGTTTGTCTGGGCAGCATAGATCGAGAAAACACACCAGATCAGTGCAATTATTCCAGTGTAGAAGGTCAACCTTCGCATACCTTCTTCACTCGAAAAACGGAAAAGAAGTAATCCTGCCAATGAGAGAATAAGTGCAACTACAGCACTCCATGCCCAGCCATCTACAGTGAATGTCTTCAAAATCTGCTCCCACCATCGAACAAAGAAGAGTTGAGGAATTTCTTCCACCTTGTCCTTCACACTCAGATTGGCCAAACGTAAATTAAATTGAATATCCTCATCATTGGGAGCAAGTTTCAACGCACGTTCGTAATTAAGAATGGATGGTGCGATCTTGCCCATTTTGAAATAAGCGTTACCCAAATTGTAATGCACCTCAGCAGAAACATACTCTTGAGAAAGAATCTGCTCATACGACTGAATGGCCGCTGTGTACTGCTCATTGACATATGCTTGGTCGGCACTGTCTTTCTGCGCATCAACTTGCCCAAATGCATTACCAAAGGAGATGAGCATGAAAAGCGAAGCAATTAACAATTGAGCCCATCCTATCGAACTTCTGATTTCGTATTTCAGATTTCTTTCAAGCATGATTCTCCACGTTTACAATTGCTTGCAATGCCTCATCATATACACTTTCCATTTGCTTATCTGCACCTGGTGCAAATCGGGCAAACTCGGTCTTATCCAAAACTCCTAAGAAGCCATTGATTGTTTCCTCGGGCACATTCCTACTTGCAAAAGCCAATCTTATTCTCTCTTTGTTCAATTCTGCACGTGGAATGGCAAACTTGTCTGCTGAGTAATCAGATAATGCCTTGAACACTTCCTCATAGAATTGAGCCGTTTTCTGTTCATCCCAAAGTTTCTTGGCCTTGGTGAGGCGCTTTTTAGCAAGGCCAGTTGCCTTCTTGCTCTTTAACCTGACCACATCCTTACCCTGAGATTTTTGATATTGAACGTAACCCAAAAGCAAGAAAAACAACAACAGAGGAATACCCATAGCGGCAAAGAATGGCACCGAACGATAGAAGTAAGTCGTTCCACTCAAAATGGGATATTGTCCTTGTTTTATGTAGCGTATATCACTGCCTATCAATTTAATATCTTCCTTATTGGTAATGTTCACCGCAGGATTCACTGCATCTTCTCCCTCACCCTTTTCAACTATTAGGTCAAAAGCCTCCTGGGTAATGGTTTTGAAGGATTTTGAGCTTGGGTCGAAATAACTCAGTGAAAATGGTCCTATCTTAAAGTCGCCACTATAACGTGGAATCAACACGTACTCAAAAGTTCTACTTCCGGAAATGCCGTTGGCGTTCGCTTTGATGTTGTCTGATGTTTTTGGGTCGTAGACTTCAATATCAGGTGGAAAATCAATATTCAATGGCTGAAGCTGGTACAGGTTTCCATCTCCACTAACGGTCACTTTCAGGTTTACTGCCTCGTTAGATTTGGTTTCTGCCTTATCCAAACTGGCCTTCATCTGAAGCTTTCCAGTAAGACCACAGAAATCAGCTGGCTTGGCGGTTGGATATGGTTTTACAGTAACCGTAACGGGTTCAGAACTGAAAACCTTCTTGTAATCCTGATAACCACCAAAGAACTGATCGAAAATGGAACGGCCACGACCTTGTGCCCGCTCCCTCACAACTGCGGTAAGTTCCATTGGTTCAATGGTTATTTCGCCCGTTTTTTGCGGATAGAGAATGATCTGATCGATAACCCCGGTCTGATACATAATGCCATCGATAACCTCGTTTTGCATCTGTATCTGTTCATTTCCGCGTGTGCTTTTGGTCCAAAAACCTTCATAACTCGGAAGGTCCCAGTTCTCAAAATCAACAATGGAAACGCGGGTGTAAAATTTCAGGGTTGCAGTTATTTCTTCGCCCAGGTAAACGTTTCGCTTGTTCAGAATTACTCTGGCAAATAGGTCTTTATCACTGCCAGACCTGACCTCGGTCTGCTGCTGTTGCTGACCTGATGTACTTGGTTGTGCTGACGCTTGCTGTTGCCCTTGAACTACTCTTACGGTAATCTCATTTGAAGTGACCGTATTACCCCCAGATTTGATCTTGGCCGGACCAATAGTGAACTCTCCTTCCTTCTTGGGCTGTAGTATGTAAGAGAATGAAATGGACTGCGACATGCTGCCATTGATGTACTGCATGCTGGTACTCTGATTGGGTCCTCCCAACACGTGAAAGTCCGTGATCTCCGGGGCCACGAATTCCGAGCCGCCAGCATTCAATTCCCAAGTAACTCGGAACCGCTGACCCATTTGCACCTGACTTGGAGCAGAGGCCGTCAGTTTTTGCGCAGCAACGTCTATTGAGAACAACATTCCCAATAACACAAACAGATATGCCAATCGAAGTTTCACTACCAATCCTTCTCTATTGTGCCTTTAACACCTTTCTTCACTTTCTGTTCCTCCAAACGGTCTCGGATCTTCTTCTCATCCTGATTCAAAGCATCTAACATTCGCTCAGCATCTTCTTTGGAGATCTTATTCTCTTGCTGCTGTTGTTGCTCTTGTTCTTGTTGTTCCTGCTTCTGCTGGTCTTTTTGGTCTTGCTGCTGTTGATCCTGATTTTGATCTTGTTTCTGGTCGTCCTTTTTGTCCTCGTTCTTCTGATCTTGCTGCTGTTGCTGATCCTGTTTCTGGTCGTCCTTCTTATCCTCGTTCTCCTTATTATCCTGGTTCTGTTGCTGCTGTTCCTGCTGTTGTTGCAACATGCGCTTAGCGTAGGCCAAATTATACTTTGTATCCAGATCACGAGGGTTGTTCCTCAAAGCCTGTTTGTACGCATCCACACTCTCTTGGAATTTCTGCGCTTTCAGGAATGAATTCCCCAGATTGTGATATGCGGCTGCCTTCTGCGATTTGTCGTCAGTTAAGTTCGGTAACGACTGAAATGCTGAAGCAGCTTCCTCATAACGTTCTTGCTTGAAAAGCGCATCGCCAAGGTTGAATCCTGAAATGAACGGGTCTCCTCCATTTGCCTGTGCATCTCTAAAATTCACTTCAGCCTCACCGAAGTTTCCCTCATCGTAAAGGCTATTTCCTTTCTCAATCAGGTCGTTGCCTTCTGGTGTTTGCGCATGCACCAGCATCGGCATTAGACCAATTAACGATATGACCTTTAACCACTTCATTTCTTCACTTCAAACAGACTCACGTTTCTGAAAATCTTCAGCTTGCGGGATGGTAAAAGAACTTCAATGATCAACAGGATCAGCGCAACAGCCACGAAATACTGAAAACGGTCTTCGTAACTCGTAAACATCTTACTTCCAAACTCCTCTCGTTGCATGCCTTCCAACTCGTCCATCAGTGCATTCAGCCCGGTGCGGCTATTGTTGGCGCGAACATACGTTCCTTCTCCAGCAGCAGCAATTTGCTGCAGCATGGTTTCATTGAGCTTGGTAACTACCGTATTTCCCTCACGGTCTTTGCGGTAACCCAACATTTGCCCGCGCTTGTAAACTGGAATAGGTGTACCGTCAGTTGATCCGATTCCAATTGTGTGAACCTTGATTCCCTGCTCCGTAGCAGCAGTTGCCAACTCAATGGCATTGTCTTCATGGTTTTCTCCATCTGTTATTACGATGATGGACTTATTGGCTTTGGTGTTTGCGCTAAACGAGGTTGTGGCCAGTTCAATGGCTTTTCCAATTGCGGTTCCCTGCGTTGGAACGATATCCGTATCAATGGAACGCAAGAACAATTTAGCCGCAGAATGATCGACCGTCATCGGCAATTGGATGTAAGCATCACCAGCGAACACGATCACACCGATCTTATCATTTTTCAGTCTGTCGATGAGGCGTGAAATGGCCTGCTTAGCGCGTTCCAAACGGTTTGGGGTCAGGTCTTCGGCCAACATACTGTTCGAAACATCCAAACAGATCATCAACTCAAATCCTTCACGCTTTACTTCTTCGTACTTCGTACCGATCTGCGGATTTGCCATTCCAATAAGCAGGAAACTCAATCCTAATGTGAATAGAAAGCGCTTCCAACGTGGAAGAATTTTCGAAAAATTTGGAATCAGATTTTCGAGAATGTTGATGTCGCCAAGCTGATTCAAAACCTTCTTGCGCCAGCGGGCATTGAACCAATATAACAGCAGTAATGCTGGAATGATCAGCAAGGCATACAACCATATTTCGTTCGCAAATCTGAACACCTTTTTACAATTATGAATGATTAATGATGAATGATGAATTGGTCAAATCTGCTCGTGTGCTGCGAGCCATTTCAAGCATTATTAATTCTTCATTTTTCATTGATAATTATCCTAAACGATACTTCTCAATACTGTACTTTTCAACAGAACTTCAAGCGCCAGAAGCAACAAAGCCGCTATGGCAAACGGCATGAATTCCTCTTTGCGTTTGCGGTATTCCGTTACATCTATCTTGGATTTCTCCAGCGCATCGATCTCCTGATAAACCTCTTCCAAACTGGCATTATCCGTAGCACGGAAATACTTACCATCAGTCATCTCGGCAATTCGGGTCAGCAGTTCTTCATTGATTTTCACTTCCATGTCCTGATAGCGGGTTCTTCCGAAAGGATCAACAAATGGCATTGGTGCAGTCCCTCTTGTTCCAACCCCGATCGTGTAAACGCGAACCCCAAACTCTTTAGCGATCTCAGCCGCAGTTGCCGGTGCAATCGAACCAGAGTTGTTGTCACCATCCGTAAGTAGAATCACCACTTTACTGATGGCCTCGCTTTCTTTTAACCGTTGAACGGAAGTGGCCAATCCCATTCCAATGGCTGTACCGTCCTGCAACATGCCGCTTTCCACATCTTTGAACAGGTTGAGAATAACTGAATGATCTGTAGTAAGCGGACATTGCGTGAAACTTTCTCCAGCAAAAACGACCAGGCCAAGCCGATCATTCGGACGTTGCTGAATGAATTTCTGAGCCACTTTCTTGGCGGCCTCCAATCGGTTCGGCTTGAAGTCTTCAGCCTTCATTGAACCCGAAATATCCAATGCCATGACTATGTCGATTCCTTCTGTGGTCACGTCTTGCCAGCTACTGGTTGATTGAGGTCTTGCCAGAACAACAACCATTAAAGCGACAGCTAAACATCGCAGAACAAATGGAAGGTGAATCAGCTTTGATTTCAGATTCGATGCGGCAGCTTTTGCACCACCAACATTCGAGAAACGGAACTCCACCCGATTCCTTCGATGAAGGAAAACGTAGTAGGAGATCATTGGCAAAAGCACCAACGCCAGCCAAAGCAGTTCAGGATTCTTGAATGTAATGTCCGCCATCATCCTTCGGTCTCCTCTTCTTTCGGTTCATCCAACGGCATCACCAATGTGCTGCTTACAAATTCCTTGGCAATATCAAAGCAGCGCTCGTTTTCATTAGCCACTGGACGGTATTTGGCAAATTTGGCCAGATCTGCCATCTGAAGCATCTGCTTCAAAGGCTTCAGTTTTTCATCTTCCAAGCCTCTCAACTTGAGGGATGAAATGGTCTGATCAGTGGTCATTTCCAATGCCAACACATCAAACTGGAACTCGATGTACTCACGGATAATGTCCGAAAGCTCGATGTAGAATTCCTTGGTCCTATCGTTCTGCCATAGTTTTTTCTGACGCAATTCTTCCAATTTCTCCAACGCAATTTCGTGCGCAGGACGCTTTGGTTTTGGCCGAGAAACAGGTTCTTCAGGTTGCTTCTTGTACTTTTTGTAAAGAATGATTCCAACTACAATCGCAGCAATGATCGCAAGCGCAAGAAGCATCCATTTGATGTAGCGCTTCCAATTAAATGGAACAGCATACGGTTCTTTGATCTCCTTTATCTCAGATTCCATTTCCACTGGAATGTCTGAGACAAACAATAAGATCGGCTCAGTTGAACGTGTTTGGAATGAATCCTGATTAAATACGAATTCAATAGGTGGAAGCACCATGAAACCCGTATCGAAACTGGTGATTACCAAACGTTGATGAATCACAGTTTCCCCTGTTTCCTTCTTGGTTGTGTCAGGAATGGATGTTTGAACAATCTCGATTTGACCTGTGATAGTGTCTTTGAAAAGCGGCCAAGCAACCGTGCTTTCGTCTTTCAATTCTACGGTCAGATCAAGGTTCACTTGATCTCCAATTAGGATTTGCTGACTGTCAACAACAGATTTAACGGTTGCGTCTTGGGCAAAAGATGTTCCAATTAGCAAATTAGCTAATACGCTAATTAGCAAATACTTGAAGCCAGAGATATGAATCCATCTACCTAACATCACTTCGCTCCTCTACGTTTGAACAGGTTCAACAATGGTTTCACGTACGAATGGTCGGTTCGGATCTCGGCCATGTCAACCCCTGATTTCAGAAGTGTGTCCTTCAATTCAGCTTCGAACCGCAACGATTCTGCTTTGAGTTTAGTTCGAGCATCTTTACTCGAAGTGTCCACCCAGATCAACTCACCTGTTTCTGCATCAGTCATCGGCAACAGGCCAACATTTGGAATTTCCAGTTCCAATTGGTCGAAAACGCGAATAGCAACCAGATCGTGCTTCTTGTTTGCCAACTTCAGCGCATCTGAATAGTTCTTATCCATAAAATCAGAAAGTAAGAACGCGATGCTTCGCTTCTTTACCACATTGGTCAAATAGCGCAGTGCTTCACTAAGGTCCGTTCCCTTATGCTCAGGCTTAAAGTCGATCAACTCTCGAATGATTCTCAGAATGTGACTCTTTCCCTTTTTAGGCGGAATGAACTTTTCGATCTTATCACTGAAAAAGATGATGCCGACCTTGTCATTATTCTGAATAGCTGAGAACGAAAGCACCGCACATATTTCGGTCATCAGTTGCCGTTTCAGCATCACTTTTGAACCGAAATCTCCAGAACCACTCACATCCACCAAAAGCATGACCGTAAGCTCACGTTCTTCTTCAAATACTTTTACGTAAGGATTTCCAGTTCTGGCAGTTACGTTCCAATCTATGGTTCGAATGTCATCTCCCATCTGGTATTCGCGAACCTCTGAAAACGCCATACCACGCCCTTTGAAAGCAGAGTGATACTGCCCCGAAAAGATCTGATTACTCAGACCTCGGGTCTTGATCTCAATCTTCCGTACGCGTTTTAAAAGCTCTGACGTTTCCATTTTCTTATGCGACTAGCGATTAAGTGACCAGCGAAAAATTAGGTTCGCTGAAATCTGAAGTCAGCTTAAGGAACTTCGACCGTGTTCAGAATATCGGCAATGATCTCTTCTGAGGTGATGTTTTCCGCCTCTGCTTCGTAGGTCAAACCGATACGATGACGAAGCACATCATTACAAACAGCTCGCACATCCTCTGGAATTACGTAGCCTCTACGCTTAATGAATGCGTAAGCCTTGGCAGCTTTTGCTAACGCGATACTTGCACGAGGCGAACCACCGAAACTTATCAGGTCTTTTAGCTTACCAAGGTTGTACTCCTCGGGTGTTCTGCTTGCAAATACGATGTCTACAATGTACTTCTCAATCTTTTCATCCATGTACACCTGACGAACCACATCACGCGCTTTGAGAATGTCCTCTGGTTTGAGCACAGCATTTGCTTTCGGGAATTCGCCAGCAATGTTGTGACGAATGATCAATGCTTCTTCTTCCTTCTTCGGATACGTGATAACCACCTTAAGCATGAAACGGTCAACCTGAGCTTCTGGAAGTGGGTACGTTCCCTCCTGTTCCACAGGGTTCTGTGTCGCCATCACCAAGAAAGGTTCCTCCAATTTGTAGGTTGTATCGCCAATGGTAACCTGCTTTTCCTGCATGGCTTCAAGCAACGCTGACTGCACTTTTGCAGGAGCACGATTGATCTCATCTGCAAGAATGAAATTGGAGAACAACGGCCCTTTACGTACATCGAACCCACCAGTCTTCTGATTGTAGATCATTGTTCCAACCAGATCGGCAGGAAGCAGGTCTGGGGTAAACTGAATACGGCTGAAACCCGCGTTGATGGTTGAGGCCAATGTGTTAATGGCCAACGTCTTTGCCAATCCTGGAACACCTTCCAGCAGAATATGGCCTTTACTTAACAGACCGATCAGGAGGCTTTCGACCATGTGGCTCTGTCCAACGATCACCTTGTTCATTTCCATGGTGATCAGATCGACAAAGGCACTCTCCTTCTCGATCATCTCATTGATCTGTTTAATGTCTGTCATCATTTTATCTTCATTTGGTGCCGCAAAAATAGAAGTGCGCTTTTTCCATCAAACAACAGACCGTCTTAATTGGTGTGAAAGACGCGTTAAAAAGTGTTAACCGCGTTACCCGAAGCAGCTCATCATCCAATCCTTAGCATAAATGGTGAGGAGGTAATTTGCTGCTAAATTGAATGGCATGGCCAACATGGATCCGATCAGGAAATGCTTGAATTTCAATGGCGAAAGGGCTAAGGCGTAGTTCACTGGAGGTGAAATGAAAAGTACGAGCCGAAGTACAACCGTTGTCTGTATCGGTCTGGCCATCAAATTATTCAATTGCTTTCGGATAAACGGTTGCTGGATCTCACCGAATGGATTGCCAGCAATAGATCTTGTGAATTGAAAATGAGCAATCATGGAAAGCAGGGTTGAAATGTACCCAACGGATAATCCTACCACGTCATCGTAAACCAGAAACAGGATGAAAAGGAAAATCATGCCCGGTATATTCATCAGAGTACCAATAATATAGACTATTGTGAACATGATAAGCCCGAATGAACCTGTATGTTTAATAGTCTGGGTAAGATATTCCAGACCGAAGTATCGGTTCATTCCAGAATGCCGACCCACATACATCAGTGCCAAGGTCAGCACCAGAAGCACGATAATTCTTATGAGGCTCTTCCGCGACACGTATCTAAGGTGGATTGGTGGAGTTCTAATCTACTGTTTTCATTTTTCAAACCACAATTTATCTCATCCTCGAATCTGTCAAAGGTCATTCCAGCCGATTCGTCAATTCTGATAGTTTTGTCAGCCTTAAAAAACAACAGATGGCACAACAGTATATGAGCATGCGCAATTTGCGCTTCCTTCTTCATGAAGTTCTTAACGTAGAGCAACTTGTTCAATTTCCGAGATACGCTGACCATAATAAGGAAGGCTTTGATATGATGCTTGATTCTGCCAAGCAGATCGCTGACAGTCTCTTCTTCCCTATTTATGAGGAAATGGACAAGAAACCGCCACAGATGGGTGATGGAGTTGTTCATGTTCATCCAGGTGTGAAAGACATAATGAAGGAAACCGGTGAGAGTGGTTGGATCGTTGCGCAAGAGGATTACGATATCGGTGGTCAGCAAATGCCGCACACGGTTTACAATGCCGCCAACTTCATATTCCATGCTGCAAATACTTCCGCTGCCTCCTATTTTGGGCTCACCATGGGTTCGGCAGAATTGATCTCGTCTTTCGGGAATCAAGAATTGAAAGACACCTACATGACCAAGATGTTTGCTGGTAAATGGCAAGGCACCATGGCGTTGACGGAGCCACATGCAGGCAGCTCATTGGGCGACATCAGAACCACGGCAAAAGAGGCTGAAGATGGTTCTTACAGAATCAAAGGACAGAAGATATTCATTTCTGCAGGAGATCATGACGGAGTTGAGAACATCGTCCATTTAATGTTGGCCAAAATAGAAGGTGCTCCTGCCGGAACAAAAGGTATTTCATTGTTTGTGGTTCCTAAGCATCGCCCAGAAAATGGTGGACTGGTTTACAATGATGTTTTCACTGCTGGATTTGAAGGTAAAATGGGAATGAAGGGCTGTCCGGTTATGCACTTGGTAATGGGCGATAATGACGACTGTCGTGGTTGGCTTGTAGGAGAACCACATCAAGGGTTGAAATACATGTTCCAAATGATGAACGGTGCCCGAATCAGCGTTGGTGTTATGTCTTGCGGACTGTCTTCAGCTGCTTATTACGCTTCTCTTGAGTATGCAAATGAGCGTCCACAAGGAAGAACGCCATCCAATCAAGACCTTGAATCTCCGATGGAGAACATCATCAACTATGCTGATGTGAAACGAATGTTGTTATTCCAAAAGTCAGTTATGGAAGGTGGTCTGGCACTTGCAATGCAATGT
This sequence comes from Flavobacteriales bacterium, assembly GCA_020635535.1. GTDB lineage: Bacteria > Bacteroidota > Bacteroidia > UBA10329 > UBA10329 > UBA10329. The sequence continues at coordinate 282,807 of JACJZP010000002.1, read as the reverse complement.
GCGTACTATGCAGATATGGCCAAAGTTTCCGAGGGTGCGGACAAAGAGAAGTACAACATGTTGCTTAATCTTCTTACCCCAATTGCCAAGGCATACCCTTCTGAAATGAGTGTTCAGAGCACAAGTCAAGGCATGCAGGTGTTGGGCGGTGCTGGATTCTGTAGTGATTTTCCATTGCAGCAATACTACCGAGATACACGTATCAACCCTATTTATGAAGGAACTACGGGTATTCAAGCCATGGATCTTCTCGGAAGAAAAGTGACCATGAAAATGGGAGCGGCAGTTATGGCGTTCGGTGCTGAACTACAGGAAACCATTATGAAAGCCATGTCGGTTGAAGCGCTGAAACCAAGAGCTGAAAAGCTGGCTGCCACTGCTACTAAGTTTCAAGAGGTCACCATGAAATTGATGAACCTTGCTCAGAGCGAAAAGCCTGAAGTATTCTTGGCTGATGCCACACTTTATCTTGAGAATTCTGGGCTTCTTGCTATTGCTTGGCAATGGATGAAACAAGCCATGGTAATTGAAGAAAAACTTGCCGAGAACCCAACTGGTGAGGAATTGAGTTTCTACAAAGGAAAACAGGCCGCTTTTGAATTCTTCTACGAGTATGAGCTTCCTAAGTCAATTGGCCTTACAAAGCGATTGCTGAGCGACAATCGACTTACGCTGAATCTTGCCCCAGAGTATCTGAACTGATGACGTTCGAAACATTCGAGTATTCTGTAAACGCTGGCATAGCTCATGTTGTGCTCAATCGACCTGAAAAGGTCAATGCTTTGAATGAAAAAGCCTGGGAAGAGCTTAAAGAGATATTCGAACTCGTTGACAGAACTCCTGAAGTTCGTGTTGCCATACTTTCCGGAAACGGAAAATTGTTCAGCGCGGGCATTGACCTTCAGCTGCTAATGTCTGTCAAACAGGTGGAGAGCATTGAGTGCCCCGGTAGGCGAAGCGAGCAGATCATGAAGTTTGTAAAACAGCTTCAAGCACCAGTTAACGCCATTGAAAATTGCTCTAAACCTGTTATAGCGGCTATACACAATGGCTGCATTGGCGGAGCATTAGACATTATCGCTGCGTGCGACTTGAGATACTGCACTGATGATGCTTATTTCACCATTAAGGAAATTGATATGGGAATGGTTGCCGACTTGGGAACCTTGCAGCGCCTTCCGAAATTCGTTAAGCCTGCTGCGGTTGCCGAAATGGCATTCACTGGCAAGAAAGTTGCTGCTATTGAGGCCAAACAGATAGGACTGGTGAATGATCATTTTGCAGATAAGGAAACACTGATGTCTGAAACAGTGAAGATTGCCCAGCTCATTGCTTCAAAATCTCCCCTTTCCATCAGAGGAACCAAAGAAGTGCTCAGATTTACAAGAGATCATTCTGTGGAAGATGGCCTGCATCACATGGCAATTTGGAATGCCGCAATGCTAATGTCAGACGACCTCAATCAGGCTTTCATTTCCGCAATGACCAAGCAACCAGCCCAGTTCAAAGATTAGACGCATGCAATTGCACATTTGGAAGTGGAAGTTGGTATTTACCGTTGTGAGCTTTTTTCTTGCAATCGGTATTGGATCAGCACAAAAACTTGAAGATCTAAGCTGGTTGGCTGGAGATTGGATAAGTCAGTCTCAAGAACAGATCATTAACGAATCTTGGTCTTTCATGAACGATTCAACTTTGGTTGGCAGTTCGATTACCACAAAAGGAGACTCCGTGATTTTTGAAGAGGCGTTGAAGATCGAATTCAGACATGACACCATTCGGTACATTGCTGTGTTACCGTTCAAGATCGCATCGTTTGGTTTGGCACTGAGAAACGAATCCGAATATGTATTTGTTGACCCTTCCAATGATTTTCCATCCAAAATCATTTACCGGAAAACAAAGCCTGGTTTGACCATTGTATTAGAAGGAAAAGACAATGAAAGTGAAATGAATTTCGTTAGGAAAAAATAAACCACTGGTACAGTTATTGATTTCCGCTTCAAAACCACAATCATGAGATCGTTCATAGCTATTCTTTCAATTACGGTTGCCTTCAGTTCATGCTCAACCAACCGAATGTATTTCACCGTTTCCACAAAGCAAGAAATTGAAAAGGCTGGTGTAGACATGACCCAGGTGCAATTCTACAATTCAGAAGAGATCATCTTGGCGCGTCAGGTCAGCAAAGAGGAATTGAAAGTTGCCGAAGGGAAAGTCCGTGTGGAGAACGGAAAGAACATTGAAGAGATCATCATTAAAGCCAACACTCCCGGAATTTGTGAATTGCATGATGAGAAGACCCTTAAGATCAGCTTTGACACGGGAGATGGAAAGAACATTCCGTTTTTGGTTGAGCGACAGAATGATGTGGTTGTAAGCGGAAGTTACTTCAAGATCGGTGCTAAAGAATGGGTACGTTCTGACCGTGGCAGAAAGATCGGGAAGTTGGATTATGCCGGCCAGGTCTACAACTTGGTACGTGGCACGGAGGCTCGTTTGATGATTGACAAAGCGGTTCTGAACAAGGTTCAGCGAAAAACCCACGTTGCCAAGGGAAGAAAACTCTGAGCACCCTTACCTTTGCCAAGCAAAGGAATCTTACATGGAATTACTGATGACAAAAGTTTGTATGACCAAGGATATTGGCGTACATGGAAACCTGTTCGGAGGCCTGATGCTCTCTTGGATTGATGAGGCAGCTGTAAGTATGAGTAATCGGATCTGTAAAACTCCGAACATGGTCACTCGCAAAATGACCGAGATTCTATTTGAACGTCCGGTCAAAGTTGGTCATACCATCAATATCTACGGAGAGGCTGTTTCAATGGGCACCACATCCATTGCACTCAATCTTGAAGCAAGAAGATATAACGTTTACACCACTGAAGAAGATGTCGTTTGTTCAACACAGGTGGTGTTTGTCAGAATTGATGAGAATGGAGATAAAATTCCGATTGCTGGAGAAGTAAGACGGAAATTTGCAGAGGATCAAGAGAAGAAACAGGGTTGATCATCTCTTTAAGACGTACTCTGTTCCATCTTTAGTGTATCCAACCTTTTTAAACAGTTCTTTCACTGCGCTACCTCCATCCAATCGGACCATTATGTCCCCTTTAGAATAAAGCTTAGACTGATTCAATAACTCAGATGCAATTCCTTGCCTTCTCGCCATTTCGCTTACGGCCAGGTAGACAAGAATATTTTCAGCAAAGTATCCTTCAAAGTTGGTCCGGTTAACAACTGCAATCCCAACCATGCTATCTTCTGAACGTGCAATAAGCACAAATCCGCCTTGGTGGGGAAACTTGCTTAAAGCATACTCAATCGCTCGTGATACATTATCTCTTGTATCCAAATAATCATCCAAGTTGGCCAGCAGGAAATTGATGATGGCCTCCTTCTCAAGAGTCGTAACGAAATCAGTGGTATTGAGTAGCTGATATTCTACCATTTGTTAAAAAATCAAAATTCATTGTCTTATCAGCAACTTGGAATGCGATCTGCGTTAATTACACTAACTGAAAGGCAAGAAAATAAATAAGCAGTTGAATTACTAATTTCGAGCCCCCTTTCGACCATCATAAGAACAAAATTGAAGCATGAAAATGAGGAGAACGCTGATTACTTTGATGATGACCGTAACGGTTTCGGCATTTGCCCAAAAACAAGGTTATGAATTGAAATTCAAAATAGAAGGTTGCCCTGAAGGGAAAGCCATCTTGGCCTACTACTACGGAAACAAACAATACATTAAGGATAGTACGAGGGTTGACGCAACAGGTGGGTTCACCTTCAAGGGCGATGAGAATCTTGATCAGGGTATTTACATCGCAGTTATGCCGCCTGACAACAAGTATTTCGAAGTGATAGTTGACGATGACCAATCGTTTACAATGACTTCCAAGCACAAAACACCTGTACGAAGTATGAAGGTTACAGGTAGTGATGAGAACAAGCGATTCTATGAGTATCTGGGTTTTCTGGAGGCTCAAAAAGACAAGAGCAAACCACTTACTGCTCAGGCCGATGAATTGAAGAAGTCGGATAGCTTGGGATATCAGGATCTCCCTGAGTTCAAAGACCTTCAAGAGAAAATGAGCGCGATTGACGAGGAGGTAAAAGAATACAAGAACAAGTTCATCGAAGCCAACCCTAACTCGCTGCTGACAAAAGTGTTCTTGGCCTCAAAAGACCCCGATGTTCCAGAACCACCTGTACTCGAGAATGGAAAGGTTGATAGCACTTTCTCTTATCGTTATTTCAAGAATCATTATTGGGACAACGTGGATTTCTCTGATGACCGGATAATCCGTACTCCAGTTTTCCACAACAAGCTGGAGCGATTCATGACCAAAACCGTTTATCAAATACCTGACTCGGTCATTAAAGAAGCCACATTACTGGTGGAAAAGACCCGGAAAAGCAAAGAGTTGTTCAAATACACCGTATTCTGGATAACAAGCCACTTTGAAACTTCAAAGCAAATGGGAATGGACGCGGTTTTCGTTCACATGGCCAAGAACTATTACATGACGGGGCAGGCTTTCTGGGCAGATTCCTCAACTGTTGCCAAGATCGGTGACCGTGCCAAAAAACTGGACTATTCTCTTCTTGGGAAAACCGCTCCGAACTTGATAATGTCCGACACTTCTGGTGTATTTCAGATTCTGCATGCAATTCAAAACGAGTATACAATTGCTTATTTCTGGGATCCTACATGTGGTCACTGCAAAAAGGTCACTCCAAAGGTTAAAGAGTTCTATGATGCGTTCAAGAAAGAGCTGGATGTTGAAGTTTATGCGGTATGTACAAACCCTGAAGAACAGGATGAATGGAGGAAGTACATCAAAGAGCATAACTTGGACTGGATAAACGTTGAGGATCCGGAACAGAAAACCGCATACAAGTATTTGTACGACATCTACTCTACTCCGGTGATCTATCTCTTGGATAAGAACAAAAAGATCATTGCCAAACGTCTGGGAGCAGAAGATCTGGAAGGTTTTATCCGTCATCATAAGAAGAACAATTCTTAGTCATTAACTTCGCATCAAATCGAAGACATGTTGAACTCAAGAAACATCTTTATTCTGCTTCTCATTGTGGTAGCTGCTGCTGTACGTGTTTGGGGAGACCTTCCATATAATTTTACCCCAGTGGCGGCAATGGCCTTGTTTGGCGGAGCCATGTTCAGCAAGCGTGTATTGGCGTTTATCGTTCCACTTACTGTGATGGCGCTATCTGACGCGTTTTTAGGTTTTCATAGCAGCATGATCGCTGTATATGCAGCCTTCGTGCTTATTGTATTCATTGGGAGGTATGTTTCTAAGAATCCATCTATGGTACGTGCATTGGGCGGTGCTGTTGCTGGTTCTGTACTGTTCTTCCTGATCACCAATGCTGCTGCATGGTGGGTATTACCTGAATACACGAAAGACTTATCCGGTCTTATGACCAGCTATGCTGCTGGACTTCCATTCTTCCGTGGAACATTTGCAGGTGACCTGCTATTTACAGTTGTTTTCTTCGGTAGCTACAAGTTGGCTGAGTACCGCTTCCCTACTCTGGTAAAAGCCTAAGTATTGAGCAAAAGTCCTATTGCCATTACGGGAATCGGGTTGCTGATTGCCATTGCGATCAATGTATACTTCTATTACTCAGGCACTGACCTGACCGATGTTGTTTCTCGAACACTGTTTGCAGACATGTTGATTCTGCTGACCTTGGTACCAGTAACTGAAGCTGTTAGAATAAAGAACTCTTCCACTCCACCATCAGAGACCCCGCAACGGATAAAAACAAGCATGCAGACCGTTGCGCTTTACATTATCGGAATTGCCGCGATAACCGTTTTGCTATTCAATCTTTACGGAGAACCATTGGTGGCCGCTAAACTGAATGATATGGCCGATCAAGCCGATCAGTTCATTGCCAAGGGAGAGATAACGCACGAACAGGCCACTGAATACCTCACTTCGATAGAGAAGTTTTATCGAATCGGGGTTTATCTGCCTGTGCTTGTTCTCACCAATCTACTCGTAGGATTTGTGAGCTCAATACCTGCAGCCCTGCTGATCAAAAAATAAGTGTCTACTTGATCACTTTTTTGGCAAGTTTGCCAAGGTCCAGTCCATCGAAACTGCCAGAGCTCATCATTAACAGGTTCTTCCGTTTCCAGTTCAGCGAGAGTAAATAATCTTCCAGCTCCTTCGATTTTTTAAAAATCTCAAGGTCCTTTCTTCCAAAAGCCTTCTTCACCTGTTTTTTGGTCAAAGGCGGCAGCTTCTTGTGTTTAATGGTCTTTGGATTGAAATAGACCACAGCCGTGTCGGCAGCCTTCATGCTTTTACGATACTCTTCCAAGAACTTTAGGCTGAGCGAACTGAATGTATGCAATTCAAGACAGGCCACCAGTTTCCTGTCATCAAATTGGCCTTTCACCGCTTCAACCGTGGCCTTCACCTTCGATGGTGAGTGAGCAAAATCCTTAAATACTGCTGTATTCTTGCTATCAGCCAAAAGCTCCAACCGTTTTGAAGCTCCCTTAAAGCTTTGGATAGCACCATAAAAATCTGCCTCGCTTACGCCCAGACTTGCGCAGACCAACCTTGCTCCATTCAGGTTTACCAGATTATGCAAACCGAAAACTTTCAAAGGGATTTTCCCACCATCGGTGATCAAATATGTTACGCCATTATCGATAACATGTGGCGGAACCGAGTAAGGAAGCAGTGTAATGTCGCTGTCAGCATCATCGGCTATCTTCTTTACTTCAGGGTCGTCTATGTAATAGATCAGCTTACCATTCTTACGAATCAGGTCAACAAACATGGTGAACTGCTCCAAATAATTCTCAAAGGTTGGGAAGACGTTAACATGATCCCAAGCAATGCCGCTGAGCAATGCAATGTTTGGCTTATATAGGTGAAACTTAGGTCTGCGGTCTATTGGGCTACTGAGGTATTCATCGCCTTCCAGAATGGCAATCTTTGCCTCCTTCGTAAGCTTTACCATGGTGTCGAACCCTTCAAGCTGCGCACCCACCATGTAATCTGCATCAATGCCGCACTTACTGAGCACATGCAAGATCATTGCAGTAATAGTGGTCTTGCCATGACTCCCGCCAATTACAACTCGCGTCTTATCCTTGGTTTGCCGATAGATGTACTCAGGATACGAATAGATCTTCAGTCCAAGTTCCTTGGCTTTAAGCATCTCAGGGTTGTCAGCCCTGGCGTGCATGCCAAGAATAACCGCATCCAGGTCTGGAGTTATATTCTCAGGATTCCAGCCAATTTCTTTCGGAAGCAGGCCGAATTTCTCCAAGCGCGAACGCGATGGTTCAAAAACCTCATCGTCCGAACCCGTAACCTCATATCCTTTATGGTGAAGCGCCAAGGCGAGATTGTGCATTGCACTACCTCCAATTGCTATGAAATGGACCTTCATATAATTGAAATGTTAAGCCAACGTTAACGCCTGCAAAGTAAAGGCACTCCAGCATACTTCAATGTTAAATTTTAGGGTTGTTACAATACCTATATTCGCCAAAAACAGACAAGATGAAACTCTATTCCATTGAAACCGGAAACTTCAAATTGGATGGTGGTGCCATGTTCGGGGTGGTGCCGAAATCTCTTTGGCAACGCACCAACCCTGCTGATGAAAATAACATGTGCACTTGGGCTATGCGATGCCTATTGATTGAAGATGGCGACCGTTTGATTCTGATTGATAATGGAATTGGAGACAAACAGGATGACAAATTCCTAAAACACTATTACCTGCACGGTGATGCCACATTGGCAAAGAGTTTGGCCAAACATGGATTTGGGAAAGACGACATCACCGATGTTTTCCTCACGCATCTTCATTTTGATCATTGTGGTGGTAGTGTCGTTTGGAATCGCGACCGCTCTGGTTTTGAGATGAACTTCAAGAATGCGACTTACTGGAGCAACGCCAAGCATTGGAAATGGGCCACCGAACCCAACCGAAGAGAGCGCGCCAGTTTTCTGAAGGAGAACATCATTCCAATTGAACAATCAGGACAATTGAAATTCATTGAAGAAGGTGAACAGTGGCATCCTTCTATCGACATCTTCTTTGCGCACGGCCACACGGAATCACAAATGATTCCATTGGTGAATTACAACGGACGCACCTTGGCTTTCATGGCCGATCTTCTTCCATCGGTTGGCCACTTCCCAATTCCTTACGTAATGGGCTATGATACGCGCCCGCTGCTGACACTTGATGAAAAAGAAAAATTCCTGAACCAAGCGGCCGACAAAGGGTATGTATTGATGTTTGAGCACGATTCTGTGAACGAATGTTGCACTGTTCTGCGCACCGACCGAGGCGTTCGGGAGAATGAGGTCTTACGAATAGCGGATCTGTAGAAAGTGCCTTTTCCGAGTTTGTTTGAAGACAACTCGGGTATAACTTCAGCGTTAAATTGACGAATCGAATGGTGCAGATAGTTGGCAATCGTTAAATTCGGTTCCATCGTATTTTGAAGCTGAAACACCTCATAGCCGCTGTATTAATGTCCGTTCTGTTCGGAGCCAAGACGGGGTTTGCTCAATGCACTCAGCTGGTTCCTTTAGAAGTGATCAATCCAGGGTTTGAAGGGCCTACCGCCCCACACGTTACACCGGCACCATGGAGCACCTGCGGCATCACGCCCGATACACAGCCTGGTTCGTGGGGAGTAACACTTCCGCCTTCTGAAGGAAGCAGTTATGTTGGATTTGTTTACGGGAGTGCAAGCTGGCAGGAAGGTGCTTCGCAGCAATTAAGTGGAGCCATGCAAGCAGGTGTTCAGTACGACTTTACAATAGACCTTTCTGCAACTCCTGCTTCTGGCGGTGGTATTAATCCGAATTCATTCTGTTCCATGGAGGTTTGGGGGGCCAGTGCCATCTGTCAGCGACAACAACTGATGTGGAGTTCCCCAGTAATTACACACTACGGTTGGCAGACCTATACAGTGAGTATCACTCCGACCCAAAACTGGACCCACATCTACTTTATCTGTAATTGCGGCCCACTTGGCTACATTCTGCTTGACAACATTACACCGCTCCAAGCTAACAACCCCAACGTTTTCATTACCTCACATGTAGATGGTGATGCAGAATCATGCGGTTTTCTATTGGAAGGAAACGTCAACAATGCAATCATCGACTCAGTGCTCCTGACGGGCAATTTCCAAGGTTCGCCATTGTCTGCAACCATGAATGGACTGGACTGGTCTGCACCAATAACCTTCAATGGCCCAGGTAATCAGACCATTACGGCCACGGCTTATTACTTGGATCAACAGCTTCAGGAAACTTGTGTGTACACCGATGTTGACCTCATTATCAATTCCCCGGTTTCCGATTTCACCTTTACCAACTACTGCGATGGTACTGCAATACCTTTTGTAGATGCTTCTATTCCATTTGGCAACAGTACCGTAGATGCTTGGAACTGGGACTTTGGAGACGGCAACACTTCTACACAACAGAATCCGTCTCATCTGTACGGAAGTTCTGGAACCTATTCGGTTACATTGGAGATCACAGCGTCTGATGGGTGTTCAGTTGTTTCCACTCAGGATGTTGATGTCTATGAAAACCCAGTGGCGGATTTTACATTCAATGAAGCCTGTGAAGGAGATGTGACCGAATTCACAGATGCTTCCACAATTGGAATTGGTAATATCTCGCAGTGGTCTTGGGATTTTGATGATGGCAACACATCCACTGCTCAAAACCCGACCAACTCTTACACAACTCTGGGTGTTTATGATGTGGATCTTACAGTTACTACGGATGATGGTTGTACCAACTCGGTAACACAACAAGTTGGCATGTACCCTTTGCCAGAGGCTGATTTCAACTTCGGAGATGCCTGTTTGGAAACGGATTTTCAGTTTACAGACCAATCTACTGTGCTTACCGGTTCAGTAATTGCTTGGGATTGGGATTTTGGAGACAGCAACACTTCCGCACTGCAAAATCCAACAAATCAGTTTGCTACAGACGGTACGTTTGATGTAACCCTGATTGCAACCACAGACCACAACTGCCAGGATACTGAAACGCAAACCGTTACCGTTTATCCACTTCCTGTGGCCGCTTTTACAAACACAACCGTATGTGGGCTTATTACGATGGATTTTACCGATCAGTCTGCCATCACATCGGGCAACGTTACGGGTTGGCAATGGTATTTTGGTGATGGCAACCTATCTCAGATTCAGAATGCCACGCACGTTTTTGCAGCAGGTGGCACGTATACAACTTCTTTAGTGGTCACTTCGGCATTAGGTTGTCAAGATTCAATTTCGCAGAATGTAACCGTTCTGCCCAAGCCAGTTGTCGATTTTTCTTGGCTTGATGCCTGTTTGAACGACCCGAATACTTTTACGGATGAGACCACTATTTCTGGTTCAACACTTACTGGTTGGGACTGGGATTTTGGCGATAATTCGGGAACTTCCACGCAGCAGAATCCAAGTTACATCTACTCTACCAGTGGAACCTATGATGTGGAGTTGATCGCGACCACGGCAGATGGTTGTAAAGACACCATTCAGCATACTGCCGAAGTGTTCGACCTTCCAGTTGCGGATTTCTCATTTACCAACATCTGCGAAGATGATTCGGTGCTCTATACGGATCAATCCACCATCCCGTCAGGTTCCATAACTGGTTGGCAATGGGATTTTGACAACGGGAATTCGAGTACCAATCAGGTTGCTCCGTATCAGACATATCCAGCAGATGATATTTATGACGTCCAACTCATTGTTTCATCTGGAAACGGATGTTCGGACACACTAATTCAACAGATTGAGATCTACCCCGTTCCTATTGCCGCTTTCAGCTTTGATAGTGTTTGCTTTCCCAACGAGATACAGTTTACTGACCTGTCTGACCCAAATGGAAGCTATACCATATCTAACTGGCAGTGGGATTTCAGTGATGGACAATCGAGCACACAACAGTCTCCGAGCATGGATTTCTTCATGCCGGGAACTTTTTCTGCCGAGTTGTTGATCACCAATGGCCCTGGTTGTAAAAGTTATTTTGCTGCTGGCGATGCAGTTGTTCATCCGCTTCCTGTAGCACAATTCCCAGACACCCTTGCCACCTGTTTGGAAGACACCATCTTCTTTGCCGACCTTTCAACCATCACACCAATTACAGATGACACAATCGTTCATTGGACTTGGAATTTTGATGATGGAAGTTCATCCAACGCAGTTGAGCCGTACCACGTTTATGCCTCCCACAACCTGTATGATGTGAACCTGACCGTAGAGACAAACCACGGCTGCATGGATGATCAGATGCATGTGGTGGAAATCTATCCTTTACCTGAGGTAATGTTCATTGCCGATCCACCACAGGGTTGTGCACCATTGCAAGTTCAGTTCTACGACCAAACAACCATTCCCAGCCCTTATGCACTTCAAAGCTGGAGCTGGAATTTAGGAGCGGACTCATTGACTTCCAATGCTCCATCTCCCAACCTTGTTTACAACCCTGAACTGGATCCATTGGATATTGCGCAATTCGATATTCAGCTGACTGTGACATCAACTAATGGCTGTGTTTCCGAGGAAGTAAAAACTGATTATATCACGGTTTACCCAAAACCAATTGCTGACTTCAGTGTGGAACCTGAGGTTCAAAGCATAATCAAACCTCGTTTTGAACTGACCGACCTTTCCACTGAGAATGTCACCCTTTGGAGGTGGACCTTCGGTGATGGCAGCTATGATTCTGACCCCAACCCTGTTCATTATTATGATGCTGTTGGAGATTACCCCATTGGATTGATCGTAGAAACCCAATACGGGTGCCTTGATACGGCAAGCGTACAAGTGAAAGTTGAACCGATCTTCACATTCTATATTCCGAATTCATTTACCCCGAATGCGGATGACGTAAATGACGATTTCTTCGGTACTGGCGAAGGATTCACCACATATAACATGAAGATCTTTGACCGTTGGGGGGAGCTCATTTTCGAATCGAACGACCCAGAGTTTCATTGGGACGGAACTTACAAGGGTGAGCAGGTTCAAATGGGAACCTATGCCTATCGCTTCTATGTAATTGACTGGCAATCCAATGACCATCAATATGATGGACACGTAACGTTGCATCGGTAGCAAACTGAACTCAATTCAGACAACTTTCCAATAGTTTCACCGTCAACTTATCGAATCGGATGGTAGAAATAATTGCCAATAGCTAAATTCGGTTCGTACAGATTGTGAAACGAAGCAACCCCATATCTTCTCAAGTTTCACTGGCAGGCCTGAAAGCGATACTTGCTTTTATGTTCGTCCTGCTGGCATTTTCAGGTTCAGCTCAAGAAATATGCAATAACGCCATTGATGATGATGGTGATGGTCTAATTGACCTGAACGATGATGAATGCATCTGTGAAGGTTTTGGAGGTTCATCCAATCTCTCATCACTCATTCCGAACAGTTCATTTGAGGATAGAAGCTGCTGCCCTTCGGGTTATTCTGCTCTGAACTGCGCAGATACTTGGATACAGGCATCTAACCCCACTTCAGATTATTGGAACACCTGTGGTCAGGCTGGCAGCAGTTTTGATGGTCTACCTCCCCTGCCGCCACCTGACGGAACAGGCTTTGTGGGGTTCATTAACATGAGCGGATGGCAGGAGTATGTTGGAGCCTGTCTCTCGGCAACAATGACAGCAGGACAACAATACGATTTCACATTCTGGTTCGGTCACACCAACAACAGCCCACCTATTGAATTGACCTTTTATGGAACACCGAACTGTGGCGATCTTCCATTCAACAGCAACGATTGCCCAACGGGAATCGGAGGTTTTGTAACGCTTGGCTCTCAGGTCATGGGAGGTGGTACCGGGTGGGTACAGGAAACCGTCTCGTTTGTTCCAAGTCAAGACATCAATGCCATAGTTATTGGTGGTGCATGCGGCAGTGGCGGGGCCAGAACCTATTACTATCTCGATGATCTGACATTGGTTTCAACCGAGGAGTTCGAAGTGCTGAGCGTTCAGCAGCTCGGTCAGTATTGCGACAACAATATTGTGCTTGATGCGGAAGCCGACACATTTGGAGGAACCTGGCAATGGTATAAGGATGGTATTGCGTTGGTAGGTGAAACAACAGATGATTACAATGTTCCGGCTGGAATGGCAGGAGTTGGAATGTATACCGCAACCTACACCATTGGCAGCCAGTGCGAAGCCATTGAAATTGAGGTAGTTGCTCCAGATTTTCCAATGGCTGACTTTACGGCTCAGAATGTTTGTTTTCCTGAAGATGTTGTCTTTTCGGATCAATCTTCGGTAGCCAGCGGGATCATTACAGATTGGCAATGGGATTTTGGCGACAATCAAGCCTCCACCCAACAGAACCCAACACATAACTATGCACAGGATGGTACCTATACGGTAGAACTGACCATAACCACAGATATAAATTGTGTAGCAGCTTACCAGAGTGATATTACAGTTTATCCCAAGCCGGAGGCAGATTTCACATTCGACCCCGGATGTTTAGGAGACCCGACCGTTTTCACCGATCAATCTTCCATTAACAGTCCAGGAAGCATTGCTCAGTACGAATGGGATTTCGGTGATTCGCAAACATCGGGTCAACAGAACCCATCGAATTTCTACTCGGTGGAAAACACCTATGATGTAGAACTGATCACAACCAGTGGAGATGGATGTAAAGACACCGCAACATCAACCATCAATGTCTATCCGAGTCCGGAATTGGATGTGGCGGGTTCTGATGAATGCACACTGGATGATGTTCAGTTCGTTAACAATTCCACCATTTCGAGTGGAGCTATTGTTCAACATGATTGGGATTTCGGAGATAACACTTCTGATGCCACAGTTGCGCCACTGCACATTTACGCACTACCAAATACTTACAGTGTAAACTACACCGCAACCAGCGACCAAGGTTGTGTTTCAGATACAACATTCAGTGTTGTGGCCTTTCCAAATCCAGTGGCAGATGTAACGGTGACAAATGTTTGCTTGGGAGAACCGACCATTTTCACGAACAATAGTTCGGTCATTGCCCCTGGAATGATCACAGATACGGTAGCCGATCTTGATGACGGGAATGTGCTCAACTTGGTTCCAAATCAGCACACGTATTCAAATGCTGGAACTTATAATATTGAAGTTATCATAACCACGCAACATGGCTGTGACGATACGGTTGAAGTAATTGCCAATGTATATGACCTTCCTGTTGCTGATTTCAATTTCTCCAACATCTGCGAAGACGATTCTGTCCTGTTCACCGATCTCTCCACCATTCCTTCGGGAAACATCACTTCTTGGAATTGGAATTTCGGCAATTCTATCACTTCAACCGACCAGAATCCACCTTATCAATCATATCCAGCAGATAACACTTATCCTGTTTCGTTAATAGTGAGCTCTGGTTTTGGATGCTCTGACACGTTGGAAGATGAGATTGAGGTATATCCGGTTCCGATTGCCGAGTTCACTTTTGATAGTGTTTGTTGGCCGTTGGAAATTCAGTTCACCGATCTTTCAGACCCAAACGGGGCATACAACATTACTTCTTGGGAATGGACGTTCAGTGACAATCAGACAAGTTCGGTGCAAAACCCTTCAATGGACTTTTTCAATCCGGGAATGTACGCTGCAGAACTGCTCATTAGCAACGGACCCGGCTGCAAAAGCACGTTTGCATATGGCAATGCAGTGGTGTATCCAAAACCCGTAGCCGATTTTCCATCAGAATTGGCAACCTGCTTGGAAGACACCATCTTTTTTATTGATGAATCAACACTTATTCCCGTAACAGATGACGAGATCATTTCTTGGAACTGGGATCTGGATGATTCCAGTGTTCTGACCACACAGAACGGATATCATATTTACGCAACACCAGACCTGTACAACGTTGAACTCACGGTGGAAACAAACCATGGATGTTCCGATGATGTGACCAAGGTTGTAGAGATCTATCCACTTCCAAACGTTGATTTCTCGTCATCGCCTTACGAGGGCTGTCAGCCCCTGCGTGTTCAGTTCTCTGATGAAAGCAGCATTCCAGATCCGTATGTTCTCACAAGATGGGAATGGAACCTCTCAGGAGATTCATCAATAGCCCGTTCTCCAAATCCGTACTTCCTGTATGATCCAGAAATTGATCCTTTGAGTGTGGCTCAATTTGATATTTCTCTCACGGTCACATCAGGAAATGGCTGCGTTTCAGAGATCTTTCGACCCAATTACATCACCGTCTATCCGAAGCCTGATGCGCTTTTTTCTGTTGACGATGATGTGAAAGACATCCTCAAACCTGAGTTTGAATTCACCGACCTTTCTTCTGAAAACGTGATCATTTGGGATTGGAGTTTTGGCGATGGGTACTATTCCGATTTACAGAATCCGATCCATACCTATGAGGATACAGGCATCTACCCGATTCAACTGATTGTGGAAACACAATACGGTTGTTTGGACACAGTTGGCTATGAAGTGAAAGTGGAACCGATATTCACGTTCTACATCCCGAACTCATTCACACCTGACGGAGACGATATCAATGAAGAATTCTTTGGGCTTGGCGAAGGATATGTTTCCTACGAGATGTGGATATACGACCGTTGGGGCGAGGAGATCTTCTACTCAAACAAGGATGATTACCATTGGGATGGCACATTCAAAAACAAGCAAGTTCAGCAGGGAACGTACGTTTATCGTTTCTATCTGTTGGATTGGCAAGGCCACGACCACAAGTACAAAGGCATAGTGACCTTACACCGATAATAGAATTCAGAACTTATCCAGTTCTCCAGCTTTCTGCATTACCTTAACCAGTTTACCGTTTGCATATTTGGCGCGGTAAGTAATGTTGCCGTCCGGATCCCAATAAGTGTTGGTGCCATTCAATCGGCCTTGCTGGTAGCTGATATTGAACCACTTGGCACCATGCTCATACCAGGCTTGAGAAAGGCCTTCCAACTTACCATCCACATATGTTAGTTCTTGGAACTTCACACCATTGGAATAGAACAGCCTCCAAAGCCCATCCTTTTCACCTTTCTTGTAATCACCTTCTGCACGCAATTGGCCTGTTTCGTGCCATTCAATACTGTGACCATCTTCCAAGCCATCCTTGTATGCCTTGTCGTATTGCTTTTCTCCATTCGGATACCACAGCAAGGCCTTTCCGTCTCGCTTACCATTCTTGTACTGCACATCAAACTTGGGCTTGCCATCCTCAAAGTAGCCCAGCCACTGCCCGTTCATGTTCCCATCTACGAACTCACCTTTTTCCTTTATCTGACCATTCTTATAGTAGGATGTCCAAACACCCGTTTCCTTATCGTTGGCAAAGGCGCCATTGCTGAATGGTTCACCTGTTTCATAGAATCGATTCCAGTTTCCTGACTTCAAACCTCCAGTGAACTTACCCTCCTTCCATTTGGTGCCTTCCAATTCGTAGAAATATGTCCAATCGCCTTCCAGCTTATCGCCTTTGAAAAGACCTTCGCTGCCCAAGGTGCCATTCTCATAGTAGAACTTCCATTCACCATCTCTCATATCATCAGTAAACGGACCCGTCATTTCAATATTCCCGTTCTGATAATACCATGTGAACTTGCCGTTTTTCTTTCCTTCCTTGAACTGCCCGGTCATACTCAACTGACCGTTCAGATGCCACTGTTCCTCTTTCCCATCCTGCTTATCATCCGTGTAGTTTACCACACGTTTTTTCTGTCCGGTCTTATAGTAATACTCCCATGTTCCTTGCTTCAGACCATTCTTCAATTGACCTTCAAACTCCACCTTTCCATCAGGAAAATAGCTGATGTTCTTTCCTGTTTCCATCTGGCGGTCGCTGAGTAGTTGACCATCTCTGTACCAGCATTTCCATCGGCCGATTTGTTTATCGTCCTTGTATTTGCCTTCGCAGAACGGTTTACCGTCATCGTAAAAGCTCTTCCAGATTCCCTGCTTCAGGCTATCCACCATCTTGCCTTCTTCCTTCACGCTTCCGTTCGGCCATAGCTCCCGGTAATCTTCTTCCTGAGCAAAAGCAAGCACGGGCAGAATCAATAGTATGGTTAAGATGTATCTCATGTCACTTCAAAATTAGCTCCTTGACCACTTCTTCGCCAAGTTCCTTATTGATGTTTTCAACGATGTTTTCTTTAGCAAACGACAACTCGTTTCTGAGCACGGAACTATCCAGTTTCACGGTCAATTTTCCCTTGCTGAAATAGATGCTTTTAGTTCGGTTCTTTACTGCTGGCCCGAGTAAAGCGCCCCACAAATGCGTTACCCGAGTTTCCTTGGCTTTGTTGGCCATGGGATGCTCAGCCAGCCATTCGTCAATGACCTTTTTGAGAGGTTGTTCGTTCGTGGAACGTCTTCTCATCCTTGAAAGTCCTTCAAGAATGATCTCACATTCGAATCGATACGTTCAGTAAGATTATCAGAAATGACCGGTTGGAACTTCTCCCCAATGATCTTCTCGTACAATTCGATGTAACGTGATGATACCGTTTGCACGAACTCATCAGGCATAAATGGCATTTGCTGTCCGTCTTTTCCTTGGAAACCATTCTCCATTAACCACTCGCGTACAAACTCCTTAGAAAGTTGTTTCTGAGGTTCGCCTTTCTGCTGTCTTTCTTCATAACCTTCTGCATAGAAATAGCGGCTACTATCTGGCGTATGAATCTCATCCATCAAGTAAACCTTACCATTTCTCAATCCGAACTCATACTTTGTATCAACAAGGATAAGTCCTTGTTTTTCAGCCATTTCAGAACCTCGTTGAAAAAGCCCTCGTGTGTACTTTTCCATTTGAACATATTCCACTTCTGGAACAATTCCTTGAGTAAGAATATCCTCGCGGGAAATGTCCTCATCGTGGCCTTCTTCGGCTTTCGTTGCTGGTGTAATGATCGGTTCTGGAAAGCGGTCGTTCTCTTTCATCCCTTCAGGCATTGCAACACCGCATATCATGCGTTTTCCAGCTTTGTATTCGCGCCAAGCGTGTCCAGCCAAATAACCGCGAATGACCATTTCTACTCTATATGGTTCGCAACGATAGCCAGCCGAAACAACCGGGTCTGGGGTGCTCAGCAGCCAATTCGGAACGATGTCTTCTGTAGCTTTCAGAAACTTAGCAGCAATTTGTGTGAGAACTTGTCCTTTGAAAGGAATTCCCTTCGGAAGAATGTGGTCGAAAGCTGAGATGCGATCACTGGCAACCATCACCAACAGGTCTTCCCCGATCGAATAAACATCACGAACCTTTCCCTTGTAGACGTTTGTCTGTCCTGGGAACTCAAAATCTGAACTTGTCAGCGTGTCTGGAAGTTTGGTCGCTTCACTCATCTTTATCTGCCTTAGCGTAAATGTCTACAATTTTAGATACCAGCGGGTGGCGCACAATATCCGAACCCGCCAGTTCAATAAACGATATTCCTTTTGTGCCTTTCAGAAGCGTCCAAGCCTTTTGAAGCCCGCTACTGAACTTCTTCGGAAGATCAACTTGCGTTACATCTCCCGTTATAATGAACTTGGCCGAGTTGCCCATTCGGGTTAGGAACATACGCATTTGCGGTTCTGTAGCGTTCTGAGCTTCATCCAAAATCACGAATGCATGATCCAGCGTTCTGCCGCGCATAAAACCGAGTGGTGCGATCTGAATCACACCTTTCTCCAAATGCTCCGCGAGTTTAGCTGGCGGTAACATATCCATTAGCGCATCATACAATGGTTGCAGGTACGGATCAAGCTTTTCTTTCATATCACCAGGAAGAAAACCGATGCTCTCGCCTGCTTCAACAGCTGGACGTGTGAGAATGATCCGCTTCACCTCACGCCTCTTCAACGCTCTCACCGCCAGTGCCACTGCCGTGTAGGTTTTCCCCGATCCCGCAGGTCCGATAACGAAAACCATATCCGATTTCTCTACGGCTTTCACGATCCTCTTCTGATTGGCTGTTCTTGCTCTTACCAGCGTTCCGTTCGGGCCGTAAACCAGAATGGAATCATCCGCTTCTTTCTCATCAACGGTTTCGCTCAAAAGCAAGCGCTCCATCTCCTTCAAAGCAAGGTTACCGTACTTCTGGTAATGCGTTTGAAACTGCTTCAATCGTTGCTCAAAAAGCTTTGCCGAATCATCATCGCCAATGGTTTTGATATCGTGGCCACGAGCAACCAATTTCAACTTCGGGAAATACCTTGAAATGATCTTGAGCTTATTCTCATTCACCCCATAGAATTCCAAGGGTGGAATCGGATCAATACTTAGTGTTTTCTCGCCCAAACAGGTTCAGATTTGTGGTGTTTCAACTTTCAGCGCGTGCGCTTAATGTGTAGTTTTGGAACGGTTACAAAGTAACGGAAATTGCCCTCAGAACGAACCCGAAAACGAGCCATTTAACTAACAGATGTCGATAATTACATTGACCACCGATATGGGCTTGCGCGACCACTATGTCGGAGTTCTGAAAGGCACTATTTTAAAGCTGTTTCCTGAAGCAAGCATCGTTGATCTTTCGCACGACATCAAGCCGTTTTATGTACCTAGTGCCGCACTCACCGTTCGTAACTCGTTTAGAGATTTCCCTCGAGGCACGGTGCATTTAATTGGTGTTTCACCGAACCGAAGTCAACGAATTGATCATCTGGCAGTTGAATACGCTGGGCAATACTTTATTGGTGCGGATAACGGCATGTTTCCACTCATTTTCGAAAAGGCTCCGACCAGGATATTCAACTTGGAACGCATTGCTGAAACGGCTACTTCCAACGTATTCCCAACACGAGATATTTTCGCGGTAGCGGCTACGCATCTCGCCAAAGGCGGAATTATGGAAGTTTTGGGAAGACCTTCAGAGATTATGAACGACAGTGGCAAATTCCATCCGATCATTGATGGTTCTGTTATCCGTGGACTTGCACTGCATGTGGATGTTTACGGCAACATCATCACAAACATTGATAAGAACCTATTCCAAACGGTTGGACAGAATCGGTCTTTCGAAATTCGTTTCAGACGCGAGCAGCATGTCATTAATCGCATTTTCGATTCGTACGCTGATGTGCCAGAAGGCGAAAAAATGGCTTTATTTGGAGCTACGGGACTTTTGGAGATTGCCATCAATCGTTCCAATGCCGCGCAATTGCTTGGCGTTAAACACGAAGACGTAATCAGTATAGAATTCAGATGATCACACGCATTGTACAACTCACTTTTCAGGAACATTTGGTAGACGAATTCCTAAAAACATTTGAAGAAAACGGTCCAAAGATCCGTGCAATGAAAGGTTGTCATGGCGTTGATCTGGTTCAAGATCTTTACCGTCCTTACGTTTTCTTCACGCTTAGCAAATGGGAAAGCGAAGACCACCTTAACGCTTATCGCGAATCTGATCTGTTCCGAAACACGTGGAAAGTTACCAAATCGCTTTTCTCTGTTCCTGCCCACGCTTGGTCTACGACCGATACTGGGAAGTAAGTAAAAGAACGTCTATCTTTGAGTAAATGACCGCTACTCCACAATCCATTTCTCAAAAAATACTGGGGCTACGACTCGTTTCTGGAGAAACAGTTGGAGATCATCTTCTTCAGCATTTGCTGGATGGCAAGGATGTGCTGGCGTTGCTGCCAACGGGTGGTGGAAAATCGGTGTGTTTTCAAATGGTTCCAACGCTGTGTATGGAAGGCATTTGCGTGGTGGTTTCGATGTCACTCATTGCGCTGATGAAAGATCAGGTGGAAAACCTGAAGAAGAAAGGCATCAATGCCATTGCGCTGCATTCGGGCATGCACTTTTCGCAGATTGATACTGCGCTCGATAATTGCGTTTATGGCGATGTCAAGTTCTTATATCTCAGTCCTGAGCGGTTACGAACTGAAATTGTTCAAGTCCGATTACAGAAAATGAAAGTCTGCCTGATTGCAGTTGATGAAGCGCATTGTATCTCGCAATGGGGTTATGATTTCCGTCCACCGTACTTGGAGATTGCGAATATCCGAGAATTATTGCCTGATGTTCCTGTGATGGCATTGACAGCCACGGCAACTCCAAAGGTTGTAGAGGACATTCAGGAAAAGCTGCTATTCAAGCAGAAATCGGTTGTCCGAAAAAGCTTTTCCAGACCGAACCTTTCTTACTTGGTTTTGAAGGAAAGCAACGTTAAAGGTCGCTTGCTCAGAATCTTGGAACGCACACCCGGAAGTGCTGTGATCTATGTTCGAAATCGAAGACGAACACGAGAGATTTCCAATTTCCTCGAAACGCAGAATGTGAGTTCCACTTTCTATCACGCAGGACTTTCGTTTGATGAACGGCAAGCTCGTCAACAGGATTGGATTCAGGATAGAACGAGAGTGATGGTCGCTACAAATGCCTTCGGAATGGGCATCGACAAACCCGATGTGCGGTTGGTGGTTCACCTCGGTTTTCCAGACAATTTGGAGTCGTATTTCCAAGAAGCTGGGCGGGCAGGGCGTGATGGAAAAGACGCTTTTTGTGTGGCTTTGATAAACAATGCTGCCATCAATGAACTGCGCAAGAAATATGAATCGGAATTCCCAACCCGTGACCGCATTAAAGAAGTCTACTATGCGTTGGGCAGTTACTTACAATTGGCAGAGGGCAGCGGTTTAGATGAATGGTTCGATTTTGATCTGGCCGCATTCTGCGACCGCTATAACTGGAAACCGAAAGAGATCATGTCTGCCATTTCGTTCTTGGAAAAAGCCGACCATTTGATGGTTTCTGCCAATTCAGATCCGCGTTCAACTACTAAGATTTTGGTTAACAGCAAAACGCTATATGAATTGGAACTCCGCAATCCGAAAGTTGGAAAACTGATCAAAGTCCTGCTTCGCTCCTACGGACGATTGTTTGAGGAATACATCGCGATCAATGAGAAATTGCTGGCCAAACGTGCTGGCTATTCATTGAAACAGGTCGATGCGATTCTACAAAAACTGCATTCATTGGAAGTGCTGGATTACAAACCCGCTACAGGTTTGCCAAAGGTTTCATTTGTCGGTGGGCGCATGCGCAAACAGGACATTCATATTTCGAAAGCCATTTACGAGGAGCGCATCAAACTCATCAGAGAGCGGATTGCTTCCGCCATTCATTTTGTAGAAACGGACAAGGTTTGCAGAAGTCAGATGTTACTCAAATATTTTGGTGAATCGGACAGCAAGCATTGCGGCAAATGTGATGTCTGCCGTGGACTTTCCAAACTGGAAGAAGTTGAGGTTGATTCCAATATCATCAAATCCGAGATCAGTTCAGAAACAGCCATTGATGAACTCATTCAGAAGCTGAAAGATCATCCAGAAAAAGCTGTTTTGAAAGCCGTTCAAACGCTGCTTGATAATAACGAGTTGATCTACCACATGAACGGAAAAGTGAGTCTTCCGTGAAGAAATTACCTCTTAGTTTTTACGACCGCGATGATGTAGTTCTGATTGCACATGAACTCATCGGAAAAGTGCTTTGCACGAATATCGATGGCATCACAACCAAAGGAATCATCACAGAAACCGAAGCCTACGCGGGTATCATTGATAAAGCTTCACATGCTTACCGTGGAAGACGCACCGACCGTACCAAGATCATGTTCGGAAGGCCTGGTATTTCATACGTCTACTTGTGCTATGGTGTGCATTCTCTTTTCAATATCGTGACAAATAAGAAGGACATTCCGCATGCCGTTCTGGTTCGTGGCATTTATCCATTAAAAGGAGTAGAAACCATCGTTTCACGAAGAAAAACTAAAGAACCCTTGTATCGCATTGCAGACGGCCCGGGTAAACTGACCAAAGCACTGGGAATCGAATTCCGGCAACACAATAACCTTGATCTGCTTGGAGATTCTGTGTGGATTGAAGATCATTCAATTGAAGTGAATCCGAATGAAATTGAAATCGGCCCGCGAATTGGAATTGATTACGCAGAAGAAGATGCGCT
Organism: Flavobacteriales bacterium; assembly: GCA_020635535.1. GTDB lineage: Bacteria > Bacteroidota > Bacteroidia > UBA10329 > UBA10329 > UBA10329. Next base: position 259,775 of record JACJZP010000002.1, on the reverse strand, counting down.
ACTTCCGTATCGGTTTCTTTGGAGAAGAAATCAGAATTCTGATTTCCCCATAGATTACCAGTAGGCTGAAAATTCAGAGGGTGTCCATTTGAAAAAATCCTCCGACCCGACCGCTACGCAGGTCGGCCCACCTCCTTTTGAAGGAGGATGGAGGTCTGTATGTTCCACTGACCGTTGAGGTCGGGGCAGTTCACTCCTTCCCCCTTACAAGGGGGTGCCCGAAGGGCGGGGGATCTTCAGTGGTAAACTGCGGGGGAATCAATAATCAGAATACATTTTAACGCCACAGAAACGCAGAAAGCACTGAATTTATCACAGAACTAATTCCTAAAATTTCTGTGAAAATCTGTGCTTCTGTGGCTAATCCATGTTCTATTCGTTCACGCTCTATTTAAAATATCTTTGCCGCCCGCATGAAAACCGTCACTTTACACAAAGGCAAAGAGAGCTCACTACTTCGCAGACACCGCTGGGTATTTTCTGGGGCAATTGCTCGCACATCTGAACAACCAAAAAATGGCGAATTGGTACGTGTAGAAACGGGTAAATCCCAGTTTCTTGGTATTGGGCATTATCACAATGGCTCCATTGCGGTCCGGATTTTGACGTTCAAAGATGAAACGATTGGCCAGGATTTCTGGAATAAGCGCTTGCAGGATGCTTTAGGTGTTCGGAAAAGTATTGGATTGCCAAGTTCGGCAACCAACTGTTTCCGTTTGGTTCATGCCGAAGGAGATGGCTTGCCGGGTTGCGTAATTGATGTTTACAACGATTGCGCGGTGGTTCAAAGTCACACCGATGGCATGGCAAATGAAGTGAAACAAATATCTGTAGCACTTGAAAACCTGAAAGGGCTCAAACTCAAAACCATCTATCATCGAAACCTTGCTCAGAAGCAAAGTGAATTCCTAAAAGGCGATGAAGCGGAAGGAATTTCGGTTGAAAACGGTCTGAAATTCAAAGTCAATTGGGTGGAAGGTCAGAAGACCGGTTTCTTCTTGGATCAGCGCGATAATCGAGCATTGGTTGGTCAATACGCAAAAGGCAGAAATGTTCTGAACACTTTCTGCTACACGGGTGGATTTTCCATCTACGCTTTGGCGAATCAAGCGAAAAAGGTTGTTTCCGTGGATGTTTCTCAACCTGCGGTTGATCTTGCCGCGGAAAACGCAGAGATCAACGGGCTTTCAAAGAATCATGAAGCCGTCTGTGAAGACGCTTTCAAGTATTTGGAGCAGGCTTCAGGTTTCGATCTGGTTATTCTCGATCCACCTGCTTTCGCGAAATCAATCAAGGCACGCCATCGAGCGGTTCAGGGCTATAAACGCCTAAACGAAACCGCACTAAAGCGAATTGAACCGAACGGATTATTGTTCACGTTCTCGTGCTCGCAAGTGGTATCTCCAGAATTATTTGAGAAAACGGTGCTCTCGGCAGCCATCAATGCAGGCAGAAACGTGCGTGTTCTGCAACGATTAGGTCATGCAGCGGATCATCCTGTCAACATTTTCCATCCCGAAGGCGAATACCTGAAAGGACTCTTGTTACACGTAAGCTGATGCATGAGACCATATCCTACCGGAACATTTGGCGCATTTCGTACCCACTTATCCTTGGGTTTGTTGCCGTTACGGTCATTAACGTAACCGATACCGCTTTTCTCGGTCGAGTAAGCGATGTGGCAATCGGTGCCTCAGGACTTGGCGGCATCTATGTCCTTATCATGCTCATGGCGGCATTTGGACTTGGCATTGGTGCGCAGATAATCATGGCGCGTTATCATGGCGAGGACAAGCCTCAGAAGATAGGCCCCGTGTTCGACCATATGATCTATCTGCTTCTTGCCATGGCAGTTGGCCTTATCCTGTTTCACTTCACTGTTGGCAGAATAATTCTTGAACGATTGATCGATTCCGAAGCCGTACTGTATAGCGCACTCGTTTATACAGATATTCGGGTGGTTGGACTTATTCCAGCTGCCATTATGGTGGCCTATCGTTGCTTCCTAACGGGAATCAGTGAAACGCGCGCCATCAGCTATGCAGCTGGTATTATGGCTGCTTTCAATTTTTTGTTCAATTACCTTTTCGTATTTGGAAATCTGGGTTTTCCGCGAATGGAGATTGCGGGTGCCGGCTATGCCTCCGTTCTTTCAGAAACACTGAGCTTGATGTACATCATCTTTTGGGTTAGGAGCAACGGATTGGGCAGACAATTCAACTGTTTTCAATTCCCAAAACCGAGTTTCGTTCAGATCCGGTCCATTATGCGAATTGCAACACCGGTCATGATTCAGCATGTGGTTTCTTTGGGTTCGTGGATGACGTTTTTCCTCATCATTGAAGGAATGGGTGAACGCGAGCTGGCTATTTCAAACGTGGTTCGAAGCGGCTATTCTGTGCTCATGATTCCACTTATCGGTATCGGACAAGGAACTCAGACATTGGTCAGTAAACTGATCGGTCAAGGCGGCACACACTTGGTTTGGACGCTGATCAGACGATTACTTACCGTTAGTGTTCTTTCCTCCACCGTTCTGATGCTTCTCAACCTTATTGACCCGAAACTGCTGATGTCCGTTTTCACGAACGATTTAGAACTGATTTCCGACTGCATTCCAGTGGTTCATGTCATTTCCATATCCATTATACTGTTTGCGTTTGCAATGATCTTGGTTTCAGTGGTTTCAGGTACTGGAAACACACTTGTTACCATGTTCATAGAGATCAGCACGCTGATAATCTATCTCACTTTCACTTACCGTATGGTGCATGTTCATCATGCATCGCTGCAAATGGTCTGGACTTCAGAGATCGTCTACTTTATTTGCATGGGAGGATTCTCAGCCATCTATCTTTGGAGCGGAAAATGGAAAAACACCCAGGTGCATGAGTAAGCAACGGATTGTATTTATGGGCACGCCTGACTTTGCCGTGGCAACCTTGAAGGCTCTTTTGGATGCAGATGCAAACGTGGTCGGGGTAATTACCGCTCCCGATCGGCCTGCTGGACGAGGAATGAAACTGCAGCCATCTGCCGTAAAGCAATTTGCCGTTGAAAATGGGCTTAAGGTGCTGCAACCGACCAATCTCAAATCAGAAGAATTTCTAACTGAACTCCGTTCGTTGGAAGCAACGCTTCAAATTGTAGTTGCTTTCCGCATGCTCCCTGAAGTGGTTTGGAACATGCCAAAGCATGGCACATTCAATCTGCACGCCTCACTCCTACCACAATATCGTGGTGCAGCACCAATTAACTGGGCCATCATTAATGGTGAAAAGGAAACAGGCGTAACCACGTTTTTCCTTCAACATCAGATAGACACCGGAGATGTGATCTTTCAGGAGAAAGTTCCAATTTCGGATGATATGACGGCCGGAGAGTTGCATGATGAATTGATGGAAGTCGGTTCGAAATTGGTGGTCAGAACACTGGAAGCGATTGAATCAGACAACTGCCCTTCTACTCCACAAGCGAATAGCTCTGAACTGAAAGAAGCACCGAAGATCTTCAAGGAAACATGCCAAATTGACTGGAACAAACCTGTTGGTGCAGTGTATAATCTAATACGTGGATTATCACCTTATCCTGCTGCATTTACAACGGTCTCCAGCGGAACAGACGAACTGGGTTTGAAGATATTCAAGGCTAGAAAAACAGATAAATCAAACAACGAAAAAACGGGAATTCTTTTGGTTCAAGATGGTAAACTTCTCATTTCCTGTGCTGACGGTTGGCTTGAAATTATTGAACTTCAATTGGCTGGAAAAAAGCGCATGAACACGGGTGATTTTCTCAGAGGTTTCGATATGTCAGGCTATTCCATCGCCTGACCTAAATTTTCGGAATCGCTTTATTGACGCGGGTTTCAGGCGTTCACTTATCAACAAAGCCTCGGTTTTATCAACAAAACGTTACGATTCGACCATTGTACCTTGCCTCACTTGGTCGGCCATATATATTTGACGCAAGAATCAACATCATCAAATAACCTCATAACCATGAACAAGGCAGAATTAATTGAAAAAGTAGCCGAGGGTGCTGGTCTTTCAAAGGCAGACGCCAAGCGAGCTCTCGATGCATTTATCAGCGCAACAACAAACGAATTGAAGAAGAAAAACGGGCGCGTTTCGTTAGTAGGTTTCGGTTCATTCACGGTTTCTAAGCGTGCTGCAAGAAGTGGAAGAAACCCTCAAACTGGAGCAAGCATCAAAATTGCCGCTAAGAATGTGGTACGTTTCAAAGCTGGAAGCGACCTTTCTGACGCTGTAAACTGATCCGTTCATGATATATAAAAACGTAAGGCTCCGTTCTCGGGGCCTTTGTTATTTTGGCACACTATGAGCAAACAAGATAAGATTGACAATTTTGATTCGAACGGACCTGGCCTGAAGGATTCTGGTTTGTTCGGATTGCCATTTACCGAAGAAGATGCAGAAGTTGTGATTCTGCCTATTCCGTGGGATGTGACAGTATCTTTTGGAGATGGAACACGGAATGGACCAGAAGCTATTCTTTGGGCATCAAAGCAAGTTGACCTTTACTACTCCGGCATTAAGGATGCTTGGAAAATGGGTATTGCAATGCGAGAGGTGCCCATGGAATGGAAAGACCTGAACAAACATTATCGTAAGAAAGCCCAAGAAGTAATTACCCGATTGGAGGAAGGTGCATCTGAAGAAGATGCAGAGATCAGAGAAACATTACAGGAGGTTAACGCGCAGTGTGCAGAGTTGGTTGAATACGTGAGCAATCTATCTAGAACATTCTTACAACAAGGTAAACTGGTAGCCGTGCTGGGTGGCGACCACAGTTCGCCACTGGGTCTTATAAATGCACTTGCGGATAATCATGATTCGTTCGGAATACTTCAAATTGATGCACATGCCGATCTTCGAAATGCCTATGAGGGATTCACTTATTCGCATGCGTCAATTATGCGAAATGCACTTGCTCAAGAAAATGTAACCAAATTAGTTTCGGTTGGATTGAGAGATGTTTGCGATGAAGAAATGGACTTCATTTTCAATTCAAACGACCGAATTGTCGGCTACTTTGACGAACAGATGAAAGCCAAACAATTTGCAGGGGAATCATGGGACTCAATCTGTAACGACATTATTTCTGAACTACCTGAAAGGGTTTACATCAGCTTTGATATTGACGGATTGGAACCCAGCCTCTGTCCTTCAACCGGAACTCCGGTTCCTGGCGGATTGACGTTTGAACAGGCGGTTTACCTCATTAAGAGAGTCGTTGCCTCAGGCAAAACCATCATAGGGTTCGACCTATGCGAAGTCTCTCCTTCAGAAACAGGTTGGGATACGAATGTTGGAGCAAGAATGCTCTATCATCTGTGCAATCAAATGGGAGTCTCGAACGGCAAAATGCCGTCCGATAATGAATAATGTAAAATGAAGAATTAAAAATTGCGAACAGACTTACCAAGTTGATTTTTCATTCTTAATTCATCATTGATAATTGAGCTCGCTCTTAGAATATTTACAGTCGTTCGTCACCGCGAACAAGAACCAACTGATCGCATCAAGACTCAAAGAGCGCACTCGACACCTCACGGTTGTGCTTGAAGACATTTATGAACCGCACAATGCCAGTGCTGTTCTTCGCAGTGCAGATTGCTTTGGTGTTCAAGATGTGCACATCATAGAGAATACGAACTTCTATAGAGTAAATCCGAAGGTTGTAAAAGGTGCCGCCAAGTGGATCCATATCCATCAATATCGAGAAGACCATGACAACACCACCCACTGCATCAATCAATTGAAAGAAAAAGGCTTCAAGATCGTGGCCACCAGTCCCAGTGCAGAAAGTGTCTCCCTACAAGAGCTTCCCGTAACTGAACCTTTAGCGCTCATGTTCGGAACAGAGAAATTGGGGCTTTCCTCCAATGCTTTTGAACTGGCCGACTACCACATGTACATTCCGATGTATGGTTTTACGGAAAGTCTGAACATTTCCGTTTCAGCCGCAATTACATTACAGCATTTGGCTTATCGCATACGCAAAGAAAACGTGAACTGGCAACTTTCAGAACAAGAACACGATGACCTTTTGAACGAATGGACACGGCTTTGCTTGAAAGACCCTGAAGGGCTGGAACGGTTGTATAATTCCCAAAAAAAATAGCCCCCTGCCAAAGGCAAAAGGCTATTCAACTCCTATCATTCTTCATTACTCCGTAAAAGCATACTCCGCAGGAATCACACCCACATTGAACGTGTCAATTGGTGTTCCGTTTGCCTCATATCGATACACTTTTCCATTCGAATTGAAGTCGCCTGCATCTGAGACGTAGACAATATCATCAACTGGGTCAATTCCACACTTGTACGCAAATGCCGAAGCAAAAGCAGTTGTTGGCAACGCATTGGAGTTAATATCCATTTGGTAAACCTGTCCATCCACATAGTAAAGGGTGTTGCCATCGCCACTTATCTCCAAGTTGCCAGGATAATTGTTCGTTGACGGAAAATTCAACGTCATTTCAACACTCATATCAGAAGGATCTATGCGAACAAGTTTCGGCACTTCGGTTCCCCAACCACCATTGGTCAAAACCCAAACTTTTCCGTTCGCATCCATTGCCAAATTCGATGGCCCGATACCAACATTCACACTATCTGCAAGTAGATCGGTCAATACATCAACTTTGTAAACATAGTTTGCACCCGTTCCAGCAACCATCAACCCCGAACCGGTCACTACCATCTGCTCTGTTTGACCGCTAATGGAAATACTTCCTTGTATGGTCAGCGTTTGTGGATCGATGATAGAAACTACTCCTGAAAACAGGTCTGAAACGTATGCTTTTGTATCGGTTAGAAAAGTGATGTATCGCGGAGATGTAAGTCCAGTAATGGTTCCGACTGAGGAAAGACCATCAAGATCCACTACTTCAATTTTCCCCGAGTTATTGACCACGATGTAGCCTTTACCTCCATGTATCTCCATGCTTTGTCCAACATCGCCAAGCGGAATGTTATTGACGGATGCAAACACCCCGTTCGACATTACCTCTGTATCCTTGCTGTAGAAGGACAATGAGGCATTTCCTCCTTGGAAATTTCCTTCGTGAACCACGAACACGCCATTGTTGAATGAAGCTATTTCGCAGTTAGGACCCGAAAAGCCATCAGGGCATTGGCACTCACCTTCCACACAGATGCCACCATTTTGGCAGACCGTGTCTTCACAGCCATCCTTGTTGTTGCACGAATTCATAATGGCCAAACTGCCACAGATAAACAGGAGTTTTACGAACGTTTTCATAAGAATTGATAATTGAGATTGATTAAGAATGAACGGCCCGGCATTGGTCGCCAAGCAATTGTTTGATAGTCTTTATTGAACAGGTTATCTATGGTGAAATTCAACCCTACGGCATGCTTTTGGAACTGATGCGTGTAACCGAAAGACAGAAAGCTCAGCTGATATGCAGGCAACGAGCTAAGATTATCTGAAGTGGTGTAGCGCAATCCGATGTAATTGTGTCCATACAACAGATACAGCCTTGAAACATGAATGGAAATGTTGGCCTTTGCCTGATGCTTAGGCACATAGATCAACTGCTTACCAACAGATGCATCTGTTACAGTGGCACCTTCTTTGATCGTTGAGGAAACAAACGTATACGCACCGTAAAGCTTTAGAAGAACCTTGCCAATGGAAACTGAGGTTTCCAGTTTTGCCTCAATTCCTTCTGAGGAGACGGCACGTTTATTTTGAGGTGTCCAAAGGTTTCCATCAGGTAGCCAAATGATCCAATTGTCTATCTCCGACTGGAAGTAAGTTGCTTCAGCTTTGAAATGGTACTTTTTAGAATTGGCCTTAAAGCCCAAACCAGCCTCCCAAGAAAAGCCACTCTCACTCTTTACATCGGCATTGCCGCCTGGCACCCAATACATGTCGTTAAGCGTTGGCGGGCGGAAGTTTCTGGCCACATTCCCTTTCATGTAGACCCATTTGGTCGGTTTCACCTCTACCCCGATCAATCCTTGCACCGGACTGAACTTTCCATCAATAACATCTTCTCGGATAAGCACCTGCGCTGCCACCCACTTCTTGGGAACGTATTTCAAGGACGCAAAGGCCGCTTGCCAGAAACGCCAATGTGGTTTGTATCGGTAGGAGCTGTCTGACTTTGCTGTTTCATTGAAAACATCTCCACCCAATTCCAAATGAAGGTTGTAACCCAAGTTCAATTTGTACCGAATCAGGTTCTTGTTGGCCTGATACCGATGATTGAACGTGTATTCGTTATTGTCGAAATAATCCTGCTGACCGAAAATGTAAGATGAGGTAAACGAGATCCTTGACCGCTTCCCTACTCGATTCCAATTCAAAGCCAACCAAATATCACGGTCGAAAAGCGTTTCCTTGGTTGATGCCATCAACATTGTTGGAGGAAATTCTCTATCAACCTGCGCATAATAAAGGCTGGCTTTCAGCGCGTTCCGTTCATTGAGTTGAACTCCCAATGACTTTGTAAAACCAATGCGTTCAACGGCAGCATGCTCCAAGGTTTTCTCCTCATGCTGAATGCTGGCCAAATTCCTGAATGGGAAATTGTTCTTTGCTTTCTGGTATTCCACCGAAGTGCTTCCAAAAACCATCTTGTATCTATCGCGAAGCTGAACTGAAACGCCATACATTCCAAATGAACCGGCATGCAGATTCAGCTTTCCATCAAAACCATCTTTGGTGCGCTTTTCCTTTGGAATAAGTTCAATGGTTCCACCTATTCCTCCCGAATTATTGGTTAAACCAGCAGCACCATACAAGACACGCACATTGGAAATGCCACTCAGCGAAATGGTTGAAAGGTCGGTCTGCCCCAACATCGGATCGTTGATCGGAATGCCCTCCCATACCACCTGGGTGTGTTGCGAACCTGTTCCACGTACCGAAAAATTGGCCACACCGCCTGGACTATAAGCGCGTGTTGAGATGAAACTCTCCGTTTCGAGCACCTGTGTCAATCCACGCGACCTCAGTAATTGATAAACCAGTGTGTCGGTTTCGGTAACGGATGACCCGATGGCTTCGGTAATTCGCTGCTCCGCGACCGTTACCTCAGGGTAAACGACCGTATCAACCACCTGTGCCAAGCAGACGGTATGCATCAAGCATAAGAACAGGCAAATGCCTATGTGTTTCATCTTTCATTCCTCTGCTCCCCACCTTTTTCCCGAAGGCCAATGAGAACGTGATGCTTGAGGCAGGTCTTCTGACTTACTCTAACCTGTTGGTCTTCCCTCCTCCGCCCGAGGCGGAGAAAGTGACCGAGAATAACAGGTCTTACTCAGAGCTTACAGCTGCGGGAACAGTCTCGGACTTACACCGAGTTCCCATTTTAATCTCGCACATCCGTAGAATGGTTGAGAACCTAAAGCGCGGCTAAATTAGGGAATTAGCAGGCTCTGTTCACATGTTTGAACCTATCGTCTTCTACGCCAATCTCTCCGCTTCTTCGGCTTGGCAGCGCCATCTCCAGCGTTTGACTGGTTCTGCTGCTTATGCTTGGGTTTGGGGCCGTTGTGCGGTTTCTTATCACGCGGAGGACGCTGCTCCTGCTGTTTCTTAATTGGTGCGGTCTCAGGATCCTGCGGTTCAAAACCCAGAATGATCTGTCGTGTGAGCTTCTCGCCCAGCAGTTTCTCAATTCCTGTCAGGTAATCCACCTCATCGCCACCAACCAATGAGATGGCCTCGCCACTGGCACCTGCTCTGCCGGTACGGCCAATGCGGTGCACATAATCTTCCGGTACATTCGGCAATTCGTAATTGATCACGTGTGGAAGTAACGGAATATCCAATCCACGGGCGGCAATGTCGGTGGCCACCAGCACACGGATCCTACCGCTTTTGAATCCCGCCAGTGCACTTGTCCGCGCATTCTGCGTCTTATTGCCATGGATGGCCGCTGAAGTGATCTTGGCCTTCTCCAACTTCTGACTGAGGCGATTTGCCCCATGCTTGGTGCGGGTAAAGATGAGCACCTGCTGCCAATCTCCCTCAGCAATGAGCTTAATGGTAAGTGCAGTCTTTCTGTCCTTATCTACGCGGATGACACGCTGCTCAATCTTCTCCACAGTGGTATTCTCAGGCGTGGCAGAAAGCGATACAGGATGCGTGAGGTAGGTCTGCGCCAGCTTCTTTATCTCCTTACTGAAGGTGGCAGAGAACAGAAGATTCTGCCGCTTGTGGGGTAGAATATCCACAATGCGGTTCAGGTCGCGCTGAAAACCCATGTCCAGCATGCGGTCGGCCTCATCAAGTACCAGTATCTCCACATTATCAAGTCGCAGAAGGTTCTGCGTATGCAGATCCAACAGACGACCCGGTGTGGCAACCAGAATGTCAACTCCTTGCTTGATGGCACGAACCTGTGGATTCTGATTCACGCCACCGAATATGACCGTGTACCGCAGGTGCAGGTAACGGCTGTAATCCTTCAGCTCCTCGCCTATCTGAGCCGCCAGTTCGCGGGTTGGTGTGAGGATGAGCGCCCTTACTGGACGGTTATGCTTTTCCCTTTCCTGCGAAAGCAGTTGTAGCATGGGCAGCGAAAAGCCTGCGGTCTTACCCGTGCCCGTTTGGGCAGATGCCAAAACATCCTTGCCTTCGAGCACTACCGGAATACACTTTTCTTGAATGGGCGATGGGGTTTCGTAGCCTTTATCGTTGATGGCACGAAGCAGAGGTTCGGCCAAGCCGAGGTCTTTAAATGACATATAGTTTGATAGATAGTTGTGAAACAGCCATCAATTCGTTCAATGCCATTTCCGTTTTTGTTGGCGCGAAGGTACTCCTATAATCGAGAGTTGGATTTTACAAATTCTTTGAACTGAACAACCGTTCCAGTTTGTATAGACTCCAATGCAGCGTCTGCCAATTGATGAGAGAGGACCGATTCTGCTTGTGCGACATTGGTCAATATCCCATTTCTGATTCCATCTTTAAACTGAATCATCTCTTCATAATAAGCATCCTTGTAACGTTGCGGAAAACTGTAATTGAACGGCTCATGACTTGCACCATTTTCCGTGTAGAGATTCACGGAGTTGTTACGTTCGTTCTCCACCGTGGCCATTCCTTTCTTGCCAAACACCTCTATGCGCTGGTCATAGCCATAGGCGGCAATTCTACTGGTGTCAATGCTACAGACCATTCCATCAGAGTATTTTATCGAGACCATCACCGTATCGAAATCGTTGAAGCTGGCAATGGTTTCATCATAAGCATGCCCAGCGGCAAAAACTGTTTCGGGCTTTTTGGCCCCGAAGAGGAACATAAGCATATCGAAATCATGAATAAGCATATCATGAAAGATGTTGCCCGAGATTTTGAGATAATCGTAAGAGGGTCGAGGATTATCACGCGAACTGGCCTTTACGATACGTGCATCGCCCAGTTCGGGCAGTCTGCGCTTAAGCGCCATGAAGTTCCTATCGAACCTACGCTGAAATCCAAGGTGCAGTGCCTTGCCATACTTGGCCGCCAGTTCAAAGCAGGTGTTTATCTCCTCTACCGTATGCCCCACGGGCTTTTCGGTGAAAACGTGTTTGCCTGCATTGAGCGCATCGCAGATGTACTGGAAATGGGCATCCGTTGGCGATGCCACAATGACGGCATTCAGGTCATCATCAGCTAGAAGTTCGGTCAGTTCAGTGCTCCATTTGCAACCGCGTGCTTCACCCTCGCGCTGTGCCAAGGCGGCATCGGTATCTACTACGGAATGCAATTCGAGGCCGTCTATACGTTCAATGGATGTAAGATGGAAGTTGCCGGCTCTACCAAGGCCTACAACACAGATGCGGAGGGTGTTTTTCATGTCCGCAAATTAGTGTGGGGAAAATGGAGTGTCTGACTGTCTTATGAACTTCTTCCAACCTTGCCTGTCACCGTCAGAAATGCACAAAAAGTAGACTCCTTGGTCAATTGACGTTAGATCGATGTTTAAAAATTGCCCTGACATTGCCATTACCTGAATCATTTGCCCGTGTACATTAAAAAGGGATATCACCGCATTTTGAGACATCTCAGGCAAATGAACTGAGATGATGCCAATTGCTGGGTTCGGGTAAAGACTGAAGGCAATCTTTTCCTGATCCGCAACACCTAAATAATTAGCGTTGGAAACCACATTACTGAAAACTTCTTCTCCATTGCTAGTTTTAGAGGGAACACAATAAGCATCAAGGGTTGTTCCTACAGCATAATAGGTCAACGTATTGGTGAAGGGCAACATCCAAGTATTAAATCCTGCTGGTATCGCTGCCTCCACAGTAAGATTACTTGGAGATGACCCAGAAAAGATAAGGTAGTCCTCTTCTATTGGCGGAAGTGGTTCGTAATTATTCCAGCTTAAACCAACCTGTTGACCATCTACATTGGTAAAAGTGTCAACGTTAAGATGAATAGTGGTATGCATTTGCGATTTATCGCTTTCAACAGCATCGTTGTTTACCATGGATAAATAGTAATTGATGGCTTCATTTGGATTTGTGTTGGTCGAATCATAAAATTCTGAAAGATTCTCGTAAGCAACGCTACCAAGAAAATTCTGCTGCTGAGGACTTGATTCTGTAGAATAGTATACCCTGAAAGAGTCCACAAAGTTGGATTCAACTTTATTCCATACGATACGGTTGACCCCACTTTCCAAATCCGTATTTACAAAACAGATCTCTGGAGTGTATAAATTCTCTGAAATGATGTATGGAATTGTATAATCATGAAAGACCCACGGAAATGGGTCGACACCATAAACAGCAAACCGAACATTAATGTCGTCTACAGAAGAGGTAACCGCTATAGGAGTACCAAAAATCCGTATGCAGAACCTCAAATAACCCGTTTGAACAGGTATCTGATATCTGACTCCAACGGAATCAGGGAACCAAGCTTCTGGGTCTCCCAATCCAATTGTGTCAACCTGGGTTCCATTATCCAAGTAAAACTCATATTCCAACCCATCTGGTATGCCTGTTAGATCAAAAACACCGACTTGTGCGGCTGCAACCTGCCCCAGTGCTATATTTTCCACTATCTCTCCAAGAGGAAAGTGGACAGTGAAGTTTCCTTCAAAATATTCTCCAGGTGCAGCAGCAAACCCATTTGGGTCCGTTGACACCAATGAATTTGCAGTTGTATCGACAAGGCATTGAGAATATCCAAAGACGCTAAAGAACAAAAACAATACAATTGAAATCAACTTGATAACCATGGCGTAGGTTTTAAGATTTCGCAATGTAATGTAAAAACGGTGAGATTATTGTCCTAACACCCTGCGGATCAACCGTAGCTTGTGGGTGTACTTGCCTGTATCGACATTGAAGATGCCCTGATGGTCGAGTTTATCGATACGAACCTTTCCTGATGCATGAATAATGGCATTTGCTCCAACCATCATACCTACATGGATAATGCGGCCTTCGTCATTATCGAAGAACGCAAGGTCGCCCAATTCGGCCTCTTCCACAAAACTGAGCGTGTAGCCCTGCTCTGCCTGTTGGTAGGCATCGCGCTTCAGCGGAATACCGATCATCTTGTACAACACCTGCATCAGACCAGAGCAATCGATACCGAACGGACTACGACCGCCCCACAGATAAGGCGCGTTGCGATACACCATGGCAAACTCTACCAACTGCTTGCGTGGGTCTTCATCATCGGGATGGTTTATCTCGCCATCGAACTCATACGACTCCTCACCAAAGGCAATATGTCCCTGATGGTAATTGGGCAATGAACTTCCAGCCAAAACTGGAATCATGTGCTGCGTATTCGTATGCCTTACCAATTGAACGAGGTCAGACGCACACACTGGCAGTTTCTTGTTCAGTGCTTCAAAGGCATTCTGATCAATCTCTGCGAACTGCTTCTCATCTATCCAGCTTTCGTAGCCGTCCAATCCGTTACGGATCTTGCGCCACTGATTGCGCTTACCGATAACCTCAAAGCTCTCTCCAAAAAGCAGCTGGGTAACCATCTGACTCTTGTCAGAAGGCTCCTCCCTGCACGGGATGACACTGAGATTACAGATACCGTATGTTCCCATTAAAAAAGGGATTGACGAACAACGATTAACGAATTACGATTGGCGATTAAGTGAGCCATTGTCCTCTTCCCAAATCGTTAATTGCAAATCGTTAATCGCAAATCTTTCTCTTTTACAAAACTTCCAAACATAGGGCGCTGGCACCGCCACCACCGTTGCAAATGCCTGATGCACCTTTCTTCAATCCACGGTTCTTGAGCGCGTGCACCAACGTTACAATGATGCGCGCACCAGAACATCCAAGAGGGTGACCCAGTGACACGGCTCCACCATTCACGTTCACCTTGCTGGCATCCAAGCCCAATTTCTGATTGTTGGCCAAAGCCACTACTGAGAATGCTTCGTTTATCTCGAAAAGGTCAATATCTGATGCCGACCATCCGGCCTTGCCAAAGGCTTTCGGCATTGCCTTGGCAGGTGCAGTTGTAAACCACTCTGGCGCTTGGGCTGCATCCGCAAACGAAACAATCTTTGCCAATGGCTTCACGCCAAGGGCTTCAGCCTTCTCTTTGCTCATCAATACCACTGCTGCTGCACCATCGTTCATGGTCGATGCGTTGGCTGCGGTAACGGTTCCATCCTTGGTAAATGCTGGGCGAAGTGATGGAATCTTATCCATCATCACGTTAGTGAATTCCTCATCGGTATCAACCACCAAGGCATCTCCTCTACGCTGTGGCACTTCCACAGGCACTATCTCGTTTTTGAAGGCTCCCGCTTCCCAGGCCGCTGCCGAACGCTTGTAGCTTTCAATGGCATATGCATCTTGATCCTCTCGGCTTATGTTGCACTCAGTAGCGCAAAGCTCCGCTGCATTTCCCATAGGATAGTTGTGATACACATCTGTAAGACCATCAAAGGCCAAACCATCAAGCATGGTGATGCTGCCATATTTGGTTCCAATTCTTGAACCTGGCAGGTAATGAGGCACGGAACTCATGTTCTCCATTCCACCAGCAACCACCACATCATTATCGCCAAGCATGATGCTCTGAGCGCCCAACATGATGGCTTTCATTCCCGAAGCACAAACCTTGTTTACAGTAGTACAAGGAACCGTGTCTGGCAATCCAGCAAAGATGGCGGCCTGACGGGCAGGTGCCTGCCCCAATCCTGCCGAAAGCACATTTCCCATGAACACTTCCTGAACCTCCTTGTCATCAACTCCTGCTTGTTGCAATGCACCCTTAATGGCAATGGCACCCAATTTTGGAGCTGGAACCGAAGCCAATTTACCATTGAAACTTCCCATTGGCGTTCGTGCCGCTGCTACAATATAAACTTCTTTCATCTTGCTTATCCTTGTGATTTCGTGCGAAAGTAGTGATTTCTCATCCAGTCGGAATGACCTGTGTTTTACCTAATTGATACCATATAAATGGTTTAGCTTAGTGGCTCAGAAATGGAGAATTTCTTCTCGGATATACGCAATAACCACGAGCGCATTCAACGTGTGCTACTGTTCATTGTAACAGGTCTTATTGTGGTATTGTTGCTACCAAAGGAAGGCAAGTTCAAATACGAGTATCAGAAAGGCCGTCCGTGGGGGCATGAGGATCTGGTTGCACCGTTCGATTTTGCCATTGAAAAGCCCAAGGCAGAATTGGATGCGGAAATCCAGCAGGTAAGATCGAACTCAAAGACCTACCTGCGATTGGATGAGGAAGGTGCAGATAAGGCCAAAACAGATTTCCGAACAAGATTCATTGAGGCGTTCAAACCAGATTCCTCCCAATCCCGTTCTCTGAAAAAACTTGAGAAGAACCTCTTTGCAGGTCAATCTGCACTGAAGAAGGTGTACGAAAAAGGTATTCTGAGAAACTCAAGTGAGATAGAGAAACCGAGTAATAAACAACTCATTTACCTTCTTGATGGCAATACGGCTACTCAAGTTCAACTGAATCGGTTTTACACTGTTCAGACGGCTTACGATCGAATGAGTAAAATCCTGGACGATTTCAAAGGCATCGACAAGGAATTGCTGTTGAGTGTGCTATCTGAATCGCTGGTTCAGAATGTGGTTTATGATGAGCAGACCACGGAACAGATCCTTGCGGATGAGCTCAATGCTATTTCCGAAACCCGTGGCATGATTCCGAAAGGACTGATGGTGATAAGTCGTGGTGATATGGTGGATGGCGAGAACCTGCTCGTGCTTGAATCGCTCCGCAAGGAATATCAATCTCGGCTCGGTTCTTCAGAAAGCTATTATCTCATTCTTCTCGGACAGCTTATCATGGTGACCATTGTGCTATTGATGTTCTGGTTGTTCTTGAGCCAGTACAGAAGCGATCTGATGCAGAACAACTGGCAAGTTACTTTCCTCCTGATGCTCATTGCCGGAATGGTGGCCATTGCAAGCTTGGCGCAACGCATACCCAACATCAATCTCTACCTGGTTCCGTTCTGTCTCATTCCAGTAATTGTTCGAAGTTTCTTCGATAGCCGGATTGCACTTTTCGCGCACATTGTAACCCTCATCATTGTAGGGTTTGAAGCTCCGAATGGTTTCGAGTTCATGTTCTTAGAACTGATTGCTGGCATCATTGCCATCTTCTCGCTGCTCAGTCTGCAGAACCGTTCTCAGCTATTCGTTTCCATGCTGGTTGTTTTCGTGACCTATAGTGCCAGTTATTTCAGCATTGCCGTAATGCAAGAAGGCGATATCAAGAACATAGACCTGAGCATGTTCATCTGGTTTGCGGGCAGCGTTGGACTCACACTTCTCGCATATCCGCTCATTTACCTGTTCGAGAAGGTTTTCGGTTTCATTTCTGAAGTTACCTTGCTTGAACTGAACAACACCAATCACAAGTTGCTGCGTCAGATGGCAACTGAAGCACCTGGCACGTTCCAGCATTCATTACAGGTTGCAAGCTTGGCGGAGACTGCCATTTACGAGATCGGTGGTAATGCCCTACTTGTAAGAACCGGTGCCTTGTATCACGATATTGGAAAACTCTATGCTCCGATGTACTTCATTGAGAATCAGGTTACTGGCGTCAACCCGCACGATGACCTTTCATTTGATGAGAGCGCCAAAATCATCATCAACCACGTGATCAAAGGAATTGAACTGGCCAAGGAGAATAACCTTCCCGAGCAGCTTATTGATTTCATTCGAACACACCACGGAACTTCTACCGTTCAGTATTTCTACCGTTCATATCTTCAGAATTTCCCAGAAGGAGAATTAGATCAGGAACATTTCAGTTATCCTGGCCCAAAACCGTTCACCAAAGAAATGGCTGTGTTGATGATGGCCGATAGTGTTGAAGCAGCTTCACGAAGTTTGAGCGAATACACCACAGAGTCGGTTGGAAAATTGGTAGACAACATCATAGACCGCCAATTCAATGAGGGTCAGTTCGATAGCGCCAACATTACACTTCGCGACATTACCGAGGTACGTAGCATCTTTAAGAAAAAGCTCTTGAACATTTACCACGTTCGGGTTGAGTATCCAAGTTGAGGAAAACCGAAAAAATGGGAAAATGAATAATGTCTTTGTAGTAGAATAAGTCGATTCTGTCAACGTTTTCTCTTTTTCACCTTTTTCATTTTACCCTTTTCCTACCTTTGCACTTTAATGAATTTCGCCTACCCCGAATTCCTTTTTGCGCTCGCAGCGATTTCGGTTCCAGTTATCATTCATT
Organism: Flavobacteriales bacterium; assembly: GCA_020635535.1. GTDB lineage: Bacteria > Bacteroidota > Bacteroidia > UBA10329 > UBA10329 > UBA10329. The sequence goes on along the minus strand of JACJZP010000002.1, from coordinate 242,036 downwards.
TATTCAATTTTCGCAGGTTCAAGAAGGTCTACTTCTCCGACATCCGCTTTCTGAAGGATGTTGAAATAGAGACAAAAAGCAGGAACAAACTCAAGAACTTGCTCATTCTGCTATCGCGAATTCTGGCCATAACCTTTTTGGTATTCGCATTTGCGAGACCGGTGATCCCAACTGGAAGCAAGCCCATTTCAGCTAACAATTCGGTGGTGGTTTACATCGATAACTCATTCAGCATGAGTGCTGAAGGAGAAACGGGAAATCTACTGGAAGAGGCTAAAGCCAAAGCCATTGAGGTTGGTTCTGCTTACGCGAATGGTGGCCAAATACGATTGTTGACCAACGATTTTGACCCACGCCATTTCCGCAATCTTTCGTTTGAGGAATTCAAGAACGAAGTGGCTTCGATTCAATCATCACCAGTTGTCAGAACGTTCGATGAGATTGTTTCCAGAACATCTGGAATGTTCGATGCTGGCCAAGCCATTGGACTGTACTATATATCCGACCTACAGCAAAACACATCACAGCCGAAAGAATCCGTATCAGATTCATTGATAAGCATTTATGCAATTCCAGTTCAATCAGAAATAGAATCTAATGTCTATATCGATAGCTGCTGGTTTTCATCGCCTTCAAGGTTGCCACTACAGCCTGATGAACTGAATGTTAGAGTTCGCAATACCGGAAACGGAATGGTGGAAAACCTGTCTGTGAAATTGACCTTGAATGGTGTGCAACGCTCTGTGGGAACAGTCAATCTACCATCACAGAGTTACGAAGACCTGACGCTCAGTTTCACCAATTCTGAAAGTGGTCTGCAACTGGCTGAGGTTTCTATTCAGGATTACCCAATAACCTATGACGACCAATACTACTTGTCTTACAACTTGGCAAGCAGCATCAGCATTCTGAGCGTTAATGGCGAGAATCCATCTACAAGTGTTGCCAAATTGTTTGATTCGGAACCAAATTTTGTTCTTACTCAGGTTCCAAGCAAAGGGCTGGACTACTCTGCTCTGAAAAATGCCGACCTCTTGATTTTGAATGAGGTTTCAAGCTTCTCATCAGGCATGGTTCAAGAGGTAATGAAGTTTGTGAAAGATGGTGGAGACCTGTTGTTCATCCCTTCCGAGAAACTTGATCTGACTGCAACTAACGAACTGCTGCTTGCGGTAGGTGCTGAAAAACTTTCAGGTTCAGATAGTACCAAGCTGAAAGTGGAAGGCGTGAACCTACAGAGTGAACTGTTCAAGAATGTTTTTACGCAATGGGAAGACCGCATTGACCTACCTGTTGTGAATAAATTCTACCCTACCGAAACGCGTAGCACATCATCTGCAGAGCGTCTATTGACACTTGCCAATGGTCAACCGCTCCTTACCTCTTACAGCATTGGAAAAGGGAAATGTTTTGTGATCACCACCTCGCTACACGATGCTTGGACCAATTTCCATCGCCACGCATTGTTTGTGCCCACGCTTTACAATATCGCGCTGAACAGTTCTAACAGTGGAACGAGTTCAGAGACCATCGGTTCAGACGAGATGATTCCTGTAAATGCCAGCCTCAGCGAATCGGAAATTCTTGAAATGCAACGCATAGACGAAGAGGAAACGTTTGTTCCTGAGCGGGTTGCAAGAGCTGAGGGGAATGGCATTTACGTACATGATCAGGTTCAAAAAGACGGACATTTCATCCTGAAAACAGAAACTAACGACACGCTTCAGTCAGTGAGCTTCAACTACAACAGACTGGAAAGCGACATGCAATTCCTCACACCCGAAGAACTAAAACAGGCCGCCAGCGCAGTTGGCATCAGCAACTTCGAGATTGTGGAAGGAAGTACCGAATCGCTTGCAAGTCAAGTTCAAGAACTACATGATGGCAAACAGCTTTGGCGCTTATTCCTAATTCTGGCGTTAGCCTGTCTACTGATTGAAACCCTATTGATACGAATATTCTGACCATGCAAATTCTACTTCGCGCAACCAAGATCATCGATCCGAACTCAAAGCATAATGGGAAAGTTCTCGATATACTTATCAAGGATGGAAAGATTGAGAGCATCGGTAATAACCTTGATGCTACGGGAGTTGACGAGGTGATTGAAGGAGACGACCTGCATGTTTCAACCGGTTGGGTTGATATGTACGCCACTTTTGGCGATCCTGGACGCGAATACAAGGAGGACATCGAATCGGGTTTGAATGCAGCCGCGCAAGGCGGTTTCACCAAGGTTGCCATTTCGCCCGAAGCAGAACCAGCGATTGATGATAAATCGGCAATCCGATACATATTGAAGAAGGCCGAAGGTCATGTGGTTGATGCATTGCCACTTGGCGCGATCACCAAAGGATTGGCTGGAGTTGAAATGGCCGAAATGTTCGATATGCAAGATTCAGGTGCAGTGGCGGTAAGCAACGGAAAACACACCATTGAAAACACCAAGCTTCAGAACCTGGCGTACCTGTACGGTAAGAATCTGAATATGGCCATGTACAGTTTCTGTGAGGATGAACAGATGGCTGCGGGTGGTCAGATGCACGAAGGCGAAATGAACACAACACTTGGTTTGAAGGGAATTCCAGCTCTGGCGGAAGAAATCAAAGTGGCAAGAGACATCTACCTGGCAGAATATTCGGATGTGGCGGTTCATTTCTCTCACATCACAACCAAAGGCTCCGTTGAGTTGATCCGTCAGGCTAAGGCGAAAGGTCTGAAGGTAACGTCAAGTGTTCCTGCACATCATCTATTGCTTACTGATGAATCCATTTCAGAATTCGACCCGAACTTCAAGGTTTCTCCCCCGTTCAGAAATCAAGAACACATCAATGCATTGAAAGAAGGTTTGGCAGACGGAACCATCGATGCCATCATCTCTGACCATGAACCGCAAGAGATTGAAGCTAAATTCTCAGAATTCGGCATTGCGGAACCTGGAATCACAGCGCTGGAAACAGCTTTCTCTGCTGCCATTGAATCACTTTCTGACAAACTAAGTTTAGAGCAGATCATTCAAAAATTCACTTCAAATCCAAGGAAGATCCTGAACCTGAATCAGCCAAAAATTGAAGAAGGCGAAGAAGCAGAACTGACCGTTTTCGCACCAACCATTGTTTGGACTTACACCAAAGAAGATGTGAAGAGCAGATCATACAACTCACCTCTACTCGACCGTGAACTTACTGGCCTGCCTGTGGCGGTCATCAATAAAGATCAGTTGTACGTGAATCACTGAAACTGACAATTTCAACAATAAACAGCTACTGCTAGAGTTTCATAGAAAACAACAACATGAAAAAAACTCTTTCTGCAATCTGTTTACTCTTCTTCGTGCTATCAGGAAACTCATTCGCCCAAGATTACAAAGGCTCGATTTTTCTTGGTGGAAACCTCAATGTTTCAGGGAACATTAACTCTGATGGATTTTACAAATCTGAGCGTTTCGGCTTCTCAATAACTCCGAACGTAGGTGGTTTCGTATCTAAAAGTTTTGCCATTGGCGGAACTATTTCATACCGCTGGTATCAGCAAATGAACAGTAATAACTACGATGATGATTCCCTACACGAAACAGCAAATGTCATAGGAGCTTCAGTTTACGCCCGTTATTACAAGTTCTTCGGTTCAAAGTTCGCTTTTGTTGCCACCGGCAGCATCGGATATTCGTATGGTCTTTCTGATATCGAACGAAAAAGTACCGATCGGCTCTTTACAAGCAAAGGAGAACAAAATTCGGTTGGGGCCTTTTTAACTCCTAGCGTAGTATATTTCATCAATCCCAGCTTTGGCCTTGAAGCGAGTTTTGGCCGTATCGGATACAGTTACGAAAACAATCGGCAGACAGCACATGAAGAAGGCTTTGGAAGCGAGGTTTCAAGAAATGAACGTTCATCATTTCAACTCGACCTTGATATTACCTCCTTGCAGATAGGTCTGATGTACTATTTCGGAGGAAAAAAACAGGAGTAACTTGCTCCGGTCTCCATGAACAGTTAACGCTTCAAGGCGTTTCGATTGCGTACTTTTGCAGCCCCAATTCAGATAGATGAGCGAAGTAGAAATAAAACTGGATAGCATTGAAGATGCCATTCAGGAAATAAAAGATGGGAAAGTTGTCATTGTAGTAGATGATGCAGATCGTGAAAATGAAGGAGACTTTGTAGCCGCTGCTCGATCCGTGACCCCTGAAATGATCAACTTCATGGCCACTCATGGTCGAGGGTTGATCTGCGCTCCGTTGGTAGAAGACCGTTGTGATCAGCTTGGTCTGGACCTGATGGTTCAGAATAACAATGCCGCTTACGAAACACCATTCACGGTTTCAGTGGACCTTATTGGCCATGGTTGTACAACTGGAATTTCTGCAAGCGACCGTTCGAAGACAATCAAAGCACTTATCGACCCGAACACAAAACCGGAAGAACTTGGCAAACCAGGTCACATCTTTCCGCTTAAAGCGCGCAAAGGTGGAGTTCTACGAAGAGCTGGACACACCGAGGCTGCTATCGACCTTGCTCGTTTGGCCGGATTTGAAGCAGCTGGTGTTATCGTAGAGATCATGAACGAGGATGGTACCATGGCGCGTCTTCCTCAACTTGCAGAGATTGCAAAAAAGTTCAATCTCAAACTCATCTCCATCAAGGATCTGATTGAGTATCGGGTTAAAAATGAATCGTTGATTGAGCGCGAGATCCGCGTGAACATGCCTACTGAATACGGTGATTTCAAATTGGTAGCCTACAAACAGACCACCAATGGTCAAAGTCATCTTGCACTGGTAAAAGGAACTTGGGATGATGACGAACCTATTCTCGTACGTGTTCATTCATCGTGCGTAACTGGAGATATTTTCGGTAGCTGCAGATGCGATTGCGGCCCCCAACTTCATTCAGCTATGGAAATGGTTGAGAAGGAAGGAAAAGGTGTTATCGTTTACATGAATCAGGAAGGTCGTGGCATTGGATTGCTGAACAAGTTGAAAGCCTACGAACTTCAAGAGAAGGGAATGGATACCGTTGAGGCCAATTTGGCCCTCGGTTTCCAGATGGATCAGCGCGATTATGGAATTGGAGCACAGATTCTTCGTGATCTTGGTGTTACCAAAATGCGACTAATGAGCAACAACCCTAAAAAGCGAACCGGTCTTATTGGATACGGTCTTGAAATAGTTGAAAATGTGGCCATTGAGATCGATGCAAATGAGCATAATCGCTTTTACCTTCAGACCAAACGAGACAAAATGGGACATTCCATAAAGGTTGAAAAGTAGTACAACAAGCTGATAACCAGTTAATTGAATCTCATTACCACAAAACCCAATTCTGGGTTTGTTTTCCAAAACCAAGGACATATATTTGCAACCGCTTTAAAAAGCACGACTCGATAGCTCAGTTGGTAGAGCATAACACTTTTAATGTTAGGGTCCTGGGTTCGAGCCCCAGTCGAGTCACAGAGAAGCCTTCCAATTTGGGAGGCTTTTTTTATGCTCAGAAATTATAACATTTTGTTACGGTTAATTTATGAGAACGATGTTTGAACGTTATATTTGCGCGAATTGCTTAGATAAGAATCAAAGAAATGCGTAAACAGAGCCTTGAGTTTTTAGAGAACTATTTGAATAACGCCTCTCCCACCGGATTTGAATCCTCTGGGCAACAACTCTGGTTAGATTACATCAAACCGTACATAGATGAGTATTACACCGATGTCTATGGCTCTGCTGTGGCCATCATCAATCCAAAGGCTGAGTATAAGGTTGTTATCGAGGCCCACGCTGATGAGATCTCGTGGTTTGTAAACTACATTACCAATGAAGGATTGATCTACGTGCGCAGAAATGGTGGATCCGATCATCAGATCGCACCTTCCATGCGTGTTAACATCCACACGAAAAAGGGAATTGTGAAAGGTGTTTTCGGTTGGCCGGCCATTCATGTCCGGAATCCGCAAAAGGAGGAAAACCCAAGCCTTTCAAACCTGTTCATTGACACAGGATGCAATTCCAAAGATGAAGTCGAGGAGAAAGGAATTCACGTTGGTTCGGTCATCACGTTTGTAGATGAAATGACCATGCTGAACGACCGTTACATTGTAGGTCGTGCACTGGATAACCGAATTGGAGGCTTCATGATTGCCGAAGTTGCACGTATTATCAAAGAGAAAAAGAAGAAACTTCCGTTCGGCCTTTATATTGTCAACGCTGTTCAAGAGGAAATAGGATTGCGTGGCGCAGAGATGATTTCGCGTAGAATAAAGCCAGACGTTGCCATCATTACCGATGTTTGCCACGATACGCAAACCCCGATGTATGAGAAGAAAACTCAGGGTGACCTGACTGCTGGAAAAGGCCCCGTGTTGACCTATGGGCCTGCGGTTCAGAACAACCTTCTTGAAATGATAGTGGAGACGGCCCAGAAGAAAAAAATTCCATTCCAAAGAGCTGCGGCAACGCGCGCCACAGGAACAGATACGGATGCTTTTGCCTATTCGGGAGAAGGTGTTGCTTCCGCTTTGATCTCGCTTCCGCTGAAGTACATGCATACAACTGTGGAATCGGCTCACAAGGATGACGTGGACAATGTGATCAAACTGATCTATGAAACGTTGATACAATTGAAATCTGGTCACGATTTCCGATACATCAAGTAGATAAGCTAACAGCTTTTAACTTTCGGCCATTAGCTTTGCCTTGTACGGTTCATGGCATCTATACATTCAAATTCGGTCGAAGAATTACTAAAATCACTGAAACAGCTTCAGTCTCAGTGCAATTCTACTTATCCGAATGGCATTTTCCCTTCTGAGCGCTACCATCCATTCCTTCCTTACCGAAGACATGATGACAACCTGTTCTTCACTGCTTCCATCGTTCATATTCTGCAAGGAATTCTGAATGAATTTGAGCCTGCCGAATCTGAACTTGCAGAGTCCCTGATTTCTGATGCGGTTAGCGCCTATCCTCTTTTCAGGAATAAAAAGGGTTTGGACACCTACAATTTCTGGCAGACCACGCCAAGCCGTCATTTCCCGAATGGTTGGTTTATGCATCACTTCAAACATTTTCAAATTCCTGATGATGTGGATGATACATCTTTGGTGTATCTGACAGAGAATTCTGCGAAAGAGAGGGTTTTGTGGCTTCGCGAAAAACTGAAGCAGCACGCAAACTTGGCTTATAAAAAAGCCTTCAATCCACTGCCCAAGTATCGTGAACTGAAATGCTATTCAACATTCTTTGGCAAAAAGATGTACATCGAATTTGACCTTTGCGTGCTGAGCAATCTCATGCGGCTGATTCTGAAACACTTTACAGAACAGGAGCTAAACGAATACGACCGCGATACGCTTGAGTTTATTGTGGCAACAGTGGAAAATGACGAACATAAAACACTTCCCTTCTACTCTGCTCCGAATTACCCGACCACTGAGCTGATACTCTACCATTTGGCAAGATTGATTCCACTTTTACCAGAATCATACAGGAATAGAATCAAAGCTAAAGTGAGAACTGACATTCAGATCGGTCTCGAACAGGCAGAAGGAATGAACTGTATTCTAATGGAAAATGCTGCTTTCAAACTTGGAATTGGCGCTAAGTCCAATGACCTTGATTCTGACACACTTCTGAACGACCGCGGTTTCTTTTTCTTCCATGCAGGAATGATCACAGCATTCGAGAATATGTTCGCTCAAAAATTGGCAGATAACCCATTCTTCCACCTCCGATATGCAAGCAGGGCCCTCAATGGGGCCCTGCTAATTGAAAATCTTGTATTGAAACGGAGTTTTACTCGCTGATCACCTGAATCAGTTTCACATCAAACACCAAAACTTCGTTCGGTCCGATACCACCGCGTGGATTACCACCTTCTCCATACGCAAGTTCTGATGGAATGAACAGTTTGTACTCCGCACCTTCCTTCATCAACTGAAGCGCTTCTGTCCAACCAGGAATAACGCTTCTTACGTAGAAAGTAACTGGCTGATTTCGTTCGTAAGAACTATCGAAAACCTCGCCATCAAGCAATTTACCTGTGTAATGCACCATAACCTGATCCGTAAGTGCTGGAGATTTTCCTTCACCCTCCTTCAGCACAATATACTGAAGGCCACTTTCGGTTGTGGAAACACCCGCTTTTCCTTTGTTCTCTTCCAAAAATGCCGCACCAGCTGCTTTATTCTCTTCGGCACGTTTGGCATTCAACTGCTCAAAGAATCTATCAACCAACATTTGCGCCTCCTCTTTGGAAACTTTAGTAGAGTCTGACTTTAACGCGTCAGCCAATCCAGCAACAACCAGGTCACGATCGAATGAATCACCAACTTTCTGGGCCTCAAAATCAGCTTTCAGGTTGGCACCGATAGTTCTACCTACAGCATAGCTTGCAGAATCCTCAAACGTGGCCAAGGAAACTTCTTTCTTTCCACCTCCGGTATTGCATGAAGCAAACGCACCGGCAACAATAATGACAAACAACTTTTTCATATCAATTCACACTTATTAGTTCAACTTCAAAGATCAATGTGGCAAAAGGAGGAATAGCTCCACCCGCCCCATTCTCGCCATAGGCCAGATCATAGGGAATGAACAATTCCCATTTATCTCCTTCTTTCATCATGGGCAAAGCCTCTTGCCAACCTTGTATTACGCCATTTACAGGAAAGGTTGCAGGAGTTCCACGATTAACAGAACTGTCGAACACTTTTCCGTCAATCAGTTTTCCGTGGTAATGGGTTGTAACCTGATCGGTTGGACTCGGAGACTTACCTGAACCTTCTTTCATAACCCGATATTGCAAGCCACTCTCAGTTACCAAAACCTCTTCACGCTTGGCATTCTCTTCCAAAAACTTCTTGCCTTCTTCCAATACTGGACCGTGCTTTTCCGCCTGAATTCTGGCCATTGCATTCTGAAGCGCTTCATTCACTTCTGGCACCGACATTTTCAATTCTTTCGTTGCAAAGTAATCGTCCATTGCGGCTGTGAAGGCTGTAAGGTCGAATCCTTCAAAACCCTGTTCCTTTAGATTTTTGGCAATATTCAGGCCCAACGCGTAACCCAACCGCTCCTTTTCTTCTGTCATTAAATTCAATTTGACTGCGAAAGTATGCTTTTCCTGTTCACATATTAATAACAGAGTAATTCATGACAATTGATGTTGTCAAAGTTTAACTTTAGGGCACTAACCAAAACCTATTATCATGAAAAAGTTGCTCATTCCTTTTATTGTTGGTGTAATGGCGTTGGGCGCAAGCTCTTGCCAAAAGTGTGCTGAGTGCGATAACTGTCCGTTCGGAATTTCAGGTGATTTCTGTGTGGACGATTACAATTCAAAAGATGACTATGATGCCGCACTGGCCAATGCCAAGGCTGCTGGCTGCGACTGCACTGAAAAGCTTAAGGGTAAATAATCACCTTATCCGTTTCAAACAAAAATCCCCAGGCAAGCAATGAGCCTGGGGATGCTTTACAATCTACCGCATTGGAATTCAGTCTTTGACACACCTAACGGAGTAGCCATAAATTTTCTGTGAGTGGTATCTGGAGGCAACAGCGTTGGTGTGGTCAAGGCCACAGTAAATGGCCTCGCCTGCACTATATGAGGTAGTGCTCCAGAACCAAGCAGCGAAGGAATAGTGGGTATAGGTCGATCCGATCGGATACATCCGTCCAGCAGGCAAGGCCGTAAAGCCACTCTCATTGGTGGCATCCAAGTTGGGATCGCCCCAATGGGTGAATCCGGTCTCTTTCATCTTACCACCGGCCGTGTTCGTTCCTCCCAAGTAGGTCACCAGCTCGTCCCATTCGGCTTGGGTCGGAATATGCCATCCGGTAGGTGCCAATTTGTTGGTGTTCACCGCATACCACGAATAGAGCATGCCCATGATGCGGGTGGTATCCGTATTGCGCGTATCGTTGTAAGTGTAATAGATACCCTCAGCAGAAGTATAGTACCACGCGGAGTCAGCTATACCGCGGTGGATGTTGCTGCCATCATTGTATTTCGTGGTCCGCAGGTTTTCGGCCATCCAGGTCTGGTTGCCTATCTGGATTGTCTTGTAGGAATTTCCCTCCACATCGGTCATCGTTCCATAAGTTAGATTCGGATTGAAGATTATGGAAGTCTTATTGTTGTCATTAGGATCGTCATCCTTTTTACAGGAGCTGAAGGATACAACGGAAAGGGCAATAATGCTCAAAACTGTGGTTTGTGTTTTTCTGGATAACATGATTTTATTGTGAAATTGGTTAACCAAAGATCTCTTCGCGATGGCATCATGATCAATGACGTACGTCATCAGGTCAGATGATTTATCATGCAGCGCGCGTGTTCGATTGAAGCGAGAGCATACAGGTGGAATGATAATCTTCAAAGCATGTGACCTTCATACGGCATGCCGAATCGCAAGGCAATAATTAAAGGCAATTTGTTTGAACATATATGAAAGCACCGAAGGCTCCCCACTTTCGTGAGAAGCCTTCGGTGTTCCAGTTCCAGGTTTGTTGGTTTGCGGATCTCTTTTTCCTGTTAGGCCACCCGCATAGCCCAAAGCATTATTCTTCCAGTTCCTAACTTCATCACTGGGCCTTTCTCCTCAGTGATCTTCTCGATCAGTTCTGCCATAAGATCAATTCCTGTGTTCTTTTCGAACTCTTTTAGCAGCGATCTGAACTTGTTAAGTGCAGTTACCGGTGGCACATCTTCAGTTCCAGCGATGGCCAAGGCGTGACGAACGCGTAGGTCGTTCTTGCACTCGTTGATCAGGTTTTCATCGTTCCATCCAAATCCTTCCTTCATGATCTCCATTGCTGCGAGTGTCTTTACCGGTAGGATTGTTCGGATTCCCTCTTCGGTCAGTTCTTCGAAATCATAGTCCTCGATCTTTCCTGTAACGTGGCTGCGGAAAGTTGCATACCACTCCATTTCCTGATTGTTGAGATTGTCGATGAACGCATCGAAATTGGGGTAAGAGAAGCCTGGCGAAAGGCTCTTTGCAACTTTTAGGTAAGACGTTTCCATGAGTTGTAGGTTTTGTAGGTTCAACACTGGTTACGCTACCTTAAGTAGTTGGTTCTTAGCCGGAGCATAGGTCTCCTTGGCGGCAGGGAACGCCTCTGCATGCACATCAGCAGCAAATTGGTTCACAGCATCCTTGATAAGGTCAGCTCCGTACATGTAAGTTCGAACGAACTTAGGCTTGAAATCGGTTGAAAAACCGAGCATGTCCTGAAGAACAAGTGCCTGTCCGTCCACATCAATTCCTGCTCCCACCCCCACAACTGGTATAGAAACCGCATCGCGAACCGCAGCTCCAACGTGCTGTGGTACAGCTTCCAAAACCACAGCTATGCAACCAAGCTCTTCCAACTTCTTGGCCTGTTCAACGATTTCAAGTTCCTCTTCAATGGATTTTCCTTGCACTTTGAATCCACCTATCATATTGTGATGTGATGGAGTAAGACCGATGTGGCCTATGCAAGGTATACCTGATTCTGAAAGGTGTGCGTACAGTTCCTCATTTCCATTCACACCTTCAATTTTAACGGCATTGGCGCCAGCTTTGATCAATGTCTCTACGTTGTCCATTGCCTCTTTCATTCCTTTTCTGTTGGCCATGAATGGCATGGCAGCAATAAGAAACTTGTCTTTGGCACCTTTTCGTACGGCTCTGGTGTGCATGGCAATCATTTCCACATCTGAATTCAATGTGTCTTCATGCCCATGCATTACCATAGACGAACAGTCTCCAATTAAAATACCGTTTACATCAGTCTCGTTAAGGATCTTGGCACTCCAGTAATCGTAAGAAGTTACTACAACGATCTTTTTGCCTTCTGCCTTTAGTTTTTTGAAATTCTTTAGAACGCTCATGATTTTAGGTTTTGTGCTTTTCGGTGGTCAGTCCGATTCGCTGGTTAAGGTTTTTCGTTTATAATCGTTTTGGTCGTTTCGATTTGTTGACCCAAAGGTGAAGCGCCTATATATAATGACCGTCAAGACATTGATTATTTTTGAACACTCACAAACTTATTTATAATCCTGTATCCCTTATTATATAAGACATTCAGAGCTTCCAATATGTATGTTTATAAAACATTGATTTTTTGGATAAACGACTGTAACCTTTCGATAGATCGATAAAATCATCGACAAAACCGAGCTATTTACAGGACGAACGCCAGAATAGCCGGAGAAACGGATAATGAAGAAAAACTTATGAAAAATTGAGGGCTTACGAGACCAATTGCTCCTTGAAAAGGAAGTCCTTTGAATAATTCACAGTGTAACTCCTTTCATTGAGTTTGTCGATGAACCAAATGTGAAAACAGATCATTTCGGGAGTTTGAACCAACCAACCAGATTCCACATTCTCTTTAGAAAGCTCATCTAATGCTTCCTGCTTTACTGTCAAAGTCTCCTGAAAATCATAACTCTTCTTTCTGAGCTCAACCAATATATCTAAAATGAGCTTGTCTCGCTTTCTAACTTCAATTCCTTTCAGCCCTTCACGCATGAACTGGCGCAGGTTAACAATTTGGGAATCGGCATAATCAAACTTTTCACGCTCAATGGCCAGCATAATGCTCAGTACTCGGGAGCCAATATTCCAACCTTCCTTATCCTTACCTATGTTGTGACTATTTGCCAATCGGAGATTGACTTTCCGGAATTCACCTTTAGCGAATGAAACACATGCCAATAGATAGCTGCGCACTGCTCTTCTGAACTCACTTTGATCCACATGCTTACTCTCAACAATCGTTTCAAGCATTGCTTCGGCCTCATTCATCTGTCCAGAATAGAACAAAGAATAGAACAGTAGCTCTGTGATGACAGCGTGATTCCGAGTGTTCTCTCGCACGTATTTAAGACTGGTCTCGAATTGACCGCGAGCCTCGTTGAATCTGTGAAGCCAGAGGTCGTTTGCACCGAAATTGAGATGCACTGTAGCCAACCGAACATTTCTCCTTATTGATGGATTCTCTTCCAATATGCGAGCTAGGTCAGATAAGGCATTAGAAGCTTCTTCCAAGTTATTCTGAAGCTGATTCAACTCAATAAGAAGGAAGTAATAGTAGTAACCTACCGTTGCTGAACCTGTTTTCTCGAATGCATCGTGCAATTGACCGATCCGATCTTGCAAGAACTTGACCTGCCCCTGATCTGCCGCCAACCTGCTCAACCCTTTGAAGCCAAAGCGCATGGTAACTTCTTCAAAGTACTGCTTGGCCAAGTTTGCCGCATCTCGCGAAGCAGAATATTCATCAATCCTCTTTACAATATCATAAAAGGCTTTATCCGTGCCTTTGAAGGCCTTGATCATCTGCCGCTGCGAAGTGAGCATATCTACCAGGTCATCATAGAATTCGTATGATCTAGCAAGCCTGATAGCGTCATCCATAACCTTGAAACCCAGCTTCCGCTTACCTCTACCAAGTAATAAGGACCCATGTAATTTCCCAAGAATGACCTCAGCTCGTGCCCGAGCCTGCTCATCATATATTTCCTCTCGTTTGAGATTAATGTCTAAGGACAAGGACGCAAGCATTTTCTCTCGCAGCCTATAGATGATCATTCTTCGAGCATCTTCAGAAGGCACCTTCTTTTTAAATAGAGCCATCACCTTTTCATCGTCATCGTACTTCTCAAGTAGGTTGAGCAGAATAAGTGTTTTCGGCTTGAAACCTTTCTTCCGAGATTCAAAACAAGTGAGGTAATTCCTCAGCGCAGCCTGCTCATTCTTATCCATCATGAAGTGGATATCGCGCAATTGTTCCAGCTCTTTCAAGGCGTATTGTGTCGTTTGTCGATAAAAAATAAAGGTATCGATAAACGACCAAACGAACTGCGCACCCGTTCCATATAACGACCCAGTCTAACCAATTAAAAACTAGGAATTATGGAATTATTGATCGCAGTACTTATCGCATTCGGAGTTGTTTCAAGCCAAGATGCTTCTAAGATCAGCAAGGAAAAAGCTGAGAAACTTATAATGGACAACAACATTTCTCAATCCGATATTGACAAAGAAGCTTCAATCATCGGTTTGGAAGAAACAGATTTTTAACAACTGAAAATATTGGATTCCTCTCTTGGAATTGAAATGTTCGGATTGGTCCCCGAACGCATTCATAGAGCTTTTTTAGGTTTTAGCTCTCATTCAAGAGAAGATATTAAGATGAGGTTTTAGGTTTTCCTCTCTGGTTACGGAATCCGGTTTGTTGGTCGAAAGGTGTGCCCAGTGCACACCTTTCTCTTTTTAACCCATGTACACAAAAAAAAACCGCGAGCACATGGCTCGCGGTTTTGGCACTGGCTGAGAAGAATCTCTAAACGAATCCAACCCCTATTACATTCGTTAAGCCAGGCCTGTAGATGTCAGAGCTGCTAACCCCTTTGTGTCTGACACCAGTATTGTGTTTCTATCGAATTTGATGATATGATCTCTTTTAAGATCATTTAGCACACTTGTTACAAACTGACGGGAAGTTCCGGTCAGATTGGCAATGTCTTGATGTGTGAGGAAATGCTCCAGTAGAACTTCATCTCCAAATACTCGACCAACACTATCAGCCATTTCCTTGATAAACTCAACTACTCTTGTTCTAGAATCCTTGAATATGATAGACTCTAGTCTGCTTTCGGTTTTCCTGATTCTCGACCCGATCCTGTCTATTAATCTAAGGCTTAGCTCAGGGTGTGCTTTCATCACCTTTCGAAGATCGGCCACGTAAATCATATAGAACGAGCATTCTTCCTTCATGGTAATGGCGAACTCATTTCTTTTCTCTTCTCCTGCCAAACCCATTTCACCGAATAATTCTCCAGGCTGAATTATGGCTTTGATAACCTCTCTTCCATCATCAGAATAATTTCCAACCTTAACTCTTCCTTCTTTCAGAATGAATAAGACCTCACTTGGATCTCCGGGATGGTAGACGTAAGAATTTTTCGGCCTTGTTCTAAGTGTTGTGAAGTTGGAAACCTCCTCTAATACCGAACGGTGAATATTATCGAAGAGCGAGAACTGCTCTAAATGAATGTAGTTAGCCTGTATATCCATAACCAATTTGCGTTACGTGAATCACGTATCAAATATGCGCAATAATCCGCAAATTGATTCATTAATACCGTGGACAATGTGGTGGACAATGTGGTGGACCTTGGTGTATTTATGATTCAAAAATCATCAATAAACTCTTGCAGAGAATTTGTCTCTGGAAGTCCTAATTTCTTCTTCAACCTGTATCTTCCCTTCTTTACAGAGTCTGGCGAAACCCCTAGAATGTTAGCAATTTCTCTGGTGGACATTGACAATTTCATGAGTAGAAAAAGGCGCTGTTCCCCGAGTGTAAGATCTCTGTAGTCTGAAAGCAGCTTATCCAACAATCCTGTGTGTACTCCATCAAAAAGAGTTTTGAATTCTTCCCAATCATCATCAGTAAGAATACGTACGCTGGCTATGTTTGACAGCAGTGTTTCATTCTCTCCCTCATCATGGCCTTGACCATGGATCGTTTCTTTTAATTTGGACTCCAGCTTACCTACCAGCTCATTTTTCCTTAGGAGATTCTCGGTGTAAAGACTTAGCTTCTGCTGGTTATGTTCCAATAGATCGGTCATTATCTTAAGTTCGGCCTTTTGCAATTCATCTTCCGCTGCCAGAAGTTCCTTTTCTTGCCGGTGCTTTCGCTTTTGTCCGTCATAGATCAGAATGCCAAAAATGAGTGCAAAAAACAACCCCAAAGCCACTGTAAGCCATCGGTTGGTAATAATTGAACGTTCTTTTTGGAGCAACTCTATTTCCCGCTGCTTTCGGTCAGCCTGAAGCTTAACCTCCAATTCTCTGACGGCTGCCTTTTGCTCCATATCGGCAATGCTGTCTCTGAGTTTAATAAGAAGACTTTGCAGTTCGTAAGCACGCTGATAATTTCCATTTTCAGCATTTATGGCCACCAAGTTCCTGTATGAACGCATCATGTCTTCCAGCTGTCCGTTTTCCCTGCCTTTTTGAAGTGCTCTCTCAAAGTACTCTACAGCTTTTTCCGTATCACCAAGTTGTCTATAACAGTGACCGATGTTATTGAGAATGACCGTCATCTGAGTGAAGTCATTTGCTTGCGTTTTAACCAAAATGGCATCATTCAGGTATCGTAATGCCTGAGGCCAATTTTTCAATCCCATATAGCCCAAGGCCAGATTATTCAAACTCTCTCCCTGACCCTTAAGATCAGAAGTTTGCTTCCTGATTTCGTAAGACCTGAGACTCTTTTCTATTGAACTTTCATACTCATCATTCTGATAATCAATCAGCGAGAGGATAGATAATCCGTACGCCACTTTCTTTTGGTTTCCAATACGTGAATTGAACTGCCAATAAAGATTGACATGCTTGGTGGCGTTTTCCAATTCAGCTCTTAGGAACTCAACTATTCCAATTCCAATGAAACAATCTGTAATGGCAACAGAATCTTTCTGTTTCTCACTGAGTTCAAGAGCAGCTAACCAAGAAACCATGCTCTCATCCAATCTGCCCTGATATCTGAGATTGTCAGCAGTAGCCTGTTTCAGTTTAACCGATAATATTTCATTCTGGTTTTCATTTGCTGACGATTCAAATAGAGAATCTGCCTTAGTGTAGTTTCCCAGATAAGTGTTGGCATATCCTAAACTGAAAAGATGAAAGGCCTTTGTTTGGCCAACCAGGTCATTCCAACGTATTTCTTTTGAGTTGGTAAGAATACTGAGCGACTTGGAAATAGAATCGTTCTCCAAAAGATAGTAGCAGTAAAGCAGTTTACTCCAGACCCGATTCTCAGTTGAAGTGAGTTTCATTGATTGCAAACTGAAACTCAACTTCAATGCTGTGCGCGAGTCTTTGCGATCTGCCTCTTGCAAAAGATTGAACAGACTGGCTGCATCAGCTTCCAGCGGATCTGGACTTGGCACCACAGCTGCCATTATGGTTACTGGCACCAAAAGACTTAAAACAAAGAGCCAACGCTGCATCATACGGTAAAGGTAGGTTCCAAGAGTTTGATGCACTTGGTCAGATCTCGAAACGGAAACGCAGAACTGGGATCATTCCCTGCTGATATTTCTTCTTGACAGACTCGGTTTTAGGATCATACTTCCTGTTTATCTCGTTCAAGTGGTTGGTAACGTTCTGTACATCAAGAGAGACCTCCCATGCAAACTTCTTCAGGTTGTGTTTGAACCTCAAACGGATATCCAGCCTGTAATAGTCATCAACTCTATCTTCAAACTTTCTGCTATTGTCATTCACTTCCTCTCCTGCTGCAATTGATGCTTCCAGGTCAATTGGGGTAATGCGTCTGCCTCCCGCATAAAAGAACTTTGCATTGAGACCAATAAGGTGTTTGCCTTTCTTACCAACCCTAAAATCCTTACCGCCTGTTACACTGGTAATGTAATTCCCGTTATAACGCGTATTCCTCCAAACACCATCAGACCCTTGATAAATGGAATTGTAAAACGACCCCGTTATCAGGAAATAATAATTCTTTGAGAAGCTCTTTTCAATGGTAAGCTCAAGACCGTAATTGGTTCCTATACCGTTGTTAACCAAGGCGGTTTTCTCGTAAGCCTCATCGTTATTTATGGTAGAATAGCTATTGGGATTTTTCTTAACAGGCACAGCATACAGATACTGATAATACACCTCCGTATGCAAACTGAAATCTTGGAAGAACTTGAAATCGTAACCTACTACTACATGAACGGCACGACTGTAATCGAGGTAGCGATTAATGTAACCCGGCCTGTCCTCGCGCTGAATAAAATAGAATGCCAGACTCTCTTGTCGGCTGTGCATTCCCACTCCCAGAGATATCTTATGACGCGGGGCAAACCTCCAATCGAATGCCAGTCTTGGTTCAATTGCAAACTTGCCATTCACATCAAAGTAACTTGTGTGAAGCCCTCCGATCAATGTAATGTCTGAATTGACCCTGAACTTGTGCTGTGCATAGAGCTGGTAGAAATTACCGCTTCCAGTGGCTTTATAGGTCTTTTGCCAACCCCATGGCCATTCGTCAACTAAACTGAACACCAGATGATTGTAGTTGAAACCATACCTGAGATGATGTTTGGAATTGAATTTTGTATTGAACTGAGATGCAACACGGATAGCCGTATTGCTTACATTGTATTTCCAATAGCTCTCAAGCGTAAGACTGTCAGTTAGGTAACTGTGAGTAAGGTTGTTTCCGGATCGAGTGTAAGCAACAGTTGTATGAACGTAGTTCCTTTCGTTGATTATGTATTTATGGGCCAAACCAGTGGCCAGGAAGTGATTTCTGTAATCCTCCTCTACACGATTTTGATCCCATGACCCATCGTTTCTCCATTTTGTTGTATCGCGCTCCGGATCAAAACCAGCATCACTCAATCCGCCCACGGCAAACACCGAGAAGGTTCCCATTTTCTTGGTAGGGAAATTAAGTTTCATGTTCAGGTCCTGAAAACCGGTGTTCAGATCACCACCAAGATTGGCGCCTACTGCCTTGAACAATCCTAAAGTAGAATACCGGTAATTGATAAGGTAGGATGACCGTTTTCCCTTAATGAATGGACCCTCTGCAGATGCCTCAAGTCCAAGAAAACCTACCTGTACAGTGTACTCTCGTTTCTGATCATTTCCTGTACGGAGCTTGAGGTCGTAAACGCCTGAAAGGGCATTGCCATATTCGGCAGCAAAAGCTCCTGTCGAAAAGTCGCTCTGATCAAGAAGATTATTTGAAAGAATGGAAACATTACCTGCATAAAGCCCATCAATATTAAAATGGTTGGGAACAGGAATCTCTACGCCTTCAAGCCTCCATAGAAGTCCTTTGGGAGCGTTTCCGCGGATGGATATTTCGTTTGTAATGTCGTTGGTAAGGTTAACTCCGGCAAACGAAAGCGCCATTCTTCCCGGGTCGTTCATACTGGCAGCAAACCGCTGAGACTGTTCCAAAGAGAATGACCGGGTACTTACTACCGACATTTCGTTATTAGGCGTTGACGGATCCTTTTCCGCTTTTACAACTACTTCCTGCAACTGCTCGGTTGATTCCAAAAGTTGAATATGGAGTACTACCTGCTTACCGCTTCCAACATCAATATTGGAGATTGTGCGAGGTTCATATCCGAGATATTTCACCTGCAAACTCTGTCTTCCTATTGGAACATTTGCAATCTGAAAATTGCCGTTTACATCTGTAGAAGCACCAAGAACAGGGTCGGAATTGAGTATGACAACAGTTGCCCCGATCAACGGAACCTGCGTATCCTCATCTACCACAGACCCACGTACCATCTGAGTAAGCTCCTGAGATTTGACATCAGAAACCATGGTCAACAGAAGACCGATTAACAGAACAAGCCGTGCATTCATACTGTTTACAAAGGTACGGTTGCAATTAGTAGCATCCAGATCATAGAATGTTTAAACATCAAAGTCAGAAGAAGAGACAGGAATCCATGGGAAAAATCTGGTTCCACAAAGCATGTTGAAACATGTTTTATCGTTCATGAGACACCATTGGTGAATAATGATGTTACCATGCAGCAAATTTGAAATAGTGTAAAACACATGACAAACACATTGGAGTTGGATAGTTTCGAGGGAGTAGCAGTGTTAAAGGGATTGCCAGCCGAACAGCAGGAGTTTTTAAGTCGTTATGTTCAAGCTAAAAGCTATCCGAAGAACACACTGATCTACAATCCGGGAGAAGCTGCAGATTGGGTTTACTTTCTACTGAGTGGTGTGGTTAAGACCGGTACCATTAACGAAGATGGCAAGGAGGTTATAAAGAACATTCTTTACCCTGGTGAGATGTTCGGAGAACTCGGGCTATCTGGAATGGTTGAACGACCTGACTTTGCCGCCACGTTGAAAGATGAGGTTGAAGTGATCCGCATTCCAGTTCAAATTCTGAAAGAATTGATCAACAAGAATCCTGATGTTGGTCTAAGAATGATTGAAAAGCTCGGTGAACGTATTACACGTTCAGAGAAGCGGCTAGAAAGGTTGATCTTTGATGATGCCCGTACACGCATCATCGCCTTCTTAAAGGAGCAAGCCCAGAAGAACGGGAAGAAATTTGCGGACGAGACACTCATCAGGCACGGCTTTACGCACCAAGATATGGCCAACATTACTGGAACTTCACGTCAGCTTGTAACCATTGTGCTGAATGAATTGAAGAAGGAGAACCTCATCAACTTTGACCGCTCAAGCATTTTGATCCGAGATGTGGATCAACTCAAGTAAGCCTGATTAAGGCTAAGTTTGGCGCATGAAGCGCAAACTCCTGTTCATTTCACTATTCATTCTGATAATGCTGCTTGTCTATGGCTTTTGGCCTTTGACCTCAAAGCAGTTTGAGATCGTATTTGATCAAGAGAAAATAACGGAAAAGCAGAACTATCTCAATTCAATAAACCCTGAAACTGACTCAAAGCCCAACATCGTCATCATTATAGCAGACGACCTCGGCAAAACAGACATTTCGCTCTACGGCAACCCTCCTATCCGAACACCAAATATTGATTCTATCGGTCTCAAAGGAATGACGTTTACGGAGGGTTACATTACCTCGCCCATCTGTGCGCCTTCCAGAGCAGGCATGCTTACAGGTCGTTACCAGCAGCGGTTCGGCTTCGAGTACCAGCCTCACGACCGTTATCCGAAAAATCGGGTGGAGCTATTCGTTTACAAAAACTTCATTGCCACGGGAGATTGGTTGGTGGCCGACCAGATAGAGTTCCCTCATTTTCAGGACATGATGAAGAACGGCATGCCGCCATCAGAGATCATGTTATCCGAAATCTTACAGAAAGCCGGGTACAGAACCGGCATTGTAGGCAAATGGCATTTGGGCACTGGCGACCACGCCATTCCAATAAACCGTGGGTTTGACTATCAGTACGGGTTTTACGAGGCATATTCCCTGTACATGGCAGATACCAGCAACCCGGATATTGTCAATCAGCGGCACAAGGATTTCTCCGACCCATTCATTTGGGGCAAGGGTCGAAGCGGAAACTGTGCCATCAGAAGAAATCATGACATCATAGAAGAGGAATTCTACCTCACCGACCGTATTGCCGAAGAAGCCAATGCGTTCATTGATAGAAATGATGATAAGCCGTTTTTCCTATACGTGCCTTTCCTTGCTCCGCACACACCATTTCAGGCAACCAAAGCGTATTACGATAAACTCGAACATATTGAAGACCGGAACAAACGTGTTTACAACGCCATGATCTGGCAGTTGGATGATGCCGTTGGGAGCATTATCAACCACTTGGAAGAAAAAGGTCTGATGGAGAACACCATTGTTTTCTTTCTGAGCGATAATGGAGGTGCAACTTACACCCAGGCCACCGACAATGCCCCGCTTAAAGGTGGAAAGTTCACCAATTTTGAAGGCGGCTTGAATGTACCCTTCATGGTCCGTTGGGATGGGCATGTTACGGAACGGAGTTCTTATTCCCAACCTGTTATTTCCATGGATATTTTTGCCACTGCACTGAACGTTGCGGCCATAGACTATGATTCTGAACGCAAGCTCGATGGCGTTTCTCTTCTGCCCGTTCTTTCCGATTCGGTAAAAACTCCGATACACGAGAAGCTATGCTGGAGGTCGGGTTATAACCGTGCCATACGCTATGGCGACTGGAAATTGATAACGGATGGACTTAGCGGAAACCATGCGCTTTATAACGTGAGGACCGACAAGGAAGAAAAGCGCAATCTGTATGCTGATAATGCTGAAATGGTAGAACTCCTGCAAAGGCTGCATGCTGAGTGGGAGGCCGAAATGATGGACCCCAAATGGCCACGTGTAATGGATTACCGTTGGTGGGACGGGGACGAACCCTTCTACTTTCCACTTTAAATCCTAAGCTGAGAAATATTCTTTTGCCAGTTTAAGGTTTGCGCGGTTAGCTTTAAAGAAGAAGTCGGCAATACCACCAACAACCGGAATTCCACCTATTATAAGGTCGAGAACAATATTGGCCACCATGCGAATGATAAGACCGAAAGGCATACCATTTCTTATCAAAGCAGAAAGGATGAGTGCTGAGATGGCAAACGCCACCACATCTCCGGCCCAAGGAATAAGACCAAGAATAGGGTCAAGACCAAAACGGAAATTGATAAATGGAATTTTGAACTGATCATCCATGAGCCGTGTAAGCTTTTCGGCCCACTCAAGCTCTTTGGGTATGGTAGCTTCTATTCTGTACATGCTCAGCTAACGTACAAATGCCTTACCAAATTGTTATTCTGGACTTTCTGTCAGTTTCGGATTGTACTTGCTTGGATCTGCTGCAGTAATGTTTGCGTAGAAATTCTCTATGTATTTGAAATCAGCTTCCACATCATCCGTGGGCCAGAACACCTCTCCCATTCCAACCTCCTTCTTTCCAAAATCCATATAGGCCAGAATTATTGGAACACCCGCCTCTTTGGCAATGTAATAGAATCCGGTTTTCCAGCGGGGTTTCCAGGCCCGTGTTCCCTCTGGTGCAATCACCAACACCAATTCATCGCGTTTGGCAAATTCTTCGGCCACCTGTTGTACCATGTTCTTACTGGTGGCCCTATCTATAGGAATACCTCCTGTTGCCCTGAAAATGAAACCCAGTGGTCCCTCAAACAGTTCTTTCTTGGCAATGAAGCTGGCACTGCGATTCTCTGCATACCACGCGCCTATGCCAACCGGAAAATCTTCATTTGCAGTATGGGGAGCTGCGGCAATAACTGCTTTTTTAATTCCCTTCGGAAAACGTGATACCACTTTCCAAGAGCCTATCCTGTACCAGAAAAAGTAAGCAAGCCAATAAAAGAAACGACCCATGACAGTTAATTTTCGGTTCAAATTTAATGAGTCAGGGTATACGGGACACGGAATATCCGATCCATGATAACAAGCGTTAATTTCGCACTATGAAAGCAGGTGTAATAGGAGTTGCATATCCGCGCGCAGCGCTCATTGGAAATCCATCTGACGGGTTTGGTGGAATGACCATTTCCTTTGTGTTCAGCGATTTTCATGCGGAGGTGCGGCTTGAAGAGCACGACCATATAGAAGTATTGCCAGGAAGAGTGGATCATCTTGAGTGGGCCGACCTCAATGCTTTCAGAACATCTGTAAGTACCATGGGGTACTATGGTGGCCTGCGACTTTTGAAGGCAACATTGCTGGTGTTCATCAAGCACTGCGAACAAAATCAGATACCGCTTCATGAGCGTGGTTTCAGGTTGAGTTACGAAACCGACATTCCGGTGCTCCTGGGGCTTTCCGGTTCCAGTGCCATTATTTCGGCCTGTTTGCGGGCTCTGGGCAGTTGGTATGGCGTTAAGATGGAACCGTGGCTATTGGCCAATCTGGCCTGGCAGGTGGAAACCGAAGAATTGCACATTCCGGCCGGTTTGCAAGACCGAGTGGCACAGGCTTACAATTACCCGGTGTTCATGGATTTTGATGAGAGCCATTTCAACACCAATCCGTATGGTAAATACGAGAAACTGAGGCGACCGCTTAAGAACATTTACATAGCCTATAGCGATGTGTTGGCAGAAGGTTCTGAAAAAACGCACGGAAATTTGCGGGCCCGTTTCAACAATGGCGACACAGAGGTGTTAGAAGCGGTTGAAAAATGGAAAAGTCTGACGTTGCTGTTCAGAGACGCTCTTCAGGCAGATGATATGGATACCATGTTCGATTGTATTGACACCAATTTTGACATTCGGAATATGATAACAGATCTGCATCCGCAACAGGTGGAATTGGTGAAACTTGCGCGTCAATCTGGCGCCTGTGCCAAGTTCTGTGGTTCAGGCGGGGCCATTATCGGAATGTACCGCGATGACCGCATGTTGAGCAGACTCCGGTCCGATCTTTCTAAGGCAGGAGTGAACATGCTACTACCCAATATCGTTTATCAGGAATGAGAGTAAAGAAAGCGGTTGTGCCGGCTGCTGGTTTCGGAACGCGTATGCTTCCAATAACATCGGTGGTACCTAAAGAATTGCTACCGGTTTGCGGACGACCCGTGATTCAGCACGTGGTACAAGAAGCTGTAGCAGCAGGAATTACAGAAGTGATATTGGTTTTAAGTGAAGGCAAAGAAGCCGTTGCCGATTATTTCAGACCAAACAAAAAATTGGCCGAGCAGCTTCTAAGAACCGGAAAGCACGCTGAATTGCAGCAGTTGGAGCGCATTTGGGACATGGCCAAGATTACGGTGGTCTATCAGCAAGAGCAATTGGGTTTGGGCCATGCCGTACTCTGTGCCAAAGATGCGGTAGGCAATGAGCCGTTTGCCGTTCTTCTTGGCGATTGCATCATTCAGAGTGACGATTGTGGTTCGTTCACCAAGAAGCTTGTAGAGGCCTTCGGTAGTTACGATCGGTCGGTGGTTGGAGTTGAGCCGGTTGACGAATGCCTTATTCAGCGCTACGGTATTTTTGAAGGTGCTGAATTTGAGGACAACGTTTTCCATGGAAAACGGGTTGTTGAAAAACCCGACCCAAGTCAAACAGATTCCAACCTGGCGTTCTGTGCCCGTTATGTCTTCTCTCCTGCCCTTTTCCAACAATTAGAAAACACCCAGCACGGTTTGCACAATGAGATACAGCTTACAGATGCCATGCAGAAACTACTGGAAACAGAGGGGCTGAATGCCGTAAAACTGGAGGGCGAACGCTTTGATGTAGGCGACCCTAAAGGATTGCTCTATGCCAACCTGAGCATGATGGAGATACACTGCGGAGAATGACGCCCGCACCATGATGTGTTACGCAGAAACCTAATCCTGAGTTTGCAGTAGTTCCTTCTCAATTACTTCTTGAAATGCATTCTTAGGCAATGCACCGGGCTGCATCATTGGCATACCCTCCATAGGCACAAAGAGCAGGCTTGGAATACTGCGTATACCAAAGACGGCAGAAAGTTCCTGCTCCACTTCAGTATCAACCTTGTAAATATCAACCTTGCCAGCATACTCCTTACTCAGGTCTTCCAATATGGGTGCTACCATTTTACACGGGCCACACCAATCGGCATAAAAGTCAATAATTGCAGGACGCTCTCCTTTGTACTTCCACTCCTTCTCTGTGGTATAATCGAAAATATCGGTTTTGAATTTATCAGCTGTTAATTGGATGGTTGCCATTGTCTGTTGTTCTAATTTGTTCTACAAAGGTAGACCACCCGGTTGCCTAGCCGTGTGATTCCTGTCACCACCGTTCAGAAATGGTCAGCAGAAAAGGTAATTGTCCATTACTTGATTCGCTAAAACTTGACTACAAAAGAAAAGCCCCGAAAGCTGTTGACTTTCAGGGCTTAAGGTCTAAAGACTTAATGTATTACAGATTCTTGCTCATCTTGAATGTACGCACTTTTGTGGGAGTAACCACTCGCACCAAGTACATTCCAGTGGCAAGCCTGTCGGTATTGTAGTCCATTATGAAAGAACTTTCTGAAAGCCCTTTGAACGGCAATGCAACCAAGGTTCCTTTCGTATCATAGATGGCAACTTCAGCCTCAGTTGGTTCTTCAAAAACCATTTCAATGGTTATCTGATCGCTGAATGGATTTGGATACATGGTAACGAGGTCTGCAATTGCCGCCTGTGCAAAAGAGTCATCAAGACGTGTATCATCACGCCTATCGCAAGAACCAACAAAACAACCATGGGCCAAATGGGCTGCCACGGCATTTTCTGAAATGCAGATCTCCTGTACATTTTCAGGATTACCTGGAGGAATATGGCAAACAAGCACTTTCCCAGCCTTATTACAAAGGTTATTATGTCCTTGGGCAAACCCAAATACTGTTGCAAAAAGAAGAATTGAAAGAGTAGATAAAGTTTTCATACTGTTCTATTTCTGGTTAGTGAGTTGAAGCTACCAAGTATCGTTCAAAGACTCAATTTTTATCGGTGAATCACAGGGTTCAATAGATAAACAACACAATGAAGTCGCATAGGTCACACATACAAAAGAGTTACCATTACAATAGCTACCTCGCTTTGTCATACCTGTCAGAATAAGCATATTAGCACCCAAACCCCTACCAATGCGCATTTCCTTACTCTTCTTTCTGGTGCTTGTGTTCAATGCAACGGTTTTGGCCCAATATTCAGAAACCATCAGTTCTGACCGCCCAGGCATGAGCTACTCGGCAAATACGGTTGGTGCGCGTGTACTTCAGTTTCAGGTGGGTGGAGATTTCGGACAGGTGGCCTTCAATCGTGGTTTCGGTAGCGGTTACATCGGTGGCTCATTCGATGGAGTGATACGGGTGGGCATTATTGAACGATTGGAAATGGATTTTTCCGTCAACTACCTTAAGATGGATAATGAGATAACCGATTTTCAAACGCCTCCAATGGAAAATTTTGAATGGGGTTTTAAGTTGCGGGGCAATGTATTGAACAGCAATGGCAAACGGCCATCCATTGGTCTTTTGGCAGAGATCTTCTTTCCCAGTGTTACCACCACCTACTTTCATTACGGCATTTACCAGCGCTTTTCGGTGCTGCTTGAGCAACCTCTGGAGAAACGCATCCGCCTTGCATCAAACATTGCCATGGTAAGTGGTGGCAGGTCACCAACTTTTCAATACACCCTTAACCTGAGTGTTGATGTATCGCCTATTGCAACGGTGTTCATTGAGCATTTTGGGCAATATTATGCCCGTTATGGTTCCAGCACCCGAAAGGTGGATTTCTACTATCCAAGGGTTATTGGGGGATTCAGCATAAGACCTCTGAGCGATTTTCAGATCGATGTGCAGGCAAGCTACGGTAGTTGGGTGGTTGCTCCCGACCCGCAAAAGGATTGGTACGTGGGGCTGGGCTTCAGCTGGCGTCTTCGGTTTAAGAAAAAAGAAGCGTGAGCTGTTCGTTTCTCTCACACGGAGGCACCGAGATAAGGTTGACCGTGAACATTGCTCCTCATTACTCCTTATCCTTCCACCTGCGGCTCACACCTCTGCGTCAGCAGTTGGAACAGATACAAGCATTGTGAACCATGGCATTAGCCAAGGTTATTGCATACACGAGTAATGCGTACGGAAACGGATGCTTGTGCCTGTGTCAACCACGTCTCTTATCTTGATGAGGCCTTTCTTGCCATCCTGTGTCTGATAAACGAACCGAACATCTTCACCAACGGTAACGCTGGTTGATGATGGTGTTGGCAGCGCTTCTATCTCGGCCAAGCTTGGCGGGTTGTTCTCTGGGTCGAACGGGCCT
Source organism: Flavobacteriales bacterium (assembly GCA_020635535.1). Taxonomy (GTDB): domain Bacteria; phylum Bacteroidota; class Bacteroidia; order UBA10329; family UBA10329; genus UBA10329. Next base: position 214,752 of record JACJZP010000002.1, on the reverse strand, counting down.
GTGTAGAGGTCGAAAAGCGTGGTCATGTAACCACAATCGTTGGCCAGAAGTTCAAATACATGAATGGAGGCCACATCATCTGGCGATACGGCTTTCAGGTCTCCTGCTTGGCTGAGAATGGCAAAATCGATGATGCGTGGATTCTCATCTGCAAAGAGGCTGCGCCAGTTGGCATAGGTCCAGCCTCCGCCCCAGCCTACATGGCGCGATTGGAAGAACGAACCGTATCCATTGCCATCATTGTTCTGGTCGCTCATGGCCACATCTCCATCCACCTTCTGGTTGGCCGATTGAACCGTTATTTCAAACGGACCGAAGCTTACTGACTCTGCGCCAGCGTATACTGTAATGGTATAATCGGTATCGGCAGCGGGCCAGTCAGAGTACGTGTAACGCACGCCTCCCTCATTGGTGGTCAGTTCGCAGGTAACGGTCTCCCCTCCAGTGGTACGTGTAACTTCCACTTTGGTAATGTCGTCTGTGTAATTGCTCAGCCCAAATGAAATATCGCGGTTAGAACGAATGGTAGCGCTGGTGGTCTGCAATACCATGTAATCATCTCCTTCGTAATAAGATACGATCAGTTCAATGTCAGACAGGCCGCCATCTTCTGTGTTGCAAGACCAAAGAAAGAATGAGGCAATGGCCATGGCCATCAATAAGCGTAGGGTTGTTTTCATAGGGCTGTGTTTTGTCTTGACCAAAATTAATGGATGGAAAACCCTTTAGCACTAAGTGTTTTTGCGTATTTGTTCCTTGAGGTGGGAGGTATTGAGCTGTGAGCCAATGGCCATATTTGGGCTATCTCTTCTTGCGGGGTTAGGGGCATTTGGTTGGTTGGTTGGTTAAAGATCAGTTTGGAAACTGATCGTGTTGCATTCGTCACGAGTGACCCTTCGGAACACTCGCGACTGCGGGGAAGCCAATGAGCAAACTACCACACAGTTTTCAGTGATTCAGAAAACCATGCTATTGCAGCTTCGCCATCGTGTTTTTCGAATTTTGACAACTCTCTTGAATGCCGTATTGCATTTCTTAGGTTGGCCAATTGTTGAAACCTTAACTCCAACTGCTGTTTACTCCCAAATCTCGACTCAAATGTTTGCCAATTGGGTTTTACCATGAACTCATAATACTCGCGCAAGTCAAAAAATGTCAATCGGGCTGAAAAAGATGAATAGTCATCTTTTGTTTTATCAGGCTTCCGTTTCATTTCCGCAACAACTCGTTTATCAACATTATCCTGGATGTGTTGCGGTGTTAATTGCTTGTATTTGTCAAATGAATCTTCAAATGAATCCGCTATCAATTTTCTCAGAGTCAATTCAATCAACTCGATTTGTTCATTTAATTTCTGAAGTGCAATCGGAATCTCAATTTTCTCCTTTATCAATTGATCATCTATTGCATTTCTGATAGTCTCCATGCGCTCATTGAGAAATTCATCAAAGTCTTCTTTTGTAAATGGCTTTCTCAGAAGGATTTCTACCGCTTTCTTACTGATCAAGTGTGATGATAGAACCTCATAGACCTTTTTTGGATCATTATTCTCCAGCATTTCTTTGATATATTCATTGGGCATGCGGTTTCGAATAATGTGCCGATTGGTTGTAGGCGACAGTGGTGTGCGATTGAGAATGCTATTAATGTTTCTACCTGCTACTTTATGAAAGCGTGAGTACGGCACAATATGATGATCGTCCAATGATTCATACTCAGGAAGGTCAAAGGTTGACCAATCTCTCGCCTCGTTGATGACAAAAAGATTGAAGATTGCATTGTAGACTGCTGAACCCTTATGATTGTCGTCAATAAGATTGATATTTCTATAATTTGAAATGAATTCACCAATCACTTCTAGTTCTTCATCATCATTTTCAAACCACCTCTTAAGTGCTTGAAAATCTTTGGCAGTATTCGACTCAACAGAGCTTGAATAGCGGTTGGTGAAAATGGATGCCCAATACCATTTTCTGATTTTGGTTTGGATATCCAATTTGTTGGTGAATGCTTGACTGTCGACAAACCGTTTGATAGCGGCAAACGCGGGAATGATAGATGGATAAGGAACAAAGTTCGGTTGGATGGCCCCAAAATCACGTGGACTTTTCAAACTCTGAATGGCTTTTTTTAGGGCGATCAAGGCATCTTCCCATTTTTCTATGAATTCCTCACTTGTCTCAATCAGAATTCGTTGTTCTTTGGAGCCATCACTGTTTTTAACAGTCTTTTTCGCTTCAGGCACCAAATAGTACAGGAATTTTGAACTACAGTAGGACTGAAGAAGGATGGACATGACCTGAAGCACATATATCTTCATTTTTTTGGGGTCAGTATACAACAGTTCCTTCTCCGATTCATGCCACATTTGTTTAAGCTGAATCTCCTTAGGTCTTAGCATTGCATTGAGAAGGTCGAATATGTCAAGCTGAACTCCTCTAGAATTGATCTGCGTGAAGATGTCGCAGACCTTGTCAATATCTATATCCCGATCCAGTTCAATGTAGCTGATGTAGTACTGATTGAACAATTCTTCAATGGCACTCTTGAACAGTTTTGACTTTTCGGCATACTCAAGATACTCTCTCTTGGTCGCTTCTTTGTCCTCCACATCATCAGGTATTTCCTCAGACCACTTTATCCAATAATCGCGATAACCCTTAATCCAGTCGCTAGTACCCCAAGTACCTTCTTTCATCACACCAAGCGGAAAAACATGTTCCTCATATTGTCTTTCTATGTCATCCAGAAGGCTCTTTGTCCTTCTGGTCATAGAATCGTACCAAACAGCTTCCTCAAAGTCACCATCCAGAAAGGCCTGTATATTGAGAAAATAAGCCATGGGCCTTGCTCTTCCCGCTATTGGCATATCTGGCTGAAAAAAAGCATAGTACATTGCGGTTAACCGCTGCTGACCGTCAAGAACAATATGTTGAGGATCCAAATCTCCAGTGAAGGTTTCTATTGGTGTACAGTTGAGCATTTTGAAGTTCTCCCTACTCCCTTTCCACAGCAATAGTGTGCCTACATAATAATCCATGAAGATTGACTTCATTAGATTCTGAATATCCCAAGGTTGCCATTCAAATTCGCGTTGAAAGTCAGGAATGACAAACTTTCCTTTTTTGAGGTCTTCGATCAGACTACCTAAATGAATACGATCGGCTTTTTCAACGTTTTTCATTCTATGCTATGCCATTAAGGGTTAAAAAAAGCTACCAATTATGATATCAGCTGAAAGTGTAGCAAATCTACTTTTCACGTTACCCCAACTTACTCCAATTATTCAAAAACTGAGCATTGTTCAAGGTAGATAGGTCTACAATGCCCCTTGTGGCGTACTGTTTTATCTTACCCCTTACCTCTTCGGATGTCGCAATGAAATAATCTGGCATGGCCATTTTATCCGCATTAAGATTGACGAAAATGTAGAAACACCCATCCTTAATCTGTTCGGTCATTAGCGGCCAACCTATGTTTTTCCGTTTATAAATGGCCTTTACCTGTATCGATATATTCAATCCATCTTTTTCGGCAAGTATGTCTACTGCCTTAGCATTTCCAACGGTAATGCCAACCAACCATCCTCTACGATATAACTCCGCTGCTACGAAATATTCGCCTGATAATCCTGTACTCACTTTTGCAATTACTGCCATCTGTTATTGGTTTTTGCTTATCACTTTTCCTTTTTCATATCCTGGATGATCACATCTGTAGAACGGTACATGGCTGCAATACTATCTCCTTGGCCATTATCTATATGCTTAGCAGCCTTGTTCATAGGATAAACCACGAGGTCAACACCGCTGAACTTTACAGCATAGGCGCTCATTGCTTCGTCATAATGCCAACGGCCACGGTTCTTGCTAAGCATGGCCTTACCCAGATAGGCTCCAACTGCCCAGATATGATTCTGCCTCTCCTCTTCAGTCCATTTCACCGTGTGCAGATAATCCACATATCGGTCTACCCGCTCCACGGAATCAATCGCATTGTTCACACCCAATTGTTCCCAAAGGGTATAGGCCAGTCGATCAATTGACTCCTTTTCTTCCTTGGTAAGTGGTCTCATCATCTATTCCCCTTCGCTCTATTGTGCGGTTTACAGAGCATTTCGCAGTTTTTGGCATCGGTACTGCCGCCTTTGCTCCATGCGGTAACGTGGTCAGCATCCATGTCTTTGAGCGCCCATATCTTGCTCTTGCTGGCATCATGACCAATAGCGCAGTAAGAACAATTGCTGTGGCCTTTGGCCTCTGCCGCTTTTGTCTGTGTGGCGTAAACAGACTTCTTGGTGGCCTCACTGAAGACACGCACGTTTAACAGTTTGGTGTCTTCTGAACCACCGAGTATGTACTCAAAAATACCGCGCTTGTCAGTAATGAATGCATCTTCAATCAATGCTTGCACCTGCTCCGATACCTTCTTTGGGTCGTAGGGCTTTTTGTGGTGCTCTTCGTAGAGGCGACCCCATTCCAAGCCACACATTTCCTTCTCCACATCTATGAAGGTGGTGCTTACCCAATCGATAACGCTGTTGAAGTAGGTCTTCAGTTCGTTGATGTTGGTGTCCTTTCGGTGGCGGCTCATGTAGTTGTCTATGTTGCCTTTGCTCACCCAATCGAGCGCGCATTGCAGAAACTCCTGCCTGTTAGCACTGCCCTTTACATAGGCCGCCCATTTTTGTATGTTGGCGTTCTGCGTATTGCTGAACTCCTCTTTCGCCAAGGTGACGAAAGGCCCTGAATAGATGGCATTGAGCAACTCCTGCGCATTGAGCGGAACACCCGCAATGTTGATGGTCTTGAACCACTCCTTTATCTCACTCTCCTCGCCTTCGCATTCGTAGATGGTGAGTTTTGTATTGAGTATGCGCTGCTGCTTGTCTTTCGAAATGCCGCTGAAATACTGCTCCATGCCGTTCTCGTCCTTTACAGCAAAGCGGTTGGTAACGTACCGCCCGAAACTGGTAATGCGCTGCTGCCCGTCCAATACCTCATACTTGCCCTCGGCCACCTTTACAAAGTAGATGAGCCCCAAGGGGTATTCCTTTAAAAGCGATTCGATGACGGCCACATCCCGTTTGCCATCGGCATAGATGTAATTGCGCTGGTATTCGGGCTGTATGGTCAGTTGGCCTGCCAACCCGAAAAGCCCCTTGCCCTCCAGTTCGTTGTAGACAAACCCTTCGCAGATATCTTCTATCGTGATGTCGGTTCTGAGTGTGGTTTTCATGGTTGGTTGCGTTTGGTAAAACCTATGAGGTTGTTGGAGAGACCTACGGGGTTATTGGAGAGACCTACGAGGTTTCGAAAACCTCGTAGGTCTGGTTGGCAAATGGCAGCTATGGTAAGGTCAGTTCTCAGTGTGGTTTTCATTTCGCTGGTTTCTTGTGTTTTATCAGAAGTCTATCGTAAGTTCTCCTACCATCCACAACCGAGCATCCTCCACGATCATCTTCATGGATGGAATACCCAAGCTTTTTGAGGACTTTTTTAGGTGCTGATGCTCTGGTGTTCCCACTTGCTTGCCAAATAATCTCAAATTGTTCCGGTGAATATTTATCTAAAAATGTAATCGGAACTCCCATTATCCCTTCATAATCACTTGGAATTGCTTCAGCTAAGGGCACTTCAATGGCATTGTAGTTCTCGTACTGTTCGTATGCCGAATTCCCTTTGAGCTTTTTATTGAACCGAAGGTTGTCTGCTTTTGTCATCAACCGCATTGGCTGATGTCGTCTTCCATGGTCAAGGTTAGTAAACCAGCAAACGCCTGGCACCCGATTAACCTTCTCTCCATTCTGTTCACGCTCAAACTTGTATGTGCTTGCGTACTCAAATTCTTCAGGCACTCTGAAATACATGCCCTTATTAAAGTTTGTTGCTCCTAACCATATCTTGTTACTTATTATGTAAGGAAACGCTTCCTTGTATTTGATAGCATTGATATTCCCAATTATTGCAAACTGCTTGTCGGCTTCCAGTATCCACGCCAAAAAATCGCGGAACAGCGAGAAAGGCGGGTTGGTAATTATCATATCAGCCTCATCGCGCAGGGCTTTTACCTCTGGGCTGTTGAAATCGCCATCGCCCTCCAAGTAGTTCCATTCCAGGTCGTCCACGTCTATCTTGCCATCGCCAGAAATGTCTCGCGTTAGCGTAAAGATCTTGCCCTTTGTGCGGGTCTTGTTGCTATCGTACTGCGGGGCGCTTTCCTCAAACATGGTTACCTGATAGCCGCCCTTGTAGAGTTTGCTGTCTACCGCATAGCTGGTGCTGATGAGTTTCTTGAGTCCGAAGCGCTCAAAGTTCTGCGCAAAGAACTTGGTGAAGTTGCTCCACTCGGGGTCATCGCACGGCAATAGGATGGTCTTACCCTTGAACACATCGGGGTTGTAATCGAGGTAGGCGTTTATCTCCTTCTCTATATCGTGGTACTGCGTGTAGAACTCATCGTTCTTGGCGCGTTTGGCTGCGGTAAGGTTGGTGTTGGCCATTGGTCAGTTCAACATTTCAGTTTGCCAAAATAACAATGCTTTGTCAACTGTGCTAGGTGCAATTCAGATCATCCGTCTTTATTAAAAGGCCAAAGCAGATCAGAGAGGTACAGAATTCCCAAGGTTCGGAGCCAGTTACCTGAGCCACGTTGTGGCCTTTTATCGGGTTCGGGGTTCTCAATAAAATTGTCGAGTATGCGCTGCAACCGTTCCATATCGGTTCCGGGTATAAGGTTTAACTCAAAATTGACCAATGGCACAGGATAGACCATAAAGTGTGTTGCCATGAAATCGGCCATTCGGTTCAGTTCTGCAATGGTGGGTCGGGTAAATCCTTTGAGTTCTGTGCGGCATTGTTGCAACCTCACCGATTCGGGTATGCTTTGCAAGTTGGCCATCTCCCACATTTTAAGGTTAAGACAACAGCCTATAATGTTGGCAACCACCAATTGCATCTGGTGCTTATCCGGCACTCCGTTATCTATGCCCAATGACGCTGGCATATCTTCTTGTAATAGCTGAAAAAGCCTTTCGTAATGCGCTTTCAGTAGTATAGAGTTTTCTTTCAGATCACGGATATATTCACTGTTCTGCGTGTTCTCTATTGAGGCTACACTTTCGGTATGGTGCAGCTCTTCATACCACGGGTTCACTTCATCGTTCAGCATCTTTTTCAGATATCTGCCCAACCAAACATGCGCCATGGCCATTTCCTGTGTCATGATGTCAAATTAGATAAATTACGCGGGTTGCGCACCGGCCATAGCGGGGTTAACGGGCAAATAGACCCTGATACGCAACTCATACGCATAGCTGAAATCGGCAATGTTGATAATGTCTTCGGGTTGGTGGTTGTATTGCAATCGGACCAATGCCTGTAGTGTATTCCCATCTTTCATGAGGTTATACAGTACCTTATTGTCGCGTTTGGGTATGTAGCCCATTTTATGATCCTTCCACCATACTTCAATGGCGCGGAAGTCGAATTCGTTGTCGGGTTCCAGTACCAGGGTGGCGGGGTGTTCTATAGGTTCGAGGTGTGAGGTTTGAGGGTCGAGCAGCTGTGGGCCAACGGTTGGAAAATCGTAGTAGTGGGTTCCGGCCACGGTGGCGCTGAGCAGGTAGATGGGTTCGGCTTGGCTGGTTTTACTGGCGGACCCTGAGGCACTCGAAGGGTCTGGGTGGCTATTTTCTCCGGTTACGCCCTTCGGCCGTGAGCTCCCTTGGGTCGGTTCAAGAGCCTCAGGCATCGAATGGCCGGGCTTAACAATGGCAGCTCCGAAGAGGGTGGCCAGTAGACGTTTAATGAAGGATATGCGGTTCATTTCTTTGTAATTAGGTATGAGGAATGAGTAATTAGAAATCAAGGTTAGCGTGGCAGACCGTAATGTATTTACGTTGGGAGCGAATAGTGAATAGCTACCAGCGACCAGTGACCAGAGAGAGGCGAAAGGTGAAAGGCGAAAGCAATAACCAATAACCCAATAACCAATAACCGTCCACAGTCGATAGTCCACAGTCGATAGTGTACAGCCTACAGCCATGGAAATTAAAACGACCGTTATAGAAGTTCAGACGACAGGGAAAGAAGTTTTGTTGACCGTGATAGAAGCTTAGACGACCGCGATAGAAGCTCAGACGACCGTGATAGAAGCTCAGACGACCGTGATAGAAGCTCAGACGACCGTGATAGAAGCTCAGACGACCGTGATAGAGGCTCAGACGACCGTGATAGAAGCTCAGACGACCGTGATAGAAGTTCAGACGACCGCGATAGAAGCTCAGACGACCGTGATAGAAGCTCAGACGACCGCGATAGAAGCTCAGACGACCGCGATAGAGGCTTTGCGTCAACAAAAAATGGCCTTCGCGACCACAATTAATTGTGACCACAAAAAATCATGATCAGTAAATTGTTTCAAATTCAATAAACTGTGTCAGTTGTCAAATAGATAGATTTGATAACCGATAGACACAGAAAAAATAGACAACATCAGGCTATGCTCATTTTGCATTGTCTGAACCTTTACCACTTGAGTTACTTGCAGCAAGTGTAATACTTGGCACATTGCGTTACAGCTTATAAGCGCAGTTTTGTACCATGAAATGGTTGACAGAGTGGTGGGAGAAATACAAGACCAAATCGGTATGGAGTAAACTGACCGATGCGTTCTATCTGGTGTTCTTCATCATGGTTATTACCCCCAGTGGGCGCACGTGGCTGCAGCGGGGATTGTTGCAAGTAGGGCTTTTCAGCTCTACCGAGATCAATGAAGACACCATGCTTTCTGATGCCTCATTGCAATGGCCACTTACCGACCTTGAGGGCAACACCACTACCCTTTCTGAACTTGAGGGCAAGGTGGTATTCCTGAACTTTTGGAGCACATGGTGCGGCCCGTGTACCGCAGAAATGCCCAACATCATTGCCCTGATGCAACGGGTTGATGATGTGGTGTTCATTTTTGCCGCGCACGAACCCCGAGAGACCGTGCAGAACTACATGACCAAAAAGGATTGGAAGATCCCTGCCTATACATACCGATCGGCCCCCGGGCCCGACCTGCATCACGGCTCGCTGCCTACCACATTCATTATTGATGCCAACGGCCGTATTGTACACCGCTCATCGGGCATGAAAAAATGGAACACGCAAGAAACCGTTGACCTTCTGAACAGCCTCACCAAGTAATGGTGGTTGATGATGGCAATTGCCGTTGACATTACGGAACAGGCAGCGTCATTCCCACCGACCACTTCCCCTTCCGTCATTCCGACCGTAGTGGAGGAATCTGAACCACTTCCTTATCTGTCATTCCGACCGAAGTGGAGAACTATTCTCAGCGCAGCTAAATCTGTGCTCAGTACAAAATAGATGTCTCGACTCGTACCTCGCTCGACATGACGGGTATAGCCGGGCTCAGTGCAGGCGATTCCGCAAGCTCCACTCGACAAGATGGGCATGGCTGGGCTCAGAGAAGGCTTTTCTATTTGGTTGGCCGTGGATTACTTTTGAGCCTTCAGCGCTTCAGCTTGTAGCCCATTTCAACTGCGACAAGCGGTCAATCCACAAAGTACATCTCCATCAGTCCCTTGCCTTTCACCTCAATTTTACCTCTTGAAGCGCAATTAAATCGGTCTTTCACCAATTGGTACGTGGCTTCAGAAATGTTGATTTTCCCAGCCTCGCTGTTTGTTTCCATACGGGCAGCAAGGTTCACAGCATCTCCCCAAACATCGTAGGCAAACTTTTTCTTTCCGATGACACCGGCTATCAACTCGCCAGTGTGTAGTCCAAGCCTTGCCTCCCAAGTGTCTTTACCGGCAAGTTGCCGGGCGGCATTCCAATGGGTTATCCAGTCTCGTATCTCAATGGCCGCAGCTACAGCATCAACGGCATTGGTGGTGTTCTCTGTAGGGATACCCCCCGCACACATGTACGCATCTCCAATGGTCTTTATCTTCTCCAGATCATGACGGCCAATTATCTCATCAAAAGCGGTAAAACACTCATTCAATGTGCTGACCAATTCCTGTGGAGTAATGTCTGAAGCAGACTTGGTAAAAGCCTGAAAGTCAGTAAACAGAATAGTGACCTGGTTATAGTGCCGCGGGGTAGCTTCCCCTCTCTCAATTAACTCCTGAGCGGTTTCATTGGGAAGGATGTTGAGCAGTAGTTCTTCACTCTTTTCCTTCTCTATTCTAAGTTCTTGAGTCCGTTCTTCAACCAGTTGCTCCAACTCGCGGTTATGACGCTCAAGCAACTTATTCTGTATTTCAAGCTGCTTGTCCTGATAGAAGCTTCGGATGGCTTCTTTCACCGTAAGTATCAGGTCGGTGCCGTCCCAAGGTTTGGCGATGTACCGATAAAGATTGGCAGAGTTCACCGCTTCAGTAATAGCAGATATGTCCGATTGTCCTGTAAGCAGAATTTTGAATGTCTGCGGAGACGATTGATGCACTTCAATCAACAACTCGTGTCCTTTCATTCCGGGCATCATCTGGTCGGTGATGATCACAGGGACATCTCTTCCCTCTTCTCGTAGATCCTCGATCAACTCCAGTGCTTCCTCTGCACTTTCAGCCATCTCGATGATGTACTCACTACCGAAATCGCGTGTTAACTGCGACTGAAGCCCGTTGAGCACAACGCGTTCATCATCCACACAGATTATAGCGGCTTCCTTCATCAGTTCTTGATGAGCGCCATCAGGTCGTTCTCATTCCATGGCTTGTAAATGCATTTGATGCCCTTACCTGATTCCTCAATGTCCCTGACCACCTTGCTGTCTACATGTCCTGTAAGCAAAATGGTTTTCACATTATCCAGTTTACTGCGCACTTCGGTCAGCAGTTCATCTCCTTTCATGCCCGGCATCAGCCAATCAGAAATAACCACGTAAACGGTCTCTTCATCGCTTTCGCTGATGTCATCGATCACTTCCAATGCTTCTTCTGCAGATTCGGCAAACTCGTAGTTGAAATCGTTGCCCAGGTTACGGGTAAGTTGCGAGTTGAGACTATCGAGGACGATCTTCTCATCGTCCACACAAATGATGTGCAATACTTTCTTCGTCATGCCTTTTTCACAGGTAGTTTAACATGAAAGGTGGTACCCACGCCCACCTCAGATTCGAATGAGATCTTGGCCGAGTGGTCGTCCAAAATACGCTTGATGATGTCCAAGCCAAGACCGCTTCCCTCACCAGAAACCTTGGTGGTAAAAAACGGGTCGAATATCTTGCTCTGTATCTCTTTCGGAATGCCTTTTCCTGTGTCTTTGATGCTTACTCCCACATACTCGCCCTCGTTCTTGATGCCAATGGTCAACGTGCCTTTGTTATCCATGGCCTGCACGGCATTGACGATCAGGTTGGTCCAGATCTGGTTGAGTTGGTCTGGGAACGCCATCACCTCTGGAACGTCCTCATAGTTCTTGATCACCTTCACACCTTGTTTCAATCGGTTATGGTAAATGGTCAGCACCGTTTCCATATTCTCTTTGATGTCTACTGGCTCCACATCCTCACTTCCCGTGGTATGGAGATAGGACTTCAATGCTTTTACGATACGAGACGCCTTGTCCACCGCCAACTGAACCGTTTGATTGCTTCGCTGAAGATTGAGCACGTTGTACATCATCATTACCAACCGTTCAAACTGCGGTAGCTCTGCCAATTGCCTCAGCGAATCATTCAATTCATAAATACCAACCTGAACCAGACGGTCTGCCAAGAAACGTGCTTTCTCCACGCCCAATGCTTCCAGCTCTTCGCGCAGATGTTTTTTCTTTTCACGTTCCTCTCTGGTAGAAAGTGTTTGGGTATCAGGAATAGAGGTGGCCAATGTCATGGCAAAGAGGTCTTTGGTCTTTTCATCCAATTGAGATGACATCCATACAAAGCCAGCTAATATGTCATTGAACGCTTCTTGCGATTCTTCTGCTGAAGACTTGATGGCGCCCAAAGGCGTGTTCACCTCATGCGCCACACCCGCAGAAACTTGACCCAATGCCGCCAACTTCTCCGAATTGACCAGCTTGGTGTAGGTCTGCCGCAGCTTTTCCATGTTGGTTATGTTCATGGTAGCGAAGTAGAGCGTCAGGCCATACACGATACCCGAAACGCAGAGAATGTTGGTAACGAGGAAAACCACGGACACGTTCTCTTCCACACCCATATTGTAATTCGCCTCAAAGTACGGGTCGGCAATGAGTGAGAATATGGTAAGGAGAATAAACGACACCAACCAGAAAACGGAAGCTTTTGCGTTCTGATACGAAACGGAAGATGTCAGCGCCAAAATGGCCCAGAGCATGGTTCCGCCCGATTCGGCATAGCCACCCAGAAACCACTGTAACATGAAGGGCAGCAACAGACTGATGGTGGTCTGCACATTCCGGCAGATGACGAAGTTCTTCGTCTTGTTGAACATCCAGAAGTTAAATGCCGTGATAACCGCATATCCGTATGGGATAATGGATGGCGCGGGATAATCGAAGATGAGCAGCAAGGTACCCCAGAGCAATCCGCCCATGCTCATGGCCGCGCCCTGATACACCAGGAACTGTTTTCTCAGTACGGTATTGTCGTCCTCTCCGGGTACAACACCGATAAGGGAAAGGTCAGCGAGGAATTTTTTCATTGGTGGGATTCAAATTTGGGAAAACAATCTGTTAGATGAAAGCCCCACTTGCCTGAGTAAAACTCAGGACAAGTTGGGGCTCATTGCTTAGAACCGTCTGCTGTTATTCCATCCACAAGCAGGTTGGTTCTGTGCAAAGAATCATTGTTTGTAATTCACGGCTTTCATAATGCAGCGGGTAACGCGTTGCTCATCATCTGTACCGCCAGTAAGAAGACCGAGTGCAAAACGCATTTCGCCTGTACAGCCAGCCGTAATAATATCATTGTGCGCAACTGGCATATAGTTGCCACGGAATTCGTTGAAATCGCTGTATTCGGCAGATACCGTACCATTTGAACTGGAGCAACCGGTTTGCCCATCAATTAAAATTCTAAACTGGGTGACGTCTGTCCCTGAGCCATCGAATAGACCGTACGCGAAAGTTGCATCTACAGCAATTCTATCACCAGCATTTACAGTCATCCAGCCTGTCCAGTCTGTAGCGCGTTCAGTACTTACACCATTATCATTATCAAAAATGAACTCCGTAAGATCTTCTTTAAAGACCATTTGTATCGGAATCTCTGGGAAATCAACGTTTTGCCAGCTTGCGTTACCATTTGCATCACTGGTCAGTACGCGCCCTACTCCTTGAGTACCGTCAGTAATGGTCACGCTGCCGTCAATGATGGCATTTCCATTGACTGTTGTTTCACCAAGGTCCGCAAACCCTGTTACCTCAAGGTCACTATTGAACAAAAGGTAACGCTCATCAAATTCCCCGTATATCAGGGCTGTGGTAGAATCATCACAGACATTTTGAATATAAAGCTTGTTAGAACCAGTTTCTTCACAACCGGCCCCATGACCTATGAAAACGTTTCCATCTCCAGTGATTTGTTCACCAGCTCTATGCCCTATAACAGTATTCTCCTTGGGTGGTGCAACATGGCTCGATTGGAGGTACCCAACCGCGTGCCCAATAAAAACATTACTTCTCCCTTGGTTCAGAGGCGCAATATCATTTCCGATATAAACATTGTAATCACTGGCATCACCAAGACCAGTGCCCGTACGATGTCCAATGAGCAGATTGTAGTTGGCTGAATTGATTGTTGCTCCATCTCCCAGACCTGTACCGGTGTTGTTTCCAATAACAATATTATCCGTGGATGGCGTGGGATTCACAGCTATGTTGTTGCCGAAAAAGATGTTGTTATTGTTGGTTGTACCTGATAGTTCGAATTGTATGTTATCGGAGCCATCTCTGTAGATGTTCATCAACTGTTGACCATCCAATCTGAAATGAATACTGTCATTACCCGGAGTGTTCTCCAATTCAATCTCGGTATCGCCATCTAAATCAGTCAACGCGTTACCAGAACCGCTGCCGCCAAAGGGCGCTTGCCAACTGGCCAATCCGTTAGCATCCGAGGTCAGAACATAGCCAACTTGTTGAGTGCCATCATCTATCAGAACATTTCCTGCTACATGCAGTTGTGCCAGCACAGAATCGGTTCCTACGCCTACCCCACCATTTCCATCAAGTACAAGCTGGTTTGGAATAATGGCTTTTTTCAGCACCAGATCGCCAAGATCATTGTGGTAAACCAATGAGTTATAATTTGACTGTGTGAATTTCAATCCATCAGCATCGCCTGCTGCATTGGAGGCAACATGCAACCTAGCGTCAGGAGAAGTTGTACCAACTCCAATCCTGTTTCCGGTATTGAATAGATTGCCGTTGGCTACCCAACCTGAACCATTATTGCGAAGGGTTTGTCCAGCAGTTCCAGCGACCAAGGGCCCTGTTGCACCTGTTGGTCCTTGTGCACCGGTCGGGCCAGTTGCTCCATCTGCGCCTGGCAGACCTTGAATTCCTTGCGGACCTGTTGCGCCAGTAGGACCAGCAATTCCGCCACCACCTGCCTGCCAACTTGCGTTTCCGTTGGCATCGCTGGTAAGCACATAGCCATTCTGCTGCGTACCGTCATTCACACGAAGCGTACCGTTTATGGCAACCAGTTGGTTATCAAATTCACCGTATATCAACACCTCGTCTGGATCGCCTGCTTGATTGGCTATTACCAACCGATTGTCCACATTGGTCCATACATTGGAAAACTGAGGATTTGCTCCAGCTTCATGACCAATGAAAACGTTATAGTCTCCAGTATTCAGATACCCCGCTCGATGGCCCAAATAGGTTCCTCCGGTCTTATCGCTGTTGTTCGTTGGGTTTCCCGCATGCCGACCTACAGCCACATTGAAATTACCGTTGGCCATACCGCCCATCGCATCAGCACCAATACCCACATTATCCTCTCCAGAATCTGTTATTGACATTACACCTTGACCTACGGCCACATTTCCACTGCCCTCCATATCGGTTAGTGCTCCTGAACCTATTGCCACATTCCGTTCACCCGTTTGATTTTGGCGCAGCGCGAACGGACCGACCGCTACGTTTTCCTCACCAATTGTGTTTTCTCTACCCGCGTTTTCTCCAATAAAAATGCTGTAGGTCGGGTCGCCAACATTGATCGCATCATTCAAACCTGCGTTACGACCAACTATGATGGTACCTCCATTATTGCCAGGTACAATGCGGTAATCTTCCATGCGCCATGCTTCCTCACCTCCTACATCAAAACGAATGATGTCTTCATCGGCACTTTCTTCTACCTGCACCTTGGTATCGTTATCTCCATCGGCCAAAGCAGTAAACGCACCCGTTGGCCCTTGTGGGCCCGTGGCTCCGGTTGCTCCATCAGCACCCGTAGGTCCTTGGACACCTTGAGCTCCTGTTGGCCCCGCTGGTCCTTGTATCAGACCTGCATCAACCCATTGGCTACCATCCCAAACCCAGAGGTGGCCGTTATCTTGTGTTATGTAGCCATCTCCTGTGGTGTTGCCAGAACTTGGCAGGTTTCCCGAATCTGCCACACTTCCTTGAATAACCACCGAAGTGCCGTCATTACCATCCGCACCTGCTGGACCCTGTGGGCCTGTTGGGCCGATCGGTCCCTGTGAACCTGCTATCCCTGTAGGACCTTGAATCCCCTGCGGGCCTGTCGGTCCTTGCAGTCCCTGAATTCCCTGGGGCCCTGTTGGTCCCGTAGGCCCAGTGTTTCCGGAAGTTTCTGCATACAGCGCGTAAGGGACAGAAAGCAGTTGTGAAACACCCATGCTCTGATAGTTGGTTCCACCAGAGGCATCAAGACTTACTTCCAAGAAGAATGGTCCGTTTGACCAATCGATACTGGCAAGTGTACCGAGCGATGGCGTTCCGTTACCCACTTGTAGATTGAACAGACCGAAATCATTTGTGGTGGCAGCATGTGTTTCGCTGTAAACTACGGTGCCGTTTGCTGCGGTTTCACGTAGGTCAAATTGTACACCGATGTTTTGGTTGACCAACGTATTACCCGCGTTATCGCGTGCTACACCTTGATAATTGAACATCTGCGGAGCTTGCGCAAAACAATGATGAATGAAAAATGAGGAATTAAGAATAAGTGTGGTTAGAAAAGCTAGCTTTTTCATTGTGGATGGAATTATTGAGTGAAAGATGGAATTAGTCTAATCGGATGGCGGTGATGTGCACATCATCGTAATACACTTCATCGTCTGTGCCGTCTAAATTGATTTCAAAACGCATGGCATACTGACAGCTTTCTGAAATGGTGAGTACGCGATGGAAGTTCACCAAGTGGTAGTTGTTCCTGATGTCGTTGTAGTTTTCCAAAACTCCTGTTGAAGCCGAATTGACATTAGAACAAGAATTGGCAGCTGCTTTCACACGGAACTGTAGATCGTCTGTACCAGAACCCCCATCTATCTTGACCCTTGCCGAGACCATCACCAAAAATGTTCCCGGTCCTTGTACACTTGGTCCTGAAACGCTCGTCAAACTCCAACCGAAATTTGTACCGGTAAAAAACTGTTCAGTACTTGATGATGTGTGTTCGGCTTCTATACTACCTGCCGGACCTTGCGCTCCAGTCGGTCCGGTTGGTCCCGTGGCACCATCAGCTCCTGCTGGTCCTGTTGGCCCAGGAGTACCAGAGCTTTCTGCATACAGTGCGTAAGGCACTGATAGTAGTTGAGACACCCCGAGATTCTGAAAGTCATTGCCGCCATTGGGGTCCATTTCAACCTGTAGAAAATGGGTAGTACTTCCCCAATCAATGGTCTGGATACTTCCAGAAACAACCGAGCCGTTTCCAATCTGTAGATTGAAAATGCCAAGTTGATTCGTGTTAACGCCATGTGTCTCCTGATACACGATGGTTCCAGATGGCGAGTCGGCCAAAATGGAGGTTCTTAGCGTTAAGCTCTGGTTAGTAAGCGTGTTGCCCGCATTATCGCGGGCTACACCTTGATAGTTGAACATTTGTGGCGACTGGGCAAAGGCCGCGCAAGAAAAAATGAGCCCCACGACAGCGAACGCTACAGTTACTTTAAGTTTCATTGTGGACGGTATTAAGATGGTTGCTGTTTAAAAGTGAATTAGAGACTTGCGATACGCGAGGGTCAGTACTTGACAGCAGTGATCTGAATGTCATCGATCACCACATCATCATCGGTATCATCCAGATTGGCCTGAAGTACAAACGAATAATTACCATTACAAGTGGCTGTAAATGCATGTTGAATGCTTGTTTGTACGGAGTGGTCTCTTACTTCGCGATAAACTTCAAGTCTATCTGTTTCTCCGCCTGAGACATTATTACCAGCGCAGCCCGCGAATCCACTGGCCCTAACGCGGAATCTCAGGTCATCATTTCCACTCCCCCCCTGAATCTCTGCGGAGAAGGTGATGCTCACTGCAATGACGTCTCCAGAATTCACACTCAGAACTCCAGTGGAACTTGACACATTCACCCATCCGTTTCCATTAACGGTCTGCGGTGAATTATCGAACGTAAAAACGATTCTATCCGAGGGATCTTCAGGTTCCACCCAAGACATGGTTCCGTTAGCAGAAGATACCGCGATCTTACCAGCCCCTTGATTGCCATCTACCATTCTAATGGAACCTACCACATGTAGTTCTTCCTGTGGTGATTCCGTCCCCACACCCAGTTTTCCATTTATACCAACAATGTCATTATCGAACTCACCATAGATAAGTGGGTCTCCAGAACCTGAGTTTTCGATGTAAAGCTTGTTGTCTCCAGTTTCGTTCAATCCTGACCTATTGCCTATGAACACAGAGCCTGAACCTGTTGAATTACGGCCTGCAAGCGCACCTACGGCCACGTTTTCCGTACCTATGAGATTGTTCATCATTGATTCACTACCGATGGATGTATTATGTCCACCAGTGGTCCTTGCTCTTTGGGATAAATAACCAATGGCAACATTATTCCCAGCATTATCAAGATTCAAGAGAGCTTCAGTACCAATAGCAATATTCAAGTTTACGTTCTGAGAATTGGACATGGCCTTTGCACCGATTGCCACATTGCTGGCGCTTCCTCCTGTAACGCTCTGCAACGTATTGGCACCAAGCGCTGTATTCCAAGATGATGTGGTTGTATTTCTCAAAGCTTGGAATCCAATGGCTGTGTTACGATCTACTGTCAGGTCAGCAGAAAGCCCTGCGTTTTCTCCAAGAAAAACCGACTTGTTGGAGCCGAGCACTTCGATAACCGGTCCTACCATTCTGAAACGTTCCGTTCCTTCAAGGTCAAATCGGATGATATCATCATCAGCTGTTTCCTCTACCTGAATTTTGGTATCATTATCGTCATCTGCAAGCAACGTTTGCACTGGAACACTTACGGTTCCACCACCATTACTCAAAGTGATGTCATTACCTGAAATGCTCAGGGTCTGAAGCTCATTTGAACTGTCATTGTCGTTATCTGCAACAGATATAGTTCCGCCTCCATTACTAAGCGTAACATCATTACCCGACTGAGAAAGTGTCTGAAGCTCATTGCTTGAGTCACCATCTCCATCAGCAGCCGTGGTAATGGTGCTTGGGTCTGTCCAGGTCATTTTACCATTGGAATCTGACACGGGGATAAATCCTGTGGTCTGGTTGCCATCGACCATTCGTATTGAACCCTCTACGTGCAATCTGTTCCCTGGGGTAACCGTACCAATGCCCACGCTTCCTCCATTGTCAAGTACCAATTGATTGGTCTGCCCCTGTTTACGGATGATCAGGTCTCTGTCAGCATTATGGTATATGAGCGAGTTGGCGTTGCTTTGTGTGAGTTTAAGTCCTGTGGCCTCTCCCGTTGTATTGCTGGAGACATGGAGTCTTGTATCTGGAGAGGTTTCCCCAATACCGACATTACCTGAGTTGGCATTGTAAATATCATTGCCAGTGGTTGTCCAGTCACCATCATCAACAAGCCCAGCCAAATCCACTGATTGCGTTCCTCCGCCATCGGTTATCTGTAACTCGGTACCACTCAATGCAACTCCAGTGTTGAACTCATTCGTTGCATCGTTATCATTATCAGCAACAGAGATGGTTCCTCCACCATTGCTAAGGGTTACATCAGTTCCTGATTGAGAAAGCGTCTGCAACTCATTAGAAACGTCCGCATCTGCATCATCCACCAAACTGCTTAGGTTAACGGATGTAGAAGTTCCATTTTCAATGTCAATTTCCAGTGTTGTTCCGGTAAGCGTAGCGCCTGTCAGGTTCTGATCATCTGAACTCACATAACCCGAAAGGTCTATATCATTACCTCCACTGATGGCAAGTGTGTTTCCGGTCAGACTGAGCGACTGAATCTCGTTGGTGGCATCATTGTCATTATCCGCTACTGAGATCGTAGTTCCAGTTCCATCAGAAATGTTGATTGTTCTATCAGTGCCGCTTGCTGCACTGCTCAGATTTTGGAACTCATTGGTGGCATCACCATCTCCATCTGTCGCAGTTGTAATTGTGGTCGGATCGGTCCAGACCATGGTTCCGTTGTTTGTGGCGACAGGAATATATCCTGCCTGTTGGTTTCCATCAACCATTCTGATTGAGCCTTCAACGTGCAGTTCATCTGCTGGGGCGTTGGTTCCCACACCTACATTACCGTCTATATCAAGCACTAGTTGATCAACTTGGTTGAGCTTTCTGAGGACGATATCATTTGTAGCATTCAGATACATCACACCAGTACCACCGGGAGAGGTGAATCGAAAACCGCCTGTTTCATCTGTTGCAGTTCCTTCGATGTGAAGTTTCGATGCTGGGTTCATCATTCCTACTCCAACGTTTCCACTTACCGCAGAATATTGATTGTTTCCGTTTACGGTCCAGTCTCCATCATTAACCGTTACCGTTCCTCCACCGTTGCTCAGGGTAACATCAGCCCCCGAAACACTGAGGGTTTGTAATTCATTGGTTGCATCCGCATCTGCATCATCTACCAATGCGCTCAGATCTACTGTGGCTGAAGTGCCATCTTCAATCGCAATCTCTAAGGATGAACCCGTCAACGTTGCGCCCGTCAGGTTCTGGTTATCGCTGCCTGTGTTGGCTGCTTGCCAGGTCGCATTTCCCGCAGCGTCTGAGGTAAGCACATACCCATTGCTTTGGTTACCATCTACCAAACGCATAGAGCCATTTACGTGTAAAGTGGCAGAAGGCGTTGAAGTACCGATACCTGTGTTTCCGTTTTTGAGAATTGTCAGCGCATTTGAACGATTTGAAGAGCCTTCTCCATTTCCTATAGTGAATAATCTGTCAGTTGGTTCCCAAGAACTTACACCAGCCGGAACGTAAACCGAGTTAAACCGACCCAAAACGACTTCGTAGTTTGAAAGAGCCGCCAGATCATGACCAAAACCTATTGATTGTTCGCCTAAAGCGTTTACATTATAACCAATAGCCGCTGCTTCCCAAGCACTTGCCGTTGAATTATGGCCAAGTACAAATGCAGACTCAGCTGTGGCATTGACGTTATTACCTAATGCAATGGCGTGAGGGTCTGTAGCGTTCGCATCTGCCCCGACAACCATACTGTACTCTGCACTTGCGTTCACGTTTGTACCAATTGCGTAGCTATAATCTGCCGTAGAAAAGGCCAGTCTTCCGAGTGCAACAGATCCTTCTCCAGTGGCTTGCACATCATTACCCCATGCAAAGCTTCTTGCTCCTTCTGCATAGGCCTGTCTACCCATGGAAATGGCACCAATGGCCGTTGACCACGATTTCTCTCCCATGGAAATGCTGTATGCCCCAGATGCAGTTACATCATAGCCGGCAGCAAAAGAGAAGTTGCCGCGTTTGATGTCATTCCACTGGTCTCCAGAAACGGAACCTGCTCGGAAAGCCGCCTTGCTCTTATCGAAGAAGAAGCGGTTATCATTGGCAACTACAGAATTATCATCCAAACTCGGAGAACCGAAAATGAAGTCGTCCGTAGTGAGGTCGACAATGGTGTTATCTGGTTGCACCAGGTTATTGTCAACCAGAAAAGGCGAATTACCGCCTCCGCCACCGAGCGGTATCCAGGAGGTTCCATCCCAGCCCTCGAACTGCCCAGCGCGGAAGCGGATAGTTCCAGCCCCACCAGTTGGTGCAGCGTTACTATTGTTAATGTCTGTACCGATCTTGATGGCGCCCGTTACATCGAGCATTTCCTGCGGGTTGGCGTTACCCACACCCATGCCTTGTTGGGCTTTGGTTCTATCGGTAATAAAAAGAAGGGTAGCAACTGCAGCCAGCGCTGCGAAAGAATAATGTTTCATACGGGATGGAATTTTGATGGACACAAAACTCCACCCGAGAAAATAGAATATCGTTAGCGTACGCTAATTTGTCAGAGTGACTGCGTACGTGATTTACTTAGTCTTCACAATTCGAGCACGCAGGCGAGAAAGCGAAACGGGGGTAATACCAATAAAGGATGCGATGTATTTGAGCGGAACGTTCTGCATGATCTCTGGCCGGTTATCCTGTAAGTACTGATACCGCTGTTCGGGTAGCATTACGCTATGGAACTCTAACCGCTCTACTGCTTCTAAGATGCCTTTTTCCAATCCTGCCGCATACATTTTATAAAGACCGGGGCTTTTGTTTCCTATGCGCTTGAACTCCCGAATATCAAAGGATAGGATAATACAGTCGTCCAATGCCACAACGGTTTCGTTGCTCGGTGTGTCTTTTGAACCCATTATGGTCTTGGTAGAACCGAACGGCATTCCTCTTGAACCAAGATAGGTGGTGCGCTCTTCCCCATCTTGCCGAACAACATAGGTTCTTACAAACCCCTTGAGAATGATATTCATAGCATGCGAAACCTCTCCAGCTTCGAGTAACACCTCACCTTTATTGGGTTTTGTTATGGTGGAGATGCTGATGAAATTGGCAATGTCTTTCGGGGTGAGAAACGTGAACTGACTGACGTAATCTTTTAATTCTGCTAGCATAAAGTTAGGTGGTGACATCAAAGTTAACCACCAAACTATTGTTATGGAAATGAGCTCAGCTGGCTACTGCCATGTTAGGCCGCTGTACTAAGCTTTGTGTAGAAAAAGCAAGCCCCGACTGTGCCCTACGGCTTCGCTCAGGGTACAGTGGGTGCTCTGCCTTTGGTTTGGCTTCGGTTTAACGGTTGGCTTTCAGCGCCTCGATCTCCTTCTGCTGTTCTTCTACCAATTTGGTCAGGTCCTGCACGGCCTTTACCAATAGCGGAGTGAGGTTGCCGTAGTTCATCATCCATGGGTCGGTCTTGGCATCGTCACCTCCAACGGATACGGCATTGGGGAATACCTCGTACACCTCCTGCGCAATGAAACCCGTCTGTGGTTTTTCGGGGTCGTCCTTATACACGTAGTCTTTTACTTGAAGTTGCATGAGGTCGGCCAGCCCCTTCGTAGTTTCTTGGATGTTGGTTTTGAGACGCTGGTCTGATGGAGTGAAGAAATCAACACTGGACGATGAGGTCTGCCGCACGGCACCTACCTCGGTACCATCTGGCCTGCGGAAGGAGATGAAACGATTGTTGTCGGTCTGTGCGTTCTGCCCTGCGGTAATGCGCAGTCCATTTGAGTAGTTTGACCAGTTGCTGGTGTTCTCAATTCGGGCAGCATAACTCTCAAAACCATTGAGGCCGCTGGTGGTAACATGGAACTTGGAGTTTGGCGAAGACGTGCCGATGCCTACATTACCATCATTGTCAAGCACCAACTGATCGGTCTGCGCTGCTTTGCGGATGACAAGGTCATTATCCGAGTTGTGGTATATCAGGGAGTTGGCAATTCCCTGAGTCAACTTTATACCTGTGGCGTCTCCTGCAGTACTACTGCTCACATGCAGTTTACTGTCCGGTGTTTGCGTTCCAACCCCAAGTTGTTCATTGACGCTTACGATTCCCAAGTGATCGATGCGCATGGCTTCGGAAAGGGTTTGGTCGCTTGTGGTGTAAAATCTAAGGTCGCCATCATCGCTCGATCCATTGTTATGCGACCTGATACTTGCACCAATGTAATCGGTGTTGCCTGAGTTGGAATCAATGTTCTTGAAATTGATGGCTACGTAAGGATTAACATTTCCCTCCAACTTGCCCTCAATGTTCAATGCGTTCTCTGTATTTGCTCCACTGGCTTTACGACCTAAGGTTGCCCCACCCAGCACATGCAATTTATCAACGGGCGAACTGGTACCGATACCCACGTTGCCGTTGCTATCTATGATCATTCTTTCAGTGCCACCAGCATCAAACCTGATTCTGTCTTCATCTGAACTTTCCTCCACCTGTATCTTGGTATCGTTGTCGGCATCTGACAGTTCACTGACAGATAGATTTAGCGGGTCGGTCCATGTCATGGTACCGTTGGCATCGGAAACAGGGATGTAGCCAGCCTGCTGGTTACCATCTACCATACGGATGGCGCCCTCTACATGAAGTTTTTCGGATGGTCCAGTGGTTCCAATGCCAAGGTTTCCTGTATTGGTGAATGCAAAAAGGTCGGTGGTGTTTCCAGTTCTGAAACGGATGGCGTTATCGTTGGTGATCTTCATGTCCCACCGCTGTTGCACGTTTCCTGAACCATCACCTCTGTTCATGGTTACGCCCACATCATTGGCGGGACTCCCAAGAATAATGCTCGATCCGCTTGGTGCCGTGCCGGGGTTGGTTGCCTTTATTCTGCCTTCCACATCGAGTTTTTCGAATGGAGTTTGAGTACCAACACCAAGTTTGCCATTGATCCCTACAATGTCATTATCGAATTCACCATATATCAGAGGGCTTGAAGAACCGGAATTCTCAATGTATAATCTGTCGTCACCTGTTTCAGCAATACCTGCCGAAAACCCTATAAACACATTTCGGCTCCCAGACCCACTGTTCAAACCCGCTTGAGCACCTAACAGCACATTCTGTGCACCCAGTGATCGATTCATTCCTGCTGCCCAGCCCATGATGAGGTTGTAGGTACCAGCAGTGATATTCTCTCCCGCCCGGTAACCCATAAAAAGATTGTATTTCCCAGTAGTGTTGGCATTGCCGGCACGGAAGCCAATGAATGTGTTCTGTTCACCAGTTGTCTGTAATCGTCCAGCCCCGCTACCTACGAACACGTTCTCAGCGCTTGCTTCGAGTGCAGTACCAGCGTTGTTCCCTATTACGATGTTGTAGCCTCCTGAGACACTCGTACTTATATTTCTGCCCATGTACAATGAGGTTCCGGCCACGTCAATGGCCGACTCGTTGTAAACACCGATCTGTTTCATAACGAATTGTTCGGTTCCAGCGACATCAAACCTGATCTTGTCTTCATCTGCACTTTCCTCCACCTGTATCTTGGTATCGTTGTCAGCATCTGCAAGTTCCGTTTGCGTGGGCACAGTAACAGTTCCTCCACCATTGCTCAACGTAATATCATTGCCAGCAATGCTTAAAGTCTGTAGCTCGTTGGTGGCATCATTGTCATTGTCTGCCACGGATATGGTACCGCCACCATTACTTAACGTCACATTGGTTCCCGATTGCGATAGGGTCTGCAGCTCGTTGGTGGCATCCCCATCACCATCTGCTGCTGTTGTTATGGTGGTCGGGTCGGTCCAGATCATCATGCCGTTGGCATCAGAAACAGGAATATAACCCGCCTGTTGGTTACCATCTACCATACGGATGGCACCCTCCACGTGAAGTTTGTTTGCAGGGGCATCGGTTCCGATACCGATGTTTCCATCATTATCCAGCACCAATTGATCTGCCTGTGCGGCTTTCCGGATAATGAGGTCGTTATCAGCATTGTGGTATATGAGCGAGTTGGCCGACCCCTGCGTTAACCTTATACCATAGGAATCGCCAGTGGCACTACTACCAACATGGAGCTTGGCCACAGGGGCCGTAATTCCAACACCAACATTCCCAGATCCATTGATTCGGACCCTCTCAGAGGAACTGGTGAAAAGACGCATATCTCCACCATCTGCACCGCCATCATTATGCGATCGGATACTTGCTCCTACATAGGCCGTATTGGAATCATCTGCATCTCTGTTCACGAATTCGAGAATCGCATAAGGATTCTGGTCGCCTATTCTGGCTCCCGCAATGGAGATCTTCCGTGTTGCAGAATTGTTTGAAATCGGGTCATTGATCAGAAGGTCACCGGATTGTATATGCAATTTGGACGTTGGCGTATTCGTGCCGATACCTACGCTGCCGCTAACAGCCGAATACTGGTCGTTTCCATTTACAGTCCAATCGCCATCGTTGGCAGTGGCCAGCGTAGTGGGGTCTGTCCATGTCATTTTGCCGTTGGCATCTGAAACTGGGATGTAGCCCGCCTGCTCGTTTCCGTCTTCCATCTGTATGGAGCCATTCACATGAAGCTTCTCAGCAGGTGCAGTGGTACCGATACCCACATTTCCAGCATTATCAATGGTCATTCTATCGATGGCCGTTCCGCCACCCGATGTTCGTAAACGAATCTCGGTACCGTTGGTGGGTCCGTTGGTGCCGCCCTCTGCCACGATGTACATCTTATCTGCGAAGCCATCCAGTCGGAACAAGGGGTTGTTGCTGCCCGTACCGTTGGTATTCTCAAACCGAACATCGCCTTCAGTGGTCAAGTTATTCTCAAACCAGCCACCTCCGGCCACATGCAGTTTAGAGGTGGGCGTAGTTGTTCCAATTCCTACTCTTCCACTGACGGCAGAATATTGGTCGTTACCACTGACGGTCCAATCAGCATCATTGACCAGAGCGGTCAAGTCTACTGTCTGTGTACCACCTCCATCTGTTATCTGCAGTTGCGTACCACTCAAAGAAACCCCGGTGTTGTACTCGTTGGTAGCGTCATTATCGTTATCTGCTACTGAGATGGTTCCACCACCATTGCTTAGCGTTACGTCTGTTCCAGATTGCGAAAGGGTCTGTAGCTCGTTGGTGGCATCTCCATCAGCATCGGCAGCAGTGGAAATGGTGGTCGGGTCTGTCCATGTAATGTTTCCGTTGGCATCGGATGTGGCCACAAACCCCGCTGCTTGGTTACCATCCACATAACGCATGGTTCCATCTACATGCAACGTGGCACTTGGCGCGGATGTACCGATACCCGTATTTCCGTTCTTGAGGATGGTTAGGGCATTCGAGCGGTTTGAAGTACCCGTTCCATTACCAACGGTAAAGAGGCGGTCTGTACCGACCCAGCCGCCTGTGGTATTTCCAGGTGTGTAAAGGGTATTGGCGCGGCCTACCACCATTTCAAAAGAGGAAAGTGCCGAGGTCTCCTTACCCAGTGCCATTGAATTGTAGCCGCTTGCAGTCAGGTCCACACCCCATCCCATGGAATACCTGCCCGAGGTAGTGTTCTCATGTCCGAAAACAATGGACTGTTGACCGGTTGCATCTACATTTCTTCCGAATGCGAGTGATTTTACTCCACTTGCATTTGCTCTGTAACCAATAGCAATAGCGCTTTCGGCAGTAGAAGAAACCTCGGAACCCACAGCAAATGAACCAATCTCTGTTGCGTTTGCTTGAAAGCCTATGGCCACACTCAGTATACCACTTGCATTGGACTGCAGGCCCGAGGCGTAACTGCTATTACCTGATGCAGTTGTCTGATTACCTATTGCTACCGCGTTGGCACCCGATGCATTCACATCACTACCCCAAGCAAAACTGTTATCGCCTGTGGCTGAAGCCCCCTGACCCAATGCCATGGCAGCTTCTCCAGAAGCGGTTACTTCATTGCCTGCTGCAAACGAATAGAGTCCGCGATTGGCATCATTCCATTGCGAACCTGTTACTAGTCCTGCACGGAACGCGCCTTTGCTCTTATCGAAGAAGAATCGACCATCGTTATCGGTATTGGCGTTATCATCCAAACTGGGCGAACCGAAGATGAAATCATCGGTTGCCAAGTTCACAACCGTATTGTCTGGCTGCACCAAGTTGCCGTTCAGCACAAAGGGAGAGGTACCGCCTCCGCCACCGAGCGGAATCCAGGAGGTTCCATCCCAACCCTCAAACTGCCCAGCGCGGAAGCGTATGGTACCTGCACCGCCACTTGGGGCAGCGTTGCTGTTGTTAATGTCTGTGCCAATTTTGATGGCGCCCGTTACATCGAGCATTTCCTGTGGGTTGGCGTTGCCCACGCCCATGCCCTGTTGGGCCTGTAAGTTGTTCGAGAAAAGAAAAAGGGTGAAAATGGCTGCGAGAGCCGCAGTTATCCGTGTATTCATAATGGGATGGAGTTAAGATGCGGAGCAAATTTCCAGCCCAACCCATGCTCATTACGATAACATATGTTAAGTATTCGGACTCTCCGAATTAACTACTTCTAACTAGCCGAGCACGAATGCGCGAAAGCGAAACGGGGGTGATGCCGATGTAGGAAGCAATATATTTCTGCGGCACGTTCTTGACAATCTCCGGTTTCTTTTCCAAAAGGTGGAGGTAACGCTGCTCGGGCGTAAGAATGGTAAGGTACTCAACCCGTTCAGCGGCCTCCGTCAGACTCCTTTCCATCATGATGGAATACACCCGGTTCAGGTTGTCATTTTTCCGCACCATTTCTCTGATGTTGTCCATATCGTAGGCAATCATGGTGGCGTTTTCCAATACCACTACCGTTTCGTTACTCGGTTGATTGAGCAAGGCCGACCGGTAGGCACCAACACTCATTCGTGGCCCTGCCAGAAACGTGGTTATCTCTTCCCCATCCTCTCTGTCCACATAATTCCTAACGTAACCATTGAGTAGGGTATAAATGGTCTTATCATAGCTTCCTGGCATGATCAGCACCTCCCCTTTCTTGGCACGCACCACGCGAAACAACTTTACAGCTTCCTGAATGTCCTTTAATGAAAGGAAAGTAAACGGCCGGAAGAAGTCTAAGAATTCTTTTCTCATTTAACCCTGCGATGGTGAAGCAAATCTACCCACCAAACAGTTCAGAAGGAAATGGGTTCAACCCGTCCTTTCAGGAAACAGCAGATTTCTCGGCTCCTCCGCCTGAGGCGGATACACTCGAAATGACGAGAAAGCCACTGCCGTCATTCCGACCAAAGTAGAGGAATCTGAACCACTTCACTTTCCGTCATTCCGACCGAAGTGGAGAACTATTCTCAGCGCAGCTAAATCTGTGCTGAGTACAAAATAGATGTCTCGACTCGTACCTCGCTCGACATGACGGGAATAAATAATGTCATTCCAACCGACCACTTCCCTATCCGTCATTCCGACCGCGGTGGAGGAATCTGAACTTCAAAACTACAGATGTCTCACATTCGACACGCTCAGTGCAGGCGACTCCGTAAGCTCCGCTCGACATGACGGGCATGGCTGGGCTCAGTGCAGACTACCTAGGGATAACAGAGGCTTTTCATTTGGTTTGCTGTTATCAGTAGCTACCAATAAACCGGCCCCTTGCCCAAATACTTCTCAATAATGGGCATGTAGTAGTCTTTCACTTCATCTAACGTGTAAGTTTCGGGGCGCTTGGTGTAGAGGTCATACTGATTGAAATCGCGCACCCAGTCCAAATAGGGCTTCTCCTCATCTGCCATAATATCCATGTAGCTACCTCCTGTATGCCAAGGGTAGAAACTGTGGTAACGCACCATGATCATTCCCTCTTTTGGAATCTTGTTCTCCTTGTGGTTGGATAGCACTTGGAACAAGTACTCATCGTGCCCCCATGCCTTTAGCGCATTATCTAAACCGTAACCCTTACTGTACATACCCAACTCAGTATTGTAGCGTGGGTCTTGCATATCCGGGTTCAGCTCATTGAACTCAGGATAGACCAACGTTTCTGGGAATCGGCAACCTACCAAGAAGATGTCGCCTACCAATCCCCACTGCTCGTTCATGCTGGTTCCATCCTCATCTTCTCCCCAAAGGAACATGCACTTGCCAAGGTCGTGTATAAGACCAACCAGCTGCATCCAATCAGGTCTGCCGTCTGCTCTTGCTCCTTCTGCGGTTTGAATGAGGTGATGAAGATTCGGAAGGTTCATATCTGGATCGCTGAGGTCTACAAAAACATTCAGTTTCTCCATGGCGTCCCAAATATGCATGGGCTTGTTGAATGTGAGGTACTTCTTGCGCATGCGTTGCACGTAATCAACCGTTTGGTTGGTGCGCATCTTCTTGTAATTCTCTCTTACACGAGGAATGAGTTCTCCCTCATTGTAATTGCGGAAGTTGGCGGGTTTGGTAGTTGTTTCCATACTGCAAATTTACTTTACCGATTCCATGAAACGGGCCATACATAAACTGATTGTAATCAAGCATTTGAGCATCCATATGATCCAAAAAGCCATATGTTCACTGCTCAATTCGCATATCTCCACCCTCGCTGATCAAAAACTACCATCAGTTACAAACGTTATGGTTTTGAGAAATCTGACCAGCCTCAATTGCATGCTTACACCAGAATTCTAACTTAGCACACCTCAACTATACTTGTACACTATGGCTGCACCTCCTGCTTGTGATCTTGATGGAATAACCACGTACGTACCCAGCGTTTCGAAGCCGTGGGATGAAACCCGGGTAAAACACTTGTACCGCAGAATGGGTTTCGGTACTTCTAACGCAAATATGCAGGCTGCTTTGGCCATGGACCCGGCAACTTTAGTGGATGTGTTGGTGGATCAGGCTATGAACTTGGCGCCTACACCAGCCCCGGCCTGGGGGTATTGGGATGTTTCAGACTATGCAAATGTCAGTGTAGAGGGACCGCAACAGGTTCTGGATTGGTATGCGCAGTTCATCAACGATATGATAAACAATGGGCTTCGCGATAAGCTGACCCTTTTCTGGAGCAACCATTTTGTAACGGAGTTGGATGTTTATCAATGTCCTTCTTACATGTTTCAGTATTACAATATGCTGCAAACACATGCCGTTGGCAACTTCAAAGATTTTGTGCATGCCGTAGGTATTAGCAATGCCATGATCGTTTATCTCAATTCATATGAGAACACATCGGTATCGCCAAATGAGAATTACGCCAGAGAGCTCTATGAACTTTTTACCCTTGGCGAGGGCAATGGCTATACACAGAACGATATTGTGGAAACAGCCAAAGCACTTACCGGTTACAACGGATTTACACAGTTCTGCGCCCCTATCACGTTCAATGCTTCAAGCCATTCTAACGATAGCAAGACCATTTTCGGTCAAACCGGAAACTGGGGTTATGATGATGTCATAAACATCCTATTTGCACAGCGCGAAACACAGGTGGCGCAGTTCATCTGCACCAAACTTTACCGGTATTTTGTAAGCCCAGAGGTTGATCAGACCATTGTTGATGAGTTGGCAAGCACCTTCATTAGCAGTGGCTACGAGATTGCTCCAGTACTGAAACAGATGTTCAAGAGCGACCACTTCTTTGATGAAGACGTGATAGGCGTAAAGATCAAGAGCCCCATGGAAATGATGGTGGGCTTTATTGTTGAAAGCGGTTTCGGTTATGATGAGACCGTGATAAACGGCACCCAGTATTACGGTGGCCTGCTGGGCCAAGAGATATTCAACCCTGTTGATGTTGCCGGCTGGCAGGGTAACCATGTGTGGATAAATACCAGCACAATAACAGGAAGGTGGCTCATCATAGACTATTTCTGTCAGTATGCATACCAGCAGGATCAGGAGCAATTCAGGGATTTTGCCATTGAACTTGCCGGTGGATCCACAACAAATGCCGATCTGGTTGCCAGAAACATCATCGATCATTTCTTGCCACGCGGACTGCAAACACAGGCAGAATATGATCAGGCAATAGCGGTGTTCAAAGATGTCTACCCATCAAACTACTACACACTCGGATTGTGGAATACAGGCGTTGAGTTTGCCCACTATCAAGTGCTATTGTTGTTGCTGCACATCTCTCACCTTCCAGAATTCCAACTTACCTAAGAAACCTCTGCTATGAATCAATATCCAAAGAATAAGGCCCCGTTGTTCAACATGCCGCATAAGCATGAGGTAAGCAAAGACGCACACGCCCAAGAACATGCGGCATGGGACAGACGCTCTTTCTTTAAAGCATTGGGAATGGGCATTGGTGGTTCCATGATGCTTGGAGGTATGCGTGTTGGCGCTACCGCCCTTTCACCACTTACAAAAGCATTGGCCGCAGCAGACTCAGACCGTGTGCTGGTTTTCATCCGACTGAAAGGAGGAAACGATGGCCTGAACACGATCATTCCGATCTACGATTATTCGACCTACGCCAACCTGAGGAGCACCATTCGCATCAACCAATCAGATGCATTCAATCTGAGTGCGGAATTTGCCATGCCCAACTATATGAACAGCCTGGAATCGTTCTGGAATGATGGCAAGATGAAAGTGGTTCATGGCGTAGGCTATGAGGATCAGAGCCTGTCTCATTTCCGATCGTCAGATATATGGGCAACAGGTACAGACGAAAGTGAGGTACTGACATCTGGTTTCCTTGGTAGGTATTATGAAGAAGAGTATCCTGATTACCTGAACAATCCACCATCGAACCCATTGGCCATTCAGATAGGCAGTGTGGGAAATCTGATGTTCAGAGGTTCAGATGCTACAGACTATGCCTTCTCGGTAACAGACCCCAATCAACTCTATCAACTGGCACAGAACGGTTGGCTGCATGATGTGAATAACCTGCCAGAGTGTCTTTATGGTGAGCAGTTGGGTTTCTTACGTGCAATTACCAACAGCACCTACACCTATGCTGGCGTTATAAATGATGCATATGAGGCATCTTCAAATTCGGTGAGCTATCCCAATTCTCCCCTTTCCAATCAGTTGGCATTGATAGCCAGGTTGATAAAAGGAGGACTGGGCACCAAGGTCTATCTTGTAACATTAGATGGTTTTGACACCCATGCGGAACAACCTGATGCACATCAGACACTACTTACCGACCTTGCCTTAGGTGTAACCACATTCTTTCAGGATCTGGCGGCTTCTGGTAGAGACAATGATGTGCTGGCAATGACAATATCTGAGTTCGGTAGAAGACCGGAACAGAACGCATCAGATGGAACAGACCACGGAGCGGCTGCCCCATCCATGTTCTTTGGTCCTGCTCTGGAGGGTAATGGTTTTATTGGAAACCATCCTTCCCTCAGCAATCTTGATTTTGCTGGTAACCTCATATTCGACATTGACTACAGACAACTGTATGCTTCTGTACTTGAGCACTGGCTCTGTATTCCTGAATCAGATGTGGATGAAGCATTACTCAACGTTCATTACGACCGTTTAGAGCTTGGTTTTGAGTGCGTTACCGGTATTGAAGAAAATGATAGGTTAGGACTTAAGCATCAGGCTTTGTACATGCCAGACGGGTCTGTTACAATAGAATACTCGCTTCCGGCAAATATGGATGTTAGTGTTGAACTGTTCAATATCATGGGGCAGCAAGTTGAGTTGTTGGAGTCTGGTTATCGCTCGCAGGGAATGCATCGCGTGCCAGTAAAAGGGTCTACGGGGCAACTTGCAAATGGTCAGTACATCTACCGCATTGTGGCCAACGGAAAGCCCTACAGCCGAAGTATAGTGATTACCCGATAATAGAACACCGGATCTTTACTTGGACCTGAAGGTAACGGATGGAGTATCTGCATTTGGGTATGTAATTGTCACCTCGGCACAATTACTGGGATAGGTAACCGAAAACTCAGATTCAGCGGCATCTTGGCTGCTTTCATCTGTATTCATTCTGACCATGCATTGCAGTGTACCTTCAGCACTGTAACGTTGAACAATAATACCATCCACCGATCTGCTTATCTGAAACCAAGACCCTGAGCTCTCTCCTGCCAACCATTGTGCATCTGCGGGTACGTTTGGTGGGCGTGGTGGCTCAGGCAACACCCCTCTGAAAACGGAATCTGGCAGGAAACTCAATTGTTCTTTCTGAGCCTCGGCCGTCTCATCCAAACATCCTGGAACCTTGGTCCAATGATAGAGTGCCGACACCGGATAAAGCGTGGTTGGAGTTAGCATCGGTACCACTTCCAAACGCAGGGCATGAGCCCAGTTGGGTTCTCCGGCCAATATGATCTGTCGTACAAACCGAGAGCAGTTCAACCCACCTTTCTCAAATGGTCCGTAAGGAATAGCCTCTTTTTCCTGTAACGCTTTACCAGCCATTACAGCCTTTTCAAAATCAATTCGTACGTAGCTGGCGTACATCGGCCCTGAGGCATGCGTACTGGGATTGGACTGAACTTCGCACAGAATGGCATCCAAGTTTACCAGATGTTTTCCGTCAATTACAGCTTTGGTGGCAATGGTAAGTTCGTGGTCGGTATAAGCATCACGCACTCTGCCCATGCCGACCGGTGTGTGGTATCGCCCGAAATCGAAGTAATGACATGAGCCATCTGAAGCATCGACAAGAACCAATGCGGCATGTCCCACGCGATAAAAGCCCCCATCATTAAAACCCAGGCCACGCATGAGTCGGTCGTAGCCATCGCCTGCTTCCTTTGCCCAGGCTTTCGGCCAAGCCAATGCAACTACGAATCCGGTGTAGCGTGAAGTGTCTCCATCATTGATCGGAAAGGCCGAAACGCTTGTTTGCAACAACAGGATCTGAATAACGATGGCGATAATTACGCGCATGAGTTGAGTTATTATCACATAGATAAGGCGGTCTCACAAATTCAATGTGACCAACATCATCATTGGTTCATCACGAATATCAGCTTTATGCGAATCACTAACTTCGCCCCATGCTTGAATACAAGGCTGACCTACGTACACTTGCCGTTGTGGCACTCTACTTCGCCACCCTCATCTTGGGCTGGTTGTATTTTCCAGAACAATGGTATTTCAGATTGCCGATCATTGCTGCGCTCTGTGTGCTTTCGTTCATGTGTACAGTTATTGTTCACAATACCATTCATCATCCCATTTTCAGATACAAATGGTTGAATAAGGTGTTTCAGATTGTACTGAGTTACACCTACGGTCATTCGGTAAGCGCATTTGTTTCCGGACATAACTTCAGTCACCATCAGCACACACAGAAGTCAAAAGACCGCATCCGCAGTACGCAGATGAAGTACAAGTGGAATTTTCTCAACCAATTCATGATCTTCTTTCAGAATGCGCCCGGCATTATGAAGGATGAAAACGAATTTGCCATGCGCATGATGAAGGAAAAACCGCGTTGGTTTGCGCAATATGTGCTGGAAATGGTATTGGTGCTTGGCGTAAAGTTCGGTTTACTGTTCTACAACTGGGAATATGCATTACTGCTGATATTCGTACCACACCTTTACGCTGCTTGGGGAATTGTTGGCACCAACTATTGGCAACACGATGGCTGCGATGAGACGCATCCTTACAACCACTCGCGCAACTTTACGGGTGTGTTCCTCAATTTCATCGCATTCAATAACGGGTACCATACCGCTCATCACAATAACCCATACATGCATTGGAGCCTATTACCAGCATACCATGAGAAGGAAATTGTGCCAAATCTCCACCCGAACCTGAACCAAAAGCGACTACTACCCTACCTCTGGAAAACCTGTATCTGGCCCGCCAAACGCCTGGATTACCTTGGAAACCCTGTAATACTGGACGATAAGGTGCAGTATGAGGATTGGATACCATCGGCAGATGTAGAGAAGTACAAGTACCAGCTTGGGGTTGAACAATAACCGATCGTTCAACTTCCTTTCAATATCTGAAACATGAAAACGCCTCAGTTTAAGAATTGGAAAAAGTACACGTTTGAGTTCCTATCCATTTTCATTGCAGTGGTATCTGCCTTTGCCCTCAACAATTGGAATGACAATCGGAGAGACCGCCATGCAGAAGATAAGATACTGGCAGAGATTCATCGAGGATTGGAGAAGGATCTGGAAGACATTCAGCTTAATCTGATGGGGCATCAGATGGGAATTCGGTCGGCCGATTTCTTCCGCGACCTGCTCACGGGACCATCGGATGTCACCGACTCGCTCGCCTACCACTATTTCAACCTTACACGGGATTACGTGTCCATCCAGAACACCTCAGGTTATGAGACACTCAAATCGAAAGGACTGGAGCTGATAGAGAACGACTCTTTAAGAACCAAGATCATTTCGCTTTACGAGTATGACTACAGCACGCTACGAAAGCTGGAAGAGGAATATTTCGAACTTCAGTTTCAGGAGAATTATTTCAAGGAGATCAACTACACCCTGTCGCAGCACTTTCAGTTCAACGAGAACGGCAACATCATTGGCATTACCACCCCGATGAAGGTTGATGCCGAGAAGGAGAAACTACTGCTCACCTACATCTGGAAAATCAAAGCAAACCGCAATTTCATACTGCCCATCTATTCCAATGTGAAGGCCAAAGTGGAGGCCATTCGAGCCGATATTGAGAAGGAAATAGGCAATTAGGGTACAGCGGCTTAAATACGATACTCCACGTATTTACAGACCTCCCAAATCCCGATCTTTCCTGCCTTTATCCTTATTAAAGCATGACATACATAAAGTCTATTTTTCTCGGTCTGGCAATGGTTGTTTCATTCTCGGCCTTGGCAGAAACCTACAACTTCACCGCCCATATTGCCGTGTGCAATACCGTTAAGGGGCACGACTTCATTTCAAAGTTCGTGGTCATGGTAGATAACAAGCCTATTTGCGAGACCGCGCCAGAAAAGCAGACCATACCTGCTACCATCACATGTTCTGTACCCAGTGGCAAACAGGTGGTGCGCATCAAATTCATGTGCAACATCAACGGCCATTGGGAAGAACGCTCGATTGTGAATGGATTCAATACGGCTTCTAGCCCGAGCCTCCCTGCCATTGAGTTCAGTAAAGACACCACGTTCTATTTTCTGTTCGACCTGGAAAGCGGTAAATTCCATTCAAGCGCAACACCCATTCCAGAAGCGGCAAACGTATTCACATCCAACACGCCCAAGCCCTACAAGTATGCCCATAATACCATCAGCCTCGAGCAATTGAAGCAAAAGGAGAAGGTTCTCAAAGAATACCTGATTGCCAATGCCGATAAAGTGTTGGAGATAAGTGGAAACTACCTCAGAATCGGTAAGAATGGAACCAACGTTTACCATGATGTCGTTATCAAGTACTTGGAAGATGACCTGAAACTTTCAAGCGATGGTACAGCTGTCAACTTCCGGTGTACCGATGAATCAAGATCCAATTACCACTGGAAATCCAGTTCAAGCTATTCTTGGTATCAGGACATGTACATCAGACCCAAAGACCCCGGTAAGATGGACGAACTCTATCAGAAACTGAAGGAATACTATGAGGATGTAAAGGCTTACTATTGGAGAAATAACGCCACCAAGGACAATACGCCAGAGAATGTTCACATTTTCCAACTTCAGGAAAAACAGGATCTACTGAACAGGCAAGTGAAATTCGCCTATGCCGATACGTATGAGGGCATAGAATACACCAGAGACACACTCATCTTTCACAGGGCCAATGGGGCATCTTACATTGTTCATTTTGATGCCGTTGCAGCCATCAACCACGATTCCATCAATAACGTGGTTACCATTTCATGTGAGAACAACGGCCAATACGTCTATAACACCGCTACCAAAGGTTACGAATCGAGCATACGTTTTGTGAGCGGCTCCATTGTCAAAGACAGGTATTTCACCCAGAAGTTCACCATCTTTTACAATTGCGTGGCCTATTACCGGAACATGATCAGGATGCAGCAGGAACCTGCAAAACCCGAGAGCAATACGGAAGTTACAGACCCCGAATACTACGAAAGCGAGTATGATTGGATGATAGGAAACTGATGCATGCATAGGCAGGTCATCATCTTTTTCGGTCTACTCTTTGCCTTTTCTGCCCAAGCGCAAGATGAGCAAAAGACGTTTCCTACGGTAAAGGCAGATAGCGTGGTGCTTTACATCATGAATCAGCAACTGACGCATTATCCGAAATCGGTGCAGCAGGTGCTGTTCGATGCCAACGGATTGAAATCGGACCGTGAATACAACCAGCGTTTCCGGTTGAGTGAAGAAAAGGCTTCAGACCTTGCAAAGACCATGACCGACCCAAGTGGTTATGTGGATGCGTATTACGTTGGTCTTGCCGCCTACTACAAAGTGTTCGTGGCCTTTTATCGCAATGGAAAAGTTGAGAACTACCTCTACATCAACTCTCTGGGCACTGCCGTGTTCGAACCCTTTGTTCATGGGCTCAAATTCGGTGCTATGAGCGAGCAATTGCGTGAGTGGGTGAATGCCTACGTGAAAGCCCTTTACCCTGAGTTCTACCCCATTGTGCAGTACGATGAGGAACGCGATTTCTTTGGTCAGTAAAATCCGTTGAATTACCGAGAGGTCATACTCTCAACCAGCGTATACTTGCGAACATAAACAACGACCTGAAATGATGAGAGCCATTCTGCACCACGCCATGCTTTTCGCCTTTGCCATACTTACCTCAACTGGTGCATGGGCACAGGTGAAAGGAGAACGGTTGATGCCCCACAACTACTTGATGGAGGGAGTAGAGTGGACAAGCCCCGATGGCAATTGGCTGGTACAGCGCAGCAACAACGGTCTTCAGCTTTTGGACCGCTATACTGGCAAGGTGGAGCACGAGTTCGGTGACGGTGGATACCATGAATTCAGTACTCTACTGGGAAGGTTCACACCCGATGGTAAGGCATTCGTCATTGTATTGCAGCATTGGAAACCATCCTGCTACGTCTATTTAAAAAGGTACGATATTGCAAAAAAAAAGCTGACGACCAAGGAGCTGAACATTTGCGACAGCTATGAACAAGCTGAGATCCTTGGGATAAGTGCCGATTGTAGCCGATTGGCAGTGCAATACACCGAAACGTCTTTCGGTAAGCCCAACAGGCCTGGTGGAGAGCCGACCGAATCTTTCGATATGAAGAAATTCCAACTTCACCTTGTTGTTGTTGACCTTGTGCAATTGGAGGTGACCAAGGAATTGGTGTTTCCGAAAGCAGACCCCAAAGTATTTGTGGATGAGGATGTTTCGTTCGTTATCTGGTCTGACAAGCGTGTGGGCACCTATTCCCCCCCCGTATTCAAAGGTGGCTACTATGCATCCTTATTGGAAGGCAGTTCTTACAAGACGGTATTGGACACAAAGAACAAGGTCAACCACTTCTTCGGCTCAACTCTTTACATAAAACGCATCAACGAGCATTATTACGTTTGGCATCACGGAAGTTCGGCATCAGAATGGAACGAGAAGGAGCCCATCCATCTGACCATTATGAACAATCAATTCAAGATAGTGGAGCAGGTGCCCATGGTGGAAGAGGGTGACTTTTCGCATGTAATGCGCACTGTCAACAGAAACGGACTTTGGTTGCTGACAGGCAATACTGAACTTCGGAAAAAGTTTGAAACACAAAGTGGTGAACATCAACCCGAACTGGAATGCAAGCAGGTATATGCGCTACGGCATATCGGATTCGATGGTGCCTATCTGGATACGGTGAATTATCTGCCCAAGGTGATAGATGCTGTACGTTTGATATTGCCAAATAACTACATCACCTACTGGAAATCGGGTGTCAAGTATGATGAAATTCCCTTTCCGGTAGATATTGACTTTTCATTGCCAAAACTGTACATCTATCACCTCAATCTGGGTTGGTATACTAACCGCAATCGGCTGAAAACCTGGGACAACTTCCTTTATGCCGACAACGATCTGATGGTGGTGCCACGGTCCATTGCCGAAGACACGGTCATTTACTACAGCACGGTTAACTTGAAAACCATGACCAAAGAGCTGGATGTGCCGTTGGTAACGCAGATAAAGTACTTCCCACCAGAGCCAAAACCACGCATTACCTACAAACCGAAACGCGTGGTGTGTTTTGGTTGTGGCGGCACAGGCGTTTATCCCACCAGTGGCACCGAAACATGCAAGGTGTGCAATGGTAGTCATTACTACGGAGGTGAATGTGGAGCCTGCAAAGGCACGGGCAGGGAACAGAAGTTCACCAAGGTGGAATATGTGAACGGCTACACGGGCCAGCAGTATGGTTCTGCCACCTACAACACAGGCGGTTTCTGCCGTGCTTGTTCTGGCACGGGCCATGTTTCGGGCCGATGCTGGAACTGTAGCGGACAGGGCGTGGTGGGTGTGCCAGGACCATGCCCATATTGCAATGCCACAGGCCACCGTACCGAATATGAAGAAGTGATTGAGAAGTAACGAAACCGAGACCAACTATCACTATAAGAGAAGGCAGCTCTACTTCAACCCCTTATCCATTTCAGGGCCGTTGGTGATGTATATGCCGATCCAAACGGCAATGCTGAAGTACAATGACATCCACACGAACTCGTACTGCCAATCGGCAACATCGTAGGTATGTCGCCAAACGGTGGCCACCTGATGGAATCCTTCCGATAGTGTGGCATACACCTTTTCATTGGCACTATCGGCCATGAACTTGCGCACGTATGCTGGCACATCTACCGTTACCATGTATATGACGTAAGCAAATGCAGCAACAATACCTGCGTTGAGAAAATTCTTCTGTACTCCATTATGGTAATGTTTTCGGGCACGGATAAAGCCGATCATGGTCAAAGTAGCGGCAACCGCCCAAAGACTCTCTTCGATGGTCGTTCCAAAGAAATTGGTGGTAGTACAGGCATACCATGAGAAACACTCCGCTATGAAGATCATAGGCACGATCATCTTCGAAATGGACAGCACACCATTATCGCGAGTGCCTTTGCCAATTTCGTGAAGCAGGAATGCCCATTGTGCCACAAACGCCAATTCGGCAACCGTAGCCACAGTGCGGCCAATCGCGACAGCAGAAATCCAGTGATCGACAAGGACTATTCTTCTTACATCGCCTCTTGGAAGAATGGAACGGAATGCACAACCAACCGTGTACGTTGCAGCCAACATCAATTGCCAAGTGCGCACATGTTGAACCATTTGACTCATACTTGGCATCTTCTTCAGTAGCATTTTTCTACTGATGATGAGCAACACAATATTGAAGATGGCTACAACAGACATGCCGCCCCACCAGACGGCCACTGAGGTAGGAATCTGAGAGAAATCAATCATCTGAAGAACCAGTAAAGAGCAACGGTGCTAAGGAATATCAGAGCGCTCCACACAACAACAGTTTTACTTGGCTTCATGTCGTAGCCCTCATTAACAGGATAAGTAATTACCCGTGTCTCAGGTTTTACCAATGAAACGCCAACCATAACCACCAAGCAAACACCGAAACAAATGGCCATGTGATGAAGGAATGCTATTTCTGGAAACTGATTCAAAAGAACGAGATACAGCGGCACATTGACCAACATTCCAGCAACGGCCGCCTGCCATGAGGTCTTCTTCCAGAAGAAACCGAGGAAGAACGCTGCCACAATACCAGGTTGGATACAACCCCACCAGATCTGAATGAATTTGTAAAGCCCTTCTCCGAAATCGGCTACAAAACGGGTACTTAAACACGCAATGATCACGAAAACCACTGTAGCTATTCGTCCTACTTTGATGAAATGCTTTGAATCGCCATCAGGCTTTACCAATGGCTTGTAGAAATCAATCGTAAAAATGGTGGCTGCTGAATTAAGCAATGAATCCAACGTACTCATGGTAGCTCCAAACAAAGCGGCAAACATCACTCCTACCAATCCTGTTGGAAGTAGATTTTTGAGAAGTGTTGGGTAAGCTAGATCCGCATTCGGAATCTGATCAGCGTACAATTCAAAAGCAATGATTCCTGGGAACACCACAATCATTGGCATGATCAATTTCAAGCTTGCACCAAAGAGCACACCTTTCTGCCCTTCTGCCAAACTCTTTGCAGCCAATGTTCTTTGAGTAATAAACTGGTTCAAACCCCAATAGAAGATGTTGGGTAGCCACATTCCCCCAATCAGCACGGCTGTCCAAGGAAGTTCTGGGTGATCTGCAGGAAGAATGGTATGTAATCGTCCTCCAGAAAGTTCTACGAAACTGCTCCAGCCTCCAACGGCATCCATCGCCAATACTGTTACTATCACACCACCAATCAACAAAGCGGTGCCTTGAAGCACATCTGACCAAACAACTGCTTTCAATCCACCGTAAACCGTATACAGACCCGCAATGGCACCTATGACCCAAACTCCCACTTCCATAGGTACATTGAACATCGTTTTCATGGCTATCGCGCCAGCGTAAAGCACGGTGGCCATGGTAACACCTGCGTACATGAACAACAGACCAAAACCCATGATCATCCGTGGCCATTTGTTATAGCGGTATTCCAAAAACTCTGGAATGGTATAAATACCTGAACGCAAGAATCGCGGCAGCAGAAACAATGCAACAATAATGAGCGCCAAGGCCGCAATCCATTCGTAACTGGCAATGGCTAGACCAATATCGGCCATGTAACCTTGGCCAGCCATTCCCACAAAGTGTTCTGTAGAAATGTTGGAAGCGATCAACGAAAGGCCGATCATCCACCACGTCAGGCCTCTTCCCGCAAGGAAATAATCTTCAGAGGTTTCTTCTTTACGTCCCGCCCAAAGCGAAACACCGATAACAAGTAGAATGAAGCCAACAAATGTGGCCAGGTCGATGATGCTGAATTCCATAGATGGTACTTTGAGAAAGCACTAATCTACGATTTGCCAAGACATCACAGCAGTTTAATGACATCCACGTCTTTGGCGCTTATCTCAACGGCAACTTCGTTTCTCCTATTCAACAATTGGAATGGCGGGTTGTAACCCATATACCAAGGGGCAGAAACCGGTTCTATATTCATGGTTTTCAGGGCTTTTAACAGAAATTCCGTGTTCTCATTGATTTTCCGGTCGTTGGTCCAACCTCCAAAGCGAACAGCCACCACGTATTTCTCTCCTGTTTCTTCAAAGCTTATTCCCCGATCGTTGGGTGCTGGCAGATCTTCTCGCTTCATGTTGGAGGGCAACACAAAACTCATGGACGAACCAGATTCTTGAAAGTGCATGTGCACAGGCGATGTCATTGCAATGCTCTGCCCTTCCTCATTCCCTCCGAAAATGTAACCAGCAAGCACCCTGAAGTGCCTATTGGCTGATGTTTTGTATTCCGTTTGCGA
The DNA here is from genome assembly GCA_020635535.1 of Flavobacteriales bacterium. Classification (GTDB taxonomy): domain Bacteria; phylum Bacteroidota; class Bacteroidia; order UBA10329; family UBA10329; genus UBA10329. The sequence continues at coordinate 172,566 of JACJZP010000002.1, read as the reverse complement.
ACCCTTTACCGTTGCCATTAGTGCCTTTGGATAATACCTCGCTTCCAGTCGGTCACTCTTCCAAAGGACGCTGTATGCCTGTTCTTCTGTCTTTGCCAAATTGTTAGAAATGTAAGCTTGAGCTGCTGTAAAAATCAGCAGAATAACTCCGATAATGATAATTACATATTTCATGGTTACTGGTCATTCATGAACTGAAACATTCTTTTTGTTTAACACATCAACAAAATGATTAAACATTTGTTCCCTTCTCAACGACAGCAGCATGAGCAACCAGATTCTAAAAGTTGAAGGGCTAGAGAAATTCTACGGCAAATTCCATGCACTGAAAGGCGTGGACATGGAAGTGAATGCTGGAGAGATATTCGGCCTGCTTGGTCCGAACGGTGCAGGGAAAACCACCATGCTGCGCATGCTGGTAGGGTTGATCAGTCCAAGTAACGGAAGCGTGACCTACTTCGGAAATCTGCAACTCAATGAATTAGGAAAAGTGCTGCCGCGCATCGGCTGCATCATCGAAGAACCGAAGTTCTACCCATATCTGAGCGGCCTGACCAATCTAAAGGTTGCTCGAAGCTATTTTCCAAATAAGATACCCGACCAACGCGTTCATGAGATGATTGAACTGGTCGGTCTGAAAGGACGGGAGAACGACCGAGTTTCCACCTATTCTCAAGGCATGCGGCAGCGATTGGGAATTGCCCAAGCCATGCTGAACAATCCTGATCTGATATTCTTGGATGAACCAACAAACGGCCTCGATCCGAAAGGAATCATTGAGCTCAGACAGCTGATTATTCGGTTGAAGGAGGAATTCGGTAAAACCGTGATCATTTCATCTCACATCCTTTCAGAAATTGAGGAAATGGCCGACAGCATGGCCATCATCAATAAAGGCGTGTGTGTTTCACAGGGTTCTGTAGCTGAATTATTGGCGAAGAATACTGTCACGGTAAGTGTGGAAACTGACGATCAAGATGCGGCTCAAACAGCTTTGGCCGCGCTTAATTACACCGCCAAAAAAGACCAGCAAACATTGGTTTTCCAATCGGAGCTGGATGAGATTCCAAGAATTGTGGAGAAGCTGATGAGCACTGGTAGGAAAATCTACCGTTTGGACCATAAGCGCAAATTGGAAGATTACTTCCTCAAACTCACTGCAGCATGATACGGATACTGCAGGCAGAGATCATCAAGGCATTTGCGCGACCAAGAAGCTACATCGGGTTGGCCTCCATTGTGGCGTTAGTGGTATTGATTGACACCTCTTTCTATTTCACTGGGAAAGAATACATCGATCTGCTCTTCCAGAGTTTCGATCAGGTCTTTTCGCTTGAAGGGAACATCATCAATGGGAACCTCATCACGTTCATCATCCTGCAAACGCTCATCATCCAATTGCCACTGTTGGTGGCATTGGTTACGGGTGATCTTATTTCGGGAGAATCCGCGCTTGGCACATTACGCTACGCTCTAACTAAACCCATCAGTCGTTTCAAATTCATCACCTACAAATGGATAACGGCTATGCTTTATGTATTGGCTATTTTGATACTTCTTGGCGTATTCGCTTACCTGTTATCGCTAGTCATTTTTGGGCTAGGCGATCTTCTGGTGCTCAATGCCGATGGATTGGTGGTAATACGCAGCGCAGAGCTTTTCTGGCGATTCATGGCAGCATTCGTATTCGCATTCATCAGTCTTACTACTGTGGCTTCATTGTCGTTGATGTTTTCAGCTTTCTCGGACAACAGTATCGGTCCGATCGTGCTCACCATGGTGGTCATCATCGTTTTCACTGTCATCAGCAGCTTCGAAATGAGCTTCTTCGACCCAGTAATGCCGCTGCTCTTCACCAACCACATGCATTTGTGGCGCAGGCTTTTTTCAGACCCAATCCCAATGACCGAAATCATGCAGTCGGCAGGTGTTCTCCTTCTGCATTCAGCGGTGTTCTTCGGCATCACGCAATATCATTTCAATCGTAAAGACATTTTCCAATGAGAAATCTTCTGTTAGCGACTATCACTTTTTTGAGCATCGGACAAACTGCCTTTTCGCAGGATGCGAATGCCATTTTAGACAAGGTTCGAAGTCAATTTCAAACCATCCAAGACCTGCGTTGCGATGTGGAAATGAAGTTCGACATTCCAGGTGTGGCCATCGATCAGATCTCGGGCAAGATGATCTACAAGAAACCCGACAAGTTCCGTGTCAAAACAAAAGGACTCATTTTCCTGCCCAAGCAGAATCCGTTCTCGCAATTGGAGATTTTGGATGACCCGAAGAACTACATGGCAGTTGCTGCCGGACAAGCGAAATCGAACGGAATTCCTTGCCATGTGATCAACGTGATTCCTACCAACAATGGCGAGTTGGTGCTGATGAAACTACTTGTCGGCATTCAGGATGGCCGCATCCACGAATCGGAACTGACCCTGAAACGCGAAGGAACCGTGCAGTACTTCAACAAGTACGCTTCAGGTACCGACTTCATCCCAACAAGCATGGAATTCAAAGCGGATTTCAAGCGATTCAAAATGCCCAAAGCCATTAGTGGTGATTTCAACAGCACTCCTGTACGTGAAGAAGAAGGCCAGAGCAAATACGAAACCGGCCGTGTGTTGATGACCATCTCCAACTTGGATATCAATGGTAAAATAGCTGACGCTGAATTTGAGGAAGAGGGATCTTAGAGCCGTATTTTCGGTTCGTGATTGAACCGAGAAATCTGCATCTCCGAAGAGCGCATTGGGCCATTTTCAGCCCATCGCTTCTCTCCTATCCGTTCAGCACGGATTACATACGAGACGAAGCTCACAAAGAATCTGTTCTGAGCCTGTTGGCAGAATTGGATTCGAAACCTGAGATTGTCAACAATCACTTTGCCTCACTCGGAAACCTTCCAATGGGCAAATACTTTGAGCAACTGCTGTTTTTCATTCTTGAAAAAGACGCCAGATTTGAACTGCTGCTCAAGAATCATCAGTTAATTAAAGACAAGCAGACCGTTGGAGAAATTGACCTAATTCTCAAGGATAATAAAACAGAAGTAGTTGAACACTGGGAAATAGCTCTGAAGTACTACCTGCAAAGCCAAGAATCCGAAGACCATGCCGTGATGCTCGGCCCCAATGCCAATGACAATCTGGAGAAGAAGATGATAAAGTTGAACGAGCGTCAACTATTTCTTACCGAGCACACCTGTATTCCTAGCACTTTTCAATCATACAATATTGAAAACAAGCTATTTATGAAGGGTCAATTATTTTATCATTTGAACAACAGGAGAATTCTTCCTGCGCATACCAATCCTTGTCATGAAACGGGCTGGTGGTGCTTCAATTCAGAATCAGATTCTATTCTTGAGGATCGCTATTTATGGACCATCATACAGAAACCAGAATGGATAGGCCATTATAGTTGTAGTGACAACACTCAACTGCTCAATTGTAACCATTTAAAAAACACCCTTCAATCCCACTTCCAAGAACAGAACCGTTCGGTTTTCTGTATCGGACTATTGAATGATGATGGCATTTGGAAAGAAGCCACTCGTGGTTTTGTGGTCAATAATGATTGGCCAGACATTAATGCATCTGGCAGTTAATTACCTTCACCCCACTAAACGTAACTGATGAAAAATCAACTTCTGATCTGTGTAGTATTATTGAGTACTGCATTCTCTGCTTGCAACACCAATGGAGACCAACAACCCGATGGCCCCTACTTGGTGTTTAAATTTCAATTTAATCCGAATCAAGAACGATATGATAGCTTTGGGCAGCCTGCAAGTGTACCAAGTGGGAATGCAGCGCAATCACCGAATTTCAACACTATTTCGGGGCATTATGTTGAGTTGATACCAACGGCTTTAACCGCCTTGGGAGGAGGGCAAATACTCTACAAAGGAGATGAAACCAACGCTGGAGGTGCCATGGCCATTGATTTTGATAAGGCAAAGGTTGTTGGAGCAAACGAGGTGTTTCTATCAATACCTATCAGCGACATTGCTGCTGGCACCTACGAATTTGTGCGAGTTTCGGTCAGTTATCAGAATTATGAGATTACCTACAATGCATTAGGATTCAATGGTCTAACTGGTACGCTTGCCTCTTTCGTTGGGTACAATACGTACATATCAAGCCTACTGGTAAATCAACAATCGGTTACTGTTAATGACGACAAGCTGCAAGGCTATTGGGCATTCGAAAGTGCAGGCACCTTGACCACTGGTCAGGCACCGGCAGGGGCAACAACAGTACCCAATCCCATCTTTGCCTCAAGCCCTATTCCACAAGGCAGCTGCTTGGTTACTGGAGAGTTCGAAACACCTCTGACCCTTACGGGTGAGGAAACCGAAGACGTTACCGTTATCCTATCTGTCTCTACCAATCAGAGTTTTGAATGGACCGACCCAGATGGCAACGGACAGTTCGACCCTCTGAATGGCGATGTACCTGTTGACATGGGATTACGAGGTCTGAAGGCCATTGTGCAGTAAGCACCCAGAACGTGGAGCCCATTAGAACTACTCCTTCCCTTTCTTCTCCTTCAGTTGAATAGATGCTGTTCCGATCAGCACTGCTCCACAGAATCCACCCCAGAAGTAATCCATAAAGGGTTTGCCTTCCGAGAACATGAACAATGATGAAAACAGGGCTATGGTTCCGATAACTACCAGCAGCCAATAAATCGCCTTAGAGTTTTTCATGCGCTAAAGATAATCCGGCAAACCCCGAAGTGAAAGGAATCAAATCCCCTTGACATAAATCAATTCCAACTCAATTTTGCATCTTCGGGCTGCGAAAATCTAACCCCTTTTTTCAATGCTCAAGTCAATACTATTCACTGGTCGCTGTTCGCTGTTCGCTGTACTGCTACTTTTCGGTCTTCAATCGAACGCTCAAGTAAGAACCTTCGATTTCACCCCGAAGCAGATCATCAACCCAGAGAACATTGACATTGTACGCGATGAGTTCGGGGTGCCACACATTTTTGGCAAGACCGATGCAGAAGTAGCCTATGGATTGGAATGGGCAGCCTGCGAAGACGATTTCGAAACGCTGCAATACCTGCTCATGGCGGCCAAGTGCCATATGGGCAAGCATTTGGGGGTTGAAGGCGCACAGATAGACTATGCCGTGCAGTTAATGGGGCTGCATGAGTACGTGGATGAGCACTACGAAAGTGGTGTAGCCGATGATTTCAAACTGATTCTGGAAGCTGCCTGTCAGGGCGTGAACGCGTATGCGGCCGCACATCCTGATGAGGTTTGGATAAAAAAAGCGTTCCCGGTCACACCAAAAGAGGTCATTATCGGTTTCATGCTGGGACAAAGCCTCATGGCGGGTGTAGATGGCGTTATCAAAGGCATTTTGGATGGCCGTTTTGCGAAGGAACTGCCGAAGAAGGAACTGAATGACGATGGTATCGGGTCCAACGCCTATGCGTTCAACTCGGCTTTAACAGACCATGGAAACACGTACCATGTCATCAACTCGCATCAGCCCATTGAGGGTATTTTATCGTGGTATGAGGCGCACGTACACAGCGAAGAGGGCTGGAACTGTACAGGCGGATTGTTCCACGGCAGTGTTTCCATCCTACATGGAACCAATGAGAATCTGAGTTGGGCACACACCACGGGCGACCTCGACCTTAAGGACGTGTACCACCTGAAGATGCATCCCAAGAAGAAGAATTGGTATTGGTTTGATGGCGAATGGCGTAAGCTGGAAACGAAGCGTGCCAAGCTGAAAGTTGGCTTGGGCAAAAACAAGGGGTTTGTGCTAGGCATCAAGAAGAAATATTGGGAAAGTGTGTATGGACCAACACTCATAACCGACCAAGGCACGTTCGCCTTCCGCATGCCGACACTCTTTAAAATGAACGCTGGCGAGCAATGGTACCGCATGAACAAGGCCAAGAACTTCACGGAGTTCTACAATACCATGGATATTCAGGGCATCTGTCTTCAGAACATCACCTATGCCGATAAGTACGATACCATCTTCTTCATTGCCAACGGTGTAGTGCCTGTTCGCGACCCGAATTATGATTGGAGCAAGGTGTTGCCAGGTGATACCTCGGCCACGCTATGGACAGAATACCTGAAGCCTGAAGATCTGGCGCAGAACCTGAATCCCGCTTGCGGATACGTGTACAACACCAACAACTGTATTTACAACAACACCTGTTTGGATTACGTGAACGACCCCGATCTCTTCCCTGTTTCCATCGGGTATGACGCACAAAAGCGTACCAACAGAGGATTCAGAAGTCAGGAGATTCTGGAAAGCTTATCGCACATTGATTATGAAAGTGTAAAGAAATTGAAGTTCGATATCCAGTACCCTGACAGCATGGTCTTCTTGAAGAATTACCCCATTATGGAACTCTTCCGTATGAACCCGGCCGACCATCCAGAGGTGGCAGACATCATCAAAAAATTCAACGACTGGGATTTCACAGCCGATACCACCGACATGAACGCAGCGGCCATTGTTACCATGTTCTACGAGATGTACTACGATAACACCTTCAGCGTGGAGCAGATACGGGACAATGACAGCATCCGGCAGGTGTTCTTTGTCAATAACCTCAAAGCCACCAAGGAGCGGCTTATCACACACTTCGGAACCATTGATGTACCGTTGGGAGATGTGCAGGTGCTATCGAGAGGCGGTATTGACCTTGCGGTAGATGGTGGCCCAGATGCCATCAGAGCGGTGTACTGCCAGAAGCGCGATGACGGCCGCTTGACCATGTGGGTCGGAGATGGACTAGTGCAGTTCGTCAAATTCACCAAAGACGGGCCAAAGATCGAGAGTATCAATCCGTACGGTTCCAGCAACAAACCTAACGGCAAGCATTACACATCACAGATGAAAATGTTCGTCAATCATGAACTGAAGAAAATGAGTTTGGACAAGGAAGAAGTGTACAAGAACGCGGCTGAGGTCTACCACCCAGGCGCAGAAAGAGCGCAATAACTACCACATCAGCGCAGCTAGGCTGCTTTTGCCTTTTGCATATAAGCCTCTAAAAGCGCTAAATTCTTGGGGAGTTACTTTTCATTTGTTCCATATTGTATTGCTAAACCAACCTTGTAGAGGTATCTAGCTCTTTCAATTGGATAAAGCATACCTCCAAAAGAAATCATGGGAGTTAGTGTAAGGCTCTTGATATGAAACTCGTACCCGATTCTTCCTTCAATGAATAAGTAAGACCAATCAAATGAATTAACATTCCCATTGTATCTAAGAGTTGTGTCAGGACTGGTAATTTTTGACTCTGAAACAATTGGTAATGCTGTTTTAAAGCCAAACACTAGCCCTTGCCTAATCTGATAACTGAATGAAACGGGCATACTGAAAACCGTGTAATTCCGGAAATACGATCTTATTTCCGAATTAGGCTTTATGAAGTCTATTGAATCTTCTATCGCCTTATAATTCAAAGAATATGACCAAACTCCTAGTCCCACATCAAGCAGAAACCCCCTCTTCCGAACTAAGGAGTAGTTGAGACTTAAATCATAACCGAAACCAACAGGTTGTCTTACAAACCCTGGAAATGAAGGTCGACCTATTGAAGGGTCAAACCGATGACTGTAGTAAACTCGCTCCTGTTGTGTTATGAGGAGACTAGCATTAAACGAGATGTTTTCAGCTTTAAATCTAACGCCAGTTTGTGCTTTTGTTACAGCAGTATCACTTTGAGCCATACTGTCAGTGACCGCTAAGCAACAGCCTGCAAAGCAACAAATGAAGATTACCGCCAGTCTCATTTCGCAAGTTTTGCGAGATTTTCTTCCAACTCCAAAATGTGAAGGTTCAATTCTTTTTTTCCATTTACAGGCATATCATCTCGGTAATTTTAACGGGGTATTTCCCCATTTCGTATGCTGCAACATTAACTCTTGACTTTGCACTCCACTACTTTAAAAGTGATTTGAAAAACGCTTTCTCTTCATCTTTGAATTCGATGAAACGATCAACCTTCTAAAGTATCAAACTATAAAGAGGTTTGGCTAACGGGGCTTCCTTGTGGAATAAAAGTAGGCAGGTATTCGCTCTATCTACAGCGAATACCGCTGTAGTGCTTCACCAAAAGTGAAGTAGCATTTCAAAGCCAACCTTTCGGAGATTATCTATAGAGCAGAATTACTTAGAAACTCGTCCATCTGGTCGAAATCCATTCCGCTGATGAGTTTCCCGTCTGGTGTTACTATGAATTTGGCAGGAATGTCTGACACGCCATAATCTCGTGCAATTCCAGAACCAAGCAGCACAGGAGAAATCTCCACTATCTGGTGTTTCCAGCTGAAACCCAAACGTTCTGCGGTCTGTTGCCAGCGCTTATCGTTCTTTTCGAACGCAATGGATACGAACACTACCCTATCTCCGAATTTCTCATGAAGCGCCACCAGCTTAGGTGCATCTACCAAGCAAGGTCCACACCACGAACCCCAAAAATCAAGCACAACGTAATTGCCTTTGAGTTCTGAAAGTTTGAAGGGAGTGCCATCGATCAACTGCGTTTCAATTTCAGGAGCCTGGTCGTTATTGCCTGGTGCGCACCCAACCAGCAATACTATCAACAGAAACAGTGACAGATTCTTCACTTGGAGCTCGGCACTTCTACCCTTGCACTGTCAGGATGCGTGGTTCCAAAAACCCTATCCCAGAAAACGGTACTTAGCCCAAAGCCGCTGTTCGGCTCGCGGTAATGATGCAGCAAGTGGCTGCGTTTAATGCGCTGAAACCAACCCCATTTGAAGTTGTAGAAATGAGAGGCGTAATGCATGAGGTCGTAAACCATATACCCAAATGTGAATCCAGAGAAGAATCCAGCGGTCAATCCTTTATCCTGAAATACAAGGAAAAACAACCAGTAGAACAGCACAGCCAAGGTGAGATTGATGGCAGGTGGCATCACCAATCGCAACGAATCGTTCGGAAAATCGTGATGAATACCGTGGGCGATGTAATGGAAACGCTTCCCAAAAGCACTAGTAAACTCATGGTGGAACACCACTCTGTGAATGACATACTCCATCAACGTCCAGAAGGCGTAACCTCCAAACCAAAGGCCGATAACCAAGAAGATATTGACATCAAACTGAACGAACGACCGATAGAAAAAGTAGCTCGAAATAGGAACGAACAGAATCGGAACGGATGAAAAATGTATCCGAGAGAAGAAGTCCAAGAAATCATTCTCGAACATCCTTGGCGACTCATTCCTATTGGAAACAAAAAGGCGTTTTCCCATGCGTGCAAAGGTAAGAGAAGCTATGAGGTTTTAGGTTTGAGGATTTAGCCGTTTGCATTAAGAAAGCCAATTAACGCTTACGCCTTATGACATATGCCTTGGTACTTATGACCTACTCCTAACAACTAACGCAAAAGCCCCACTGTTATCAACAGCAGGGCTTTGCGGTTATAGTGGCGACCTTAGAATTGGTCGTTGAGGTACTTGGGAATGTTTGAGGTAGGGCGGTCTTGCACCGTTGTCTTGGTCATGATGATCTGAATCCGATCCGTGCCAACCATTCGCTCCACAGTAATGGTTTCTCCAAACGCTACTGGTTCCTCCATCTTTCCATTGCCCCGCTCTTCATAGAAACCATCTGGATTACAGATCAACATCAGGTAAGAGTCCAAACCTGGAGCACCTACTTCCCCATTCGGGCCACCCGGACCACCCGCATTTCTAAAGATGCGGTATGTACCATACCAGTACTCGTAAGGATTGATGAAGTATTCAAAATCGAACACACCCGCATTGGATGGATAGAATGAACCAAGAATAGGGTTATTAGGAATACTGCGATTATTGTCCCAGTAGCTGTATGGCATGGAATAATCATAATCTACCCCGAAAAAGGCGTTACCTGCAGGGCCATTTGGACCAGGCACAGGGTCTACCACAAATACACAGCTGGAAAGAAACAAGGTCAGTCCCAGAAGAACGCTCAGGCTTTTTAATTGGCTTTTCATGACGTTGGTGTTTTGGTGTTGCCATGCGTAAAACCAAAGGCTGTGCCAAAGTGAGAATTGAGGTGTTAGGTATGAGGTTTGAGTAATTAGTCGCTTATGCCTAAGGTCTAATCGCAGTAACGATTAATGACGTTGTAAGCATCTGTAAAACCGAGTTCGCCTGCAAGACTCAGGTCTTCGCATGCTTTTTCTGTCTTGCCAAGCACCAAACGGATAAGACCACGGTTGTAATTGGCTTCAATGAAGTTACCGCGTACCTCGGCCGCCAGGCCGAACTGTATCTCCGCTTCCTCATAGCGTTCTGCCGTGGCAAGGATGTGCCCCAAATTGAAATAAGCGAAACTCATGCTGGAATCAAGATTAATAACCTTGCGGTAATCCTGTTCAATAGCAGAAATAAGCTGTTCCATCTTATTCTGATACACGGTGTCCACAATATCCAAAGAACCCATTTTCTTCTGTTGTGCACGCTGGCTCAGCTCCAATTGTATCTGCCCCAAGCAGGCACGGGCAAAGTAATAGGCTGCCTGTTTTTCATCCTGCGCTATGCGTTTATCCAACTCACTGTAAGCCAGCTGAAACTCATGCATTCTTGCGTAAAGTGGTATGGCGCGCACCAATTCCGTGGGGGTTATCTCCTTCTTTTCCAGAAGTTCAAACAATGCCCGCTTGGTCTGTTCCACGGTGAGCTCTGGCGCCTTATCGGTAAACGTGATGATGCCCATGTTGTAGAACGGCCTACCGTAGCCATCATAGACCGAAATGTCTGTATCTGTTTCTGGGAAAGGTGAAATGCGGTAGAAAGGCAATAGTCTGATGTCCACTTTTTCATACTGCACCTTCCCTACTTCCTGTGGGAATTTCTCAAAGTCGCCCTTCAATTCGGTGAGTTTCATGAGTTTGACATGCTGGTCTTCCTTTACTTCATCGTCAGAGAAAATCAGCTGTTCACGAACTACGGCCAACTCCATTTCAGCCTTCTCGTAGGCATCTTTGTCCTTGAGCATGCGCAAGGTCTGTAAACGGGTTTCGTGGGCATCTAAGAATTCAGGAAAGAGTTCCAATGTCTTATTGAAATCGGCCAAAGCCTCCTTGTACTTTCCTTTGTTCAGATATAGAATACCTCGATTGAAACGTGCCAGAATATTGGTCGGATTCAGTCTGACCACCAAGTTGTAATCGGCCAATGCCTCTTGCTCCTTGTTCATATCGCCATAGAGCATGGCGCGATTAAACAGTACCACCTCGTTCTGCGGGTAGTTGTCAAGCACTGTATTAAAATCATCCAAAGCCTGTTGCTGCTTGCCCATTTCTGCATAGGCCACACCTCGGTAAAAAATGGGCAATGCGCTGTTCGTATCCATTTTCATGGATTGCTCATAGTCTGCAATGGCAAGGTCGAACTGTTTGAGCTTGGTGCGCGCTATACCTCTGCGCAACACGGGTTGCATGGCGGTAGAATCCTTCTTGATGGCCTTTTCAAAATCCTCAATGGCAACATTGTACATTTCGAGACCTGCTTTGGCCTCTCCACGCAGCAAATAGGTCTGACTGTTGTCTTTTTTGAGGTCAATAACACGGTTACAATCAGATATTACATCCACAAACCGATCGAGATAAAGGCTTGCCAATGCGCGATTGGCATACACTTGCCAATCCTCATCATTTAGTCGCAATGCCTCATTGAAGTCTTCGAATGCCTGCTTGTACTTGAGCTGTTGGCTACGCACCACCCCACGATACAGGAATGCCTCATGATTCTTGGGGTTGAGCCTGATGGCCTCACTGAAATCCTTTTCTGCACCAACATGGTCATCCAATTCCCATTTGGCGTAGGCACGTAAGAAGTAAGCTTCGGCATTGTACGGACTGATGGTAATGGCCTTGTTGAGGTAATCCAGCGCCTGCATGTAGTCGCCACGGTTAATGGCCTTACTGCCAAGACCCGTATAACCTGCCACGGTCTGTGTATATCCACTAACCGATAGCAGCGCCAGAAACAGCGTGAATTGTATGGTTTTCAGCACGGGGCAAATGTAGGGGTTAGGCGTGAGCAGTGAGGTTTTAGGTGTGAGTAAACGGGAATCAGGGAATTGGGGAATTACTGCCTTTGAAGGTTAGAACACTTCGCATAGCTGGGGTATTAGGCCTACCGTTTCTTTAACCCTTGAACTCCAAACCCGAAGTTGGTTAACCTGTGGCCGCTACTCTACCCGTATGCCATGTTGGGCAGCAACGCATTCGTTGCAATAGGTTTGGCCATCGCATCCGGTTACACCTGGGCAGTCTGCTGTACAGTCAACGGCCTGATAGGCATTATAGAGTTCTTGGTCAAAACAGTCTTTCTTGCAGGATGGAAATAGCACAGCGACAGTGAGCATCAAGAACAGAAAGGAATAAAAGCTTTTCATAGAAGGTTTTTATTAGCGGGTAACGAAATCGGTATCGGTGTTATTGCAAGAACTGATAACTGAATTTCATGTCTCTTCCTCCAGTTGAAATTGCTCCATTTGTGTAAATTAGAGCAACCATCAATTAAAAACGCAACTTATGGAAAACATCAATTGGATAGCGGTAGTTCTTGCTGCCGCATCAACTTTAGTGATCGGTTTTGTGTGGTATAACCCAAAAACCTTTGGCAATGCTTGGATGGAGTCTGTTGGACTATCTGAAGACGACATCAAAAACAGCAACATGGCGCTCATTTTCGGGCTTTCTTTTGTGCTTGCCATGGTAGTGGCCTACAAACTTTCGGGTGGCGCCTACCATCATGGAGAAGACGACCGTACTGTTTTGCACGGAGCATTTCATGGCAGTCTCTATGCGCTTTATTTTGCACTTCCGGTGCTTATTACCAACTCCTTGTTTGAACGCAGAAGCTTTAAAGGAATTCTCATAAACAGCGGTTACTGGTTACTTTGCTTTGCTGCTATGGGTGCGGTGCTTTACGGAGTGGCTGGTGCTGGGTATTAATGGTTTCGGTTAACCAGAATATCCTGTGGAAGGTGCCTATATGTTAAGACACCAAAGAGTCTTTTCATTGAGGTATTTCTTCAACCAACACCACATTTCCAGCCTTGTCAAAGTAGGTACAGGTCATTTTATGCAATGAGATCTGCCATTTTTCAATGCCTTTGGTTGCGCACATTTCAATGAAGGTCAGAAAGTCTGTTTCACCTTGCTGATGTGCTTTCAGTTCTGCTTTAAACTCATCTGTTTTTACCGTGTCAGCAATCTCCAACGGGGCATATTTCTCAGGCAATTTCACCGTATGGTGGTTGTCTCCATGGTAGTCTATGTGTCCGTCTGCCACATAGGTCTCGTAATGTGTAACCCCAAGAGCCCCGATCTCTTTTATGTATGCGGGGAAGTCGGCACCCGACCTTACTTTGCTGTGGGCCAATTTGACCTGTTCTTCGGTAAACATTCTATTGGTAATTGAGAGGTTGAAAGTCTTGATACTCAGGTAGGCGTAAAGATAATGCGTTTAGAAACTGTAGCCCATTTCCAACTCTCCCCGTCACTTCTCCCGTTGCTCGAAGTGCCACCCCTCTCTTCTCAAAGAGAGGGGAAAGACTCCGATCAGGAGTCAGGGGTGAGTTGCATGCACGGACAGCGCATCCCGATAGCTATCGGGACGAAACTGAGACCGACTGACGTACCGTCACACGCATTAGGTTTAGTGGGTGTGCCCGTTGCACAACCCAAATATACCTGTTGAAAACTCAGTTGGTGCCGATCTTGACAAAGTGGGTAGTTGATCCGACCTTCGATAGATGCAAGGCAAGAAGAAGTATTCGGAGAAGCTGTTCACAATGCTTCGGTTTTCATAGTCGTCCACATAGTCGGCTTAACTCTTTCAAGTTGTTCTATTACATGTGCGTCAAGGAATTGTTCCAAATACTGAAGAGCCGTTCTTTCACTTCCTTTACAATGAGTGGTTAGCCAAAAACATTCAAAATTTGCCGTTAGGTATTCAATAAACTGCGCTACGTTATCAGCAGGTTTGGTCAGTCGCTTTGTCAGAAGGACACCGTCTATATCGAGATACAGTTTTGTCATGCGCTTACCGCCAACGGGTACCGCTAAAGATAATGCGTTAGAAACTGCCGTCCTTTCGCCATGCACGAACAGCGAAGAACGAAACTGAGACCGACTGACGTACTGTCGCAAGCATTAGGTTTAGTGGATGTTGTAGCACGTTTTTTATTTTATTGGTTCTATTTCAATGATTTCCGATTTCTGACAAGTAATGGTGTCATAATGAGTAATTCGACCACTATTAGAAGCGGAAACAGGATTTCCAGCAGAATACAGCCAAAGCCGTCACCCCAATACCAGAAACTTTCTGACCTTTCAAGTTGGGACGGTCGAACACTTCAGACTTCCGAACTTACCAAAGAGGTAACGGTCCCTGCTTGACCAACCCGTCTCAAAAACTGGGATTAAAAAGTCGTCAACATTTTCTGTTTTCTTCATCAAACCTCAGTTTACTCAAATTCCCCCAGACCAGCCTCTTGCCATTGTCGTTCCAGTATTGGATGTCGGAAACGGTTTTCCAGTCGTCCTCTGGGTAAATGAAGCTAACCACCGTTCCTGTCCGTTTATGTTTGATGTCCAGAGTAGGTGCGTCCTCCTGTCCCTTTTTCGCCAAACCCTCAACAGGTTGAAACTTTTGGTCGATATAGTCTTCCAGCTGTCCACGGACGCAATTTTAAATGTGCTACAACGGGTACTTGTCGCCTGCCCGTTGCACAACCCAAATATACCTGTTGAAAACTCAGTTGGTGCCGATCTTGACAAAGTGGGTAGTTGATCCGACCTTCGATAGATGCAAGGCAAGAAGAAGTATTCGGAGAAGCTGTTCACCAGCTTTCAGTTGAGCCAGCGTGTGCCGGAGGACAACTTTTACCGCAGGCTCAAAGGCGCGTTGGACCTGCGTTTCATGCGCAAGCTCACGGCCCCTTACTATGGCGACTGCGGTCAGAAGTCGATAGACCCCGAGGTGTTCATCAAGCTGATGTTGGTGGGGTATCTGGAGAACATCTGCAGCGACCGCCAACTGCTGTCGCACTGCGCCATGCGGTTGGACATCCTTTATTTTCTGGGGTATGACATCGATGAGCCACTGCCGTGGCACAGCACGCTGAGCCGCACCCGTGCGTTGCTTCCCGATGCGGTGTTCACCCATGCGTTCGAGCAGGTGTTGGGCATGTGCGTGAGTGCAGGCATGGTGGGCGGCCACACGCAGGCCATCGACTCCGCACCCGTGAAGGCCAATGCCAGCATGGACAGTCTGGAGCTGAAAGTACCGAGCGAAGAACTGGAGGAACACCTCAGAAAGGTTCGCTACATGAGCCGCAGCGACAGGGAGCGCAAGGACGGTAACGATGAAGATGCCCCACCACCCAAGGACGGCCCCAAGCGCAGGGCCAGGAACAACAGGGCAAGCGAAGAGCAGCAACAGGTCAATGCCACCAAGGAGCAGCTGGCAGAGATAGCCGCCAGGAACAAAAAATGGGGCGAGGAGCAGACCGAACGCCCCGGAGCCAAGAACAACAACAGCCGCTATACCAGCAACAAGACGCATTACAGCCCTGTGGATCCCGATGCGCGCATCTCGGTAAAGCCCGGCAAGGCCCGAAAACTCAATTACCACGCACAAATGGCGGTGGACACGGAGCACCACGTGATCACCCACATTGCAGCCGACCATGCCGACCGTGTGGACAGCCTCGGGCTGCCAGACATCATCAGAGAACTGCAACCGCGCCTCAAGGAGCAACACCTTCTCTGGCGCAACCTGTTGGCCGATGCCGGCTACAGCAGCGGAGAGAACTACGCCCTTCTGGAACAGGTGGGCATCGAGAGCTACATGCCCCCGCACGGCACCTACAAGGGCGGTCCCGAAGGCTTCATCTACGATAGGGAACACGACCATTGGACCTGCCGCAACGGCAAGCAGGTCACCTTCCGCAAGGTGCATGTGGAGAAGGATGGCAACAGAAAACGAAGGTACCTCACCACGCGCAAGGACTGCAAGGGCTGCCCGTTCAAAGAGCAGTGCATCCCGAAGAACCACGAGAAACGGATAGACATCACCTACTACAAGGACGAGTATGAACGCGCCATAGCGCGGGTAAAGAGCCGACAAGGACAGTACTTCAAACGCAAACGCTCCAGCACGGTGGAGCCCGTGTTCGGAACGCTCACCCAGTTCATGGGGCTGCGCAGGATCAACACCCGTGGCATAGCCAATGCCAATAAGGTGATGCTGTGCGCGGCCATGGCCTACAATCTCAAGAAGTACCTCAAGTTCACCCGGAACAAGGCCGAAAGTGTGGCCAAGGCCGCCCAAGCGGCCACGTCCTCACTTTTAGGGCATATATGGGTCGTTTTCAGCCCATATCCGCTCTGAAATTCTGACAACAGAAAAACCCGTCTCAAATAAAAATCCGCCTTAGGCGGACTTATTTGCGGTCAACTTCTGACGCGGATGGGGGTTGTGCATCAGTTACCATTGTTGTGTAACGTGTTTCTTTCTTTTAATAACAGTTCCCATGGTCGTAAGTGCTAACTTTTCGTACCAGCATTTCAGCCTCAGAACTGACAAAAAGAGTATAATGCGTTCCTTTCGTTGAGCCGCTTGTGAAAAGTAAGTCTGGGCGAAAGTCACCATCTATGTCACCAAACCATTCCAGAATTGGCATACCAGTTTCACCAAGCATGGAAAATTCCTTAATAATGTCCTGGGTAGTTGGGCTTGACCCTGATGTTTTTAAAACTAAACCATAGTCTTTCACAGGAAAATGTAGGTCAGCGGTTCCACAACCAGTTCCATGTAAAGTGTATGATTGTCGCTTTGGATTATTACCTAACACGTATATGTTTTGTTGCTGTCCTGGATATATGAATTGCTGATAGTTATAATATTCGAGATCTTGATGGCTTACTTTGCCTTCGGCTAATGTTTTTGAAACTCCAAAAACAAAAAGGGATTTCTGACCTTCTGTGAGGTTAAGTTCAAACGGTCCCTTTTTCATTCCCCTTTCTTCGTAAGTGTATTTCGATGGGTCAATGGAAATCATAAAATCTCCACTGTCGGTATGCATTACACTATACCAATTCAGTGTCGTGTCAATAGGTAAATGGTCTGCACAGTCTTCCATAGCCACCGATTGCACCACGAGTTGAAACTTGCTTTTCTGTCCATATGTCCAAATGGAAAGAACTAAGAAAAGTGAGGTGATTGCAGGTTTCATTTTCACATGTTACACAACTACTTGCTAAAGTAAGCATTTGCTTTAGCTTACTCTGGCAATTGATTATTCAAGTTATTGTTATTCAGTTCTTTATCTTCAAAAATACGGTCTAAAGGACTTTTGATCTTTGCCAAATTTTTCTTGCTCACGTGAGCATATATTGCCGTTGTCTTGATATTCGAATGCCCAAGCAATTCTTGAATATATCTTGTATCAGTACCGCGTTCCATTAAATGAGTTGCAAAGCTATGCCTTAAAACGTGCGGTGTTATATTTTTCTGGATCCCAGCTTTTTTGGCAGCACCTTTTACTATCAATCCAACACTTGTACCAGAATAGGGCTTTCTATCCGAACCTTCAAAAAGCCAGTACTGCGGATGCCATTCTGAGATGTACTTCTGCAACGCAACCACAATTCTATCGCTCAATACGGTGGTTCTATCCTTTTTGCCTTTACCACCGCGCACAAACACCTGCTTGCGGTCAATGTCAATATCGGCAATGCGTAAGTTAATGAGTTCGCCACGTCTTACCCCAGAGCTGTATAACATGCCAATGATGCATTGGTGCTTGATATTCTCAGCGGCAACCAACATTCTTACTATTTCTTCTTCGCTGGCTACGGTGGGTAGTTTAAACTCCTTCCGTGGTCTAGGTATCCAGTAGTCATGCTTCCTTAAACCAAGAACCTTCTCGTAATAGAACTTGATGGCATTTACTATCTGGTTCTGTGTTTTGGTAGCGTAGTTGTGCTTCTTAACGGTAGTTATGATATGTTTCTTTATCTGCTCCTCGGTTATGTCCTTAGGGTCTTGGCCGGGGTGTGCGGCCAAAAACTGTTTGAAGTAAACGCCATAGGTATTGTACGTGCTTTGGCTGTACTTACGTATGCGTAGCTTGTCGGCAAAGGCCCACATGGCTTCCTTTTGCTCAGGCGTCCAAGCCGTCTTCGTCATTCCGACCGAAGCTTGCGGAGTGGCCTGCCCTGAGCCTGCAGAATGGGAGAAATCTGTTAGATGTCTCGGCTTCATTTCATTCCGCTCGACATGACGTTTGGTCTGAATAGCAGAATAATCTACCCAAGCTTTGTCTTTGAATGCCTCAAACGCCTGATTGACCGATTCTTTGGAATAGGGCAGGTGCCACATCTTTTTGGTAACGCTGTAGGTGGCGCCCAACTTCTTTGCAATGCCATTCAGCACATCGCTATTGGGCATGTAAAGACTGAGCACCAAGACGTTTCTATGATGCTCCTTTCTGAAGATTACCGTGGTTTTAAACCTGTTGGTTTCTGAGGTCATTATAAGCGGCAGGGGCCATGTGGTCTTTATTCAATGCTACTGCAATGGGTACGTCATTTTCAAATATACAATATAACAAACTGATCTGCACTTTTTTCAACAAAAAGTACATTTACAGGAATAGCCCCATCTGCCGCACAATGGGCAGACGGGGCCAAGGTGGCACGGAAATTACCCTATGCCCTCCCCTACGCTGGCGTTAGCCGCAAATCAATGCCACTGAAGGGCTCAGCGAACTTACCCCAGTGCTATTGGCCGCAAAAAAGGTAACGTAGTACTTGATGCCGGGTGTCAGATTCTGGAAAAGTTTCTTCCTAGTGGGGTTAAGGTCTATGTATACCCTGTATGCTGCATTGGCAGCTGCACCGTTGGAAGCTTCCACCTCTGGTTCGTACACCAGTTGTCCGCCATCATTTATAATTACATTGTATGGCAAGGGTGCCTCTGGCGTAAGAATGCAACCATAATTCAAAACGTTGTTTTGTCGGGCGCATTCTGCCAACAGTTGACCGGAAGCGCCTCTCTTAAGCTGTACATCTGTGGGTGTAACCGGTTTTGGTGCTCCAGAACGGTTGCTCTTGGTAGGTACAAAACCGGCAAGGGTAATAATGTTGGCATTGCTATTGGCCAAGGTGCTCACATAACTGGCCATAGTGTCTAAAGAACCCATCAGTTTACTCTTGGCCTCCAGATAAGGCCCTTTCTGTGCCAGACCGCCCTGCTCGTAAGCATAACGGGTATCGTTATACTGGTCTATGTCTTTCTGAAAATCCACCTGTGCAATGGGAGGTGTTGCAAACTCCACCGCATTGCCATAGATCCCATCTCGCACACCTCCTGCAAACACGGGCAGGTCGTTTACCTTGCTGCTGTGATAACTTAAACTGCATACTACTTTTCTCATGATATTGATATTAAAGGGTTAAGAATTGAATTGAATTGAATTGAATTGAATTGAATTGAATGATATTATTTGAAAATCGCTTGACACCACCTTCAGGGTTGACACAGTTGGTTGAACAGACCCTGTATTTAATTTACTGCGCGGTACATTTGATCAAGTATGCGATAAACTAGATCAAGTATGTGATAAACCAGATCAAGTATGCGATAGACTAGATCAAGTATGTGATAAACCAGATCAAGTATGTGATAGACTTGATCAAGTATGCGATAAACCAGATCAAGTATGCGATAAACCAGATCAAGTATGCGATAAACCAGATCAAGTTTTCCATGTACCAATACTAATACAACGTGTAATTGTATTAGTACGCGCCAAACCAAGGCTTATACACTGTATACTTTATATTTTACACCGTTAGTCAAAGAACGAGGTACAAAGATTGGAGCACTGAACACACGTGTCAATAGCTGATTCTGTTTAGATATAACAAGCCAGATAAATTAACTTGGCTTGAATAAGCCAAGAAAAATAACATGCTACATTGAAAAATTAATTACATTCAGTTTGTTAAAACCTTAAACCAGGAACAATGAATGAGAATGCTGAAAACCGTGGGCACAGAGTGCCCAAATTCCTTGTAGATGGCAAGTACATTACCCTCCATCAGGCACGTATTATAAGCCTATTTGTACACGGGTTACCGCGCAAGCAACTGGCCCATGTGCTGGGCAACAGCCCACATACTATTGATACGCACATGGACCGCATCTATAAATTGCTTGGAATAAATGCTGGCAGCCTGATACCGCTATGGGCCACCATGAATGGATTTGACACCAAAGGCTGCTTGCACAGCGTGTATCTTTTTGGTACAATGCGCAACCTGCCTTGGAACAGGCATGAGGAAGATTGACGGATAATGCTGAAAACAGAAAAGGAGCCTTTTCAAGCTCCTTTTCCGTTGCACGTAGCTATTTGCTACTTGAGTATCTCCAAACGTTTTACAGATTGACCCGTATCGGTAAGTATGCGTAGCTGATAAATGCCATTGGTAAGCCCTCCAAGGTCAAGACTTAGTATCTGCTTGCCAACGCTCATCTGTCCAAATGTGTGGCTTCTTACCAACGCGCCACGTAGATCAAGCACTTCCAAACTGATGGCCGATGCTTGGCTCAGGTTCATTTCCAAGCGGGTAGTTCCTGTAGTTGGGTTCGGGTAAAGGCTCAACTGCGTAATGCCCGATTCCTCTACACCTTCTGGGTTGGTTCCTTCCAGTTCCCAAAGCTCAAGGTCGTCCATGGCGGCTTCAATAAGGCTTCCGCCATCCAACTCCTGCCCTACGTGCGTACTGTCTGATGCAATGAACTTTATCTGAACCTTATCGGTCAGTTCCACATAATCCAATACACGGAAGGCCACCCTCCTCCAACTCATGTCAGAAACCTTGGTATTCTCCACAGGTACCCAGTTGGTACCATCATCGGTAATGTACACCTGCCACCAGTCGGCTCCCGGATTGGCACCTGAGGGGGGGCTATTGGTATAGTATCTCCAGTAAGAGAATGCCGGATTCTCAAAACTGAAGACGTTGAACATTGGGGTAACGAGCGTGGTGTGTCCATCATCTACATCGTTCTCTCCAATACCGGAATTTGAGCTGGTTGCATTGCCCGTAATGGCACAGGCAATGTTGCCATTGCCGGGTGTGTGGTCTTGGTCTGTCTGCACCATTACCCCATCATCGGAGAATGATGGAATGGGAACATCAATGGTCCAAGTTCCGGTGCTGTTGTTATCGGTAGGAAGTCCTTCCTGCCAATCGTTGTCCTGAAAATTATCGAAGTCTTCTATCCTATTCTGCTCATAACCTACCAGAATAAAGTAAGGCACATTGGGCTGCGCAAGGTTTGCAGCCACTGGCTGAACATTGGCCAAGGTTCCGTTCAGGTTCTCAAGGGCCACATAGTAGGCAACCACCGTACCATTGGGCTGTGCCGGTATGCTGCCAGAATAGACATTGCCCCCTGTATTGGTCAAACTGCTGGTGGTCCAAGCAGTGCCGTTATTGAGCCTGTAAGCCAGAATGGCATCATTCAATGCCCATGGGTACTGGAGTGTTACCTCCACCTCTACATCAATGCTCTGGTTATTGTGCGTTTCTATGGGTGTATGGTCCAGTTCTGCGTTGGAAAGCAGTGTTATTCCATGCGCATCGAATGCATTGATGATGTCGAGGTCGTTGGGGGTTCCATTGGTAATGTCATTATCTCCGCCATTGGCTGGAGAATCGTCTACCTGCAGGGCCTCTACAAGAATATCCACGTAAACCTCTCCCTCGTTGCCATTTGCACCGGTTACCGTGGCATCGAACGTGGCAGAATAGAGGTCCATCATCTGCTGTAGGTCTCCGAAATTCTGACCGAGATCCCACCATGCACCGGCAATGATCTCGCCATCAGAATGCACCTCTCCCACTATATCTTGCGGGTACACCTTTGGATCGATGTCATACCGTCTGATGTAATCGTTGGGTAGGCTCTGACTGTTGCCCAGACCCAGCACAGGGTTAGCGGTAATGCCCAATGCCCATACATCGGCATAGCCCTCATCCATGGCGCCATTCTGGAAAAACCCGCCCTGAGAAAGGTAATAGGTGTTGTTTATGCCATGCCCATATTCATGATACACCACATCTCCTACCAAGGCAAATGAGTTGCAACCTGCACCAGACTGATAGAAGTTGATGGAGGTACCGTTGTAAAACGCATTGCACGAACCCGATACATCCACATTGGTCTCCAGCGGACTATCCATGTTGGTGAAGCTTGGAAACTTCGATTTCATGTAATCGTGCACAATATTTACATGGTAGTAGGCAGATGATTCCTTTGTATTGGCATTGTTTCCCCAGTCAATGTTGTTAACGCCATTGCTGAGTGTGGCACTGAAGGTGGGTGTTGTTCCGTTGGTGAACACCTCTGCCCAGAGTCCGCGCATGGCAAAGGTTGCGCTGCCCGGATTCAGCCCCGATACGCTTCCACTGGCATCCGTATTGAAGGTGTTTCCGCCTTGCGAAACCTCCAAGTTGGCAAGCACAGCGTTGGTCTCTGGGTCATAGGGCTGGGTAAGGCTTACATTGTCGGTAACATTTACCGAGCTGGAGCCCGGAGGCTCTGCACTGCAATGCCTAACGCGGTTCATACGGCTCAGTACCTCACCATTCACTGCATCTACATACGTAAGGTAATTGGCCGGAATTCCTTCCTCATCCTTGGTATGAATGGTCATTTCATAAACCGGACGGAACCGCATTTCCTTTGTGCTGTACATGGGCATGGCAAGCACTTTCCAGTCAGAAGATGCCTCTACACTTACCACATCTTGGGTAAGGCCCTCCAGTGCAGCGGCAGTGGCCTGTGCCGCATCCAACACTACCTCATCCAGACCTATGTTGGAATAGACATCTGCCGAGAAACCTACCACCTTGCCATCTGTGGTAAGGCGCACAGAAAGGCGCGAGTTCAGCACATCTCTACCCGCATATACCTGTTTGAATGAAACGTGCTGTGCGTGTTCATTGGCGGTTACGCTTACCAGTTCAAGATTTGCGGTAGGTATATTGAAACCACTTAGCACATGCTGAATGAAGTATTCGGCCTTGGCCACGGCATCTGCACCGGGCACTGCTATGGGCTTACCAAAGGCGCGGTGGGGTTTGGCATTGGCCTCGTTAAAATGAACATACCATGTACCGTTGGTCAACAGAAAGTTCTGCCAATTGGGCTGGTTGCGCAAATGCTGTTGGTAGGCCACATCGGGCATTCGCTTGTTGTTGGTAATGAATCTGACCTCGTTTTCGTCTTTATGCCCGTGCACATCATTGCTTGCATAGGCTCCAAAAACAAGGAACGTTAGGATGGTAAAAAGAGATGTTCTCATAAGGTTTGGATTTTTGAGGAGTACAATAATATGCATATTCGTATCGGTTATTGTCAACCACAAGGCACAGATGACGGATACGGAAAGGGCTGAACTCAAGGAAAGGATACAGCGGTCTATTACAGACACGGAGGCTGCTATTGCCGAGCTGGAAGAACTTACAAGACCCATTGCCCCAGAAAATGCCATTGGACGCATAAGCCGTATGGATGCCATCAATAACAAGAGCATCAATGAAGCTGCTCTTCAACAGGCCCGTGCCAAGTTGGATAAGCTGATGTTTGCATTTGACAGGTGCAACGAACCCGAGTTTGGCAGTTGCAAGCGCTGCGGCAACCCTATTCCAATGGGCAGACTGGTATTGATGCCCGAAAGCCTTTTCTGCGTAAACTGCGCATGAGTTAAGACCCCGTATAGCTGCATAAGGTGCAAGTAGAATCGCTCTTCCTTCTTTCCATTCCCATTATAGCTGCGCTGGTAGGCTGGCTTACCAACAAACTGGCTGTTTACATGACCTTTTACCCGCTGCAATATGTGGGTAGAAAACCGTTCGGTTGGCAGGGCATCATTCCATCTAAGGCGCACAAAATGTCTACCAAGGCGGTGCAGTTGGTTACTTCTAAGCTTATTTCGGTTGAGGAGCAGTTTGAAAAACTGAACCCGGACGAGATCACCGAACAGATGCGCCCCAAACTGAAAGCGCTGAGCAGAAGCATTATTCATACCGTGCTACAGAAAGAACTTCCGTTGGTATGGCGCCTGCTGCCACAATCGGAAAAAGAACGACTGTATAAGGAAACCGAGGCCCAGTTCCCATACATTATCTCCAAACTGATGGTAGACATCAAGGATAACCTGCATGAACTGCTTGATATTGACCGGATGATGATTGAAGGATTGACCGAGAATCCGGAAATGCTGAACAGGATCTTTCAGAAATGTGGCGAAAAGGAGTTCAAATTCATTGAACAGTCGGGGTTCATCTTCGGCTTTCTTTTCGGACTGGTGCAAATGGTGGTTTGGAACTATTACCCGTACTGGTGGCTGCTCCCTACAGGCGGATTGGTGGTTGGTTACCTGACCAATTTTTTGGCACTCAAACTCATTTTCAGACCGGTACACCCCATCAGAATAGGTCCATTTACCATTCAAGGGCTTTTTATGAAACGGCAGAATGAAGTTGCAGAGGAATATGCACGCATACTTGCCAACGACCTGCTTACGGCAGAGCACATCTTTGCCTTTATTATTGAGACCAACGGCATGGATACCATTGCCAACCTCTGCAAGAAGCACATCGATACCATGGTAGACAATACCACGGGCGGCACCCGCAAAACGCTGCTGCAACTTACAGTGGGCAAGAACAGATATCAGCGCGTAAAACACCTGGCCGCTGAAATGTTGATTGAAGCCCTGCCCGAATCCATAACGGGAATGTTTGCCTATGCCGACCGATCGTTGCAGATAGAAGAAACGCTGTCTTCCAAACTCAAGTCGCTCAGCAAGCTGGAGTTTGAGGATGTACTCCACCCTATTTTTCAGGAAGATGAGGTGGTGCTCATTATTGTGGGAGCTGTGCTGGGAGCCGTGGCCGGATTGCTGCAAATGGCATTCATCCTCTAAAAGTGTCCTTCCGGGTACGGATAACTCTTACGCTATGGGGTTATCTTTACGGCACATCAACCTTATTCTGTATGAAAAAAGCGCTACTCTTTCTGAGCCTGTTCTCCGTTGCCTCGCACCTCTTTGCGCAAGACACCACCTGGATACAAACACTGACCTTTGACGACATTACCAAGCGCAGAGACTGGTACGAATTTCCAGACGGCTCTCAGGATTACCGAAAGGTGCTGATGTATTACACCCTGAAGTGCGATGCGGCCACTACGCAAGACGGTTATGATTGTGGCGAATGGGATTACCTTACCTATTCGTATGTGTACGACCATACTGGTATGCTGGATAGCGTTCAGTATGATCACCCCCATTATCTGTTCGGTGGTCAGAACCTTGATTCGCTGTGGTTCACCACTACACCTCAGTTCAATACGGTAAACGCCTACGATTACTTCACTGCTATTGACAATGTGATCAGTGAAAGCGGTTACACCGCGGGTAGTGCAATGGGTGCATCAGGTCATCCAATTGGAGGTTATGTGCGTGCCCGTTCACAGTTCCTTTGGAGCGCAGCTGAACTTACTACTGCGGGTATGTCGGCAGGAGACATTCACAGACTTGCGCTTCAACTCACAGATTACCAGACAGACCTTGGCAGATTGGTCATTTCAATGAAGAACACCTCAACAACGGAACCAACTGGTTTTGAAAGTGGAATGACCGTGGTCTACGACCAGAACACTGATTTTCCGAATGGAGCCAACATTCACAATTTCAATCTGTTAAACCCATTTACATGGAATGGGACTTCAAATATTCTTGTGGAGTTTGCTTATGAGAATACACCGGCAAACAACTACAATCAGGTAAACTATTTCACTACCACCGATACCTCTGGAGTATATGCTACGGGCGTTGATAACGCCATTGTATTTGAAGACTCAAAGTACATGGAGATTCCGCTTGGCGGCACCGATTTCGGTAATGAGGTTACCGTTTCTTTCTGGGCTTATGGAAACCCAGACATTCAACCCGCCAATTCGTATGCGTTTGAGGCAGTGAACACTTCCAACCAGCGTGTACTGAACGTGCACCTGCCGTGGAGCAATGGCAATGTTTACTGGGATGCCGGAGAAGGAAGCGGCTACGACCGCATCAATAAAGCAGCAACCGCAGCAGAGTACGCAGGAAACTGGGTGCACTGGGCGTTTACCAAGAATGCGGCAACAGGCAGCATGAAGATCTACAAGAATGGAACGCTGTGGCATTCAGGCACCGGCTTGGAACGTTCCATCGGCACCATTGATCGGTTTGTGGTGGGTAAAGGATTCAGCGCCAGCAATTCACACAATGGCAAAATGGACGAGTTCCGTGTTTGGAACGTGGAACTGGATGAAGCTACCATTGCTTCTTGGATGAACAGACGGGTGGATAACTCTCACCCCAATTTCAGTAACCTCCTCGCCTATTACAATTTCGACCAGGACAATTACGCACTTACCGACCAGTCTGGCAATGGGAATACGCCTGTGCTTGTTGGTGCGCCACAGATCGAGGCCAAGTCAATGGCTGGTTACGGCCTTAATGCCGAACTGACTTCAAACCGCCCGTTGCTGACCTTCATTCAGGGTAACTACGATTCGCATTTGGATTCGAACCTTGTCTCGGTTCAGGAGGCAATTGCGCCTACAACCATAACCGAATTCGCGGTAAGTGGCAATGGTATTCAACCAGTGGGTGCAATTCTGGGTTACACCGGATACAGCTATACGTTCAACGCAGATGGAACAACTGATTCTACCCTCATTACCACCGATCAGGTTTACTATAACGATACCCTTTGGTACTATGAAGAGCCATTTGAGGTGATCGATCGCTACGAGATTGCCAGATACATTACGCCCTACGGGATAGGTTTGAGTTTGGGGCCAGATGGATTCACTTGGCTGTATGACGTTACAGACTATGCTGCTCTGCTACAAGATTCGGTCGATTTCTCTTCAGGAAACCAACAGGAACTGATTGATGTGAAGTTTGCCTTCATTCATGGAACCCCAATGGCCGATGTAAAAGAGCTTACCAGACCTTGGGGGCAATCGGCCTCGCTCTCTTACGGCAATTTAGATGATGATGTGGTGCTTTCTGCGGTTGATGTGGATGTTCATCCGCAGGCCGAGCACTTTAAAATGAAGACCCGTTTCACTGGTCATGGGCACAACACCAGCAATGCCAATGGTGCCTACCCGCACTGTTGCGAGTGGAAAGACAACACGCACTACCTGAGGGTGAATGGGCAGCAGCATGCCGCTTGGCACATCTGGCAAACGCACGAGTGTGCTCTCAATCCGGTGTACCCGCAAGGTGGCACATGGCCGGGTGCAAGAGAAGGTTGGTGTCCGGGCGATGTGGTGAAAGACAACGATTTCATGATCACCGACCGCGTTACAGGCAGTACCGTTAACCTTGATTACGACATTACCCCTGTTCCATCCAACAATCCGGGTATGGCAGGTGGCAACTACATTGTAGCCATGCAGTTGTTCCAGTATGGAGCTGCTAATCATACACTTGATGCAGAGATCTATGACGTACTGTCGCCTACAAACTGGGAATATCGCTCGCGCAATAACCCATTCTGCGATGATGCCAAGATCATTATCCGCAACGCGGGAGAAACCACCCTTACGAGCGCTACCATTACGTACATGGTTGAAGGTGGTACACCGGAAACCTACAACTGGTCGGGCAATCTGGATTTCATGGAAACGGAAGAAGTAACGCTTCCCATCTCCGACCCTTCTTTTTGGCAGGGCAGCAACACTTGGAAATTCATTGCCACCATCAGCAATCCCAACGGTGGTTCAGACCAATATGCAGAGAACGATTCTTACACCACTACGTTCGAAATGCCTGAGGTTTACGAAGGAAATCTTATTGTTTGGTACAAGACCAACAACTACCCGGAAGAGAACTACTGGGAAATACGCGACATGAATGGCAATGTGGTAGCTGAGCGTGTAAATGCAGACCCCAACACAACCTACAAAGACACGTTAGACCTACCCTACGGCTGTTACACGTTCTACGTTTACGATTCTGAAGATGACGGACTCTCCTATTGGGCTTGGCCCAATCAGGGTAACGGTTATATCCGCCTGAAGGAGAACGGTGGCGGTTACTATGAGCTGTTCGAATCTGAATTCGGAAGACAGATAACCCATGGATTCTCCGTTGGTGTAATAGCCAATGTGCACGAATATGAAGATGAGCGGGTGCTCGAAGCCTATCCGAACCCAAGCACCGGAGACTTTACCGTAGAATTGGCCGGGTATTCTGGGCAATTCCAGATCATGGTGGTCAATTCCATTGGACAACTGGTTGAAACCAGAACAGTGAATGTCAACCAATTCCATTTAGAGCAATTCAGCCTGCAGAACACGCAGAAGGGCATCTACTTTATTCGGGTACTTGGCCAAGAGACGAACAAAACCCTGCGGGTTGTATTGCAATAAACTGCGGAGAACATGTTGAACCATAGATTTTACTCTTCCTTCTTTCTATTGATGGCGCTGTGCCTGAGTTCATTTGCTCAGATCGGTCCAAGACTACAGCAACAGTTGAATGTGGCAGAAAAGCGCTTTCACCTGATAAAGATCGAGTTCAAAGAGAACGTAGATTGCTACGCGCTGAACCATGAGTTCAAGCAACAACGGTTGGAAGTGTCAGAACGCCCAAAGGTGGTCATCCATGAGCTACAGCAACAGGCAGCAATTTCGCAAACACCTGTATTGCAGCTTCTGAATGGCACACTCCGCACTGAGACCAAAGACATCCATCCGTTCTGGATCGTGAACACCATTATTCTTCGGGCAACGGAAACTGCCATTCAACAATTGTCAGCGGTACCTACTGTGGCACTCATAGAAGTTGCAGATGCAGACATCATAGCCCATGACCCGATCATCCGGGCCGAAGGGAGTGCAGAGCGCTCGCCTAATGGCGTTGAACCAGGTCTTGTGGCCATCAATGCACCCGCCATGTGGGCGCTTGGCTACACGGGGCGCGGCAGATTGGTGTACGATTACGATACTGGGGTTTGGCCTACACATCCGGCATTTTCATACCGTTTCTTGGCCAATCGTTACCCTATGCAACAATGCTGGACCGGCTTTTTCAGCAATGTACCTAATGGCAACATAAGCGACCACGGCACACACACGTTAGGCACCATGGCCGGCCTGGTAGAAGAAACCAACGATACCATTGGCGTGGCATTCGGTTCTTACTGGATAGCCAATGATTTCGTCACATCAACCGTGGAAGCTCTACCTCCGTTGGCCGCCATGATCGGAGCATTTGAATGGGCTTTGAATCCAGATGGCGACATCAATACAACAGATGATATTCCAGACGTTATCAATAACAGTTGGCGCTGGCGCGATGACCCAGACACGGTTCAATGTGCAGGAATGGTTGTCAACCTGATGAATGCTATTGAAGCCGCAGGCATTGCCAACATCTTTTCAGGTGGCAATTCAGGGCCAAGCAATACCACCGTAAATGCTCCACAACGGATCAATACATCTGAGGTGAACACCTTTTCTGTAGGAAGCGTGAACGGAAACAGCAGCTTTCCCTACCCCATTAGCGAATTCTCTACCCGAGGGCCAAGTCAATGTCCAAGTGGAGGAAATCTCTCATTGGAAATTCATCCAGAGGTTGTGGCACCCGGACAGAATGTTCGGTCTGCATGGGGAACAGATGAGTTCAATTCCATTTCAGGAACAAGTATGGCGGCCCCTCACGTTTCCGGTGCTATTCTTCTTCTCAAAGAAGCATTTCCATACTTAAGCGGTGAAGATCTGATGTGGGCGTTGTATCAGACGGCTGTTGACCTTGGAGATGTTGGCGAAGACAATGTCTTTGGCATGGGCATTATTGATGTGTATGCCGCATATCTGCAATTGGCTCAGACCAACACACCTATTGATCCCAACAACATTGCTTGGGATCTGGAAATAACCGGAGCAACAAACCCAGTTCCTAACGGCATTACTTGCGATAATGAATTCCAAACTACCGTGACCATTAAGAACAGAGGAAGCTCTACCATTAGCTCGGTTCTGTTCAGTTATAACATCAACGGGACAACAGCACAGACGCATTCTTGGAGTGGAACGCTTGCCGCAGGAGAGTCTACCGATGTTCAATTGCCAGCAATTACCACAGCACAGTTTGGGAATATTGACCTGAACATTTCGGCAAGTATTGTAGGACAATCTGATGAGTATGACCTCTACAACAACCGCTGGAGAATCAATTTCAACAGGCGTGAATCAAGACCTCTGCCCTTCACTGAAGACTTTGACCAAGGATTCGGTCTGAACGATTGGTTGGTGGATAACGAGGATGGCAGCACCACGTGGGATACGGTAACAACCGGTGGTCTCACATGGAACAGTTACTCCGCCTCTGTTCAACTTTACAACTACAACCCCAGAACCAACCAGAAAGATGGATTGATAAGTCCGATACTTGAGATCCCGAATACCACAGAACCGATCTGGCTGCTTTTTGATGAAGCATACCAATCGCGTTCTACAAGTAATGCGGTAAGAGACACATTACAGATATTGGTTTCAACCAATTGCGGACAGAGCTTTGATGAGTTGGTTTATCAGCAATCTGGCCCTGAATTAAGCACAAACGACACCAACCAACTCAACTTTGTCCCAGAATTTGAATGGGATTGGAGACAAGATTCGGTCAACCTCACTCAGTTTTCTGGAGAAGATGTGCTGCTTCAATTCAGAACCATCAACCGAAAAGGAAACAACATTTACATTGATAATGTGAAGGTTTTTACCGGAGATAATGAACCTGAGAATGTTCCAGACCACCAAAAGCTCGTAAGCATTTACCCCAATCCAACAAACGGAGATATCTTCATAACTGCCGAAAACAATGACCTCAATATCTCATCTATTCGTGTCAGAAATGTTATTGGGCAAGAACTCCCTGTCGAATTTGAAAACATGACCAGCAGGGTCGTTCTCAGAACGGGGAATCTGAAGGCTGGAATCTATTTCATTGATATGACCACGAACGGTTATCGGGTGGTTAAACGACTGGTGAAACAATAAAAAAAGCCCCACCAATGCTGGTGGGGCTTTCCATTTACCATCTCAATTATCAGTGGTCGTGCTCCTCGTGCTCATCCTTTTTGGTTGCAGCATCTGCAGTACAGCAGGCTTTCTGACATCCAGGAGAACATGCCTTCTTATCTGCACTTGCAGAACCATGGCAAGACTTTGCACCTGACTCAGCAGCCTTTGCACAACATGCTTTTTTCTCAGCTGCAGTACACTTGTGTGCATCCTTAGAAATCACTTCCGTCTTTGCTGAAGAATCATCAGCCTTCTTATCCTGAGCCATAGTTGTAGTTGCACCAACAAACAAGAACAGCAACAGGGTCAATCCAAAATTTTTCATGTGTTTGTAATTAATTTGAAGCGAAGATACTTCATAAAGCAGGCTAAGGTTTCATTTACGCGACAATTCTGCAGATCATATTTGCTATAAGATCAGTCGTGGTATTTGCGGAGATATTGCCGAGCATCCTCAATCGGCACCTTCCTTCCTTGATTGAACGCAACAATGAAAGCATCTCTGAATCCCATTCTCCTTATCTCATCTCTGCGTTCAATAGCATCACCATAGCTCTTGAACTCTCCAACGGTTAGCAAGGTCAGATCCTCAAAACCGATCTCAACAATACTGTC
This sequence comes from Flavobacteriales bacterium, assembly GCA_020635535.1. Lineage (GTDB taxonomy): Bacteria > Bacteroidota > Bacteroidia > UBA10329 > UBA10329 > UBA10329. The sequence continues at coordinate 140,748 of JACJZP010000002.1, read as the reverse complement.
AACCATCAGGTAGTATTGGGCAGATTCATCGGGCATCGATTCTTTGAAAGCGGCCAACTGAATGCGGTAGTCTACCTCCCCGGAAATTTGAGCCTTAGGCGATGTTTGATCCAAGGCCACTACTTCCATAGGGTACCGATCCTCATCGGTAATATTCACCACAAAAGCATCGGCATAACCAACACCTTTAACCACTTCGAGCATTTTCTCTGCCTGAGACCTGAATACAAAGTTTCCGATAACATACCGGTATACACCCTGCATATCCACATACACTTCCACATTTTTGAGGCCTTCAAACTTTCTGGTCATCTGAGGTTCCAATAATGCAGCAACCTGTACACCGTACAACTCCGAGTAAGTGGAGTACTTGTGTGGCTGCGTCTTTACCCGTAGGTCGGGTTTCACCAATCGTTCTGGTATTTCCAATGCCTTTGCAGATGGTTCCTTACACCTACTGGCCCACTTTCTTCCATCAATGAGGTAATATTCATCGTTTTTGAGAAAATCCTCATTTGATGAGAAGAAATCTTCCAAACGTTTTAGGCTTTCGGTAGCCTTGGCGCATTGACCTGTTCTACAGTAAGCCAAAATGAGGTAATATGGCAAATGCTCTGGAGGACCTACACCAGGGTTGTCCCACAACTCAGCAAAGTGGCCATCTGCTCTTTCAAAAAGGGTTACGGCCCGCTGCGGTTCTTTACCTACAATGATCAATGCAACGCCCAACAAATAACTCACATTGGCATTTGCAGTGTCCTTAGCATGTAATTCTTCCAAAACTTGAATTGCCCTACCCGCATTATGCTTAGCTATGTACAGACGGGCTTGATCGTATCTATCCCAAAATGCCTGATCTCTTGCCTCTTGAGCAATGACCTCTGACGAATCAAAGGCCAGAAACATTAGGATTGGCAAAAGGATAGCGAATCTCACCGTTGGTCTTTTAGCTATGTCAATTTATGACTCAAAACACCACGCGGAACAGCCGTATCAATTCGGTTTCAAGAATGCAATGTGGATAACGTTGCTTCAATAAATCGGTCAGCCTAAAAACGGACAGACCTTATCTCAGTATCGAAAGTTTATGGGTGAACACCCTCTCCCCATCATCCACCTTCGCAAAGTAGATGCCTCCGTTGAGTGAAGAAACATCCAATTGGACGACATTTGAGTTGGTAATACCTTTCATCGCCTTTCTCAGACACAGCTTTCCGTTACTGTCGTAAACATCAATATCCAGAGAATTGACCGTTCCTGAAAAGCGAAGCGAAACCGTATTTGAACTTGTTGGATTGGGATAAACTTCAAGCGTTGGAGATTCCTGATCATCAATGGAAGTGACAATAGAATTTCCTTCAAAATATTCCTTTGCCAATTCAAACGCCTGCGGACCAATGACCATGCCCAGATGGCGGCCAGGCATATCATCCACTGGAGGGTGAATCCCTCCCCAAATACGCGAAAGACTGCATTGATCGGATGCATCACGATAGGTGGCCCATTGTAGTGTTACGTCCTGACTGGGGCCATCTTCGAAAACAAGAAATTCATTCATTGGAGCCTCAAACTCCCCCATTCCGCCAGGAAAAAAGGCATCGCCCGTAAAAAGCGTCATCATTTCTGCGGCTGCCCTCGAAAACGTAGAGTGTCCACTTACATAACCTGCAAATGGCGGAGTTACAAAAGATGGCCGCTGATATGGCCACCAATTCTCAGCCAAAATCCATCCAACACCCGCAACATCAGTTTCTGGGTTTGTCACATAATCGTGGCCCTTCCAAGCATATAACTTTATCTTATTCACATTCTGATTGTTTGCTCCAGCCAACGGATCGCCTTCTTCCACCAACTCAACATAGTTTTGAATGAGTGGCAGACCGCCAGGATGATAATTGGGTAAACTCGGACTGGTAGACTGCCCCAGATCGGCCATATAGCGGAGTGCAGAGATTGGACGGATATAATCATACCAACCCTTAACGCCCCAAGCTGTCACAGCTGCATCGTGTACTGTTCCACCTAAAGTGAAATAGGCTTTCACATCCCATTCAAGGTCAGAAAGAATTGGCCCTGTTCCTTCAAACCGCTTCTCAACCAACGGTTGATCGCTCACATAGTTGAGTATAGTGAACCAATGACCCGGAGGTGTTTCAGAGTGAGGGCCATCAGCCCAGAATTCTGCCAATATTCTTGCATAATCTCCGCGCTTAACATATTGCGGCTCATACGGTTGGCCGGTTACCGGATTCAGATCCCAGCCCTGACCCGGGTCTCCTCCAGATATGTTGTAGAACTGCGGATACTCCGCCACGTTGGTAGGATAATATTGTACGTTTCCAATGGAGGCTGGAGAAATATCCCAAACTGTTGGATCATCAGCAGTCAGGTGAGATGACCAAATGGATACCATCTCAAATGTGAATTTATACTGCTGCGACAGGGTGGTCTGGGTCATGGTATCCAAATGAGGTGGCATACCGGGGTCATGAAAAACCCAATAGTCAAAATCATCACGTTCATAGATGGTGAGGTCTTCTGCTTTCAATGCAAACGCTGGTACCTGTCCCCACTCCGCGCCAACAAAAGAGGGAGTGTTTATGGGATATATATTACCGGCCTGATCGATAAACACCTGTAAGGTCAAAGGCTGCCACCTATTGGGGTCGGTAATGTCAGGATTGCCGGCAAGCATGGGAACAAGTGGATCATTGATGGGTTGGTAGAACTGATTGGCATAATTGTTTGCTTCGTTGGAAATATCCTGCATGCCATAAGCGATCAGATTCTCTGCCAAATAATTACCAAGGGCAGCATACGATCCACCAGAATAATCAGTGGAAGTGAAGTTGATGTCATATCCAAGATTACTCATTAGAGTATCGAACATGTTCTGGCTAAGAGATGCATTAGGTGAATTGACAAAACGGTGAGACAAAAGCCTGTAAGCAGCATAACTCATTGTTTCTTCTTGCGCAGCCTGAACATCAGATGGCGCATTAATTCCATTGTACGGACAATCAAAGCCATGAACAACTTTTCCCAATAAGTAGGTTTCCGCAACTGGGTCGAAACAGGCCCATGAATCATATAACGCCACAGATGTATGAAATAGATTACGTGAGTGAACCGTGGGTCTTGCCAGATCATGACGAATGGATTCTAAAAGAACCTCATTCCATCTTCTTGCAACAGAATGATTCTGTGCGTGTGATTCTGTAAAGAAAATAACCGTTAGAAGAGCAATTGTAAAAAGACGCATACGTTGGATTTTGAACTTAGAACAATTGAAGTTACTGAATTTGAACGCATTGTCAAGAAGTAAAAAAAGAAGCCGCAACAGCTATTGCTGCCACGGCCTCTTCAGAAACTGATAGTGGAATTCTACTTATGCGTGCTGCAAACGATAGTTTACTTCCATCCAACCACCGCCATTCTCACACTCTACTCCTTGAGCTCTCAGGTAAGCTACTGCCTGACCACTTCTGTTACCGCTTGCGCAGCACAACAATAAGGGCTTGGGCATGTTGGCAAACTCCTGCACTCTACCCGGAACTTCCTGTAGTGGAATATTCACGCTTCCTGCCACATGGCCTCCTTGGAATTCCATTTGGCTTCTCACATCCACAACGGTATAACCTGCATTCTTCATTACTTATCTATCTAATTGTTTACGTTTTCTGCTTTTTCTCTTTTGTTCTGACTCCTCCTCTCAAAGCATTGTTGTAGGGCACACGTAGTCGGTCACTTCAAATTTGCCTGAAGCTTTGATGGCACCGAAACCTCCATCCACATCAATCAAGTTCTTGTAGCCTTTGGCGCGAAGAATGGATGTGAAGATCATGGAACGGTAACCACCCGCACAGTGCACATAGTAAGTTTCGTCCTTGTTCAGTTTGGTCATGCTGTCATCAATGTAATCCAAAGGAGTGTTGATCGCATTTACAATGTGCTCAGAATCGTACTCGCTCTTCTTACGCACGTCTGCAATCTTAATGCTCTTATCGGCAGCTTCTCTTGCAGCAAACTCATCGGCAGAAATGGATTCGATGGAATCAAGTGCTTTGCCATCTGCTTTCCAAGCTTCCACTCCGCCTTTTAGGTATCCAATGGCATGGTCGTATCCAACACGTGCCAATCTGGTAACCACTTCTGCAATTCGGTCCTCATCGCCCACTAAAAGAATCTTCTGATTGATGTCGGAAACCAAGGTTCCAACCCAAACCGCAAAGCTTCCGTCAATTCCGAAGAAGTAAGATCCAGGAATGAATCCTTGGGCAAATTCCTGCTGTTTTCTTGTATCGATAACAATAGCATCTTCGGCCTCCATGGCTGCTTCGAACTCACGAGGAGAAAGCGCTTTCACACCTCTTTCCATCACATCATCAATGGAATCGTAACCTTGAATGTTCATCAGAACATTCTTAGGGAAGTATCCTGGAGGCTGTGTCAACCCGGTCAACAATTCCTTGATGAACTCTTCGCGTGTCATGTCTGCACGCAAGGCGTAGTTCACTTTCTTCTGATTTCCGAGTGTATCTGAAGTCTCTTTGCTCATGTTCTTTCCACAAGCACTTCCGGCTCCGTGACCAGGATAGACAATGATATCATCATTCAACGGCATCAACTTGTTGCGAAGCGAATCGAACAAGTGGCTTGCCAATTTCTCCTGTGTCAGATCAGAAATAACGTGCTGGGCAAGGTCTGGACGACCAACATCACCTATAAAAAGTGTGTCTCCTGTAAAGATGGCGGTGTCTTTTCCGTTCTCATCTGTTAGCAGGTAGCAGCTGCTTTCCATGGTGTGGCCCGGTGTATGTATCAGTGTGATGGTCACATTTCCCAGCGGGAATTTCTCACCATCCTTACCAATGTGGGCATCAAAACCTGTTTGCATACCTGTTGGCCCATAAATGATAGGTGCACCTGTTTTGGTTGAAAGATCCACGTGACCAGAAACGAAATCTGCATGGAAATGCGTTTCGAAAACGTACTTGATCTTGGCGCCTCTGTCTTCGGCCATTTTAATGTATTGATCAACCTCACGCAGTGGGTCAATGATGGCTGCTTCGCCATTGCTTTCGATGTAATAAGCTCCGTGAGCCAAACATCCTGTATATAACTGTTCTACTTTCATGATTTATGTGTTAGTAGGTTCAACTTCTAATTGCTGACACAAATTTAAGGTAGCGGTTTTCCACGAAATGAGAGTTTGGTCACACGGTTGTGTAATACAAGTCACCATTTAGTTTGGACAAAGATGGTTTACAGTTTGAATTCATTGTCGAAGTCTCAGTCCTTTATGTGACCTACGTCATGTACTTCCTTAACGGATTGCCTACTATTGCACCGTGAAAAGAATTGTCGGCATACTATTACTGGCCACGTACCTCCTAACTACAACGGAGGCGCATCAATTCTTTAAACTGCCCGAGCTTTTCAGTCATTACTCAGAGCATCAGAAAAAGGATGCTTCCATCGGTGTGTTCGATTTCTTGGCCATGCATTACGCCAGCGATAACGCACCAGATGCGGATCACGACCGGGATATGCAGCTACCATTCAAGTCTTTCGATGGTTGTCCTTCAATGATCATTCTGGCTCAGTCTCCAAAACCGATACTTCAGGTTTCAACATACTTGAATCATTTTGACGGTGAGGCATATCCGTTGCTCCGCCCGTTGTTTCTAAGTTCCGCTGACCTTTCCTCTATCTGGCAACCGCCACGTTCCTGCTGATGATTTCCGTGCATGAACCGCTGTCAGTCCGCTGACCGCCTATTCGTGCAACCCAACAGAAAACATCAATTCAACAGGAATAAATCATGCTTGATCATATCATTGGATTTTCAATCCGCAATAAGCTGCTTATTGGGCTGGCAGTCTTTGCGCTCATCGGTTTCGGTGCCTACGAGGTCACCAAATTGCCGATCGATGCCGTACCCGACATAACCGACAATCAGGTACAGGTCATCACCATAGCCCCTTCGTTCGGTGCAACCGACATCGAACGGCTGGTCACGTTCCCTATCGAACAGGCCAATAACAACATCAGCGGTATCAAGGAGATACGCAGTTTCTCCCGCTTCGGTCTGTCGCTGGTAACCATTGTTTTCACCGATGAGGTCGATCTTTTTTGGGCACGCCAACAGGTGGCGGAACGGCTCATTCAGGTTCAAGGTCAGATCCCCGAAGGAATCGGAACACCCGAACTCGGACCAATCACCACAGGTTTGGGCGAGATCTACCAATATGTGGTACGCGCTGCTTCCGGTTATGAAGACCGCTATTCGGCAACCGAACTCAGAACCATTCAGGATTGGGTGGTTCGCAGACAACTTCTCGGAGTGCCCGGTGTGGCCGAAGTGAGCAGTTTCGGTGGCAAGTTGCGGCAGATTGAGGTCGCGATTGACCCGAATCGACTCAAAGCGCACGGACTCGATATCACCACGGTTTTCAACGCGTTGCAAGAGAACAACGGCAACACGGGTGGTTCGTACATCGAAAAAGGCCCTACCGTGCTTTACATCCGCACCGAAGGCTTGTTGGAAGACATGGATGCCATACGGAAAGTTCCAGTGGCGGTAAGTGCCGCTGGGCTTCCCATACTGGTGCGAGATGTGGCTGAAGTACGCGAAGGTCACGCCACGCGCTACGGTGCCATGACCTACAACAACGATGGCGAAGTGGCCGGTGCCGTTGTGATGATGCTCAAAGGCGCCAACAGCAACGAGGTCATCAAAAACGTGAAGGAACGCATGGAGCAGATACGCGCCACGCTGCCCGAAGGCGTTATCGTAGAACCCTTCCTCGACCGAACTAAAATGGTGAACAACGCCATCAATACGGTTGAGAAGAACCTACTCGAAGGCGCACTCATTGTGGTCTTCATTCTCGTACTCTTTCTGGGGAATGTTCGCGCAGGTTTCTTGGTGGCTTCAGTCATTCCGTTGGCGATGTTGTTTGCCATTATTCTGATGAATGCATTCGGAGTCAGCGGTAACCTGATGAGTCTGGGAGCACTCGACTTCGGACTTATCGTGGATGGAGCAGTCATCATCGTGGAAGCGGTAATGCATCAACTCACGCACAGTAAGACCTTGAAGGATGCAAACACCCTTTCGCGCTCCGAAATGGACGGACAAGTGAAACAGGCTGCCAGCCGAATGATGAACAGTGCCGTGTTCGGGCAGGTCATCATCCTCATCGTGTACCTGCCTATTTTCACTTTGCAAGGAATTGAAGGAAAGATGTTCAAACCTATGGCGCAGACCGTGGCGTTCGCGCTTTTGGGTGCGTTCATCCTTTCGCTGACCTATGTGCCGATGATGAGCGCCCTCATTCTGAACAGAAAGGTGCAGCATCAACCGAATCTTTCAGACCGCATCATGGCCAAGGTGGAACAGTTTTATCAACACGCGCTGCAACGCATTCTCAGTTTCCCAAAGATGGTGGTGAGTGGCGTGGTTGTGCTTTTCGCGGCAGCTGTTTACCTCCTGTCAACGCTCGGTGGCGAGTTCATTCCCTCCTTGGAAGAAGGCGACTTCGCTGTGGAGACCCGTGTACTCACAGGAAGCAACCTCAACACCTCCATCGAGCACACTCAGAAAGCTGTGAAGGTGCTGCTGAAGTTTCCCGAAGTGGAAAAGGTGGTCACCAAACTCGGAAGTGGCGAAATACCTACCGACCCGATGCCCATCGAGGCGAGTGACATGATGGTCATCTTGAAAGACAAGGACGAATGGACCACCGCGGAAACCTTCAATGAACTGGCCGACACCATGGCCAAAGCGCTGCAAGATGTACCAGGCGTAGTTACCGGATTTCAATACCCCGTACAGATGCGATTCAACGAGTTGATGACGGGTGCACGGCAAGATGTGGTGCTGAAGATCTTCGGAGAAAACCTCGATACATTGGCGACTTACGCCCAACGATTGGGTGGCATTGTCAACACCGTTGAGGGAAGTCAGGATCTGTTTGTGGAACCGATGACAGGCATGCCACAGCTCATCATTACCTACAATCGAGACGCACTGGCGCGATACGGTTTGACCGTGGCCGATGCGAACCGCGTGGTGAACATGGCCTATGCAGGACAAAAAGCAGGTTCGATGTACGAAGGTGAAAGACGCTTCGATTTGGTGGTTCGCATCAAAGATGTGCTTGACCGTGATGTGCGTCAGATGGGTGAATTGCCCATTCCCACACCAACGGGTCTTCAAGTTCCGCTGAACGAATTGGCCAATGTTGAAGTAAAAAACGGACCGAACCAGATTCAGCGCGAGGATGCCAAGCGCAGAATCATTGTAGGCTTTAATGTGCGCGGACGTGATGTGCAAAGCATTGTGGATGAACTGCAAAAGAAGGTCGATGCGCAGTTGAACCTGCCCGCTGGTTATTACGTGACTTACGGAGGTGCTTTTGAGAACTTGAATGCAGCCAAGCAACGTCTGCTCATCGCAGTGCCTGTTTCGCTCATTCTCATCTTTCTCCTCCTCTACTTTGCGTTCGGCAGTATCAAACACGGACTGCTTATCTACACCGCTATTCCGCTTTCCGCCATTGGCGGGATTCTTCTTCTGTGGCTGCGCGACATGCCTTTCAGCATCAGTGCAGGTATCGGTTTCATTGCACTGTTCGGGGTGGCCGTACTGAACGGAATTGTGCTCGTAGCTGAGTTCAATCGATTGAAGAACGAAGGCATGAACGACCTCCATCGCATTGTGCTGATGGGAACCAAAGTGCGTTTGCGCCCGGTGCTCATGACCGCCTTTGTGGCATCGCTCGGATTCCTGCCCATGGCCTTGAGCAAAGGCGTTGGAGCCGAAGTACAGCGACCATTAGCAACAGTGGTCATTGGTGGATTGCTCATCGCCACATTCCTCACGCTGTTTATGCTGCCAATCCTTTATATCATGTTCGAATCTACTGGCAAGGAAGGGCCAAAGACGAGTAAAGTAGCTGTCGTACTGGTATTATTCGGATTGGCGAGTTTCAATGCGCAAGCACAACAATCCATTCCGTTGAATTCAGCAATTGATACAGCCCTTTCTAACAACCTAAGTGTCAAAGCGCAGCGGTTGGCAACAGATGAGGCGCAAGCGCTCATTCGTAGTGCAGCTGATATTCCCATGACCAGTGTGAGTGCCGAGGTCGGACAGATGAACAGTTCGTATGTCGATACGCGGTTCGGGGTGCAGCAATCCATTGCGTTCCCAACGGTGTATGCAGCGCAAAAACAAGTGTATCAATCCGATCACCGTTTGGCGAGCATCGGCACACAACTGACCGAAATGCAGCTGAAAGCACGCGTTACCGAGTTGTATCAGCATCTGCTGGTGCTTGGCGAAAAGCAACGGCTTCTGACCCGTGCTGACAGCCTTTCTTCCAAATTGATGGAAGTGGCCGAACTGCGCCATCGTACAGGAGAAACAGACCGTGTGGAACTGGCAGCTGCTCAAACGCATCGAGCTGATGTGCAATTGCAGCTTTCCGCCATCAACAAGGAATGGCAGCGCAGCCTCTTGGAATTCAATATGCTGCTACAGGCCAAACAGCCGTTGCAACCGACTGATGAAGCGCTTGTACTGCCATTGGTCAACATCAATGAGAACAATGAGGTGGTTTCGCATCCTGAACTGCAAGCGGCCAATGCCGACCTTCAGAAAGCGGTGGCTTCTACCAAGGCCGAACGCGCCAAGTTGCTTCCCACCATCGACCTTGGTTATTACAACACATCCATGCGGGGTTCGGGTGCCGATAATGTCATCTACGATGCGAGCACGCGTTTCCACATGGGACAGGTCGGGTTGGGAATTCCGTTGTTCTTCGGTTCGCAGCAGGCACGTGTCAAAGCTGGGAAGTTGGGACAACAGGCCGCGCAAACGCGCTTGGAGGCCACACGGGTTGAACTGAACAACCGATGGCAGCAGGCCGTGAGCGATTATCGCGCAGCGTTGGACCAATTGCAACTGATGGAATCCACTGCATTACCAAGCGCAAAGGCATTGGAGGAAGCGGCTTCCCTGCGCATTTCCGTTGGCGACATCGACCCCGTGGATTGGGTCATGCTGATGGACAAAGTGGTTGCTCTGCGGATGCAGCACCTCGATGCCATCGACCAGCTCAACAACAGCATCATTCAAATACAGTATTACCAAACACAACCATAGATCATGAAACGTACGATCATATATATCATTCCTGCGCTGCTGCTTTCGGCTTGCGGTGCAGACACCACGGAACAACCCGTGGAAGAAACCACGAGTGCTAATAAGCTTACACTGACAGAGGCGCAGGCAAGCACCTTCGAGGTCAGCTTTGCGGAACTGACGCAGCACACCATGAGCACCACGTTGCAACTGAACGGCAAAGTGGAATTGCAACCGCAGGCGCGCACGGTCATTTCGCTGCCTTTGGGCGGAACGGTTTCTTCCGTTGCTACCAATGTGGGCAAGGCAGTGCAGAAAGGCGACCTGTTGGCCACGGTGCAAGACCCGCAGTACGTGCAATTGCAGGAAGATTACCTGAAACTGCTTCAGGAAAAAACCTTTGCCGATGCCGACCTACAGCGCCAACAGCAACTAAAAGAAGGACAGGCACTAAGCGAAAAGGCCTTTCAGCAGAAGCAGATGGAATACGCCAAGTTGGGTGTTTCGCTAAAGGCGCTGGAAGAGAAACTCCGCATGTTGGGCATCAACCCTTCCACGCTATCCTCAGGAAGCATTTCGAAGGATGTGCGATTGGTGGCGTCCATGTCGGGAGTCGTGAGTGCGGTCAACATCAGCACAGGGCAGTATGCGGCTCCGAACGATGTGCTGCTGGAACTCATCGACCCGAAACAAAGTCAGTTGTCCTTGCAAGTGTTTGAGAAGGACCTTGGTCGCTTGAAGGTGGGGCAACAGCTGAATGCAGCTACCAACGAGAATCCACAGAACCGCTGGAACTGCGAGGTGCTTTTCGTGAAACCTGACCTTGCTACTGATGGCACTTCTGAAGTGCTCTGCAAATTCGCAGATGGCCGTCCATCGCCAGCACCTGGCACGTACATGAATGCCGAAGTGGTGTTGGCCGACCATGCCGTAAGTGTGGTTCCAAACAAGGCCATTGTGACGATAGATGGAAGCCCTTACGTATTCGTGGCGGAATCGGAACCAAATACCTATACGACCATTGCGTTGGAACTGGGAGAAGCGGATATCGAATACAGCGAAGTACTCAACGCCAGCAAACTACAAGGCAAAAAGTTTGTGGTCGATGGTTCTTACGTGCTGCTAATGGCACTAAAGAATACTTCGGAGGAGTAGTCGACCACATTTTCAGAAATAAGAAAACCCCGCATCAGTTCTGATGCGGGGTTTTCTTTCTGAATTATTCCGTGGAAAAAATACACGGATAATTCGTTGCAGCGAGGTTAATCTCGGAGATGCTTCCTTGGTTTGCATCATCGAAGATTAGTTATGTCACTCCTTCAAAGCATCATAGATTACCTGTTGAATCTTGGTGCGCACATCCATTTTCAGCAGTTTGTTGTTGTCCGCATTCGGATAAACGCGGTTAGACAGGAAAATGTAGACGATACCTTTTTCAGGATCGGCCCAAGCCATGGTTCCGGTAAAACCAGTATGCCCAAAACTGAGGTAGGAAACGCAATCGCAAGTGGGGCCTCCATTGCCATCTGGTTCGGGCTTATCAAAACCGATACCTCTTCTCACACCATTCTTACAGAACTGACATTTGGTGAATTCCTTGATGGTTTCTTGCCACAGGTAGCGTTTGCCACCGTATTCACCTTCGTTCAGGAACAACTGCATGATAACCGCAAGGTCGTTGGCATTGGAGAACAAACCAGCATGACCACCAACGCCACCTAACATAGCTGCGCCCGGGTCGTGCACATCACCACGAACCAATTGCTTTCTGAAAGACATGTCGTATTCCGTGGGCACAAGGCGGTCCAGTTCAATACGTTTTCGCGGAAGGTAACCCATGGTCTGCAAACCCAGCGGTCGGTAGAATTTATCCATAGTGTAATCTTCCAACTGCTGTCCGGTCTCCTTCTCAATCACTCTTTTCATGTAGTAATAACCAAGGTCGCTGTACTTGTACTGCTTACGGTCCAGCAGCCCTGACTCATTGATGAGGCGGTAGATGGTATCGGGATAATCTTTGCGGATGTAAAGATTCTGAGCTACTTGAATAGGAAATTCAGCTGATGACGTAGTACGATAGTAGGCACTGTTCGGGCTTCCATCCTTCAATGTTTGCTGAAAGAACGGAATCCAAGCTTTGAGCTGCGCGTAATGCGCCAGCATATCGCGGAAAGTGATGTTCTTCTTGTTCGTGTTCTTGAGTTCTGGCAGATGGTCAGAAACCTTGTCATCAACCGAAATGTCGCCTTGATCTACCAACTTCATGAATGAAATGAGCGAAGCCGCCACCTTGGTAATGGAAGCGAGGTCGTAAACATCTTCCGATCTGACAGGCTTCTTTTCTTCGTAGGTGTGCGTGCCGAAATTCTTCTGGTAAACCACTACCCCATCTTTGGCCACCAGCACCTGCGCTCCCGGTGTTGCTTTCTTGGCAATGGCATCCAACGTGATGGCATCAATTTCCTTCAAAACATTCTCATCCATCCCAACCTGCGCTGGTTCTCCATAAGCAAGTCGAATCTTCATCGTTTTGATACCATCTCCCACTTTGAACTGGCGATTGGCCGTTACGGGTAGCCTGCCCGAAATGCCAATTCCTCCAAAAATGGCCTGTGCGGCCATTCGCTCTGCCACCTCAGATTGTCCGTAGGAAAATAGCAAAGCGTTTGCGTGTTCCAATCCTGGCATGCGCGCCAAAGCGTACGGATTCCCGAAAACGTTGATGATAAGTTCTGTGCTGTAACTCAATTCACCAATTACATCCAGCAGTTCTTGCGTAATGCCATAATTTTTGCTTCGGCTGTTGCTGAGGCCATGAATGCTCAGAATGACCTTATCGTAGGTTTTCAGTTCATTCAACAATTGGAATCGAGTATCCTGACCTGCACCTTTCTGCAATTGGAAATGATCTACAGGCGCGTACTTGGAAAGTGTTTCCTGAAAGGTGTTGCCAGCCTTATCGTCAAACACCAGCGAGGCGATGGTTTTTTCCACATCCTTTATTGGAACCGCATTCTTGTTGATGAGCAAGGTGAGCGAATTGGCAACCAATTCATTATGCACCGCGCGTGCTTGGCTATTGTTCAGGTCCGCAGTCAGGTTCTTGAGGTCCACTGGTTTGTATCGGTCAAGGCCGAACCACGCTTTTGCTTCCAATACTTTGCGGCAACGCGCATCAATATCGGCTTGCGAAATAGCTCCTTCATCCACCTTCTTCCGAATCAGTTCCATGGCTTTCGGAACATCTTCAGCAAACTCCATCACATCATTTCCGGCCAAGAAAGCCATCAGTTCCACCTCGCCCGGACCGTAGAATTTGCTCACGCCTTTCATATTGAGCGCATCCGTAAAAATGAGTCCTTCAAAACCGAGCGTATCTTTCAGCAGACCGTTAACGATCTTAGGGCTGAGCGTGGACGCTTGATTCTTGGTATTATCCAATTCTGGAATGTAGAGATGCGCCACCATCATACTGCCCATGCCTGCTGCAATGGTTCGTTTGAATGGGTAGAGTTCCAGTTCATTCAACCGTTTGTAATCATGCTTAATGACGGGCAGCGTGAGGTGTGAATCGGAATCCGTATCGCCATGACCGGGAAAGTGCTTGGCGCAAGCAAGAATATGATTGTCCTGCATACCTTTCATCACCGCAATTCCCTTATTGGCCACATTGACCTTGTCCTCCCCAAAACTGCGTGTTCCAATAACAGGGTTCTCAGGATTGCTGTTCACATCAACCACTGGAGCAAAGTTGATGTGCATGCCCAAACGTTTCATCTGCCTTGCAACTTCGGCTCCGAAATCATACAGCAATGAATCGTTCTGAATAGCACCCAAGGTCATCTGACGCGGATAGTCGATGGTTGAATCCAATCGCATGCCTACGCCCCACTCCGCATCCATGGCAATCATCAACGGCACTTCAGAAACTGATTGTAGGTAATTCTGCATAGCAGCATGCCGCACGGGTCCGCCTTGAAAGAAGATGAGTCCACCGATCTTATGTTCTCGGATCAGTTTCTCCAACTCGTTGATGTGTTCCGCATCCCGATTGGAATAAGCAGCCACCATAAAGAGCTGGGCCAATCGCTCGTCTGGCGAAAGGGAGTTGAACACCGAATCGACCCAAGCTTTTTTGTTGTGGTTAAAGAATGCTGGGCGCTCTTGTGCTTCAACCAAAAAGCACTGAACAGCCAATAAGAAGACTAAAATAGAACTGCTGAAAATCCGATCCATATCCACCGAAGGTGAACAAATAAAGTGCCGTGGAATTGCGTTAAACCTGTTAATTATTCACACATTCCTGTCAGATCCAATAACTTTGAACCATGAGTATGAGAATCCCGTCCATGTTCAAGACTCCGAGGCATCGCACCTTCGACCACAAGCCCATTATCTACGATGAGCGAAAGGAAAGGAAGTTGAAGTTGGAACAGTTGGTTGAAGACCAGAAGAATGGCAAATTGAGCGATGAGGCAAGACGCGCACGGTTGGACAACATCTTTGGTAAACGCTGGTCTGTTTCAAAAACCGATCGTAAGCAACAGTCGGTAAATCAGCAACTCAGACTACTGGTGATCATGGGCATTCTTGTTGGATTGGTCTGGTTCTTCTTTAACTGGGCCTGACGCGCATTGAATGGGAGATATTATCCGCCTACTTCCTGATTCCGTTGCCAACCAGATAGCCGCTGGTGAGGTGATTCAGCGCCCTGCTTCAGCTGTGAAGGAACTGTTAGAGAATTCGGTTGACGCTGGTGCGACCAAGATTCAACTCATTATTGAAGATGCAGGGAAGATCCTGATTCAGGTGATCGATAATGGCAAGGGCATGAGCGAAAATGATGCACGCATGTGTTTCGAGCGTCATGCCACTTCAAAAATTGAAACGGCTGACCAGCTTTTTGCCATCAACACAAAAGGATTCCGAGGCGAGGCAATGGCATCTATTGCAGCCGTTGCACAGGTGGAAATGAAAACCCGAACGGAGGACAATCCGATCGGGGTTCAGATAAACATTGCTGGTTCTAAAATTCAGAAACAGGAAGCGTGTCAGACGCCCGTTGGCACAAGCACTTGCGTAAAGAATCTGTTCTTCAATGTTCCGGCAAGAAGAAACTTCCTGAAATCAAATCAGGTGGAAATGCGGCACATCATGGATGAATTCATCCGAGTGGCATTGCCGCATACCAACATTGAAATGACCCTGCACCATGATGGTGATGAGATCTTTGTACTGAAACCTGGAAACCTCCGCCAACGCATCGTAGAGCTTTTTGGTAAGGGATTCAACGAGAAACTGGTTCCGATCTCTGAAGAAACCAGTATTGCCAAGATCAGCGGATTTGTGGGTAAACCAGAGTTTGCACGGAAAAAACGAGGCGAACAATTCTTCTTTGTCAACGACCGCTTTATCAAGAGTTCTTACCTCAACCACGCCATTTCTTCGGCCTACGAAGACCTTGTGCAAGAGAAGATGCATCCGGCCTACTTCGTGTTCTTTGAGGTGAACCCATCTTTTATCGACATCAACATTCATCCGACCAAAACGGAGATCAAGTTTGAAGACGAAAAGTCGGTGTATGCGATTCTGCGTTCGGCCACTCGGCAATCGTTGGGTAAGTACAACATCTCACCCACCTTGGATTTCGACCAGGAAATGAGCATCAACTTTCCGCCTCCGCCCAAGGATGTGCGCATGTTTCAGCCAGAACTTCCAGTCACGGAACGCAGCTTTGGTTCCGTAACCACAAAAGGGGCACATTCTGCCGCCATGGCGCGCACACGCACAGAGGGTTGGACACAGCAGCCCGATGACGATTGGCAGAAACTCTACGAAGGATTACAGTCTGAACCACAGGAAACAACCACGATTCAAAGCAGCATGGCGGTTGGCGATGAATCGGTAAAACGGCCAGTACAATTACACGGCCGTTACATTCTTTCGAGTATACGTTCGGGCACCATTATCATTGACCAGAAAAGAGCGCACGAACGCGTGATCTACGAACAGGTGATTCGCAGTTTGGCCATGCAGCAGATTCCAAAGCAACAGCAACTCTTCCCTATCAACATCGAATTGAACAGTGCTGATGCGAAGACGCTTTCAAGCATTCTGGAAGAATTGAAACTCTTTGGAATGGACATCGAACCTTTTGGAAAGAACACGTTCATTGTTCAAGGTTTGGCCACCTATATTGATGAAAATTCTGTGAAGGATGTGATCGATGAAATGTTGGAGGAATTCAGCAGTTCAGGAAACCTGAAAGCAAGCAAAAGACAGGAAAAGCTGGCTCAGGCCATGGCGCGCAAAGCGGCAATTCCGTACGGAAAGGTGCTTCAGGAAGCAGAAATGACCCAGTTAATTGATGAACTATTTGCCTGCGACCTCCCCTACACCGCTCCAAATGGAAAACCAACACTCATTACGCTTGGGTTGGATGAGTTGGAGAAACGGTTTGGGTAAAAGAAACCCCTGACAACCGAAGTCATCAGGGGTAAGTCAAGATGGGCCTAAACCATCAACCTTAAATCCCTCTCACATCATCGCCTGCACACTATTCCAAGGCCCACCGTTCACTACTTCTATACCAGCACTTCGCAATTGGTCAGCCGCCATTCCACTTCTTGCGCCTGATCGGCAACATGTAATAATCGGCTTGTTCTTTCGCTTCAGCTCATTCACCTTATTCGGAATCGTATTCAACGGAATATTCACAGATTGCTTGATGTGTCCTGCACGATATTCCTGAGGTGTTCTTACATCCACGATCAAAGCACCTTTCTGTAAATACTCAGCTACTTTATCATTCGTTTTACTGCCTCCAAATAGTGTTGAAAATATGCCCATGGCTTCTGTTTCTTGTTTTGTTAGGTCAAAGGTCGTTCAGTCATTCTTCTTCAATCGTAACCAGAGTTACATAAGGTTTGTCGCAAGCTCAACACCATCGGAATTCAAAACAGGTATTTTCGCTGAGGATATAATCAAATGATGCAGAGTTTAATTAAACCAACGATTGTTTTGGGAATAGGTGCCGTTACCTATTTGGCATCCATTGCCAATTTCCAACTGACGGATGCAAAGGCGTACCATGGTCCACAGGAGTTGAATTTCTTTAGAGGCAACAATATTGAACTTCCACTTTCTGATAACGGCTACTTCAAAGCATCTGGAAACTGCGATGGTTGCCACGGCTATGATGAACAACAAGAGGCTAACGTAGATGGCGAGCTGAATGATATCAGTCCAGTGACCATGTGGCGAGGAACCATGATGGCCAATGCGGCCAAAGACCCTCTCTGGAAAGCCAAAGTAAGTCATGAAGTAGCTGTAAATCCATCTCATCAGGAAGCGCTTGAAGACAAGTGTACCTCATGCCACGCTCCGTTGGGTAGATATTCTCATGTTGAGTTCAACCTTGGTCCGTACGGTATGGATGACCTCGCTACCGACTCACTTGGAATGGATGGGGTCTCATGCCTTGCATGTCATAAGCAATCAACACAGGATCTTGGAAACCTGAATTCAGGCAACTTGAACTTTGCTCCACAACCAGTGGCATTCGGACCGTTTGAAAAGCCGTTTGAGCCACCGATGCAAGATCTGGTTGGAATTCTTCCGGTACCCAGTAATCATATTCAAGATGCAGGCATCTGTGCTGGATGCCACTCCCTGCTCACAGAAAGTGTCGATCTTCAAGGTAATTTCACTGGTCAGACATTCATTGAGCAAGCAACTTATCATGAATGGTTGAATTCATCCTACAATAACGGCCAGCCATTGGCTTCCACTTGCCAGGAATGTCATATGCCAGAAGATGATGCGGCTGTAATTCTATCTGCCAACTATTCAGAGTTATTCCCAAGGGAACCATTCAGAAGGCATGAGTTGGTTGGGGGGAATACGTTCATGCTCAAGTTGATGAGAGACAATGCAGCCAGCATCGGATTGGCAGCCACTGATCAGGTCATGGATTCAACCATTGCGAGAACAGAACGAATGCTTAAGAATCGAACTTTGAACCTTGATCTGAGTTTTGCCACGTTTGATAATGACACCGGGTATTTCGAAGTCCGCTTGGAAAATCTGGCTGGGCACAAGTTTCCTTCAGGCTATCCTTCAAGACGGGCATTTGTTGAATTCATTGTATTTGAAAGCAGTGGCGATACGCTCTTCAAATCAGGTGTACTGCAATCGGATTTTGAAGTTGAAGGCCATGATGCAGTCTATGAGCCTCATTATGATGTAATTACATCTGAAGATCAGGTTCAGATCTATGAGATGATAATGGGCGATGTAAATGGAGATAGAACTACCGTTCTCGAACGTGCCTTCACTCACCTTAAAGACAACAGACTTACTCCGAAGGGATTCACAACCTCTCATTCGGTTTATGATACAACTCAGATTGTGGGATATGCTTTGGCTGATGCCGATTTCAATTTCGATGGATTTGAGGGTTCAGGAACTGACATCATTCACTACCACATTCCTCTGAACGGCTACAATGGAAACATCAAAATCAGAGCACGTGTGTTCTATCAGGTGCTTCCTCCAAGATTTCTTACAGAGCTTTTTGGAACTTCTACACCGGAAATCTCAACATTCCAAACTATGTACAATAATGCTGATAAGACACCAGAATTGGTTGTAGCTGATTCCATTCTGAGCATAAATGTGGTTACGGGTATTTCCGATAAAGATCCAATCGCATTTGAAGCTTATCCAAACCCATCATCCACTGGAATTGTGCAGTTAAAAGGTGACCATCTCGAAAACATCTCAAGCATTACCATTTATGATGTTGAAGGCAGGCTTCTGTCGCAGTTTAGTCAATATCCGATCAAAGGTTTGGAGCTCCCTACCAAGCCAGGTATCTACTTGATACGGGTTAACACTGAAAATGCCAGCAATCTGTTAAGGGTTCTCCGATACTAAGCTGTTATCTTGCAATACAACTGAGATAACCCTATGTTGAAAAACGCATCCAAGTTTTTCTCATTTCTGCAAAGCAGGAAAAGGTATGCGGTCATGTTCTTGACCTTAGTAACTGTTGCAGTACATAGTCCTGTTCTATTTAATGGATACAACTTGGATGACGAATTGGTAACACGCAACCATCGGCTTACATCTAAGGGCATTTCTGCCATACCTGAAATATACAGAAGTCCATATTATGAAGATGAGCAGGGATATTCCTACGGCTACAGGCCAACGGTACTTGCTTCTTTTGCGATAGAACATTCATTGTTCGGGGAATCTCCTTTTATGGGACATCTGATAAATCTATTGCTATACGCAATAACTGTGGTTCTCATTTTCAGTCTGGTCCTAAAAATCTTCCCCGATAAGTGGTGGCTCGCATTCGGAACCGCACTACTGTTTACCATTCACCCAATCCATACAGAGGTGGTCGCAAGTATCAAGAACAGGGATGAAATTCTTTCTCTGCTTTTTGGCCTTGCGGGCTGTTTTGCATTGATTCATCCGAAGCGGTTCTGGTTATCGCTTCCAATCGGAATATTCTTTTTCTACTTCGCCCTCACATCGAAAATGTCAGCAGTGATGTTGGTTCTGCTAACTCCTTTTTCACTAAGCAGAAGACAATCGACAACAGAGTACTTACTATTGCACTTAGCATTCAGCGTTATCTTATGTTTCGTCCTTCAGCAAAGAGAATCCATTAACTATCAAAGGGGAAATATTGTAGCATTCATAACCGTTATCGCATTTATTAGATTAATCACCGATAACCATACCCAAAGTAAAATAATAGCGGTTATTAATAAAACAAGTTTTAAAATATATCGCCTGATACAGCAATTATATCAAGTATTGGTGACTATTAGCACAAAATCATGTGAATCGGCATCGAAATTATCTAATACTCGGCTCTTGGAAATACTGATTGCACTAGCCATTACAATCAAGATGCCTCAAATCCAAGCAGAATATTTCCCTGAATTTGTGGCTTTGGTTGTTATTTCATTTTTATTCTTGCCTACAAATATTCCAGATGCTTTTTTTCGATTTAGCTTAATCCTAATCTTATACGGAAACCATTTTGCTTTCAACAATTTCCTTGTTGTATTTGCAATCCTAATGAATTTGCATTACCTGCTCAGACCTAAAAGCACGATATTGAAATACTTAATTCTTGGGTTGCCGGTATCCATTATTGTATCAGAAATATACGTAGGCTATCCTTGGTTCGATTACATAGGAATCGTATCGTTTCAACTGGGACTAATGTTCTTTGTATTTATAGAAGATAAAGTCCGTAACATCCAATGGTATGTACTTCTTTTATTAGCTGTTTTTGTCGCAGGCTCATTTGGATACTGGTTATCCGCGATGGATGGATTAAGGGACGCAATACTCATATCCATCCCAGCTTTTTTAAATATCTTAGTGAAACATCTCAATTTAGACATCTACAAAACCTTCTCAAAACAGTTTAATGAACTTAAGAAAAGAATTCCAGCTGTGTTGTTGATGGCCGTTTTGTCCATTACTATTTTTGAGGTCCTGAGAAACCATAACACCCCCTCTCAAGTAAAGGTTTCGTTACCACATGATTCTCGAAAATTCAATCCCTCAATTGTTTGGTCTGCAGAACACATTGCTTCTTGGAAGCGTCCATTTGACTATGCTGAGCACCCGCTTAGTCCTTTCGCCCCACTATCTTGGAAATTAGGAACAGCATTTACCACATTGAATGCTTACTTGGTTAAGCTGATGTTGCCTTATCCTATGGCATTTTACTATGGTTATGATGAAGTAACCATTTCGAACCTTTGGCAATGGAAATCGATCGCTTCCGTATTAATTCACTTGATGCTGGTCATAGGGATTTTCTTATGCTGGAAAAATTATAAATCGGTAAGTATTGGATTGATAATGTACTTAACCAGCATTGCATTGTTCTCTGGAATGGCCGAAATGGTGGCCGGTATGTTTGCCGAGCGCTTTGCGTATGTTGCCTCGTTCGGATTCTGCTTAGGAATTGTGGGTTTCGTTCAACTCCTATTGGCAAAATTTCCAAGTGCCAAGACTGCAATGCTAACGGTTGCTGGCGTTATTCTTATCAGTTATTCCGCCTATTCATTCCATAGAGATACATTATGGAAAGACAAGATCACTCTCATGCGGCACGATATTAAGAATGTGCCAAATTCTGCGCAAGCACACAATCTATTGGCGCATGCGTTGATGGAAAAGGTCTTTGATAAGTCCAATGAAAATGATCAAAAACAGAACGATGAACTCATTTTGGAGGCAAGGGATCATTTTGACCGTGCCACCGAAATCTATCCAAGATTTTTCAACGCTTGGGTTGACAAGGGAAAAGTATCAGAGATCATGAATCAGCCGGAAGAAGCAATCGATGCTTTCAAACGCGCATTGGAAATCGATTCTACATACACCCCACTGGTAAATTGGATCGGGAAGGATTATGAGTTGCTCGGACAATACGAGAATGCCACCAAGTATTTTGAACGGTACCTGTCCATGTATCCAAATGACCCTGTTAACTACGACAATTTAGCGAGGGTGCTTTTCATGCAAAAGCGTTACAAGGAATCTATTCAAGTATGTGAATCATACTTGAAGATGGATCCCAATAACGAAGGGTTCAAGAACAACATTCAGAACATGAAAAGGCTGATTCAGGAATCCAACCAAGATTGATAATGAAGACAACGTTAATCAGCCTTTCGCCTTGGCCAAAAACTGACGCATTGGTTTGCTAGCATCGAAATAGCCCATGACCACGTCAACCAGTTCTTCCTTTAAAACGGTTTCTGGCGGTAATTCAGCAAAGAAGTAGAATTGCTTATTGAATAGAAGTGGTTGCTTCTCAGCCGCAGCCTTGAATTCTTTTGGAAGAATCTTGTTCTTCTCCCCTCGTATCTCTCCAAAGTTATCTACGAACTGCTTCTCGTTCAGCAACTTATCAAATTGATCAGAGTGCTTCAAAATGTATTCCCTAACACGCTGAAGCGCTTCTTTCTCCGGCATGTAGAGCCCACTATAAAACCGAAAATGCTCCGGACCGAGTTCAAGATACATCCCAGGTGTTCCCATGCCCAACTTACGGCCTCCAGGGGCAATGAGGGCACTTGCCTGCAACTTGTATGGCGTCTTATCCTTACTGAAACGCACATCTTTATAGATTCGGAAAACCGCATCCTTGGCCTGACCAGCAAAGCTTTCATCCTCTTCAGTGGCCCGGTCAATCACATCTTGTATAAAAGCACTGAAAGGCTCCTTCACAGACTTCTCATAGCGCTTCTTGTTCTCTGTAAACCAATCCCGGTTATTATTGGCGGCAAGCTCTTTGAAGAATTCAAGAAAATCAGGGGTGAAATAGGACATCAGAAGTAGATTTTAATAGGTCGAATTTAACCAAACTCCTTCTTGATATCCTTCATTACTCGGCTTTGGGTCATTTTCAACCACTTGAAGATGGCACCCGCCCAGTAGTTTCGGAATCCGAAGCCCTTGGCCTCACCAACCAGTTCGTGGAAATAGAGCACTTCCTTGGTCTTAACATCAAAGAACACGATGTACCCCAAAGCCATTTCACGGATCTTATCGAACGACTCAACTAAAAGCACAACGCCTATTCCATCTTGGAATTCGTTTATCTGATAACGGTCAATTGCGTCATAGATATCAACATCTTTTAGGCTGTGCGAGTGATTGACCACCAATGATTTGACCTTTATGGACTCATTCACCGAATCCACCACACCATAATCGTATTTCAGGTCGGACACGAGCAATGCCTTGCCCCAATCATATTTTTCCCCTTCAGATATCATTAAATGATTCCACTTGCGGAAATACTCTTCTTTGATCGCAACAGGGTCATTGAATCCTTCACTTCCAATAAGTTTGGCTTTGGTAAAATCCAACCCGAACCAGATAACATCGCAATTCTCATTCATAAAGTCTTTCATGGTTCTTTGCCCTGTTGCAAGCACGGGAGTTAAGAATAGAAAACAGCAGATGATCGACCTAAGCATACTTGTCCGTGTTTATTGATTGAAAGTACAATGATTCAGTTTTTATTAGTTGAGAGGTTTGCGGTATCCTTGCAGCGTTTTTCCAATTAAACCATCAACTTCTGTCATTGTCTGAACGGCTTATGTCTTCATTAAGTATACGAGCAGTTTTAAGTCTATTGCTATTGTTGGTGGTACAATCTGTATCAGCTCAACAACCAGGAAGAGGTGGCGGAGAGCGCCCATCTGGTCGAACGGTTTCAGGTATAGTGCTGGACGAAAAAAACAATCCGATTCCTTATGCTTCGGTTGCGTTGCGCTCTAAGCGCGATTCCACCTTCCTGCGCGGAACTGCAACTGACCTTGACGGTAATTTTGAAATTCAAGTTCGACCAGGCATTTATGAACTGACGCTTTCTTTCATTTCCTATGCGGACAGGAAACAGGAAATTGACCTTCGGGAGGAGGATGTGAATGTTGGAAAGGTGGCCTTGGAGCCAAAAACGGAACTGATTGATGAAGTAGTTGTGCAGGGAGAAAAGAGCTACATGGAAATGAAGCTCGACCGCAGGGTGTATAACGTTGGAAAAGACCCGAACAATGCAGGCAGTAACGCACAGGAAATTCTGGAAACGGTTCCAAGTGTAACCGTAGATGTGGACGGAACCGTGAGCCTTCGCGGAAGTTCAAACGTTAGAATTCTGATAGACGGTAAACCTTCTGGCCTTACTGGAATCAGTACACAGGATGCGCTACGGCAATTACCCGGCAATCTTATTGAGAAGATAGAAGTGGTAACCAACGCCTCTGCCAAGTTTGATGCGGAAGGTGATGCAGGCATTCTGAACATTGTTCTGAAAAAAGACAAGCGTGCCGGACTGAATGGTTCGTTCGATGTGAATGTCGGATATCCGCACAACTATGGCGGGTCGGCAAATATCAACTATAGAACGGGCAAAGTGAATTTCTTTGGAAGTGCCGGTGTTCAGTACAGGAAAAGCCCTGGAGGAGGTCGTTCATATCAGAAATTCATTCTTGAAGACACCACGTTTGCCTATGAACGTACCCGAGCTCAGATTCGAGGAGGGCTTTCAGCAAATGGTCGGTTTGGAATCGATTATCTGATCGACAAGAAAACCACACTGACCACATCTGGTATGTACAGTCGGTCTTGGAACGACAATCACAGCGAATTGGTGTATACTGATATCGACCAGAATGGAGTTGTTTCGCGAACTGTTAATCGTACGGAGGAAGAATCTGAGGAGCAGCAGAACATTGAAGCCAACCTGAATTTCAGGCGGACATTTAAAACGGATGAACAGGTTCTTACAGCAGATGCCAGATGGTTTATCAGTGAAGATTATGAGAATGCCGATCTGGCGGAGATAGGTCCAGATTATAGGATAGATCAGCGCACTTCCAATACAGAGAACGAACGAAACTGGCTTTTTCAGACAGATTACGTGCATCCTTTTGGAGAGAAAGTGAAGCTGGAAACCGGTGCAAAGGCTACGCTTAGACGAATTGATAATCGCTATCAGGTAGATCAGCAAGATGACTCAACAGGTGTCTGGGAAATCCTTGACAAGTATGACAACAACTTCATCTTCGATGAGAATGTGTATGCCGCTTACCTGATGGCAAGCGGAAAAATAAAGCGCTTTTCACTACAGGGTGGTCTGCGAACCGAGTACTCGGATGTATCCACCAGACTGATCAAAACAGGAGACCAGAATCACTGGAGGTACATCAGTTTTTTCCCATCAGCTCACTTGAGTTACGAATTTGCCTCCAACAACTCATTGCAACTGAGTTACAGCCGAAGAATAAGCCGTCCGCGTTTCCGAGACCTTCTACCCTTCTTCAGCCTTTCTGACAACCGTAATTTCCGTTCAGGAAACCCGAATCTGCAACCTGTTTTCACGCACTCTGTCGAACTGGGCCACCTGAAAACTTGGGAAAAGGGAACATTGCTATCCAGCATTTACTACCGCCATAGCGATGGCGTGGTACAGCGGATCTCTGAAGCCGACTCCACAGGACTCATCGTTTCATATCCGATAAATCTGAGCACGGAGAATTCTGGAGGTTTCGAGTTCAATTTCTCCTACAGCATATTCAAATGGTGGAGAACTACATTCAATGCAAACATCTATTATTCGGTAACTGCCGGAGAGTACGAAGACCAGTCATTCTATGCGGAAACTTTCAGCGCCAATGGCAGATTTACCAGCAAATGGACCATTGTTAAACGCTTAGACATTCAAACCGCATTGATGTATCATGCTCCAAGAAACACACCACAGGGTAAAAACCTGAGCATGTACTCTTGGGATATTGGCCTAACAATGGACGTACTAAAAGGAAATGGCACCATTACCTTCAGCGTAAAAGACATTCTGAACTCACGGAAAAGACGTTGGGAGATCGATACGCCAACACTCTATTCCACCAACGATTTTCAATGGAGAAAACGACAATTCGTTCTCAGTTTCACATACCGCCTAAACCAGAAAAAGAAGCGCGAGCGAGGTGGACGCGGTGATGGCGGTGGAGATATGGATGATGATTTCTAATGCCGATTGTTGCTGATGTGGATGGGCTGAAGAATCTCAACGCATGCAAATTCGGCAAAGTGCGGTAGTTTCTCGTCCAAACCGAAGTCTTTCAGTTCAGGGTCGAAGTGTAGATACAGAATTCCATTGATGCCCATTCCCTGTTGGGCTTCGCGAATGGCTCCATGAAAACTGACCACTTCGGTTACGTCATTCAAGGTCAATTCACCTTCCACTTCAAATGTTCTGGAACGCTCTCCGGTTTCCCAGATCTTATCCAGATCAATGGTGCCGTTGAACACAACTTCTGGCATAATACCATGCTGCAGTTTTCTGTCCAATGAGTCAATTCCACTGTGTAGCGTGGTTGGATCCAAACGTATGGTGATCTCATCCGTTTGCTCATCTATTATGATCTTCAGTTTATTGCTCCCGATATTGATGAGCGTGTCGCTGAAGTAAATACTGATACCAATTCTTCCGGGAGTAAGCTGGTGCATCTCTGCAATTTGACCTTGGGAAGTTCCCCACAAAAACATCAGCAGAAGTGTTATGACCGATCGCATGCGACTAAAGTAAGCTACCTCCGTAAACAAAAAAAGGGCGAAAATCATCGCCCTTCTTCAAATCGGTCAGCAGCAGATCACTCAGCAGCAATAGGATAGATTATCTGGGTCAACCATTTACTTGTATCGGGCTCTTCAGATGGGTCTGTCAGATAGGATTCAATGGCAAAACCAGCCAGATTTACACTATTTGCATTCGAGTAATCTTCAATGGCATAGTGTGCAGGACCAACCTCATCATAAGCTCCGTAGTAATCGATCTGAAGCGCCTTTCCTGCAGGTATTACACGAAACTCAATTTCAGCAGAACCGGCAACGTCCTTATTAACTGGAATAGCGGCCGCCATTTTTGCTAATGTATCCGTCCAGTTGAAATACAGGCCAGAAGGTGCTCCTGCCATTTCTGCCCCTTTGCTCTGAGCATAGCCAATGATCTTCCCAAAATTTTCTGTGTAGAATGCTGCAATATCCATTGGCTTTACATCTCCAGAAACCAACAGATACTTGGTCTCTGGAAATTCAACTTCCATTACTTCGTACGATGGCATTTCTTCAAGTGGAGAAGATTCCACTACCTCCTTCAAGCTACTCAAACCGGCTGTGTATGCCTGATTCAGAAAATACTCACCCACCAGATTCATCGGACGGCTGAAAAACGAAGCCTCGGTTCCGATAAAATTCCAAGTCACCTTGGTTCCATTTTCCACTTTTTCGAAAAACCACTCCGAAACCTGAGGAGTTGGGTCCATTCCGAACACCAACTTGCATTTTATGTATTCATTCTCCAGAGCCTCCTCAATGTCTTGTCTCCCCTCGCCTGTCTGCTTCCCTTTCCAAGTATACCAAGAACCAACGCCACATTCCTCCTCCGAAAAACTATTCACATTGGTAGAGTCCATTGCATCCCATGGATTCCAAGGTTCCCAATTCTTGAAACAAGCAACATGAGGATAAACTGCCGCAGGCGTTGCTTCTATTACAATTGACTTTTCAACTTTCAAGATTGTAGGGGCCATGATAGCTGCTACCACATACGCTGCGATAAGAACTACCAGAATTCCGCCTAAGATTTTCAATGCTTTCATAAGAAGATGGTTTATTGGTTTGGATACAAAGTAACGAAACCGCCAACTTATTGCCGTTACGTGCGTTTATCTTTGTGTCATGCGTTGGTTGATTGCCGCTTTTGTTCTCATTCCGAACATTTTGTTCGCTCAGAAATGGATCGGGTCTGATTCCTCCCACCCAATTGATCAGCGGCAAGCTGCCTTAGTTGATCTGAATGCAAATCTTTCGAATGATACTGCTTCTATTAAAGATTGGCTAATCAATAATCTTACTAATCTGAAACGCCCTGAAGTTGGACTCAAACTGACTGATTTTAAGCAAAGCCCAAAAGCTAAACACTATCGGTTTGCCCAAACATTGAATGGAAGGACAGTATTCCGTGGTTCGGTGAAACTGAACGTGGCAAATAACGGTCATGTGTTGAGCCTGTTTGACAATACGTTTGCCGTAAACGAATCTGTAGATGCCTTATTCCCATCGCACGGCCCATATCACGAAGGATTGATGGTTCATTACAGTGAGCCAGGAAATGGACGGCTGGATCATTATGATTTACAGGAGGTCTATTTTCCAGTAGATGGTGAATTGCAGCCCGCCATTCATTTGGAGGTTGTTGAGCAGACCGACCGTTACTATGAATTGGTGTTGAACAAAGATGTCATGGTCATTTATCAGAACGACCTCCTCTCCTACGCCAGCCCACAAGACAGCACCGTAACAGTTTGGGTGTTCAATCCGGATCCGCTGACAACAGCCAACCAAACATACGGAGCTCCTTACGTTGACAATGCCGATAATGATGCAGTAGAGTTGAATGCGGAAAGGATACCAGTTGAAGTAACTGCCACCTATGATGCCGGTACTTTCAGCCTCGCTAATGATCGTGTTGCCATTCAAGAATTCTCGTCCCCGGTTGTTCAACCTGTAACGAGTGTAGTTCCTGAATTCAATTTTACGCGCTCGGAGTCTGGTTTTGAGGATGTAAATGCCTTCTACCACATCACGAATTTCCAAAACTATATTCAGTCCTTAGGTTTCAATGATATTGTTGACTACCAGATAGCGGTGGATGTGCACGCACTTAATGGAGCCGATAATTCCAACTTCAATGCAGGGTTCAACCCAGCTCGTTTACAGTTTGGTGAAGGTGGTGTTGATGATGCTGAAGATGCAGATGTTATCATTCATGAATATGGTCATGCCATTAGTCACTCTGCGGCTCCGAATACGAATACAGGAACACAACGCAAGGCTTTGGATGAAGCCATCGGTGATTATTTTGCCTCATCTTATTCCCGTTTTTTGAGTTCTTATCGGTGGCAAGATGTGTTTACGTGGGATGGTCATAACCAGTATTGGAATGGCCGCAGTTCAGTGAGCTCAGACCACTATCCCGAAGACCTTGACAATAACCTTTACGCTGATGCAGATATCTGGTCTGCCACACTGATGCAGATCTGGGGCGATATTGGTCGGGAATCTACTGATGCCATCATGATACAGGCAAACTATAGTTTCGCGAGCAATATGACCATGCCACAGGCAGCCATGCTTTTTCTGCAAGCCGACACGCTGCTGTTCAATGGCGCTTATTTCACTCCAATCCATCAGCGTATGTATGAGCGAGGTTTGATTCCTTGGCTATCTGACGTGGATGATGAACCTTCAGAAAATCAGGCTTTTCAGGCCTATAACACTATTGGGTTTACAACTGGGAAATCACCTGTTAGAATTGTCTCAAAAGAAGCAATAACCGCAAACCTTTTCAATGCTGTTGGGCAATTGTTGCTGACCGAAACCAGCGGAACAGGTATCGTGGAAATCAACTCAAATGGTTTGGATGCAGGAATTTACCTGCTCGAAGTTGATTGCGAAAACACCCGCGGCACAATTAAGCTCGTCAAACAATAAGTTTGAAGCACGACCTCATTTCCATTCTGATGCCCGTGAAGAACGCAGAGCCGTTCTTGAATGATTGCATCGAATCTATTTTAAACCAGAGTGAAACCAACTGGGAATTGATTGCTGTGGATGACGGTTCTACTGATTCCAGTTACGACCTACTACAGCAATTTGCTGAGGTTGATACACGCATCAAACCACTGAAAAACAACGGTTCAGGAATAATCGATGCCTTGCGACTTGCTTACGCAAATAGTTCTGGGGAACTCATAACTCGCATGGATGCAGATGACAAAATGGCTCCAGATAAGCTCAAAATCCTTAAACGTAACCTGAAGAGTTCGGGTAAGGACCATATCGCTGTGGGCAAGGTAAAATACTTTGCAGATGGAACTTTGGGAGACGGTTATCAGCGTTATGAAACTTGGTTGAATGGCCTTACTGGAACTGGCGCTAACTACTCCGACATCTATAAGGAATGTGTCATTCCATCGCCCTGCTGGATGGTATACCGAGAAGACCTTGAACGTTGCGAAGCATTTCGCCCCAACACTTATCCAGAAGACTACGACCTCTGTTTCCGTTTCTATCGGGAGAATCTAAAAGTCATTCCATGCAATCAAGTTCTACACTATTGGAGAGACCATCCAACCCGATCATCAAGAAATGATGAAAACTATGCCGACAACCGCTTTCTGGAGTTGAAAGTCAAATGGTTTCTGAAATTGGATCATGACCCACAGAAGACCCTGATTTTATGGGGAGCCGGTGCCAAAGGAAAAGCCATAGCCAAGCTGCTGATCGAAAAGAACATTGAGTTTGTTTGGATTTGCAACAATCCGAATAAGATCGGGAAGCATGTATATGGGAAGGAAATGCTACCAACAGACGCCATCACTCAGGCTGGTGACGCTCAAGTTATTGTAGCTGTCGCCAACCTAATCGAGCAAGAAGAAATTCGCAAACGTTTGACCTCTGAAGCATTCTGGTTCTGTTGAGACATATAGAATGCGTGCATTGGTTATCTTCACGCTACCATGAAAAATTTTACTCCCACTCTAATTTTCCTTCTTGCGGCTTTTTGCAGTAACGCCCAAACCTACGAGCAAAGAAAAGCGCAGTACTTAGACAGCGTTCAAACCAACGACTATGCAGCTGCCATAGTGCTTCAAGCCTATTTGGGCGACCCGATAAGCCAAGCCGCACTGGATGACATTTATGACGACTTCGGAGTGCGCTCTACCATCGATTTTGAATTGGTGAGATTAGTGCGGGTACTATTTCTTACCGATGGAACTTACGATTCTCAGATTCTGGCTCAAATGGAAACACTGCCTTTCTGGACGAATTATAACGATACCTTGCATAATTACTGGACGGAAAACCACATGATCATGTGGATGAGTTGCGAGTGGCTGCTGCACGAAAGTTACGGCTGGGAAGTTGATGACCACCTGAAACAACGACTGTTGCATTATCTCAATTTGAAGCTGGATGTCGGGTTTTATGAATTCTATTCAACCACTTATCTGCCGCTCACGGTATCAGGTCTTATGAACTTGGCAGACTTTGCGCAGGATCAGGAAATACGCCAAAAGGCCGAAGCTGTAACCCGCAAGTTGCTTGGCATGGTACTCACCATTTCAAACTCACAGGGTGTCATTTATCCAGCGGCAGGAAGGAACTACCCAAGGCGCTACATTGATACGCATGATAATGGCATATCCAACATGCTTTATCTCACGGCCAACCTTGGACCTTGCCCATCGCGAAATTCGGGCAGACTGAATTTCTTGGCAACCAGCAGCTTGGATTTCTCAGAGTTTGAGCAGCAGTTCATCTCAGAAACCGACACATTGATCACTTTCGGACATTCAGTTGAGGAAGGTCTGACAAGACATGATTCTCTTTACTATGTAGACGAATTGATGATGCAATGGAGCAGTGGCATGTACTTCCATCCATACATTGCTGAGAACACTGGCCAATTATTGGCCGACTCGAATTTTTGGGGTCATGTTGATTTCGCTGACCTGAGTATATTGGCTACATTCCCCGTTTCTCAATACGAGGCTATTTCAATTGAACTTGATGAAATGACCGTTAGCCGAGCTGATTGTGGTGCCAACGTTGCCTTGTTCAAGAATGATGAAACAGTACTTACCTCTCTTCAAGATTACTGGAAAGGAAAAATCGGTTTTCAGCAATGGCCAATTGCGGCCAATGTGGGAGGCACATGCGTTTACACGGCTTCTGGTCCTGTTGAATCCGACTGGACTCAAAGAAGCAGCACAAACTTCAATGAGCATCTTCCCTATGTGGAACAAGATGGAAACGTGGCCCTTGTCATGTATCGCCCTCAAGAAGTTTCGCCTATTCTTCCGTTCCATAACAAGGATGTGGCCCTGCATTGGGTTGATACGGCTTTCAGCGATGTGACTGAAAGTGGGAATTGGATATTCGGTAATCGGAATGAGAACTACATAGCCGTTAGAAGAGCCTGTGTTGGTGAAATAAATGGTGTTAGAGCCTGCGAGACCAACGCTGGGCAGACGTGGGTTTTTGTGGTTGGCAATGGTCAGATGTATGGCAGCTACTCCAACTTTCAGAATATGGTCGATCAATCGATATTCTCAGAATCTTGGACCTCTGACATAAACGGAGATTCTACCTACACCGCAAGCATAACGTTTGATGGTAACACCATTGAGTACGCATGGGGTCCTGAATCTCCTTTTACTAGCGTGCAAGAAGTGCAATCCAATTCATTGAGCGTGTATCCGAATCCGAACAATGGTTCGTTCAGCATTCAGTTGCCTGATGCCAACCTACAAGGAGGCAATTTGGAAGTCTTCGATATGATGGGAAATCTGGTTTTGAGTCAACGCATTATCCATCAGAATAAGATTGACTTGGACCTTGAATCTGCGTCTGACGGCATGTATCTGGTACGGCTCGCCTCAGATCAAGGTGTTTGGACCGGACGTTTCCTGAAGCAGCCCTAAACAGGGTCTACATCCGGAACGAACTGCACAGATCTGAATTCCTTGAGTTCATGGATCTGTTGGATGGCATTGAATATCTGCTCTTTACGCTCTTTGATATTGGAGCCACCCATCTTCAGAATGATCTGCTTGTTGTACTTGTTACGTATCCGCTGTACCAATGGGTATTCAGGCCCCAACAGTATTTTATCAGGAATCGCTTCCAATGCCTTGGCCAAGGCATCGGCAGCAGCATCCACCTTTTCGCGGTCGCGATGCTTCAGGGTAATCTGTATCATCCGTATAAAAGGCGGATAACGGTACTGCTTGCGCTGAACCAATTCTGAAGCATACATGCCTTCATAATCGTTGCGCACCACCTGCTCAATAATGAAATGCGTTGGTTCTGAGGTCTGAATGACCACCAAGCCTCTTCTGCCCTTTCTGCCAGCTCGGCCACTTACCTGCGCCATAAGCTGATAGGCGCGTTCAAACGAACGGAAATCCGGGTAATTCAGAAGTTGATCGGCATTGAGGATACCAACCAGACCTACATGATCAAAATCCAAGCCTTTGGTCACCATCTGCGTTCCTACCAGAATATCTATCCGCTTATCCTCAAAGTCGGAAATGATACGGGTGTAGGCGTGCTTTCCGCGTGTTGTATCCATATCCATACGTGCCACTACCGCCTCCGGAAAATGAAGCGAAAGCTCCTCCTCAATCTGCTCCGTTCCAAAGCCTTTGGTCTTGATGTAAGTAGAACGGCAGTTCGGGCATATATGCGGCACTTGATCGGTATGGCCGCAATAGTGGCAGCGCAGATCATTGCTGTACTTGTGGTACGTTAGTGAAATGTCGCAATTGATACAGTCGGGCACCCAACCACAACTGTTGCATTGCACAAAACTGGAATAGCCGCGCCTGTTCTGAAAGATGATGACCTGTTGTTTTCGGCTCAGTGTTTCACTGATGCGCTGCAACAGTTGCGATGAGAAAGGCCCTTTCATGGTTTCGGCCTGCCGCTCCAATTTCAGATCGCATATCTCAATGTGTGGAAGTTTGATGCCGCCATAGCGTTCGGTAAGATGCACCAGCCCTATCTTACCTCGTTTACCATTGAAGTATGCCTCCACACTTGGAGTGGCCGAACCCAGCAATAATTTGGCATTCCATTGTTTGCAGAGATAGGCTGCGGCATCTCTTGCATGATAGCGAGGAGCAGGATCATGTTGTTTAAAGGTGTGCTCATGTTCCTCGTCCATAATAATGAACTGCAACCGCTGGAACGGCAGGAACAACGAAGACCTCGCACCAAGAATAACCTGGTATGGGTCATCGCTCAGCTGTTTTTTCCAAACCTCTACCCGCTCATTGTCAGACATTTTTGAGTGATAGATGCCCACCTTCTCGCCAAAATGTTTCTGAAGCCGTTGAATGATCTGAGCCGTGAGTGCGATCTCAGGAAGCATGTAGAGCACCTGCCCGCCATTGGCGATCTTCTCTTGAATAAGCCGAATATATATCTCCGTTTTACCGCTGCTGGTTACGCCATGCAGAAGGGCCGCGTCTTTTTCTTTGAGTTGCAGTTTGAGTTCATCAAAGGCTTGCTGCTGATGGTCGGTGAGCACAATTTCGGACGTGGCCCAAGCATCCTTATCGACTAAGCGGGTTACTTCTACCTCAGATCTCAGCAGAATCTCCTTCTTTACCAGTTGATCGATGGCAGCTGCAGAAATGCCATTGTCACCGATTAGCGATTGTCGTTTTACAACACCTTTCTCTTTCGAAGTTTTGGATAATTGAATGAACTGCATCAGTGCCTCCAACTGCTTGGGTGCACGACCGAGAACATCAAAAACCTCTTGCAACTTCTCCTTGTCAGAAAGCCATTCGGCCAATTGGTAAACGGTCTCTGTTTTGGGCTTGAACTTATGCTGAAGCTCCTCATACTGCACTACCAACTGCTTGGCCACCATGGACCGTATGGTAGCATGTACGCGCGTTTTACGGATAATGTTGGCAATCTCATCCATTGTTAAGAACGAATTGTTCTGCAAAGCCTCTAAAACATCCACTTCCTCATCCTCCAGGTCTTCCATCTCGCCCGTGTAATCAGGATGAATGGCCAAACGGCTTTCGCTCGATAGTTTGAGTCCTGAAGGGATGGCCGCCTGCATGGCATCTCCCAAATGACACAGATAATACTGGTGCATCCATTTCCAGAACACCAATTGATCCTCAAAGACAATTGGCGCGTCATCAAGCAGTTCTTCAATGTACTTGGCCTGATAGGCTGTTGGTGGTCTATCGTGCACCTCGGCAATAATGCCCGTATAGAGTTTCTTTCTGCCGAATTGAACCACCACACGTTTTCCAACAGCTACGTATGCTTCCAATTCACGCGGCACACGATACGTGAACATACCCTGCAATGGCAGCGGCAGAATGACATCAACAAAAAGTGCCAATGGAGACATGGCCGAAAGTTAGCCCTCTCGATGTTCCTGAACAATGAATGAGGAAAAACTTACTTACGCGGCCAGAATCTCAGCCAGCTTCAAGAAGTCGGTATTGACCTTATCGTGATGTTTTATAGCCCGCTCGAATGGCGTGTAACAGACTTTTTTGTTCACAATTCCGACCATTACCGAATGTTTTCCAGCAAGCAGCGAGTTGACCGCTTCGTAGCCAAGTTGTGAAGCAAGCATGCGGTCTAAAGCTGATGGACTACCGCCCCGCTGCTGATGGCCAAGGATGGAAACGCGGGTATCGTACTGAGGAAGTGCTGCAACCACTTGTTCCGCAATCTTGTATGCTCCCCCAGCATCATCTCCTTCTGCCACAATGATTATACTACTGCTCTTCTTTCTTGTGTATGCGGTTTTCAGATCGCTGATGAGGCCATTGAGATCCGTGTGAACCTCAGGAATAAGAATGGCAAAGGCCCCAACACCAATTCCTGAACGCAAGGCAATGAATCCTGCATCTTTTCCCATTACCTCTACAAAGAAGAGTCGGTCGTGAGATGCAGCAGTATCCTTGATCTTATCAACCGCCTCAATTACATTGTTCAAGGCCGTATCGTAACCAATTGTATAATCCGTACCGATAAGGTCATTGTCAATGGTTCCGGGAAGGCCTATGAAAGGGATCTTATGCTCCTCAGTAAAAACCTTGGCACCAGCAAATGTTCCATCACCTCCAATGGCAATTATGCCTTCAATGCCATACTTCTTGAGATTGTCAAATGCCTTCTGGCGGCCTTCCTTGGTGAGGAAGTCCTTACTCCGCGATGATTTAAGAATGGTACCCCCTCTTTGAAGAATATTACCAACATCATCGCTACCCAAAAGCTTGAACTGATCTTCTATCATGCCTTGATAACCGTGCATGATACCATAAACCTGTAGCCCATGGTGCAAGCCTGTTCTAACAACAGCTCGAATGCAGGCATTCATACCTGGTGAGTCTCCACCGCTGGTAAAAACGCCAATTGTTTTCATGTTGGTTCAGATTAGAATGATGTCGAAAGGAATCTTTACAACATCCTTGAATGACTGTCCGTCAGCAATATTATCCTCATCCTCCGCCTCGCATATCCAACGTACGCTGAAGCTGTTTCCTGCCTTGTTCAATTCGCCAAGAAGATTGAAAAGTCCCATAATTCTGATGAACGAACCGGTGTTATAATAGTCGAGATTCACATCGAAGACAGCTTTCACATTCCTGTCCTCAAACTGTTCTCTCAGCCACTTCAAAATAGGTTCATAGAAAGCCTCGGAATTCTCTGGCATCGACCTACCTGAGATCATGAATTTCAGCTCAGTTGCATCAAAGCTTATCTCTGGCGAAATATCGGTCGGAGCTATGTACAGTTTATCGCTCATGGTAAAGTGTAAATGTCGAAACTTCTTCCGAGAAATGAATACCCCCCTATCAGGTTTTGAGCTTTGGGTCGGTTGCGTCCCGCAGTCCTTCTCCCATTAGCGTATAAACAGCCAATGTTATGGAAATAGCCAAACCAGGAAATATGACCAACCACCATGCTGAATAGTTTTCGCGTCCTGAATTGATCAATGAGCCCCATGTAACCACATCTGGCGGAACACCGATTCCTAAGAACGAAAGACTCGATTCGATAAGAATGGCAGAGGCAATGCCGAATGCGATAGCAACAAGCGCAGGAGCCACACCATTTGGCAATGCGTGCTTGAAAATGATCCGACCTTCTGTGAATCCGAGCGACTGACCGGCCTGAATGTATTCCAGATTTCTGATCTTAAGGAATTCCGCCCGCGTAAATCGGGCAATACCCGTCCAGCTCGTAAACCCGATTATGAGCATAAGGTTAAGAATGGATGGCTTGGCAATTGCCGCGATGGAAATGATGAGAATAAGCCTTGGAATTGAGTTCAGCACTTCGATCATTCGCAAAACCAAAGCGTCTACCGGAATGTTCTTTTTCCAATTGAGCAAAGGCAACTTACCGATCAGTTTACCCAAGTAACTGGCTGCCAATAAAATCACGGCAACTAAAACCAAACTGATCATTAGTTGAACGAGGAATGCTCCGCCAGAAGTTCCAATGGCATCTGAAAGCGCATCTGACCGGACCATAAAACCATAGTAGTATGCAAATGGCAATCCAAGAACGAAAACCCAGAAACGACCGAATGAAGTAGACAACTTATGATCACCGAAATAACCCGCCATTGCACCGAGAATCAGACCTATGATGGCTGCTACACCCATTGCAATAAGGCCTATGGTAAGTGAGATTCTTGCAGCATGGATCAAACCGGAAAGCACATCCTCACCCTTCTTGTTCGTTCCAAGTCTGTGACGGAACCGTGAAGGCATGTCGACCATCTGTCCGCTCGCATCTTGGAAATACTGCTTTCCTGATGGAGCCACAAAATCAGCATTCAGAAAATCTGACTTGTTCGGTGCATAAGGAACTGGCGCCCAGATAACAGATTCGAGTTTCATCTGCTTCCATTTGGCAATGTCCAACTGGATCTTTTCTTCAGAACCATCCTCCATTTTCAGCTCGTAGGTGTTCTCAAAACTGAATGCGGGGAAAAGTGTATGCCCTTTGTAATTGCAATAAAGCGGTTGATCATTGGCAATTATTGGGGCCAACAGGGCAACAAGTGCCAGAAATCCCAATACCCAAAGTGAGAAATAAGCCTGCTTATTCTTCTTAAACTGAGACCAAGCATACTGCCTGAAATTGAACTGATTTATCTGCACCTTCTCCTTCATCTCAACTTATTTCCCATAACTGATACGTGGATCGGCAACCGCATAAAGCACATCAGAAACCAAATAACCAACAAGTGTTAGAATACCCGTAATTGTAAGAACTGCCACCACCATCGGGTAATCCTGATTTACAATTGCCTGATAGACCTCATTTCCCATACCGGGAATAGTGAAGATCACCTCAAGCACCACTGAACCACCAATAGCAACGGGAAAGATATTGGCGAATACCGTGATGATCGGTAGCAACGCATTTCTAAGCATGTGCTTATAGATGACCGCATTCTCGGCCAATCCTTTTGCACGCGCTGTTCTGATATAATCCTGATTGACGATCTCCAGCATGGAAACCCGCATGGTTCGCGAAAGAAACGCGAATGAACTATAGGTGTAGCTGATTCCCGGAAGAATCAAATAAGGTAATCGTGCCGACCAACGCTCAAAGAAACCCGCATCTACACCAAAGCCCTGAACTGGCTCAACACCAGAAGCTGGGAACCAATGTAAAACATCAGGATTTGCAAAAGTCATAAGCAATACCGTTGCCGCAAAGAATCCTGGAATTGAATACAGAATGAAAACAATGATGGACGATATGCGGTCGAATCTTGAATCCTTGTGTACCGCAGCTTGAATTCCTAAAGGAATACTGACCAGATAGCCCATAAGAACCGATACCACTGTAAAGAAGAAAGACCAGAAAATCTTGATTCCGATTACCTCAGTAATGGGCATTTTGGTTCTGTAGCTGGTTCCAAAATCGCCACGGATAACTCCTTCAGTGAACTCAGAACCTTTTCCTGTCAGCCAATTTCCATCTCCGAAAATCCATCGATGATACTGATTCTGAGGATAGAAGTTAACCACAGGAACATACACTTTCCATGGTGTGGCTGTTTCCTTTACCGCTTGAAGTTTCTCTCGAACTACTGATAGCTTATCTCGGAACGAACTCATGTAAGGAGCCTGATAGATCTCATCGAGCGCATCAAGCTTTGCGTTGATAACCGTTTCACTATAAGTGGCCTTCAGCGCAGATGATTCAAAGTAGCTCTTGTTCACATCCTCCTTCACTTCGTCCAAAGAATAACCTGCGGCCATCGAACTGTCAACTTTCAAGCTGGAGTGAGCCTGATTCAACGCATCAATGGCGGAGAAATACGCAGAAATAGCCGACCAATTCCCATACTGATTGGTCAGTCTGGACAGTGCACTTCGCTCATTCCTATCATAAATTCTGTAGAGCGTATCTGAATGCGCAAGCGTATTCAAGCTGAAATAGAAGATCGGCAGGTCAAGCCCCAATTTTCTACTCCAGAATTTCTTTTGCTCTATTTGGTTGGCGGTTTGCGTACCGATCTCTCCCCCACTTTGCGCAGCGGAAACCATCCGTTCCACTGGATCACCTGGTGCAGAGATCATTATCACAAAACCCAAAAGGGTAATTGCAATAAGTGTTGGCACAAAGACCAGTATTCTACGAACGATGTACTTGAGCATGCTCTAAGTGAAGCTTACTTTGATTATCAGTTTGCTTCGGCCGATGGTGTAGCAATTGACTTTGAGCTCAGCAGCTGAAAGTTGTTTATCAGCACCCCTGGACGCTCGAAATACATATCGGCATTTCCGAAACGCTTATGGATCACATTTCTTCTGGTTGAAGCAAAAAGGAACACGTAAGGTTGCTCTTCATAAATCATTTCCTGAAGCTTTCTAACCATTGGAATTCGCTTATCCATGTCCAATTCATACTTCAACGAATCGATCAATGCATCACTTTCTGCATTTCCGAAACCTGTGAAATTCGAACCTTTTGAAGCCCAGGATGATGTGTGCCAGATCTGCGTGAAATCTTCTGGAACAGAAGACCCGGCCCATGCTGCAAGCATAGCATCGAACTTGTGATTACGCGCACGGTCGTAATGAACCGCGAAATCCAATGGAACGATATTACACTTGATACCGGCTTCATAAAGCGCTTCAGAGATCATTTGAGCATCATCTCTCCAACCAACAGCAGTTGTCATGTAATGGAGGTCGAATTCGAAGCTCAATTTTTCACCATCTACAATCTTGTCTCTCACGTTGTCTCCATCCGTATCTGTCCAACCTGCATCTTCCAAAAGCTTCTTAGCTCCTTCCACATCAACAGGCAGCAGCTCAAGATCATGATTGTACTCTTTCTTCAACGGAGATACCGGACCAACCATTCGTTTGTTCTTCCCTTTATTAGAAACCAAGTTGATCTGATCAACGGGAACAAGAAGAGCCACCGCACGTCTCACACGCTTATCGTCAAAGAATTTCTTATGCTCTACTCCATCTGGTCTACAGTTGAATGCCAGATAAGAGTAATTGTACGTGTTGGTAAATCTTGAATGGTAGTTGGCATTGAACTTCTCATCTTCCTGAAGCTCAAGCAGTTTCTTCACGCTCAGATAGGTAGAAGCATCCAATGCCTGTGTTTTGAATTCAAGTACCTGTGAGTTTGGATCGGTGTTTATCTTGAAGATGATCTTCTCTGGATAGCTGGTCTCAAACGGAGTTGGCTGCGCCAGTTTCTGTGTCCAATGATTCTGCTTTCTAACAAGTGTGTAAGACTGACCCGGTTTCCACTCAGAGAATTCATAAGGTCCCATTCCAACAAGGAATTCAGGCTTACGCGAATATTTGGCATCATTAAACTCAGTGGCCCAAGCAGAAAGATCGGCCGCACTTGTATTCAGATTCGGGTCATCCAGTTTCTGAAAGCTGTAGTTCCTAAGCGTTTTTTTCGGATCCCAGTAAGACTCCTGCATCACTGGATAATCCGTAAGGAAAACAATGTTCTGAATGTATTTCTTCTTCATTTTGAGCGTGAACTTGCGAGGGTTCTCCGCGTCAACAATAATGTCCTCCAAATTCTCCACATATGGTTTTGAATGCGGGTTATTTGTAAGCGGACATTTCACCGCCTTGAACGTGAAAATGATATCATCTACCGTCAGTTGGCTTCCATCATCCCATGTTGGTTCATCGCGAAGTTCATAGGTAAATTCAAGTTCATCATCAGAAATTACCGGACCATCTTTGACCACTCCCGGACGAACATCCAAGTTGATTATGTCGGCAGCCATAACAAAACACTGGGTGTAGTTGTGCAAAAAGGTTTTTGTGGCAGAGTTTCCATTGGTCGGGTGCATATCATCAGGTTCACCAATAACATGGAAGATCACAGTGTTCTCAGTAGACCAAGTTGGGTCAACCTCTGTTGCATCTTCAATTTTAACGTAGGTAAGTGCACCAACCTCGGCCACTGCATCATCTGCAGTTTTCTCATCGGTTTCTGTGGTTCCGCCTCCGCAGGAAGTCAAGCATGTTACAGCAGTTGCCATTAAGAATGCAGACCAAAGATTTCGCTTATTCATTTTCTATTCTCTTGTTTAGTAGGTTTTACGAGGGTGTGCAAATATAACATTAGCATTATCTAAAGCTAAGCTTGGCCCATTGCTTGGAGCCACAAATACCAACCTAAAAGTGGAATAAATTCTATTGGGTGGATTTAAAACTATTTATACTTTTGCAGCCCGCTCTCAAAATGGATTGAAAACACATCGGTTTGAGGCGTGTTCTTTGAACGTTTTGGAGAGGTGCCAGAGTGGTAATGGAGCAGATTGCTAATCTGTCAACGGGAAACCGTTGCCTGGGTTCGAGTCCCAGTCTCTCCGCCACAAATGTATTCGGGGTGTAGCGTAGCCCGGTTATCGCGCCTGCTTTGGGAGCAGGAGGTCGCAGGTTCGAATCCTGCCACCCCGACAAAGGCCAACTCGGATTTTCCAGTTGGCCTTTGAAATTTATTACGGTTGCGTTCTGTATTGAATGCGAAACCTGCAAAAGGTCGCGTAGCTCAGCTGGATAGAGCATCTGCCTTCTAAGCAGACGGTCACAGGTTCGAATCCTGTCGCGATCACATGAAGCCCGCAGTTGCGGGCTTTTTTGTTCAATTTCCTTTTTGAATCTCAGTTTAGAACAAAATGAAGATCACACTCAAGCGTATCAACGACAACTTCCATATGCAGGCCGAAAATGAATCGGGTAATACGATTCAGATGGACGGTAGCCCAAAGATCGGGGGCGAAAATCTGGGTGCCAGACCAATGGAGGTTCTTCTAATGTCTTTGGCAGGTTGTAGCAGTATTGATGTGATTTCCATCTTAAAGAAGATGAAACAGGAGATTACCGAATACCAAGTTGACGTGAACGCAGAGCGATTTGAAGACCAAGTACCAAGCCTATTCAAAACCATCCACCTGAACTTTTTAGTGTCTGGACCCAACGTAGAAGCTGAAAAGGTGGAAAGAGCCATTGGTCTGTCAATGGAAAAATACTGCTCGGTTTCAAAAATCCTTGAACCAACAGCGGAGATCAGCTGGAGTATTACTTTAAACCCAGATTGAGTTTTGAAGGGTAACGGTAAAAGCTCTACAATTTAGCCTACCTTGTTCCCAACTAAATTCAAAAACATGTTTACAGATAAGATCAGCCAGCGTATACTGGCATCGCTACTTGGCCTTTCTGCCATTATT
This sequence comes from Flavobacteriales bacterium, assembly GCA_020635535.1. Taxonomy (GTDB): domain Bacteria; phylum Bacteroidota; class Bacteroidia; order UBA10329; family UBA10329; genus UBA10329. The sequence goes on along the minus strand of JACJZP010000002.1, from coordinate 98,674 downwards.
ATGGCAGGAGCAATTCTATTACTGACACTTAACTCAACATTTACCGCCAAAGCCGCAGACAAACCTGAGGATATGAAGGTTTGGGACGATGGATTACGTGGCGCAGTAGGACTTGGCATTCAAGATAGCACCGGATATTTCATTGTTTGGGGCAATCCGAACCTTTTTTACAAGGTTAACCTGAATAAAGCCAAAGACTGGTATACTGAAGATTGAGGGTTAAAGGAGACCAAGGCTAGAACCATTTCTTCCGCCTGAAGAATATGAGCATTGCTGCAAAGATCAAGAGCATGAGCCCCCAAACAGCAAAATAGCCGTACTTCCAATGCAACTCAGGCATGTACTCAAAGTTCATCCCGTAAATTCCGGCAATGAAGGTGAGCGGAATGAACAGTGATGCGATGACGGTAAGCACCTTCATCACCTGGTTCATGCGGTTGCTCATGTTGGCCATTTGTAGATCCATTAGGCCAGAAAGCACTTCCCTGTTGGTTTCCAAGTTATCGGCAATCTGAATCAGATGATCATACACATCCCGAAAGTACTTCTCATTATCAGGATCGATCAGTTCAGAAACCCGCTTCTCGAGTCCACTGACTGCCTCCCGCAGCGGCAATAGGGCTCGTTTCAAGGTTATGATCTCACGCTTTAGATGCTGAATCTCGCGTGTAAGATCCTCCTCGGTTTCTTCTATGATGGCAATCTCCAAGTTCTCAACCCGCTCATCAATACGTTCAATAATGGCGAAGTAGTTGTCAACCACGGAATCTATAAGACGGTAAACCAGATAATCGGTCCCCTTTTTTCGGATCAACCCTGAATTTTCCCTTATCCGTTGCCGGATCGGGTCAAAAATATCGCCCTTAACCTCTTGAAAACAAAGAACATAAGGTTTACCAAAAACAATACTGATCTGCTCATGCTCCAGTTCATCGTTTTTGTTATACCACATCATTTTCATGGTAAAGAATACGTAGTCTTCAAACGGCTCAACCTTAGGTCGATGGTCGGTGTTCAGAATATCTTCCAATACCAGATTATGGATTCCATACACCTTACCAATGGCCCCTATAGCATCTGTGTTATGAATTCCGTTGATGTTTACCCAAGAAACCGTTGAAGTAAGCAGAGACTCTTTCAGATCCTCAACATCTGCAATTTCAACTTCAGCATACGAATCCTCGGAGTAGTCTATGAGTTCAATTGTAACCGGCTCTTCTCGTTGATTACCGATAAGGACGAGCGCTCCAGGAGGCAATCCGGCTTTAAGAGAATTCCGCTTGAAGTTTCGCCTTCGTTTAGCCATTCTTTGCGAGGTCTTTCTTGTAAACAACCGTTCGGTACGGGAATGGAATCTCAATACCTTCTTTATCGAAACGTTCTTTAACGCTCTTATTCAGGTCACAGAACAGTTCCCAAGACTCTTCCGGGCTATTTGACCAAACGTCTGCCCTCAGGTTGACAGATGAATCTCCAAAACCCACTACCCTACATTTCACTGCCGGCCAGCCCGACTGTTTCTCCTCTTTGGTTCTACCATCCAGAAAATAGGGATGTTTCTCAGCTTCCTCAGTAATGATCTTGAATGCTGTATCAATATCACTGTCATAACTGATCCCAAAAAAGATCTGTCGTTTAAAGCGTTCATCCTCGATATGAGAATTGACGATGGTCTGAGAACTGATAACAGAATTGGGAATGATGATTCGCTGATTCTGAAAATCTCGGATTATGGTGTGTCTCAAGGTTATGTCTTCCACTACACCCGCCTTATCTCCTTCAATTCTTATCAGATCATCAACCCTGAAAGGTTTGAAGATGACGATGAAAACTCCACTGACAATATTTGAAAGTGCAGCCTGAGATGCGAATGCCAATACCGCGGTTGCAACCCCTGCCGATGCCAAGAGCGTTGTACCCAAAGTTCTGAACTCTGGAATTGAATAGATGATGATAAAGACTGCAAGCGAGAAAATGATCAATGAAGCTGCATTCTTGATGAAACTGTATTTGGTGGCATCCACCTTCATGAACAGCGAGCTATCGCTGACAAAACGATGGATTAAACGCCTGACCCACAGCGTGAGTACAAACGCAAGAAGCAGGATTATTGCATAAAGTGCCGGTCTTGGAAAAGTTGAGAAGTCGAACGACATGCGAATGGTTTATTACGGAGGTGAAATTACCTCGGTAACATTCCAAATGCAATAGATCAGAAGGAATTCAATAAACAACCACGCGTTGATGAATGGTCTTGGAAGAAGTAATCACTTCAATAATAAGCATGGCACTGCCAACATCCGAAAGATCCATTGAACATCTACTACCTTGAAACCTCTGTGATCTAACCAATTCGCCATCAACAGAATAGACATTGACCTGCGCAGTTCCAATCCCATCCTCAAGCAGAATGTTCAGCATGCCTTTGGTGGGGTTCGGATAGATTTTATATGCTAATTCGGTTGCAGCATCAATACCCAATTCGCAAAGAGCTTGGTCAATAACCACTTCACCAAAATTGAAGTTCAGCCGGGCTTCCACTGTATCTGGTCCATTGGGGAAGAACAAGGGAGTAATTGAATCGGTCCAGTTACCATAAACCACATCATAACTCACCAGACATGAATAGCTACCGCTCTCAGACTCCATGGCATCAATAATATGGTAAACAGAATCAGTTGCTCCTTGAATTTCTATGCCATCCTTATACCATTGGTATGTAACGGAGAACTCTGTTTCTACTACCATGGAAATGGATTCTCCTGGACAAATCAGCGTGTCGCCTCCAGACTTGGAAAAATCAGGATATGTGTATCGACCCAGAACACAACGGTGATCACTGAATTCTGAAATATCCCAAAGCACCGGATCCAAACTTCTTATGGTGATGATCTCATTTGTGATCTCTGTTGGAACCAGATGTGTTCTATCTCCCCATGCATGGTCTATGATCTTTCCAAAATCGTCACTGAAACTGGACTCCCAGAAACCAATATGCTTTGGAATAATCGGATGCATTGTATCAATGAACGCCTGATAATCCATATCGCCCCCAATCGGATCTGTATTGAAATCTCCTCCGAATAGAACAGGTTCGTTTTCAGGGATATTCAGGTCGGCAATAAAGTCACGGATCTCGGCCATTTGCGTTCTCCTTGCATAGATATCATCAGAATTTCCTCCTGCATCCATATGCGTTCCGAACACATGATACACCTTGCCAAGTTTATTGATCCGAGCATATTTCACTCCCTTGTTCGCCAGGCAATCAGATGCTGCTTGGCCGCATTCTGCATAGTCTATCTCATCTTCTGCTTCTATGGGCCAACGACTGAAAATGATAACGCCTCCATTAACCGGAAACGGAATCAATCCACTTGGCTCATTCAATATTTCGGTTCTGTAAGGAAAACCTGCCGCCTCCATTGCGGGAATCAAATGGTCTTCTCTTGGTCCGTCATCAAAGGCCTCGGCAAAGCAGACCACATCCTGATACTCCGATATCTGAGCAGGCAGCAGATCTCCGCGATCAGCGGCCTGCGGCATTCCAGAAACCCCGAATGATATCATTTGAATATTGTAGAACATGGCATTCAACACATTCGGATTCTGAAAATCTTCCTCGGGCAACTCATAAACAGGTAGGTCATGAATAGCAAAACGGAGGTCCCGGTCTTGATTCGAGTCGTCATTGTCTGGTTTGAACTTGATGACAACACTTTTTCCCGCCAAAGTGGTCTGAACTTCATGGAAACTTCCGTCATCGTACCATGGTTCGGAGAATCCGTTTCCAGAAATCGAGTAATCCAACTCAGTACCACCCGAAACCCCGATCACTCTCAATTTGATGGTCAGATAGTCTGAATCGCCACTTAGGCCAATGTCAAAATATGCTGTGTCACCTTCAGGCACGGCAGCATTCGTTCGGTTTACGGATAATACTTCTTGTCCTGTGGATTCCAGCCATCCTCTAACAATTGGGTCACCTCCACTCCATTCGCTGGAATTCATTGAGAATGTCCCGTATTGGCCAGCTTCCACGTCAAAATCCTGCCACGTGCTGTTCCTAACAAAAACACGGCTTTGAGAATGAATATTGGTGGAAAGCACAATTGATAGCACTCCAAGAATCAAGGTTCGCATAACACGAATTTAACGATGGCTTAACGAATGTACGATTGTTCATCATAATCCAGTTTTGATCGATGAATCATAAAATGTCTTCATATTGACAATATAAAATTGAGTTTGTAGATTCACATTCAACCAATAAACCATCCATCATGAAACGCTTTCTTCTTGTTCTCCTTGCAGTTATTGCTGTAGCAATAGCAGGTCTCATGTATCATGTAAACACCAATTTCAACCGCTCAGTAGATGATCAGTATCCCATTCCAGATATTACCGTTGAGGTCGACTCCGCCAAAATTGCACACGGCAAGTATCTGGCCCTTGGTCCGGCACATTGCGCTCATTGTCATTCACCAATAGAAAGCCTCCCAGATGTTGAGATGGGAAAAGAAGTTGACATGACCGGGGGGTTTGTGTTTGAACTACCCATAGGCACGCTGCACAGTCCTAATATTACTTCAGACGTGGAGACCGGAATTGGCGGGTACAGTGATGGTCAGTTATACCGAATGCTTAGACATAACGTGCGGCATGACGGAAGAATTTGCTTGGAGTTGATGCCTTTCTTCTCCATGAGTGAATATGACGTTGAAAGTATCATTGCTTTTCTGCGTTCGCTGAAACCGGTAAAGCAAGCAAGACCTGACCATGAATACAATTTATTGGGTAAGGTGGTCAGAACTTTTGCTCTCAAAGCATCAGAACCTACCTCTGAACCACCAGCTTTTGTTGAGCGCGACTCCACCATTGAGTACGGTAGGTATCTGAGCGAAGCGGTTGCAAATTGCAGAGGCTGTCACACCAACAGAGACCTGAAAACAGGAGCATTTATTGGAGAACCGTATGCAGGAGGCATGGTTTTCGAAGATGCATCCACGCAATATTGGAGATATGTTACTCCCAACATTACTCCTGATCCAGAAACAGGAATCATGTCCAATTGGAGTGAGACACAATTCATAGAAAGGATGCGCGGAGGAAGAGTTCACGTGACATCGCCTATGCCCTGGGGTCCGTTCTCCAGATTGGATGACACCGATCTAAAAGCCCTGTATCGGTTTCTTCAGACAGTAAAACCAATAAAACAAGACAACACACCACACGTTACGGCACCTGCGGAGAAGTCTTAGACTACTGTATAACCAAACGTTTATAACCAACCGAATCCCTCACCCGGATTTCGACCAGCACCACGGAAGGCGGGATATCCTTGATATTCAGCCTTCCGTTGGTATTTACGTTACTCTCTGGCACCAACTCTTTTCCTCGAATGTCCATAACTCGCACTGAAATCGGTTCGTCATTACCGAACTGAACAAAATCTCCCGAAACGGGATTGGGATAAGGCTTAATATCATCGGTAACATCAATTTCACCTACACCAACATTCCCTTCGCAGAACTCTGCCATTCCGTCAAACCAAAGCTTAGAAAGGAAAATTGATGGCTGCGCGCATTCAAAGTGTCCCAAAGCGGTATCACGTTCTACAACCTCAATGTCGGGTGCACCGCCCCCAGACATGTATTGCGAAGCAACCACCGTGTTCAAATAGGTCACTTCCTCATCACTTCTACAATAGTTATAAAGCATTGGAGCTTCCGGTATCCACTCGTATACATCATTGTCTTTTAGCGCTAAGTAAGCAGGATGAGTGTTGTCCGAAAAGAATGCATCGGCATAATCGGGCTGAATAATGTCTCTTGGAACTGCTGGCATAACCTGATTTACTTCCCACATGTCATGATCACCTTGCAGCAAAGGCTCCAATATTTGATCATATGGTGGCACATAGATCTGTTGAATGCTGTCATACAGATTCCCGTAAATGTGCTGGTATGACTGAATGAGGAAAGGCAAATAACCTGGAACGGCATAGGGATCAAAAGAGGCCACCATATCAAGTTGCGAACCTGACATATCGTATGGGCCACTGCCAGGTGCCGAAGCAGTAACGGTGAACTCTCCGTTCAATTCCTCCTGAATCATTCTGTGTGTAGCCAAAACGGCATGCCCGCCTTGAGAATACCCCATAATGAACAATTGTCCATTCAGATGCTTATTCTCCTGCTGGCAGATACTTCTACAAACCCTCAAAATATCTATGGAAGCCGAAGCTTCTGTTTGAGCGTGCTGATAGAGGTGAATTCCTGGGCTGTTTCCTAGCCCGATATAATCTGGCATGACCATGGCGTAACCACTTGTTGCAGCTATTACACCAAGTTGCCATTCATCTTGCAGATAATAGAACGTTTGCACCTTCTTCACTTTGGTTCCATGCAGGTACGCCATCATGGGTATGGAACAGCTGGTGTCTATTTCCGGTATCATGACCAGACCGGAAGCCGTGGTTGTTGAGCCGTCATAATTTGGCGTCTCATAAACCACTCTATGTACTGCTACATCATAATTGATAGGCAGAAAACCGCTTGGCAGACCATTGAGCACAATGATGCTGTCTATAGCATTATAACCAAGTTGAAGAACAACCGTGTCTTCTACAATAATACCTTGGGCTTTTAACTGAACATGGCCAATCAGACCCAGGATTATGATTGAGAGTAATCTTTTCATAGTTTCAAAATTAATTGGAACCAATGCAAGCATTGTATTAAATATGACAGGAATGATGATCGTGTCGTCAATACCTTAATTTCGTTGATAAATAACCCAATAATATGACTAGAATTCTTCTACCCCTTTTCCTTCTAACATTCGTAGTTGCTCCGTTCTCAGGAAGTGCCCAGATTACTTTGGAGAGCTCTGACCTTACTTCCATCGGAGACCAAATTCTTAGATATGTTGATACGATACCAGCCTTTGGCCCCGGTGGTGATGGCCCAAACCAAACTTGGGATTTTTCTGCGGCTGTAAATGACACCTTGAACAATACCTCAGTAGTAACTGTGGCGTCAACACCATTTGCAAGCACGTTTGCGAGTTCTACCTATTCCATGACCAACGACAATAGCTCTTACCTGTATTTTACCCATGATGCAAATAGCATTGAAACCACAGGAGCCGCTGGAGATCTGTTGAACAATGGAGATCAAATTGAATCGCCATTCTCCGACCCCTTAACCCTGCACCAGTTTCCGAGAACTTACATGAGTACGTTTGACGATACTTACGCATTTGTGACCGAGGCAAGTGGAAACGGATTGCCAACTCCGATTCCTGTTTATCGTGTTAGACTTACGCATGCTGGACATGTTTATGACACTACCGATGCTTACGGAACACTTATCACACCTACTGGAACATATGATGCCCTGAGAGTGAAATCGGTAGATTACACCTCCGACCTATTAGAGTACAAACTCTTTCAATTTTCGAGTTGGACCGAATTCGGAACCACCACTGACACCTCTACAACTTATTCTTGGCATGCTAAAGAAGAAATGTTGGCCATTGCCGAATTCTCCTTTGACAGTATTGGAAACCCAAAGCGATTTGTCTACTCTACCGTGCCTCCGGCTGTAGCAACAGATGTAGCTTCAGCTGATGAGCACAAAGAATGGAAGGTCTATCCACAACCTGCTCAGAATGAACTTTTCATCAGTTCCGATCATTCAGTTGCGAATTACTTGGCAGAAATCTATTCAGTTGATGGAAGATTGATAGCGCAAGAAAGGCTCTTGACCAATCGTGTTTCAACAGACGGTCTACCAAGTGGCATGTATCTACTCCGTTTAATGAATCAGGATGGAACCTATGAGCAACCGATACGATTCCTGATCAGGAGGTAAATCGAACGAAATAGCTTATGAAAACTGGCATTCTTTTCTTCATTCTGGTCATTGGACTTGCTATGTCAATCTCATCCTGTGACAAAATTGAAGACACGAGTAGGATGGTTGTAGTAAACGGCCTTCATCCAGCTGAATTTGATTATCACATTGGAATCGGATTGAATGCTGCTGAAACCATTGCAAATTGGGATACAGCTGGCAATGTGGTTATTACCATTGAAGCTAATGCTGGGGATGCGATCTACTATAATATGAACAGCCAAGCACCAATGTGCGGACTGAACATAATGGTTGATGGGGTTGATAAACTGAACGTCAACCTGGAAGGACAGATACCCAATGGAACGGTGGGTTTCCTTGTATTGGATTAACGGGCGGTTTCTTTGTAAGCTTTCACGCGGTCTGCAACGTTCTTCCGAATAGTTCTGTAGAACAGTCCGTAATCAGCTATATGTAGATTTTTCCATGTTCGGAACCATGGTGCTTTTGTCTGCACGTAAAGCACCTTACCTCCCACATCGGCTATTCTTGTGGTCATTTTTCTTTTGAATCTCCTCTTTGGAGTTAGAACCACCGTACCATCATAATCCTCAATTGTGACTGAAGCTGTATCCAATGTCCAAGTCAATGGATTTACACTTTCCGTGTTCCGATACCACCAACCTGAAGGCTGATAACCCTCCTTGTAACTCATCCATGATATGAAACAACCCGTTTCATTAGCCTCTGAGCACATTTTCAAGTTCACATACATTGAATCCTGAACATTGAATCCGATGACGTAGGCCGCAACCATCTCATGGCGTAATTCTGTAGTGTCGATCATTTCCCAAAGCAGCCTTCTGGTATGATATGTCCCTTGGCTATGACCCGCAATAATGAATGGCCTTCCATTGTTGTAATGCTCCAAGTAATATTCGAATGCCCTTTTCACATCTTGATAGGCAAAGTCCAAGGCGCTGTTCCCATCGTCATTCCGCTCGTAGAAAACCCGAACCACTGCTTGTCTGTATCGTGGCGCGTAAACACGACAGGTTTCATTAAAAACGCTGGCCTGCAAGCGAACGGGATACTTGTCAACCTTTCGGTTGATGTTCTTCATGTCTAAACTCGCATTCCACAACGGACCTTTCTGATACATTGTAGGATGCACGTAGAAAACATCTACTTCTTTTAAACTATCAGAAACCCATTGCTCGCCCTCAGGAACAACATCTGCAGCATCTAACCGAAATGGCAGGGCCGACCAACTTGATTCTTGTGAATAATCTGGAGCAGATGGATGTTGTTCATCCGCAAAAGAGGTTTTCTGAGCTCTGGCCTGATAGAAAACGCAAAGCAGACCGATAAGTAATGCCCAGCGCATCAGGCTTTTACCTTTTCTTTCGACCTTGGTTTGGACTTCTTTTCACGCTCCGCCCATTGAAGTTCAGTCTTTGCAATAAAACCTTCAATAATAACCGAGGTCAACAGTGGGTTAACCATGTGATAAAGGTGCTCTCTGAAAAGGTCTTTTTCGTCATTATCTGTAATATCAATTACCTCCGCATGACCAAGATCATAGATGCGATTAACGTAGCTGGCCACTGAATCGCGTTCACTTTTAAGGATCATCACAGGAATTCCGTGAGCCTCCATATTTGGAAGACTTTTCTGTTTATCAAATGCCTTTGACTCTATCAACGCAGAATGCACCTGTATGGCGAATATTTTGGCTGGAAGGCGGTTCAGTGCCCGCTCAATTGGAATTCGATTGAGATGAGGCAGCGAGCCAAGACTACTCATCAGCTGAAGAATTCTTGCCTTTGCGGCTTTCCAAACTCTATCGCGCATGGCAGAATCCTTCTTTATGAGCCACTCGGTGAGGGCAATTCCCCGATTACGCATGCCAACCTTAGATTCAAGAGGAACGATCTGCCTTGCGGCAGCAAAAATTGCTCTGACAGCAAAACTTTGGTTCGAGGGTAAAATAACGTTGTCCAAGAAACCAATGGATGCATGCTTGGCCTCCTCTCCAAAAAACGGATTGGCCCCTATTCTGCCTCGCAGGTACTTCTTCACTCCAGGAAGAGAATCAAAATCACGTTCAATCATGAGGAAATAGATATTTCCCATGGAATGATCGAATAGATAGACCGGATGCCCAAGATCACCGAAGTGTTGAATAGCAGCATCAATGTTCTTCACAATATGATTGGAGTATTCCTTGATAGGAAGATCATTCGGAATAGAACCATAATGCATGGCTGCCGCCAAATATTTTTTTGTGGGCAGTGCGGTCAAGAGCCCATCGTATGAATTCAGCCCCAGGAAACCATGCACAAGCAGAATTACTGGTCTCTGAGTTCCCTTGAAGAAGCTGTAGTTCTTCGGTATGTCAATCTTGATATTGGTCTCTCCGTAAGGCGTTTCACGCTTTACCTGAACCTGCGGCCAGGTCAATGCCTTATCGTCAACAAACACATGCAGGCGATTCTCAACATCATCCATAAAGCGGAGGAAACTTGGGCTTTCATCGTGTTTACCCCAACGGTAGTACAGCCAGGCCAATGCTCTTCGTTTCTCCGCTTTTGTGGCTAAGAAAGCAATGCGTTTGGTCTTTTTGATAAACGCAGGGGTAAGCGTCAGCTCCTTCTCCTTCCTATCATGAACAATGCATCCGATCTCATCAATTTCAAAAGCCTCTGAGAATCGGGTAATTCCTGCAACACGGCCGGCTGGGTCTGTTGCTACAAAAATGTAGTCCAAGCCGTCTTTCTTGTTCTCCTTCAGGTAGGCGGCAAGCTTTTTATTCATCTCATCGCAGTAAGCCTCCATATCATCCCGATTGAGGCTACGGCCTAGAATCTGATCCTTATTGATCTTACCAGTTGCAAGCAGTGTTTTCAAGAATGCTACAGCATCCATAACACCTTTAAGCCCTCGCTGACGTTTAAGCTTTGAATTGACGAAAGTGTACCTGATGTTTTCAGGTCGACTCAGTTTATCGTAATGTTCTAATATGTACTGATATGCGCCAGATGGAGATGTTCCGTGAGATAATCCGGCCAGGAACTTGTTACCTCCACGCGTGCCCTCGTTTGCAGCGGTAATAAAATCGAGACCTACGGCCTCATCAAACTTGTCTTTTTCTGTAAAGTAATGTGCCGTTGGTGCAGCGTATGGTGTACTGTAGGTCGGAACAATGGAATCCGAACTCTTATCTCTCCCTGACTTCTTACTCATTCTTTCATCGCGAGATGGTTAATCAAAAGCGCATTAGGCAGACACCGAATTGCGGTAAATTACTGCTGTGAACTTAGAATTCTATCAGCCTCAGCAATCCAAGCCTCTGCTCCTCCTCTTACATATCCTGTCTGACCGATCTTAGCGAAGTTGATATCATCTCCCTCTTTGGTCGGATTCACAAACCAAATGGTTGGATAGCCTCGAACTCCGAATATCCTCTGGATATTCATATTCTGCTGTCTAAGCTCTTCAGTTTGAGGCGTGCCGCGAGGAAAATCAAGTTCCATCAAAACAACTTTTTCAGTTGCCCACTTCTCGAATTCAGGTTGGAAAAATGCCTCTGCCTGGAGTCGTTTACACCAGCCGCACCAATCGCTCCCTGTAAAAAATAGAAGTAATGGTTTGTCCTCAGCAATCGATCTATCAACTGCTGCCACCAGATCTGTATACCAATTGAGTTTTGACGATTCTTGAGCTTTCACCCCAAAGGTCAACCCAATAAGCAATATCACAATCAAATTCTTCATGCCACGAATCTATGACTTTCTAACTCCTTACATAACGGAATCCGTATTAAAAGTGTTGCCTTTGGTCAACTCAAAGTTAAAACCGAAGGACAATTCCGCTCGTTCAGTCCAACCTATCTTCCAGTAGGGGAACGAATCTGAATGTACCGTGATCTCTGACCACCGTGGAACCATCCTCAAGTTTGGTAATGGTCTTCATGACCTCTGAATCTCCTTCGGTAACTGGCACAACCATAATACCGCCAATTTTCAACTGATCCAACAGCCCTTCTGGAACAATGGGCGCACCTGCAGTGATGATAATTCTATCGTAAGGCGCCCAATTTGGAACGCCCTGATTGCCATCCCCATAAAAGCACTTGACCCTAAAACCCAGTTTGGGAAGAAGCTTAGAGGTTCTATCATAAAGCTCTTTGATGCGCTCTATGGTGAACACCTTGATACCCATGGCATGAAGCACAGCTGCCTGATACCCTGAACCTGTGCCGATCTCAAGCACCTTCATTCCTTTTTCCGCGCCCAGCAGTTCACTTTGGGTGGCTACCGTGAACGGTTGCGAAATGGTCTGCCCGGCACCAATCGCAAACGGTCGGTCTTCGTAAGCCTGTTCCTCAAATGCACTGTTCAGAAAAAGGTGCCGAGGCACTTTTCCAATGGCTTCAAGAACGCGCTTGTCTTTTATTCCCTTCTCCTCCAGAAGCTTCACAAGCTTCCGTCTGTTTCCTTGCTGTTTATGCGAATCGCGAATCAACTGAACTATTAAACTGTGAGTGTTGAAAACCGTATTTCCGTCTGGAAATCGGGGCGACTAAATGTAATAATTTGCGCTTGCTACAAAACTCAACTGAAGGCCACTTTATTCATGAACAATCTGAAGATCGGAGTACTTGGTGCAGGTCATCTCGGAAAGATCCACCTCAAACTTCTGTCTGAAACTGAAGGCTATGAATTGGCCGGATTTTATGATCCGGATGCCGAACAAGTAAAACGTGCCAAAAGTCAATTCGGAGTTCCGGCCTTTGATAGTGTTGAAGCCCTGATTGATGCGGTAGATGTTGTTGATGTGGTTACTCCAACGCTTTCTCACTTCGATTGTGCCGCCAAAGCGCTTCGAGCCTCCAAACATGTTTTTATTGAGAAGCCTGTAACCAATACATTGGATGAAGCGGAGGGCTTGATGAAATTAGCGCACGAGGCCAATGTAAAAGTTCAGATAGGCCACGTTGAACGCTTCAATCCAGCATTTCTTGCTGCTCAACCATACATCAATCAGCCAATGTTCATTGAAAGTCATCGGTTGGCGCAGTTCAATCCTCGCGGAACGGATGTTCCAGTGGTAATGGACCTGATGATTCATGATCTGGACATTATTCTGAGTATTGTTAAATCGAGCGTTAAGCGAATTCAGGCCAGCGGAGTGCCTGTGGTAAGCGAAACTCCCGACATTGCCAATGCAAGAATTGAGTTTGCCAATGGTTGCGTGGCCAACATCACCGCAAGTAGGATATCGTTGAAGAATATGCGTAAAACCAGGTTGTTCCAACCTGATGCTTATGTGGCCATTGATTTCTTGAAGAAGAAGACCGAAGTGGTTAGGCTGGACGATGAGAGCATTGTGCCGAATGCGAATGATCTCTTTATTGAGCTTTCTGATAATCGTAAACGAAGGATCAATTTCGAATTTCCTGAAATTCAGGAAACGAATGCCATCCAAGAAGAACTTCGTTCATTCAGACAGTGCATCGAGGATAATGTGCAACCAGCCGTTACCATTCAAGATGGATACAACGCCCTACAGGTCGCACATCAGATAGTTGAGAAACTGCATCTGAATTCCGATCTTCTTACCTCCAGCATATAATAATTTAAATTCGCGGCCGTTGCGCTAAGATGCACGGAATGAAGTCTCGATCAACCACACTGTTCATTTCGCTATTTTTTGTTCTGATATTAGGTTCGTCATCATGCGACCTGATCAATCCTGAGGAAAAGATTCCTGCCTTCATACGCATTGATTCAATCAGTGTCAATTCGGCTGGTCATGGCAATAACGTGAACGATATTGTTGATGCTTGGGTGTTTGACAATGAGCAATTGGTGGGTGTTTATGAACTACCGGCAGTTGTTCCGATTCTGCATAGTGGTGATGTCAACATACGGATTCGCCCAGGTGTTAAACTGAACGGTCAGGCTGCATCTCGTTGGAAATATGAGTTCTTACAGGATTTTCTGGGAACAGTTGAACTTTTCGAGGACAGTGTCATAAACCTGAATCCGACATTACCATATAAAGACGGTGCAATTACGGCTTGGAATGAAGATTTTGAAGTCTCATCTCAACAGTCGCTTACGATTACCACAATGAGTGAGGCCGGTGTGGTAATCGTTACCGGAGCAGAAGCTTACGACACAAAAAGTGCTAAGCTTAGTTTGCCCTTAAACCTCAATTTCTTTGAATGTAAGGCCAATCAGTCTTTCGACCTGCCATCAGGAGGTGCTTCTGTCATTCTGGAGTTCTCGTACAAAGGAAATTTCCCTTTTGTTGTGAGCGTTATCAGTACAAGTCCAGGCGGTTCTGTTCAAACACCTATTCTACAAGTGAATGCATCCGATGAATGGAAGCACATTTACATCAGTTTAACTGACATTGCCACGAACTACTTTACTGCAGAGCACACGCCTGTTTTCGGATACATTCGCAACGAAGATGCCCCTGATGAGATCAGCGTTTACCTTGACAATATCAAACTAACTCACTTTTAGGTTTGAACAAAGGTTTACAGACATTCAAGTATATTCTCTTCGACTGGCTTGCCGCCATTGGTACTTGGAGCGTCTTCTTCTATTACAGAAAAACCTATGTGGAGAGCAAACTCTACGGAGAGGTGCTGGTCAATATGGATCATCGGTTCATTCAGGGATTGGTGCTCATTCCACTCTTCTGGTTGCTGTTCCACGCAATGCTCGGAGCCTACAGCAATGTTTACAGACGTTCGCGACTCAGAGAGTTGGTACAGACCTTTGCAGTTACACTTGTTGGAGTTACTGCACTCTTCTTTGCATTGATTCTGGATGATGATGTCATCAATTACACCACATATTACCAATCCTTCCTTGTCCTTTTCTGTCTACAGTTTGGCCTGACATTTCTGTTCAGATTCATACTTACAAGCATTACTGCCAGCAAGATTCACAGCCGAAAATTCGGTTTCCCTACACTAATGATCGGCAGTGATGCTAAAGCCGTTGAACTTTACGAAGAACTTGAAAGTCAGCAGCGTTCATCGGGAAATCTGTTCAAAGGATTCATCCGCGTAAAAGAGCGCGAAAGCTATCCTCTGGAGGAAAAGTTACCATTTCTGGGAACAATGGATTCTGTGTTGCGGGTAATTGACGAAAACAACATAGAGGAAGTTATCATCGCTTTGGAATCAAGTGAACACAAGAGTTTGGAAGACATCCTTTACAAACTCAATGGGCACAAGGTCATCGTCAAGGTAATTCCAGATATGTATGATATTCTTTCGGGATCTGTGAGAATGGATTCCATCTATGGAACACCGCTTATTCAGGTTAGGCAGGATATTCTGGAGCCTTGGCAACTGGTTACAAAACGCGCTGCTGACATTGTCATTTCATCTTTGGCTCTCATTATTCTATCCCCGATTTACCTGTTTACAGCATTAGGCGTAAGATTTAGTAGCCCGGGTCCAATTTTTTACAAGCAGGAGCGGGTTGGCAAAGGAGGCAAGCCATTCTACATCATCAAATTCAGATCAATGGTTGTGGATGCAGAAAAATCCGGTCCTGCGCTTTCAAGCGACAACGATCCACGTATCACTTCGTTCGGTCGTTTTATGCGTAAAGTTCGGTTGGATGAAATTCCACAGTTTTTCAATGTGCTTATTGGAGACATGAGTCTTGTTGGGCCGCGCCCTGAACGGCAGTTCTTTATCGATCAGATTGTTCAGAAAGCACCTCACTACACGCATCTGCTAAAGGTAAAACCCGGTATCACGTCTTGGGGAATGGTTAAGTATGGCTATGCCGAAAATGTGGACGAAATGATACGCAGAATGAAGTTCGACCTTCTGTATATCGAGAACATGAGCATTCTCGTGGATATCAAGATTCTTATCTATACCATACAGACGGTTCTTCGGGGACGGGGTAAATAGGTTGCAAACACTTTCAATTCGTTTGTGTTGGATTGCTGAAAGACAGTTTCCTATTACCAAGGAAATTATATTCGCCACAAATGAATTTCACCCAAATGAAAAATCTATTTACAGTTCTTTTCTTTTCAGTTTTATCACTGAACATCCACGCACAGGTCAGTCAAGGCGGAGAGCCAATTAATTGGCAATCAGCAGATTTTGAACTCAATTACGAACGTCTTCCTGAGTTAGATATGGCAACCATTGAAGTTGAGGATGCGGAAAATGATCAATACAAAGAATTCGCGTACCGATTTGGAATTGAACGTTCAGCAAGCTTTACTCCAAATAATTCTGGAACATGGACTGTTGAAAATGGAAAAAACGTTTGGCGGCTTGGAATACATGCACCCAGCGCTAAAGCAGTAAGTTTTCTGTTCTCTGAATTTGACCTGCCCAAGTCTGCCAAGCTTTTTATTTACGATAAGGAGCAGACACACTTTATTGGCTCATTCAATTACAAGAACAAGCAGGCAAACGGTATGCTTGCTACCAGCTTGGTATACGGTGAGGACGTAGTGGTAGAGCTCAGTATTCCTGAGAATGTGAACCTCAGTGAATTGAACTTGAGAATCGGACAAATCGTTCATGCTTATCGCGGGTTCGATTCCAGGTTTGAAGAGATCAAGTACGGTCGTGGGCCTTTTGGAACAAGCGGTTCATGCAACATTAATGTTAACTGCCCACTGGGCGATGACTGGCAGGTTCAGAAGAAAGCTGTTGCTCTGATTGCAAGTGGCGGAAATGCTGTTTGTAGCGGTGCATTGGTCAACAACACCAACAACGATGGATATCCTTATTTCCTAACGGCAAATCACTGTTTGGGCGGTGGTGTTGGCAACTGGGTATTCTATTTCAATCACGAAGCATCAACATGTTCTGGTAACACTGGCCCAACCAATCAGAGTGTTTCCGGTGCCAGTATTCTGGCTAACAATTCAGCTTCTGACTTCGGATTATTGGAGATAAACAATGGAAATGCCATTCCAGCCAATTTCAATGCTGAGTGGGCGGGGTGGGATAATTCAGATAGCGAGGCTGCGGTAACAGCGGCTACTGGAATTCACCATCCTTCTGGCGATGTAAAGAAAATCAGCCATGATGAGGATGGCCCGACACACAACAACCAAAGCGGTGCGGCTGTTTGGTATGTTGGTCAATGGGAAGATGGCACTACCGAAGGTGGCTCTTCTGGAAGCCCGTTGTTCAATCAAGACCACCGCATTATTGGTCAGCTTTACGGAGGTGCGGCATCTTGCCAGAACCAAAGCGGAGCAGATTGGTATGGCCGTTTCGGGGTTTCTTGGGACAATGGAAGTAGCTCCTCTACCCGACTTCGCGATTGGCTGGATCCAGGCAACACAGGTGTAACTACACTTGATGGCTATCCAACAGGTGCTGTAAGCTATAGTTTGGATGCTGCAACCGCTGGTTTTGTTGGAATTCCGGAAGCGCTTTGCGAACAGCAGACCATCAACCCTGTTTTCGTGCTCAAAAACAATGGAACCACAACCTTGACAACCGCTACCATCAACTACAACTATAATGGCGGCAGTAATCAGACAATTCCGTGGTCTGGAACGCTTACCCAAGGAAATACCTATAATGTCCCACTAAGCAGTTTCACCCCGAATTATGGAACCAATACCATTAGTGTTACGGTATCTGCACCTAACGGACAAACGGACGAGAATTCAAACAACAACAGTACGTCAACAACTTTCGACCTAACGGTTGGAGAAGACGTCCTTACCCTCACACTTAAGACCGACAATTACGGTTATGAAACTTATTGGGAGGTTCGTGGCCCGAATAACCAATTGGTTGCATCTGGCGGCAATACCAGCGTAGGAGCAAATGGCGGTGGTAACCAAACCGCTCAGCAAGGTGATGCTGGAGCCTATGGAAACAATTCGACCATTACCGAGACCATTCAGTTGGATGGAGACGGATGCTATTCATTCCTTATTGTTGATGATTATGGTGATGGAATCTGCTGTGGTTTTACAGGCAATGGTCAATACACGTTGAAAGATGGGAATAACATGATCCTTGCTCAAGGAGGTGAATTCAACGAGGAAGAAGAGTGGGAATTCGGAATGGTTGGCGGTCTTTCCATCAAGGAAGCAGACTACGGACAGCTGAATATCTACCCGAACCCTACCAACGGTGTTGTTTATGTTGACGTTGAGAATTACCAGGAACTTTCTCTTATTACGATAAGCGATATTACTGGTAGAACGGTTGTTCAGTCTGTTCCAACACGTTCAATGCGATCTGTAATAGACCTATCGAATATCTCAAGTGGAGTTTATCAGGTCAACTTATTGGGTTCAGCTGGAAAACTGACCAGAAAGGTCGTTGTTCAGAAAGATTGATCTTTTGGTCTCCTGTTTGATCGGAAGAAGAAAACTTACCATGAAACAACTATTTGTCTTAGGTGTATTGTGTCTCGCGGCTATTGGCTGCAAGAACAATGGGTCGAACACTTCCAAATTAAAGGCCGAAGAACCTGTTGCTGAATCAACTGCACCCGCGGTTAAGGAAATTGTAATTGATTCTCAACGAAAGCCTATCAAACCAGATTTTCAAGTTTTGGAAATGAGTGCCGCAGATGATGTGCTGACCGTTGTTTTCAGATACAGCGGTGGCTGCAAAGAGCACGATTTCAATGCATATTTCTCGGGCGCTTGGCTAAAAAGTCTGCCACCTCAGGCAATTATCGATTTTGAACACTTGAACCCAGACAATGATGCTTGTAGAAGTCTGGTTATGGACACTGTTCTGTTCAATCTTGCACCATTGAAGTATGGAACCTCAGGTAGCGTAGTGATCAAGTGGCCACACGAAAAAACGGTTCAAGCCGTGTACGAATACGGGAAGTGAGCTATAGCTGATCGATCAGCGCTTTCATCTTACCACGCAACGAATCTGAAACTGGCACAAGTGGCAGTCGAACATTCTCTTCGCAAACGCCAAGAATCTTCAAGGCACATTTTACACCAGCAGGATTTCCTTCGGCAAAAAGCAAGTTGACAATATCGAATAGTTGATATTGCCTCTTTCTTGCTGTGGCGAAATCACTATTCAAACTACTACTGATCAGTTCTGAATACGCTGCAGGAAATGCGTTTGCAACCACGGAAATAACACCATCTCCTCCACTGGCAATTATTGGCAAGCTCAATGTATCATCACCAGAAATAACCATGAATTCTTCTGGACGGTCTTTGAGGATGGCAGTACACTGATCCAAACTTCCAGAAGCTTCTTTGATTGCTACTATATTCTCAAAATCCTTTGCTAATCGAAGTGTGGTTGCGGCCGACATGTTGCTACCGGTTCGGCCTGGCACATTATAAAGGATTATCGGTAACGGACTTACCTCAGAAATCGCTTTGTAATGCGCGTAAATTCCATCCTGAGTTGGCTTGTTGTAAGCTGGAGAAACTGAAAGAATGGCCGTAAGACCAGTAGTGTCCAAGTTCTTCAACTCTTCACATACCACGGCTGTGTTATTGCCGCCAACTCCCAAAACCACAGGAATTCTTCCTGCATTCGTCTTCAGAATAGTTTGAAGAACATCCTTCTTCTCTTGCTTGGTCAGTGTAACGCTTTCACCCGTTGTGCCCATCACAACCAAATAGTTCACACCTCCAGAAACAAGATGTTCAGTCAATTTCTCCAAATGGGAATGATTAACGCTTCCATCCGCATTGAATGGCGTGATCATGGCCACACCGGTTCCTCTCAATTCTTTCATGCCGTAAAGTTAATTGGCAGACAGCATTTTGGCTACCGAGGCATCCGAATCAATGTTAAAGTTGATGTTTGTCATGAGCAATGGTTCTGCGTGAAATAGCTTCGCACTAAACTTATCCTATCATGAAAAAAATACTTATCCCATTGTTTGTTTCAGCAATCGCTATTGGAGCAAGTTCCTGTAAAAAGTGTGCTGAATGTGAGTGTACTGTTCTTGGCGACCATGACTTCTGCATGGAAGATTTCGATTCCAAAGATCAGTATGAAGCTGCCATTGCCAACTTTGAAGCTTCTGGCTGCGATTGTACTGAGAAGTTGAAGTAACTTCTTACGGACGTGCTTGATCTGAACCATCAAGCATGTCCAAATATTTATGGATCTGTTCTATGAAATAAGATAGGTCGGAATTATCCTCCACATCAATCATAAGATCATAGAACTCCTTGAAGTCGGTTCGGTATCTACCAACTTTGAATTGAGCACGGGACAGCGCAACAATAAAGAGCAAAGAAGTGAACTTGCTCAAGCGAAGGTCAATGAGAATATCGAAAGGTTCGCTGATGAAACCAGCCACTTTCCTACCCTGCGGTTTATAGTACCAATTGAAATCCTCGCGAGTAAAGAAGTCGAAATCCTGACTTGATTGCAGGAATGTGGCTACTTCAGCCTTGGGTACAAAACCAAGTGCTTTCACGGTTCGCAATCCACCAGCTCTAAGCTTATCAGAAAATTCTCTGATCTGCTTAAACGTGCGCTCATCCTTAGCGTTGAAGATGATTCCGATGCTTCTTGCTGCATCCAAACCTATTCCTTGAACTTCGCGATTACGGATCCGCATCTCCTTATTTAGAAAATACGACCCCGCCATTTTGCGGAGTTTATCGACAAAAGGTATTTCGAGAAACCACTTTTTCACACTACAAATTACGGCCGCACGGTTGGTTGTGTTGCTTCGCTTGTCGAGAATTGTCAACATTGAATTGGTGGAAACCTACTGCATTTTTGCCACTCCCCGAACGTCATACTCCCGCTTACTGAAGTAAAGTTCATCTTGCCTTTGCACCTTGGTTCTGTAACCAAGCAGGTGGAAGATCTGAACTGCAAGAAAACGTGCAACACGTTTATTGACAATCAGCGTATAGCTTTCCTTCGGATGACGCTTAACTCCAGGAAGCCATGTCAATACCGAATCGAATTTCATCTTGCGAAGCGATGCAGACAGTTTGAGCCAGAACGGGGCCACTTCTCTTGCAAGAAAAAAACCATCACTACCTTGACTTTGATACAGCGGCATAAAAACCCGACCATTCTCTGGAGCGAGAATTGCACCGTCTATGTTATCAGCCAATCGCTCACCTTTAACTACGGGTTGCAGATTTGCATATCCAGGCTTCATTGTGAATTTTTCTTCAGTCGTAACTCCCTTACGATGAAACACTTCCATCACTTTACCGTGATCGGCATTGGAAGCGGCCAAAGTGAGATAGTGCTTGCCAAAATCGGGCACCTCCGACTCGTCAATAAGTCCACCATAGATCAGCGAAAGCCACACAAACGCTTTGTGGTACTTGATGGAATTCAAAGAATAATGCTCACCTGCCTCAAATGCTAGAGACGGATATCCGATCTCCATGACCCAACTGAGTAACGGTCCTACCAAGAATTCCTCAATACCAATGATTACTGGCACAGGAAATTTGGTGGCAAAATCCCGATTAATCAGCGTGTCGTTCAGCGTAATGAATGGAACGGTAGGTGCAGAAGTGGTGTGAAGATCGATGCAGTAAACCTGATGCGCGTGCTTGGCGAATATTTCCTTCCCGATCTGAAACAACTCAAGCTGCTCGAGTTCATCTGCATTGAGTTCATCCAGCTTGTAATCGCCTTTCTCAATTCTGCGGATGCGGTCTTTGGTCCAAATTCGGTTGAGATCTTCCTTATCAAAACGCTGACCTTTTTCCAGCGAATTCGTGTTTCCGGTAATAGCGTAGATGCTTCCCTTGATTCGTGGGTTCATCTTCTTTATCTCTTCCATCACCTCAATGAGGGCCACTACTCCAGACGACTCATTACCGTGAATCCCACCGAAGAAAACGAGGACAGGTCCGTCCTCATCCCCGTGAAACTCTCCAATTATACGCTCAACTTCGAAATGCTTATCGAGCGCCTTACTGTAAAATCTTGCCTTCGTCAACTCCTACTCGTCTTCCAATTGTAAGAGGTCAAACTTAGTGATTACACCCACCAATTTCCCCTGATAAATGACAGGCAAGGAACCGATTCCTTTGTCTATCATCAACTGTTTCGCCTCAAGAATTGGTGCATTCGGGTCGATGGTAATTACGTTACGTTCCATTACTTCGGATGCGAACATGTTGCCGAAACTACCGTGTTTCTCTGCCGCCTCTTTAAGATTGGTTGAAGTGATAACTCCGATGCACTCACCTGCTTCATTCTCAACTGGAACATGATGGAATCCGCGCCATTTCATGATCTTCTCCACCAACTCAACCAGATCATGTTCATGCACTGTCTGCGGGTCCGTGCTCATTATCTGGTACACTTTTTCCAATTTCAGTTCCTTTCCCGTCAACTGTTCTTTGGTAGCAACAGGCCACTCTCCCACAGGTTTCCCGCTTGTCTGATTGCGGTGCATGAGGGCGGTCATTCTACGCAGTGAAACATCTTTTAAATGACCGTCTTTCAATGCTCGATACGCACCCTTCATCCACTGCGCGCCATTGCGGCTACTCAATCTTTGACGAATGACACCTAAATAGTTTCTTATGGATGCATCATCAATTCCAGCTTTGCGAAGACCTTCTTCCGCAATGGGAAGGAATTCATCTTGGATCAATTCCTTGGTGTCCACCACCTTGCCCATCCACTGCAATTTGGTTTCCATACCGCTGATGGCTGCGCGAAGGAAATTGGCCTTCACCCGCTTGAAATCCATTTTCTCCCATATGCGGGCATACTCTTCGGGCATTCCTTTCATCAGTCCGACCCACAACGCAAAATTTGCCATCTCGTCATGAATGGTAGGCCCTGAAGGAATATATCTGTTCTCAATTCGCAAGTGGGCAACTCCATTTGATACTCCATAGCATGGTCGGTTCCAACGGTAAATGGTTCCATTGTGCATACGAAGTGCTTTCAGATCAGGAATTCTGCCAGATTTCAATTCTTCCAAAGAATCACGCTCAATATCGCCAGCCACCAAAAAAGTGAACCGAGCAATATCTTCCTTGAATATTTCTGAAATGGATTCGCGCACCCAACGCGTTCCGAACGTAACTCGCGGCTGTTGTTCTCTAATAAGGGTGGAACCACTTCTAATATCAATGCTTTGCTGAAAGAGTGCAATGCGTGTTTCTGCCCAGAGTTCCTTCCCAAGCAGAAGTGGAGAATTTGCCGATACTGCCAAAACAGGAGCTGCGATTGCCTGCGCCCAATTGTACTGCGCCACGGCTTCGTCTGGCTCTACCTGTAAGTGCGCCTGAAAGCTGGTGTTGCAAGCTTCAAAAATGATGGAATCGTGTTTAGCAATAAGCTGATCAACCCCTTGAATATTCAACTCGAAATCACCGCCTTTGTGTTCTCGCATTACCCTGTTCAGCTCTGCGAAACGTGGATTTGGAGTCATGTGCTCAAATTCAATATGGCGCGGAGTGATGGTTGGTAGAATTCCAGTGAGTATGATGTGCATGTTGCGCTTCTCCGCCTCAGTCTGTGCTCGTCCCATCAAATTTCGAAGCTGGTGTTCCAAACGTTCAAAACCATCCTCCTTCAGCACCTGAGGGTCAAGGTTTAACTCCAGATTGTACTTGGCTAACTCTGTGGTAAAATGAGGGTCATTCAGCGCTTGCAGAAGTTCTTCGGAAGCATCTTCCGGCTCCCAATTCCTATTGGTAATACAGAACTCCTGTTCCGCTCCAATCCGTTGAATTCCAGATTCGAACATCTTTTCGGCAATCATCTTGTCGAAAGCATCGATATCGTGCAGAATGTGCCTGAGGAAATTGGCGCGTTCGCGCAGGTCAGAGATTGACTTTACGGCTTGGTCTCCCATGGAATGTTAATGAGTTGTTCAAGGTATGAATCCTCATTCATTTTCATCCTTCAATGTTTAACTTCGGCTCAAATCAATTTACAACATGAAAAAACTACTACTCTTTTCAGTGCTGTTTGCAAGTACGTTCGGGCTTATGGCTCAACAGACTACAGTTACTTGGCCATTCGATGGTATAACCCGCAAATACATTCAATATGTTCCACCGGTTTACGATGGAAATGAAGCAGTGCCATTGGTAATTGCTTTGCACGGATTGGGAGACAACATCAATAATTTCCAGGGTGTTGGATTTCAGTTTGTTGCCGACACGGCTAACTTCATCGTTGTTTATCCTGAGGCCATTGTTGAGCCGCTTTTTACTCAAGCAACGGCTTGGAATTCTGGTGCAGGAGTGGCTGGCTTCAGTCTTAATGCTGATATAGATGACGTTGGCTTCATCAATGCGTTGATAGACACTGTAAGCGCACATTACAATATTGACCAGAACAGGGTTTATGCAACGGGTTTCAGCATGGGTGGATTTATGAGTAATCGCTTGGCTTGCGAATTGAACAATAGAATCGCAGCCATTGCTTCTGTTGCGGGTACTATTGGTGGCGTACTAACTTGTAATCCAGGCACCGAAATTCCAGTATGTCACATTCATGGAACAGATGACACCAACGTAGGCTATGGAACCCCAGATGGTGTACAGGATAACACGTTTGGAAATAATGTTGCTGATTGGATCGCGTTTTGGACCAACAATAATGGTTGTGGTTCCATCACTTTGGAAGGTCAATTTCCAAACACACAAAATGATGGCTACATCGTTGATTACTTAGAATACGGAGGTTGCGCCAATAGCTCAAGAGTTGTTCATTATAAGGTTCATGGTGCTGACCATATTTGGTTGCTAGACAATCAGAATGAAACGACATCTTTTATGTTTTTGATATGGAAGTTCTTCTGCGTTTCTGCCAAGCAATTTGGTTCCGCCAGTATTTCTGAGGTTGATATTGCCTCAATCGAGGTGTATCCTAACCGACTTCAGATTATTTGAGACCTGAGAATATCGATGCCAAGATCTGAATATTGCTTTTCAATGCCATGGGACAAATGGTTTTTGAGACCAGCAAGCAATCAGACCATTGATGTAAGCGGCTAAAGACGGAGTTTACCAATTGATGGTAGCTACCAACAAGGGGCTTTTAATCTAACTCATTCATCAAAGAATAGTAGTCAACGTTGAAACAGAAAGGCTCTGAAGCATTCGCTTCAGGCCTTTCTTTGCGTACCACCTCGTTCTTCCCCTGCCTGTCTTATTGCTTCACAATTTTCCGTGTGAACTGTTTGTCTTGCTGCAAAAGCGATGATGAGGAAGTAAACTCCACTCTGCTGCGCACTGATATCGATCCGTTCCTGTACGAACCATCGAAGATGTCTGCGATCTCTCATAAACCTTTCTTCCCATTTGGTCGAACACCAACACGCGTGTGCTTTCTTCAGGTAAAGTTCAAATGCCAGATTGAACAGTCCATCGCTCGCTAGGCAAACTCGATCTTATTCATGGCCAATTCTCTTTAAAATCCACTTTCGCAGGTGCTGAGAGCATTGCTTCCTCTCTTGGTGCAGTCCTTCAGTTCGACCACCACTTTTACTTTCACCATTCGGGTCAAGCGGTTGCACCTCGGTCATGAGGCGCTGTGCGCATGATGCGCTTCCATTGCTTGACCATCCTGTTTGCCTAATTCGCCATTCAGCTTCCGTTTTCCATCTCGCAGGTACCCAACTTCAATCCTGTCGCCCGTTTTGGCTTTTATCACTTCAGCCGATCATCAAAATTTCTTAACTGACTTTCCGTCCAATTTGGTAACGTATCTCCGCCTTCAATCCCATTTTTTCGGCAGAACTTCCTTCAATCACTTTCCCAGCGAAACACCTGCATCGGTCTTATCGCCTGCGTAACACCCAGAAATGCCGATTATGTCGTCCGCATCAAGGCCGAAGTCAAAGTCGAAATCGAATGCATGTCTTTCAACTGCTCCATTTGCTCTTCGAACGCCTCTTCATCGAACTCCTTCAAAGAAGAATTCGCCTCGAACCTTTCGACCGAACCCATGCTTGAAAACCATGATATCCTTCGATGCGTCCAACGTGACCTTCTCTGAAAACCGCTTCTGTCCCTTAGATAGTTCACGGTCACTTTTCGCCCACCTTAAACTCAGAAATCACATCACGCAGCTGCTTCTCGGAGGTGATGTCCGTTGTTCACCGCAACGATCACATCGCCTCTTTCAGTTCGGCCTTTCGGCAGGGCTGTCTCCATTACCCCATCCACCAAGGCGCCTTTCTGTCCGTTCTATCGTAGGTAGAAATGTAAACGCCCAACATAGCCGCTTTTTCCATGTCGGTGCCACCGCTTACCCAGCGCAGTTCGTCATCATCGCCAAAATGTGAACACGCACATCGCGCTCATCATCTCCGTCCACTTCTTTTCACCTTCACTTCAATGCGTTCTCCCGTGCCGCGGATGTCGATATCATCCAACACATCAAGATCCTTCAGAATGGCTTTGATGTCGTCTCCTTCTATGGCATCCAGCTCCTTGGTGATCTTCTCGGTCTTGCCGTTCTCGGTCACCTCAATGTCGATGGTGAGCTTCTGATCGTTGGCCTTCTTATCGGCATTCTGCGCCACCGAGTAGGTGAAAATGCCCGCCACCAACATGGCGGTGAGCGAACTCAATTGGAAAAACGTATTCAACTTGTTCATGACTGTCAACTTTGATATGTAACCAAAATTACCCAGCCGTTCTGTTGGCAAATGTTAGCGACTGTTAACGTGTGTTAACCATCTATGGCCAATAGGTTTGAGAAATGAGCGGTGAGCTATTCCGTCATTTCTAGCGAAGTTTACGGAGCCGAGAAATCCCGTCTATTGAACGAACTTCAAAACCGACCAACCTTCAGCCGTTTGCACACGGAGGAAGTACAGTCCTACTGGAAGTTGCGTGTCAAACTGAAACGGTTTGTATTCGGGCTGAAGGTTCCGATCAACTTGCCATCCGCGGAAATCACGTCAATCTGCAACATGGCCGTCCTGCTTTGCAACGATACCTGACCATCCGTTTGATGGATGAATGGCCGTTCAGCTTCTGTTTCGGAGATTGAATTAGGAGATTCGGACGAAACGCAGTGCATGTAAAAAGGCACCTCCATCACATTACCTGAAAACCAATCAAAAGGCATTGAAATGGTTGGTGCTGCGTAAACGGTACTTGAACTTACCGTCATGGTTGGTCCACCACCAGATGGTTCTCCCAATGCATACAGGTTATAGCTGTATTCGCCTGGTTCTAAGCACAAGCCATGGAACCAGTACTGTTCGTTTACAGTCATATCCAACACTCCAGATTCAATTACCGTTCCCGAGCTATCCAATACACTCCAAGCAAAGCTCCCAAGCACCAACGCCCCTCCCCAATTCTGGAATCCGATAACCAACGAATCGCATGGTGCATTGGCACAAAGTGATTGATCCAGATCCCATTCACACTCAAACGTTTCATAGAAACCTGAATACAGTTTCAACGTGCCTGTGAAGTTGTCTATCGGATCATGAACGCCCGCGCGTACGTCCAACGAATGCACCGACTCTTCTCCAATACCGAAATAGAACACGCTTTCTTTAGCCAATGTGTCGCCATTCTCATTCAGCAGCACAAAGCCCGGATAACTGAAGATCTCGTTCGGGTTGTTGTTCTCCACATCCACAATAATGATGCTATCGGTGAACGGACTGTACTTGATGGAAACGAAATCCAACGAATCGCAAACGGTTTGTGCGTTTGCTAAAGTGGAAATGAGAAAAAGGGAAAAAGCGAAAAGGTGTTTCATGGTAGGATGGTTGTAGCACAAGAACGCATTCTTCTGCCACAGGATGCCATTAACATCAATGATGCAACAGCTTCTCCACTCCTATCTTGATGCGTCTGGCAGCTTCTTTAAGATTAGCCTCTGAAGTAGCATACGAAAGTCGGATGTAACCGGGTGCGCCAAAAGCTTCGCCAGGCACCATGGCCACATGGCATTCGTTGAGGAAATACATGCAAAGGTCGTTTGCATCGTTCACTTCCTGTCCAGTTGAACGAATGACCGAACAACGCTGAAACCTCAGGGAAAAGATAGAACGCTCCCCCGCATGTTGGTCTTGAAGCCTTCGATGTTTGAGAATAGTTCACGTTCACCAAAAGTCTACGCTTGGCAAATATGTCAGCCATTTCAACCACGATTCCGGGTTTCCAGAGCTGCAATGGTAGCTCGCTGCGCGATGGAATTGGCACCGGACGTGATCTGTCCCTGCATCTTGTCGCAGGCCTTGGCGATCCACGTTGGTGCACCGATGTAACCGATGCGGTAACCCGTCATGGCGTATGCCTTGGAAACGCCATTCACCGTAACCACTTGGTTGTAAACCTCTGGGAATTGCGCCAAACTCTCGTGCTTGCCCTCAAAATTGAGGTGCTCGTAGATCTCATCGGCCACAGCGATCACGTTCGGATATCTCGCTATAACCTTCGCGAAAGCGGCCAATTCATCTTTCGTGTAAAACGACCCCGTAGGATTGCTGGGCGAACTGAACAGAATGAGCTTCGTGTCGTGTGTAATGGCCTCATCCAATTCGTTGGCCGAGGTTTTGAAGTCGGTTTCAATTCCAGCGGTCACAAAACGCGCCTTACCTCCTGCCAGCTTCACCAATTCGAGATAACTTACCCAATACGGAGCAAGGATCACCACCTCATCACCCGGATCCACTAAACTCAAAATAACGTTGGCCAAAGATTGCTTGGCACCTGTAGAAACAATGATCTGGTCTGGTTTATAGTCAAGACCGTTCTCGCGCTTGAATTTCTCAGAAATGGCCTTGCGTAACTCCGGATATCCGGCAACTGGCGGATAGTGGCTCCAATTGTCATCGATCGCCTTTTTGGCTGCTTCCTTCACATGGTCGGGAGCATTCAGATCGGGTTCGCCCAAACTCAACGAGATCACATCAATTCCCTCGGCCTGAAGCTCACGGCTTCTGCGCGCCATGGCAATGGTCTGTGATTCACTCAGTTTCTTAATGCGTTGCGATAAAAGCTCGTCCATGTGCTGAAATTTGCGGCAAAGCTACACAATGAGCGTAATGGGAATCCGTTAATATGGGAAAATGAAAAACGGAGACATCTAATGGCCACAGATGCACAGATTCGCACGGATTTTTCAAAGATAGAAATCCTGATATCTGTGAAAATCAGTGAATCTGTGGCCAACAAATGTTTTTCAGTAGCCTTGTAAACTTTATCAACTCCATCAACTTTGTAAACTTCAAACTGCACCAATGAACGAAGTCGTTTCCGTATCCTCGAAATCCTGAAATACACCGTTCCCTCAGGAATTGTATTCGCCACCGCCTATTTCCTACTGAAGAAGTTCTTGGAAGAACAGCGCGAGATCACCATCATCCAAGCAAAAGCAGGTGCCAAGTCGGAAATGATACCGACACGCCTGCAAGCGTACGAACGCTTGGTGCTTTTCTTGGAGCGGATTGAACCGAATCAAATGATTCCACGCGTTCACCGTCCAGCCATGACCGCTGGTGTTTTCAAACGCGAATTGCAGCGCACCATCCGTGAGGAATTTGAGCATAACCTTACGCAGCAACTCTATGTTTCGGCTGAAGCTTGGAACAAAGTGACGAGAGTAAAAATGCTGTGAATCAACTGATTGAACTTGCCGGACAGAACGTTGGCGAGAATGCCACGGGTGTACAGTTCAGCAGTGTTCTGTTTGAAATTTTAAGCAAGGCTGGAGTTTCACCGACCTCAGGAGCAATTAATGTGTTGAAAGCGGAAGCGCGTCAGCTTCTGTAACCCCAGTTCTTTAGCAATTCGCGTGCTGCAACGAACGGACTGACCTTCCCTTCGTTCACATCCGAATTCAATTTCTGCAACTTGGTTGCAGTTTCAGGGTCGCTGAAAAACCGGTGATTCAATTCCTCTGAAATCGCCTGTCGTAACCAGTAACCGTTCTGCTTTGAGCGATTGGCTTCCAAATAACCGTTCACACGAACGTGATTGAAGAAATTTTCAATCGTTGAGAGAATCTCATCCAGCCCATTTCCCAAAGTAGATGAACACGAAAGCACTGGAACCGTCCAATCACTTTCCTTGGCTGGAAAGAGATGCAACGCTTGATGGTAGGATGCTTTGGCCAACTTGGTAAAACTGGCATTCTCGCCATCATCCTTGTTGATGATGACCACATCGGCCATTTCCATGATGCCGCGCTTGATGCCTTGCAACTCGTCACCAGCTGTTGCCAGAACCAGCAAGACAAACATATCCACCATGGAATGTACGGCCGTTTCGCTCTGTCCTACGCCAACCGTTTCAATAAGAATGGTGTCGAAACCAGCCGCTTCGCAAAGCGTGATGGTCTCGCGGGTTTTTCGGGCCACACCACCCAAGGAGCCGCCCGCAGCGGTTGGACGAATAAAAGCATTCGGGTCGGCTGAAAGGCGTTCCATCCGGGTCTTATCGCCCAGAATACTGCCATGAGAAATATCACTGCTTGGGTCAACCGCCAATACGGCCACCTTCTTTCCTGTAGCGGTGAGTTTCGAACCAAACGCATCAATAAAGGTGCTCTTCCCCACTCCAGGAACTCCGGTGATTCCTATTCGTTGGCTTAGTCCCACCTTGCTGGCGCACAGCGAAAGAAGTTCAGCCGCCTGCTCCAATTGCTCTTCCCGCGTGCTTTCCACCAATGTAATGGCACGTCCAAGCGCCACGCGGTCGCCCGTATTCAGCTTTTCGGCCAGTTCGTTAATGTCTATGGACTTGGACATGCGGCTAAGTTACCTCAATTAGATGCGAATTTTAATTCTTGATCACCTGATCAAATTAATTATCGTAATATTGCGATGAAATGGGATTGACCAAAACACATCAGTTCACCAAAGAGCAGAACGACCTTGCCGAGTTGGCTAAAGCAATGGCGCATCCTGCCCGAATTGCCATTCTGCAATACTTGAGCAAACAGAACAGCTGTGTTTGTGGAAGCATCGTGAATGAAATCGGATTGGCACAGGCTACCGTATCTCAGCATCTGAAAGCATTGAAAGAAGCTGGACTGATACAGGGAACGGTTGAAGGCGCAACAGTCTGCTACTGCCTGAATACTGATAAAATTGAATTGGCAAAGCAACAATTGAATGCGCTGCTGAATAATTGCTCTTCTCCAAATTCGTGCTGCTAAAAAAATTTGAAATCATTCATCGCAATAAACCGATAATAAGATCACAGAATCATGAAACTATCTCAAGTAAAAGAGGCCTTGAAAGGACTGAACGAATTGACATTTCTATTGGAAGACGGAACACGAGTTCCAGCTCATTTTCACGTAACAGAAGTTGGCAGTGTAAAGCGCCATTTCATCGATTGTGGAGGAACCATACGAACCGATGAGGCTGTGAACTTTCAATTGTGGTCCGCTACCGACCATGACCATCGCTTGGCGGCTAGGAAATTGCTTAACATAATCGAACTTTCTGAAGAGAAACTCGGCCTGACCGATCAAGAAGTTGAAGTTGAATATCAGACCTCAACTATTGGCACATACAAACTGAAATTTGATGGCAACGCATTCATTCTAACCAACTTGCAGACCGATTGCCTGGCCAAAGACAAATGTGGTGTTGCAGAGAAAAAGCCGAAGGTTGTCATCGGGCAACCTGCGCAAGCCTCGTGTTGCACACCGGGCGGTGGCTGCTGCTAACTATCTTTAGCGCATGACCGAAACCCTGTTTTCGTATTTGATCTACAACGTGCTGGTCGGGATTGTGCTGACCATACTGTATCTCGTGCGAACCAAAGGACCCAAGGAACCGCGTGTGCTGCTTTGGCTACTCTTCTTCCCCGCTGTGGGATTGGGCTACTGGCGCTACGCAGAGGCCAAGCAATCGCCTGAGAAGCCCACGCTACCAGAAAGCTGGTACATGTGGAAATACATGGTGAAAGTGAATTGGGGATTCATGGCCGTTGCCGCTTTAGGTCCCGCCTTGCTTCTGGTACTTACCATGTACGGATTTCTCGTTGAAGGTGGCGCACTGAACATGGAAAACTTTGGCATGATGACCATGGATCAGATCCGGTCCATGATCGGAACCAGCCTGTTGATGTTGGTCGTCCTGTACGTCATCATCATGTTCTTCGTGCTCATTATTCCGTTTTTGCTGCTGATCGTGTTACCGAAAAGTCAGGCGCGCTCCATTGAGCGGCAGTACTTGTTGGCACAGAAACGGATGCAAGCCACGCCTACCCCTGCTGCTAAACCTGCTGCAAAACGAGTGCAGCTTTTTCAGGACGTTCACATTTATGTTCTCAGCTGTCTGCATGAATTCAACACCATTTCTGCTTCGCGGAAGAAAGAATTGGAAGATGTAGCGCGGTACATCTCGCAGAAACATGCACGGCAGGAAACGGTGAACCTCATCTTCATCTGCACGCACAATTCCCGAAGAAGCCAGCTGGCGCAGGTTTGGGCGGCCGTGGCGGCTGCCAACTATGGCGTTCGGAATGTGCATTGCTATTCTGGTGGAACAGAGGAAACGAGCTTTGCCAAACGTGCGGTAGAAACCCTCAAGCAAGCAGGGTTGAAGATCGATGGCACGGTCGGTACGAATCCGCGCTACATCATTCGCTTTTCGGATGAAGTGGGTGCGTTGGACTGTTTCTCGAAGAAATACGACCATGCGGCCAATCCGCAGAAAGGTTTTGCAGCACTGATGACCTGTTCGGATGCCGATGAGAACTGCCCCATCGTGCCCGGAGCCGAGGTGCGCTACAAGCTGACCTACGAAGACCCGAAACTGTCTGACCGCACACCGCAAGAAGCCGAGGTTTACGAAGCACGCAGCAGGCAGATAGCCACCGAAATGCTGTACCTCTTCAGCCACGTTGAGTAATGGAACACCGCCATTTTGCGCTGTATAAACCAGACGGCTGTCTCTCGCAGTTCCAAACCAACCAGACCAAGCGGAAGAACAAGAAGCTGCTGGGTGAGCTGTTCGATTTCCCAGAAGGAACCATGGCCATTGGTCGATTGGATGAACCATCCGAAGGATTGCTGCTGCTGACCACCGATGGCCAGTTCAGCGAGTACATCCGCAGCCAAAAGGTGGAAAAGGAATATTGGGCACAGGTGGATGGCATCATCACAGATGAGGCTATCAAACAACTTCAAACAGGCGTTACAATATCTTCGGAATCAGGACTTTACACAACACTTCTATGTAAGGCGGAGCGAATTGAAACCACCCCTTCGCTCCCACCTCGTGGCAAGAAAATCCGCGATGAGCGGCATGGTCCGACCTCTTGGGTTTCCATCACGTTGACAGAAGGCAAATACCGTCAGGTGCGCAAGATGACGGCAGCTGTTGGTTTTCCTACCCTTCGATTGGTGCGGGTGCGGATTGGGAACATTCTACTGGGCGACATGCAGCCAAGAGACGTTCAGGAGATATATCCGAAATCCGTGTCATTCTGAACTTGTTTCAGAATCTGAAAACTTGATTGGCCATGTAGATGCTGAAACAAGTTCAGCATGACGACCAACTTCTACTGGTCACTAATTGCAATACGCCCCTACACACTAATCAGTACCTTTGCGCCCCAAATGCGAACGGTAGCATTCCATACACTCGGCTGCAAGCTCAACTTTTCGGAGACCAGCACCATTGCGCGGCAATTGATCGCTGCGGGGTATCAGCGCGTGGATTTCAAAGAGGCGGCCGATGTCTACATCGTCAACACCTGTTCGGTCACGGACCAGGCAGATGCCACATGCAGAAACATCGTTCGACAGGCGTTGAAGGCCAATCCGAATGCATTTGTGGCAGTAATCGGTTGCTATGCACAACTGAAACCAAAGGAGATTGCCAGCATTGAAGGCGTGGACATCGTTCTGGGTGCCAATGAGAAGTTCAATATTGTGAGCTACCTCGAGAACTTGGATAAACTGCCGGAAGCAGGCATCCACAGTTGTGAGATAAAGGATGTGAAGGAATTCGTTCCCGGATTCTCTTCCAACGATAGAACCCGCACCTTCCTGAAACTACAGGACGGCTGCGATTACTTCTGTTCGTTCTGCACCATTCCGCTGGCGCGAGGAAGAAGCCGGAGCGAGAACATCGCCAATAGCGTGGCCTCCACCAAAGAAGCGATTGCTACGGGAGTGAAGGAAATTGTGCTTACGGGTGTGAACATCGGTGATTTCGGAGCGGGAACCGATGAGAACTTCTACCAACTGATACAGCAGTTGGACAAGCTGCCCGGTGATGTGGAGCGATTCCGCATCTCTTCCATCGAACCGAACCTATTGAGTGACGAGATCATTCGTTTCTGTGCCGCTTCTGACCGTTTTGTGCCGCATTTCCACATTCCGCTGCAAAGTGGCTCTGACGAGATGCTGAAGAAGATGCGCAGACGCTATGATTCGGCTCTGTACCGCAGTCGTATTGAGACCATCAAAGAAGTAATGCCGCATGCTTGCATCGGTGTGGACGTTATTGTGGGTCATCCCGGTGAAACCGAGGAGGAATTCATGAAAACGTACACGTTCCTGAACGAGTTGCCCATCTCCTACCTGCACGTGTTCACCTATTCGGAGCGACCGAATACCACGGCCGTGCGCGTGAAGGATGAAGTTGTACCCGTTTCTGAACGCAGACAACGCAACCGTATGCTCACCATTCTGAGCGAAAAGAAGAAGCACGCCTTCTACGAACCGTTTGTAGGAACCACGCGCCCTGTGCTGTTTGAGCATGAGGAAAAGGACGGTTTCATGTTCGGGTATACGGACAATTATCTGCGGGTGCGCATTCCGTTCGATGGCAATCTTAGTGGCCGCATCGTTGAAACGCGTTTGGAACGTTTAGGAATGGATTCCATTTTTGAAGGATTACCAGTTGTTTCCCCGAGGAACGAGGGGTCTATCATTCGTGAAGACGCTTCCTTCGTCAGCGATACAAATAGCTAATTTGCCCAACCGCAAATCCATCAACCATGTACCCCAACCTCTACGAACTCTTTTTAGACCTTTTCGGAATCTCCATTCCGCCATTGCAGATGATGCAGAGCTACGGAAGCATGGTGGCCTGCGGGTTCATCTTTGCCAGCATTACGCTTACGCTCGAACTCAAACGCAAAGAGAAGGAAGGTCTGCTGCAGGCCACCAAAAAGAAGGTTTGGGAAGGAAAACCATCAACCCTTACCGATAAGGTCACCAACACGGCCATCATGTTCCTTTTGGGATTGAAACTGATGCCGCTGCTCAGCGATTTCAATCATGTATTCCCGCGTATTGGCGAGTTCATGCTATCGGCAGAGGGCAACTGGTTTGCAGGGCTGATACTGGGCGGTGGAACGCTTGCCGTAATGGTGTATCTAGACCGCAAGAATGCCACTACCACTCCCAAGGAGGTGGAAGTAGAAGTGCACGCCAACGAGCATGTGGGCAACATGGTGGTACTGGCCGCCATTGGAGGCATTGGTGGTGCCAAGCTGTTCCATAATCTGGAGAACATCGATGAGATGATGGCAGACCCGATCGGGGCGCTTACATCTTTCAGCGGACTTTCCTTCTTTGGTGGATTGATCTGTGCTTCGGCCATGATCATCTACTACGCCCGCAAACACAAGATAAAGGCATTGCATCTGGTAGATGCAGCCGTACCCGGACTGGCCATGGCGTACGGTTTCGGGCGCATGGGCTGCCAGATAGCTGGCGATGGTGACTGGGGCATACCCAACGACAACCCGAAACCCGATTGGCTGAGTTGGTTGCCTGATTGGGCGTGGGCCTACGATTACCCGAATAACGTGCTTGACCCTACCCACCGTGGTACCGAGTGGATGATAGAATACTACGCCCGTAACGGGTACGAGAGCCTGACGGGCTACGCCTACCCTACGCCTATCTACGAGATACTGATGAGCATACTGATCTTCGGGTTTCTGTGGAGCATGCGCAAGCGATGGAAAACCCCTGGCATTATGATGTCGTGGTACTTGGTGCTAACGGGAATTGAGCGGTTGCTTATTGAGCAGATACGCATCAATAACGAATACCCTATTCTGGGTGGCATTACACAGGCCGAGATCATCTCGGTGCTTATTATTCTGGCTGGTGCCGCGGGCCTTTACTACATGCCCAAGGTAGGAGTGCGTTGGGCAAAGTGGTAGTTACTTAATAGTAACATTGGTCAGAGACCACTCCCGCCAATAAATGCATCTTTGCACCCGCAAACCCAAAAGGAACAGATGTATCCAACGCTGTATGACCTTGTACTTGACCTCACAGGAATTGCCATTCCTCCATTCAAGCTGGTGCAGAGTTTCGGGCTAATGGTAGCATTGGCTTTCCTTGCTGCCAGTATTGACCTTAAGTCTGAACTGAAGCGAAAGGAACAACAAGGTCTGCTTACCGCAATGCGAAAAAAAATGTGGATCGGTGTGAAGTCAACCCCTGTCCAACTACTCACTTCAGGAGTTATAGGCTTTCTCATTGGCTTCAAATTCCTGGCCATTGCCATTGATTTCGATACGGTTGTATTGAATCCACAAGCTTTCATCCTTTCCACCGAAGGAAATCTATTAGGTGGTCTGCTGGGAGCGGCCATTTCGGTAGGTATGCGCCTTTGGGATGACCGTAAGGTAACCGGAGAACCAAGAGAAGTGGAAGTGCTGACACATCCTTATCAGCAGGTGGGCAACATTACCATTTTGGCTGCTGTATTTGGCATTTTGGGCGCCAAGATCTTTCACAATCTTGAGAATTGGGATGATCTGATGGCCGATCCCGTTGGAGCACTCATTTCCTTTAGTGGCCTCTCCTTTTTGGGAGGATTGATCTGCGCAGCAATTGCCATTCTCTGGTTTGCGCGCAAGAACAACATCAAATTGCTACATCTTACAGATGCCGCACTACCAGGATTGATGCTAGCTTATGGCGTTGGTCGCATGGGGTGTCAGTTGGCGGGCGATGGCGATTGGGGAATTCCGAACGATGCCCCAAAACCCGATTGGCTTAGCTGGTTGCCCGATTGGGCTTGGGCCTACAATTACCCGAATAACGTTCTGGGAATAGACCTTAAGGCCGATTATGCTCAAATGGGTTATGTAAGTCTAACTGGCTATGCTTGGCCCACTCCCATCTACGAAACCACCATGGCTCTGCTCATCTTCGGTTTCTTCTGGTTTATGCGCAAACGGTGGAAAACACCCGGATTGGTAACTGCTTTCTACTTGGTGTTGGCAGGCATCGAACGCTTGGCCATTGAACAGATCCGCATCAATAACGAATATCCCATACTTGGAGGAGTTACCCAGGCAGAGATCATTGCAAGCATTATGATCCTTTCGGGGATTGTGCTTGTCTTTCTCATGCCCAAGGTGGGACATAAATGGGCACAATACTGATGGAATTCAATCCGCACGAACTCGAATCACTTACAAAAAAGGTAGAGCAGACTGCAAAAAACGCAGGAAAATTCATCCTTGCGGAAAGGCTGAAATTCTCTACCAACCAAGTGGAAGTAAAAGGTCACAACGACTTTGTTTCGTATGTTGATAAGGGTGCAGAAGCGCTGATTGTGGCCGAGTTGAAGGAAATCCTTCCAATTGCCGGTTTCATAACCGAAGAAGGAACCAAAAAACGCGATGAAAACCCTTTGAAATGGGTTATCGACCCTTTGGACGGTACCACGAATTTCATTCATGGTGTTCCATGTTTTGCAGTGAGCATTGCCCTACTTCTTGAGAAAGAACCTTTGGTGGGTGTGGTCTATGAGATCAATCAAGAAGAGATGTTCAGTGCTTGGAAAAACGGTGGGGCGTATTTGAATGGTCTTCCAATGGCTGTTTCAAGGGTTGCCACGGTAAAAGATTCGTTGCTCGGAACGGGATTTCCGTATTACGACTATCACTTGATGGAGCGTTACTTGGAGTTATTCAGACACCTGATGCAACATTCGCATGGCTTGCGCAGACCGGGTTCTGCAGCCACCGATCTGGCGTATACTGCTGCTGGACGATTTGACGGTTTCTACGAGTACAGTCTCAGCCCGTGGGATGTGGCAGCAGGAATCCTTCTTGTTCAGGAAGCGGGTGGTGTTGTAACCGATTTCTCAGGTGGTAGCGATGCCATCTTCACGAAGGAGATTGTAGCTGCGAATGGTCTTGTACATGCTGAACTTTTAGCACTGGTGCGTAGATTTATGAAATGATGCGAGCGACTATTACTCTCCTTTTATCATTTTTCATCCTTCATTTTTCATTCGGCTCTGAGGATAGCACTGATCATTCAATTGATACACTTACAGAGAAGACGGATTCCACATTCCGGTCAACTGAAAAGAAGCGGGTTTACAAATTCGACATCAAGGAAGAAATAGGTCCGCCCATTTGGCGCAAAATGCAAAAGGCATTTGAAGATGCCGAGAAGTGGAATGCCGACCTGATCCTACTGGATATGAACACGTATGGCGGCATGGTGATCCATGCAGACAGTATGCGGACAAAGATCCTGAACAGTGAGATTCCGGTTTGGGTATTCATCAATAATAATGCGGCTTCGGCCGGAGCGCTTATTTCCATCGCCTGCGACAGCATTTACATGCGAAAAGGTGCGAACATCGGTGCGGCCACTGTGGTGAATCAAACAGGCGAAGCCATGCCCGACAAGTATCAGAGCTATATGCGTAGCACCATGCGTTCTACGGCTGAAGCAAAAGGTAGAAACCCGGACATAGCAGAGGCCATGGTTGATGAGTCTCTGAAAGTTGCCGGTGTTTCAGATTCTGGGAAAGTGCTCACGTTCACTGCCACCGAGGCTATGAAACACGGTTTCTGCGAAGGCATGTACGAGTCGGTAAATGAATTGCTTGAAGCCAATGGTTACCCAGAATATGAACTGAAAACGTACGTGGTAACAGGCTTGGAAACCTTCATTGGCTGGATGGTGAATCCTGCGGTAAGCGGCATTCTGATCATGATCATCATTGGCGGAATCTACTTCGAGCTGCAAACCCCTGGCATTGGTTTTCCCATTGCTGCGGCCATAACCGCTGCCCTGCTCTACTTCACCCCGCTTTATTTGGAGGGTCTTGCCGAAAACTGGGAAGTGATTCTTTTTCTGGTTGGAATAGTGCTTTTGGCTGTGGAAATATTCGTTTTGCCCGGATTCGGTGTTGCGGGCATTTCGGGTATTGCCTTGATCATGACCTCACTGATTCTAAGTCTTGTTGGGAACGTAGGGTTTGACTTCGAATTCACGATGCCTTCTGAGATAATGACTGCATTCTTTACAGTTATTCTCTCGACCATTGTCGGATTTTTCGGGTCATTATACTTGGCCAAGAAACTGTTGGCAACCACGGCACTGAGTTCGCTCGTATTGGCATCTGTTCAGGAAAAGGAAGATGGTTTTGTGGGTGTTGATTCATCGGAACATGCGTTGGTAGGCCAAAAAGGCATTGCTCACACTATTCTACGCCCTTCTGGCAAAGTGATTATAGATGATGAGATCTATGATGCCACTGCACTTAGCGGATACATTGAGAAAGGTGAAGCGGTGCGAGTCACCAAGTACGAAACGGCACAGTTGTTTGTACGGAAAGTGAGCAAATAAAAAGCCCCATCCACTTCGGTAGACGGGGCTTATGAATCTTATGCTTTTTCAGCTCAAATATTACGGCCTATTCCAAATATCTTCAACTCTACAACCCACTTGTTCAATTCGCGCTGGTTGTACATGTAGAGTTCAATTTTCACCTTCTTGCCTTTCTTATTCTCCTTCAGAATGAACTTCTTGAATTCAGTATCCTCCAAGAAAATATCATTGGTCTTATCCTTCTCCTGACCAACCCACTCATCTCCAAGACATTCTGTGATCTGCTTCTTCAGCTTTTCATACGATGCCTGCAACTCTGAGGAAATGAATCTGCTTTCATCCAAGTAAGTAACTGCTTCAGGATAAAGTTCATCGGCCGTGATCAACATCTCTGCACCACTTTTCACCTCAACAGTAGATTTTTGATACGGTTTTGGAACCCCTCTTATTTCAAGCGAAGTTTCCTCTCCTCTGATCTCTTTGAAGTATTCCTGAGATGACGTCACAACCTTCTTCAGGTTCTCACACAGGTCATCCTGAGCAAGCGTGGTCATAGGAAATGCAAGCAATACAAACAGTCCGAGTATATAGGTTTTCATGGTCTGATCATTTAAAATGAGCGATAAAGTTAGAAATTGAACTGCTGCCTGCAAGACAAGAAGCATGCCACGAACAAATCTTAGCGTTTACTCAACAAACGCTGTAATCCATCTGCTGCAAGCTTGTAGTTCGGATTCAGTTCAATTGCATATGAATATTCACGTTTTGCCTTGGCTACATCGCCTTTGGCCTCATAACATAAACCCCTCATGTAAACGGCCTGATAGTATTTCGGGTTAACCTTTACCGCCTTGTCAAAGTTCTTCAACGCCTCATTGTAAAGTTGAAGATGCTGGTATTGAATATAACCCATGTTGAAGTACGCAGCGCTATAGGTACTGTCCAGTTCAAGCATGTGGGTATATGTTTCCATTGCCTCATTTAGCTTGTCAGAATCCTGATACTGCATGCCCAATGCATAAAGCGCATCCATCCCATCAGGCTTAATGGCCAATGCACTCTTGAGAAAACCCTCCGCCAACGGACTCCCTTGTCCCCAATGCAACACTCCCAACTCGGTATAGGCATCATAATTATCAGGGTTTTCGGCAACGGCTTCCAAATAGTTCTGAATGGCTTTGGCCGTATCTCCCATATCCTTGAAGCAAAGGCCTTTTATCATGAACGGACGGTCATCGCGGGCATCAATTCGCAGCATGTCATTGGCGTAATCAATACACTTCTGATGGTTGCCCAAGTAAAGTTCGAACTGCGCCAATCTGTATAGCGGCTCTGTGTATTCAGGTTCCAATTGATGGGCTTTCAACAATGCACCTCTACTTTTTGCAGGCTTGTTCAGCCTGAAATATGCATCTGAAATGGTTAGATAATACTGGGCAACCGAGCTGTCCAGAAGCAAAGCCCTACCAATATCTGCCAAAGCATAATTGGTCTGATTTACTTCAAGAAACACTTTGGCGCGTTCATTCAGCAGATCTGTGTTGTCGGGATCCTTTTCAAGCAAGGTTGTCAAACTATCAAGTTTGATCTGACCTGGAAAATCTTCCTGAACAACAGGAGTTTCTATCACCGAAGAAGCATCCTGATCAGGTTTCTGATCACACCCGAAAAGAACGATTAATCCAACAAGATAGAACAGTGCCCTTCTGATCATCCTTCGATAGGTTCGGCTCCTGATAGTCGCTCCTTGATCTTCTGTTCCAATTCCTCCATGAGTTCAGGATTATCAAGGAACAATTCTTTAACTGCATCGCGCCCCTGACCTAACCGGGTTTCCCCATAGCTGAACCAAGAACCACTCTTCTTCAGAATGCCATGATCAACTCCAAGGTCAATGATCTCTCCTACTTTGGAAATTCCCTCACCGTACATCACATCGAATTCAGCTTTTCTGAACGGAGGCGCAACCTTATTCTTCACCACTTTTACACGCACTCGGTTACCTGTAGTATCTTCTCCACTTTTTATCTGCCCTGCTCTACGGATATCCAATCGGATTGATGAGTAGAATTTCAGCGCATTACCACCAGTGGTTGTTTCAGGGTTTCCGAACATTACACCGATCTTTTCGCGAAGCTGGTTGATGAAAATGCAAACACAACCCGTTTTGCTGATGGTGGCGGTCAGTTTTCTCAATGCCTGAGACATCAAACGCGCCTGAAGTCCCACTTTGCTATCGCCCATTTCTCCTTCGATCTCGCTTCTTGGAGTTAAGGCTGCAACCGAATCGATAACGATAATATCAATGGCTCCAGAGCGAATCAGATTCTCCGCAATTTCCAAGGCCTGCTCGCCATTATCTGGCTGTGAGATGAGCAGGTTATCAATATCAACACCCAGATTTTGAGCATAGAATCGGTCGAAGGCGTGCTCAGCATCAATCATGGCGGCAATACCGCCTTGCTTCTGCGCTTCGGCAATTGCATGAATTGCTAAGGTAGTTTTACCGGATGATTCAGGCCCATAGATCTCAATGATCCTGCCGCGCGGATAACCACCAATTCCTAAAGCCACATCCAAGCTGATGGATCCACTCGGAATTACATCCACATCTTCAACTGCTGCATCGCCCATACGCATGATGGAACCCTTGCCATGCGCTTTTTCAAGCTTATCCATGGCCATTTGTAGGGCCTTCAGTTTTTCTGCTTTCTCGTCTTTCGCCATGATAGGTCGATTTTAAGTTTAATTAGTTTTAGTGCTGTTACGAATTACGAATCATATCGAATATACGAACCTCCCACTCGGATTCTGAAATGATTTGAACGTCTGTATTCGTAATTCGCATATTCGTATCAAATTGATAATTCGCATCCGTGTTACTCGCCCAGTTCTTCCAATATCTGAGCCGTGTGATTCTTTGTATTAACCTTGGTTATGACCTTCTCCAGCTTTCCATCAGCTCCGATTATGAACGTGGTTCTGTGAATGCCATTATATTCTTTTCCCATGAACTTTTTCAAACCCCAAACACCAAATGCCTTGATCACGGATAGATCGGTATCGGCAATCAACGTGTAAGGTAGACTATACTTATCGATGAATTTCTGATGTCTTTTCTCATCATCGGCAGAAACACCGATCACCTCAAATCCTCGCTTCTGAAGTTCGCTGTAATTCTCTCCCAAGTTACAGGCCTCGGCTGTGCAACCTGGTGTCATGTCTTTTGGATAGAAGAACAGAATAACACGCTTTCCTTTCAGATCAGACATTGAAACGGTTTTCCCGTTCTGATCCTTGCCCGAAAATGCTGGTGCGTTATCTCCTTCTTTCAGTGTTACAATACTCATGATTCAATCATTTTGGTGAATAATACTTCTATCACCGAGGCAAACAAAGTAACGCTATTTAGGTTCGGAAACCGACCGTTTTGCTACCAAGTTTTCCACTTTGATTGCAAGTCTAACGGCCTAGACCGTAATGTATTTACGAACCGAAATTCTTCTCAAAGTATTTGCAGTAAGCAGTCAGACCACACTTCTCGCACTTCGGTTTTCTGGCCAGACATACATAACGACCATGCAGAATAAGCCAATGATGGGCCGTTGAGATGAGTTCTTTCGGAATGTACTTCACCAACTGCTTTTCGGTTGCCAAAGGTGTTTTGGCGTTTGTGGTGAGGCCAAGCCGCTCCGAAACACGGAATACGTGCGTATCTACAGCCATGGCCGGTTTATCGTAAACAACCGAAGCAATAACATTGGCCGTTTTCCTTCCTACTCCAGGCATTTTCTGCAATTCCTTCACATCTGATGGAACTTCGTTCTTGAAATCCTCCACCAGCATTTTGGCCATGCCAACCAAGTGTTTGGCCTTGTTGTTCGGATAACTGATGCTTCGGATATAGGTAAAAACCTCATCAGATGAAGCTTCAGCCAACGTCTCTGCCTCTGGAAAACGCTTGAACAGCGCTGGCGTTACCATATTCACACGCTTATCCGTGCACTGCGCTGACAGAATTACGGCTACCAGTAACTCATACGGATCAGTGTAATGCAATTCGGTTTCGGCCGTTGGCATTTGCTCCTGGAAGTAGGCAATAACCTTTTCGAAGCGCTCTTTTTTTGTCATTCGTGTTATTAGTTATTGTGACAAAGGTTATTGAATTGACAACCGCTAACTTAACAACTGCACAACCAATAACTAGTAACGAGACCTATACTCCTCAACGGTTTTATCGGTGTAAAGAATCAGCACTTTTTCGACCGTTTTTTGAGGCGTGTTTTGCCCCTGAGTTTCAACTGATTTTTCATCCCCTATCTCGGGTCGTTCCTGATGGGTCGCAACCTCTGCATTTTGCCCCCTCAACAACCACTCAGAAGACACCTCTGGAAAGCTTTCTAAAACCTTAACTACAAAGTCTAAACTTGGCTTATTTCTACCCGATAAAATGTGGCTGATAGCGCTCCGCTGTACCCCGATCCTATCGGCCATTTGAGACGATGAAAGGTCATGATCTTCCATGATTTTTTTGAGCCTTTCAGTTATCGCATCCATTG
This sequence comes from Flavobacteriales bacterium, assembly GCA_020635535.1. GTDB lineage: Bacteria > Bacteroidota > Bacteroidia > UBA10329 > UBA10329 > UBA10329. The sequence continues at coordinate 54,731 of JACJZP010000002.1, read as the reverse complement.
TTTTACAAATGTAAACCAATACTTCAGAATACATTTGTAAATACCCCGAATTCAATACAAAACCAGAACGAACAGATCCAACATATAGGTTCACATAAAAATCAGCAATCAATTGATTATCAATATTATATATAACTGTTGATTACGATTGTAAATTTTACCTGAAAATCAGACGATTTACAGATGTAATTTGGTTACGATCGTCACAAAACGAGGTTAATCGACCTGTATTTCTCCCTGAGAAATCGGGAAAACCTTGACGTCTTTTTCGTCTTTCAAAAGTTCAGCCACACGCTCTGGATGCGTGTCGGTAATAAAGATCTGGCCGAAGGCTTTTCCACCTACCAATTTCAGCATCTGCCCTACCCTGTCATCGTCCAATTTATCGAAGATATCATCGAGCAAAAGAAGGGGTGTAATTCCACTCTTTTCGTGCATCACTTTGAACTGTGCCAACTTGAGTGAAACAAGGGCTGATTTTTGCTGTCCTTGCGACCCGAATTTCTTCAGTGGAAAATCATTGATAGTAAGCGTTAGATCATCCTTGTGAATGCCAACAGTTGTATAGGTTGCCGCTCGGTCTTTTTCCAAACTCGCTTTCAGTAGATCAAGCATATCTCCTTCCGAGAGTTGGCTATCATATACCAACCCGATCTCCTCTACCGATTCTGAAATGGTCTTATAGTAAGAACTGAAAGCGGAGATGAAATCTTCGAGGAACCTCTTCCGTCTTTGGTAAATGAGCGTTCCGCGCTGAGAAAGTTGAGCATCCCAAACATCCAACGACTCCTGTTGAAACGTTCTGTTCTCGCGGAAATACTTGAGCAATGCATTGCGCTGTAGCAATGCCTTATTGTACTGCACCAGATTCTCAAGGTATTCCCTATCCAATTGAGAAATGACCCCATCCAAGAACTTGCGCCTGAGCTCACTTCCACCATTGATGATATCTGCATCTGTGGGCGCAATGATCACCGTAGGGAATTGCCCAACATGATCAATAAGTCGCTGGTATTCCTTCTTGTTCTTCTTGAACTGCTTTTTACCATCATGCTTCAGTGCACAGTAGACCAAACTATCCTCATCATCCTTAAAAAACGTACCGCTCACCACCATAAAAGGCTGATCCCGTTTAATGTTCTGACTATCGATAGAATTCAGAAAACTCTTGCACATGGACAGATAATGCACAGCATCAAGCACGGTGGTCTTTCCAGAGCCATTGTTCCCCACAAAGCAGTTGAACTTCTTTCCGAGCTCCAGATCGGCACCCGAAATGTTTTTGAAATTGACCAGAGAAAGCTGCTTGAGATACATGGAATATGCGCTGTAGCAAATGTAACGAAACCCTTATGCTAAGGGCATTTCAGCCACATCGAATCCCGAGCTATCCGTGGCTGATTTCATTTGAAATAATACCTATCTTCGCGCCCTGTAAAATTTGGACATGACCAAGAAGAAACACGAAGAAGAAAAGGACGAACTCATCGTTGATGTTGAAGAGGTTTACTCGAAAACGGAAGACTTCATCAATACCAACCAGAACCTCATTATGGGTGTTGTGGGTGGAATCATCGCCATTGTGGTTGCGTTTTATGCTTACAACCGAGTTTATCTTGAGCCTCTTGAGGAGGAAGCTCATGGTCAGATGTTCATGGCCGAGCAGTATTTCCAAAAGGACAGCTTTGACCTTGCCTTGAATGGCGATGGGAATTATTTAGGATTCATTGATGTGGCAGATGAGTACGGCAACACCAGTGCTGGAAATTTGGCCCACTACTACGCTGGCATCTGTTACCTCAGAAATGGAGAGTACGAGACCGCTATTGAAGAACTTGAAAGCTATGATGCCGGAGGCGAGATGCTTGGAGCTGTTGCTCTTGGCGCTATTGGCGATGCTTACATGCAACTTGGCGATACTGATGCTGCTCTGAATCATTACGAAAAAGCCATTGCTTACAGCGAAAATGATTTTACTACTCCGGTTTACCTTCAAAAAGCAGGATTTGCAGCTGAAGAAGCTGGAAACTTCGATAAGGCAATTGACTACTACACTCAGGTGAAGGAAAAATTCCCTTCTACCAACGAAGGCCGTAATGCCGAAAAGTACATTGCCCGCGCTGAGGCAAACTTGAACTGATTTGGCTTCATCGCTCAAGAATCTTTCTTCGTACAATGCTGAAACCATTCCCTCGGCAGAAGGAATGCGTTTTGCAATTGTTGTAAGTGAGTGGAATACGGAAGTGACCGAAGCTCTTTACAATGGAGCCAAGGAAACGCTGATGAAATTCGGTGTCAAGGAAGATGATGTCGTTAGAAGAAATGTTCCCGGCAGCTTTGAACTGACCCTTGGCGCGCAACTAATGGCCGAGCGTAAAGAGTTTGACGGAATCATTTGTATCGGAGTTGTCATTCAGGGCGAAACCAAACACTTCGATTTCATATGTGATGCTGTGAGTCAAGGCATCACCAACCTTAACATCAAGTACAATCTACCCGTTATTTTCGGTGTGCTTACTCCCAATACCATGCAACAGGCCTTGGACCGTGCAGGTGGCGTTCATGGAAACAAAGGAGACGAAGCTGCCATCACCGCCATTAAAATGGCTGTTTTGAAAAAAGAGCTTGAAGCTTAACTTAGCTTCATGTCTTTAGGTCGGGTAATCTTAGCAATTCTATTTCCTCCCCTTGCTGTTTACGACAGAGGTTGCGGTTCCATACTCATCACATTTCTACTCACCCTTGCCGGCTGGGTTCCTGGTGTAATTGCCGCACTTGTAATTCTCAACAAGAACGAGAATCAATAAAGCACCCTCAGTTTGATGGTGTGGTCGATTCGTTTCAGTTCATCAACCACATCTGAATTGTATTCTTTATTGATGTCGGTAATGAGATATCCGATCTCATTGTTGGTCTGAAGATGCTGACCGAGTATGTTGATGTTGAATCGGGAAAAGATGTTGTTGATGCGCGCCATGATTCCTGGAACATTCTCATGAATATGCAGTAATCGGTGTGCTCCTTTCACCTCAGGAACACGAATATTCGGCAAGTTGACACTGCCAAAACTATCTCCTGAATTCACATAGCTCATCAAGGCTTCTGGCACGTAAGTGGCAATGTTCTTCTGAGCTTCTATTGTACTACCACCCACGTGAGGTGTGAGAATGACATTATCCATTCCAATGAACGGATTATCGAAAGGTTCGTCATTTGATTTTGGCTCTTCTGGGAATACGTCAATTGCAGCACCTGCAATTTTCCCACTTAATAGTGCCTGCTTCAACGCTTCAAGATCAACGACTTTCCCGCGTGCCAAATTGATGAAGACGGCTCCTTCCTTCATCCAGCCAAGCTCCTTCTTGGTAATGATCCCGTTGTTTTCTGGCCTTCCGTCAACATGTAATGTGACCACATCAGACTTTTTGAGTAGGTCGCGTAGTGAACTCACCTTTTGGGCATTCCCCAAGGCCAGTTTTTCTTCTACATCGAAATAAAGAACCTGCATTCCCAAGGCTTCTGCAAGTACAGAAAGCTGCGAACCGATATTTCCGTAGCCGACAATTCCAAGCTTTTTACCTCGTATCTCGAAACTGCCTTTTGCAGACTTGTTCCAAACTCCGCGGTGCATATTCATGCTCTTTTGGTGAGTGCCACGCATCAGCATTATCATCTCTCCAATTACCAGTTCCACCACACTTCGGGTATTACTGAATGGAGCGTTGAACACACAGATTCCCTTTCGCATGCAAGCATCAAGATCGATCTGGTTGGTACCAATGCAGAACGCCCCTATGGCAAGAAGTCTGTCTGCGGCATCCACAACTCGTTTGGTTATCTGTGTTTTTGAACGTATTCCCAGAACATGCTTCCCTTTTACTGCCTCACATAGTTCATCTTCCGTCAGGCTTCCAGCCAAAAGCTCTACTTGATAACCTTCGGATTTCAACTGTTCAACCGCATGCTCATGAATCCCTTCCAAGAGTAGAACTTTGATCCTGTTCTTAGGATATGAGATGGACATAGGTAGCTTCTCCTTGTAGAGTATCTCATCTAAGCTTGGCGCAATGTGATCCGCCTTATCCAGAATATTCTTTCGCTCCACATTCTCAGTAAATGCGTAAAACTTATCTGCAATTCCGGCAGCACGCATCTGGTAATCTGAAAAACCATCACCAATTACATGCACCTCACCAGGCAGATCCATTTTTTTCAACTCATCGATCTTGCCATCAGGCTTTGACAGGTCATTTTCACGGTCAAATCCAATGATCTTCCCAGCTTTATTGTAGCGGAATGTGTTCGCATGAATCCTGTCTGAAGGAATTCCATACTTCGCCATAATCGGGTCAATGAATTCCTTGAAACCACAAGAAACAATGTAGATGTCGTCTGCAAACTGCTTGAAGAATTCCTTGTTGCGGGAAATTGAAGGGGATATCTTCCTGCTCAATCTTCGGACCAAGGCGTCCAAATGGTCGCGATGCGCGTTGAGTATCTTAAGTCGCAGTTCCAACGATTCTGTGAACGTTATATCACCATCAACTCCTTGATCCGTAATCTTCGCGATCTGCGCGATCTTGTCCTTCTTCTTCGGGTCGCCTTTCAGTGATATTTCGGCCAGCTCTTCAAAAGCCTCAACCTGAGTTAACGTACTATCGAAATCGAAAACAAAGGTTCTTCTCTTCTCTTCAATCATTTTCAATCAATGAAAAACATAAAATGGAACTTCATAGTCAACGCCAGAATAATTGTCCCAACTGGTAATGTACATGTGGTAGGCACCTTCTGTCCAAGTGGTATCCACCTGCAAGTACCAACCAATTGAATTATAGTCGACCGTATTATCAATGATGTTGGCAAATTCAAAATCTATTAGGCTAAAGCTGCCATCAACGGTGCCAACATAAATGCGAGAGTAAATAAGCGATTGCGAATCGGTCGTATTGCCGGAAATCCCAAAACCCTCACCAGGCATCAGCGTGTCTCCGTAAGTTGGTCCAACCACATTGAATTCGGGCGGATCCGAATCGATACTATTACTGATCATGAAATTGACCGTGTCCCTCAATGAAAGATTCCCCTCTATGTCAATACACTCCAAAGTGGCCTGATAATATCCGTTGAAGGTGGAATCTGGAAGCGGGATTATCTGATCGATATAATAAGCCTTGTTCTCATCTGGAATACCTTCAATGAAAATCATGGATATGGTTGAATCTGCCGCAATTCCATTGAGTGAATCGATTCCATTTAAAGTGAGTTTGTACTGCAACAAACCAGTGTTGTCAGTCAGCGTGGCAACCAGTCGGATTCCATCGTTTGTTGTAACCACATCACCAGCAATCGGAAGATTGATCTCTACCGTTGGTCTTTCCAGATCATTTTCAGTCTGACACCCTATAATGGCCACTGCAAGGGCAACACATATAAGTATTGATCGCATCGAGCTTCGAAGGTAGCTTAGAGATACGTTTCAGGTACAATTGCTCAGAAAAATTGTTCAAAGACGGATGTTAATTCTGAGAAACATTGGCGAATCTCACATTTCTTGTAACGAAATACTGTTTCTGAAGTATAAACCCTACTGTTAGGACCTCTATAGGAGATGATGCGACAACTTCTACTTGCAACCATAATCGGGATTTTGTGCTCTACAGCCGTATATGCACAGGATCCTACCTTCACACAGTTTTACGCCAACCGAACCTATATTAATCCTGCATATGCGGGAGCGGACCTTGGTCTGAGATTCAATTTCAATTATCGTAATCTATGGACCTCCATCCCTGGTGATTTCAGCACATACTGTGGCGGAATTGATATGGGTGATCCTAACATTTTCGGTGGACTCGGATTCTTGGCGGTAGCCAGTAATGAAGGAGAAGGCCAATTGCAGACTCAGCGTTACAGCTTGATGTATTCGTACCGATTAATTGTCATTCCGAGGATGTTTGACCTTCATTTTGCCCTTGACGCGGCCTATATGAGCAAGCAGATAAAGGATTGGGATGCTTTCATCTTCTCGGATCAGCTCCACCCTGTTTATGGAAATATCAATCCTACAAGTGTTCAGCGACCTGAAAAGCTAAAAGTGGAAATGCCAGACTTTACAGCTGGAACCATGGCCCGATTCAATATTAAGATGGCTGGCGGTGGCAGCAGAGGCATGCGCTCTGGGAAAATGGTGGCAAACACATTAGGATTTGCCGCTCACCACATTACCCAACCTAACGAATCATTGTTGGGAAGAACTGAAAAGATGCCTATCAGATTCTTGGTTCATTACAGTGCTTTGATTCCATTGTCAAAGGCCCGAAGTAAGAACCCGTTCTACCTCTCCCCTAACGCGATGTATGAGCACCAGCGGAACCTTTCCACCTTAAACGTTGGAATGTATGCTTTGCGTGCACCTGTTATGATAGGTGTATGGTACCGAAATGAAATGCGATTTGAAGCAAATGATACGGATGCGTTGATGTTCAACGTTGGTGTGCGCGGAACAAATCAGCGTAAGTCTTTCATGTATCAGATCGGCTACAGCTATGACCTTACGCTATCCAAATTGGCTGGTTCTACCGCTGGAAGCCATGAGATTGCCGTGATATTTGAAATCACGCACGCTGGATTCAACAGTAAGTCAAGAATTGCAAGAAAGCGTTCAAGAAATTGCTTCAACTGGCACGGACCAAGAAGTACTCCAAAGATCTTCTAAAAGATTCCTACCCTACATTCGGTTTTCAGAGGGTCGATGGCTTGATATAGGTCGTCAATGAAACTTGTTGGATTTTGAGCATACATGGCCAAAAAATTGTCGTGCCGCTCTTGTAGATACCCATTGGGGAACAACTTCTTATGAAGCTTACGGATACGATTAACGGAAACCTCGTTCTGGTTTTTGAGAGCTCGTGTAAAGCGAGATTTCCATTGCTCAATCCCTTTTTCCATTCGGGTCTGCTCGGCCTCAATTGAACTGATCAATGACCCATCTATTTCATTGGCCTTTTCTTTCAATTTGTCATACAACTGAGACAGTAGGTCCAATTCAGTATTCAGTTCTACTTCCGAATCTGAAAGCTCAAAAACATGCTCTTTAACCAATTCCTCAACCGAATGAAAAAGATCTTCGGGCAACAATTTAAGTTCCGCCAAGCGTTTGCCCGTATTCTCATCAATAAGCAGAAAGTGATTTCTCAATGAAAGCATCGGAAAACTCACCTTCATCTGATGGAAATAGTCTTTGTACTGAAGCCAATACGACAATTCTCCAGCACCGCCAACATACGTAAGGTTTGGCAAGATGAATTCTTGGAACAAAGGACGAAGCACCACATTCGGACTAAAATTCTCCGGATGTGTTTCCAACTCTGATTTCAACTCGTCTTCCGTAAATCGGAATTCGGTATGAAGCACATGAAATCCTTTGTCTGTCCGCACAATTCGATTACGGATTCCATCAGCCAGGTAAAAGCAATTGATCTCTCTTGGATTGACCTGATGATGATAACCAAGCTCATCGAGTTTCAGGTTTGCAGAACGAACAAGCTCAAATGGACGACTGTCAAAGACATCATGCTTGAAAAACTCCAAGAATGGCTTTTTCAGCGAAGCATCATCACTATCCATAATGACCAAACCATATTTGCCGAATAATTCATTGACAAACTTTCTGGTGGCCACAGCAAGAGTTGGCGATTTTGAATAGGCTTCTCTGAACACATTTACCAACTGCAAAACAGCCGGGTTGTTTGAGAAAACCTCATCCAACTTATCACAGAATTCCTCCAAACTCTTTGGATCCATACGCCCCGTAGCACCGGTTTGATCCGTTTCCCAAACGTATTTATGACCAAACACATTGAACTGACCGACCTCATCAAGGTCATGGTCTTCAGAATTCATCCAGTAGATCGGTACAAAATGAAAATCTTGGTAGGCTGCATTCAACTCATCCGCCAATTTGATGGTGTGCAGAATCTTGTAGATGAAATAAAGCGGTCCTGTAAATATGTTGAGCTGATGCCCGGTTGTGACGGTAAACGTGCTGTCTTCGCGAAGCGATTCGATATTCTTCAGCACGGAATCTTTAGCACCACCAATGGTTTTGTACTGTTTTAGCAGCGAATCACTCAGAAGTTCCCTATGAATTGGAAACTGTTTTCGGGCTGCGATCTGATTTGGATAATTACCGAGTTCGTGCTTGAATCCGTAGAAATCGTCCAATTTCCCGTCTCCATTCACATAATCAAGAATCAATCGATTGAACCGATTGGTGTGCTCCAACGAAATGGTTGAGACCTCCATCAGGAAACGAATTTGCCGTGAAGGTCGAAGTGCTCGGCATCGGTCACCTCCACATTCACGAAATCACCGATTCTAAGATAGTTGTCTTTAGCTGGAATCAGCACTTCGTTATCCACTTCCACCGAATCATATTCGGTTCTACCAACGAAATTATCTCCTTCCACTCGGTCAATCAGCACTTTCAATGTTCTTCCGATCAGTTCTTGGTTCTTCTGCAGCGAAATTTCCTGCTGTACTTCCATAACCAATTCCGCGCGTCTTTGTTTTTCCGCTTCTGGAACATCATCTTCTAAAGCGAATGCGTGGGTATTTTCCTCATGAGAATAGGTGAACACACCCAAACGGTCGAAACGCGTTTCCTTTACCCAGTCCAACAACACTTGAAAATCCTCTTCTGTTTCGCCAGGATAACCAACGATCAATGTTGTTCTCAAGGCAATTCCAGGAACTCTCTCTTTTAGAAGATTCAGCAATCTGTCTGTCTTCTCCTTGGTGGTTCCTCTGCGCATTGATTTCAGAACAGGGTCTGCAATATGCTGTAGCGGCATATCCAAATACTTGCAGATCTTCGGCTCATTGGCCATTACGTCCAACACATCTTCAGGAAAACCTGCTGGAAAAGCGTAATGCAACCGAATCCATTCAATGCCTTCCACTTTGCAGAGTTCCGTTAGAAGATCGGCCAGCCTTCTTTTTCCGTACAGGTCGATGCCGTAATAGGTTGAATCTTGCGCAATTAACATTAACTCTTTCACGCCTTTGGCTGCGAGCTTTTTGGCCGAATCAACCAATTCCTCAATGGGAGTGGAAACGTGTTTGCCACGCATCAATGGAATTGCGCAGAATGAACACGGCCTGTCGCAACCCTCCGAAATCTTGAAATAAGCGTAATGCGATGGCGTGGTAAGTAAACGCTCACCAACCAATTCGTGCTTGTAATCGGCTCCAAGAACCTTGAGCAATCTCGGAAGATCGCGCGTTCCGAAATACTCATCAACATTCGGAATTTCCTTCTCAAGATCGGGTTTATAACGTTCGGATAGGCACCCCGTTACAAATACCTTCTCTACCAGACCATCTTCTTTTGCCTGCGCAAACCTCAGTATGGTCTCAATGCTTTCTTCCTTGGCGTTGTCTATGAAACCGCAGGTGTTAATGACCACGATGTTTGCGTCATCCTTGGTGCTTTCGTGTTCTGCCTCAATCTCATTGGCCTTCAATTGCCCCATCAGAACCTCACTATCGTAAAGGTTCTTAGAGCAGCCCAACGTAATGACGTTGATCTTGTTCTTTCTGAGCGTCTTGGTGCGCAAATCTTATTTATTCAGGAAGAGTGAGTCCACAAATTCCTCTCGGTTGAAAACCTGAAGGTCTTCCATGCCTTCTCCAACACCGATGTACTTGACAGGAATCTTGAATTGGTCAGAGATTCCGATCACTACACCACCTTTGGCCGTTCCATCCAGCTTGGTAAGCGCTAATGCATTCACCTCAGTTGCCTTCACGAATTGCTTGGCCTGCTCTATGGCATTCTGACCTGTAGATGCATCCAAAACCAATAGAATCTCGTGTGGCGCGCCTGGAACAACTTTGTCCATCACTCTACGGATCTTGGTCAACTCATTCATCAGGTTCACCTTATTGTGTAAGCGACCAGCTGTGTCTATGATGACAACATCAGCATTTTTGGCCTTCGCAGATTCCAACGTGTCAAAAGCCACCGAAGCTGGATCGGCATTCATTCCTTGATTCACAACTGGAACTCCAACCCGTTGTCCCCAAATAATCAATTGATCAACCGCAGCGGCTCTGAACGTATCGGCCGCACCCAGAACCACTTCCATACCAGAGGACTTTAGCTGATGGGCTAATTTCCCGATAGTTGTAGTCTTTCCAACTCCGTTAACCCCTACGACCATAATGACGTATGGCTTCTTGTCTTCTGAAATTGGTAGTCCACTAACATCTCCACTGTTATTCTCTTTCAGTAGAGCCACAATCTCCTCGCGGAGCATCTTGTTCAACTGATCTGTTCCAACATATTTATCGGCCGCTACGCGCGCTTCAATGCGCTCAATGATCTTCAAGGTAGTATCAACCCCTACGTCAGAGGTTACCAATACCTCCTCAAGGTTGTCCAACACTTCATCGTCAACCTTGGATTTACCTATGACAGCTTTGGTCAGTTTGGAGAATACGCCCTCGCGGGTCTTTTCCAAGCCCTGATCGAGCTTTTCCTTTTTCTCCTTTGAAAAGAATCCGAATAATGCCACTGCGTTCAGTTAGGAATTAGAAATGAGAAAGTATGAATTAAAAAAGGCTTCCCACTGTATCCAGAGAGAAGCCTTTCCTTTCAATACTTGAACGTTTAGTCCTTTTTCGAGAAAAAGTCCTTAACGTGGTCGTTGTGAACTACTTCCTCCTTGAAAGCGTAGCCACCCGTCTTATCAGACTTGACCATCTTGATCACTTTCGTAAAATCTTTACCTGCTCCTGTTTTGAGCGTTGCAACCGTCTTCTTAGCCATGTCTTATTACTTTATCTCTTTATGAACCGTCATCCTTTTAAGGATCGGATTGTACTTCTTCAATTCAATACGGTCTGGTGTGTTCTTGCGGTTCTTCTTGGTAATGTACCTTGAAGTTCCTGGCATTCCACTTTCCTTGTGCTCAGTGCACTCAAGAATAACCTGAATTCTATCTCCTTTCTTAGCCATTTCTCTGCTTCAAAAAATTTGGGAGTGCAAATGTAAGATTTTGATTTCAATTCTCAAATCACTCGAACACCGAATTATCTTCTCGCTGAATCGGCAATAAGATGAGACCATTATTAATCACCGTAATTGGTTCAATGAACGTTTGAATTGCTTACTACTCGTACCATAGATTAACAACCATTACGTAATTATCTGAACTGGAAAAACTATTGCCGTCAGTACGATAAATGTTCATGTTGCTGATGCCAGATGATACAAAAGCGTGTGTCGGTATGACCTCACTCGTGATGAGAGATTGCATCATCATTGGGACAAGATTGTCTTGAGCCGGATTTTCAGGTAACGAAACCGAGATGTAATTCGCGTCATTACCAGTAAACACAAACACAATGTAAACGCGAATTGTACTTCCGTCATCAATATAACGAGCTGTAGTGGATGATGGAGTAACGCTGATCGTGGGCGTGTAATTGGTCCAAGTTGGAGCAACAGAGACTCCAAGGGTTGCACGCATATCAGCCACGGTAGCATCATCAAGAAGTGACCTTGCGGCAGAGGTAATATCCGTGGTTGCATAAGTGTCTGAGCCTGTAGTGTATAGCATCTTATTGGCTGCGGTAGTCAGCCCAGAAATAGAGGTCAATCCTGCATCATACGCCTGTACATCTGTGCCAATGGCAAGCCCCAGATTGGTTCTTGCCGTTGAAACGTTGCTAAGATCACTAAGATCATTTGCAACCTGAATAAAAGCCGTATTGTCCAGACCATCAAGCATGTCTACGTTCAAGTTGCTCACCTTGGTGGTGCTTGATACGGTAAGAGGTGCAGTACCTGAAGAAATGGTCGATACGTAATACGGGCTGTTCACCACGGTCTGAGACACCAATGCCCCCTGAATCAAAACCGAACCTTCATAATTGCTGTCCACTATGTCTGGACCGGCATAAACCTGCCCATTATCAAAAACCAGAGTGCCACCATACCCGGTTACATTGCCAAGGCCATCAGTGTACTCAGCCCTACCAAACATGTAAGGTTCCAAGCCTTGGATATCCTCAGCGCTTATATCAAGCTTTGAGAATGCAATTGCCGCTGAAGATGAAACGTCTGCGTTCACAATGGTTCCGTCTGCCATTTTTGCAGATGTAACCGCATCATCTTCGATTTTGGAAGCACCCACTGCGCCATCAGCCAGCTTTGCATTGGTAACCGAACCATCAGCCAGTTTAGCTGTAGAAATTGCACCATCCATCAATTGACTGCCGTTCATTGTGCCCGGGAGAATATTAGTGTCGCCTATGAATAGTCCTAAGCTCAATACCTCACCATCCATAACCAAACCAGACCCTGCAACATAGGTCATGTCGTTGTCTTCGCTTGGTTCCCACTGACTACCATTCCATTTAAGAACCTGATCTGGATATGCACCCATTTGATCCAGCTTGACTGCGGTTACGGCACCATCTTGCAACATTGAGGTTGATATGGCATCGTTAGCGACTGATGCCGCTTGAACCGAGCTTAGACCTGAACCATCTCCGATATAGGCATTTGCCACGACTGAACCGTTGATATTGACCGACTCTGAAAAAAATCCGGAAGGTTCATCCACTCCTATTCCGATCCAACTTCCATTATTTATCAGAAACGAACTGGCCGTCCAATCAGATCCATCATGGTAAATTGTTTGACCCGTTGTTCCGGTTACTCCAAAAGTTCCTGTAGCTCCTGTTGGGCCTTGCGGTCCCGTGGCTCCCGTTGCTCCATCATTTCCCGTAGCACCGGTCGGTCCGGTCGGGCCTTGGTTATCGGTCCATGTGGTGGAACCACTGCTGACCGTGATCTCAATGGCATATTCCAATCCGGTAACAGAACAACCATCGTTATCATAGTTGGAAAGAGTGGCATCATCACCTGTTCTGTATTTGGCACAGATCAGCGTTGCACCACAACCTATATAATAGGTGGTGCCCGATGATACACTGACCGGACTGGCGAATGTGAAGGTGTTGGTACCCGAAACAAGCGTTACCGAATTGGATGTTCCAAGAACGTTTGCCGATCCGCAAAAACCACCGGCTGCATCATAAACCTTCAGTGAACCGGTCAATCCCACATCGGTGGAGTAGATACGGATCTGGGTAATGCTTCCCGAAGAGGTTGGAGTAAATCTGGCCAATTCTGATTCCAAGCAACCCGCGCTACCGGCAAAATCCAAGCCACCAAAAGTGCTCGAACTCGATTCGCCCACAGCTTCCTGAACCTCTTCATCGTCCGTATTGTAGATCAACATACCTGCTTCGGCCGTAAGCGCATCGCGCTGTGCTGTGGTAAGTCGTGGAAGTATGAATGCTCCATCGGTACCGCTCAACTCCAAAATGGCGTTGGCGTTAACGGTTGATGTTCCGATGGCAGCATGGTTACTGGTCTTGTCGTAAACGAACTCAGCATCGGCACCTGCGTTTCCACCATCATTGAAGTTGATCTGCTTATCCGAACCTGCAATTGGGCCCGTTGCCCCGGTGGCTCCCGTTGCGCCCGTGGCACCATCAGCCCCATCTAAACCTGCGTCTCCTGTTGGGCCAGTCGGGCCAGTGGCTCCGGTTGCACCATCTGCGCCAGTAGATCCTGTAACTCCCTGAACACCCTGAGCTCCTGTTGGACCGGTCGGGCCTGTTGCTCCAACCGCACCACCAGCACCCGTTGGCCCTTGGATACCCTGCGGGCCTTGAGAACCCGTGGCTCCTGCTAATCCCTGAATTCCTTGAGGACCGGTTGCTCCGACTGAGCCAGCAGCACCTGTCGGGCCTTGAGCACCTTGAATACCCTGCGGACCGGTCGCGCCATCTGCACCAGTTGGACCTTGGACACCTTGTAATCCCTGTGGACCTGTAGCTCCCGCAACGCCTTGAATTCCTTGAGCACCTGTAGGGCCAGTGACACCGTCCGCTCCCGCAGCACCAATAGGACCGGTTGCTCCCTGAATACCCTGAGCGCCTGTCGGACCCTGCTGGCCTGTGGCACCTACTGCACCGTTTGCACCCGTTGGCCCCTGAATGCCCTGCAATCCCTGTGGACCGGTTGCTCCGACTGCTCCATCTGCACCAGTTGGACCTTGAACACCTTGCAATCCCTGAGGACCGGTGGCTCCGACTGCACCATCAGCACCGGTCGGACCTTGAATACCCTGCAATCCCTGCGGGCCTGTTGCTCCAACCGCACCGTCAGCACCCGTTGGGCCTTGGAGACCTTGAAGTCCTTGCGGACCTGTTGCTCCAACTGCACCAGCCGCACCTGTCGGTCCCTGAATACCTTGAATTCCCTGTGGGCCAGTAACACCATCTGCTCCGGTCGGACCTTGCGCACCAGTGGCTCCTGCAACGCCTTGGACTCCTTGTGCACCTGTCGGACCTTGGATACCCTGCAATCCCTGTGGACCGGTTGCACCTACTGCTCCATCTGCACCTGTAGGGCCTTGAATACCTTGAAGCCCTTGCGGGCCTGTAGCTCCAACCGCACCGTCAGCACCTGTTGGACCTTGGATACCCTGCAATCCCTGAGGACCGGTTGCTCCAACTGCACCATCAGCACCTGTTGGGCCTTGGAGACCTTGAAGTCCTTGAGAACCAGTTGCACCAACTGCGCCATCTGCACCAGTTGGACCTTGGATACCTTGTGGCCCCTGTGGACCTGTTGCACCAATGGTTCCGCCACCTGCATTTTCAGCGTACAAAGCATAAGGCACCGCGTTCAGTTGGGAGACACCCATAGATTGGTAATCTGAACCTCCAGTTGGATCGAATGAAGCCTCCATAAAATACGGGCCAGCTGACCAGTCGATATCTACCAATGTTCCAAGAAAAGGTACTCCATCACCGATCTGCACATTGAACAGGCCAAAATCATTGGTGGGCACTGTATGTATCTCCGTGTAAACTGCAGCTCCGGTTGCCGAAGATTGCCTTATATCAATACGAAGGCCGATGACCTGGCTGGCAATTACATCGCCTTGGGCATCTCTTACCACACCTTGATAGTTGATCTTCTGCGGCACAGACTGAGCAAATACCGATTGAGATGCTGCGATAAGAACAATCAACAGCAAAAGGGTTGAATAAAGCTTTTTCATAAAGTAAAGTTGGTCCTGGTTTGCCGCAGTGTTACGACAATTGCAATGAAAGGTTTTGACAAAAAACTACAGAACCAACAGTACTTTAATTCTGCTCCTTCAGAAATAGCATAAGGTCATCGCGGAACTTCAGTTGCTTGAATTCTTTCTTGGACATTGGAATTGAAATCCAATCGGATACTGAAACAAGGGAACGCCTCTGCTCATTACCATCCGTAGTGTAGACGACAGGCATTTTGAATCTTTCTGCTTCGGCCTGCCAACGCAAATCCAGGTTATTCTTGTTCCATTTGTATTGGAGCACAGGAATTTCCGAAAATCTGAGGTACTGATCAAATAATGCCGTGTAATTGTACTTGGCTCGCATATTTATGTATGCAATGATCTCTGCTCCATCAACAGTTCTGTATTTGAATTCCTGAGCAATTCCTTTTAGTATACTCCTAAAAAGCGAATCATTGTTCAAGACGTTTCGGAAGGTGTGAATCATCCAAGAACCCTTGTAATACATATCGCCACCATTGCCTTCATGATTCAATCCATAAATACCGTAAATAGGAGTTCGGTTATTGATGAAATTCCTTTGATACCACAGATAGTCAAGCATTTTCTGGTAACCGTAGGTACACTCAACAAAAACAGCTTCTGAGTATGTGCAGAAGCTTTCGTGTATCCACATATCGGCTGCATCTTTCATACTTACACTGTTGCCCCACCATTCATGTCCCGTTTCGTGAATAACGATGTAATCAAAGTCCATATCGCTTGGATAACGCCCCAAATAACCAGGCATATACTTGTTGCCATAAGCAATGGCACCTTGGTGTTCCATTCCCAAATAAGGGGTTTCAACCAAAGCATACCCATCCTTGTAAAACGGATATGGCCCAAATGCTTCCTCAAAACAATTGAGCATGTTATGCACCTGTTTGAACTGAGTTTTAGCCTTTTCCAAGTTTTCTTTCAATACATAGTAATCCAACTCAAGTGTATCTCCAGTTGCATTTACGTAGGTGTCGTCAAAATGAGCGTAATCGGCAATATTCAGCGTTACATTGTAATTATTGATCGGGTAAGAAACCTTCCACTGCCATTCAGTACGGTCTTGTTTTTGAATTGTGGAATCCAGAGTTCCATTGGAAACGCACATGAGATCATTAGGAACCGTGCAACGGACACGCATGCTGTCTGGCTCATCTGAAAGATGATCCTTATTGGGCCACCAAAGGCTTGCACCCGTTCCCTCGCATGCTACACCAACCCAAGGTTTGCCTTTTTCATCTTTGGTCCAAACAAATCCACCATCCCAAGGCGCCTTTTTTGCCACCGTAGGCCTACCGTGGTAGAAAACAGAGATGATACCAGATTCTCCTTGGATCATTCTTTTGGGAAATGTGACAAACACAGCATCATATAGTCTGGTAAAACCGAGCTTCTTGCCATTGAAGAGAATGCTATCGATGGTCATATTTTGAAACAGATCGATCTGAATACTATCAAAATCGGTCATGTTTCTGAAGTGAATATGATTAACTCCTGAAATAGAGCGATCATCGATTTCTACATCAAGCTCCAGATCGTAATAGGTAACATCAAAACAAGAACGAATGGAGGAAAGGGTTCCCCGAAGCGTATCAGCCAAAGTGAATTCCTGAGCCGATGTTAGGAGGGGTGCCAAAAGAAGGAGAAGAAGATACTTTCTCATAGAATCAAAGAAAAACAAAAACGCTGCCACCGAAGCACTTCCGATGGCAGCGTTAACACGCTTTGTGAAATGAGATTAAGCTAACAAGCCTTCTGCCTTTGCTTTCTTGTATGCAGCCTCAATACCATTCTTATTAATGGTACGCAGACCAGCAGCTGAAACCTTCAATGTAATGAACTTGTCTTCTGATGGAAGGTAGAACTTCTTCTTGAAGAGGTTTGGAGAGAATGTTCTCTTAGTCTTTCTGTTAGAGTGAGAAACTTTGTTTCCTACAATCACTCGCTTTCCTGTTATCTGGCAAACCTTAGACATGGCTTTTTGCTTATTCGTTCAAAATTTCGGGCTGCAAATGTAGAATTATTTATCTACAAGAACAACCACTATTCTTTAATACATCTACAGGAAAATCCACTTTGCTTGTAGATGAATGTTCTGTGAGCAACTGGAGTTTCGTAGGTAAGTGTCAAAAAATATGCTTCAAAATCGCCATCGCTCCTTGATGTCCAGAAAAGCCCACGAAGCCCCAAGTGATCGAACTGCCCTTCTCTGAATCGCATGCCTCCTGGCAATCCGGTAAAGCCACTACTGTTGTTCGCACCCTCGTTAGGTGCTGTCCAATGGTCAGTTCCCATTTCTTTCATTCTACCTCCAGCAAACTCATCATCCGGGTCGAGATATTCTGTCAGAATACGGTAATCATTATCATGCGGCACTCGCCATCCATCCGGACAGATTCCACGCGGATCGTTGACCGCAAACCAGTTGTACAACTTGCCATAAGTGGCATCATTGGCGTTGTCGTTATTGTATGATACCATTCCAGCAGTTGTCAGGTTTTTCCATGTATTATCGTCCGTTACAACGGGAATGTTAGAACCATCTCTGAACTTGGTAACCTTAAGGTTCTCTCCCATCCAACACTGCGAACCAATGGTTACCACAGAATAGGCATTGCCTTCAATATCGGTTACTATGCTTGTGGTTCCGCAACCGCCTGCCAACTGCTCAACTACAATAAAACCCTCTTTGGTTTCAGTTGAATTTCCCTCATCTGTGGTAATGGTCAATGTAACATCATAAGTACCAGCTGTGGCATAAAGGATGGAAGATGGATCTTTCTCTGTTGAAGAAGAAGGTTGGCCACCTTCAAATGTCCATTCCCAAGAAGTCACACCACCAATGGAGGCATCTTCAAAGTTGACATACTGACCAACACCGATGTTGGTAACACTTGCCTCAAAGTCGGCTGCGAAATCTGTTGTTTCTTCCTCGCAACCGGACATTGCAACTATAAACGCAGCCACAAAAAGGCTCTTGGTAAAAAATTCTTTCATGGAATAGGTATTAGGGTCGAATTCAAATGTATAAATGTTAAGCAATAGTTAATCAGTTTCCGATCAACTGTTTGCGCAACATGTTCAGAGCCGTATTGGAGCTGATCTCGATATTCCGAGACCTATCGTGCCCGAACCTATACTTTTTGGCCACCGTTCCATTTGGCCCTGAAACTGCTATCCATACGGTTCCAACAGGCTTTTCATCTGTTCCCCCATCAGGTCCTGCAATGCCTGAGGTGGCGATAGAGTAATCGGAATGAAGACTTTGCCTGGCACCTTCGGCCATTTGCCTAACTACTTCCTCACTGACCGCGCCATTTCTGATCAAACTATCTTCTGTAACTCCTAAAGATTCCATTTTAACGGCATTGGCATAGGATACAATGGAACCTAAAAAGTACGCTGACGAACCCGAAACTGACGTGATCTGATGCGCAATCATTCCGCCCGTGCAACTCTCAGCAGTGCTTAACGTTTTCCCTTGTTTGAGTAAGAGGTCTCCCACAACTTGCTCAATAGTTTCATCATCAAAACCGTACACCAATTCTGGAATCAGCTCAAGTAGTTTTTGCACCTGATCCTCTAACAATCCCTTCAACTTTGCAGGATCCTCACCATAGGCAGATAAACGCAACCTTACCCTACCTGGAGATGGCAGATATGCCAGTTTAATCTCGTCTGGCAAAGCATCTTCCCACTCTCCTATCCTTTCAGAAAGCCAACTTTCTCCCATACCCATGGTAAGCACAGTTCTGTGCAGAATGGTTGGAGCATTGAATTTCTTTGAGATACGCGGCAAGACGTGATTTTGCATGATGCCTTTCATTTCATATGGCACTCCTGGCATACTCACGAATACGGTTCCGTCTTTTTCAAACCACATTCCCGGAGCAGTTCCGAGGTCATTCTGAAGTGGTTCGCATGCCGATGGCAATTCGGCCTGTAACCTGTTCAATTCGGTCATTTCCTTTCCAAAACGGGCAAACAGACCTGCAATATGTTCGGCAATGTTCGGATGAAATGTGAAACCGCAGTTGAAATAATCAGCAAGCGCCTTCTTGGTCACATCATCTTTGGTGGGCCCCAAACCACCTGTAACAAGTACAATTTCAGCACGATTCTCAGCTTCGGCAAGTGCCTGTTTGATCACATCCATTCCATCTGAAATGGTCAGAATGCGCTCCACTTTTGCCCCAATGGCATTCAGCTCCTGTGCCATCCAAGCCGAATTCGTGTCTACGATCTGGCCGATGAGAATCTCATCTCCTATGGTAATGATCTCAACTCTCATTGGCGCAAAGAAACCACATTCCTTGAGCAAATGTTTACTTTCAACCGCATATGCGACAATGGCAATTCGTTTTCACAATTCTGGTAGCCTTACTTCTTTTGAACTCAGGCTGCAATGGTGTATTCCGAGGTAACGATTTTGAGGGTGTAGTGGCTGAAATTCAGGAGAATTTAGTTGCATCAGATCCATTCATTTACGATTCATCCAACCCAAGAATACTGAACCTTTCGCCTAAAAACACCAATGAGTGGTTCGAGTTGGCCAAACAATACAGAACTGAACTTATAGCGTTTGACACTGCCAATTTGGTCGGCAATGAGAAAGCGCAATTTGATGCGTTGCTGAACTACTTGAACATATCGTTGCAACGCGACTCATTCATGTTCCATGATTATGCTATTTCGCATCTGTACGGCCCCCATCTATCGGCACCTAAGTTCTTTGAACAGAAAACAATTGAGACCAGAAAAGACCTGAATACATATTTGGATGATCTGAATGACGTTGAAGTCCGATTTGGTGAGTTGGTGGATGGGTTAGAGCATCGGAGAAAGCTTGGGGTAGTACTACCCTCATTTATTCTGAGAAAGGTTATTGCCCAGTGCGATAGTTTCGCGGAGCTGCCTGCGGAGGATTGTCCGTTCATACGTTCCTTCGAAACTAAATTGGCAAAAATTGACCTTTCTGAAGACGAAAAAAAAGTACTTCAAGCAAAATGCACAGAAACTGTAAGCGGTTCCGTTAATACAGGTTACAAACGATTGGCAGCATATCTGAGGCAACTGGAACATCAATCCGTCTCCGTGGCAGGTGTTTGGCAATTGCCCAAGGGCGAGGATTATTATGGTTTTACATTACGCTACTACTGCGGTGTGGAAAACGACCCCAGACAACTCTATGACCTGGGAAAAACCCAGTTGGCTGCCATTGAAGGAGAACTTGCCATATTGAATTCCATGAAAGGTAATGGTGAAGAAACAGCAATTGAACAGGATGCATATCCAACCGAATCGATTCAGTTCAGATGCTATTATGCTGGTTTGCGACTATATGAACAATATGCTCGAATCGTGTCTGAATCTTCTGTGGATCCAAGTGAAAAAGCAGCATACCTCCGAACAGATCAGCTCTCTACCATAAAATTGATGGTTGATATTGGCATTCACCAGAAGCAATGGCTTCGGGAACAGGCTGTAATGTTCATCAAAGAACATTCTAATCTAATGGATCTTGAAGCACAACAAATGGTGGATGAAATCGTAGTAAAACCAGGTTATTATGCAGCCCCAAAAATCGTTCTCATGCATTTGATAGAACTACAGCAAGGCCGTTCAGCAGCTGAATTCCTGGAAGAGCTTAAAGAGGCTGGTCCAACACCGCTGATACGATTACAGAAACCCGTCAGCAGCTCGGTAGAGGAAGTCTAACCACGAAGTTTATCGAGAAGAGAGTTGAGCGTTTCAGCTTCTTCCTCTGTAATGGCATCCAAATTCAGGTGAAAAGAATTCATTGCGGAGTCAATCTTTTCAAGTGTATTCAACCCCTCTTTGGTGATGAAAATATCCACCAGACGCTTATCAGCCTTACACGTCTTTCGATCAACAAGCCGTTTTTTGTAGAGACGATCAACAATTCGGGAAGCATCCGACATCTTATCTAACATACGCTCACGGATGGATGATGTACTCAAAGGTTCTGGAGAACTCCCACGTAGAATACGCAAAACATTGTACTGCTGATTGGTAAGTCCGTAAGGCTTAAGCACTTCAGTTAAAAGACCTCGCACCCATCCATCGGTAAACATGATGTTTACAACCGCCTTATGACGTTGGCTCTGAAAGCCTTTTCCTTGCTTGATCTCTTCCTCTAATCGCATTGATTGTACCGTCTGCATACCAAACCAGACAACCCAAATATAAGATCAATGTTCAAACTCCAAATGTTCGGGTCGTTTAACAACTTACCTCGTTAAAGGAATCTCAAGAATAAATGGGTTGAACACTTGAGCAACATAAAGGTTCCCTTTGTAGATCAGCCCTGTGGAAGCAGCGCTCAGGACTGTTCCTCCATCAGTGTAAAGCGTATCGATGGCACCAGTTTGTAGGTCAACCGTGTAAACCGAACATGGCGAGGGCTTGTTCTCATCTTTAACATGCTTGATGAACTTGAGGAAATCGAGATGCGAGGTAGTTACGAGTTTATTGTCCACGAAGGTGATGTTGTCGTTTCCTTTCAGGCATGGCATCTCCTTCTTGTCGGTGAAGGTGCCATCCGAATTGATCGCATACGAAATGATGCTTTTCTCCTGCGTTCCGGTCATGTAAATGCGACCATCTTTAACGCCTACCCCGTTTGCGTAGCGCAGTTTATCTCCTACCTGAACCCATTTTTCTCCGTTGTAATGGAGCACGTAACTTCTTGGTAAGGAGAACAGCTTTTCGGTCTTTGAATTGATCTTTCCACTATCGATGGAAACGAAAATGCCTCCTTTATGATCGGTACAAACATCGTTGGGTGAAACCATCAGCGGGCTGGTAAGCTGCTCTCGAAAAATGACCTTATCGTCCTGCAATTCAAAAACCAAAATGCTCTGCCGGCCTGCCGGTGGAAATTGCTCTGCATTCTTCTCATGATTAACGCAGTAGAGCGTTTTTACGCCATCGACCAAAGCAATATCTATTCCGTGCGGTCGTAACTGAATATCAGTTGGTAAACCTTCTAATTCCAACTTTCGGAGTTCGCCATCGGAAATACTGTACTCGTAAAATCCATTTCTGCTATAATCTGTTGTCCTCCGCTCGGAGCAGGAAACGATCAATCGTTCGTTTCCATTCATTGTATCCAAGACAATATCCTCCGGTCCTGGACCTACTTCAATACGCGTGTAATCGCCCATGAAGGTTGGGTACTTGCCGCAGGAGGAAAGAAAAAGCAGAACTGAAAAAAGGAAAAACGGCAGAACCGTTTTCTGCAATGTGGTCTCTTTGCTCATTTACTGTTCGCTATTCACTGGTCGCTATTCGCTTATTCGCTTTCAAGCATCTCAAACAATTGATCGATCGCCTGCTTGATGTTTTCGCGTATCTCGGTAATGGAAGCTTCCATCATGTAACACGGAGCTGTAATGATGCGATTCTCCTTATCAACAGCGATCTCTTTTACCGTTCTCATCTCGGCAACAGCGCCCGTTTTCTCCATTCCTGCACTTATAGCACTGATCTCATAGGGAGAAGCTTCCTCAGTAGTTCCAACGGTCAGGTGTTCGTTCAATCCTGCGTCTTCCAAGGCTTTGGCAATAACGGTTGGCCCCATGCAAAGCCCCACAATGGGTTTCTTTGCTTTCGCCACCTCAGTGATAATGCGCTTCACATCTGAATTGATCTCCCCGTCTGGCCCGCTGAACGCCCATTTGGTCAGGTTCTTGGCGGCACCGAAACCACCTGGTATTACCAATGCATCCAGTTCATCGGCTTTCACCTCGGCAAGGTCTGAAACGGCTCCGCGCGCAATACGGGCTGCCTCTACCATTACGTTGCGCTTCTCGTCCATCTCCTCTCCTGTGAGATGATTGACCACATGATGTTGATCGATGTCCGGGGCCATGCACACTGCCTCGCCTCTGTTCTCATCAATTGCGAGCAACGTAAAAACACTCTCGTGAATTTCAGCTCCGTCATAAACTCCATTGCCAGAAAGCAATACCCCTATTTTGTAACTCATCTTTCTTCGGTTTGCGGTGAAATTAGTGATTCCTCAAAAGTGAGAAAGGAACCGGAAAAATGGTGATTCAGGAATCGGAAAACGTTCAAAGTACACTTTAGCCCACTCCTAATTCCTAACTCCTAATTACCTGTTCCGCACATAGATCACCTTGGTCTTTCCGCCCTGTTGGGTTCGGGCGTCCACCTCAAACTGTTTGAGAGAACCGAAAAGCGGGGTCAATTTCTCGAAACCGAAGTTCCTTGAATCGAAGTTGGGTTGCTTTTTCAGGATGAGCTTTCCCACATCGCCCATGAAGGCCCAGCCGTCCTCATCGGCCGCATCGGCCACGGAGCTCTTGAGCAATTTGAGAACCTGTGGCGTGATCTTATCAACCTCACGTTTTCCCGTTTTTCCTTTTCCCCCTTTTTCCTCCTCAGAGTGAAGAATTTCGAGGTAGATGAATTTATCGCATGCAACAATAAAGGGGTTCGGAGTCTTCTTCTCTCCTATTCCGTACACACTCATCCCTGCTTCGCGCAATCGCGTGGCCAGTTTAGTAAAATCGCTATCGGATGAGACGAGGCAGAACCCGTCCACTTTACCTGAATAAAGGATGTCCATCGCATCGATGATCATAGCACTGTCAGTAGCGTTCTTGCCCGAAGTGTAGCTGTACTGCTGCACAGGCGTGATGGCGGTTTCCAGCAGCACCTCTTTCCATTTGCTTACGCGCGGGTTGGTCCAATCGCCATAAATGCGCTTGATGGTGGGCGTGCCGTACTTGGCTATCTCCTCCATCATTTCTTTGATGTACTTACTAGGTATGTTATCGCCATCTATAAGGACGGCCAGTTTGGTGTCTTTTGTCATGTACGAAAGATATGCTTAATGTTTCAGACCAACCGCTTCTCAATATAATCTGAGTTCAGCAGGCCAAGTGCGCCCATGTACTTGAGGCGGAAGGAGATGATGTCGCCCACTTTGTATTCCTTATCGCTGTTGCTGATGTCTACCACCAGCATATCTGAACTGGCGCCCACCACGGTAATGTTCTCATCATCGGGTATCAGAAAATCGGTGGAAACGTCCAACAGCCCGATGTCTAGAATAGCGCGGTGCATTTTCTCGCCAAAGTCGTTCTCATCCACTTTAAATACTTCGCCCGAAGGATTCTCCGCCAGATAACCAATGGGCACTTTCGGCTTTTCGGTTATCTCGATGATCTCGGTAAAGAGCTTGATCACATCGGGTTTCATGCCCGGTATGGGTTCTTCGGTAAGCAGGTTATTGCCAAAGTAGAGCGTCTCTCCCACCCTGAAATGATTGACGCCATCGGGCACCTGGTGCTGCAACAGCAACGGAATAATGACCGATGTGCCGCCCGTTACCCACGGTATATCGCGGTTGAATTTGAACTCCACCAACTGCTGGTACAGACTGAGCTGAATGAGCTTGTCCTGCGAGGGCAGCACGCCATTGAGGCAATTGAGGTTGGTACCAATGCCCGAAATGAAAATGTTGGGCAGTTTGAAGATGCTATCGTAGAAATCGATGAGGTGGTCGCCCATGATGCCTTCGCGCAGGTCGCCCAGCTCTATCATAATGATGACCTTGTGCGTCTTGTTCTGCTTCACCGCTTCATCAGACAGCATCTTAATGGTGGCAAACTCGGTATTGAAGCTCACATCGGCATACTTCACAATTTTCTCGATGCTACGCTTGGCGGGCGGCTTGATATAGACCGTCTGCACGCTAGGGTCTATTTCCTTCACCACCTTCAGGTTACTGATGCGCGAATCGCACAGCTCCTTTGCCCCAAGGTTGATGATCTCTTCGATGTAGGTACGGTTGCCGCACAGCATTTTGGTCACTACCGCCCATTCCTTGCCAGAGTGTTTGAACAGGTTATCGAGATGTTGGTAATTGTGTTTTAGGCGGTCTTTGTAAAGTTCTATATACGCCATTTGCTACGATCGTTTCAGCCGCATCTCCAGATACGGGTTCGTAAAACCGAACTTCTCATACAATTTCTTAGCAGGATTGTTGTGCTCAACATGCAACGCGATGTCGCCCTTTGCGAAGCTCAGCGTCTCCTCCATCAGCTTCTTGCCAATGCCTTGACCACGATAATCCTGATGCGTGGCGATATAGACCAGAATATTCTCCGGAATGTAGCCGCCCATGCCTGTTCTGTTCACAATCACAGCTCCGGTAACCGCCTGTTTATCGTACGAGACAATGATAAAACCTCCGAACGATGTGGTTTCCTTCACCGCGAAGTTGAGGCACCGAAGAATCTGCTCCTTCGGGTCACCGTATTCTTGCAGGTGATGGTGCAGAAAATCGACTATCTCGCGCTTTTGCAATTCAGACGGACGCTCCAGCGCATCGAACACCCGTGTTTCTATAGAATTTGAAATGATCATGGCCCCATGGTAACATCATAGAGCGGAATTCCAAATTATGGGCGTTATTTCTTCATTAGACTTTGGTATCTGATCTGGTTTTCAGCAAATAAGTCAGCCAATCGCAATAGCGATTGTTGATTGCAAAAAAACATTTACTAAATTTCAATGTTTAAACATTGAATGAAACGGAAGACCTTCATAAAAGCCATTAGCGCAGCTCCAATTGCCTTGACCATGAATCCACTCAATAGTCTCAATTCCTTTGCCGATACTTTTTCGTCCACCGATAAAATGCCTGTGCTTTTTCTAGGCCACGGAAGTCCAATGAACGCTATTGAGGAAAACGATTTCGTTAGGAATTTCAGGAAAGTTGGAAGTGAAATTCAAAAGCCGAATGCCATTCTCTGTATTTCGGCCCATTGGTACACAAAAGGAACCATGGTAACGGCCAAGGAACATCCGAAAACCATCCATGATTTTGGAGGATTTCCGCAAGCTTTATTCGATGTACAATACCCTGCTGCTGGCTCGCCAGAGTTAGCCCAACAAACACAGCAATTGCTTGGCGATCATATCGGCCTAGACCACGATTGGGGATTAGATCACGGAACTTGGTCGGTGGTAAAACACCTTTATCCTGAAGCGGATGTTCCTGTCATTCAACTGAGCATCGATTACACCAAACCGCCAGCGTATCATTTTGAATTGGCATCTAGGCTTCAATCGCTTCGCGAAAAGGGCGTTCTGATTATTGGTAGCGGCAATATTGTTCACAATCTGCGCATGGTAGATTGGCCCAACATGAACAAGGAAGACCACGGTTACGATTGGGCTGTAGAAGCTCGTGCAAGCGTCAACAAGCATCTACTTGATGGTAACTTCAAGCCCTTACTCGATTACATCAATCAAGGTAAAGCTTACCAATTGGCCATTCCTACGCCAGATCATTATTTGCCTTTGATCTACACGCTTGGCTTAAAAGGAAAATCTGAAAATATGGAACTCTTCAACGATAAGTTGATGGCTGGCTCGTTGAGCATGACCTCGGTAAAAATCAGCTAGGATGATTGTCCGATTCTTCAGATGGTTTTACGATACTCGTTACCTCAGAAGTAGTGGTTGCTATTGATATCTCATCATACTTGGCAATCTCATTCAGCAGAGCTGTATAGATTTTATCCTTCGTTGACCTTCGGCTTTTATAGTCGACTATATATCGCAGTGTGAAAGTAATCCAGTTCTGATCAAATCGAAGCGAAACGGTCGGCAGCACATTGGCCTGCTCAACACGGAATTTGAAAGCTAATTTTTTCCATTCAGCCTCGCTACGCACAGCGTAATCCTTGCAGATCTCGTTAACGACATCCGTAAAAACCTTTCGGGCCAATTCGTGGTCGCTTTCGGTGCGGATTGGCACCTCAACTTCATCCCAAAGGAAAGGATACTCTGCTGAATAATTATGAATCCGTTCTTTGAAAACGTAGCTATTGGCCAGAGTAATA
The DNA here is from genome assembly GCA_020635535.1 of Flavobacteriales bacterium. GTDB lineage: Bacteria > Bacteroidota > Bacteroidia > UBA10329 > UBA10329 > UBA10329. Next base: position 27,637 of record JACJZP010000002.1, on the reverse strand, counting down.
ATTCGTCCGTTGTACTGATCTCCTTTAACCCAATCACCCATTTCCATAATGGTGGTTCGCATTACCCCTATATCAATAATATCTCCTTTGGCCTCACCTATTTTCACCCGTTGCCCAACACTTGGAGTACCAGACAAAATGATGCTTAGCCACCCCGCAAAACTCACAATAACTTCTTGCAAGGCGAAGGTCATCCCTGCACCTGCAACCCCTAAAGCAACTCCCAGCGTTCCTAATCTATCTCCATAAACCAAAAGAACGATCAGCACAATAAGCAAATACCCAACAAGATTAACCGCCTTTCGGACACGGTATCTGTGATCAGTATTTTCAATCTTGGAATTGACAGTTCTCTTCAGTAGCCAAGTAACCATGAATACGACCAGAACACCCAAACTAATGTAGAATAGTCGATCTACAGCAGGATTTTCCAACCAGCTTAGAAGAGAATCAAGAATTGAATCCATGAATTAAGAATTTCCTAATTTAATTGGAATGAGGCTTACCGACAACTACTTGTCTACTCTGTAAACCTTATCTCCTCGGCCCAATCGGTAACGGTCTCGGAGTTCAGCTCCTACCTCCTCAGAGATATCAATTCGCTGGGCCTTGAAGCCAACAGCTTCTAATTTTGAGGGATAGTCGAGACCGTAAAGACGAACGTGGTCTTTCTGCCAGTAATGCTTTACACGATCTTCTTCCGAAGTAATGTTCGGGTCTTCTAGCGTTGTTTCGTTCTTGTACGCTACGGGCACCTGAAAAATGCCAAAACCACCTGGTTTAAGAACGCGATAGAGCTCACTCATGGCCTTGTGGTCATCGTCAACGTGCTCCAAAACGTGATTGCAGAAAATGACATCGAAGGTGTTGTCCTCAAACGGCATGTCCTGAATATCGCACTTTACATCCGCCAAAGGTGAAAAGAGATCGGCCGTGGTCAGGTCTAAATGCTTCATCTTTCTGAAACGACCTAAAAATGGTTGCTCAGGCGCAATGTGCAACATTTTCCGAGGCTTCGTGAAGAAGTCGGTTCGCTCTTTCAAATACAACCACAGAACCCGATGTCTCTCAAGTGTAAGACACTTCGGACAAAGCACGTTTTCACGCTTCGCGGAACCATCATAACCATATGGAAGAAACTTACGAAAGTGACCTTCGCAAACAGGGCATTCGTACTTGTTTCCTCCGTAAAAAACAGGTGAAAAGAAACTGAAAATGTAGCTCAGTCGAATGAGAATGGGACGCGGTATCGTTCTGAGCAGAAAGTGAAACAAACCTTCGGAATTACTAATTGCTAATTATGAATTAATAATTGAGTAGAACGCTTGGCGTTCTGCGAAAGGGTCTTCCAATCCAAGCGCTTCGTAAACGTATTTGAACGTGGAAAGAATCTCGGGTTTGCCACCAACAATAGCCACATCGTGCTCGAAATGTGCTGATGGTTTTCCATCCAACGTAACGATCGTCCAGCCATCTTCCAATTGAGCAACATCCGCAGTTCCAAGATTGATCATCGGTTCGATGGCAAGCACCAGACCTTCCTTCATCTTTTTGCCGTTTCCGCGTCTTCCGTAATTCGGAAGTTCAGGGTCTTCGTGCATGTTCTTACCAAGACCGTGACCGACCAACTCCTTCACAACTCCGTAACCATGTTTTTCGGCATGATGCTGAACAGCGTATCCCACATCACCTATTCGGTTTCCAGAACGGATCTGCTCGATTCCGAGATAGAGACTTTCCTCCGTGACTTTGAGAAGTTTCTTCACTTCATCCGTGATCTCGCCAACTGCAAACGTGAACGCGTGATCGCCATAATATCCGTTGAGGACAGCACCACAATCCACTGAAATAATGTCGCCTTCTTCCAACGGTTTATCCGATGGAATGCCATGCACCACCTGCTCATTAACAGATGTACAAAGCGTATTTGGAAATCCTCCGTAACCTAAAAAACCAGGAACTGCTCCTTGGTCGCGGATGTATTCTTCGGCCACCTTGTCCAATTCCAATGGTGTAACGCCTGGTTTGATGAGTTTGGCAACTTCGCCCAACGTGCGCGAAACCACCAAGGCGCTTTCGCGCATCAACTCGATCTGCTCTCTCGTTTTCAGTACAGCCATTATCCTCCAAACAATTTTCCGAACATGCCTTTTTTCTGCTTCGGCTGTTGCATCTGCTCACCAGCCGCTTCCGGATGGATGATTCTGAAAATCTCGCCCCAACCAAGAAATCCGCCTACGTTTCTATCATCTATGAACATGTCGCAATCCAATTTGCGGCTGGCTTCATTCGGGTCGAACTGCTCCTCAGGAAAGCTTTTATTCACCGCGTAGAACTCAATCCCGTTCTGACGGCAATATTCTACTGCCTCATCTAAGGTTTTGCCGTGGCGATAAGTCCATAGAATGAGGCGATGGCCACGTTTCTGAAGCTCCTTCAGCGTAGCAAAAGCAAACGGCATTTCCTTGCCAATAGCAGGGTATTTGTGCTCAACCACGGTTCCGTCAAAATCGACCGCGATCACCAGCGATTTGCCCATCATCATATCCATGGCGCGAAGTTAGATATAATCCGTGCTAAGCACGTTCAGGTTCTCATCGAACTCGTACAACTTCGGCTTGCCAGTAGGCACTTCCGTTTTCAAGATCTCGTCTGGGGTCATCTTCTCAAGATACATGATCAACGCACGAAGGCTGTTGCCGTGAGCCGCTATGATGATGGTCTTGCCAGCTTTCAATTCTGGTTCGATCACTTCCTTGAAGTATGGCAACACACGATCGGCAGTGCCTTTCAGACTTTCGCCTCCTGGAGGTGGCGTATCGAAGCTCCTTCTCCAAATATGGACCTGCTCCTCACCGAATTGCTCGCGCGCCTCGTCTTTGTTCATGCCTTGCAAGTCGCCATACATGCGCTCGTTCAAGGCTTCGTTTTCAACAACTTCAAGGTCGGTCTGACCAGTGACCTCCAAAATGTTCTGAAGCGTTTTCTGCGCACGCATCAAAGCCGAAGTAAAACCCTTATCGAATTTGTACCCTTTCAGCTTTTCCCCTGCTTCCTTGGCTTCGGCAATTCCTTTCGGGGCAAGGTCTACGTTAACCCAACCCGTGAAGCGGTTCTGTGCATTCCATTCAGACTGTCCGTGACGGACGATAACCAGTTTTGCGTGTGACATTTTACAGTGATTAGTGAGCAGCGACCAGCAAATAGTTGCGGCTAGTCGTTGTAGTTAAGTTCGTATTTTGTTTCTATTCTTTTTTCGGCAATTCGTTTCAAATGGCCCTTCACCGAGCGTTGTCTGTGGCTGTTCAATCTATCGATGATGGTGATTCCGTTCAGCAGGTCGATGCCGTGCAAAATCCAACGCGCGGTTTGATCAGAAAACTCCTGCGTTTGTTCTTCGAAATCTTCATCAATGAATTTAACAGTGATCTGCTTTGGGCGCTCGATGGAAACCGACAATCCTGGAATGGCAACATCATCTTCCAATCCCGAAACCAGCGGAGCTTTGGTTGAAATGACCTCTAGATTCAGCATCACCAATTGAACGTTTTCTGAACCGCTTTTCAAGAAGTTGAGATTCAACACGAAAGCCGAAAGATTCAAGCCAATGTGCTTAGCCGTAACCAATGGATGCTGAACAGACTGCTGCATTTCCTGAAGCTGTTTGATCAACTCTGTTGCCTGCTGACCAGCACCCACGCGCTGCGCAACACCCTTGTAAATCCCGTTGCCGAATGCGTTTATCAAACTTGGTTATTGGTATTTAGTTATTGGTTATTGATCAGGTGGACATCGATGATTGAGGGCAACTAATAACAGACAACCACTAACCATTAACAACCGTGCGTTTAATGAAATCGTACAGCAAACGAACGCCAACGCCCGTTCCGCCTTTGAGGCGATAATCCACATCCTTGGTCATAAACGATGGACCTGCGATGTCCAAATGAATCCACGGATAATCGGTGAAATGATGCAGGAACGTGGCCGAAGTGATGTTGCCACCGGCCGCACCGCCAATGTTCTTGATGTCGGCAATATCCGACTTGATAGCATCGTGAAACTCCTTCCACATTGGGAACTCGATCACGCGTTCGTAAACTCGCTCGCCACTTTCCTTAATGGCAGTTGTGTCGGTTTTGTCCGCGCACATCGAAATGCCGTGATAATCGGTGATTCGTGCTGCTGCACCTGTCAAAGTAGCGAGATCAATGACCAATTCCGGGTCGTATTGTTTGGCGTAGTGAAGTGCATCGGCCAGAATCAATCGGCCTTCTGCATCCGTATTCAGAACCTCAACGGTTGAACCGCTCATCATGGTCAGAACATCATCCGCTACAATCGCCTTTCCGTCAATTCGGTTATCCGTTGCAGGAATCAAACCGATGACATGAACAGGAAGCTTATTGGCCGCAATGGCCGCCAGCGCACCGCATACTGCAGCGCCACCGCCCATGTCAGATTTCATCTGCGCCATCTGAACGGTCTTGATGTTGTAACCGCCCGTATCGTAAACCACGCCTTTCCCAACCAGAACAATCGGTTTTGAATTCTTGGCGCTTGCTGGTTTCCATTCGAGGATGTTGAACGTTGGAGGCTCAACCGAACCTTTGTTCACACCCAAAAGTCCACCCATTTTCAACTCCTCGATCTTCTTCTTATCGAACGTGGTTACACTGAAACCAGTTGCTTTTCCGAGAGCCGCCATTCGCTTGCTCCACTCCGTTGCCGTAAGTGTCACGGGTGGTTCGTTCACAAAATCGCGGGCAGCAAACGTTCCGGTCGCAACGCCAGTCAATTCATCAAGTTCTGCTTGCGAAACCGCATCAGCCTTCACACCCAACGAACCGAATTTGCTTGGCTTGGCGCCATCGCCCGTTTTGTAGGTCAAGAACTGGTAGCTTGACAGCACAACTCCTTCCAGAATCGCCAACAGGTCTTCTTTATCAACCGAAGTTGAAACCAACGTTGCCGCTTCGGCTTTCTCAGCATTGATTACTCTTCGGATTTTCGCACCCAAAGCACGCGCAGACTGAAAACGATAACTGGTTTCCTTCTCCGTTTTTGCCTTGGCAACGATGGTCAATCCATTTGCCGTTGGAACGGTGAAAACCAACTCATCATCACCAACACGCTCTGCAATTTTGTCCTTCAATCCATCGATTCCAGCGATGGCATCCAACTCGGATTTTTCGGTTATCAGGTAAACGGCCACAGGGCCAATTTTGTCTGTCTTTTGCAGCGTGATCGGTGAGGTTGTATTCATTCGTGATTTTAAATGGGCGCGCAAGTTAGCCAAATGTTATCGCATTGAGTTGTTCGGAGCTTCGCTGGATAAATCAACATAGATTGAACACAAGAAAAGGGTAACTTTGAAACATGGTCATCCCGATTGAAAAGCATCTTTCCGCCATTCAAAAACTGTGTAAAGAGCACCGTGTGGAAGCGTTTCACCTTTTCGGTTCGGTGGCCAAAGGAGAACAGACGGAGAACAGTGATTATGATTTTCTGGTAAGGTTTTCGGCTGATGTCCCATTGTTGGAATATGCCGACAATTATTTTTCGCTCTTGCAGAAACTACGCGACCTTCTGCAGCGAGATGTTGATCTTGTAACGGAAAAGTCGCTTAAAAATCCTGTACTTATTCAGGAAATACTGGAAACGCGTGTTCCGCTCTATGAAGCCGCTTAAGTACATTCTTGATATTGAAAGCGTGATTGCCGAAATGGAGCATATCGTCTCCATTGTCGATGCCGATTTCACCAAATTTGAGAAGGACCCTGTGGCCATCCGTGCTATTGAACGTCATTTTGAGATCATTGGTGAGGCCACTCGAAAACTAATGTTGGCGGATCCGAACATCAAGTTGCAACACGCAACTGGCATCATCGGCCTAAGAAATCTGATAGCGCATTCTTACGATACGGTTGACAATGAAACTCTTTGGGGAATTCTGATCAATCATGTACCGAAACTGAAAGAAGAAATTGCGCAGATCAAAGCTTCCCGCTCGTTCTAAACTATTTCAGTTCCCAAGCAATTCCGCCATAGAATTCGCGGCCATGAACGGGGCTGTAGGCGTACGATGTATCAAAATTGGGACTAAACCCAGCAGGTGAATTCGGGTCGTTATAGGCCGAAAGTGGCGACACTTTCTGAACGTAACCTGCAATGTTCTCCACGCCTGCAAAGAACCGCAGATTGGCCTTGTTCCACGTGTAAGTTATCTGAAAAACGTCCAGATAAAATGGCTTCGAAGTGGTTGGACGCGGTTCCGAAAGCAGATTGCCCAACTCATCCACATCAAACACTTCCGGCAACGCCATCGGCCCTACAAGATTGGCCGTGTACGCGAAATCGAGATGCGCCTTTTTCCATGAGTAGGAAATGGTTCCGTTGGCGGTGTATTCTGGCGCGAACTGAATGCGCGAAGTTTCCCCGTTCTCGGTTTCGGTAGCGCTGATGTAGCTGAAACCCAACCGCAAACTCAGTGGGAATTTGAACGAATGCGAAATGCCTGCATTCACGCCCCAAGATTGCGCATGTCCGTTCGAATTGGCGTAGATGATCTGCTGCGGATCGGTATCGTAATCGGGAATGATCTTGTTGGTGAAATAGGTGTAAAAACCGTCAATATCAATCGTCCCTTGGGAGTTGCCAACGGTGTAAACCTGATTGAAACTGAGCGTTCCGTTGTAAGAGCGTTCTGGCTTCAGTTTCTCTTCCAAAACCACTTCACGCTGACCCGTTACAAAAGCGTGGTCTTCCGTAAACAGATTCACCACTTTAAAACCCGTTCCGAAATTGGCACGAATGGTTGTCCACAATGCGGGTTTCCATTTCAGGTTCAATCGTGGTGAGACCACAGGTCCGTTGGCTTCGTAATAATCCAACCGAACACCACCCAAAACCGTAAATTTCGCCTTCACTGCTTCCCATTCGTCCTGCACAAAAACACCTGGAATGAATTGACTTTCGGCTTGCTGAGTAACCACCGTATTGTCGTCATAATGCTGATAGCGGGCAGTCAACCCAGCCAATAGATCATGGCGTTTTAGCTGGCGATTCCAGATAAAATTTCCGAAACCGATATACTGTTCTGCGGCATACCCAACATCGCCATAATAGCTATCCTGATTGTGGTAACTGCCTGAGAAATCAATTCGGAAATACTCCTTTGTCGGAAGCTGATACGTTCCGAAAACCTCTCCACGGTGCGTGTAAATACTCTCTCCGTAAATGCTGTCGTTGCCGCGCAGTTCCCGATAAGCGCGGTTCAGCATGAAATCCTCTACCCCATTTCTGCGATCTTCATAGTAATACTTGGCCATCAGCTGTAGTTTGCGATGGTCTTTCCGTTTCATGGTCCACTTCGTGAAAGCTGAAACACGATCCATATTCACGATGTCGCCAAATCCATCTCCATTATCGTCATGATACTGCGGAATGAAGCCATAATTGGCACCAATGGTAGCGTTCCATTTTTCGCTTATCTCTGGCGACCAAGTGACATTTCCGAAGGTTTCCAGATGAGAGGTCATGCGGAAATCAGCCGCAAACTTTGGTTGGTTCGCGGGGTCTTTTGTGATGATGTTGATGACTCCCGCCATCGCCTCAGAACCGTACAACGTGGAGTTCGGTCCTTTAATAATCTCAATTCGGTCAATTGCCTGACGCGGAATGCCATTCAACCCGTAAACCGAAGCCAAGTTGCCATAGATCGGACTACCATCAATCAACACCGCTGTGTACTGTCCGGGCAGGCCGTTAATGCTGATGTTGTTTGTGTAGCACACACCACAACTCACTACTTCTTGTACTCCGTTGATCAGTTTCAGTGATTGGATGAGATTGACGGGATTGCTTGTCGTCTCCAGCAATTCGTCTGTGATGACCTCTACTTTAACTGGCGATGCCGTGATGAAAGTCTCCTTCATGGTTCCTGTGACAACCACTTCATCGAGCCCAAGTGAAGAAGGTGATAATTCCAATTCTCCGAATTCAATCCGCGCTCTGTTCAGTTCAACTTTTTGGCTGAAAGCCACAAAGCCAACCGAAGAAACCTGCAATTGATAACTACCGAAAGGGATGTTCTCCAAACGGAAATCCCCATTCTCATTGGCTGAAGTTCCAAAATCTGTTCCTTTCAGAACCACATTCGCAAATGGAACCGGTATTTCCATCGGTGATTTTTCCGCTAATCGAACCCGTTTGTCCGAACGCAGAAAACTGAAAAAGCAGAAGAAACGAAAGGATGGTCAGTCGTAAAATCACAGGGCAAAGCTAAATCTATTTTAGATTTATCTAAATTTTCATTTCGATGTATGCAATTTGAATATCTTTGCGTGCCATGTCCAATTCATTCACAGAGGAGAATTACCTCAAACACATTTACAAGCTGTCCAAGAAATCGGACAAGGGAGTGAGTACAAATGCACTTGCTGAAAGGCTTGACACAAAGGCTTCTTCAGTCACGGATATGCTTCAAAAGTTGGCTACCAAGAAGTTGGTTAACTATCAGAAATATCAAGGCGTTACGCTTACCAAGAAAGGCCAAAAGATTGCGGTGAACATCATCCGAAGCATCGTCTTTGGGAGGTTTTTCTGGTTGACTATCTTGGGTTTGGATGGGATGAAGTACATGAAGTTGCCGAAGAGTTGGAGCACATCAATTCAGATGTTCTAGTTGAAAGATTAGATAAATTTTTAGGCTTCCCGAAATATGACCCGCATGGTGGACCGATTCCTGACAGCGAAGGAAATTTCCCTGCTCCAGCCCGCGTGAAGTTGGACGAGTTGGAAGTCGGTAAACAATCGAAGGTTATGGGAATTACCGAGCATTCGGAGAGTTTCCTCGCCTACATGAAAAAAATCGGCTTGGACCTTGGTGTGGAATTCAAACTGACCGAACGCCACGACTTTGATCGTTCAGTTGAAATTGAATTGGATGGAAAACCCGTTCAACTGAGTCACGAAGTGGCCAAAAACATATTTGTAGCATACTGAAATGATAAGTAAATCCTCCGCCTCGTTCCTCGGCACCTCCTTTGAAAGGAGGAATGAGTTCGTTCCCCCTTTCAAAGGGGGCGTCTCAAAAGTGAAGCTTGCGTAACATTTTGAGACGGGGGATTTTTCAACAAAAACTCAAAAATGGAATTATTCGACACACTCAAACTCTGGTTTCTTGAACAAACGCCTGTGGTTCAGGCTGTACTGGCAACCACTTTCACTTGGTTGGTCACCGCGGCTGGAGCTTCGTTCGTATTCTTCTTCAAAACCATGAACCGACAGCTGTTTGACGGAATGTTGGGATTTACGGGAGGCGTGATGATTGCGGCCAGTTACTGGTCGTTGCTGGCTCCAGCAATTGAAATCAGCCCTGAAAGCAATCCTGGCGTTCCGGAATGGTTTCCTGCTGCCGTTGGTTTTTTAGGTGGAGCACTTTTCCTGTTTGCGCTGGACAAGTTCATGCCGCACCTGCATATCAACTTCCCAGAAACAGAAAAAGAAGGTGTTGAAACCAATCTCAGCAGAACCATGCTTTTGGTTCTGGCCATTACGCTTCACAATATCCCCGAAGGGTTAGCGGTTGGAGTGGCATTTGGGGCTGTGGCCCACGGAATGGAAGGAGCTTCCATTGGTGCCGCAATCGCGTTAGCAATTGGTATCGGTTTACAGAATTTCCCAGAAGGAATTGCCGTGAGCATGCCGATGCGCAGAATGGGTGTTTCGCGGTTCAAAAGCTTTTGGTACGGACAGCTTTCGGCCATTGTAGAACCCGTTGCTGGGTTTGTTGGAGCGATTGCGGTTATCTACGCATTTCCGATTCTGCCATACGCTCTAGCGTTTGCGGCTGGAGCCATGATCTACGTAGTTATTGAAGAGGTGATTCCCGAAACGCAGTTAGATAAGTATGCCGATACTTCCACACTTGGATTCATCGCGGGCTTCATAGTGATGATGGTTCTGGATGTAGCCTTAGGCTAATCAACTGGCTCGTACTTTTCGCGGCACGGTTCAATGCATGGATAGTTGATGATCAGGAATCCGTCTTGGATTTCGAAGGTCATTGGATAAGGAGGCGCAAAACCACAATTGTTTGGTAGAATGGTGCTGTCGGCCAAGCTGTAAGTACCTGTTGAACCATCTCCCACCTGAAGGTCCATATTGCACAGATTACCGTTTGAGGTCAACGTTCCGTCTTCTAAGAATTCAACGGTCTTATTGCTGGTCACGGGCTGAAATGTTCCGCTGCCATCACCAGGATCTAACAACTGTTCTATCAGATGCCACTGACTCACAAGTTCGACTTCATTCTCTTCCTTGTTACAAGATGAGAGTGCTAAAGCGATGCAAAAACTGATCAGGGTGTAACTTAGTTTCATCTTAGGGTTAAGATACGATCAAGACGGCAACGTATCATATTGGTTGTTTATTGCGATGCCTAACTTCACCGCATGAAGAAACTTGCCTATCTCCTACTCGGCCTCGCACTGATTTATTGGGTCATTACGTTGATTGTTCCAGGAATCATTGACGACAAGTTCAATCCTGTGATTGACAAAGGCCCGAATACAGTATCCAACGAAGCAAGAGAGCTTTACGAAAGTCTGGATTTCGTAGGTGACCTGCATTGCGATGCACTGCTTTGGGACAGAAATCTGCTGAAAAGAAATGATCACGGGCAAGTTGACATTCCACGAATGCTTGAAGGAAACGTGGCGCTTCAGGCCTTCACCATTGTGAGCAAATCGCCCAAAGGGCAGAATATGCAGGAGAATACAGGCGAAACCGACAACATCACCTCATTGGTAATTGCCCAAGGTCGAGGAATTGATAGCTGGTTTAGTCTTTACGAGAGGGCCATTGACCAATGCGAAGCGTTACATCGTTTTGCCAAGAAATCGGATGGAAAATTCCGTGTGGTTCACGATAGAAATGAACTCCAATCATTCATCAACGACCGTAAATCGAATAAACAATTGGCTTCAGGTTATTTGGGTGTTGAAGGCGGTCACTGCCTTGAAGGAAAGCTTGAAAATGTGGATGGTCTTTGGAATGCAGGTGTAAGAATGATGGGGCCAACACATTTCTTCGACAACGAATTAGGCGGCTCTGCGCATGGTGTTTCCAATGCGGGACTGACCGACTTCGGGAAACAGGTCGTAAGGCGAATGAACGAACTGGGAATGATCATCGATGTGGCGCATTCTTCTGAGGCCATTATTGATGATGTTCTGGCAATGACCACCAAGCCAATTCTCACTTCTCACACAGGAGTGAAAGGAATGCTGAATTCGCAGCGAAACCTTTCAGATGACCATTTACGAGGCATTTCGGAAACGGGCGGACTAATTGGTGTGGCGTTTTTCCCGGAAGCAATCGGTGACCCATCAGCTGAGAATATCGTGAAGACGATGAAGTATGTGAAAGACCTTGTGGGCTATCAGTACGTTGCGCTTGGTTCTGATTACGATGGTTCAGTAACCACACAGTTCGACTGCACGGGATTTCCGCTGTTGGTGGAAGAAATGCTGAAACAAGGATTCACGGAAGAAGAGATTAGAGGAATTATGGGCGGGAATTTGAAACGCTTCCTTTTGGAGAATCTGCCTCAATAAATGGCTTCCAAGCCAAAACCATACAGTCGAGACGAACGCTCACCAAAGCCGCTGAATGAGAGGGTGAGCAAATACATGCGCTCCAACAAGAGCAAAAACACAAAGCCTGAAATACTTCTCAGAAAGGCGCTATGGAATGCTGGTATCCGAGGCTATCGGTTGCATTGGAAAAAAGCTCCAGGTAAACCCGACATTGCCTTTCCCGGAAAGAGAATTGCAATCTTTTTAAACGGTTGTTTCTGGCATCGCTGTCCGAAATGCAACCTATCGCTACCCAAGAATAACCGATCATTCTGGGAAGAGAAATTCTCGAGAAACGTAGAACGTGATCAAGAGAAAATCACCGCTTTGGAGAACGAAAACTGGACTGTTATTACGATTTGGGAATGTGAACTCAAAGAAGACATCCGCACACAGGTTGACAGAATTAGAAACCTGCTTGCTACGTCAACTTGATATTTAGATTTGCCACATGAAAGAAAAGATCCTTGCCTTACTGGGCTTTCCACCACCAACTCCGCTTATCAAGACCTACACGCCTTGGAAGGACGGCACTCAGAAAGTAGAAAATGCTCTGATAGTTGATTGCCGAGATGTAAAGAACGAAGCTGATCTGAAAGTCGTCTTTAATCAATTGCAAGAAGGCGTAAAGTCCATCAAATCAAATGGAAAAGTGCTGATTTATTCCTTTCAGCCAGAACTTATTGAAGACTCAGCACACTCCACTTTTCAACGTTCGCTAGAAGGTATATCACGCTCGTTAGCAAAAGAATTAGGCGGAAGAGGCACTACTGTGAATCTTGTAAAAATTGCCTCAGATCTGGACCTCACCGATTATCAGGTTACGGAGGATTTCTTTACTTCTGGTCGCTCTGCTTTTATTACAGGTCAAGCATTGATTGCCAATGACGAAATACCAAGACCTGGAGATTTATCTGATAAGATCTGCGTGGTAACAGGTGGTGCTGGCGGTATTGGCTCAGCAACTGTTCAACGTTTGGCTGCGGAAGGAGCTACAGTGATTATTGCTGACATCCCTCAAATGGATGAGCGCGCAAAGCCGCTTCTTTCTGATAAGGTTTCGTTTATGGGTGCTGACCTAACCAATGAAACTGCCCGTAAACAGCTACTCAACGATATCAAAGAAAAACACGGCCGAATTGATGTACTGATCAATAATGCAGGAATTACTCGTGACAAGACCTTGAAAAACATGCCAGAGCATTATTGGGATCAAGTAATTGCCATCAATTTAACGGCAGTTATTGCACTTACAGAAGAAGCTTTGGAAATGGGCTTGATTCCAGATGGAGGTCGAATCATTGGAACTTCTTCTATTTCAGGGATTGCCGGAAATTTCGGTCAGACGAATTACACTGCTACCAAGGCTGCGCTGATCGGTTACGCGGCTTCAAAATCGAAAGAACTTAAAACAAAGGGCATTACCATTAACGCTATAGCTCCTGGCTACATAGAAACTGAAATGGTAAAAACCATGCCTCTGATGACGCGCATCTTCGCAGAACGACTGACCAGCTTGGCACAGGCGGGAAAACCTGAGGATATTGCTGAAGCCATGGCATTCCTAGCACATCCCGGAGCTCAGAATATCAATGGACAGGTGTTGCGAGTTTGTGGTGGAAGTTTCTTGGGAGCCTAAAGCTCACAACGTTCAATCTTCTGAACTATCTCCTCAATAAGTTCGTCTTCTCCTTCAGGATCGTACTTGGATTTCAGGTCGTAGTCAAACATTTTGGCAATGCCCTGGAAGAACCAGGCGGTAAACCCACCCCTGAATTCTTTGATGATGTCGTAGGAAATACTTCCTGTTTCACGATCGAGAAGCTTGATGAGAATCCGTCCCTGCGTGAATGAAAGCTTCATAAGCTCACCCTCGTAATCGCGTTTTATCTCCTTTTCCAAATCCTTCATGCGTTTCTTACGCTGCCGAGGTGTCATGTCCTTTACCTCCTCCTCTATCTCGCGCATCCTATCGCCAGCCAGTTTCGCATACGGATATGCCTTCTTTACGTGGTAAACCAGCCTTCGATATTTCTTTTCGGCCTTTCTGCTCTTGAAAACACGCTTGGCAGTGGCCTTTGCCGGAGGAAGGGAAATGATCGGAATTGTATCGCCATCAACAATAATGGCCTCGTAAAGCTTTCCGTTAATAAGCGCTGATGCCGTGCTATCGCCCATCTTGTCCTTCACCTCTGTTTGAGAAGCCGCTGCTCTTTTACCAATGTTCAACTTCTGCCCAAAGAGCAACGCAGGTAAAAAGAGAACAAGAATGAAGATGGTGAGACGCTTCATAACCGTGTATTGGCAATTTCCGCGCCAAGCGAAAATCATGTCCGATTCAGCTTCCAAGCAGAAGGAAAACCCACATTGGAAGTACCATTGACAGCTGTAACCTTGGCGGTTGACTCATCTTTCTTGAAGGCTGTGAACAATGCAACCAATTCCTCCTCATCTCCTGCGGAGTAATTGAGTTTCTCGGGCGTAAAATACTTCGGCACAAACCCAGTATCGAATTGCCCGCTTGTAAACGCTTCATGCTGCATAACGAATTTGCAGAAAGGTAACGTGGTAGAGACCCCTGTTATTTCGTACTCATCAATTGCCCGTATCATCTTGGCACAAGCTTCCGTGCGCGTATCTGCGTGTACGCAAAGCTTCGCGATCATTGGGTCGTAATAGATAGGAATGTCCATTCCCTGTTCAAAACCGTCATCAACCCGAACACCTGGACCCTGCGGCCTTACATAACGCTCAAGTTTACCTATGTCTGGGAGGAAATTGTTCTGTGGGTCTTCCGCGTAAACCCGCGATTCAATGGCATGACCATGAATTTTCAGGTCCTCCTGTTTGAATGAAAGCTTCTCACCTCTTGCAATACGAATCTGTTCCTTCACAATATCGATGCCTGTGATCATCTCCGTTACCGGATGCTCCACTTGCAAACGAGTATTCATTTCCAAGAAGTAGAAATCGAGGTTTTCATCAACAAGAAATTCGACCGTTCCTGCACCAACGTAACCGCAAGCACGGGCCACGTCTTTGGCACACTCGCCCATTTTGTGGCGCATTTCATCTGAAACCACAGCCGATGGTGCTTCCTCAATCACCTTCTGATGGCGTCTCTGTACTGAACACTCACGTTCAAAAAGATGCACCACATTTCCATGTGTATCTGCCAGAACCTGAATCTCGATATGCCGCGGAGAACCAACAAAACGTTCAATGAAAACGGCTCCATTCCCGAATGAAGATGTTGCCTCGCTGATGGCAAGATTCATCTGTTCTTCCAGATCAGATTCTTCATGTACAATACGCATTCCTTTACCACCACCACCTGCAGATGCTTTTATCATCACCGGAAATCCAATTTGCTTTGCCGTGGCAATGGCTTCATTGATGTCATCAACCGCGCCTTCGGTTCCTGGAACCAATGGAATATCATAACTCTTTACGGCAGCTTTTGCCGATAGTTTATCTCCCATGATCTCCATTGACTTGGCGGATGGACCGATGAGCGTTACACCGGCAACCTCCAAAGCATTGGCAAACTTGGCATTCTCAGATAGGAATCCGTAACCAGGATGAACACCATCTACATTCAGGTCTTTGCATACCTGAACGATCTTATCAATAAGCAGATAGCTTTGGTTGGAAGGCGGTGGTCCGATACAAACAGCCTCATCTGCATACCTCACATGCAATGCGTTACGGTCTGCTTCAGAGTAAACCGCAACTGTTTTGATTCCCATCTCTCTGGCAGAGCGCATTATTCGCAATGCGATCTCTCCTCTGTTGGCCACTAAGATCTTCTCCATCCGCTCTTGTTTGAAAGGCGGCTAAATTAAGCATTGAGGAGAACGAAACTGGAAGTAGGGAGACTATCCCAGATCATGCATTGCCAGCAATGGCACTTTGGTGTGGAGTGTAAGCTTACGCGTTACGCTTCTATGGAAAATGGCATCGAAGAAATTGTTCTTTCGGGGTATGACCGCTAACATGTCGATGTTGTGCGTATTCAGATGATTCTCGATCGCAGCAGCCTTATCATTGCTGTTCTCGAAATGAAATGAATGCTCAACCGATTCAAGCAAGTGGTCAAGTTTAAGACCTGCCACCGCTTCATCAACTGTGGTCATTTTTCCTTCATCCAGAACATTCATCAAGTGAATATGCGAAGAGTATTTCTTTGCAAAGAACATCAACGAATCGACCACACTCGCACTACTCAATCCCTTGTTGTCTGTAGCAAACAGGATGTTCTTTGGCATAGCATTCACATCGGCACTTTCAGGCACAGCCAATAACGGACAAGAGGCGGCTTGAATCACATCAGCCGTATTGCTCCCGATTACGGCCGCTGCCAGACCGGAAGCACCCTTGGTTCCCATTACCACCAGATCAATGTTCATGTCTTCAACCAAACGCTCAACATTCATTGTCAAAGAACCACCTTCAACCACACAGCTGAATGTAAATGCATTATCTGCGTTTGCTTCTTTGAGTTTTGCAATGTCCTGATTGAGTATCCGAGTGAGTTCTTCCGCGCCTACAAAATCCATTGGCATAGGCATATCTGCAGTGTATGCAGGAATATCGTAAGATTGGAACAGGATGAATTCCACTTCTTCTCCTTTGAAAAGGTTCAAAGCGTAATTCAATGCATGGTTGGCATTTTCACTTCTATCGGTTGGAACAAGAATCTTCTTCATGGTAATGGATAGTGTTGAATTCAATGAAACGCAAGTAACGGAATATGCGTGTGCATAGCCATAGCCTTAGTGTTACTTTTTGCAAACATCCTTGAGAAAAGGTCATTTTTTCGAGTAACCATAGCAAGCATATCCACCTTGTTTTCTCCAATGAATTTCATGATTCCAGCATTCACATCGTTGGATTCCACAAAATGAACTGAGTGCTTCACACCCTGAAAGATACCGTCTGGCCTACTTTTCTGGTCAGCGCTATTACCAACATGCTTCATTTCCCCTTCGGGAACCACATTTACCACCAATACCTCCGCACCAGTGCTGTTGCTAAGATCAACCAACTCATCAGGCAATTTTCCATCTGACAGGCATTTGTCATCGGCAGCAAAAAGAATGGTTTTCGGTACCACTGCATCAGCATCTCCAGGTATCGCAAGCACAGGAATTTTCACATCGTTCAACGTATTCGATGCAACACTGCCGACAAAAACCTCTTTCAATCCAGAAGCTCCTTTGGTTCCCATTACCACCAGATCAAAATCCTGGGTTTCAGTGAGTTTACGTATTGCAACATTAGGAGCCCCTGAAACTGCTCTCACATCCAGATTTCCTTTCAATTCAGGGTACTGTGCAAGTAACCGATCTCGCGAATCAGAGAGCAGTTGCAACGCATCCTTTTCAAGAATATCAGCAATTGAAATGAGCATGTTAGCCCCAGAATGAGGAACCTCATAACCATTTACCAACGTGTATTTTGAATCAGTACCGAACAGGTTTACTGCATAAGAAATCGCACGATTAGCGTTTTCAGAAAAATCCGTAGGAATCAGAATGTTGTACATATAGCGATGGCAAGTTTAACGGCAAATAACCCAAACGTGACTTCGTTGTCTGTTGAGAGCCGTCACTCATAAAACTGACTTTCATCAAACACTTTCGGGAATTTCAAATTCCTTTGCAATACATTTCTATCGAATGGACATCACTTTTCACGGAGCTACCAAAACCGTCACCGGATCAAAACATCTGGTAACCACACGCAGTAACAAGAGAATTCTGTTGGACTGCGGCATGTTTCAGGGATTGGGCAAAGACACCTACGAACTGAATTCTCATTTCGGCTTTGACCCGATGAGCATTGATTTTGTGATTCTTTCTCACGCACACATCGACCACTCTGGGTTACTTCCGCGTTTGGTTAAGGAGGGGTTTGAAGGAAAGATCTACACCAGCGAAGCCACAACCGACCTGTGTGACATTATGCTAAAGGATAGCGCCCATATTCAGTTGGCTGATGCAGAATATGTGAACAAGATAAGAGCAAGCCAAGGCCGAAAGTTCATTGAACCGCTGTACACCACAGAAGATGTGGAGATGACCCTTGACCTGTTTGAAACGGTACAATTCGGTGAAACAGTGGTGATTGATGATGAAGTTTCATTCACACTGATCGACAACGGTCATATTCTGGGTAGCGCAGCCATTTACTTGGAGCTGAATGAAGATGGTCTGAAAACGCGCCTTACGTTTACCGGAGATATTGGCAGATATGGAACTCAGCTTCTGCCCGACCCTAAGTCATTCCCACAGTCCGATGTCATCATCTGCGAATCTACTTACGGAGACCGCTTGCATGATGATCTTGACAACGCTGCACAGCAAGTGCTTGATGCGATAATTGACACCTGCGAAAGGAAGCAGGGTAAACTGATCATTCCCGCTTTCAGCCTTGGCCGAACTCAGGAACTTGTTTACACTCTGAACCGCCTGAATGTTTTCGGGCTTTTACCAAAGGTTAAAGTATATGTTGACAGCCCTCTTTCCGTAAATGCCACGGAAATAGTTCGCAAACACAAAGACCTCTTGAACGAACAGGTGCAGGAATTCTGTGAGACCCAACCAGACCCATTCGGATTCGATCAATTGAGCTATATCCGTCAGGTGGAAGATTCCATACGCCTGAACAGCATTAAAGAACCTTGCGTCATCATCTCTGCTTCCGGAATGGCAGAAGCTGGAAGAGTGAAACACCATATCAAGAATTCCATTTCAGACCCGAAAAACACGATTCTGATTGTTGGCTATGCAGAACCACTATCCTTAGCAGGTAGATTACGAGCTGGCGACAAGGAAGTGAATATGTTCGGAAAAACTTACCCAGTGCGCGCAGACATTAAAATTGTTGACTCCTACAGCGCACATGGAGATTACAAAGAGATGATGCGATACCTGAGTTGTCAGAATCCGAGCGAGGTCAGAGAGCTTATTCTGGTACATGGCGAACCGGAATCTCAGAAAGCTTGGAAAGAACACTTGCACGGTAGAGGATTCAGCAGTATCCGAATTCCAGGTCAGCACGAAACCTACCGATTCAGCTAAATGTCAACCAGCGGGCTAATGTAGCTTCACTGTGGCATGTATATTCGCTCGGAACAAATTAAGCACCGCTTGCGTTAAGTAAGCTGGTCAAATCAAACCGAATGAAAATTATCAGTTCACTAAAGCTTTTCACTGTTTTTACAGCAGTGACCGTATTCAGTGCACAGGCTCAAGAGAAGCTCACGTGCACCACCCACAGTCATACCAATGAAGTCTTGGCGAATGATGCGGAAGCCAGAGCCCTTCAAGAACAGCTCGAAAGAGAGTATCAGGAGTACATGCAACTACCGGAATTTGACCGTGCCGGTGGACTTAAGGTTATTCCTACCGTTGTTCATGTCATTCATAACAACGGGGCAGAGAATCTTTCAAAACAAACCATAATCAATGCCATAGAAGCTGCAAACGAGGAACTAAGAGGCCAGAACGGCAACATTTCGGGCGTTGTATCTGCGTTTCAAGGTATAATTGGCGACACACAGTGCGAACTCCGATTGGCAAAAATCGACAACGAAGGCAACTGCACAGATGGAATAACCAGAACACAATCTGAACTGACCGAAGGCGCAGGCGAAAACGTTAAAAGTCTAATTAACTGGAATACAGGTAGCAGAAGGTATCTGCAAGTTTGGCTTGTACAAAGCGTTGGTAGCGGTGCGGGAGGATACACGTTCCTACCCGGCACAAATGGTGCACAGAGTAACGGTATCATTATCCGTGCTGCTCAATTTCAAGGAAGTCTGGCCCATGAATTCGGCCACTGGCTAAATCTGAACCACACTTGGGGGCCGACCAATGAACCGGAGCAAAGCTCCAATTGCAACTTTGATGATAACGTTTCTGATACTCCAAACACCATAGGAACTTCTGGAAGTTGCAACACATCACAACAATCCTGTGGTAGCTTAGATAACGTCCAGAATCATATGGATTATTCTTCTTGCGCACGCATGTTTACCGCTGGACAGGCCAGTAGAATGCAATCAGCGGCCAATTCAAGTGTTGGAGGCAGAAATTACTACTGGGGAACTGAGAACAGAAACAACACCGGAACCAACGATGGCTACACCGCGCCATCTTGTGTACCCGTGGTAGACTTTGCTCTTGACAAATCGCTTGGTTGCGAAGGTTACCAAGTAACCTTTGACGACAACCTCTGGGGCGCTGATGAAGACCCAAGTTGGGTATGGAATTGGAGTTTCCCAGGCGGAACTCCATCAAGCAGTAATGACCCGAACCCATCGGTTACCTACAACACGGCCGGTGTATATGACGTAACACTTACTGTAACTACCGATGCAGGTTCTAATTCACACACTATTCAAGATGCAATAACTGTAACCGAAGTTGGTGGTGGTATAGATGGTCTATTTGAAGAAGGTATGGAGGATGCCAGTTTTCCAGATAATGCAGACCCTATGTTTGAGTGGAGCATTGAAACTCCAGGTGGGCTCACTTGGCAAAGGACCACTGCTGCTTCTGCCACAGGAAGTGCATCAGCCCGCATCAATCTCAGAAGCATTACTTCTGGAAATGTCAATAGCCTGATCAGCCCTCCAATTGATATGAGCGAAGTTCAGACCAGTGATGCTGTTATGACCTTTAAGTATGCTCATGCGAATAGAAACAGCACAGATCATGATGAGCAATTGCGCATTTATGTATCGCGCAACTGTGGCGAAACATGGACGCTGCGCTTTACAGAAGACGGAGATGGCCTGAACACTGCGGGTTCCAATGTTTCGAGCACATTTGTACCGAATGCCAATCAGTGGCGCGATGAAGATGTTTCTTTGGCTACCATGGCTGGAGAAGAGCATGTACTTATAAAGTTTCAAGCGACAAGCGACCAACAGAGCTATCTCTACCTTGACGATATCAACATTAATCCTAACCATGGTGTAGGAATCAATGAGATAGATGGCCTTTTGACCGCAAGCATCTACCCTAACCCGATCAACGGTTCAAGTCAGCTTGAATTGAAACTTCAGGAGGCAGATCAATTCACATTCAACTTGGTAGACGTTACCGGAAAGATGATAGCTTCTTTCGGCAGAAGCCTAAATGCAGGACTTAATCGTATATCCTTGAGCGATTTTGATTCAAATTTGAACGCAGGGTTCTACTTTATCCAAATGAACACTCAACATGGTCAGAAGACCTTGAGATTTGTGAAAAACTAATTCAGAATTAAAAACATCTGCAAAATGAAGCCCCGCTTGGAAATTCCAAGCGGGGCTTCTTCGTTCAATCAAATACTGCTTAGAAACTGTACTGATATGCTAATCTTATGCTTGGCCCTGGCTTGAAACTGGTGAACTTCTGATCCTCTGCCTTGTATGATCGATAGACAAGCGTTCTATCGTCATTGAGCATGTTCTGAACACGAAGCGTGATGCGTGAATTGCGTTTTTCACCCACATTCACATACGCATTGAAATTCAAGCTGTGGAAAGCAATTGTGTAAATATCTGGCACACGGCCCGAACCGATAATTGTAAGCTGATCGCCCTGAACGTTATAGGCCAAAGAGATATTACCACGATTGTTGTCGAGCTCATAAGAGATACTGGCATTCACCGCATAAGGCGACTGACCCGTCATGCGTCTGAACTTATTGATCGTCTCACCGTTCCGAGCATTCTCTTGACGCAGTTGCAGCTCGGTTTTACCGTTGTTATCCACCAAAACACTGGTCATATCAACCATTGAGTGGACAATAGAAACGTTGGCTGCAAAGAAGAACCCTTGAAGGAATTTGGAAGAGGTGTGTGCACGCAACCCTTTACGTATCTCAAACTCGCCACCGAACACGTGTGCAATACCTGAGTTACGCGGCTTCAGGTTATCTGGTGCCGTTTCAAACGATACCAATTCAATGTGGCCATCAAACCGCTTGTAGAATCCGCCCAACGAAACCATGTCCTTACCACCGATAAAGTACTCGTAGCGTAGATCCACATTATCGATGTTGGTCAATTTCAGATCAAGGTTACCTGAGAATGTACGCTTGGTGATCGGGTCGTAGATCTCGGCCTCAGACTTTTCTTTGAAAGAAGGACGTGCAATGGTTCTGCTGTATCCTGCACGCAGATTCATTTTATCTGTGGCTTTGTAAACCAAGTTCAAAGCAGGTAGAAAACTTGGCGTATCAAGTGTTTTCTGATTGAGGTATCGAACCGTGTTGGTCTGGTTTACCCCATCATAGAACATGAGTGTGTATTCTACACGAAGACCATAGACAAGGTTCAGTTTCTTAAGCACCTGCTGTTCTGCCATTGCATAAACTCCAAGAATGTTCTGGCTGGCGCTGTATTGGTTGGCAGGCTGGAAGTTACCGATGGTATAAGTTCCATCTCGGTATGACGAAGAAGAAGGATCGGCAGACCAGATGTTATCGCTCTGCAAATACCAATTCGGATCAAAACTTACATCGTTCAAGTTATTTGGCCGATGCTTGTAAGAGAACACGGAAAACTCACGCGTACGATATGTTTCGGCCGCACCAACTTTGATAGAAATATTCTCGTGAACTTTCACTTTTGCATCAAATCTGAATGTTTCGTTGAATTCGTTCAGGTTTCTCCAAAAACGATCGATGCCTGCACCGTTTCCTGTTGTAAGTGCCGTATCGCCATCAGTAATTGAAATACGCGTTTCGCGGAAGTCTGGATCATAGACCCTTGAATAGCTGAAAGAATTACCCCACTCCAACTCAGCAATTCCAACTCTGTGTGCACCATTTAACTGGAAGTTGGCCATACTGCGCTGCGAATAGGTAAGGATATTCTCCACCAACGTGGCCTGATTCTGCTCAAAATCCTGATTTACACGCTGAGCCGCTGTTGACTGATTGCTCTGATTGTATAGCACCATTGCTGTGATGCTGTTGTTGCCCTTTTTCATACTTCCAGTAAGAAGGGCGTTCCAAAGCACATTCTCGTTTCCAACATCTCCTAAACGCGTACGCTGACGCTCCAATTCGTTAATGGTGTCTCCGGTATCCTTCAAATAATCGTTTGACTGGAAATCCTTGTAAAAGGAACGTTCGCTGGCATAACGGAAAACGAAATTGTAACCGAAAGTGGTTCCGTTTTCTTTGTTCAGCTGATTACCGTGATTAAAATTGAACGAGGTGTTCATGAACGCTAAGGTCTTCTTAGCACTCAGTTCAGAATTGAAGCTTCTTGTAATGGTTTCCAGTTCAGGTTTCACCTGCGTTTCATCTGGAATCACTGTTTTGCCATCGATTGGCAACTTGCGCGTTCCGTCATCAAATCCGAGAAAATCGGTCTTACCTCGTGAATAAAGTATGTAGTCCTTATTAAAATGTTGACCGGGAACATAAGTAAAGCTGAGTCCGATCTGCGTTGTTTTTTCCTCCGGGAATTTCTTGGTGACCACATTGACCAAACCTCCCGTGAAATCTCCGAAAAGATCTGGTGAAAAGGTCTTTGCCACACTCACATTTTCCAGAACAGACGTTGGAAAGATGTCGATCTGCACAGCGTTCACATCCGGGTCGAGACCTGGAAGTGGCATGCCGTTCATGACAGTTTTCGTATAACGGTCACCCAATCCACGCACATACACGTATTTACCATTCTGAACAGTTACACCCGTAACCCTTCTAATAGCTCCTGAAAGGTCTGAATCTCCAACTTTTCGGAAGGATTGAGCTGAAAGACCGTCAGTAACAACCGTGGCATTCTTGATGTCCATCAGTACCCCAGCCTCCGAGTTCTTGCGAACCGTTGCTACAACTTCAACCATGGCTACTTCCTGAGATGCCATTTCCAAAACCGCATCGATCTTGGTCACTTCTCCGGCCTTCACCTCCACATCCTTGAACACCTGATCGGCAAACGAGATGTAGGAGACTTTCACCTCGTAAACTCCAGGATCGAGGGTAATTGAATAGTTTCCGTCAAAATCGGTTGTTGCACCGACTCCAGAAAGCGCAGGAACAGTTACGTTGGCACCAATAAGCGGGCCTCCGAACTGGCCATCTCCGATGTTGCCTCGGATGTAGCCTTTCTGTTGTGCAGATAAAATGTTGGTAATGGTTAGAAATGCGATGATGAGAGCTGATCTCCTCATGATATTCTGTATTGGTTGAACGTATTCAAAAAGTTGCGCAAGATTAAAGCAAAGAAGCCCTGCGATTTTCATCGCAGGGCTTTCTTAACAATTATATAAGGTAATGCTTATAGCTCTCCTCTAGAACCAGCAGCTCCCCAAGTGAACTTACCAGCGTAATCGTAAGAAGAACCAGCACCGTTTGTTACTGCCGCTGCAGCAGCAGTTTGAGCAGCAGCCAACTCAGTTGGGCACGCAGTTGGTACTGGAGGGTTAGCAGAAAGATCCTCATCACCATCGTAAACCTTAGTTCCACCAGCGATAGAACATCCGGTTAAAGAAAGAGACTGAGCACCGCTTGGGCTTACAAGGTATGAGTAAGCATCTGCTTTGTGGTTGCAAGAACCATCGAACTTGGTACGGAACTTAACAGCTTTACCACCAAGAGCAGAGTAATCGAAAGTTACGTTCTGAACGAAACCTTGAGCCTCTGATTTGAAATCAGCAGCTGAACCTGAACCTGAAGCATCAACGTACTTACAGATACCGTTTGCGATAGTGAACTGTCCGTTTACGTTGGTAGTTCCTTCTGGACCATCGATCTCAAGACCTTCGTCAGTACCGATTCCGTCACCGTGAATAACTGCGAAACCAGTTACGCTACCAGCAAAATTCTGGTCAACATCCAAACCATCGTCTCCTTGGTAGAATACAAGAACATCAGTAAGGTCTACAGTACCTCCGAAGAATTCGATACCGTCATCCAAAGTAGCGTAGATCTCAAGGTTAGAGATAGAAGTTCCAGAACCAACACCACCAAGCGTAAGACCGTTGATCTCGTTTCCTTCACCAATGGTTACACCACCATGACGGATAGAAACGTAGTTCAAAATGCCTGAGTTGTCAGTAGCATTGCTACCACCATATACACCTACTCCAGAGTTAGCTGGAATACCTTCGATGTTTCCTTCAGTATCACCGTTCTCAGCAGAGATAGGAGCGCTACCAAGGATGATAAGTCCACCCCACTTCTCATTGTCGGTCTTTGTAAGTGTAGTACCTACTTTCTCGCCCAATTCGATGTCATCCAATTCAGAAGTGAAAATGATCGGCTCACTAGCGGTTCCGTTAGCAATAATCTTTCCTCCACGGGCAATAATCAGTGCAGAAGCATTGGTCTCGGTTCCTTGCTTTCCTTTGATGATAGCTCCTTTCTCAATAGTAAGGGTAACACCGCTTGCAACTACAACACGTCCTTGTAGGAAGTAGATTCGGTCTGCGGTCCACGTCTCATCAGCAGAGATGGTTCCGCTTTTGGTTGCAGCATCATAAGCACATGAGCCGTCATCCTCTTTAGCATCAGCATCGTAGTTGCTGGCAGTAGGATCGGTACAACCTTCCTTCTTGTTACAGGATGGAAGAACAGCAATACTGGCAGCAAGGCCAACAATTGCCACGAAATTCAGGTAACTTCTTTTCATTTTAATGATTGTTTGGTTTTGGTTAGAATCCGCTGCAAAGCAATCATTGTTTTGTTACCGCCATTGGCGCAAAGACTTACAATAGGTTTAAGATTGCGTTACTCCAATGTTATGTTCGTTAAGCAAATATTACCTCATAATTGAAATAGCATAAACACAAAGGGGAATCCAAATTTGGATTCCCCTTTCAATTAATCGTGACTCAAGAAGAACTTAACTGTTCTTCTCCAATATCTCCACTAAATGGTGCGCTGGTACTACGCCACTCTGTCGCCAAACCATCTTACCGTTTTTGAATACCATCAAAGTAGGAACACCTTGAATCTGGTATTTGGCTGCTACTTTAGGATTCCTGTCAACATCTATCTTATAGATCTTTGCCCGGCCATCCACTTTTTTATGTACTTCCTGAAGAATAGGCCCCATCATTTTGCATGGACCACACCATTCGGCAGAAAAATCAATAAGTACAGGCTTATCTGAATTAATTAGTTCGCTGAAATTTGCCATTTCTAACTGTTCTTGAATTTCACACTCCATATGCCACGAAGTTCATCAACGGCATATCCTCTCGCTTTATCATTCGGGTATAGACTATCCAGCACTGACACCAGTTCTGGTTGCATGTTCTTCGGATCACCATGGCAGGTCAGGCAAACTCCACCTGTGTAAATGGGTGCATAGAAATGCTTCTTTCCATCTGCGTCTATAGCAACCTTGGGAAGTATTGCTTCACCACTTGCCAGCATGCTTTTGAAATCTTCAATAACCGCTGCTTCAAACTCATTTGGAGCGTTTTGTGGATTTCTATTCCGATCTGAAACACGCCTAACTTCAGTGCTATACTTTTCTGAATAGACATCTGTTAGCTCCATGGCTTTTGTATTGCAGAAGTTCACCGCATTTACCGGCCCGCCCTCTTGCATGGCTTTGACCAGATTCATCTTTAACGTAGCCTGCACAGTATCAATCACCTCCTTTCCAATTCTTCGGTAGGTTACTTCATCTGGTCCTGAAACGTATTGCACGTTCTTCCTAACCTGCTGCTGTTCCGCTTTCTGCTCACCACAGCCTGTGGCTACAAAAAGTGCAGAACCAAATATCAATATTGCAAGAGTTGGGTACTTCATACTAAGGATTTACAGTTGGTTTTTTGGCGCCTTTCCAAGCATCCATTCCGCCTTTCAAGTTATAAATCTCCTTGAATCCCATTTCCTTCATTTTGGCCATGGCCTGACCACTTCTTCCGCCAACCTTGCAGTACACAGCTACTGGCTTTTCCTTGTCAAGTTTACCAAGCTGAGCTTCGAAATCCTGGTCGTAAATATTGGCCATGGTAGCACCCTCAATTATACCCTCATTCCACTCCTGTGGGGTTCTTACATCCAATACTTGCGCATTGCCAATGTGTTTGGAAAATTCCTCCACATTCACATTTTCGGCAATTCCATTGGAAGCGCCAGTTTTATTCTGTCCATTGCTGCAAGAAACCATGAAGATGGCCAATAGAACTACAGTGGAAAAATGTGCTAATTGTTTCATGTTAAGATGGTTTTAGTTTTGATTGATCAATTGAAAAAAAGCTCTTTGCCAAGAATGTAAAATCCCATGATGAGTACAAACCAGCCAAAAGCCGGTTTAAGTTTTTGACCTGGGACGATGTTTGAAAGTTTGGACCCCAGAAAAATGCCGATTATCGCCAAAGCCGCAAAAATCATCAGGAATGTCCAATCAATCTCATGGTTCTGAACATCGCCAAGAAAACCTATTAAAGACTTAACGGCTATGATGAGCAGTGATGTGCCTACCGCCATTTTCATGGACAGTCCGGAGAAAAGAACCAACGCGGGAATGATAAGGAATCCACCTCCTGCCCCTACAAGGCCAGTGAGTGTTCCAACAACAATTCCCTCTATTAAAATAAGCGGGTAGTTATACTTGATCTCACCGCTGGTTTCTTCAGTATCCTTTCTTCCCTTAATCATACTGTAAGACGCCCCGATCATCAACACCGCGAACAGCACCATAATGGCCATGTTCTTGGTGAAAATGAAATCGTCAAGAGTGAAAATTTCGGCAGGAATTGCTGGAACCAATACCTTCCTTGAAAGATAAACCGCTATAATGGAGGGAACTCCGAACACAGCAGCCGTTCTTAGGTCAACCTGATCTTTTTTGAAATAAGAATAAGCTCCGAAAAGCGAGGAAAGTCCAACAATAAAGAGCGAATAACCAGTAGAAATAACCGGATTGATTCCCATGAGGTATACCAATACAGGAACCGTGAGAATGGAACCTCCTCCGCCAAGTAGACCGAGTGTTATCCCGATCACCAATGCCATTATCCAAC
>JACJZP010000019.1 GCA_020635535.1 Flavobacteriales bacterium | reverse complement strand
AACCGTTGCGTTTCCTGAATGCTGAAGGAACGGGCGCTAACGGTCATCATCTCGTTGCGCGTGCGGCCATCTTGTGTGGCGGTAACGGTCACTTCCTCTGTCATGTGCACGCTTTCTTCCAAAGCAATGTCAATGGTCATTTCCTTACCAGAACTGAGGGTTATCAATCCGCTGCTCCAAGGCTCATAGCCGATGTAGGTGCACTTCACCTCAATACGGCCCACGGGCACATTCTCCAATTCGTATTTCCCGTCAATGTCGGTGGAGGTGCCGATGAGCTCCTCCAACTGCACGAACACGGTGGCGCCCACCAGTGGCTGTTTGGTCTCCGCGTCCACCACCGTTCCTCGGATGGTCTGGTTGCGCTGGGCGATGGTCCGCACTGGCACAAGGACCATGAACAGAATTAACAATCGCTTCATAGAAGCAATGTAGCAAATGGAAAACAAGGAAGAGTCCTTATGATTATCCTTTCACCAACTCAGCAATGATATCTTCGACAGTAACTCCTTCAGCCTCTGCCTTGTAGTTTCGTACAATACGGTGACGAAGAATAGGTTCAGCTACTGCTCGAACATCGGCAATGTCTGGAGAGAATTTACCATTAATGGCTGCGTGGCACTTGGCACCAATAATGAGGTATTGTGAAGCCCGTGGTCCTGCGCCCCAGTTCACAAACTCCTTAACCTTGGCATTGGCCATTTCGGTGTTGGGGCGTGTACTTGATGATAGTTTGACGGCATATTCATAGACATTATCGGGTACCGGAATTCTACGGATGAGCTGTTGGAAATACACAATCTCTTCTGAATTCAGCACTGGATTCAATTTCACCTTTTTATCTGTGGTGGTCAGTTTTACAACGTTCAGTTCTTCTTGGTAAGACGGGTAGTCTAACCACACATTGAACATAAAACGGTCTAATTGAGCTTCTGGAAGAGGGTAGGTCCCTTCCTGTTCTATTGGGTTCTGGGTTGCCAAAACGAAGAATGGATGTGGCAGTTCGTGTCTTGTTCCGCCAGCGGTAACAGCCTCTTCCTGCATAGCCTCCAAGAGTGCAGCCTGAGTTTTGGGTGGCGTACGGTTTATCTCATCGGCCAAAATAATGTTGGCGAACAATGGCCCCTTAATGAACTTGAAATTGCGTTGTTCATCCAAAATTTCCGTACCGATAATGTCTGAAGGCATCAGGTCTGGAGTGAACTGAATACGGCTGTATTTCAGGCCCAAAGCATCTGAGATGCTGTTTACAAGAAGCGTTTTTGCCAACCCAGGAACACCTACCAATAGACAGTGTCCATGGCTGAATATGGAAATGAGCACATTCTTTACAACTTCTTCTTGGCCTACAATAGCTTTCCCGATCTCATTGGTCAGATTACGGTAGGCATCTTGCAATGCTTCCATTGCTTCAACATCGCTTTTGAATTGTGTCATGGCTGTGTTTTGTTCCAACGGTGCGCAAATGGACAATCCATGTACGCATCGTCAATTCTTATGTAGGTCTGCGCAGCTTTATCGTTGATCCATTTTTCGATGGTCTTATTCTTCTTTTCTGCTAAAGCCGCTTGCTGTATGCGCTGGTAATCATCTTTCATGTTGGCCACGTGAGGCTCTGTTCTTGATTTCAGATAATACAGATTGTATGATTCTTTTCCATCTGGAGACTGAGACCTTGCGGCCTTGGAGATGTCTCCGGGCTTCATGTTTTCTATGGAGAACACAAGGCGTTGGTCAATGGATCCCAATTGATCCATGTCGAAGTATGGGGCTCCGGTCATTGGATTGAACATCATTCCTCCATTGAGCTTGCTCTCCTCATCGTCCGAGTATTTTTCGGCAGCTTCCGCAAAGGTTATCTTACCATCAGTAATCACTTCTCGAAGGCTGTCAAGGAATACCCGTGCTTTTTCAAGGTCCTCATCAGACGACTTTGGTTTAATGAGGATGTGCCGAACATTGACCTGCTCACCCCTTCGTTCGAGCATTTCCATGAAGTGATAACCATAGTTTGTTTGAAAGACCTCCGATACGGAATCTTCTTTCAGGCGAAAGGCTACCGCATCGAACTCAGGTACCATCATGCCTCGTTCAAAGAAGCCAAGGTCGCCACCGCTCTTAGAAGAACCAGGGTCTTCTGAGTAAAGGATGGCCAACGCACGGAAACTCTCACCACCGATAACCCGCTGGCGTAGTTCTTCGGCTTTTGCTTTTGCTGTGGCCTTTTGCTCTTTTGTGATGATGGGTCTGCGCATGATACGCCCCAGCTCAATCTGGGTGTTGACATATGGGAGGCTATCTTTCGGAATCTTGTTGAAAAAGGCTCTGGTCTCAGCAGGTGTTACTTTAATGTCTCCTGTTATTTCCTGTTGCATCCGTTGCGACAACAATTGCTCTTTAATGAGTTCTCGGAACTCGTCTTTGATCTCGAGAATCGATTTCTCGTAGTACTCTTCCAATTTCTCTTGCGAACCAAGCTGTGAGATGAAGTATTCCAGTCTTCTGTTCAGTTCATCCTCAACCTCACCATCAGACACTTCCAAACTGTCAACTTTTGCCCGATGTAGCAGAAGGTTGCCGTAGAGTAGTTCTTCAAAGAGAATGCATCGGCTATCGTCATCAGGCTCATAACCCGAGGACAGCATTTGCAAGTACTGTGTTTCAAGTTCCGATTGCAGCGTAATGTTACCACCCACAACAGCTATGATGCGGTCAATGGATTGTGGCTCTTGGGCAAAGGCCACATTCAGAAGGCAAATAGAGAATATGAATGTTAGCAGTTTGCGCATATCAGTTCTTCAGAATTTCAAATTCATTTTTTGCCACGGCCTCTTCCAGAATATCCTTTTCGAGTTTACGTGTAAGTTCGAGCTTACGTTGGTTCAAAAGTATGTTTCTGATATTCTGTTTTTCGAATTCGATCGGAGAAACAGTGTTCTTGTACTTGATCTCTTTTACGTTGATCAGGTAATGAGCAGTTGAATCCTGCACATCAGCAAAATGATACGTTGTAAAATAATTGAGGTTGAGATAGGGTGTTTTGGGAATCTTTGAAAGCAATTCTTCAAACGGAACCCAGGCTTCATCATTCAGATGATACGCCTTTGCGTGTTGAATGCAGAATTCTTCCAGTTTTTCGCGACTTTCTTCCTTGTCAGAACGTATCCAATTCTTCACTTTCTCCACATCCTTCGATTCTTTCCCAAGTTTGACCAAGATACCTCTGGCAATGTTGTCCTGTAACTCGAAATTGTCCTTGTTATTGTTGTAGTATTCCTCAATCTGCTGTTCTGTCACCGTGGTGTCCAATAACTGACCAATAAGTTGACGTTGGTACTTGTAAATGATCAGAGATCTGCGGTATTCCTCCAACTGAGCCTCAACATTCTTTTCCTCAGCCGGAAGATTCAGCTCCGCTTTGTCAAGCAATAGCATTTGAGTGGCCCAAGACTCGATAAAACCGTTTACAAAGTTCAAACTGTCTTCAGAGGTCAGCCCTTTTGGAACCGCTGCAACAAGCTCATCTGTATAAAGTAGATGCTCTTTCACTTTGGCTGCCACGCTTCGTTCTTCCGTTTTCTCAAAAAAATCACACCCCGCTGAGCATATCAGCAGGGTGAGACAGAATATCGATGCCAGTGTATTAGACAACTGATTATTTGATCTTTTTCAGCAGTTCAGCATTGGCCGAATAGGTGTACTTCTTGCGCAGTTCCTTAATCCACTGCTCCTCCAAGTAGTTCTGGTACGCGGCCGTTACAAGCCCACGTGCTTCTTTCAAACTTTTAGCTTCTGGTTTCAGAACATCATTAACGAACACGAAAACTTCACTTTCACCATCTTTAAATGGGCCATGCAATCCTTTGGTCCAAGGAATGGTATCAATTAGCGCCTCATCATTCTTTTCGTAGAGGTCGTGCTCTACTCTGATGTTCAAGGAAGAGTTTGCATTCAACTTTTCCATGATCTGCTCCCTGCTTGGAGTGCCTTTGGCCGCTTTCTCTTTCAGCATTTCTGTAAGCGGCTGTAGAAGAGAATCTTTTTGGCAGCTGTAGATCTCCGCATCCAGACGTTCGCCCCACATAAAATCTTTAGAGTGCTTTTCGTGGAATGCTTTGAGACCAGCGGTATCCTTCACTGCTTTTGACCAAACTTTCTGATCTGTAAGGTCAAACAGCAGAATACCATCTCTGTACTCTTTCAAAAGGGCTTTGTACTCAGGATATTTTTCAGACAACTTGCTTTCCTCATAAGCAAGTAGGCTTTCCTTCAGGTAATCATTGTACATGCCGTTCATCACGATCAACAGATCCTCCTTACGTCTGCGTGTTTGGTGGCTTCCAATGTATTCAGCAAAGTCAGCCTGCTTGTATTGCTTCTTGCCAAGCGAGAAGATCTCTTCTTTCAGGTCACTTGCCTTGGAAGCATCCCATTTGCCTTCAAGCAAAGTAGTGTCCAACAGCGCGCCAATGGCATCGAGTGCTTTGCGGTTCTCCTTGAATCCGTATTCCTTTTTTATTCGCTCAAGCACAACGGTCTGACTCATTTGCGAACGACTGTCTTTGGCAACCTTGGCCTCCAAACCTTTTTCGCTTTCCTCAAATGAAGGAACAGGAAAGCGCTCCAAGCGCTTAACGATGTGCCAGCCATATTCTGTAAGGAATGGCTCTGAGTAATCGCCATCGTTTTTCAGGTCGAAAGCTGCTTTTTCAAATGCAGCAACCATTCTTCCTGTTCCGAATCGGGGAAGGGCACCACCTTTATTCGCGGATCCGCGGTCTTGCGAGTACTTTCTGGCCAGATCTTCGAAACTTTCACCCTTGTCCAGCAAACCTTTTACCTCATCAATTTTAGCCTTGGCCTCTTTGATCTCTTCTTCGGTGGCCTCCTTTCCGGTTTTGATCATGATATGTGCTGCGCTTATCTCTCCAAGAGCATCACGTTTTCCAGTCACTTTCAGAATATGGTAACCGAAACGGGTTCTGACAGGCATACTGATCTTACCGACCTGAGTGTTGTAGGCGGCTGACTCAAACGGGTAAACCATACGGAGAGCAGAGAACCAGTTCAGGTCGCCCCCATTGTCTTTGGCCGATGGATCTTCTGAGTACTTTTTGGCAATTTCCGCAAAGTCACCCTTCAATGCCTCTTCACGGATTTCCATTATACGGTTATAAACTGCAAGTGTATCTTTTGGCAACGCGTCTGGACCGATCTTCAATAGGATATGGCTTGCTCGCACATCTTTCAATGATCGATCATAAGCTTCCCTGACCAGTTTCTCACTCACTCCTTTATCAGTGAGGTAAGGCTTTGCCAATTGCTTCTGGTATCCTTTCAACTCCTCAATGAACTTCTTGACCGTATCGAGTCCAAGCGATTCAGCTTCTCGAACTTTCAGCCTGAAATTGATGTAGAGTTCAAGATATTCTTTCAGGTCTTCCTGATCGACAACCTCATTTCGATTGTTCTTTTTGTAAACCGCTTCAAATTCAGATAGTGTGATGTCCTGACCATCTACAGTCAGCAGAACAGGCTCTTTCTTTTGCCCGAAAAGGTCAACACTACCGATCAGCAGAGCTATAAGCAGAGTTGCTTGCAAGATATTGTTCTTCATCTTCTTTAAGGTTTTATTAACGGGTCGCAAAAATAGAAATTAGGCAATGTGCCGAACTGTCATCTATGGACTATAGTTCGGTGCCTCACTGGTAATTGTCACACCATGCGGATGGCTCTCTCTGTAGCCTGCAGGAGTTATCTTGATGAACTTGGCATTTTGCAGATCGGCAATTGTTCTGGCACCGCAATAACCCATACCTGCCCTCAAACCACCAATTATCTGATACATGACCTCTGTAAGTGTTCCCTTATAAGGCACGCGTCCAACAATTCCTTCTGGTACCAGTTTTTTCACATCGTCCTCTGCATCTTGGAAATAGCGGTCCTTAGAGCCTTTCTGCATGGCTTCCAAAGAGCCCATTCCACGATAGGTCTTGAACTTTCTTCCTTCAAGGATCACTGTACGCCCAGGTGATTCTTCTGTTCCCGCAAACATGCTGCCCGCCATCACAACATCGCCACCGGCAACAATTGCTTTAACAATATCTCCAGTGAATTTTACACCTCCATCAGCAATTACAGGAACTCCGGTTCCTTTCAGAGCATTGGCTACATCCATTACTGCTGTAAGTTGCGGTACACCAACACCGGCAATTACACGTGTTGTACAGATGGAACCTGGTCCAATTCCAACTTTCACTGCGTCAGCACCGTGCTCTACCAGCATTTTGGCTGCGTCTGCCGTAGCAATATTACCGACCACTACGTCAAGGTTCGGAAATGCTTCTTTGGCTTTTTTCAGTGCAGTAAGCACACCTTTCGAGTGTCCGTGAGCGGTGTCAATAATAACAGCATCAACTCCTACCGCTTCAAGCGCTGTAACACGCTCTAACATATCTCCGGTAACTCCGACCGCGGCTGCTACACGCAACCGACCATGCTTGTCTTTACAGGCATTGGGGCGGAGTTTGGTTTTAATAAGGTCCTTGTAAGTAATAAGGCCGATAAGCTTGTAATTACTATCAACCACAGGCAGCTTCTCAATTCTATGCTGCTGAAGAATGGTCTCGGTTTTGGCTATGTCCTGAACCTCCGTGGTTGTAATCAGATTTTCTGAGGTCATCAGTTCGCTCACCGGGCGGTTCATGTTCTTTTCAAAACGCAGGTCGCGATTCGTAATGATCCCCACCAATTTATGATTGTCATCTACCACGGGAATACCACCGATCTTGTATTCGGCCATCATGTTTTCTGCATCACCAACCAAGGCATCTGCTTTCAGCGTCACCGGGTCAAGGATCATTCCGCTTTCTGCACGTTTCACCTTTCTAACTTCCTGAGCCTGCTGCTCGATGGACATGTTCTTATGAATGACACCAATTCCACCTTCTTGCGCAATGGCAATGGCCATGGCAGCTTCGGTTACGGTATCCATGGCAGCCGAAACTATCGGAACGTTGATGACAATGTTTCGAGTGAACTTGCTTGCGATACTTACATCGCGAGGCATTACTTCAGAATAGGCCGGAACCAGGAGAACATCGTCATAGGTAAGTCCCTCTCCCTGGAACTTTTCTGGGTCTAACGACATGGGCGAATTTTTCTCGTTGCGATTAAAATTCGTGCAAAGGTAAGAATCTACGCGCCCAAACCGAAGGTTTAACGCTCTTTAACGAACAGCATTTTTTCACTGGTTGCAATCCTTATTTTTGGCTTATGTCTGATTGTGTTTTCAAAAAGAATTTCCCCGTTTTTTTGGTTGCGGCTTTTCTTGCTTTTACCACAGTTTCATGCGAGGTGTTTGTTGAATTTGGGCTTAAAGACACTACGCAGGAACTCTATGATGCGCGCATTCCCCGGCTTGGACCTTACAATACCTTGCCAGGTATCTTGCCTGGCTATCAGATAAATGACCCGGCATATCGGTATCTGATCAACTTCTACTCCAATAATCGTTGCGTAGGCTCATATTACGCGGCAGATACATTGAATTACGAGGTGGAAGGAACATGGTCTTTGCCAAAACACGATGTGTTGCGGATAGACTTGGACGAGTATGTAGACGGGGATTTTCTTATGATCAAGCTCGAAAAGGACATTTTTTACCTTTCTACGGATTACAATCACATCGAAGCTTTTCAAGCGGATTCTGTTGAGTTTCAGATGTATATCAGAAGGCATCATTAAATGACTGAAGACAAGGTTTACGACCATATCGTAATCGGTTCGGGTTTTGGTGGCAGCGTTTCTGCCATGCGCCTTACGGAGAAAGGCTACGATGTTCTCGTTTTAGAAATGGGTAAACGCTGGAAGTCGGAAGACTTCCCGAAAACCAACTGGAACGTTCGCAAATTCCTGTGGGCGCCAGGCATCAAAGCGTTCGGTATTCAGAAGATCAATTTCCTGAATAGAATTATGGTTTTGGGAGGTGCAGGCGTTGGTGGTGGAAGCCTCGTTTATGCCAACACGCACATGTTTCCACCCGATGCGTTTTTCAATAATCCCGTTTGGTCCGGCATTCGGAATTGGAAAGAAACGCTGACCCCATTCTACAAGCAAGCTCGGTTCATGCTTGGTAGTTCCAAGTATGAAAAGGAAGGCCCGGAAGATGAGGTTCTCAAGCAAATTGCCATCGATATGGGGCAGTTGGAAACCTACAAACCTGTTGACCATGTAGGCGTGTACCTCGGTGATAGAAAAGTGGAGAAGGATCCCTACTTCAATGGTCTTGGCCCGAAGCGGAAAGGCTGCATCGAATGCGCCAATTGCATGGTCGGTTGTCGCTACAACTCAAAGAATACGTTGGATAAAAATTACCTCTATTTCGCTGAGAAATGGGGCGCAAAAGTGGAAGCGGAGACCAAGGTTGTGAAGGTGGAGTACAAGGATGGTCTGTATCACGTTTACACGGAATCATCCACTTCCTGGTTCAACAAAAACCGAAGGGTTTTCAAGAGTCGAGGAATCGTTTTCTCGGCTGGTGTTCTGGGAACGATGAAGTTACTTTTCCGACAGAAAGAGGAATTCAAAACCCTTCCGAACCTCTCTGATAAACTCGGAGCAAATCTTCGAACCAACTCCGAATCGTTGTGCGGCATTGCGGGCATTGATAAAAAGATGAATCACGGCTTGGCCATCAGCCGTGTGTTCAATCCAGATGAGAACACGCACATCGAATTGGTGAAATATGGAGACGGTTCGGGTGCCATGGGATTGCTTTCGGTAATTGCCGCTGGCGATGGTCCTGCAATTGTGCGGACCATCAAAATGCTGTGGAATTTCGTTACCAGCCCACGGAAGGTCTGGAACGTTCTACGAAGAGAATTTGCACACCATTCCATCATTCTATTGGTGATGCAATCGTTGGATAATGCGCTTCAGATGCAATGGAAAAAAGGATTATTCGGTGGAAGTCTGAAAGTGGCAAATAGTGAGAACACCCAGGTGCCTGCATACATCGAAGTCGGTCAAGATGTAATGCATCGCTACGCGGAAAAAACCGATGGTGTGGCCATGAATGCTACCACGGAAGTGTTGTTCAATATGAGCTCAACTGCGCATATTCTTGGCGGCTGCCCAATGGGAATGACCAAGGAAGAAGGTGTTGTCAACGATAAGTTTGAAGTGCACGGCTATCCGAATATGCGCGTTCTTGATGGCTCCATTATTCCATGCAATTTGGGTGTCAATCCAAGTTTGACAATCACGGCTTTAAGCGAATACGCGATGAGCCATGTTCCAGAGAAAGAAGGGAACACTCGTAAGACTCTAGAGCAGCAAATGGCCGAAGCTGCGGCTTAGCTTGATTTCTTGGAGATGGCCGTTAGACCCAGAAAGGTCAGGGCGCCATTCAGAATCAGAAGCTCAAAACCGAATTTGTAACCACCCAGAAGCATTTCCGAGTTGGCATTTATCACGTAAGTGAGGATGGGTGATGCAATGCAGATTAACGGCACCAGTTTATCCCGCACATTCAGTTTGGTGAAAAGCCCGAAAGCGTAAAGCCCGAGCAATGGGCCGTAGGTGTAGCCAGCAACACGGAAAACGGCACTGATCACGCTTTCATCATTCACCCATTTGAAGATCATGATTGTGACAACGAGCAAGACTGACATTACCACATGAACCTTTTTTCGCAATGGCGTGCGTTCGATTTCGGGTCGTTTTTCAATGTCCAGAATATCCACGCAAGCGGAAGTTGTCAAAGCTGCTAAAGCCGAATCGGCACTTGAGTACGCTGCCGCGATCAATCCCAAAATGAACAGAATTCCGACAATTATCGGTAGGCTTCCGTTTGTTGCCAGCATCGGGTAGAGGTCGTCTGTCTTGGCGGGAATCTCAAAACCTTTTGCGGTAGCAAACAGGTAAAGCAGTGCGCCAAGCGCGAGGAAGAAGAGATTCACAAAAACCAGCACGAAACTGAAGCTGAACATGTTCTTCTGTGCTTCGCCAATGTTCTTGCAGCTGAGGTTCTTCTGCATCATGTCCTGGTCCAAACCCGTCATTACGATGGAAATGAACGCACCCGCCAGAAACTGTTTCCAGAAGTATTTCGGATGGTTGACATCCTCGAAAAAGAAGATTCTACTGTAGTCGCTCTCGCGAATGGCTGAGACCATCTCGCTATATCCAAATCCAAGTTCCTGACTGATAATTCCAACCGTGAATATCACCGCCAAAAGCATGAAAAGTGTTTGCAGCGTATCCGTCCAGATGATGGTTTTAATGCCGCCTTCGTAAGTGTACAGCCAAATGAAAACGATGGTTCCGATAACCGTGGCAATGAACGGAATGCCCCACGCATCGAAAATGGTGAGCTGCAACACGCCAGCTACCAAGTACAGTCGGAATGCCGCGCCAATGGTTCGCGATAGCAAAAAGAAAGATGCGCCTGTTTTGTAACTCGCTCGCCCAAAGCGGTCATCCAAATAGGTGTAAATAGAGGTGAGGTTGAGCCGATAATACAGCGGCATTAGCACCGTGGCAATAACCGTATAACCGACCAGATAGCCCAGCACCATTTGCATGTAGCTGAACTGCGATGTGCCCACCCATCCAGGCACAGAAATGAAGGTGACGCCACTCAAACTGGTTCCGATCATCCCAAAGGCTACCACCCACCAAGGCGATTGCCGGTTGCCAATAAAGAATGAGTTGTTGTCAGCGCCTTTCGAAGTGACTTTCCCGATAATGAAAAGCATCACGAAGTAGGCGGCAATAATGGAGAGTATGAGCGTTGGTGACATGATTCGAAATTATCTTCTTCTTACCGTTGAAACGGTTCTTCCATTACGAGTTAATCAACCCAAGATTGTGTGTAACTACGCTTCGGAAAGGTTACGGCATCCGTTATCTTCGTCCCAATGAATCTCGTTTCCAAAATTCTTCAGCAAGCGGTAGATGAGTTTGCGCAATTACCAGGCGTAGGGCAGAAGACGGCTTTCCGTTTTGTGCTGCATCTACTGAAGAAAGACCCACAGGAGCTTCGGAAATTCGGGAACACATTCCTTCAATTGCAGGAACAAGTGCAGTACTGCAAGGAGTGTTTCAATATTACCGATAGAGAGGTGTGTGACATCTGCTCTGACCAAAGACGCGACCATTCTACCATCTGCGTGGTGGAAGACATCCGCGATGTGGTTTCAATAGAAAATACCGAGCAGTTCAAAGGGTTGTACCACGTGCTGGGCGGCATCATTTCGCCACTGGATGGCATTGGCCCCAGCGACCTACACATTGCGCCTTTGGTAGAACGCCTACAATCGGGCGAGGTGAAGGAAGTGATCTTTGCCCTTACCACTACCATGGAAGGCGATACCACCAATTTCTACCTCTCGCGGCAGCTACAGAAGTTCGATGTAAAACTCAGCACCTTGGCGCGTGGCGTTTCCATAGGTGGCGGGTTAGAATACACGGACGAACTGACCCTTGGTCGGTCGTTGGTAAACCGCGTTCCTTACGAAAGTTCGTTGGCGAAGTAGGCTAGTTCTTCTTGATTCCAGAACAGTAGCAGCGCATTTGCCCATCCAGTCGGTCTGATGCGTAGATAACAAGTCCTGTAAGAAATGTGCCAGCAGGACATGTGGCAACATGATACTGATCGTCCTGACCTCTGTTCCATGGGACGCTTTGAATTGACATTATACCACGAACCGCGTATCCGTTGATGGTTTGAGTGGTATTATTTGCAAGGCTGTAGCCAGATTTAAGGGTAGCACATCGAAGTTTGATTGAGCCGTCAAGCCTGTCATTCGAATAAACTTCAAACCCAGTTGCTACCTCATTTGATGCGCATGAACAATTATGATACTGATTATCCACGTTTGGGTCGAACGTATTAGTTGAAGTGCCACTGGCAGAAACACCAGCACCACGGCCCCGCCACGTTTGGGTGGAGGTTACAAGGTCATTCAGTTTAACGCAATTGGTCATCTCGCCACCGTCAAGTCTATCAGAAGCGTTTATTCCCAGACTTATCATTACATATCCTGTTGGACAGGTTATGGTATGATAAGCGTTATCAGGTCCACCCGTGTTTGTGTTCTCAGCAATTGCTATTTCGTTGATGGCTAATCCTTGCGATACTACTGTTCCAGTAAATACCGCGTTTCCGTTCACCTCTAATCGCTCGGTTGGAGAAGTGTTCCCAACGCCAACGTTTGTTCCGTCATTGTAAAGGTTACTTGTTGCACTCCACACTCCATTGTAATAAAGGGTTTGGCCATTTGAAGCGGAGATCAAGGGGCCGGTTGCACCCGCAGGTCCGGTTGGTCCCTGATTTCCCTGTACTCCCTGAGCACCAGTAGGTCCAGTTGCTCCATTAGTCCCAGAAGGTCCTGTAGGGCCTTGCGCCCCTGTTGCTCCAGTGGCACCAGCAATTCCCTGCGGCCCAGTTGGTCCTTGGGCTCCTGTTGCTCCAGCTGCACCTGTGGGACCAGTAGGACCAGTTGCTCCGTCTGAACCATCAGCACCTGTCGGCCCTGTTGGCCCTGTGGTGCCATCAATACCATTTGCTCCTGTTGGACCAGTGACTCCTGTTGCTCCAGCAGCTCCATCCAATCCATTGGCTCCAGTTGGTCCTGTTGAACCGGTCGGCCCTGTTGCTCCTGCTGTACCGTTGATGCCGGTTGGTCCTTGCGGTCCAATAGGACCCTGCGGGCCGATAGCTTGAATCCATTGCGCCCCGTTCCAATACCAGAAAGAGTTGTCATCTACGTCATAGACCAACAAGCCTTGCGCTGATGCAGCCGGATTAATGGCTAGCCGTTGAGCTTGTGTCATTCTTGGAATCAGCAATCCTTTGTCGGTGGCGGAGAGTTCCAGTACCGCGTCTGGATGTGGCGCAATGGTACCAATGCCCATATTGTCTTGAGCAAATACCGAATGAGAAAGGCAAAACAGCCCGAGTAACAGTTGGTAAGATCTTTTCATGGTAATAAACTGTGTAACGAATGTACCCGATCAGATGGTTTTTGCAATATATGGGTTGGTGAATGGTAGTATGGCAGGATTAATTCAAGGTTTACGGGAATTAGCTTCGCTGAACTACGTTTCAGATATTCGCCAAACCAAAATCAAGGCTCTGAAGCTTTCCATCGTCATCGTCAATTATAATGTGCAGCACTTCTTGGAGCAGTGCCTGCAATCTGTAATGACCGCCATTGAGAACGTACCATCAGAAGTTTTTGTGGTGGACAATAACTCGGTAGATGGTTCGGTGGCCATGGTCGAGGCCAAGTTTCCTTCAGTGAAGCTTATCGCAAACAAGGACAACGTTGGGTTTTCCAAAGCCAATAATCAAGCAATGCGATTGGCTACTGGTGAGTACGTGCTTTTACTCAACCCTGACACGTTGGTCGAAGCCGACACTTTTGAGAAAGTTGTCAAGTTCATGGATGAGCATACTGATGCTGGCGGGCTCGGCATCAACATGGTGGATGGTAAAGGGAAATTCCTTCCCGAAAGCAAGCGTAGCCTTCCAACGCCTGAAGTGGCGTTTTACAAGATTTTCGGTCTGAGTTGGTTGTTCCCAAAATCCAAGCGGTTTGGGAAATACCATCTTTCGTATTTGGATAAAGACGAAACGCACGAGATTGAAGTGCTCTCGGGTGCGTTCATGCTAATGCGCAAGGAAGCGTTGGATAAGGTCGGACTGCTGGATGAGGATTACTTCATGTACGGAGAGGATATCGACCTGTCGTATCGCATCATCAAAGGCGGCTACAAAAACTACTATTATCCAGAGGCGCGCATCATTCATTACAAAGGGGAAAGCACCAAAAAGGGAAGCCTGAATTACGTGTTCGTGTTCTACAATGCGATGGCCATTTTCGCCAAGAAGCATTTTTCAAAGGAGCGCGCGCAGATGTTCTCGTTGCTCATCAACTTCGCCATTTTGTTGCGGGCTTCTATTTCGGTGGCCAATCGATTTGCGAAGCGAATTGCGTTGCCACTTTTGGACGGAGCACTCATTTACGCAGGGTTGTTCGTTATTTCCACCTATTGGGAATCATCGGTAAAAGCTGGCGAAGGATTGCATTACCCGAAGGAATTCTTCCTGTTTGTGTTGCCAGTTTACGTGCTGATCTGGCTCGTTTCCATGCACTTTTCGGGCGGTTACGATAAGCCGATCAAGCTCTCCAATGTAGTGAAAGGTCTGGTGGCGGGCTCGGCTATCATATTAATAGGTTATGGATTGATGGGCGAGCAAGTGCGTTTCAGTCGCGCAGTTATTCTCATTGGTTCGCTTTGGGCGTTGATGATCATTCCACTTGTGAGATTTGTGCTTCATCTTTTGAAGGTGAGCGGATTCAATCTAAATAGTGAAAAGACAAAGCGCTTTTTGGTCGTTGGTAGATCAGGTGAAATAGCTCGCGTTGAGAATCTGTTGAAAGACACGTTTAAAACACTCGGGTTTGTTGGCCGATATGAAGTTTCAGATGAGAACGACCTTTCAAAACTGGATGAATTCATTCGTATTCAGAACATTGGCGAGGTGATCTTCTGCGCGAAAGACATTCCCGCGCAGCGGATTATCGATTGCATGACGCAGACCAACTTCCCGGAAGTGGATTTCAAGATTGCGCCCAGCGAAACTATGTTTCTTATCGGTAGTAACTCCATCAATACTGCGGGCGATCTGTATGCTTTCGGTATAAATGCCATCACCAAACCGACCAATCAGCGGATAAAACGATTGCTGGATGTCGTGCTGGCGATTCTCTTTCTGGCACTTAGCCCAATAATCATTTGGGCGATTAAAAGTCCGTTTGGGCTTTTAAAGAATATCCTACTTGTCCTCATCGGAAAACGAACATGGGTCGGCTACATCAAAGACCTCAATGCTGACCATAACTTCCAATTGCCGAAGATTGCAGATTCAGTTCTCAATCCATTGGACGGATTGGAAGCTGGCGAGCCAGACGAAGAGGGATTGACACGTTTGAACATGCTTTACGCGAAGGATTATCGCGTAGCGAATGATCTGAATATTGTGTTCAAGGGTTTCCGAAATCTCGGTCGCTGACCATCACTCCCCCTTTGGGGGAGTTGGAGGGGGCTGTCTGATAGTTATCTTTGCCCTCCCAAAATTGTAGCAATGGCTAAAGTTGAAGTGTTGATGCCCAAGATGGGCGAAAGTGTGGCAGAAGCAACGGTTATCCGTTGGTTGAAGGAGGTTGGAGATACTGTTGAGTTGGATGAGCCGATCATGGAGATCGCTACCGATAAGGTAGATAGCGAGATTCCTTCTCCGGTTGAAGGTGTGCTTGCCGAGCAATGCTGTCAGGCAGATGATGTGGTACAGGTTGGAAGTCCTGTGGCGTACATCACTACCGAAGCCGGAGCATCTGCAGAACCTGCACCAAAATCACCAGAGCCAACAAAAGACGAAAAGCCACAACCAGTTGCTGAAGCAGTTTCGGTTGCATCTAACGGTCATTCAGCAAACGGAGCAGCCGAAGTGGGCGAGATTCCAAAGCGTTCGGATAGTGGGCGTTTCTATTCACCATTGGTCAGGACTATAGCCAAAACAGAAGGAGTTTCTGTTCAGGAATTGGAAACCATTGAAGGTAGCGGACAGGGTGGAAGAGTGACCAAATCTGATATTCTCAGCTATCTGCCAAATCGCGGCACGCAAACAGAAACTCAAACGGTTGCTCAGCCAACTGCTGCACCTGCGGTTGCAGCGCAAAAGTCTTCAACAGCTCACATTGGAAAGGTGGCTGTGCCGCTAATGCCGGGCGATGAGATCGTTGAAATGGATCGCATGCGCAAACTCATTGCCGAACACATGGTAATGAGT
This sequence comes from Flavobacteriales bacterium, assembly GCA_020635535.1. Classification (GTDB taxonomy): domain Bacteria; phylum Bacteroidota; class Bacteroidia; order UBA10329; family UBA10329; genus UBA10329. Next base: position 47,160 of record JACJZP010000019.1, on the reverse strand, counting down.
AAGCATACTTCACCGCACGTTACAAGTTACGTGGAAGCCGATGTTACGAACATTGTCATGTGGCGCGATAAGGTGAAGGATGCATTCTTGAAGCGAGAAGGAGAGAAACTGACATTCACTCCGATTTTTATTGAAGCATTGGTGAAGGCGATTAAAGACATGCCGGGTGTGAATGTTTCGTTGGATGGTCAGAACATCATCAAGCGTAAATCCATCAATATGGGAATGGCAACAGCCAGACCTGATGGAAATCTAATTGTGCCTGTTATCAAGAATGCAGATCAGATGAGTCTGCTCGGGTTGACCAAGGCTGTGAACGACCTTGCTAATCGTGCTCGGAACAACAAGCTGGCTCCAGAGGAAATCCAAGGCGGAACATATACTGTCACAAATGTTGGAACGTTCGGCAATGTGATGGGAACGCCAATTATCAATCAGCCGCAAGTGGCAATCATGGCTGTTGGCGCTATCAGAAAAAAGCCAGCGGTAATTGAAACACCATCAGGCGATGCCATCGCGATCAGACACATGATGTTCCTCTCGCATTCGTACGATCATCGCATTGTTGATGGTGCTTTGGGTGGCTCTTTTGTTCGTAAAGTGGCCGATTATTTAGAGAATTGGGATATCAATAGAACCATTTAGTCTAATTTGCGTATCGGGTGCATCCGAAAACTGAATTCGGATTGATTTTAACTTGACTGACCTATTGATCAGCAAACCGATATGTGTCATATGAGTCGACCGCTACTTCTTGCTTTCGCAGTCATCATTTTGTTCGTGGGTAATGGATATGCCCAACGAAAGGTTGATAAGGATGCTCACTTCAAAAGAGTGTATCCTGTAGCCAATGAACAGTTGGAAGCAGGGAAACCTCTCCGTTCTGTCAAAAACTTCCTCGATCTTTTGGAGATTGATCCTAAGAATGCCCATATCAGTTACAAAGTTGGTAGGTCTTACCTTCTTATAAATGGTAAGAAAAACGAAGCTGTTCCCTACTTGGAAAAGGCGGTTTCGGGAATCAGTGACAAAGCAAAGGACAGTCCCAAAGAGACGAAAGCCCCGATTGATACCTACTACTACTTAGGCCGCGCCTACCATTTGGATTCTCAATTTGATAACGCCATAGCTGCCTACCGTAAGTACATTGAAGAAGAAAAGAATCTGCCTCGCGAGAAGAAGGAAGAGGTTGAGTGGATGATTCAGACCTGCCATAATGGTAAGCTTGTGGTTGAATCGCCCATCGGTGTTTCAAAGCAGAATTTGGGAGAGAACATCAATTCCATTTACGATGAGTATGCTGCAGTTGTCGATGCATCTGAAAGTATGCTGATCTTTACTTCCCGTAGACCTACATGCACAGGGGGTCTACTTGATCTGGACGATAAGTATTTCGAAGACATTTTCGTTTCGCAAAAGCAGGAAGATGGCACTTGGGGGAAACCAACGGGTATCGGAAAGAAGATAAATACAGAAGGTCATGAGGCTACAATTGGGCTTTCAGCTGACGGTCAGGAGCTTTATATCTATAGGGATGATTTCGGGGATGGTAATATCTACGTGTGCCAGTTGAAGGGAAGTTCTTGGAGCGAACCTATGCTGCTCAATGAGAATGTTAACTCCCCTTTCAGAGAAACCCATGCAACAGTGTCTGCAGATGGTCAGACATTGTACTTCACTTCTGATAGGAGTGGTCAGGGTGGAATGGATATTTTTAGAAGTAAGCGTTTGCCAACTGGGGAGTGGGCTGTGGCAGAGAACCTTGGTGAGGTGATCAATACAAAGTATGATGAGGAGGCGCCTTTCATTCATCCAGATGGAAAAACGCTGTTCTTCAGTTCAAAAGGACATAGCAGCATGGGAGGATACGACATTTTCTTCTCGATAGAGGAAAATGGGAAATGGTCAACCCCAATGAATATTGGTCATCCGATGAATACGCCTGATGATGAATACTTCTTTGTGATGACCCCAGATGGGAAACGAGCCTATTATTCGTCTTCCAACGGCCAAGGGTACGGTGGAAAGGACATCTATCTGGTAAATCTTGACACGGAAAGGGAAGTGCCGCTAACTGTTTACAAAGGAGAGATTGTTGCAGATGCAAATGGTAAACGCCCAGATGGTGTCACAATTAGGGTTACGGATAACGAGTCTGGAGAATTGTTCGGGGTCTATAGGCCAAGACCTGACAATGGCAAGTTTGTGCTGATACTTCATCCTGGAGAGAACTATAATATCGCCTACGAATCGGATGGATACCTCTTTAAATCTGAGAAGTTGTTCGTTCCCGAGAATACCGCCTATTTTGAGATCAATAGAGCTATTCAACTAAAGCCAGTTGCACTTCAGAAGTAATTTACTTGACCTCGTTCAGAATGGTAGTAGCCCTTTCAGGCTAGTGAATTCTTATATCTTTGCGCGATTATGATGGTCAGAAATTCTGACATCTTTCAAAGTGGAATTTGCCAACTCTTGCAGTTGAGGAAGCGGGAAATGAAGAAACTGATCTCATTTGTAGTTCTGACAGTGTTGTCCGTTGGCTGCATTGCTCAGGAGTTTGGTTCAGGAGATTTCAAAAAGAAATTCACCAAGGCAGATGCCCTTGTCTATGATGGTAAGTATATGGATGCACTTCCACTTTTGGAAGATCTGTATGCTTATGATACCTCCAATGCCAATCTGAATTACCTGTTGGGTATGTGCTACCTAATTGGGAAGAAAGATCACGATCTTGCTATCAGAAGGCTGGAAAGTGCTACAAAAAGTGTCTCGTTAGAGTATTCGGAGGGTAATTGGAAAGAGAAGAATGCTCCTGGAAAAGCCTACTACTTCTTGGGTAGGGCTTACCACTATAAGAATCGCTTCGACAGAGCCATAACCAACTATTATAATTACCGGTCATTCATTGAAATGGATGATGTGGAGACCTACAACCAGGTAAGGCAGCAGATACAATATGCAGAAAACGCCAAGGAGTTAATTCAGAATCCGATTAATGTCAAGGTCACAAATCTTGGCCCAAACATCAATACAAAATTCCCAGATTATTGCCCAGTGGTTTCTGCTGATGGAAGGGTTCTGATATTCACCTCCAGAAGAGAAGGAGGCACAGGAGGGGCAAAAGATGAATCTGGAAACTATTACGATGACATTTACGTCTGTGATAGACAGCCCAATGGCCAATGGAGCAAACCAAGAAGCATCGGCAGTAATATCAATACTGCTGGTCATGAAGCCGCTATTGGCCTATCGCCAGATGGTCAACTTCTCTTTATCTACAAGGATGATAACAATGATGGGAACATCTACCAGAGCAAAAAGACAGCCGATGGTTGGAGTGAGCCACAACCGTTGGGTTCTGATATTAATACGCCTGCTTGGGAAACTCACGCCACGGTAACTGCTGCTCAAGACCTACTGGTTTTTACATCCAATCGTAGTGAAGGTGGCTATGGCGGACGAGATCTATGGTATTGCAAGAAATTACCCAACGGTGAGTGGGGGTTGGCTCAGAACATGGGGAGCGTGATCAATACGGATTTTGAAGAGGATTCACCCTTTATCTCTGCAGATGGAAACACGTTGATCTTTAGCTCCCAAGGCCACACTTCCATGGGAGGGTTTGACATTTTCAGGTCGGAATTGGTTGATGGAGTTTGGAGTAACCCTAAGAACATCGGGTATCCTATCAGTTCTTCCGAAGATGATGTTTTCCTCACGTTAGCACCTGATGGGAAAACGGGATTCTACAGCTCCAACATGGATGGCGGCTATGGTGAGGCCGATCTCTACCGGCTATACTTGGAGTTGCAAAAGTCTGTCGGTATGGCTGTTGCTCGGGGTGTTATGAAGGTGCCGGCAATGGACTATGCCGACATTGAGGCAAGGATTGAAGTGACCGATGCAGGTGGGGCAATGATCGGAACTTATCGTCCGAATCAATCAACGGGATATTATGTTCTGATTTTGACCCCTGGAGAAACATACAATGTCAGCTATTTAGCTGATGGATACCCGTCAGTGGTTCGTAAACTTCCTGTGTCTGGAGACGAGTCTTATCAAGAATACGAAGGTGTTATTGAGTTGGATGAAGTGGTTTTTGGAGAAGACATCCTCGCACTCCAAAAGCAAACAGAGCAGTTAGAGAGGGAAAAAGCAGAGGCGGCTGCCAGAGCTGCCGAGGAGGAACGATTGGCACAAGAGGCCATGGCTAAGGCAAAGGAGCAGGCAGCTTTGAGAGCAGATTCTTTATTGATCGCATCTAAACATGAGGAGGAAAGAAGAAAGGCTGAAGAATTAGCAGCCAAAGAAAAGGAAACAGCTGCCTTGGCTTTAAAAGAAGAGGAGGAAAAAGCAAAACAGGCCGAGGTAGAAAGAAAGAAGCAAGAGGCCTTGGCAAAGTATAAGGCCGAGCAAGAAGCGGCTGCAAAGTTAGCCGAGGAATTCCGCTTAAGAGAAGAACAGGTACTGGCGGCCAAACAGGCTGAAGAGGCGAAGAGGGTAGCTGAGGAAGAGGCCCGTATCAAGGCTGAGCAGGAAGCAGCAGCCAAGGCAGCGGAAGAAGCCCGCCAGAAAGAAGAACAGGAGCTTGCAGCCAAACAGGCTGAAGAGGCGAAGAGGGTAGCTGAGGAAGAGGCTCGTATGCAGTCTGAGCAGGAAGCAGCGGCCAAGGCAGCGGAAGCGGCCCGTCTGAAAGAAGAACAGGAGCTTGCGGTCAAACAGACTGAAGAGGCACAGAAGGTAGCAGAGGAAGAGGCTCGCATGCAGGCTGAGCAGGAAGCAGCGGCCAAGGCAGCGGAAGCGGCCCGCCAGAAAGAAGAACAGGAGCTTGCGGTCAAACAGGCTAAAGAGGCACAGAAGGTAGCAGAGGAAGAGGCTCGTATGCAGGCTGAGCAGGAAGCAGCGGCCAAGGCAGCAGAGGCGGCACGTCAGAAAGAAGAGGAGCTAGCCGCTAAACGGGCAGAAGAAGTATCTAAAGCCTTGTTGGAAGCGCAGGCATTGGCTCAAGCTGAACAAGAGCAACAAATGGAGCTTAAGAAGCAAAGTATTCAGGCTCGAATTGAGGAGTTGAAGGCGAAGCAACAGGAACATGAGCAAGCTGCCGTGGAGGTTAAGGAGGTGTCGGTTCAGAAAATGGAGGCGGTCAAGCAGGAGATTGCTGTTGATGCTCAGGCCATTGATGCAAAGCGTCAGGCTATGCTTTCTAGAATTGAACAGTTAAAGCAGCGTAAGTCGGAGGTTGAGAAACAAAAAGTTGTTGATGAAAAGGCTGTAACAGAGGCTTCCGAAAAAGAAAAGGAGGCGTTACAGGAAAAGCAGGAACTGGAGGTCAAAGCCGATAAGACCAAGAAGGAGATAGCTGATTTGGAAAAGGAACTTAAGCACGTTGAGGGGCAAGTTGCCGAAGCTCAAGACAAGGTTATTATGGCTCGTGAAGAAGTGGAAAAGGCTGAACAGAAAGTTGCAGCAGACATAGAGGAGGAAAAACGAATTCTTCAAGAACAACAGAAGAAAATTGATGAGGCAAAGGCGGCAGAAGAAGAGTTGAAAGAACTTAAAGAGTTGGAAAGGCAACGATTGGAGCAGGAAAGGTTGGCGGCAGATCAACGAGAACAGGAACAGCGGGAGGAGGCGGAAAGAACTAAGCGCGAGTTGATACAATTGGAGGCACTTGCAGAACAGCAGGCTCAAGTACAAGCAGCACTAGAAATTGAGGAAAGAAAGAAAAGGGAAATAGAAGCAGCAGATAATGATGCTTTTTCGGAACAAGAGATTCTGAACAATGCAACTACTCTGGATCAACTACGAAAATTGAACGAACAGTTGATACGTGATAATCTGGACCTTAAGAAGCAATTGGCGGTTTTGAATGCGAAACTAGACCTGCTACTGCAAAGAATGGATTATGAACCTGACATTGAACGGGTTGATATTCCGACTGATGGAACCCTTAAAAATCTTCAAGAAGGAAGAAGGCTTATTCTCAGGAATATTTTCTTTGATTACAATCAGGCTACTTTACGCCCCAACTCAAAGCACGAGTTGAATCGTATGTATGATTTCATGAAAAACAATCCATCGATCAAGATCGAGGTTTCAGGTCATACCGATTCGCGAGGTAATGATGAGTATAATATGAGATTGTCAAAAGATCGAGCTCAGGCGGTGGTCGATTACTTGGTCAGAAATGGAATATCTCCCTCACGTCTTACTGCGGTAGGTTACGGTGAAACACGCCCTATTGCGCGGAACGAAAACTCTGACCTCTCCGACAATCCGGTGGGCCGACAGTTAAATCGCAGAATCGAAATACGAATGCCAGAAGGTGAAGTAGACGGTGTTGAGGTTGAAGAGATCAATGTTCCGGAAGGTTCTAAGATACCTTGAGGTCATTTCATTCAATTATTTCTGTCAAATTCTTGTCATAATCGTATTTTCGTCCTTAAGGTAATTTGAAGGATTTTACATAGCTTTCAAGCCTTAGATAGCGATTACTCAATTTGGAAAGAAAGGCGGGGATGATCCGAATTTTTACGAGGCTTAACATATTGCTGACACTTCTTCTTGCTAGCCAGTACATTGCATACGGGCAGTCTAGAGACATAAGGGCTGTATCAGAAGAGGAGTTCAATCAAGAGTTGAATGAAACTGAAGAAGAACGTCAGAAAAGAGAACTGAAGGTAAATAAGCGGAGTGCCACTGAGCACTACTACAACGGAAATTTCAGAGCTGCTATTCAGGATTTTCTCATTCTATTGGCTAAGGATCCGACCGATGTTGAGCTTAACTTCTTCATTGGGGCATCTTACTTAGAGGCTAATATTGACAAAGAGAAGGCCATTCCATACTTGGAATTCGTGGTTCAGCAGGAAAAGTTTCCTAAGGAGGCTATCTATCAACTTGGAAGGGCTTACATGTTTGCCCACCGTTTTGATGAGGCAATTACAACATTCAATAAGTATAAAGACATTTCGCGGGGCGATAATGATAACATTATCACTGGTAGCAGAATGATAGAGCAATGTTTCACAGCAAAGCAGCTGGTGAAATATCCGTTGGATGCGACATTCGAGAATCTTGGCCCTAATATCAATACGCCATATCCTGAGTTCAACCCTTTTGTGCCAGAGGACGAGTCATTCATTGTTTTCACGTCAAAACGGCCTGATTGCTTAGGATTACAATTGGATTATGATGGATACAAAACGTCAGATATTTTCAGGGCGCGCGAGTACCGCGGTAGGTTTCGTCAAGCCAGGAATATCGGTTCATCAGTAAACACAGAATGGTACGAAGAGGTTGTCGGTATTTCTGCTGATGGTCAAGAACTGCTGGTATATATTGACAATTTCGATGGATATGATGACATAATGGTTTCTCCCAGAAAGGGAAGGTTCTTTGATGATTACCTCGACCTTGGGCGTAATATCAATTCTGATGATATTGAGACCACGGCAGGATTGAGTACAGATGGAAATATCATCTTCTTCTCGCGTGAGGCCGGAAATGGAAAAACCGGAACAGATATTTATATGTCAAGGAGATTGCCTAACCGTGACTGGGGTGTTCCTCGAAGGCTGCCGGACATTATCAATACTCCGTTCAATGAGTCTTTTCCTCATCTCATGGCAGATGGCAAGACATTCTACTTCTGTTCAGAGGGTCACACCTCAATGGGTGGATTCGATATATTCATTTCGGAGTGGGATCAATTGACAGACACTTGGTCGCCACCGAAGAATGCTGGCTATCCTATAAATACGGTTGATGACGATTTCAATCTGTCGCTCTCAACGACCGGGCGTTACGGATACATCGCTCAGTTCAGAAAGGATGAAGGCTATGGGGAAAGAGATATTTACAGGATAACTTTCAATGATGTTGATCCGACATACACCATTGTACGAGGTTCAATAACCAACATCAAAGACTCACTCAACCTAGATCCTGACATGGATATAGGAACGTTTCAAATGACCGTTACCGATATGAATACTGACACTTACATTGGTACATATCGGCCTAATATGATCTCAAGCAATTACGCACAGGTCCTTGAGCCAGGAGAATACTGTGTATATGTGGAAGGAGAACTTTTTTTTGACACCTCTGCGGTAGTTGAGGTTCTCGGTAAATCATCTCAGGTCAGCGAGATCATTCAGGATTACACATTAAGGGCTGATCCAGAGGCACTGAGAAGAAAAAGGACAGGTGAAAAGTATGGAGGACTTATATATGCCGCCTCTGGAAGTGATGATGGTAAAGCCAAAGTTTGGGATTTGCCATCAGGAAAGCAGGTTCTCTCTTTGGACAATCGGTCTAAGGTGGCAACAGTTGCATTTGACCCGTTTGGTAAAAGAGCTATCTCGGCAACAATTAATGGTGATGTGACAGTATGGACCATGCCAACTGGAGCCCAGGAGAAGGTGTTAGCTGGGCACACAGGGAGCGTAACGCAAGCCGAGTTTACCAAGGATGGAAGGTATTTGCTGACTGCGAGTGCTGACTCAACAATCCGTTTGTGGAACTTGGAAACCGGACTTATGGAAAAAATTTATGTTGGGCATCTTGATAAGGTGAATGAAATCTCAATATCTCCTGATGGGAATTACTTCGTCTCCTGCTCCGATGATGGTAATGTGCTGATGTGGGAAATGGCGACCGAAGAACTTGTAGGAGTATTTGAAGGACATAGCGGTGCAGTCAAGTCGGTCGATTTTTCTCCGGTTGGCAATTATATTGTTACCGGTGGTGCGGATGGCAAAGTGAAAAAGTGGGACGCATCTACAGCAACAGAATTATTGGAGTTCAGCTTGCATAATTCACCCGTCAATGCCGTCAAAGTCTCACCTGATGGTTCTACCGTAGTATCAGGAGGAGATAACGGGTTTGTCTATGTTTGGGATGCGCAGACAGGAGATGTCAAACACGTACTTCTCGGTCATGATAAGCCAGTATCCTCAGTTTTCATATCAAAAGATTCCAAATACATCATAACCGGCAGTCGAGAAAAGCAGCCTATAGTTTGGGATTATTTCAATGGAAATGAAGTTACACCGTTGGTAGGACATTCATCACAGATCAATGATGTCTGTTTTACTCCTCATATTAAATTCCCAGAGCCAGATGAACCATCTATGCGGGAGTTGACATCGAAAGATTCGGAAACTCTAGAGGATGAGATAATAAGACTTGAGAAGGAACTGGCAGCAATTGAGGAACAGAAGAAACTAGGTTACGATCCTAGTCTGTTAGATGTTGATGTTTTCAACGATAAAGAGATTAGAGTAGGTCAAAGAATCATCTTGGAAAGAATCTATTTTGATTTTGATAAGTTCGACATAAGGGAAGAATCAGTAGTTGAACTCAACAAATTGTTGGTTTTTCTTCAAAGAAATCCGAATGTCATTGTTGAAATTTCGGGTCATACCGACTCCAGAGGTTCGGATGAATACAACATGAAGCTGTCAAGAAACCGTGCAAAGGCGGTGGTACAGTGGCTCAAGAAAAGAAAAGTAGAGGCCAAAAGAATGGTGGCCGAAGGGTATGGTGAAACACGAAATATTGCACCTAATGAGAACCCTGATGGAACAGATAATCCTGACGGACGTCAAATGAACAGAAGGATTGAGCTTACTATTCTCAGTGTAAGTGGCGATAAGATAATTTCAACAGAAGGCAAATAGATACATGTACCTTAAACGAACATTCCTTTTCGCATTTGTACTTGTGCTCTTTGGTTCTGCCTTGCCCGTAATTGCGCAAGATGAATCGTCTATTGAGCTTACCGAGGATGTTATGGACCGCTCTAACATCAAAGGTCCGCTTTCTTTCAAGGGAACCGTGAAGGAACTCTCCAAGAAACTGAAAGGTGCAATAATTACACTCTATCAGTCGCCAGATGGTTCTCACGACAATCTGACCGAGGTATTCAAGACCACTACAGGTGCCAATGGAGAGTTTGATTTTAAACTTGAGATAAATAAGTTCTTCGTTCTTTCTGTTGAAAAGAGCGGTTACACCACCAAGAAAGTGGACTTTGATACGGACGTATCATCTGCCCGTTCTCAATACACATCTGTTCCAGAATTTGAGTTCGAGGTAGATATGGTCAAAGATCTGGATGGTCTCGCTTTTGCTGGTTCGGTAGCTTCGGTATTCTACCAGATCAAGACCAACAGATTCGATTATGAACTTGATTACTCCAAAGAGGAAATGGAGAACGAGGAACGCGAGCTGAGGGAGCAGCAGGAACGAGCCCGTTTAGCCCAACTTGCGTTCGAAAAGAAACAGGCGCTTGAAGAGGCAGCCAAGTTGCTTTTGGATAAGGATAACGCTACAGCTCAGGAACTAATTGAGGCATCAATAACCCTTGGAGATGGAGATAAGGACAAGACGGTAAAAGGCTTTATGGATGTCTTCCCAGAGGTTGATACGCTTAGAGAGAAGAAGGCACTGGTGATGTACGATAAGTACCAGGAAGAACGCAAGCAGACTCAGGCCACAGGAGGTGAAATTAATTTTCAGGCAATCTTCAATGCGGCAAAAGCATTTGAGAGTGAAGTTGTTGAGAAGGAAGAAGAAAAGAGAGAGGCTCAGGTAGCTGTGCTTCGAAAGGAACAGGAGGAAGCAAAGGAAAAGCAAGAAGAAGCAATGCGAATTCAGCAACAAGCCCTTGAACTTAAGGCCAAAGAAGAATTGGCCAAGGCAATTGCTGAAGAAGAACTCAGGAAGGCAAAAGAGGAGAAGGAAACTCGTGATAAGGTCTACTATGCCATATTCGATTCGAACGGTAGCAGCGAAGTTGCTATTCAGAATCTGGTCAAAACCTATCCGAAGAACGACCCTTACCGGGAGGAGAAAGCGAAGGCCATCTTTGCTGAATATGAGAAAACACGACTTACCGGTACAACCCTGTCCAATATGGATTTTGGTAAACTGTTCAAGGCTGCAGAGATAGCTGAACAAGCCGCCATCAAAAGAGATATAGAGAAAGACAATGAAAAGCAGAATGCTCGTCTAGATGCGTTCATGTCTAAAGTGGAAGAACAGAAGCGTCAAGAACAGGAAAGAACCATGGCGAAGATTGAAGGAGGTCTCAAGGAGGCTTCTACTGACAGAGCCTCCCAAATTGCTGTTTTCATTGATGCTCTGCCAAAGAATGAATCCTACAAAGAAGAGAAAGCTGAAGCCATGTACGAGCAGTACATTCAGCAAAAAGAAGCAATTCAAACAATCGAGAAGACCCTGAAACTTGTCCCCAAGGACAAGAAATCGCAGTTGGAGCTCTTCAAAAATGCGCTACCTCAAAACACAAAAAATCGTGATGAGGTTGCTCAGAAGATGTATGAATCCTATGCAGCTTCAGTGGTTTTCAAGAAAGGGTCAAGCCCAACTGAGCAAGTTCAGGATGAAAAGTTGATTGAAGAATCTCTCCCTTCCAATTTGCCAGAGAAAGCTCAGATTGCCAAAGCAATTTACAAGGCAGGGTCTAGCAGTTCTGTTAATGATCGAAAGCAGCAAATAGATGCCATTGCAGACAATTTACCTTACGATCTTCCAAATAAAGGTCAGGTGGCTGAGGAAATTTATGACACTTATGTGGCCAAGAAACAGGCCCAAGGAGGAACAGGTGCGGTGTCGCTCGATTTTGCTGCCCTTTTCGGGGCGGCAGAAACCGCAGAGGTTGTTGCCCAGCAGAAACAAAAGCAACAAACCGCCTTAGAAAAGCAGAAGGCACAGGATGAGTTAGAAGCTAAACGACAGGAGATAAGAGATAAAAAGCAGGAATTGGCAGAGAAGGCGGAAACTCAGGTCAAGGAGGTTAGAACTGCGGAACTTGCTAAGGCCAAGAATAAAAAAGAGCAAGATCTGGCGGAGGCAATTCAAAAGGGAGCAGGCGACAGGGACAGAACTGTTGAGGCAATTCAAAAGACTCTACCTCAAACAGGAGACAAAGAACTCGATAGAGATAGGGCAGAGGCAGTCTATGATGCTTACCTGGAACAATCGGCTGCCATCGAACGCAACGGAGCAGTAGGGCAAAAGATTGATTTTTCGGTGTTATTTGCAGCTGCAGACCGTGCTGAAATTGACAGGCTGGAACGTCAATTTCAGAAAAAGCAAGCAGAGCGGGAAGTGGAGCTTGCCCAATATGAGGAACAACGGACCGAGAAGGCTATAGAAATAGCCGAGGCAAAGCAAAAAGAAGCAGTCAAGGCAATAGAAGAAGCTGAAATAGCCTACGAGAATACCCTGCATAAAGTAGAAGCAACCCGTGAAGAAAGACTGAGGGAAGAACAACAGCAAAAGGAAGAGCTAGCCAAGACCATAGCAATGGAAAAGGCGAAGCGTGAAGCAGAAGAGCAAGAGCGTAAAGAAGAGGAACTGGCCCGAGTTGAGCAGGAAAGGCTTGAGCGTGAACAGCGAGAAAAGGAGGAAAAAGAGCGCATTGCTAAACTTGAAGAAGAACGCTTAAGAAAGGAGCAGGAAACAGCAGAAAAAGAGGCGGCCAGACAACTGGCTTTGCTAGAGAAGCAGAAGCAAGAGGCAGAGGAAGCAGAACGTAAAGAACAGGAACGACTTGCTTTAGAAGAACGCAAACGAGTTGAAGAAGAAGAGAGGGTTAGAGTTGCTGCTGAGCTGGCTGCTGCAAAGGCCGCAGAAGAAGCACGAAAGGCTGAGCAGAAAAGATTGGAAGATGAAGAGAAAGCTCGGGCCGAAGCTGAGCTAGCGGCTGTAAGGTCAGCAGAAGAGGCAAGGAAAGCGGAAGAGAAGCGATTAGAGGAACAACGTAAGGAACAGGAACGCCTTGCCAAGGAGGCACAAAGAGTAGAAGACGAGCGTTTAGCCTTGTTGGAAAAGCAAAAGCAGGAAGCTGAAGCTGCTGAACGAAAAAGATTGGAAGACGAGGAGAAAGCTCGAATTGCCGCAGAGTTGGCAGCAGCCAAATCAGCTGAAGAAGCTCGTAAAGCTGAGGAAAAACGTTTGGCCTTGCTAGAAAAACAAAAACAGGAGGCAGAAGCTGCTGAGCGAAAACGATTGGAAGAAGAAGAAAAGGCAAGAGCCGCAGCCGAATTGGCAGCAGCAAAAGCTGCAGAGGAAGCTCGTATTGCTGAGCAGAAACGTCAGGAAGAACTCGCTAAACAGAAAGCTGAGGAGGCAGAACGCCAAAGAAGGACAGAGTACGACCGTTTGGTATCAACAGCAGATGCAGCGGTGGCCAAGCAGGATTTCAGGTCTGCGTCAAAGAATTATAAGGATGCACTTGCCATGTATCCAGACGACAAAGCCGTTGCTAAGAAATTGGAGAACTCGGATGCTGAGGTTCAGAGATTGGATAGAGAAGAAGCAGAACGAATTGCCTTGGACAAAAGGTATGATGACCTCGTAAAAGACGGAGAGAAGGAGTTGGCAGAGAATAATTATGATGCGGCAATGGTCAAGTTCCAACAAGCTTCAGAGATCAAACCTGATGAACAGGGTCCAAAGCAGCAAATTCGAAATATAAAGCGTACGCTTGATCAGTTAGCTGCTGAAGAAAAAGCCAAAAGAGAAGAAGAGCGCAAGTACCTTTTGGTACTTGATGAAGGAGCAAGAGCATTCCAATCAGGTAATCTCGACCTTGCCAAACAAAAGTATCTGGAGGCTGCAGATATGAAGCCAGAAGAATCTCTACCAAAGCAGAAGTTGAAGGAAATAGGTACACGCGAAGAGGAATTGGCCTTAGAGCGTCAACGCGAAGTAGAGCGTCAAGAAGAAGCCAAACGCAAGTATGCGGAACAGTTGGCCTTAGAGGCAGAAAAGAAAGAAAAAGAACGTCAGGCACGTATAGCGGCATTGGGATTGGTTGAAGACGCCAAAGAACAACAGCGGCTGTCTGAAGCGGATATCGAGAAAGCTCGAATTGAGAAGTACGAGAAGTTGAAGGAGAGCTTAGGTGGAATGGATTTGAATGCTGAAGAACAACGTCAGGCTTTCCTCTCGGAATTGGCAAAGATTTATCCACCGGGAGTTACCGAGGAAACAGTTCAGGGAAAGAACTTTGTTGTAACCCGCCACGTTATCAACAGAAACAACGTGGTTACCATATATGAGAAGAAAACATGGGATTGGGGTGGAGTATTCTATTTCAAAGACTCTGACATTGCTATAACAGAGGCCATTTACAAGTTGGAAATCAACAAGTATTGATAAATATTAAGAAGGAAGATGAGTGTGGGTCAATGGAAAAGGCATATCCTATTATTCAGTCAAGTTGTCTTAGTTGGCTTCTTGGTAATATCTGGTCCTGAAGCGCAAGCACAAGTTGAGGAAGTAAAAGGAGCTACGCCCCAAGCCAGAGGAAAGTATCTTTTCGATATTGGAGATTATAAAAATGCGCTGACCGAATATATTCCTTTGCTGGCAGAAAAGCCTGAGGATGAATTCCTGAATTGGAGGGTTGGTCTATGCAACCTTTACCAGAATATTGATAAGAGTAGAGCAATACCTTACTTGCGTAAGATTGTCACTACCAAGGATCAATTTGATGACGAGATCTTGTACGATCTGGCCTTGGCCTACATGTACAACGAGCAGATTGACAGTGCGCTGCTGTTTTTCAACAAGTATAAACTCAAAATATCTAAGCCAGAGCGCATTATTGATGTTACCAGACAGATAGAGTTCTGTACCAATGCACGGAAGTTCATGGAAAAACCATTGAACATTTCGTTCGAAAATTTGGGAGACGATGTTAACTCTGAAGCGCCAGACCTTCATCCGTTTACGCCTCTTGATGAGTCGTTTCTTGTTTTTACTACCAAACGAGATAAAGGCGTTGCAGGACAAAACTTGGACTTTGATGGTTACAAGCCCCCTGATATTTTCTGGTGTAAAGGAAAATATGGAGAGTTCAGAAAGGCCAAAGGAGTTGGTATGACCATAAACACCGAGTTTGTGGAGGATTTTGTTGGTATGTCTGCCTTTGGTGATCACATCTTCTACATGATAGACAATATGGAGGGGTATGATGATGTTTGGATGAGTGAGTTTACTGGTAGGAGATGGGAGAAGGGAAAGAGTTTGGGTGAGTCTATAAATACATTGGAACCCGAGATGGCCGCAACCTGTACACCAGACGGTCAAACATTGTTCATAGCTCGGCTACCAACCTTAGAACCTGGCTTTGGTGGATTGGACATATTCATGGCTAAGCTTCTGCCAAACGGTGAGTGGTCTATTCCAGTTAATCTAGGTCCAACCATAAATACCCAGTATGACGAGATGTTCCCTGTAATTTCTCATGATGGAAAGACACTCTATTTCGCTTCACAAGGCCATAAGAGCATGGGCGGATATGATGTGTACAAGAGTGAGTGGAATGAACAGTATCAGCGTTGGGAGCGACCTGAGAACCTTGGTTATCCGATCAATACCACAATGGATGATTTCACTTACTGTGCAACGGATAACCCAAGGCATGCCTATGTTTCACAGTTAAGAAAAGGTGGCTACGGAGACCTCGACATATACAGAGTGATTTACAATGATGTAGAGGAACAGCAATCGGCCATTGTTATCGATCTGGAGATAATGATGGGGCCAGAAAAGGAATATTTGACCTTTTACGAGTGGAAGAATATTGCTGATGGAAATGTAAAATGGTTTACAGATGAATACCAACCTACAGACAGAACCGATTATCAGTTTGTGGAAACGAAGAAAGTTGAGGTGAAAAATGGTGAGAAATACGATATCACCATAATCGGAAAATGGAATGGTGCGGAAATGGCCAAGTACACGCCAGAGAATTTCCCAAAGGGAGACGGTACATTTGAATGGTATGATACAAGGGTTAAAAAGGAGAGTATCGCGCAGAAGAAGATTGAGCCTAAAATCAGTTCGATCAAGGGGCTGAACACGCTGGAAGTAACTGGCACTGCCGTTGATGAAAGTGGCGAAATGATAGGAACTTACTTGCCCAACTACAACACCGGTAAAATTGTAGTTGTGGCAACGCCCGGTCAGGTTTACGAGATAACCATTGAAGCTCCTGGGTTTCAGCCTGTCAAAGAAAAGATTCGGGTCATGGGTTTGGGTGATTATGAGAAGATCATTAGCCGCAAGTTTACATTGATAGAGAACGGACTTGAACCACCAGCCAAGTAATGTCACATCTTCAGCTCAAACGTCCCCTCGCGACTTTCGACCTTGAGACCACAGGCGTCAATGTAGCAGAAGACCGTATTGTAGAGATATCCATCATCAAATTGAATCCGGACGGCTCTGAGGAGACATTGACCGAATTGGTCAATCCAGGTGTTCCAATTCCGGCAGAAGCTTCTTCCGTTCATGGAATCACCAACGAGAAAGTGGCTGACAAACCCAGTTTCAAAGAACTAGCACCGACAATCGTAGAGTTTATTGGTGATGCAGACCTATCTGGATACAACTGCCTGAAATTCGATGTACCCTTGTTGATGGAAGAATTCCTTCGGAATGACATCGATTTCAGCATGCGGAACCGCAAAGTGGTAGACGTACAGAATATTTTTCACAGGATGGAACAGCGCACGTTAGTGGCTGCTTACAAGTTCTATTGTAATGGAGATCTGACAAACGCCCACAGCGCTGAAGCGGACACAAGAGCAACTTTGGAGGTGCTCAAAGCACAGGTGGATAAGTATGAAGAGTTGGAAGGAAATGTTGAGATGCTTTCAGATTTCTCCAAGCGAGGAAATGCCATTGACTTCGCTGGTCAGATCGTTGAGGGAGAAAACGGAGAACCTATTTTCAATTTTGGTAAGAATAAAGGAAAATCTGTTGTTGAGGTTCTGAGAACTAACCCAGGTTATTACGGCTGGATGATGGATGCACAGTTCCCGAGTTACACCAAAAAAGTGCTCACCGAAATTCGAATTGACGCGTTTAATAAAGGTCTGCTATGAAAATCGTTTGCATTGGCCGCAACTATGCTGAGCATGCCAAGGAACTGAACAACCCAATTCCAACTGAGCCGCTTTTCTTCATCAAGCCAGATTCTGCCGTCCTTCCGAACAATGACGATTTCTACCTGCCCGATTTCTCCAATGACGTGCATTACGAGGCGGAGATCTATGTGAAGATCCACAAGAAGGGCAAGAACATTCAGGCCAAGTTTGCGCCCACGTATTACAAGGAAATCGGAATCGGGATTGACATCACAGCACGAGATATCCAGCAGAAATGCAAGGAGAAAGGTTTGCCATGGGAAAAGGCGAAAGGCTTCGATGGTTCTGCACCAATGAGCAAAACACTGCCGTTGTCAGATTTTGACGATGTCAATGCTATAAATTTCGAATTGCACATCAACGGCAAAGTCGTTCAGAAAGGCTTTACAGGTGATATGCTGTTTCCGGTCGACCGAATTATCGAAGAAGCCAGTAAGTATTTCATGCTCAAGATCGGTGATGTGATTTTTACTGGAACGCCAGCAGGTGTTGGGAAACTTAACGCTGGCGACCGCCTCGAAGCCTACATTGAAGGCCGAAAAATGATGGACTTCCGTATTAAGTAGCAAGTGGTTCCCCTCCTTGAAAGGAGGGGTTAGGGGAGGTCGCGAACATTTCCAACAATCGTTCCCTATTGCTGTTAACTTGAAATAATCTTTTCTAAATGAACTGGCTCCTACTTCAATATTCCGCGCTTGTCGTTTTCGTTTTCATGCTCGTCATGTTCCTCATTGCGCAGCGATTGAAGGACAACAGCATCGTTGATATCGGTTGGGGAATTGGCTTCATCCTTATCGCTATTACTTGCTTTCTGCAATCTGAACAATCTACAGTTCAATGGATCACATTGGCGCTGATCTCTATTTGGGGAATGCGACTAGCCACCTACATCTACGGTCGAAACAAAGGAAAGCCAGAGGATTATCGTTACGCGCAATGGCGTGAAGAATGGGGCAAGAATGTGGTCATACGAGCATTTTTTCAGGTGTTCATGCTGCAAGGAGCAATCATGCTTGTTGTGGCTTCTCCGCTTTATGTCCTATTCTCAGAACCATTGGAACTCACTTGGAATGCCTATTTGGCAATTGCCGTTTGGGCTATTGGATTCTTCTTTGAAGCCGTTGGCGATTTCCAGATGGCCCGATTCAAAGCAGATTCAGCCAACAAAGGAAAAGTGATGCGTTATGGCGTTTGGAAGTACACGCGCCACCCGAATTACTTTGGCGATGCCACACAATGGTGGGGCATTTTCCTGTTGGCGCTGATGTCGCCTTATTGGTACATCGCAGCCATTGGGCCAGCCGTTATGCACTTCTTTTTGGTAAAGGTTTCTGGTGTTGCTATGCTGGAACGCAAGTACAAAGGCAACCCAAAATATGCTGATTACATTGCCACCACAAGCGCCTTCATTCCGTGGTTTCCGAAAAGGTCAGTGAATAATAATTGACTGAGACAACGTTCGGTTTCCGTTCGTAGCCAGAATGATGTACTGGCCTTTCGCAATATCCGTTGCCAAAATTTCATCGCCAGTGCTTACTTGCCATTGCTGGATTCTTTTACCGTTCAGACTGAACATTTCAAGTGTCCAAATTCCATTGGGTAGTGATACAGAGAACACGCCATTATTTGGATTTGGATAAGCAAAGACAGGATTGGATGTCTGCTCCTTTTCTGAAATGTTGGCTGTAAAATCGCGTCTTCCAAGCACGTACTCACCTTTTTTCAACGTGTCAATTCGCACTGTGCCTATTTTGTTGGTAACAGAGGCTCCGGTCAGCAACTCATAGCCGTTTATTTCCTGCCATTCCGTTCCAACCGAGGGCCGATAAAGAAACACCAAGCTATCTTCCGTTCCGATGATAAGATCATTGTCCATATGCCCTTGATTCGTGTTGGAAGTGCCATTGTATTTGAAAGTGGCATTCGATTCAAAACCATCCGCAAAGAGCCCATCTACAGACCAATAGTGATAAGGGTTCAGTGCTATTCCGGGGTTGGTGCCAGCAAATCCATCTGGTGTTACAAAGTGGTCTTCAATCCGAACAATGCTTGTACCGCTTCCAAGTTCTGACACGTTAATGCTGACGTTGGTCTGGTTGAATGTCTCAGTACCGGTTGATGTTATTTCTTTCTCAAAATCAGCGATAGCATCGCTCATGGTTTCCCAACGGTCTATGGTCACCATTTTAGGTTCGAATGGGCAGGTAATGTTGAATGTTTGAACTTCCTGATTCATATCAACAAACACATCATGATTTTCAGTGCCATCGGTGAAATTGATGGGTACTTTCATTCCAAACGTGTGGTTGTTTCCGCGCTGCTTCTGTCTCAGAACCAATTCTATGTTGTAAGCATCGAAAATCGGTGTTACGGTATAGCTATCGATCTGCCAATGCGGAAATCCAGGCTGGAAAACCCATCCATCAAAAAATGGATTTAGGTCAAGGCCAGATGAGGCTGCAAAAACATCCCTTAGATCATGGCTGTTGGCGTTGCCAAAAGCAAGCGTGTCCATGTACGTTCTGCATGCTTCGAAGAACAGGGAATCTCCCATAAAATTCCTCAGTGTATGGATAACCTGCGGGCCTTTGTCGTAAACCGTTGTTCCGTAAGTGGCACTATGCGGAACATCGTTCATGGCATAGTAATCTCCATCCTTTACATGCGCAAACTGAAGCACATCACGGTGGTATTCTCTTATCCAATCTTTGTACTCCTCTTCTCCATACATCTGTTCAATGAACAGCGCCTCAGAGTAGGAGGCAAAGCCCTCATTCAACCACATGTTCTCTTGATCTTTGCAGGTTACAAGGTCACCCCACCACATGTGCGAAAGCTCATGTACCCACAGCGATTCGTAAGCCAATGTTCCGTCTACAAATGGCCGACCTATATGAATGCTTGACGCATGTTCCATTGCCCCCGCATTGAAAGGCACCAGCGCATAACCGATCTTGTTCCATTGATATGGTCCATACGATGAAGTGAACACATCAACCGCCTGAGACATGTGCTGAAACGTACCTGTCACCGAAGCAGTATCAAGCGCCACGGCAGCCCAGGTAACAGGAATCCCTCCGTGGGTTTCTTCAACAAATTCATACTCGGCAACTGCCATTGAAGCCAAATAGGTTGGAATTGGCTGCTCCAATGACCAATGGTAGGTCTTCATTCCATTGCCATGGTTCTCAATTGAGGTCAATTCACCGTTGCAGAATGCCTGATAGTTGTCTGTTACTTTGATATGAAAATCGTAGGTCGAGCGGTCGGTAAAAACATCCAGACACGGAAACCACGCCCTACCGAAAACGTGCGGGTCTTCATCAAATCCTACGCCCATATTGAAGGCAAAACTCAGTCCGCTCCAATAGAATCCACCCCAAGAATCATCCTGTGCTGGCGTGCCTCGGTAGAAGACCTCAACCGTATCGGTTGCACCTTCGTTCAAAGCAGATGTAAGATCAATATCCAAATTCAGATTATTGTAGTTGAAATTCAGTTGACTCCCCGTGGCCGATAAGACGGAATCAACCGTAAAGCCATCCAGCGAAAGCTTTATGGTAGAAAGTCCGTCTACCATAGATTTAAAGGTGAGTTTGGTTGACGCCCAAAGCTTCTGTTGCTGGAAATTCAGACTGTCTACGTTTATGTCATAATGCTGAACATGCAGGCTGTCTTCGAAACTCGCAGAAAAAGTAGCTCCCACTGTTGAACCATGCTTGTGCATTCTGCATCCATAACCAGGCGGTAGATGCTGAGAGAAGGCTTTCAGCGTTGAGAAGAATAATAGAACGGTCAGAAATCGGAACATCTCAGATTTGTTTGTGTTGCAAGCAAATGTAAGGATGCCGCTTTGTGGTTAGTACCTTTGCGTTGCGATGGCAGGAAACTCGTTCGGTCAGCTTTTCAGGATAACGACATTTGGTGAGAGCCATGGTGCTGCTATTGGAGTAGTGATTGATGGTTTCCCAGCTGGAATTGAGGTCAATGAAGAACTTATCCATCAAGATCTTCAACGCAGACGACCAGGCCAATCTAAACTGACAACCCAACGAAAGGAATCAGAAGAGTTTCAGATTCTTTCAGGAGTGTTTGAGGGCAAATCGCTCGGTACTCCGATAGCGGTTACAATACCTAATGCGGATGCTCGTTCGAAGGATTATGATCATCTCAAGGAAACGTTCCGCCCCAGCCATGCCGATTTCACGTATCAGGCAAAGTATGGTCATCGCGATCATCGAGGTGGTGGGCGCGCATCGGCTCGCGAAACTGCTGCGCGTGTCGTGGCTGGAGCCTTTGCTAAAATGCTGCTTCAGCAGGCTGGAATTGAGATTGTTGCGTACGTTTCTTCGGTTGCCATCGTCCTCTCTACAGTTAATGATAAGACGGTTTCTTTAGCTGATGTAGAGAGAAGCGTGGTCCGGTGTCCTGATCCCAAAGCGGCCAAAGCAATGGAAGAGATCATTGAAGCACAACGCAGGGCAGGAAATACGGTGGGAGGCATTGTCAGTTGTGTGATACGTAATGTTCCTGCGGGTTTGGGAGAACCGGTCTTTGATAAGCTTCATGCCGACCTCGGAAAAGCCATGCTCAGCATCAATGCCGTGAAAGGTTTTGAGATAGGTTCTGGTTTTAGTGGAACCAAATTGCTCGGCTCGGAGCACAATGACGAGTTCATACGTGTAAAGGGTAAGATGCAGACCATTACCAACAACAGCGGAGGAATTCAGGGTGGTATCTCCAATGGAATGGATATTACATTCAATGTTGCCTTTAAACCGGTAGCTACACTTATGTTACCGCAGCTGAGCGTTAATAAAGACGGCAATGTTGTTGGAGTAAAAGGAAAGGGTCGCCATGATTCGTGTGTTGTTCCACGCGCAGTGCCAATTGTGGAAGCAATGGCAGCCATCGTTCTGGCCGACCACTATCTTAGAAACAGAACCCAGCAGAACGGTTGATGGAATTTAGACGACATGACCGACCGTTTGTAATTGCCGGACCTTGCAGCGCGGAAACGCGTGAACAAGTGTTGGAAACAGCCAAGGGTCTCAAAGATTTGAATGTCGATCTGCTCCGAGCGGGCGTTTGGAAACCGCGTACGCGTCCAGGAAAATTTGAAGGAATTGGTGAAGAAGCAATTGCTTGGCTGAAGGAAGCTGGCAATCTCATTGGTAAACCTGTGACGGTTGAAGTGGCAAGTGCAGCGCATGTTGAATTGGCGTTGAAAGGTGGTGTTGATGTGCTCTGGATCGGGGCGCGGACAACCGTCAATCCATTCATGGTGCAAGAAATTGCCGATGCGCTGAAAGGAACGGATGTTCCTGTGCTGGTGAAAAACCCCGTGAACCCAGATGTGGAACTGTGGATCGGTGCCATTGAGCGTTTTCAAAGCGTTGGGCTGACCAAGTTGGGTGCCATTCACCGTGGATTTTCCACTTTTCAGAAATCGCCTTTCAGGAACAGTCCCAATTGGAATATTCCGATCGAGTTGAAGCGCAGAATGCCCGATGTGCCGATCATTTGCGACCCAAGTCATATCTGCGGTAGTCGTGATTTACTAGGAGAGGTTGCACAAAAGGCAATCGATTTGAATATGGACGGCCTGATGTTGGAAACGCACCGCGACCCATCCCAAGCTTGGAGTGATGCTGAACAACAGGTCACCCCTAAGGAATTGGCAGCAATCCTTTCCGAACTCGTTTGGCGAAATCCGAATTCGCTGGACCTTGAAGTGAAGGCCAAGTTGGAAGAACTAAGAGCAACCATCGATGGGTTTGACCGCGACATACTCGATCTTTTAATTGAACGTTTGGAGGTTTCGCGAAAGATCGGTGAGTATAAGAAAGACCATAACATCACCATTTTGCAGCATCAGCGGTGGAATGAGATTCTTCACGATCGCGAAGCGTACGTTAAGGGAAAGCAGCTTTCAATGCGCTTTCTACATAAATTCCTCGAAGCGATTCACGAGGAAAGCATTCAGCAACAGACGGATGTCATGAATGCCAGAAAAGCTGAGGACGCATGACTCAGGTGTTTTTCAAAGAAAAGGGCTGGAGTTATTTGAACGAACTTCCACAAGATCAGAAAGCGGTTGTTCTGTGCGATTCCAATACGAGGCAATGTCTTGAGTTTTTACACAAGGCTTGTCCGAGGGCAGAGCGTTTTCCTGTTATTGAAATACCAGCAGGAGAACAGCATAAGAATCTGAAAACCTGCGAAATGGTCTGGTATCAGCTCACCGAACATGGCGCGGATAGAAATACCATTCTGCTCAATCTGGGTGGTGGAGTTGTAACTGACCTTGGTGGGTTTGTGGCTTCCACTTACATGCGTGGAATCCGTTTTGTGCAGATTCCAACAAGTTTGCTGGGAATGGTTGATGCTGCTATTGGGGGTAAAACCGGAGTTGATTTCGGAGGACTAAAGAATATGGTTGGATTGTTCTCCCGACCAGAAGCCGTAATCGTTGATTCCAACTTCCTGAAAACGCTTCCTGCCAACCAATACAGAAATGGCTTGGCTGAAGTTTTAAAGCATGCATTTATCTCTGACGTTGATTTGCTGACATTGATTGACGGCAGTCAGGATGAACTGATTTCTCGTTCCATTTTGGTTAAAATGGAGGTGGTTAACTGCGATGAATTTGAGTCTGGAGAACGGAAGAAGCTCAACTTCGGGCACACCGTTGGTCACGCAATAGAAAGTCATCTTCTAGATACTGAACGGGCTGTTCTGCATGGCGAAGCGATAGCCGCAGGTATGATTCTGGAGTCGTTTCTTTCCAATAAGATTGCGGGTTTGGCAAAGGAGGAACTTTCAAGTATTGTTGAGGTCATTGACTCGATATTTTCTCGATTAGAATTGACAGGTTCCGATTGGAATTCCATCAAAAAACTGATGCTGTTTGATAAGAAGAACCGCAATGGTTCAGTTCGATTTGTGCTACTGAAAAGCATTGGCCATGCAGTGACCGACCAAGCAGTAACTGAGCATTTGCTTGATGAAGCGTTCGATTTCTACATGTCAAAATGAAGTTGCAACTTCCGTCTGGCCCGTTAATGGCGGAAATTGACCTGCCGATCTCAAAGAGTATTGCCAACCGCTATTTGATTATTTCAGCTCTTGCCGAAAAATCCCCTCCTAAAAAGGAGGGGTTGGGGGAGGTCGAAATCCCAGAAGACGTCCGATTCCTCCAAGAAGCCTTGACTTCCAGTTCACCCGAAATCAACATTGGATTGGCCGGAACCGCCATGCGATTTCTTACAGCTTTTTATGCCGTTCAAGAAGGAAAAACGATTATTCTGACGGGGGCCGAACGAATGAAACAGCGACCAATTGCCGCGTTGGTTGACGCTTTGCGAAAATTGGGAGCTGAGATCGAATACTTGAAGAATGAAGGATTTCCACCACTAAATATTTCAGGCAAAAAATTGAAAGGCGGTGAAGTGGAAATTCCAGCTTCCATCAGCAGCCAGTTCGTTTCTGCTTTGATGATGATCGGCCCGATGATGGAAAACGGGCTTCAAATTCGCTTGAGAGGAAAAGTGCTTTCCAAACCATACATCGCATTGACCGCTGATTGCATGCGCAAGAGTGGGGTAGAAGTGGAGTTTGATGGAAACTCGATCACGATTCCGCATTCGGAATATCGGGTTCAAGGATTGAATATTGAAGCAGATTGGACTTCGGCTTCCTATTTCTACGCTTTGGCTGCGGCCGTACCAAATTCCAAATTATTGCTCAAAGGTTTGAACCTCAATTCTCAACAAGGCGATTCCATTTTGGCCGAATGGTTCAACCTCATTGGTGTTGCTTCTATACAAAAGGAAAACGGGGTTGAGATTGCATCGTCAGCAGAAATCAATTTCCCAATAGAACTCGATTTTACCAACCATCCAGATTTGGCGCAGACGTTCGCATTTCTAGCAGCGGCTTTAGAGAAACCGCTTAAACTTACCGGTTTGGATAACCTTCGTTTAAAGGAAACCGACCGTGTAGCGGCACTCAAAAATGAATTGGAAAAGTTGGGTGTTTCGGTTTTGGTGGAAGGAAACGCAATGACAGTCTCTGGTTCAGTTTCAGTAAAAGAGACCACTATCAAAACCTATAATGACCACCGCATGGCCATGAGTGCTTCGGTGCTTTCAACCGTTATCCCAATTGAAATTGAAAACCCAGAGGTTGTTGCAAAAAGCTACCCAGGTTTTTGGAACGAGCTGAACATGTTGGGTGCCCAATAAAACTAAGATTACTTCGGAGCCTTGTACAGCATAAAACTTCCTAAGATCAAGTAAAGGATGTTGGGAATCCAAACTGCCAAGCCAACCGACATGCTGCCTTCAATTGCAAACGTCTGCGACACTTGCATGAATAGGATGTAGGAGAAGCTGAGCAAAAGGCCAAGTCCAATGTGCATGCCAATACCGCCACGCACTTTTCGGCTTGCCAAACTAACTCCGATAATGGTCAGAATGAATGCCGCAAAAGGCATCGCGGTGCGCTTTTCTTTCTCCACTTTGAAATAGTCAACATAATCGGATCCACGCATTTCCTCTGTTTCAATGAACTCATTCAGTTGCCAATAGTCCATGGCCTCAACAATCTTAAGTTGCTGTCCGAAATCCTTTGGATGGAAAGGAAAAACAGTGTCTAACTGGTCGTATTCCTTCACAGTCTCATGTTCCCCATCAAATACCCGCTCGTAATATTTCTTGACGCTCCATTTTTGTATTGCGGTGTCGTATACAATATGGTCGGAGATGAGTTTATAAACGAGTTCTCCATCAATGAATTTCTCAAGTGAGAACTTGTACCCGGTCATTCTTTCGGCACTGTAAGAATCGAAGAAGATGAATGTACCAGGCTCTACTTGGTAATGCTGATTCCGACCGTAGAATTTCCACGGGTTATTGATGTAGGTGTTCTCAAAGGCAATACGCCCTTCATTCGCTTTAGGGATTACGAAATGATTCAACAACAGGCTTGAAACAGCCAGAATGGTTGATCCCAATAGGTAAGGCACCATCATTCGGTAGAAACTTACACCACCGCTTAGTATGGCAACAATCTCTGACCTGTATGCCATTCTGGAAGTGAATAGAATGACAGCTACAAAGATGAACAGCGGGCTGAACAGGTTGGCGAAGTAGGGAATGAAGTAGATGTAATACTCAGAGATAATGATCCACGTGGAGAGATCGTGCTCAATGAAGTTGTCAATCTTCTCAGATAGGTCGAAGACTATTGTAATACAGATGATAAGCCCGATTGTGAAAAAGAACGTACCGAGGAACTGCCGAAGAATGTATCTATCTAAGATCTTGAGCACCTGAACTACAGTCGGGTTAAGAGTTTTGGTACGGTCCGGTCTTTCCAAATTCGGAAATCACCAGCTTCAATATGAAGTCGCGCCTGTCGCATCAACTCTAAATGGAACGCCAAATTGTGTATGCTGGTTATTTGTGGGCCAAGCAGCTCTTTGGTTGCGAACAGGTGCCGCACGTAGGCTTTGCTATAAGCTGTATCAACGTAGCTTGTTCCGTTATCATCCAGCGGAGAAAAATCGCGCTCCCATTTCTGGTTCTTGATGTTGATGATGCCGTTCCAAGTGTAGATCAGTCCGTGGCGGGCGTTACGGGTAGGAAGCACGCAATCGAACATATCCACGCCCAGCGCAATGTTTTCCAGTAGATTGGCGGGAGTTCCAACGCCCATCAAATAACGCGGTTTGTCTTTAGGAAGAATACTGCAAACAACATCCGTCATGGCATACATTTCCTCATCTGGTTCGCCAACGCTCAGACCGCCAATGGCATTTCCTTCGCGTTTGAATGATGCGATTGTCTCGGCACTCTCAATCCGAAGGTCTTTGTACGTGGAACCTTGCACAATGGGAAACAGCGACTGATGATGACCGTACATCGGTTGGGTTGAATCAACATGCTCCGTACATCGCTTCAGCCAGCGATGTGTCATGTGCATCGATTCTTTGGCGTATTTGTACTCACAAGGATATGGTGTACACTCATCAAACGCCATAATGATGTCAGCTCCAATGCTACGCTGAATGTCCATGGCAGATTCTGGGCTGAAAAAATGCCTCGAACCATCAATGTGCGATGCAAATGTGACACCCTCTTCGGTGATCTTTCGTTTGTGTGCTAAGGAATAGACCTGATAACCACCGCTATCAGTAAGGATCGGCCTCTTCCAATTCATGAATTTGTGTAGGCCGCCAGCTTCTTCCAGAATCTCAGTTCCGGGTCGCAGGTATAGATGATACGTGTTGCCCAGTATGATCTCCGCCTTGATGTCATCCGTCAATTCATGTTGATGCACACCCTTTACGGTTCCAAGCGTACCAACAGGCATGAAGATGGGGGTTTCAATCGTTCCGTGGTCGGTTTTGATCTGCCCTCTCCGCGCTTTTGAATCGGGGTCTATGTGCGTCAGTTTGAATTGCAATCCCATGTTGAAAAGATCGCCCAAATGTACTTAAATGCCCTACAGCCTATGGTTAGCTTTGCCGAACAAGACACATGGAAACCTTCAATCTTCAAAACCTACCAACTTGGCAGCTTGTAGTTGCTGCGGTTTTTGTCGGTTCGTTGGTCGTTCAGTTGTTCTATTATTTGTTCTTTTTTGCCCGTTTGGCGTTGTACAAGCCACAGGAAACTGTTGGTCAGGTTGAACCGGTTTCAGTTATCATTTGCGCCTGGAATGAAGAGGACAATCTCAAGAAGAATCTTCAATCCATCTTGGAACAGGATCATCCCGAATTTGAGGTGATAGTGGTGAACGACCATTCCGTAGATGAGACCGACCTTCTGCTTCAGGCTTGGCAGAAGAAATACGCGCACCTTAGGGTTATTGAGCTAACGCGAGACAATGTGAACATGCGTGGAAAGAAATTTGCCATTTCCATCGGCATCAAAGGCGCGAAATACGACAGGCTGGTGTTTACGGATGCGGATTGTAGACCCAAATCAAAGCAATGGCTCCGGTTAATGAGCAGTGGCCTACAAGAAGAAAAAGACCTGGTGTTGGGTTATGGTGGTTTCGAGAAGCGGAATGGTTTACTTAACATGCTTTATCGCTACGAGTCGGTGCATATTGCAATGCAGTACATGTCTTATGCATTGGCCAGCGTTCCGTACATGGGTGTAGGAAGAAACCTTGCCTACAGAAAGGAGCTTTTCTTTAAAACAAAGGGATTCATCAAGCACCGACATGTTGCATCGGGGGATGATGACCTTATGGTGAATGAAGTCGCAACAGGAAAGAATACCGCCATTGAGGTTAGGCAAGGTTCGCATACAGTTTCTGAACCACGGGAAACGTGGGCTGAATGGTGGCTTCAGAAGAGAAGACACCTCTCAACGGGAAGCTTCTACAAAACAGGCTCGAAATTTTTTTTGGGGATTTTCACGCTTGCCCATCTTCTGTTTTATCTGTCCTTTTTTGTGGTTCTGTCGATAAAAACACTGTATTGGTTGGCGCTTTGTGGAATTCTCTTGAAATGGGTTGTTCATTTGTCGATCATCCGAGCAGTGGTGCGAATCTTGGATGAGCTTGATCTTTTCTTATTTTCGCTATTAGGCGATTTGTTCACACCATTCTTCAATACAGCCGTAGCGATCTCAAACCGCATAAAATCACCCATTCGATGGAGGTAGAAATCAGTCCCGATCTTTCGGAAAAAGCGCAGTTGGATTACCGTTTGGTGAAGGCGGCAATAGATGGCGATCAGAAAGCCTATGCTCAGCTCATGGACCGCTATCGCGATAGCATCTATTTCATGTTGCTCAAAATGGTGAATAACCGAGACGATGCGGATGACTTGACCATTGAGGCTTTCGGAAAGGCTTTCAATAAGCTGCATCAATACACGCCCAATTACGCGTTTAGCACTTGGTTGTTCAAGATCGCTTCCAACAACTGCATCGATTTCATTCGAAAGAAGAAGAAGAATCTTCTGTCTTTGGACAAGCCGTTAGAGGGAAACGATGGTGGAGAAATGACCATGGATGTTCCTTCAGGAACATTGGATCCAGAGGAAGCTTACATCAAGCAGCAGAAGAAACTTTTGATGCATGGGGTAGTGGAGAAGTTAAAGCCACGTTATCGCACTCTGGTTGAGCTTCGCTACTTCAAGGAATACTCGTATGAAGAAATTGCGCAGGAGTTGGATCTTCCGCTAGGAACGGTAAAAGCGCAACTTTTCCGCGCAAGGGAATTCCTATACAACATCCTTAAGAACAGCAAGGAAAAGATCTGATAAGATGGATTCTGCTCCTGTTTCTTGGGAGATCATCCTCAAGTATTTTACTGACCTTACCGATACGCAGAAACAACAGTTTCAGGCGTTGTATTCTCTTTACGAAGATTGGAATGCCAAGATCAATGTCGTATCCAGAAAGGAGTTTCATCTGTTTTACGAACGGCACGTGTTGCATTCGCTGGCCATTGCTGCGGTAGCCGATTTTGAGGATGGCACATCGATATTGGATGTGGGAACAGGAGGCGGATTTCCTGGGGTTCCGTTGGCTATTCTCTTTCCCAAATGTCAGTTTCATTTAGTTGATAGCATTGGCAAGAAGATAAAGGTGGTGAATGGTGTTGCAGAATCGCTTGGCCTGCCCAATTTAACGGCAAAGCAGGCCAGAATGGAACAGGGAAGAGAGAAGTATGATGTGATTGTTACCAGAGCAGTTGCACCTTTGGCACAGCTTAAACATTGGTTGGTAGGAAAGCTTGATTCTAAGAGTAAACGAGAGGTAAGAGGTCTTTTCTGCCTTAAAGGAGGCGACCTCACAGAAGAGATCATCGCAGCACGCGTAAAGGCCAATCTTTACGACATCAGTGATCTGTTTGAGGAAGAATTCTTCGAGACCAAGAAAGTGGTCTGGGTCAGGAATTTTTGAGTCTTCGGTCTCCTTTTTGGACAATACAATCTCTCACTGGCGCTTCGTACAGTTTGTAAATCGCTGTAGAAACCACCAAAAGCGCAAACATGTAGATGGTAAAATCTGTGCGGTTGAACGCCTCAACGCCAAGCAACTTTACCGTCCAGAGATAAACTGCGTGTTGCAAGATGTAAATGGCAAAGGTCAGATTGCCTAGAAACACCATCGGCTTAGAAGCCATCAACTTGCCTAGCACAGACCGGTCTAACGAGAAAGCCACCAACATGATGATAATTAATGGAGACAGTAAGCCGTTGTGAATGTGCGGTCGAATGATGTTGTCGGTTCCTGTGATCCAAACAATGCTACCTGCTGCCAAAATGCCTATTAGTGGAGGAATGAACCTCGGGATTTCAGAGGTTCGGATTCGCTTGAATATCTCGGCACCCGCCATGCCTGCAACAAATGAATTGATGTGCCATAAAGGGAAATAAAGTATCAGTTCGCTTGTCCATTGTGCATTCGGGTCGTAGATAAACTTTTCAAAGAGCAGATGCTGGATCGAACTGGCTAACCACAGCAATAGGCCAAAACCCATAAACCATGTAAACGAACGTTTCCGAAGTAAAACAACAAGTATTGGAAATAGAAAGTAGAAGAAGAACTCTACGGATACAGACCAAGAAGGATAATTGATCTCTAAAACCATGGATGGAAACCAAGCGTGCATGCAAAGTGCCTGTACAATAATGCTCAATCCGCGCGGATAAGCGTTTTCCAAGATCATACCCGAAACAAGTGTTGCCACAAATGCGAGGAGGTAAAGTGGCACCAATCGCGCCATGCGTCTCACCAGAAACCGATTGCGCGAAAATCGCTGGGGCTCAAAATAGTTGTAGCCTATCACGTAGCCGGAAAGCGCAAAAAAGAAGCTGAGAATGAATCCGGCATTGTTGATGAGTTCAAACAACATGCCGTTACCTACGAAAAGATGTCTGCCGTAATGATGCGCAACAACAACTATGGCTCCCAGAAACCGGAGAATATAGAGTTGGTTGATCGGTTGCTTGCCCGCCACAGGTTATGCTTGCATCTGCAGTTCCAGCAGTCCTTTGTACAGACCGTTTTCTTTAGCAAGCAACTCTTCGTGCTTGCCGTTTTCGGAGATCTCGCCTTTGTCAAGAACCAAGATCCGATCTGCTTTGCGAATGGTCGAAAGTCGGTGCGCAATAACCAACGAAGTTCTGCCCACCATCAATTTGTCCAAAGCTTCCTGAACCAACCGTTCAGATTCAGAATCAAGCGAGCTGGTGGCTTCATCCAAGATCAATATTCGCGGGTCTTTCAAAACAGCTCGCGCAATGGCAATCCGTTGTCTTTGACCACCAGACAATTGAATGCCACGTTCGCCAACAATCGTATCGTATTTCTCAGGAAAACTATCGATGAAGATGTGCGCGTTGGCCTTTTTAGCAGCTTCCTCAATTTCTTCTAGACTTGCGCCTGGCTTTCCGTATTCGATGTTCTCACGGATGGTTCCGCCAAATAGAATCACATCCTGAGGTACAATCGCCATTTGATTCCGTAGGAATTCCAATCCCATTTCTTTCGAATCGATGCCATCAATGGTCACTTTTCCGGAATCTGGGTCATAGAATCGCAACACCAGAGAAGCAATGGTCGATTTTCCAGAACCAGACGGCCCAACCAACGCAACTGTTTCTCCCTGATTCGCTTCAAAACTTACACCATTCAACACAGAAATATCAGGTCGAGTTGGGTATCGGAAATACACATCATCAAACTTCAACGCTCCAGAAATAGCCGTAATCCTTTCTGATGCTTTTCCAATCTCATACGGTTCTGGCTCTTCATCCATGATCTGAAGAATGCGCTCAGCTGCACCGATTGCTTTCTGAATCTGCGCATACATCTCAGCAATACCACCAATTGAAGCTCCAACGAAAACCGAGTACAAAACAAACTGAATCAGATTCCCGAATGACATTTCATCCTGATTCACCAATCGAGCTCCGTACCAGATCACACCTACAATAGACCCGAACAGACAGAAAATAATGAACGAAGCGAAGAAGCCTCGAGCTCTTGCGCCCTGCAATGCCTTTTCAATAATCGCTTCGGTGCTCTTTTTATATCGCAGACTTTCAAAAACTTCGTTGGCAAACGATTTTACGTTCGCAATTCCTGCAAGTGTTTCTTCAACAATTGTGTTCGATTCGGCAATTCTATCCTGCGTTTCCTTCGAAATTCTGCGAATCATTCTTCCGAAAACCACCGCAAAAACCGCCACAATCGGAACAATTCCAAGCATCACTAAGGTCAATTCGCCAGAGGTGTATGCCAAGAATGCAATACCACCCACAATCAGCATTGACTGACGAAGGAATTCCGCCACAACCGTAGTAAACGTATCCGACAACATATTAATGTCGGTGGCAATTCGGCTGTTCAGATCACCAACGCGGCTCTTATTGAAGAACGACATCGGCAGTCGAATCAACTTATTATAAGTGTCTCTCCGAAGGTCGGCCAACACATGTTCGGTCACGTTCACAAAAAGGTAAATGCGGAAGAACGAGAACACCGCCTGCAACACAAACACCACCAATAGGAAAAGTGCAATGCGGTCAATGTCTTCCAGCATCGCTTCCTCGGCCGTATCTACCATATCTCCGATCAATTTCGGGAAGATAAGCGCGGTCAACCCTGTCAAAAACAGGAAGAAAAGCCCCAGATAATACTTGAAACGGTGTGGTTTGAAATAGCCGAAAAGCCGTGAAATCCGCTTCAAACTTTCGCCCGAAACCTTGGATTTCGGTAAGTCTTCCTGCTCTAATCTGTCTCTTCTGGCCATATTCGCGGTGCAAAGGTATTTGAATGAAACTATTTTGCCGCAGATATGTTTGCACAAAAAGAAACGATACCTATCTTTGCACGCCCAAATAACGAGGAGTCATGAAAAGAACATTTCAGCCATCTAGAAGAAAAAGAAGCAACAAGCACGGTTTCCGAAGCCGTATGGCAACTGCCAATGGCCGAAACGTTTTGGCTTCAAGAAGGGCAAAGGGTCGTAAGAAATTGAGCGTTTCTGACGAGAGAGGCGCTAAGAAGTAAGGATTCTCATTAAGGTTAGACTTAAAAGCCTATCAGTTTCGACTGATGGGCTTTTTTATTGCATCCGGTCTCGGATCTGTAGCGCAATCTCCTTGGTGGTCAAATTGTGCCCAGCGTCAAGCATAATGACGTCAGCTGTTCTACAGTTATTTCTAGAGAGTTTCTTTGCAAGTTTCGGATGTATGACCCTGTCTTTGGTTCCGAAAACAAGATAAGGCCTGAGTTCATGGTCTGATATTATCGTTCTCAATAGGTTGAGTGAAGGCGTGATGTCTCTGAACATCATCCAGCTGTCCAGCACTTTCTGACGTTTGGCTTTCGTACTCATCTGAGACGAAACAAAATCATGGATCTTCGGATTCATCAATTGCGTTATTGCCAGCAGTTTGCTTATTCCCAACAACGGTTGTGGAAAGAGAATCATTAACTGAAAAAGCCACTTTCCGATCAGCGTATGTGTCACAAACCAATACAACGGATTGGTTTTCAGCCCGTCTGGCGCAATCAGCACAATGCTTTCCAACTTGGTAGGAACCAATTCAACCATTTTCAGGACCAGCTTTCCGCCCAAACTGAAACCAAGCACCGAACATTTCTTCGCGCCAGTTTCTTGCAATACTTTTTCCTGTAGTTCAATCAGGTCTTTTACACTAAGAGGCCGTTGCTTATCACTCACGGTTTTGCCATGCAATGGCAGGTCAAAACTCAATACCCGTGCATTCGGACGGAAAGTCTTCATGAAATGCTGCATCACTTCAGCTTCCTGTCCATAACCATGGAACGTGAGCCAAACCTCATCGCCTTCCTCGTTATCGAGACAGCTCCATTCAACAGGTCCGGTGCGAAGTGTTTTTCTCAATCTTCTGGTCGGTGAAAAATTGTGTAAAACTGACGATGTTTTCGGCAAAGTTAAAAGAGCACGGGTACTAACTTTGCGGGAATTTGCGCAGTCGCTAAACTCAACAGAATATGCCAAAAGACACTTCCATAAAGCACGTTTTGATCATAGGTTCCGGTCCCATTGTCATTGGACAGGCATGTGAGTTCGATTATTCAGGGTCGCAAGCTTCGCGATCATTGCGTGACGAAGGGATTCAAGTAACCTTGATCAATTCCAATCCAGCTACCATTATGACCGACCCCGTGACGGCCGATAATGTGTATCTGAAGCCATTGGAGCCGAAAAGCATTCGCGAGATTTTGGAAGCGCATCCTGATATCGATTGTGTACTCCCTACAATGGGAGGCCAAACGGGGCTGAACCTTGCAATGAAATGCAAGGAAATGGGCATTTGGGACAAGTACAACGTGCGAATGATCGGGGTTGATGTGGATGCAATTGAGCTGACCGAAGACCGTGAGAAATTCCGTAAAAAGATGGAGGAGATCGGTGTTCCGATGGCACCGCAAACTACCGCCAAATCTTTTCTTGAAGGAAAGGAAGCCGCACAGGAATATGGATTCCCCGTTTGTATACGAGCCTCGTACACACTTGGTGGAGCAGGAGCGGCAATCGTTTACAATCAGGAGGATTTCGACAAACAACTAACTCGCGGTTTGCACTTATCACCTATTCATGAGGTGATGATTGATAAGGCCGTACTAGGCTGGAAGGAATTCGAGTTGGAGTTGCTGCGCGACAACAACGATAACGTGACCATCATCTGTTCTATCGAGAACTTCGATCCGATGGGAATTCACACGGGAGATTCCATCACGGTTGCGCCAGCGATGACGTTGAGTGATAAGACGTATCAGCGCATGCGTGATATGGCCATTCACATGATGCGTTCCATTGGAAATTTCGCAGGTGGATGTAACGTTCAGTTTGCGGTGAGTGATGATGAGAACGAAGACATAATTGCGATTGAAATCAATCCGCGTGTGAGTCGTTCTTCGGCTTTGGCATCGAAGGCAACGGGTTATCCGATTGCGAAGATTGCTTCGAAACTGGCTATTGGTTACAACTTGGATGAGTTGGAAAACCAGATTACTAAGACCACTTCAGCATTCTTTGAACCGACTTTGGATTATGTGATCGTTAAGATTCCACGCTGGAACTTCGACAAGTTCAAAGGTTCGAACCGAGAGCTCGGGCTGCAGATGAAATCTGTGGGCGAGGTGATGGGAATCGGCCGCACCTTCCAAGAAGCGTTGCAGAAAGCGTGTCAATCGCTGGAAATCAAGCGAAATGGATTGGGTGCTGATGGCAAAGAACTTCGCAATCAGGATGAGATTCTTCACAGTCTGAAGCATGCGAGTTGGAACCGTTTGTTCCATATCTATGATGCCTTCAAGTTGGGGATTCCTACCAAGACGATTCAGAAGATTACGCGCATTGACCCGTGGTTCCTGGAGCAGATCCATGAGTTGATTGAGCTCGAAAATGAGATTGAGAGTCACACGTTAGACTCTCTTCCAAAAGGACTTTTGTACGAAGCAAAGCAAAAAGGTTATGCCGATCGTCAGATTGCTCACTTGCTGAACTGCTGGGAAAGCGAGGTTTTCAAGAAGCGTCAAGAGTTCAACATTCAGCGTGTTTACAAGTTGGTTGATACATGCGCGGCAGAGTTTCCAGCGCAAACGCCATACTATTATTCCACTTTCGAAGACAAGAACGAAAGCGTTGTAACCGACAAGAAAAAGATTGTGGTTCTTGGTTCTGGCCCGAACCGGATTGGACAAGGAATTGAGTTCGATTACTGCTGTGTGCATGGCGTTTTGGCCGCAAAAGAATGCGGTTATGAAACCATCATGATCAACTGTAATCCGGAGACCGTTTCAACGGACTTTGATGTTGCGGATAAACTCTACTTCGAACCTGTTTTCTGGGAGCACATCTACGACATCATCCTTCATGAAAAACCAGAAGGCGTTATCGTTCAGCTTGGTGGACAAACCGCTTTGAAATTGGCTGAGAAGCTTGAACGTCATGGCATCAAGATCATTGGAACGGATTTCAAATCGTTGGATCTTGCCGAAGACCGTGGTCGATTCTCAACCCTTCTTGCAGAGAAAAATATTCCTTACCCGAAATTCGGTGTGGCTGAAGATGCTGATAAAGCGTTAGAGCTTTGTCGCGAATTGGGATTCCCGCTACTCGTTCGTCCATCTTACGTGCTTGGCGGACAAAGCATGAAGATCGTGATCAACGAGCAGGAGTTGGAGAATCATGTGGTGAATCTCCTGAAAGACATTCCTGGTAACAGAATTCTTCTCGATCACTTCTTGGAAGGTGCAATTGAAGCGGAAGCAGATGCGATTTGCGATGGCGAAGATGTTTACATCGTTGGAATCATGGAGCATATCGAGCCAGCTGGAATCCACTCTGGCGATAGTTATGCGGTTCTTCCAGCTTTCGATCTGAGCGAGAACGTGATGAAGCAGATTGAGGAGCATACTAAGACCATCGCACTTGCGCTGAACACAGTTGGATTGATAAACATTCAGTTTGCCGTGAAAGATGAAACGGTTTACATCATTGAGGCAAACCCACGGGCTTCAAGAACAGTTCCGTTCATTGCGAAGTCGTACAGAGAGCCTTACGTGAACTACGCCACCAAGGTGATGATGGGCGAGAAAAAGTTAAAAGACTTTAAATTCAATCCTCACAAGGAAGGCTACGCAATAAAGATCCCGGTTTTCTCATTTGAGAAATTCCCCGATGTAAACAAGGAGTTGGGGCCCGAAATGAAGTCGACAGGCGAAGCTATACGGTTCATTGATGACCTTCAGGATGAGTTCTTCCGAGAGGTCTATTCTGAACGCAACCTGTATCTTAGCCGATAACCAAACTCTGGCACATGACAGGCGTACTGAAAACCATACTTTTTCTCGTAGTGATCTACTACGTGTGGAAGGTGCTTTTCAGGCTGCTGTTCCCGATTGTTGCCAAGAAAGTGGTAAACAAGGCGCAGCAGAATATGGAAGACCGCATGCGCCAAGCGTACGAAGCACAGAATGGCAGACAGACCTATGCCGATCAGCAAGGCGATGTCATCATTCAAAAAGGTGCTGAAAAGAAACAAAAAGGTGGCGTTTCCGAATCGGAAGGCGAGTATGTAGAGTTCGAAGAGATCAAAGAGTGAGCCTGTGACCACCTCAACCGATCTAACCTCACAACATGGATAAATTCAAGAAGTTTCTACCGCATATTCTTGTGGTAATCGGCCTTTTGGCCATTGCGTTGGGCTACATGCACCCACTACTCCAGAACAAGGAGCTGGTTCAGTCAGATATTGTCAATTTCCTCGGAATGAGCAAGGAGATCAAGGATTTTCGGGAAGCGACTGGCGAAGAGCCACTATGGACAAATTCCATGTTCGGTGGTATGCCTGCTTATCAGATATCCACGCTTTATCCGAGCAATTGGGCTAAGAAGATACTTGGCTTCCTTACTCATGGAATACCGCAGCCGGCAAATTTTCTATTCCTGATGATGGCCGGGATCTACTTCATGTTCGTCATGTTAAATATAGATTGGAGGTATGCTTTGGCTGGTTCTATTGCATTCGGATTAGCTTCTTACACGGTCATTATCATTGAAGCAGGCCATAACTCAAAGGTGCATGCCATGGCGTTCATGGCGCCTGTTATTGGTTCCATCCTGCTTACATATAGAGGAAGATATTGGCTTGGTTCTGCTCTTTTGGCCTTATTCCTTTCACTGGAAATTGCAACAAATCACCTACAGATCACTTACTATCTTCTGCTTACGATTCTTGTTCTGGGTGTGGTGAAGTTGGTGGATGCAGTGAAACAGAATAAGATGTCGCATTTTCTGAAAGCGACAGGCCTGATGATTGTAGCCGCAATTATTGCAGTTGGGCCGAATTTCGGGGCTCTTTGGACAACCGCAGACTATGGTGAAGAAACCATGCGAGGAAAATCTGAACTGACTGCGAAGCAGGAAAGTTCTGGATTGGATAAAGATTACGCCATGCGCTGGAGTTACGGAGTGGGAGAAACCTTCACGTTGCTTGTTCCAAATTTCATGGGCGGAAGTAGCATGAGTTCCTTTTTGCAAGATGAGAATTCTGCAACATATCAGGCTTTTGTTTCAAACAGGCCAAAGACTCAGGAAGAAGCGAAGGCACTACAGCAGTTGCAACAATTGACCAGTTCGTATTGGGGGGCACAGCCGTTTACTTCGGGTCCGGTTTATCTGGGTGCCATCATCTGTTTCTTGGCCTTCTTGGCCATGTTCGTGGTCAGGTCAATTGATAAATGGTGGCTTTTAGTGGCTTTTATCTTGTCCATCATGCTATCGTGGGGAGAGAATTTTGCCGCATTCTCTGACCTGTTTTTTCACTACTTCCCAGGCTACAATAAGTTCAGAGCGGTTTCCATGACCTTGGTAATTGCTCAACTTGTGCTCCCGATCTTGGCGGTACTTGGATTAAAGGAGTTCTTGTCATCAGACAAGAAAGAAGAGCTGAAAAAACCGTTAATGATTGCCACAGGTGTCCTTGGAGGCATCTGTCTGATTTTTGCCGTTGCTCCAAGCATTTTCCTCGATTTTATGAGTGATCAGGATTCCAGCTTGATCGGCACGCGCTATGATTGGTTGCTTGAAGCGTTGCAGGAGGATAGAGCATCTTTGGTGAAATCTGATGCCATGAGGTCTTTGGTATTCATTCTTTTGGCCGCTGGTCTGCTTTTCGCAAACGTTACCAATAAGTTGAAGCCGCATGTTGCAGGTTTGGTTATTGCTGCTTTGGTACTTGCTGACATGTGGTCGGTGGATCAACGTTACTTAAGCGAAGATGATTTTGTTCGTAAGAGCAAAGCAAAAACCGTGATCTCTCCAACTCCGGCTGACAAACAGATATTGGCAGATCCCGATCCGAATTTCCGTGTGCTGAATTTGGCTGCCAATACGTTCAACGATTCCAGGACATCATATTTCCACAAATCTCTTGGGGGCTATCATGGTGCAAAACTGAAGCGTTATCAGGAACTGATAGACACATGTATTGGCCAGCGTAATCTTGCTGTTTGGAACATGCTCAATGCCAAATATATCATCACACCAGGAGGCGATGGTAATGCCATGGTGCGGAGAAATCCACTGGCGTTGGGAAATGCATGGTTTGTAGATGAGGTTAGAATGGTGGAAAATGCAGATGAGGAACTGCATTTTCTCACAACCGATGAGTTCAATCCGGAGAAAGTGGCTGTCATAGATAAGCGCTTTGAGAGCGATTTAGGTGGTTTTACACCTGCTAAGGACAGCACCGCTCAGATTTACTTTTTGGAGTATAAACCCAACTACCTGAAGTACGAGACTGAATCGTCAGCAGACCAATTGGCCGTTTTCTCGGAGATCTATTTTGCCAATGGCTGGAATGCATACGTGGATGGTGAATTGAAGCCGCATTGGCGAGCAGATTATGTGCTTAGGAGTATGATCGTTCCTTCTGGCAAACACACCGTGGAGTTCAAATTCGAACCGAAGATCTACTACACTGGAGAGAAAGTCTCGTTGGCAGGTTCAATACTGCTCATTTTATTCGTGATAGGAGGGGTAGTGCTGGATACACGTGCAACCAAAGACTGACAGGTTTGAAAAGGGTGCTCATCATCACCTATTACTGGCCGCCCAGTGGAGGTGCGGGAGTACAACGGTGGTTGAAGTTTGTCAAGTATCTGCCCGAGTTCGGTTGGCAACCTGTTGTCTATACCCCAGAAAACCCTGAGTTTCCAGCGCTTGACGAATCTCTTGAACAGGACATTCCTAACGGGATTGAGGTAATAAAACAACCTATTTGGGAGCCTTACAATTGGTATAGGCAGTTTCTTGGCCAAAAGGACAAGAAAATAGGAGCGGGTTTCGTCTCAGAAAAGAAAGAACCCGGGGTTTTGCACAAGATATCTGTTTGGGTCAGAGGTAATTTCTTTATTCCAGATGCGCGCATGTTCTGGATAAAGCCTTCGGTAGCACATCTGAAACAATATCTCAAAGAGAATCCGGTTGATGTTGTAGTTTCCACTGGGCCTCCTCACAGTATGCATCTTATTGCCTTGGCATTGAAACGCGAATTGGGCATCAAATGGGTGGCCGATTTCCGTGATCCTTGGACCAATATTGATTACTACCAAGAACTGATGCTATCCGATCGGTCGGATAAAAGGCATCATCAGTTGGAAAAGGAGGTGCTGACCACTGCTGACAGGGTTGTTACCATCGGTTACACAATGACCCAGGAAATGAAGAAGCTTGGTGCAACCCACGTGGAAACCATTACCAATGGTTTTGACGAAGAGGATTTTCCATCTGAACCAGTGGAATTGGATGAGAACTTTACGATAAGCCATATTGGTACGTTCTCTCCATCGCGAAATCAACCTGCATTTTGGAAGGCATTGGCAGAGCTCAAACTTGAGAACGAGGAGTTTGCCAGTAAGTTCAAATTCAGAACAGTTGGTATTGTTGACCATCAGGTCAAAACATCCATTGAGGAAAATGGATTATTGGAAAATTGGGAGGCGATTCCTTATGTGCCGCATGACGAAGTGTTACGCTATCAGCGTAGTAGTCACGTGTTATTGGTAAGCATAAACAATACCCAAAATGCCACAGGCATTCTGCCCGGTAAGTTCTTCGAGTATCTCGCTTCCGGAAGACCTATTCTTGCCATTGGTCCAATAGAAAGCGACATTGGAAAAGTGCTGGAACTGACTCAGGCTGGGATGATCATTGAGGGGGAAGATGTTACTGGTTTAAAGGATGCAATAAGAGGCTTCTTTCTCGGCACCAACAGTGTTCAAAGAGATGAAATACAGATTGCCAAGTTTTCCAGACGAGGGTTGACAGAAGAAGTTTGTAAAACACTTCAAGCGTTATCTGTATAATGGGAATGATCCGTAAACAGAGCATTCAGACCTCGCTGCTTTCTTACGTGGGAGTAGGACTTGGGTATGTTAATGTTGTGCTGCTTTTCCCTAAGTTCTTCGCTCCTGAAGAATTCGGACTTACACGTGTTCTAATTGCAATAATCAGCATTGCTGCACAGATGTCACTCATAGGAATGTCAAATGCAGTGATCCGGTTTTTTCCACAGTTCCGAGATGGTTCAAAGAACCACAGAGGTTTTTTAGGGGTGGTATTATCAGTTGCTTCGGTAGGAACCTTGATCGGCATCTCCGTTCTAACAGTATTCAAACCATTGATATTGGCAAATTATGAGGATAAATCAGATCTGCTGGGAGTTTTCTACTATCTGATTTTCCCGTACCTGGCATTTGAAGTGCTTTTCCAACTTTTTTCAGCTTATGCACGGGCAATGTACCATACCGTGGTCAATATTTTCTTTCGAGAAGTACTTGTCAGGGCATTAACCACTTTATTGATTGCCCTTTATCATTTCAATCTGTTCGAATTCGATTGGTTCATGAATCTTTTCGTATTACAGTATGGTGTTCTGACTTTGGGCATGATCGGCTATCTGGTGCGCATCAACGGATTCCATGTAAGGATAGACCGTGAGTTTCTTACCCCGAAGCTCAAACGGAGCTTGCTCAACTATGGAGCATATACACTGCTATCTGGTGTTAGTAGCATATTCGTTATGAATGTGGATGTGATGATGATAGGTGCCATGATCGGATTGGATGAGACAGCATTCTATGCGGTGGCGTTCTACATTGTCTCACTCTTAAGAATACCAAAGAATGCATTTGGAAACGTGGTAATGCCAGTAGTTGCCGATGCTTGGAAGAACAACGATCTTGCAAAGATCCAAGGCATCTATGAAAAGACGTCCATCAATCAATTGCTGTTCGGTATGCTGCTGTTTGTTGGTATCTGGGCTAATGAGACCAACATTTTTGCCATACTTCCAGCGCAGTATGCTGGTGGCAAGTGGGTTCTTTTTGCGGTTGGTATCGGTCGTTTGGTAGAAACCGCCTTTGGTCTTTCACAGGGTATAATGGCGCTTTCCAAATGGTACCGAATGGACGTTTACCTCAGCATATTTCTACTTGTGGCAACCGTTGGTTTCAATCTTCTTCTAATTCCACCATATGG
Source organism: Flavobacteriales bacterium (assembly GCA_020635535.1). Lineage (GTDB taxonomy): Bacteria > Bacteroidota > Bacteroidia > UBA10329 > UBA10329 > UBA10329. The sequence goes on along the minus strand of JACJZP010000019.1, from coordinate 5,110 downwards.
AATTACAGGGGCGGCTATAGCAACTGCCATATCATTGACCTTGGCCAATCTTCTAAGGTTTTCGATCCTTTATGCGAAAGCCGGATTGAACCCGTTTTCTACACGTTCAGTACTGGTTGTAGTCATTGGTGTGGTTTCTTATGGGGTCAACCAATTGGTACCTGTTCAAGACAATTTGATGTTTGATATCGTACTCAGGTCCTCCATTGTTTCGCTGGTCTTCATTCCCTTGGTTCTTGCATTCCGTGTGTCCGAAGATGTCAATCAATTAATGCTCTCCATTCTTAAGAGGATAACTGAAAGATGACCTGATGAATTCTTAATCAAGAGATGAATATGCTTCTTCAAGCGCTTTCTTCATCACATTCAAGTTGTATTTGGTTAGGGCAGCTTCTCGAGCATTATTCGACATTGATTCATACGCGGCATGATTGCTTCTCAGAAAAAGAATGTGCCGTGCCATCTCTTCAAAATCCTCACTTTTATGGATCAGCCCGCAATTGGATGCAACAACCACATTGGCCTGAGAAGGACAATCACTGACTACGATTGGCAGACCAGCGGCCATGTATTGGAATATCTTGTTGGCGTAAGTAGTATCATGATGTACGTTTCTCTTCAGAGGACAGAGCCCTACTCTTGCAGCTTTAAAATATGGTAAACTGTCTGCAAACGGAATAAAACCGGTTAATTCCAGATTTTTCAGATTGAGCCGAGCTGATTCTGCCTCCAATTCTGCTTGCTCATTACTTGTTCCAATAACTACAAAATGAATATCTGTTCGGTCTTTCAGTTTTTCAGCACAACGTAAGATGGTTTCCGTACCTCTTCGTTTGCCGGTATCACCTATATAAAGAGCCACAAATTTGTTCTTCAAATGTTCTGGAACAACAACAGTGTTCAAGTTTGAAAGTATGTCGGTGTTTACAAAGTTCGGTACCACCTTGATCGTTTCTTTCTTGGCTCCGTAGTGCTGCTCATAGTATTTCTGGGCTTCATTGGTCACCAGAATAAGGTGCTTCAATTGGCCAATGCACCATTTCTGATAATCCTTCCATTGCTTGGTGCTTATTAAGAATCTCCCAAGTCCAGAATTTACGTGCTTGTACATCTTCATGATTTCTGGACGATTCTCATGGAAATCAGCAACCAATCTCAAGTTATTCTTCTTGCTTATTTCAATTGCAACTTTGGTCAATGGTAGGTCGTGTACATGAATTGCATCATAATCTTGAGTTACCAAATGATTTTTGATCTCATTTCTCCAAAAATTGAAATATGCTGGAATAGTAAGTGAAAGTGCACTGAGCTTGTAAGTCAGGTTGGGAAGAAAAAAACGATAAACACCAATTCCGTTAATGTTTTCGTAGTGTCTGAAATCTTTTTTTCGGCTGTAACATAGAACGTTTACTTGATGGCCAAGGTCAATCAATGCGGTGGCCTCATTCTCCACCCGGACATCAGGAGGGAAATCACATTCTAGCAGCATAAGTATTCTCATGCAGGCAGGTTATAAGTGTTTTAGCAATTATGAGTTTTACTCATTCCGCAGGCAACCACGTTTGCGTTCGGTACAGAAAAGCGATGTAGCCGCGTACCATCAGTTTCCCTTCTTCAACCCACAGTTTGCAACGGTAAACTTTTCCGTTCTCAGGGTCTAGGATATCGCCATCTTCCCATTCCTTTCCGTCCTGCTCCATGTTGCGTATGATCTCCAAACCAACAATGGGTTTCATGTGTCGCGGGTCATCAGAAGCGCATTCTTCACAAACTGGGTCTGGTTTTTCAGGGTCGAAAAGTTCCAATACTTTTCCGAAAAGCTTTCCGCCTTTCTCATAGATTTCCACAACAGATTTGGTTTTTCCAGAGTTGTCGTCTACGGTTTTCCACTTGCCAACAGGCGAAGTGCGTTGCGCGAAGGCGGAGAAAATGAAAAAAGAGAAAACGAGAGAGAGGGCAAAAGTTCTTTTCATAATAAGTTGTGTTGATCAGTGTAAATCTAAAGTCGTCAATCGTCATTCAAAAATCAAAATGCCCTGCTGATTCCAAGCATCCAGCGGAAAGCCCACGGATTAGGGTCAAGTGCTGGCGTTCGGTTCAAGAAGAGCGGCATATCAAATCGGATGGTGAGTGGTTTCACCTTTTCCAAAAATCCCCATTGTTTGATGGTGAGTGAAGCACCCAAGCCTGCATCTGCCCGCGGTTTGGCAAATGCCAGTTGTTCGCCTGGTTGATTGGTACTGATGAAACCGAGGTCACCAAAAATGTACATGTCAATATCCAGCCAGTTGCGTGTCCACCACGGACGAAGCCCGAAGATCTCATCAAATTCCAACTCAGCATTGATGGAAGCTCCGCTGTTTCCAGCATAGGCAAGCACAATTCCGTCTTCCACTTCTTCAGGTGCCAAATACCCGACATAGCCGCGTAGGTTCAGCCCGCCACCATATTGCAAATGGTTGCTGGTTTCTCGGAAAGTTGCCCAATCTGACGGAAAAATACCCGAACTACGCATGTACTTGTTGTACATCATTTCCTCGGGGTTGGCTCCGCCCAAATACAATTGCGATTCAGGCGCCCAGTTGCTTCCTGTTCCGAGTTGTGCAAACGCACGGGTTTTCAGAATCAATCGCCACAATCTGGTTGTGTTCTTAGCTTCCAGTTTCAGTTGGTGGTAATCGTAATCGCTACCCAACGAACTGCTTCTCAGCCCGATGTTCAGTTCGCCATTTCCAGACTGATAACGGTAAATGTGCTTGATGTCGAGGTTGAACGAGTTGTTCATCATCCCAGTATTCCACGTGTTGCGGTTCAGCAGGTAAGCAATGTCGCGGTCTTCGTGTCTGTAAAGCGCTCGGAAATACAAACGGAACGTGGTCTTTTCTGACTTCGTTTTCTTCTGAAATCCGACTTCCCCATTGTAAAGCCCGTCCAGCACGCGACCCGAAACTTCCACCTGACTGTTCTTCCAATATTTGGCCAGTGAAGTACGATAATCGAATAGGAAGTTCACAGGCATGAACTGGTCGTTCTCCACATTATCTGGAACATCCCACTGAAGGAAACCTGAGTTGGCCCAAACGTACGCGTTGAAAACATGGTTGGTGTTGAAATGCCCGCCATGAACGTGCAGCCCGAATTTCATCCCATCAAAACCGTTGTACCAGATGTCTGGCCGAGCAAATAGCTCGTACTTCCGCCAATCGGGAGTGTTGTAAACCTGATGGTCGAACTCAATGCTCAGTGGCGTGTAGCTCGTGTTGTCGAGCATATTCACATCAGCCAGCCGCGTGGTCGGATCAATAATCACCTGTTTGATTCCTTCAGGCACGATTACCTCAGCTTCGTAAGTCAGATTTAGGTCACCGAAACCTGTCCATTTGGGTAGCACGGTTGCGGCCGTTTCCTTCACAAACCACGTGTTCGGAATATGGAATTGATGGACGCTGTCATTCTTGTCGATGACCGTGAAATCGATCGGCATTTGCATATCACCCTTTCGCTTGAAGCGAATGCTGTAAGCACCTTCCTCGGTTTTTCGGATGCGTTTCACACCATAATCGATGTGCTTGGTTGTTTCCATCCATTGATCAAAAAACCAGTTCAGATCCACTTTCGAGTAGCGGATAATCGAGTTTCGGAAGTCATCGAAATACGGATGGCGGAATTTCCACTCATCGAAATAGAACTGCATGGCGCGGTTGAAAAGCGTGTCGCCCAGCACGTATTCCAAGTTGTAAAGCATGGCGGCCGTTTTGTAGTATACGTGGCCATATCCGTGGGAATAACTGTTCTCAAATTGGTCGGAATGAATATTCAGTTGCGGGTCGCGATACGTGATGGCGCTCCGCATGAAACCGTTGTAGATCTCATCGTCAATGGCCAATCGTTCCTTCTCAAATCGCTTGCGATACCAACCTTCAGGCTCTTCCGAAACCACGGTGTCGCCATCAATTTTCCGCAGGCCGTAAACCGTCAGATACTGCGTGAAACCTTCGTCCAGCGCAGCGCGGTATGTTTCGTTGTTCCCAACCTGACCGTAAAACCAATTGTGACCGATCTCGTGCACCAACAGCCCGCGATAGTATGGGTCTTCATCACCATCCAGCGTCAGCATCGGATATTCCATGCCGTCTTCCGCATCCGCCACAATCATCTTGTGGTAGTTGTACATGCCAATTCCTTCGGAGAAATACTTGATGGTTTTGGCCGTGTATTCCGCTGCATTCTGCCAACCCGAAGCATGACCTTCCTGCGCCAGCGCGATGCATTTGATGCCGTTCCATTCCGTTTCACCGATTCGGTAAGTTGGGTCGGCCGTAAAGGCGAAATCATGCACATTTTCTGCATGGAAAATCCATGTTTTGTGCTCGGTTGTATCGTAAGGAATAATCTTTGAAGCAGGTTCATCCCATGGTTTGTCGGCAAAGTTTTTCAGGTCGAGTTTGGCTCGGAGTTCTTTCGGAAGAACGGCTTCTCGATTGAGCAGAAAACCCGTTGCTTCAACGATATAATTACTGGCAAAGGTCAGTGCCACATCAAACGTTCCGAAATCTCCGTAGAATTCCTGTCCGAGATGTTGGTCTGTGGTCCAACCGAATTTCGGGTCGTAGACCGAAATACGCGGATACCAATGCACGCCATCGAAATGCGTGAAATCTCCAGAAGAGAATTTCTTCATCCTTCTACCCATCGAACCTTGGTCGAAATAGGTGTTGAATTCGACTTTAAACTCAGTTTTTGAATTCGGAAGAATCGGTTGGTTCGGAATGATACGGAGAATGGTGTTGTCCAATTCCTGCTTCACTTCCTGTCCGTTCAGTCTAAGCGAAAGCACTTCGGTGCCTTTTCCTTCTGCCTCATACTTCCCGAAACGATTCTTGCGGCCATGTGCGCCATCTAGCAGGTCGTGGTAAGAATCAGGCTGAAACGCATTCTGGTACAAATGGAAGAAAACTTCGTAGAGTGTATCGGGTGAATTGTTCCAATAGCTCAACTCCATTTTGGCCGAGATGATGTCGGTCTGTTCATCAACATTTGCCGCAATTCGGTAATGCACATCCTGTTGCCAGTAATCGGAAGCATGTTCGCGGTTCTGCCAGTACAGCGG
>JACJZP010000018.1 GCA_020635535.1 Flavobacteriales bacterium | reverse complement strand
TACAAGCCGCAGGCCGAGCAACAACGCGATGAGAATGGCGAGGTGAACTACGATCTTCCAACCTCCATTGACAATGTTGCTTTTCTAAATGACATCAAAACTCTACTTGACGGGAATTCCATCCGTTTTCACGAATACACCTTCAATAATGTTGAGCGAGAACCCGAGGAGATCATCATAGAACCTGCACCTATCTTGGTAATTGAGGGTCTTTTCGTTTTCCACTATTCTGAGATACGGCATCTGCTGGATCTAAGGATTTACTTGGATGTACGTGAAGAGATCAAACTACAACGCAGAATAAAACGCGACCGTGACGAGCGCGGTTATCCTGAGGCTGTTGTACGCTATCAGTGGGAACATCATGTGCTGCCATCCTTCAAGAAATTCTTGAAACCGTACCGAGATGACTCTCACCTGATCATTACCAACAACATTACATTCGATAAGGGATTAGGAGTTCTGACCGACCACCTTTGCTACCGCTTGGAAAATGAGTTGATGCGAGACAACAGCTCTGAAGGGGTAAGTGGTTGACCTCCACTTGTATTCCACTCTTTGAAAATGTGATACAACGCCCGATTGTGCGGCACATCCATCCCTTTTTTATCGGCCATTTGAATGAAGTAACCGTTGATCTCCTCCAGTTCAGTTTGACCGCGTCCTGCTTCCATGTCCTGAGCCATGCTATTGATAGAGTTGGCTCGCATTTTCTTTTCAAAAATGGGAAGCGTTATGCTTTGCGGCAGCCACTTGGTAAGCCTTATGAGCAACCATGATGGCATGCCAGATATCTTGGCTTCTTTAACACCCGATGCTTTGAGAACATCCAATCCTTCGTTGAGAATTTGCGTGGTAAGTTTATGAAGTACTTCCAGTTCACGTGATCGGTGGTTGTGAAAAGCCACAATGGTAAGCAATGCGTTATTCAAGTTGATAATAAGCTTACAGTGAGCTGCATCCAGTGGATCTTTCACAAGAGAAACGCTCATTTTACCCGACAATACCTGTCTTATTCTCTTTAGAATTCTGCTTTGGGGAATTGATGATGAAAGTGCAATGGACCTACCCACCGCTACAGCTGATATTGGAGAAATTCGATATGCGTTGAAGATGATGGTAGCGAACAGCGCATGCTTAAATCGCTTGGAGATAACATTGACATGCTCTACTCCATTGAGCACCGACATAACTGGAATTTCGTTACCGAAAGCCGCTTCAATCTTGTTCAGAACATCATCCAAAGAATAACCCTTTACTCCAATAACCACCAGATCCGGTCTTTGAACTCCTTCCAATGAGGCAAATGCCTGACATTCATATATCCGTGTATTCTTATCACCCGGAAACCTGCACTGAAATGCCCCAGCCTTTATCAATTCATTTTCTGGTGTTCTTACCAGAAATTGAGTAACAGATGTACCAGAATGAATCCATCCTGCCAAACACAGGTTAACTGCGCCAGAACCAACATACAATATCTTCAACCCTACTTTTCCTGAATCTGTTTGAATGCTTCAAAATTGGCCTTGCCTACATCCACAATTGATGTTTTAAGCAATGGTAGAAACGAACGGGTAATAAGCGTTTTCCCTTTCATTTGAACGTACGCTTCAATATCGGTCTTCAAGCCATCTGCTTTGAATTTGATGGATACGTTGAACTCGAACATCTCATTTTCCATTTTGAATTTGACCGATTCCAACGGGGTCATCTGCAAAACCTCCATGTCGTAAACCACATTGGTCTCAGTGCCCGAATAATAGAGTTTGAAGGTGCTGCCTGGCATGGCCAAAAAACCACCGGTCTGCTCTACACTATCAAGTCCAACAACCCATTCTGGAGCCGTGTTCATGTTAAGCATTGACGCGTAGACCTGAATAACCGGACGGTCAACAGTAGTCTCAAACTGATCATCTACTTCGGGTATAAATACCCCTATGAGAAGTAATACCGCAACGCACAGCAGCACAACTACAATGAATGCTTTGAAGAATTTCATGGTTTCCTGGTTGGTGGTTACGAATATAGGGTCAAACAAAGTTTACATTCTTGATTTTTAGATAATCAGTGAAAGACCGACCATGGATCTACCAACGACCTACACCAGAACTTGCTTCAAAACCGCGTGCTTCTCATGGATAAGCAGAATTCATAATTTCGCGGCTCAATCAAAACTCAATTCATGTCTGAAGGAAAAGAAACAGTTAAGCTAAAAGGAAGTCCGGTTCTGTTGAAGGGATACATTCCCGAAGTGGGAGAAATTGCTCCAGATTTCACATTTGTGCAAGCCGATATGAACGAAAAAAGTCTGTATGACTTTGAGGGTCTGAACAAGATCCTTATCTCGTTGCCAAGTGTGGATACAGGAATCTGCGCCATGGAGACAAAGAAGTTCAACGAAGCTGTTTCCAAGTTGGAAAACGTGGTGTGTGTTGCTGTTTCAAAAGACCTGCCTTTTGCGCTTAAGCGTTTCTGCGGTGCTGAAGGAATTGAGAACGTGAAAGCCGTATCTGACTTCCGCTATTCCGATTTTGCCAATGAGTATAATCTTGAAATGGTGAACAGCCCGCTCAAGATGTTGTTGGCACGTGCTGTTTTCGTTCTTGACAAGGAAAACCGCATTCATTACGTTGAACTGGTTGAAGACATTACCTACGAACCTAACTACGACAAGGCACTGGAAGCTGTTGCCAAACTGAAGTAAGTATGGACGCGATCAAATCTTTCTTAGAGAAGGATTTCTACTGGAACACGGTGGGCGAATGGTTGCTGGCCTTGGGAATTATCCTTGCCAGTGTTATGGCAGGTCGCCTGTTGTTCTGGGTGCTCTCAAATGTGGTGAAGAAACTCACCGAGCGCACCGAGACCAAACTTGACGACATTCTTCTGGATATGGTGGAAGAGCCCATTGCCTTTGCAGTGGCCATTCTTGGTATCTGGTACGGGTTGGATTCGCTCAATCTGCCCGATGTTGGCCATGTTTGGATCAACCGCATTTACTATCTGCTCATCATCTTCAATGTGGCGTGGTTGGTAAACCGCGTGCTCGATGCGCTGATACAGGAATACATTGTACCCATTGTAGAAAAGTCTGAGAGCGACCTTGACGACCAACTGCTGCCCATACTGAAAAAAGGAATCCACGCGGCTGTGTGGATCATGGCCACCATTGTGGGGTTGAACAATGCTGGTTATGATGTGGGTGCACTCATTGCCGGTCTTGGTATAGGTGGGTTGGCATTTGCACTTGCTGCGCAGGATACGGTTGCCAACTTCTTTGGAGGCATTACCATTTTCGTTGATAAGCCTTTTACCGTTAACGATTGGATCATCATTAACGGGCACGAGGGTATTGTGGAGGAGGTGGGTATTCGCAGTACACGCATCCGCACGTTTCCGGGCCGACTGATAACCATACCGAACAAGGTTTTTGCCGAATCGGCCATTGAGAATGTTTCTGCAGAACCAAGCCGAAGAGTAATTCTGATGCTTGGGCTTACCTACGATACCAGCCACACCAGAATTAAAGAAGCGCTGGGTATTCTTGCCGAGATCTATGAGAAATTCTCCCCGCAACTGGAAGAGAAACATCTTGAGCTCTTTGATTCTTTCGGAGATTTCTCCTTGAATGTGAAGTTCGTTTACTATATCAAGAAAGGTGAAGATGTTTTCCAGACCAACTCTGCCATTAACTTGGAAATACTGGAGCGTTTCAACACTGCTGGGCTCGATTTTGCATTCCCTACACAGACCATACACGCCACGGTTCAGAAGTAAACCGAACTGAGTCTGCAAGGTTAATGTAATTGCCAAATTACATTTTCAGATCACGGTTTGTTATATTTCTCGGCCCTACATGTTTTAACCAACCGAATGGTTCTAATTCATAACTGGCAAAAGAAAATGGTTTATTTAAGCAACAAAATGTTCAGCTTGGAAATGCCGCACTTTTACAATACTCAAACCTAACTCCTGATGAAAGACGAGACTTACAGATTTCTATACAAACGAGACAAACCCATGTCAATGAAGATCATGGAATAATTGTGGCGCTGTTCAGCATTGGTGGCCTGGTAACAACCCCTGTATTCGGAATTGTTTTGGCAATTGGTGCTGGTGGACTCTTGATGTATCAGAGTGGCATTGAGGTGAATTACAATGAACGTACATATAGATTGATCACCGCTTTCGGCCCACAGGGGTTCGGAACTTGGGAACCGTTACCACCCATTAATTGCGTTTCGGTTTTCAAGACACAGTTGGTAAGTTCAACATATGGGCGTTCAAATGCCTCGGTTACAACTCGTGAGGAGGTGATTCAAGTAAACTTGGCCACGGAACAGAACCAGCGCATCCGACTGTTTGAAACCGATAATATTGAAGAAGCGTTTGCCTTTGCCAAAAAGGTTTCGGAGAAATTGGATCTTAAGGTCTGGGACGCAACCACCAGAGAAGGCCATTGGGTTGAGCGACCAAACACTGCTTAAAGGGCACCAAAAACGCAAACGTTCAACAACGTTAAGAAATAGTGGAGAACTTATCCGTTAGAAATTTTAACCCCGCAACTGCAGGGTTATTTTTGTTTCAAACAATTTAAGAAGATGGCATCATACGAAGTAACCGGCAAGTTGAAAGTGAAAATGGAAGAACAATCTTTCAGCAGTGGATTCACTAAAAGAGAGTTTGTTCTTACCACCGAGGAGCAGTATCCGCAAGATATCAAGTTCGAACTCATCAAAGACAAAACATCGGCTATCGATAAGTTCAACCCCAACGATACCATCAAGGTAAGTTTCAACCTTCGCGGAAACGAGTATAACGGTAAATACTACGTAAACCTACAGGCTTGGCGTGTTGAGGCGGGCGAAACAGCTGGTGCTCCTATTCCACCACCACTGGACCCAATGGTGCAGCACGCAACTGCCCCAGCTGGTAATTCGGGAACAATTGACGATATTGGTGAAGATGATCTTCCATTCTAAACGTTAGAAAAATGAGCCAGAAAAGATTAGAACGAAAACAGGGTAAACTACTTGGTGTTTGTGCAGGAATTGCCGACTACATGGATATTGACCCGACCGTTATCAGAATTGCATTCATCCTGTTCCTGTTCTTTGCGGGAGGTGGCGTCTTGCTTTACCTCATTCTTGCCTTGGTTATGCCAAAGGCATACTGAGCATGGCCGAGATTGCCATTCTCATAGCAGGATTGATCATTAACGGATTGGGAATTGTGGGCTGCGTGGTTCCTGCTTTGCCAGGACCTTTTATCAGCTGGTTATCGCTGTTCCTTTTCTTTCTGCTTCCAGAACATGAGATAGGCGTTTGGACCTTGGTCATTACAGGTGCGCTCATGGCAATTGTAACCGCACTGGACTATATTGTTCCAGTACTCGGAGCTAAGCAATTCGGGTCTTCTAAAGAAGGTGTTTGGGGAGGTATGATCGGCATTGTGGTCGGATTGTTCTTCTTCCCTCCTATCGGAATCATACTCGGACCTCTTGTCGGCACCATAATAGGCGATATGTTGGCAGGAGGCACATTTACCAAAGCGCTGAACAGTGGGGTTGGCTCACTTATCGGATTTATTGTCGGAACAGGTATAAAACTTCTTTTCTCCATTGCCGTATTGCTCATATTCACTATAAAAGCGGGTGGTGCTTTAAGTGATGTTTTCAGCAATTGGTTCATGTAGTATGAATAATATATGTGTATTTGGGATTCTGATAATCACCCTTTTTTCCGCTTCCATTGGCGAGGCACAGATCTTATCTCCTGAACGGATAACGGCTTGGGAGAACGCAGGCCCCACCACCGAACTTGTGGCGCCAACCAATCAAGTTGACATTACCGATTTCGGTGCAGATAACACTGGAGTCAACAGTTGCAATACCGCCCTTGCAGATGCACTTACCGACCTGAACGGAGCAGCAGGAACCATCTTTTTTCCGGCAGGAGAATATTTTTTTGATGCAGGAATATCATTGCCTGATAGTGTTTTCCTAAAAGGAGAATCGAACACAACCCAACTCACTTTCAACCTTGGAGGAAACAACCACTGTATACAGGTCAATGGTTCCATTTCAAGTGCTCAGGTGGCCATTACCGAACCTGCCATCAAAGGAACCTACCGCATAGTGCTTGAAGATGCATCCTCGTTTGTAGTGGGCGATTACATCAGAACGGTAATGTTCGATGAGGATCACATGTATTCCACTTGGGCGTACGGAACGCTGGGTCAGGTAATAGAGATAACCGCCATTGATGGTGACACCCTTTCCTTGGCAGACCCACTGACCCATCACTACCCGCTATCGCGAACACCCTACGTAAAGAAGGTAACGCCAAAGAAAGGTGTTGGAATAGAATGCCTCAAGATTGTAAGAGAAGATGCCACAGCTGGTCAGATGAACAATATCTTGATGACCTATGCAACCAACTGCGTGATCAGAAATGTTGAAGGAGTTGACTGCAACTATGGTCATGTCGATCTAATAACGAGTTCACACATCCTTGTTGAGGCATGCTATTTCCATCATGCTCATGCGTACGGTGGAGGAGGCCAAGGTTATGGAATTATGGTAGAGGCCTCGAGTTGCTTCAACCTGGTTCACAACAACATCTTTGAGCATTTAAGACACTCCATGATTCTGCAAAGCGCAGCCAATGCAAACGTGTTTGGCTACAACTATTCTTACGATCCCTATTGGGAAGATGGATTTCTGCCCGCCAATTCTGCTGGAGATGCGGTTCTGCACGGAAACTACACCTATCTGAATCTATTTGAAGGCAATACGGTTCAGCACATGGTGGTTGATGCATCTCATGGTAGCAATGGACCTTACAACACGTACTTCCGCAACCGTGGCGAACTCTATGGCTTCTTCTCCGACTCAGAAACCCCTACTGATTCCTTGAATGTTATCGGCAATGAGATCACTGGCTCATCATTCCCTTACGGGCTCTTTATGCTTAACGGAAACGGCTACTATTCTTTCGGCAACAACCACTCTGGAACGGTTACTCCGAGTGGAACAGAAAACATGACGCTGAACACGCTTTATCTTGATGAGAATTCGCTTCCAACCTACTTTTTTGCTGAACAGTTGCCCATGGTGGGTTACCCATTGGCCATGAATGAAAAGAAGCTTTACGCTGAAATGCGTTTTGACAACCAGACCTATGTGAGCTGTTCTGAATTGGTTGCATCTATGCCAACCAATGAACAGAATGAACTTCTTGGTTTTGCTAATGGCCAGCTAATGATCGATGCAGCGCTAATACCAGCTACAGTTCATTATTTGGATATGAACGGACGTTTGGTTTATGCTGATCAGGTTAACAGTACCCGCATGCAAATGCCAGATCTGAGCAACGGCATCTATATTGTTCAGGTCGTTGGCCGAAAAGAAATTCACAACATCAAAGTTTTGATTGCTCCATGACATTTTTATTCGAGCAGAATGAAAACTTCACGCACCCAAATCAAAAACGCGCATACATCTCATGAACGCCCATACCATTACTGACCTCCTCAAGAAAGCCGTAATCGCATTGATCATTTCTGGAGGAGCTGCTTGGGCGCTCTGGTGGGCAGCTAATCTGGTAAGATAAACCTGCTTACAGCGAGGCCAACTCCTTAGGAGCTTGCTTTGCATCTTCTGGAATATCTCCAGACAACGAACCAAGGAACGTTAGAATACTTTCCACCTCCTCATCTGAAAGTCGCTTTCTCAGGTTTATTTCGGCCATGATGTTCACCGCTTCGGCAAGATCAGCAACGCTTCCATCGTGGAAATAAGGCGCTGTTTGGTGGATATTTCGCAAGCTCGGCACCTTGAACATGAACTTGTCTGCCTCATTGTTGGTAACGGCAAATCGGCCATAATCAACTTTATCGCTACCCGTATAGTGCCAGTATTCCTTGAACTGACCGAATTTTTGGAATGAATTTGCCCCCAACATTGGTCCATTATGACATGTAATGCAACCCGCATCCATGAACGTTTTCAGCCCTTCCTTCTCTTCCAAGGTCAATGCATGAGATTCCCCTGCCAGATATTCATCAAATCGAGATGGAGTAACCAATGTTCGTTCAAATGCAGCAATGGCTTTCTGAACATTCAGGTAGGTAATTGGAGAACCTGAACCCGGGTAAGCCGCTGCAAACATGTCTTTGTACATATCTATTCCTTTCAACCTTTCAACAAGGAAATCCTTATCCGGAATTGCCATTTCTACCGGATTTAGAATTGGACCACCGGCCTGCTCTTCCACATCCTTGTTTCTTCCATCCCAAAACTGAAGGAAATGGTGAGCTGCATTTAGCACAGTTGGCGAGTTCCTATCCCCAAAACCACCATCATCCCCTGGAGAGGTCGGCAGATTATCTACACCTGCCGTAGCCAAGTTATGGCAAGAGTTACAACTGATGTTTCCTTCTTTAGACAGACGCTTATCGAAGTAAAGCATCTTACCTAACTTCACTTTTTCCTCAGTAATAGGGTTTTCCGGATTTTGAACTGGAGCGGATGAGATCGGCTGAAATATCTTCTTGGCTTTTTGAGCAACCAGTCCATCCAAGCGCATGTGCTCGGCAAACTGAGTTGCATCATGGTTCTGTTCATGTGTCTCTGTATGGTCTCCGCAACTTGCAAGAAAGACTACAGAAGCTAAAATTGTGAGTTTGGTTGATGTATTCATTGTAACAAATGGTTTAAGCTTGCGAATTAAATACAATTATGGTCATGCTATGTGATGCACATTACATGCAACACAATTAGAGGCCCTGTTGTTTACATTTGAAAAAACTATGCTATGAGGAAGAAGGATAAACGGTTTGAACTGGAGGGTGCAATCGTAACGCTCATCTTCGAAGATAACCGGAACACGGTGCATTTCGATTACCATGTTGATATAGATGATGTGGACTACAGTATAATGCTGGACCTGTATACTCGAAATGCGCGGAATGGTGCCATCTTTCTATTGCATCAGACAAGAGGAACCAGTTCTGTAGATGTACTGCAAAAGATGCTGACTCACCTCAAACGGGAGAATCTCTCTGACGAGAAATACAGCTATACGGTAAAGTGGATAGATCGGAATGACGCGAACAAAGAAGAGCACACTTCGTACTTCTACGAACCAAGTGAGCGTGAGGTAAGAAGAAAGTTCTTCTACAACAGGCGGGAAGAAGATTATCTGGTAACGGTTGAAAAGAACCCAATGTCATGACGCCTGAGCAGAAATTCGAATCAGTTGCTGAAGAGCTTGCACAGCATGCCGGTGTTACGTTGGGCAAAATGATGTCTTCACCGGGCATTCAATTCAACGGTAAGAATTTCGCCTTCTTCTATCAAGATCAAATGGTTTTCCGTTTAGGACGGGAATGGAAACCTGAGGAGAATGGCATCAGAGATTGGAAACATCTATCTCCTTTTAAGAAGAAAGCCCCACTCTACGATTGGTACTGCATAACGGCCAAAGATGCTGACCTGTGGCCGAATCTGGCCTCCAAGGCATTAAGTAGAATGATTGCTGGAAAGTGATCAGTAGACCTTTTCTCCTTTTTTGAGAAAACGGCTCCAACTCTGGTTATAGGTGTGCACTTTTTCAGTGGGATTGTTGGAATTGTTCACCACGGTTCCATCATGGTTCTTCCAATTGAAAATGCCACCGTACAGATTATAAACGTGCTTAAAACCTGCTTCCTGAAGCTTCTCACCAATTCGTTCGCTTCTGTAACCCACGGAGCAGTAAACGATCACTGTGTCTTCTTTTGAAACGCCATCCAGCGAACTCATTTCAAAGTCGTCATACCCTACACATCTCGCATTCGGAATGTGGCTGACTTCAAATTCATTGGGTTCTCGAGTATCCAAGAGAACTGCTGAACTCCAACCTTCTGCATCCTCCATGGATACGATCGGCACAGTATTCTTGTAAAGCGTTTTCAGTTCTTCGTCAAGATCCGTGTTCTTCTGACCGCAAGATGAAAGGGGAACCAAAAGTCCAAAGATCATGTACCATCTGAACCTCATTGGACAATCAACTTCTTATTTGCCAGGCCAGACTCAAATTGGAGTCGGATCAGGTAAGCTCCTGCTGGAAGGTCAAAATCAAGGCCCATGAGCCGACCGCTACCACTGACGCTTTTTTGCGCTACTTGAGTTCCCTTGATATCGACTATGGAAATTGATTGCAACACTTCCGTTTGAGGTAGTTGCAATTGGAATGAACCACTATTAGGATTCGGGAAAAGCCCTATTTCACTCGCATCGAACATATCATCAATTCCAGACGGCTCAACTGATCCGTCAGCCAGTTCAGTTCTTGCCGTTTCCAACATGGAACGCATAATGTCAACCTGATCCTGTGTAAACAGATTCATACACTGTTCCTCTGCATAATCCATGTAATTCTCAATCATATCCGGAAAATCAACAGGGCTATCTGTGCAAGTGTTGTTGTTGAAATTACAAACCTGACCAGCATTTGCAGAAGCGTTAGGAGTATCATCCAGCCCATCATCTTCAGCACAACCATCCGTAAAAAGCGCATCTCCCCAAATATGTCGGAGCCCGAGATAATGACCAATCTCATGAACTGCAGTTCTTCCCTTATCTGCAACCGCCAAAGTTCCTGTGGCCGCAGGATTGTCTTCCCCAAATACACCGTAATGAATCACAACTCCTTCCAAATCTGAACTTGGAGCACCACTGTTGGCTGGCCAATTTGGAGCCGTGGAGGGCGGATAAGCAAATCCGAGCAACTGAAACAAAGAGCCCGAACCCAGAAGATCACAGACCCAGATATTGAGATAGTTATCCGTATCCCAAGCATCAACTCCGCCCATCGAAGACTGCTTGACATCATCCATACCATTACCGAAGAAATCTGGGGCAAAGTCTGTTCTAGTGGTTTGTGTTCTTGTAATACCTCCTGATGGATTTCCCTGTGGATCGGTACCTGCCAAATAGAATTCGATTCCTGCATCGGCAGCTACTGGAAGAAACTCAGAACGAGTATCGCCTGCATTTTCATTCAGTCTTCGATAGTCTTTATTCAAACGTGCAATCTGAGAGTAAACAAGGTCGCTTGAAATATTCTCTTCAGGTGTGTTGTAAACGATATGCACCACCACTGGAATCTGGTAGATCGGAGTTGGGTCATTAACATCCTTCTGTGCAAGGATATGTTTAACCTGCTCAAAGGTATTTTGGACTGCCTTGGTGTAACCTGGGTTTTCAGCTTCACGCCAAGAGATGGCTTCAACAGTTCCGCAACGATGAATATTCTGGCCGAGAACAGATATTGAAAAGACCAGACCTAAAAGGGTAATAAATACTCTCATTTTATAGACTTGATATCAATTCTTTCATTATCAATGTCATTTTCGGTTCTGCTTTGGCAGCAACCTCAATGACATCCTCATGTGTCACTTTCACAATTTTTCCAGGAACCCCAAGGTCTGTGATGATTGACATGGCAAATACACGCATTCCGCCATGCCGCGCGGCAATCACTTCCGGAACGGTAGACATACCAACCGTATCTGCCCCAACATTTCTTACATACACATATTCGGCTGGTGTTTCCAAACATGGGCCGCTCAAACCGGCATAGATTCCCTCTTGAACCTTGATACCATTTGCTGCCGCGATTTCCTTTGCCTTGGCCACTAGCGACTTATCATAAGTCTCACTCATGTCAGGAAATCGAGGACCCAATTCTGGATAATTCTTGCCTATCAAAGGATTGGTTGGAAATAGATTGATGTGATCGTTTATGATCATCAGATCACCGATCTCAAAATCAGGATTAACACCTCCACTTGCGTTTGAAACCACCACATCATTCAACCCCAAAGCTTTCATTACACGGACAGGAAATGTGACCTCTTTCATATCGTAGCCTTCGTAATAATGGAAACGACCTTGCATGGCCATGACCGACTTGCTTCCAAGTTTGCCAAAGATCAATTTACCGGAGTGCCCTTCCACAGTAGAAATAGGAAAGTTTGGAATCTCCTCATAGGGCACAACATGTTCGGCTTCAATCTCTTTGACCAACCCGCCAAGTCCTGTTCCGAGTATGATCCCAACCACAGGAGATGCGCCAGTTCGCTGCTTCAGATAAGCGGCTGTCTCCGCAATTTTTTCAAGCATGTTTTCCATGTTCCAATATCATTTGATCAAACTTCTGGCTGTCATTTGCATCAAACGAAATATCGATGGGCAAATAGAAAACTGGTGTCTGACCGAGTTCATTTAATAGCGAAGAATTCTTCAGCCTTACAGCATCTTTCTCCGTTGTGACCACCGCTTGAGCAGTCGCGCCAAAACTATCCAATTTTTTCCTCAGCAATTGAATATCGGAAACCGTGTAATTGTGATGATCGCCAAATTTCAAGTGCTCCAAAACACTAAACTTCTGCTTCGCGAGATGTTCGAATCTGTGCGAATTGGCAATGCCTGAAAGGAGCACTACGGTTTCAATTTTCAATACATCGGTTTCAGTTCCAGAAATTTGAATCAGATCACTGACTTCAATTTTTGCTTTAAAAGACATTTCTTGAAACGGCAATTCAACAGAATCATCACCGATCACCACCAAAGCATCTGCCCTTTTCCTTTCAGATTTTGCTTCGCGAAGTGAGCCAACTGGTAAAAGATGGTTTCTCCAAAACGGAAAACCGCTTCTTGTGACCAATAGACTAAAACTTGGTTTTACCCAGCGATGCTGAAAACCATCGTCCATGACAATTGCATCAGGCCGATTTTCGGATGCGAGCAATTGCTCAATGCCTTTAACTCGGTCTTCACAGACCGCAATGGTCAAATTTGGAAATCGGAATTTTGCCTGTAGCGGTTCATCGCCAACATCAGCAACTGAATCAGATTCTGAAACCAAACGGAATCCTGTGGTTTTGCGACCATAACCACGACTCAGCATGGCAACATTAAAACCGTTACCAGAAAGCAATTTGAGAATGTAAAGCACCACAGGCGACTTTCCCGTTCCTCCAGCTTCCAAGTTTCCAGCACAGATTGTCGGAACATCAAACTGTTTTGAAGGAAGAATTCCAAGGTCGAACAAGCGGTTTCTGAACCAGACACCAAGTCCGTAAAGCACAGCAAACGGCCACAGAAGATGTCGGTACCAAGGCATCGGTCGAATATAGTTACGCTGCGCGGTTATTGGTTAATCGTTACTTGTTATTCCGAGACAGTACAACATGAAAAACCAATAACTCAATAACCCACTAACTGAGATCATTCTTACTAATATTGCTTCAAATCTGAAGGATGAAAGCAGCAGAAGTTATTCGGTTTTTGGAAGAATTGGCACCGCCATCGCTACAAGAGAGCTACGATAATTCAGGACTATTAGTGGGCGACAGCCAAACCGAAGTGAAAGGAATTTTGGTGAGTTTGGACTGTACCGAAGATGTGGTTGATGACGCCATTTCGCAAGGTTGCAACTTGATTGTTTCGCACCATCCTATTTTATTCAGCGGACTGAAGCGTTTGAACGGCAAGAATTACATCGAAAGAACGGTTATGAAAGCCATCAAAAATGATGTGCTGCTTTACGCCATTCACACCAATTTGGATAATGTGATTGATGGAGTGAATCAGAAATTCGCTGAACAACTGGGATTGACAAACACCAAAATCCTCTCTCCCAAAAAGGAACGATTGAAGAAGGTAGTGACGTACTGCCCAACAGAACATGCCGAAAAAGTCAGAACCGCCATGTGTAATGCTGGTGCAGGAAAGATCGGCAACTACGACCAATGCTCATTCAATACAGATGGAACTGGAACTTTCCGTGGTAATGAGAACACAAACCCATTTGTTGGCAACAAGGGAGAAGTTCATCACGAAGCAGAGGTAAGAATCGAAACAATTGTGCCTGACTTTACCGTGAAATCCGTTCTGAAAGCCATGCAAGAAGCGCATCCGTACGAGGAAGTGGCTTTCGATGTATATCCGATGGAAAACATTTGGAAGGAAGTGGGTTCTGGAATGGTCGGTGATCTTCCAGAAGAAATGGACGCGTTGGAATTCCTCAAATCGTTGAAAACCAGCATGAAAACCGATTGTGTTCGTTACACGCTTCCTCACAAGGAAAAGGTAAAACGCGTTGCCATTTGTGGCGGGTCTGGAAGTTTTCTACTCGGAAATGCCATCGCATCTGGAGCAGATGTTTTCATCACAGGCGATTTCAAATACCATCAGTTCTTTGATGCTGAAAACCGCATCATCATTGCTGATATAGGGCACTACGAAAGTGAGCAGTTTACCATTCAACTTTTAGCAGACAAACTGGAACAGAAATTTCCTACCTTTGCACCCCGTTTGTCGAGAGTGAAGACAAACCCGGTTAACTATCTATAACACATGGCGACTAAAAACGACACCAGCTTTACAGTAGAAGACAAACTGAAGGCATTGTATAATCTTCAGACCATCGATTCAGAGATCGATAGAATCAGAACCATCCGTGGTGAGCTTCCTTTGGAGGTTCAAGACCTTGAGGATGATATTGCCGGACTCGAGACAAGACTGCAGAACCTTACTGACGAGGTGAATGCTTTTGAAGACGCCATTGTTGAGCGTAAGAATATGATCACAGACGCACTTGCTGCCATCAAGAAATATGAAGGTCAGCAAGGTAAAGTGCGTAACAACCGTGAATTCGATTCATTGAATAAAGAAATCGAGTTCCAGAACTTGGAGATTCAACTTTGCGAGAAGAAGATGAATGAGTTCAAGGCAAATATTGAAGCTAAGAATGAATTGATCGAAGGTGCTAAAGCAGCTTTGGAAGAGCGTCAGAAAGACCTTGAAGCCAAGAAAGCTGAGCTGGATTCGATCATTGCTGAAACCGAAAAGGACGAAGAGAAACTTGTAAAGCAGTCGAAAGCTGCAGAGAAAGTGATTGAAGACCGTTTGATCAATGCTTACAAGCGTATTCGTGAGAATTCACTGAATGGTCTTGCGGTTGTAAAGATCGAGCGTAGCGCATGTGGCGGATGCTTCAACTCTATTCCTGCTCAGCGACAGTTGGATATCAGCCTTAGAAAGAAGATCATAGTTTGTGAGCATTGCGGACGAGTGCTGGTTGATGCTGATATTGACGGAAACGGAGACGAATCTTAAGTCATTTAGGCTTGAAAATTGAAGGGGATTCAGATTGAATCCCCTTTTTTGTATCTGAATATGCGCTTTCTCTTACTCTTCGGTCTGGTTCTGTCACTGATAGGAAATGCTTCCGCTCAGCACTTCACCACAGACCAGAACTACAATGATGCATATTCTCTCCTACTCGACCTGAAATTTGATGAGGCATCAAGGAAGATTCAAGCCATGCGGTTGGCAGATGAACAGAATTTGGCCACCGTGTATCTTGAAGATCTTGCCGACTTCCTTTTCATTGTAGTTACTGAAGATGAAACGCAGTTCAACCAACGGAAAGAGCACAAGCAGAAACGGCTTGAACTATTAGGCGAACTCCCGTCCGATTCGCCACATCGACTTTTGGCCGAAGGAGAGATCTACCTGCATTGGGCGTTTTCAAGTATGCGATTCGGAGAATACCTCAGTGCCGCACAGGGAATCAACAAGGCTTTTCATTCGTTGGAAAAAAACACTAAAAAGCATCCAGATTTCCTTTCTACCTATAAAAGCATGGGATTACTGCACACCTTGATCGGAACGGTTCCAGACAACTACCGATGGGCAACAAAGTTGATGGGCGTTGATGGAACGATTGAACAGGGAATTGGTGAAATGGAAATGGTTCTACAAAGATCTGCGGGTAAACCAGAATACCAGAACGTGAGAAAGGAAACACTCTTTCTACTGACCTTCCTTCATATAAATCTGCTTAACGACAGTGAGTCGCTCTCAAAATTCCAATCACTTGTAGAAAAGGAATCGGGTCCATTGATGGACTTCGCCAAAGCAAGCCTTCTAAAAGAACAGGGAAAGACAGATGAAGCCATTGCTTTACTGGAAAATGCCCCAAATTCAACCAAAGCTTTCCCCTACCTCAACTTCTTGTTGGGAGAAATGAAGTTGGCACGGATGGACAAGGATGCAAACCAGCCGTTAAAAACCTTTCAGCTATCATTCAAGGGAAACAGTTACGTAAAAGCCGCGCAGCAGAAGTTGGCCTGGCATGCACTTCTTATCCTTGATGACGAATCAGCTTACCGCAAGCTTATTTCTACTGTGGAAAGCGTTGGAAACACCATGCTGGATGAGGATAAGGCTGCTCAGAAGGAATGTGATTCTGGTCAAATTCCGAATAAAATACTCCTGAAAGCCCGACTTCAATTTGATGGTGGTTATTACAAGGAAGCTCTCCAAACATTGATAAGGTCAAACTCAAAAAGTTTGAATACCAAGGATGAGGAATTGGAATTCACCTATCGCTTGGGTAGAATCCATCATGAAATGGGTAATCTGGCTGATGCAATTTCCTACTACAACATGACCGTTGAAAACGGCTCGGAAAGCAAACGGTACTTTGCGGCAAATTCATCATTGATGCTTGGACTCATTTACGAGAGTCTACATCAGAATGAGAAGGCAAGGAAAGCATTTGAAGCCTGTTCTGAATTTAGCAACTCTGAATACAGAAACAGCATCAACCAAAAAGCGAAAGCCGGACTTTTGCGATTGCCTAATTAGAATCTGAATCCAACGGTGCTGATAATGCTGTGGTCAAGCGTAACAGTTTCCGCCAACGGCACATACTGAATATCGTACACCTCGTAATTTCCAATCACTCGATGCAGGTTGTAAGTCAGGTCAACGAAGAAGCTCTTCAATCGAAGTCCAAGTCCAAGGGAGTACCTGGTATTATCGAAATTGAGCTTACTGGTATACGGATCGGCATTCATAGCAAATCCTCCCCTAACGCTCAACGACTTGATTCTCCACTCTGTACCAACGCGGATATTTCCAGCCCAATTCAGCTGATTCTGCACGCTGGTGTTCTCTGCGTTGAAGCTGTAATTGCGTGAACGCAAACGGGCCAATGAGTAATTCACATACTCATAATCGGCAGAGATCAACCCGATCTTCCCAATTACAAATGCCAAACTTCCAATGGCACGGAAAGGGGTTTGCAAACTGTAGTTGAACGCTCCTTTCAATGTTTCCTGATTGTACTGAGTGCTGAAAACATTGGCTGTAAGAACACTCGAAAAGGATTCATCAATACCAAACCAAGTTGGCGAATGAATAGCGGCACCAACCCTGAACCATTCTACTGGTCTGTAGATCATACCGAACTTGATATTGAATCCCGTTCCTGTGGCCTGCAAATAATCCGTCTTGGCAAATGACCCGAAATCGGCAATCGTGTCTTGCGCGTCTGTTTCAGAATAATTTCTCTCCAGTTCATATTTCAATCTGGGAATACCGATGGTTGTACCGATGTAAAGCGCGTTGCCAAAGTTTCCACCAAAACTCAAAGCAACCTCGCCCATGGAACCTGTAGTAAGTTCTCGCACCTGCTGAGTTTGCCCGTAGTTCGGCATTACATTTCGCAGATAGTTGGTGGTGGAACCGGGAGTAGTATCAATCAGAAAGGTCTGCCAACCCATGTAAGCAGGTGTTGACGGATCACCAGGAACGAACTCAGATGGGATGTCCGTATATGCTATTCCATCTCTGTTCAGTTGATCAACCCAGCTATCGACAACAGAACTGGTTGTATTGACAGCTCCAATTGAGGTTCTTCTATGAAAATTTGCCGTTCGGTTGTAGGAAACTCCCAAATGGAACGCCTTCCAAGCCCATTGTTTCTCTTCACCCCGCCTTCTCTTGAACCTCGCAACAAAACCTGCATTGGAAATATTGAAATTGACCTTACTATCTGAGGATGATGAATTCATGAATGAAGCATCCGTTGCAGCTGAGAGGATTCCAACCGTCACAGAACCGGTAGATTTGGTGAAAACACCTATTCCAGCGGGGTTCACGCTCATTGCAGCCATATCTCCACCCAAAGCCCCAAAAGCACCACCCATGGCAGAATAACGAGCGGTTCCCAACACGTCATTTTGCGAATATCTCAATGCGTCTATCTCGTTCTGGGCAAAAACAGAAACCGAAACAGCCACTGAAATCGCCATAAAAACTATCCTCAACACTCTAACCATCCCTCTTTATTTATGGACGACCACTTCTTGAACCTGAACCTCTGCTTGGACTACTTGATCCGCCTCTACTCGGACTGGATCCTCCAAAACTTCCAGAAGATCTTGAGGGCGAACTGTAGCTTCCTCCAGATGAGCCTCTATTTGGAGTTGTACTTCTTGAAGGTGAACTCTTTTGAGGCGTAATGGTTCGAGATGGCTGAGTTCTGCTCGGAGTTGAGTTATTACGAGACGGGCTCTGATAGTTTCGGCTTGGCACAGACTGTTGATTCGAAGGTCTGCTGTATTGCGTGTTATTCTGATTCCTTGAAGGTGTTGAATACTGGTTGGAATTAGAATTGTTCCGCTGGTAGTAATCCGTGCTTGGACGAGTTCGTTGCATGTCCTGATATACGTTTCCACGGTTGCGGTCTACATTCTGATCCGTCCGATTGTAATATCGAGTGGCCTCATTGCCCCGCTGATACGTATTGGACCTGGAAGCTGTGTTCGGCCTGCTGTTTGGCATAGTAGCAGCTCTGCTTCTATCAACATTTGAAGGAACATTTCTGATTGCAGAAGTATTCCGATCAGCATTCGAACGCTGATAAACATTGGTCCGAACTTCATTTGAAGTGTTTGAACGTGCCGTATTTGTCCCAACACTACTCGCACCCCTCGTTTCCCCTGTTTTGCTTTCATTACCTCGAAGAACAGACTCATTGCTACGTGAAGCACTTGATGTTATCGAATTCGACCGTACTCCTTCTGTTGGGTTTACAGATGTCTTAGAATCAAGACTCCTTGAAGTGAAACCATCGAGATTTCCTTTCACCTCGCGAGCCTGATCCAGGCCAAGTACATTGCCCACATTGGCATGGTGAACCTTTCCTTCCATGGCAGCCTGATTGTAAGCTTCTGCAAACGATTTGCTGCGGTAACCTGAACCTATGCTGGAACCGCCACTGGCTACGGTACTTCCTCGATGTCCGTAGTAAATACCACTGTATCGGTCATAAGTGTTGTAGTATCCCCCATAAGCCATGCCATCATAGTAGCCGTTCCAATAGCCATTGTTGTAACCATTCCAATAAGGACTGTTCCATCCCCAGCTGTTATAGCCCCAGCCATTGTAACCCCAACCGTAACAGGCAGGGCTGTAATAGGGAGACCCCCATCCAAATTGATAGCCCCAGCCCCATGCCCAGGTTAAATTGTTATTCCAATACCAACGGTAGCTTGGCCAATAACCCACATAAATGCTTGTTCCCCAATAATAGGGGTCGTATGTATAGTAATACATGTTGGTATACCAAGGATCGTAGTATCCCCAACTCCAATTGTTCCGATGGAAACGCCTTATCCTTGCTGAATAGGTGAAATCATCATCCTCATAATAATCACCATAGTAATTGTTATTGATGATGGTATTTCCATTCTCATCAACGTATTGTTCCGAATAAGGCTGGTTAGAATTTCCATTTTGATCATATCCTCCTTCCGGATAATAATCATCAACAGTTGAGTACCCGTCCAATGGAGAGGAAGCAGTATCAAGAATCTCTTCCTCATTAACCTGAGGGGCGGTGTAAATGTCTCCATAAATGCCATCATCATCCTGCGCCAGCAATAAAGTTGGAATCAATCCGACAACCAGAGCAGTAAAGAGCAATTTGAATCTTGAATTTTTCATGACGTTATAGCTTTTACAATCGTTCAATTTATGAGACAGTCAGCAGGGCTTAATGTTTAATTTTGGCATCCTACCAATGGTTGGAAATTAAACAAACATCATACCAAAATGGCGAAAGATTTCGCAACACGTGAAGAGGATTATTCCAAGTGGTACAACGACCTTGTTATGAAGGCCGACCTCGCAGAAAACTCGGCAGTAAGAGGCTGCATGGTCATTAAGCCTTACGGATTTTCCATTTGGGAGAGCATGCAGCAAGAACTGGACCGAAAATTCAAAGCAACCGGACATACCAATGCCTATTTCCCGCTATTCATCCCCAAAAGCTTTTTTGCCAAGGAAGCGAACCATGTTGAAGGCTTTGCAAAAGAATGTGCAGTGGTTACACACTATCGCTTAAAGAATGGTGAGCAAGGTGGTATTGAGGTAGATGAGGATGCCCGTTTGGAAGAAGAACTGATTGTTCGTCCGACATCAGAAACCATTATCTGGAACACGTACAGAAACTGGATTCAGAGTTATAGAGACCTACCAATTCTTGTAAATCAGTGGGCAAACGTGGTGCGTTGGGAAATGCGCACACGTTTGTTCCTGCGTACCGCTGAATTCCTTTGGCAAGAGGGTCATACAGCTCACGCCAGCAAGGAAGAAGCAATTGCTGAAGCTGAGCAAATGATGAATGTCTACGCAGATTTTGCGGAGAATTTCTTGGCCATTCCAGTTTGGAAAGGAACCAAATCTGCCAACGAACGCTTTGCCGGTGCGGTAGAGACCTACTGTATTGAAGCTTTGATGCAAGATGGAAAGGCACTTCAGGCCGGAACCTCTCATTTCCTTGGTCAGAATTTCGCGAAAGCATTCGATGTGAAATTCACAGGACAGGATGGAAAGCAGGATTATGTTTGGGCCACTTCTTGGGGGGTTTCCACCCGTTTGATGGGTGCACTTATCATGACCCATTCAGATGACAATGGATTGGTTCTTCCTCCAAATCTTGCACCATTCAAAGTGGTCATCGTTCCTATCTACAGAAAGGAGGAAGAATACAGATTGGTCTGTGAAAAGGCACGAGAGATAAAGGAAGAACTCGAAGCAAAAGGAATTTCAGTGAAATTGGATGACCGCGATACCCACAAACCAGGCTGGAAATTTGCGGAATATGAATTCAAAGGTGTACCAGTTCGCATTGGTCTCGGTCCACGCGATATTGAAAACGGCACTTTGGAAGTTGCCAGAAGAGACACATTGACCAAAGAATCCGTTTCACGCGAAGGAATCGTGGAACATGTTGAGTCACTATTGTCAGAGATTCAAAAAAATCTCTTCCAGAAAGCGTTCAAGCATCGCGAAGAAAAGACTACCAAGGTTAGTTCTTGGGATGAGTTCAAGGATGTTCTCGAGAACAAAGGAGGTTTCATTCTTGCCCATTGGGACGGAACGCCAGAAACCGAAGACAAAATTAAAGAGGAAACAAAGGCTACCATTCGTTTGATTCCGTTAGAAAACGAATATAAAACGGTTGGCAAATGTGTTTACAGCGGTAAGGATTCCAACCAGATCGTTGTTTTCGCGAAAGCGTATTAATGGATCCAAAAGAACAATACAGCCAAATTGTTTCTTCGCTGAAGGAGAAAAGCACCTACAAACTTGCGGTGCTTCAGGAAGCAAAGAAGCAATTCTCAGTCATGAAGGAAGTGGCCCAGAAATTGGCCGAAGAACTTTGTGCTGAGATGAATTGCGTAGATGGCGTGGATGTGAGCTATGTTTCCAAAGGTGAGTTTCAATTTGAAATTCGATTTGCAGAAGACGTGCTGATCTTCTTCTTACACAATGATGTATTTGACTTCGAGAACAGCCACGCTGTTTGGAAACGCTCGTATGTGGATGAGGATAAGAATCGCGCATTCTGTGGTATGATCAGTGTTTTCAACTTCCTAAGAACCTCATTCGATATGGACAGAAGTGAAGACATTGGTTATCTGATCAGTCGGATTTTCATAAATCGGGAATCGCATTATTTCGTTGAAGGGAAACGTCAGATGGGATTCCTGTATAATGACTTTGGTCAAGCGGTCATGGATGAAAAAGCCATGCGATCCATTATTATGTCTGCCATGCTTTATTGCCAAGAATTCGACCTTCTCACACCTCCGTTCAGTAGCATGAGTGAGGTTCAGGTTGGACGGATGATTGACATTACCAATAAGATGAATGTCAAAACCGGTAAGCGTTTGGGCTTTCAATTCAGTTGGGATTCTGAAGCTCCCGAATAATTTTTCAGAAGAAGGTTTTTCGCTTTTGAGAAAATTTTACATTTGCACTCCGTTTCCAAAACGGCCCGTTCGTCTAGGGGTTAGGACGCCAGGTTTTCATCCTGGTAGCAGGGGTTCGAATCCCCTACGGGCTACACAACAAAAGGCTTCCAGATCGGAAGCCTTTTTTTTCATTTCTTTGGTTCCCCAAAAGTTAACCCCATGTTAATATGAGGACGACCTACCGCCCCTTAGTAGGCCTCTTGGCTCTACTCTTCTGCTCCATTCAGGCATTTGCACAGCCCAATACATTTCAGATCAGTTATGATGTGGGTCTGCTTGACCTGATGGGAAGTGTTAAACAGCTTCCAAGTGACAACTACATTGTAAGTGGAACTACCGTTTCAGGGCTCTTTCCAAGTGCATCCCTCATGGAAGTTGATGATGCAGGTTCTGTGGTTTGGGCCAAGTCATATTCCTATGGCTTTTTTACCGCATCGCTCTTCAATGATGCTCGAAGAACCTCTGACGGAGGTTTTATTGCAGCTGGGTCTGGGCCAAACAGCGGTGATCAGGGAATGCTGACTAAAACCACCTCAACAGGAACAGTGACCTGGGCCAAAGGATATGGTGGTAGTGATTCTGAAAGTTTCAATGTGGCCAGACAGACAAGCGATGGCGGATATATTGCCTGCGGAACCACTCATAGTTTTGGAGGTAAAGACAGTACCAACGTCTATGTATTGAAGACGAATTCTTCAGGAACCATGACCTGGGACAGGGCCATTGTACTTAACACCACCCATGACCTGAATCACTCTGCCAATGATATTGTAGAAAATCCTGGAGACGGATACTACTGCACAGGAAGGATAAGCGAGATCAACGGATCTGACACGACCTCTGACATTCTTCTCTTCAAGTTGAATACATCAGGAGTTGTTCAATGGATCAAAAGCTATGGCGCAATTGGAGATTACGAGGAAGGATACTCCATTGAACTGCTTCCTACAAACGAATTGTTGATAAGCGGAACTACCGATGCTTCGGCCTCAGGACTTGATGCTGGAGATGCCTTCATGATGAAGACCGATCTCTCAGGAAACATTGTCTGGAGCCGTGCATACGACCTTGGGTTTCAAGACATAAGCAACAACGGTTATCTGATGTCTGACGGAAATCTGGTTTCCATCGGTTGGACCATTCAGAACGTCTTTCCACTCTCTATTTCAGCCTACGTTCTGAAAACCAATGTATCAACGGGCGCAGTAATGTTTGCCGAACGTTTCACTGTGGGTATTGGCAACATTCTTGGCGAGGGTCAGGAAACAAGCGATGGCGGTTTTGTTATAGCCGGTATGACCGGGAACACTTCTTGGGATTGGCATCTTATCAAAACCGATGGAACCGCATTGAGTGGTTGCAATGAGTCAAGCTACGGAGCAATTCTGAGAACATTTAGCCCTGCGGCTGCAACACCATCTCCAGGATATTACAGCGGAGGAAGTACTTCGAATTATAGCGTTAGTGTTAGCAATCTCTCTCCAACCCTATTGGTTGATTGTATTGATGTTCCATGTACGCCTCCTACGGCCCCTACAGCTTCAGCATCGCCAACCAGCATTTGCCAAGGACAATCCAGCACCATTTCTGGAAGCGGATCCGGATCTAACATTACTTATAATGTTTACACTGCCTCCACGGGAGGAACGTTACTTGGCGAAGCACCGCTATCACAATCACCATCAGTAACAACCACATACTACGTAGAGGCGATAGACGAACTGCTTTGCGCCAGTGCAAGAACACCCATAACGGTTACAGTAATTCCAATTGACAACCCGGCATGGACATCACCAGGTAGCGTATGTGAAGCTGGTGGAACAATTAACCTGAACACATACATCACTGGCACAACCGGAGGAACATTCTCAGGTACAGGGGTTTCGGGTAACGTATTTAACCCGGCAACAGCCGGAGCTGGCTCTCACACGATCACCTATTCTGTTGGAGCATCTCCATGTACTCAGACTCAACAGCAGTCCATTACAGTTATTGGTGAACCGAATCCAGCATGGACGAACCCTGGATCGATATGCGAAGCTGCTGGTTCAATCAACTTGAGCACCTATGTTACTGGAGATGCTGGCGGAACTTGGAGCGGAACTGGAGTCTCAGGAAACAGCTTCGACCCAGTTGCTGCTGGCCCAGGATCACACACGGTTACCTATACAGTGGGAACGAATCCATGTCAGGAAAGCCAGAACCAGACCATTACAGTAATTGCAGATGTTGATCCATCTTGGGCTGGAACAACGGTCTGCGAAAGCGGTTCCGTCCTTGACCTGACCACATTGGTTACAGGAACTGCTGGAGGGACTTGGAGCGGCCCAGGTGTTTCTGGAACCAACTTCAACCCTGCCACCGCAGGAGGTGGTTCTCATACGATAACATACACTGTTGGAACCAATCCTTGTCAGGAATCGCAGCAGCAGACCATAAACGTGGTAGACCAAGCGAACCCGGCTTGGAGCGCCCCTGCAACTGCATGTGTGGCTGCAGGATCAATAGACCTTTCGTTGCTGATAACGGGCAACAGTGGAGGAACATTCACTGGAACTGGAGTTTCCGGAAACAGCTTCAACCCTACTACCGCAGGTGTTGGCACACACACAATTACCTACACGGTTGGTGTAAATCCATGTCAGGAGACTGAAAGTCATGACATCACGGTTATCGGAGATGTTGACCCTTCTTGGACCACCACAACTTCTTGTGCCGATGTGCCATTGATCGACCTTACCACGTTGATAACTGGAACATCAGGTGGAACTTGGAGCGGCCCTGGAATTTCGGGTAATAGTTTCAGTCCAGGATCAGTAGGTGCTGGCACACATTCAATCACGTATACGGTTGGAACCTCTCCTTGCGAGGAAACCCTTACGCAGGATATTGTGGTGGAGCCAGTATCTGACGCAAGTTGGAATGCTCCTTCAATTGTCTGTGAAGCGGCTGGAGTAATCGACCTCAATTCGCTGATAACAGGAACTACAGGCGGTACGTGGAGCGGAATTGGGGTGAGCGGCAGTTCGTTTGACCCTACCGCTGCTGGAAATGGAACGCATGCAATTACTTACACTGTAGGAAATCAACCTTGTGAAGCTACTTCCACTCAGAATATTCAAGTGGAACTGGATGTAGATCCGAGCTGGACCTCACCAGGAAGCATCTGTGAAGCCGATGGTGTGATTGACCTTAATTCTCTCCTAACGGGAGATGCAGGTGGCACTTGGTCGGGAAGTGGTGTGTCTGGCAACTTATTCAACCCAGCAGGCCTTTCCGGAGCAGTGGCCATCACCTACTCCATTGGAAATTCACCTTGTACAGAGATAAGCACGCAAAATATCACGGTTACACCACAAGTTTCAGCAGACTGGACAAGTCCAGGAGTTGTTTGCGAAGGAGGCGGAACCATCAACTTGAATTCACTTGTTACAGGAACTTCAGGAGGAACCTGGACGGGCACAGGAGTAAGTGGTAGCACGTTTGACCCGACAGGTCTTGATGGTAGCTATTCCGTAACCTACGCGGTTGGAACATCCCCATGTAACGATAGTCAGACCTACGACATCAGCGTTCTACCAGCTGTGGATGCCGCTTGGACAGCACCAGCGGTTATCTGCGAGGTTGAGGGCATCATTGACCTTAACTTACTTGTAACAGGAACTCCGAATGGTGCTTGGAGCGGAACAGGTGTAAGTGCGGGCGCAGGAACATTCGACCCTACTGGTCTTAACGGTCAGACAGTTTCAATAACGTATACCGTAGGGCAAAATCAGTGTGAGGAAATCAACACCCAGTCCATTCAAATTGAGAATGTCTCTGCAGCTTGGGCTGGGCCTGATACCATCTGCGAAAGCGATGGAATACTTGCCTTATCCGGTCTGGTAACGGGTGATGCAGGCGGAACTTGGTCTGGAACCGGGGTTACTGGTTCCCAATTCAACCCCGTTGGAATTTCAGGCTCCGTTACCCTTACCTACTCGGTCGGCTCTGCACCATGTTTAGATGAAGTAAGTCGAGATATTTACGTGAATGCCTCTCCACTTGAACCTAACGTCTCCGCGTCTGACCAGATAATCTGCTTTGGAGATGAAACCGAACTGACCGCCTCTGGTTCAGGGAATAATGTAACATACGAAGTTTACGATGCCGCTACGGGTGGCAGTCTTGTTGGTCAAACGCCAGTTACCGTTTCGCCTTCAAGCACACAGACTTACTATATCATTGCTGAGAACCAGAACGGCTGTACGAATCTTTCGGGGCGGCAACCGATAACCGTAACCGTCAACGAATTGCCAATTGCTGATGCAGGAGACGATCTGGTTGTATGTCTGAACGAACCTGTTGAGCTGACAGCATCTGGCGGTACGGAATATTTATGGAGCACTTCAGAAACGAGCAGCACAATCACTGTAAGCCCTCAAACTGATGGTTGGTATACTGTTCTTGTAACAGACGAGAATGATTGCTCTGCGTCAGACAGCGTATTTGTAGAGGTGAATATCCCGATACAACCAATTGCGGTTTTGGATACGGGTACAACCGAAAATGTAGACCCCCTGACCATTTTCGTTCTGAATAATGACACGGCAAACTCGGTGGTGGTTTCCATTGTAACCGAACCTGTTTCGGGCACGGCTTCAGTTGATGGTCAGGATGTAATTTATGAGCCTACGGCCGGATACGTGGGAATGGACAGTTTGCAGTACACCATCTGCGATGATTTCTGCCAGAATGTGTGCGATACGGCTTGGATCGTCATTAAAGTGATCGATGAGATTCCGCTTTTCATCCCAAGTGGCTTCTCGCCTAACGGAGACGATATCAATGATATGTTCGAGATACTTGGACTACACAAATTC
This sequence comes from Flavobacteriales bacterium, assembly GCA_020635535.1. Lineage (GTDB taxonomy): Bacteria > Bacteroidota > Bacteroidia > UBA10329 > UBA10329 > UBA10329. Next base: position 36,886 of record JACJZP010000018.1, on the reverse strand, counting down.
CCCAACCATCAGTTGGTTATTCTTAATCGATGGGGAGATGTGGTGTATGAATCAGCTCCTTACCTCAACGATTGGCATGGACAAACCCCGAACGCCAAGCTCCGATTTACTGGAGACGAAGTGGTTGACGGCACTTATTTCTATGTATTCTATCCGTATGGAAATGAGAAGGACATAAGGCGGGGAACAATTGAACTGAGAAGAAACTGATAAAGGGACCAAGAAGATGAAGAATTCAACACATATTTCGCTTGGGATCCATAAAGGTGGAATCCTATTGTTTCTCCTGTTGACGCTGGGCTTCTATGCAAAAGGCCAACAGCAATTGCATCTGTCGCAATACACATTGCATCAGCCGTTTTTGAACCCGGCCTCAACAGCCATGAGCGAGTACATGAACGGAGCATTGGTTTATCGTCACCAATGGACCGGATTTGACGGTGCTCCGAAAGTGGCCGGTGTCAATTTCAATGTTCCGTTCAAGAAAAGACGGAATTTCTTGGGTGTGACCGTGTTCAACGACAAGATCGGAGTTAACAACAGGACCGATATCTCTGCCACTTACGCACATCGTCTTCCACTTGGGCAGAAAAGCTCACTGGCTTTCGGTCTTTCGGCAACGGTAGCACTTCTTAAAAGCAACCTGAGTCAAGTTGAGACAACAGATGATGGCGACCCTGTTTTCACTTCAGACACAAAAACATTTGCCGCTCCCGATTTCAAATTCGGCATCAACTTTTTCATGAAGCGTTTCTACTTCGGATTTGCTCTGCCTCGTTTCCTGAACAATCAGATTACCTACAACCAAGGTTATTCAAACGATATTGGGTTCGACTATAAAACGCTGCATTACCACCTGCATACAGGTTATAAGTTCCGACTTTCAGACAAATTCGACCTGCAAACCGCTGCACTGGTAAAAATGGTGGTAGGCGCCCCGGTTCAGTTCGATGTAAGTGCCATGGCAGAATACAATAACCTGATCGCATTGGGTGCTGCATATCGTTCTCAGCAGATCATGGTGGCCATGGCAAATGTCCGCATCACCAAGTATCTCAGATTGGGCTATGCGTACGATTACAATTTCACCAAACTGCGGCAGGTTTCAACCGGTAGTCATGAGATCATGTTGGTCTTCAACTTGGTTAAGACAACCCAGCCTGTAACTATTGACGCACCACGTTTCTAATTTGAAGATGATGGATCTGATGAAGTTTTTCCGAAAAAGCGTCCCAAGTCTAATTGTATTGGCAATGCTATCCACCATTTGTTTGGCGCAAGAAAAAACCGCGGTGGAAGTTGCTGAAGAACTATATTCTGTTGGCAAATATAGAGAGGCTCTTGCTGCGTACTCCGCCTTGGAAAAGAAGGGGCTGAATGAGTACCAGCATATTGCCAACTGTCATTATTATCTGCGCGAATACACCAATGCAGAAGCAGAACTCTCCAAGATAATTGATGTTGATAGTGTTTCTTCTGAGAGCGTTCTCCATTACGCAGAGGTTCTGATAAGCCAAAAAAAATATGCTCAAGCGCTGATGGTACTTGAACGGTATTCAGATATGCCAGAAGCAAAAGATGTTTCCATCTTGAAACAGACCTGCCAGTGGGCTCCAGAACACTCAAAGGACAAACCCATGCATGAAGTTTTCGTGACCAATATTGAAACCGGTGGCCGCAGTCTTGGAATGGCACTTACACAAACAGGCGCATTCTATGCTGTTCCTCAGGAGGAAGATTCGCAGACAAAGACCGTTTACTACGATCTGGCATTTGCCAACATGACAGATACACTGAATTTCTCTGAACCAACAGAGCTATCGAAAGATCTCAGAACCAAATATTACGAGGGAAGTCCATCGATTACCGAAGACGGTAAATGGCTCTACTTTACCAGTAATACCTCAAAGAAAGATGAGGTAAACGTAAAGAAGAAAGCCAAAAACAAGATAAGTGACTCTGGCGTGAACGTGCTCAAAATCATACAAGCGCAATTGATCAATGGAGAATGGAGCAACATTACCGAACTACCGGTAAACAACATTCAATATAGCTGTACACACCCTTCAATTTCCCCTGATGGAAAAACCATGTATTTCGTATCTAACATGCCAGGCGGCCAGGGTGGTTACGACATTTACAGGATAACACAGAATGGCATTGGAACTTGGAGTAAGCCACTGAACCTTGGGCCAAAAGTGAATACCGCTGGCAACGAGATGTTTCCGCATTTCTTTAACGGAAGCCTCTATTTTGCATCTAACGGGGCCGTAGGTCTTGGTGGATTCGACATCTACACTTCTAAGCTTGAAGAAGATGGTTTCAGCAAAATGGAAAACATTGGGCCTGGATTGAATTCTTCCAAAGATGATTTTGCCGTGTTGTTCCGAAATGATGAGAGCGGCTATGTTTCCTCAAACAGAGATGGCGATAATGGCTACGACCGCATTTACTACTTCCTAGAGATCAATTATCCGTTCACTATAAACGCATTGGTGGTTGATAAGGTCAGCACAAAAGCAATTGAAGGTGCCAAGGTGGAAGTGACATTCGCAAGTGGAAAACAATGGACAGAAAAATTCAGCGATGAGAAAGGCCAACTGAGCTTTGAACTCTATCCGAAAACAAGTTACAAGATCACCTTCTCTAAGGATGGTTATGAACCTCAAGTTATTGATGTTCCAGCAGGAACACCTAAAGACAGCATCATTGCCAAGCTTGGTAATATTGAAATGGGTATTGAGGTAAAAAAGGATGTGGTCATCAACTTGGACAACATCTATTTCGGGTTGGCACAGGCAGAACCGCTACCAGAAAGTTTACCGATTCTCGACCGTCTGGTAAAACTGATGCAAGAACATCCAGAAGCACGGATTGAATTGAGCGCGCACACGGATTGCCGCGGTGGCGATGCCTACAACCGTGACCTCAGTGATAAGCGGGCAAAAGCATGTTCTGAATATCTCCGCCAAGCTGGCATCGACATTAAACGCATAGTACCGATAGGTTATGGTGAAAGCCGTCTGCTCAATAAATGTGCTGATGGAGTTTTTTGCGATGAGGATCTGCACCAGAAAAACCGAAGGGTGGAGATCAAAATCCTTTAATTGAAACTCTGATACACGATAAGTAAAGAGCTTCCAGAATTGGAAGCCTTTTTCTCTCATATCAATCGAAGAAGAGATCGATGAGCTCGTGAACCTTCTCCTGAGAATAGGAGGAACCTCCTTTCAAAAAGAGATCGATCATTTTCTGAACCTCTTCCGGGGTCAGCTCACCGTCTTTATTGAAGTCGGCTTCCTTATACTTTCGGGCCAATAGCCTTCTTGAATTCTCTTCATATTCACCTCCAACGGTTTTCAGAATGGTCAATTTACCATTTACGAATGCAACCTTGGTTCCACCAAAATCAATTGGTTCAACATTCTGTGTAAAATCGGTGAAATAGGCGTTCATCTCATTGAACTGCGCTTCAGTAAAATCAGATTGCCCTTTAAGAATGTCATCTAAAACCTGCTGAATCTCCATAGCCGAGATCAACTGATCATTGTTCAGGTCGGCTGCTTTGAATTGTGGCTTGACCGGAGCATAATTGATCCTTGGTTGTTTATTCAAATTCGAAGTAGCGCGTATCTGCTCAATGGCCTTTTGCAGTTCCTCTCCGATCAATGCAACAGGAACTATCGGTTCAGCGGGTTTCTCCTCTACGGGTGCGACAACTATCTCCTTTGCAGCTTCCGCTTCAACAGAGGTCTCTCTTACCACTTCGGTTTCTTCTGTTCTGATAATGGTACGTTCTGTCTGCACACCAACGGTTTCCTTTTCCATCTCCTTGGCCACTTCAACCACCGTTCCAGAACGAACCACATTCGTATCCTTCGCAATTGTTGTCTCCACCATTTGTTCCACTACTCTCTGCTCCACTTCTAAAACTGGTTCCTGACCTGACTCTTGCTTCGATTCTGCAACTATTTCTTCATCGGCCAAACCAGACTCAATGCGTTTAATAGATCCGGGAACAGGATTCTTCTCCAATCTACCATAAATGGTATCACTCGACCGTTTTACAATCTCATCCCAAGTAAATGAAGAGATTGCTTGGAGATAATCCTCCACAAGTGCTGCTTCAGGAACACGGTCGAACAGATAACGCTCAAATCTGGAGATGGTGTAATCGAGTTGAGGAAAAGTGTAAGCTGAGCTGGTCTTGATAAGGCGGATAGACTCTTTTACACCGTAGGAATTCACCATTTCCTCATCCTGAATACTTGGCAGCCCCGTAAACTGCTGAACAGACTCCAAAGAAGCATTTTCAGGAACAGAATATGCCGAGTAGATACCATCATTTACGAGTTGCTGCCTACGAACTTCAACATCGTCAAACTTCTCATAGATGCCCAAACGATAAACGATCAGTGAATCATTCAGAATCTCTTTCCTCAACTCTGGTATTCGAAGTACCTTCTGAATCTTAGGTGATTGGTTGTCCTTCTCTACAATATCTACATTGACCGTGTAACCGAGGTCTTCTCGGAAACGCGGATTCTGATAGTTCTTATCCCAACTGATGCCATAGATATTAGGAGAATCAGTCCATTTTTTGGCCACCAATTCGTAGTCGATAGACGCTCCGTTCTTATCCACTATCTCCCCTTTCTCACTTGCCGTGTTCTTATCTCTGTAATCTGGAATTCCATCAACATCCTTATCCAACGGACATCCTTCCTTGTCTACTTCAATACCAGAAGGTGTGGCCGCACATCTGTCCTTGAGGTCAACAACACCATCGCCATCTTGGTCTTCCTGCTCCACCGCCTTTAGTTGAGATACATCGAACAAGTACTTGTAATTCGGTTTTTCGTCTTTCCTGTTCGGACTGAACGCCATTGCGTTGAGCACAAGAGAAAGCGAATTGTAGAAGAAACCGTCATTCAAACCCTTTGCATTACCACTATACTGCCCATCGATCTTATCATCCGTGGCAAAGAAATATCTGGACATCAACCGCATGGTTACCGCACGGCTTATATGAAGGTCCAAACCGAAACCAGCACCAATATTGAAAGTGTGCAGAGCGCCTTTAACAAGCTTGGTCTCATATTCAAAATCACGAGATATGTGATGCGCTTCACGATCTATGACATCTACACCCGTCTGCTCCTGATCCCTTATGGTTCCATCAGACCAATAGTAGTATTTGGTGCCATCATCTTTGCCAAGATCCGTGGAGATGTTCCAGTAGCTGCCGTAATACAAGCCAGCATTGACGAATGGATTGAGCACGGGCAATCTACCCTTGTAAAGCGCTGCAAAATTGTATTCGGCCACAACGCCTGCCAGGAGCATGTTCGATTCGAAATTCCTGTGCTGCCCAAAAGTATTCTCGTTTCCGCTCAGTTTGCCATAGAACATATTTGTGCTGACCGTGAATGATTTTGAAACCGCTGCGCCAAAGTGGAATCCGAAAACGGCCCTATTCCCAAGAAAATGAACATTGGTACGGTCTGGAGCATCTTGCACATCTCCCATAAAACGGGCAACTCCACCACCAAGGCTAAAAATGAAATCGACCTTTTTAGCGGTGGTATCTCCAGACTCTTCAGTCTGTGCCAAACTTGCAACTGCTGAACTCAAAACAAGATACACCACCACTACCGAGCAAGGAATCGCGGAATTTACCAACCTTGTCAGATTTGAAAGCTTACACCTCATTTGTTCCGCTTAAAGGTAAATGAAGTTGAGAAACAGACGTTTACTCGAAGTAAAGGTCAATGAGTTCATACACCTTTTCAGATGGAAAATCGATCTTTCCTTCCATGAAAAGTGTAATGAGTTTCTGCACCTCATCTGGAGTCAGTTCACCATCTGCGTTGAAGTCTGCCTCCTTGTATTTCTTGGCCAACAATCTTCTGGCATCCTTCTTCAATTCTGTGTTCTGAGGTTTGAAAATGATCAACTTACCATCAAGATAAGCCGCTTTTGTACCTCCAAAATCAATCGGTTCCACATTCTCAGTGAAATCAGTGAACAGAACAACCATTTCGTTAAAATCATCAACAGGCATCTGTCCATTTCCATCCACAATATCAGATAGAACCCTCTCAATTTCCTGGTAACCGATAAGACCATCCTCATTCATATCGGCAACTTTGAATTTCTCGGTTGTCGGCATGAACTCCAACTTTGCGTTCGGGCTCAATTTAAATTCTGCCATTAGTGGCGCCTCCTCAGCCCTATCCATCTTCTCAACAGTTTGCGATTCTGCTACAGACTCAGCCTGATCTTCAGCTTCCATAGAAGCCAGAACAACACTAACCTTAGCGACAGGATTTTCCTTCAATTTTTCATTCACCTCCACATAGCTGTCTTTAATGGTCTTGTTCCAGGTAAATGGAGCTATTCCTCTCAGGTAAGGCTCAACCAGAACTGATTCAGGAATACCATTCTTCAGATGCCCTTCGAACCTTGAAATGGTGTATTCCAATTGTGGAAATGTGTGTGCATCAGTGGTTTTGATCTTTTTTATCGACTCAGCAATTCCATAAGAATCACGGTTGGCAATAGAGTCTGGCAGCTTCACCCCAGACAATTCTTCTGCCACTCTGGTAACCGCTGTAGAATTTACAACCACCGCGTCATGCGTAAATTGCTGATGGGTTCTCAAAGAGGCTTCCTGCGCATTCTCAAACTTCTCAAACGTGCCCATATTGAAAACGGTCAAAGAATCAGAAAGCTCTTTCTTGATCAGTTTTGGATACTTTTTAAGCAGAGCCTGCTCATCAATCTTCTCTCCTTTGGTTACACTGAATGCAACCGTGTAGCTCTCTTCCTTATTATACCTCGGGTTCGGATACTTCTTATCCCATGAAATAACGCGGGCACCTTCCGCATTCGACCAACGGCTCTCAATCAATTCGTAATCGACAATATCTCCTTTGGTGGTTACGATCTCACCTTTCTGTGTGTTCGGGTCAATGTCCTTGAAGTCTGCAATACCATCTTCGTCATTATCAACAGGACAACCGTGCTTATCCACCTCAACTCCTGCGGGAGTAGCGGCACACCTGTCATTCATATCCAAAACTCCATCACCGTCAAGGTCCTCGTTTTCAAGACTTTCAAACTGGGAAGCATCAAAAAGATACTTGTAAATAGGCTCAACTCGGTTTTTCTTACTGAATGCCGATGTATTGAAAACGAGAGATAGCTCATTGAAGAAGTATCCATCTCTGAAACTGGAAATATCATTTGTGTAATAGCCATCCACCTTATCGGTTACTGCGTGGAAATACCGACTCATAAGTCTTACAGAAAGAGCCCTGCTAATGTGAAGGTCAAGACCGAAACCTGCTGAAGCGGTAAAGGAGTGAACCATTCCATCAATGAGGCTGGTCTCGTAGTCATAATCTCTTGACATGTTCTCAGCCTCCTGATTCAGTTGATGGTCATCTGTCTCAGGACGGTCAAGAATTCTACCATTAGACCAGTAGTAGTACTGCTCGCCATCTGCATTCACTTGATCCGTGGCTATATTGAAGTAGTTACTGTAGTAAGCGCCAACTGTGATGAATGGATTCAAAACCGGCAGACGTTTCTTCCAACATCCAGCAAAATTGTACTCAACATTTACACCTGCAAGCGCAAACTGAGTCTCAAAATTCCGATGCTGTTTGAATGTGTTCTCGTTGCCACTAAGTTTTCCGTAAATACCGTTTACATTGAGAACAAATGATCTTGACAATGCTATGCCAACATTAAGGTCATATGCAGCCCGATTACCGATCATATGTACGTTCACCTTTTTGGAAGCGTCTTGAACATCACCCATGAATCGCGTAACTCCACCACCAACGCTGAACATCACATAGGGTTTAAAGGCGCTGGAATCCACTGGACCACTCTCAACCTCTTGTGCCAATACCACGGTACAGATTGACACCAACGCAGACGTCAAAACCAAACGGTAACAAAATGATAATTTCCTCAACATTCCCATTACGACCATTTTCCCAAAACTTTCGACCAATGCCTGTCGATTGTCGATTTATGCCGCGAATGTACAGACGAAGACATAAATTTGCATGGCTTTGGAATTGAAAATCGACAATCAGCATGGAACCTGAACTCTACTCTCCATTGAAAATAACAAGGAACTTATTGGCACTGATTCTGGTGCTTATAGCTGGACTGGTCAACGCACAGATCAGTGTAAACCAAGCAAGCACTACTGCAGAAGTAGAGCAACTGGTTGAAGATGTTCTATTGGGATCGTGTGTCACCGTATCAAACGTAAACTACATTGGACCCGCTTCGGCATCTGGAACGTTTAATGCATCAGGTACCACCTTCACTATGCAGAACGGTATTCTGCTTACAACGGGTAGAGCCAACATTGCTGTAGGACCGGACAATGATAATGATGCAACGGTTGAGTTGAGTGGTGTTGCTGGCGATGCAAACCTAACCTCATTGGCCGGGCACACAACCTATGATGCGGTTATTCTTGAGTTTGACTTTGTGCCTCAGGACGATACCTTGACTTTCAGATATGTTTTCGGTTCTGAAGAATATCCAGAATGGGTCAACTCACAGTACAATGACGTATTCGGTTTCTTCATTTCAGGGCCTGGTATCAATGGACCCTACCTTAACAACGCAGCAAACATTGCACTCATACCGGGTACCACAACACCAGTCGCTATCAACAATGTTAACAACGGATATAGCCAGAATGAGCCAGCAAATGGCCCTTGTACCAACTGTGCATATTATGTAGATAACTCCAGTGGTCCTGATGTTCAGTATGATGGTTATACCACAGTACTCACCGCTCAAGCCATAGTTACCCCTTGCCAGACCTACCACATTAGATTGGCGATTGCCGATGCTGGCGACAGAAAATATGATTCAGGTGTATTCTTGGAAGCGGGTAGCTTCACATCCGGTGGCGGTATAACTGTCGATTTCACCAATGTGGGTATTGAAGAAGGATGTTCTGACGAGTATATCGTATTCAGCCGTGTAAATCAGTCTAACAATTCTACCGCCATTTCTGCCACTTACAGTATTGGAGGAACCGCTACAATGGGAACGGATTACAACACGTTCCCAACTGTGGTCACCATCCCTGCCGGACAGGATACGGTAATGATTCCGATTGTTGTACCGTTGGATTTCACTGTAGAAGGAACCGAGACCATAGTTGTGTACATGGATCAACCTCCTTGCGACTGCTTGGCTCCTGGTTCAGCCACCATAAACGTCATTGACAATGATGTACCTCTGGCGCTTACCACCACAGGAGAAACAACCATTTGCCTAGGACAATCTGCTAACCTAACTGCAAGCGTGAGTGGAAGCTTGCCACCTTACTCCTACTCATGGAACAACGGAGCTCCAGCTGGTGAAGATGTAACAGTTTCTCCAACCAACACCACTACTTACACATTCACAGTTACGGATGCGTGTAATTCTCAGACAGAGACATCTACAGAAACTGTAACCGTAATCCGTCCAGATTTTACCACCAACGATGAAAGCCAGTGTTTCGATGGAAACGCATTCAGCTTTACGAATACAGGTGCAACTGGTGGAACGGTGTCGCATTACTGGACATTCGGTGATGGAGCTTCATCGACAGACGAAAACCCTTCACACAGCTTCTTAGCAGATGGAGACTACACAGTTACTCACTATGTGATTTTCTTGGCTTCCAATTGTACTGCAAGCGCTTCTGCTACAATGACCGTTTTCCCAGAGCCAACGGTTTCTGTAAGTGTTGATGCGAATGTAATTTGTGCTGGAGGAACAGATGGCGCACTTTCATCTTCTGTTTCTGGAGGTACCGCTGGCTATTCTTATCTCTGGTCGCCTGGAGGTCAAACTACATCTTCAATCACTGGTGTAGGAATTGGTGGTTACTCTGTAACCGTCACTGATGCAAATGGATGTACTGATTCGGATAGTGGCACCATAATCCAAACGGATTCCGAGAATCCAACGATCACGTGCCCACCAACAGCAAACCTTTCTACAGAGGCAGGACTGTGTACCTCAAGTGCTGCTATTGGAACTCCAACCACCTCAGACAACTGTGGTGTTGCGTCAACAGTAGTGAGCAATTCAGGACCTTATCCTGTTGGAACCACCAACGTAACCTGGACAACGACAGATGTTAACGGAAATACCGCGTCATGTTCTCAGGATGTTGTAGTTACAGATGATGAAAATCCTGCTGCCGTGTGCCAGAACATCACCGTTTATCTTGATGGTGCTGGCAACGCTTCCATCACCGCGGCTGACATCGATGGTGGTTCCACCGACAACTGTGGCGTGGCTTCGACCTCTGCTTCTACCACTTCGTTCACCTGCGCAAGCGTGGGTGGAAACACGGTCACACTGACCGTGACCGATGTGAACGGCAACTCTTCTTCGTGCAATGCTTTGGTGTCTGTGGCTGATACGGTCAGCCCTGCGGCCGTGTGTCAGAACATCACCGTTTACCTCGATGGTGCTGGCAATGCTTCCATTACCGCTGCCGACATCGATGGTGGTTCTACCGACAACTGTGGTGTGGCGTCAACTTCTGCTTCCACCACTTCGTTCACCTGCGCCAGCGTGGGCGGCAACACGGTCACACTTACCGTGACCGATGTGAACGGTAACGCTTCTTCTTGCGATGCTGTGGTGTCTGTGGCCGATACGGTCAGCCCGGCTGCCGTGTGTCAGAACATCACTGTTTACCTTGATGGTGCGGGCAACGCTTCCATCACTGCTGCTGACATCGATGGTGGTTCTACCGATAACTGTGGTGTGGCTTCGACTTCGGCCTCTACCACTTCATTCACCTGCGCAAGTGTGGGTGGTAACACGGTCACACTTACCGTGACCGATGTGAACGGCAACTCTTCTTCTTGCGATGCTTTGGTGTCTGTGGCTGATACCGTCAGCCCTGCGGCCGTGTGTCAGAACATCACCGTGTTCCTTGATGGTGCGGGCAACGCTTCCATCACTGCGGCTGACATCGATGGTGGTTCTACTGACAATTGTGGCGTGGCTTCAACTACTGCTTCTACCACTTCGTTCACCTGCGCCAGCGTGGGTGGCAACACGGTCACACTCACCGTTACCGATGTGAACGGCAACTCTTCTTCTTGTGATGCTGTGGTGTCTGTGGCTGATACCGTCAGCCCGGCTGCCGTGTGCCAGAACATCACCGTTTACCTTGATGGTGCGGGCAACGCTTCCATCACTGCTGCCCACATCGATGGTGGTTCTACCGACAACTGTGGTGTGGCGTCAACTTCTGCTTCCACCACTTCGTTCACCTGCGCCAGCGTGGGCGGCAACACGGTCACACTTACCGTGACCGATGTGAACGGTAACGCTTCTTCTTGCGATGCTGTGGTGTCTGTGGCTGATACCGTCAGCCCTGCTGCCGTGTGTCAAAACATTACAGTTCAATTGGATGCCTCTGGAAGTGCCAGTATTTCGGCTTATGACGTTGATGGAGGTTCTTCTGACAACTGCGCTGACTGGAGTCTTTCTGTAAGTCAAGCATCATTCGACTGCTCAAACTTGGGAAGCAATACTGTGACCTTGACCGTAGATGACGTTAACGGAAACTCATCATCTTGTAATGCAACGGTAACTGTTGAAGATGACATTGACCCTTCATTGGTCGGTTGTCCAAGCGATATTACCGTTACCGCCAGCAGCAACGATTGCGCCCCTTCTGTGAATTGGACGGCACCGACTGCAAACGATAACTGTAGTGCAACCGTTTCCAGCAATTACAATTCTGGCGACAACTTCCCAGTGGGAACGACCGTGGTGACTTACACGGCAACAGACGTGGCCGGAAACTCAGTTTCGTGTTCGTTTGATGTGACCATCAACCCAACCCAGTTGGTAGTTTCCATCTCTCCAAGCACGCTTCTTTGCGGAACGAACATCAGCTGCGCTGGGGAAACAGACGGTTGGGCAACAGCCAACGTTTCGGGTGGTTGCGAGCCTTATTCTTATGAATGGTCTGATGGACAGACAACACAAACAGCCGTTGGATTAGGCGCTGGAACCTATACGGTTGAAGTAACTGATGCCAACGGTTCCGTTCAATCGGAATCAATCACTCTTACAGAACCGAATGAGTTGGTCATTGACGGATTCGAAATCTCAGAATACGTTGGGGGAGCAGGCGTTTCTTGTAACGGTGCTTCTGACGGTGAAATCGACCTTACAATTATTGGAGGTGCTGAATGCGAAGCATACATTATTTCTTGGACAGGTCCGAACGGATTCACATCCTCTAACGAAGACCTGACCGGACTTGAAGCTGGGACTTACAACGTCACCGTTGAAGATGTGAACGGCTGCTCAACAACTGGTTCGTACACCATTACTGAGCCAGATGCTCTGTCGCCAACTTGTACATCTGAGGACGCACTATGTAATGAGGATGCGAACGGAAGCGTGGAGGTAAGTGTAACAGGCGGAACGGAGCCTTACTCCTACGCTTGGAGCAATGGAAGCGCAGATGCTTCGCAATCTGGACTTTTTGCTGGAACTTATGGCGTGACCGTTACGGATGCAAACGGTTGTATCACCACTTGCAGTTCGGTAGTTAGCGAGCCTAATGTGCTTGTTGCTGTGGTTACTGCCTACGATGAAACGCTGGTGAACGGCTGCAATGGTTCGGCAGTGGCGAATCCAACGGGTGGAACTTCACCATACACGTATGATTGGAGCGATGGACAAACAACTCAAACTGCCATTGATCTATGCGCTGGTATCTACTCAGTAACTGTTACAGATGCCAATGGCTGCGAATACACCACAAGCGTAGTAATAAACCCACCAACCTGTGACCTTGACGTGGACGTTACTGCAACTGACGTGAGCTGCAACAACGGCTCTGACGGAACAGCAACTGCTACTCCGATCACGGTTCAGAACAACACGCCTTTCACTTACGTGTGGAACAACTCAGGAACAACCCAAACGATCAACGGCATCACTGCTGGACCTTACTCGGTTGTGGTTACCGACTCAATCGGTTGTGAGGCTTCAGGTTCAGTTGTGGTTTCTGAGCCAAGCGCATTGACAGTTGGAACGAGCGTTATCGATGAACTTACGTTCGAGGGATGCGATGGTTCAGCCACCGCTAACCCGAATGGCGGAACATCACCGTACACATACGAGTGGAGCGATGGTCAGACCATGCAAACGGCTTCAAGCCTTTGTCCAGGAACGTACACGGTTACGGTTACTGATGCCAACGGTTGTGAAGAAACCGTCACCATCACTGTGAACCCGCTGCTTTGTACTGGTTTCTCGGTTGCCATCAACACCGAAAGACTCAGCTGTTTTGAAGCTGGCGATGGTTCGGCAACGGCCGTTGTAACTGGCGGAACAGCACCATTCACCTACTCTTGGAGCAATGGAGGAACAGGAAGTTCAATCTCGAATCTGGCTGCTGGACAATACACAGTAACCGTTACGGATGCTGTCAATTGTTCTCAAACAGTCAGTGGAAACGTAACGCAACCAGCACTTTTAGAAGCTGCAACAGCAGTTGACAACGTTACCTGCCACGGAGTTTCAAATGGAGTTGTGGAATTGACCGTTACCGGTGGAACCACTCCATACTCTTTCGATTGGAGCAATGGATCAACAACCGAAGACCTTGAAAACCTTGGGCCTGGAACGTACAACGTGACCATCACAGATGAGAACGGATGTACAACAACAGCTTCTGGAACAGTGACCCAGCCAGACACATTGGGTGCTTCAAGCATTGATGTTCAGGTTTCTTGTAACGGTGGCGATAACGGTTCTATTGACCTGACACCAACTGGCGGGCTTGGGCCATACCTCTACACTTGGAACACAGGTGCGCATACTCAAGATCTGAATGACCTTTCTGCAGGAACGTATTCTGTCACTTTTGCTGACCAGAATGGATGTTTGTTCACTTACGAGACCACCATCTCAGAACCAGATGTTCTTGACCTGACATGTACTTCTGAAGACGCGCTTTGTAATGGAGATGATAACGGAAGCGTTGAGGTTTCAGTCGCAGGCGGGACTGCCCCGTTCTCCTATTCGTGGAGCAACGGTAGCACCGATGCTTCACAGAATGGATTGGGCGCTGGTACTTACGTTGTGACTGTTACAGACGACAATGGCTGCGTTTCAACTTGCAGCTCGATTGTTGGCGAGCCAGATGTACTGACTGCCGTGGTGGTTGTTCAGGATGAGACATTGGTGAACGGCTGCAACGGCTATGCCACGGCCAACCCAACGGGCGGAACGCCTCCTTATTCTTACGAGTGGAGCGATGGACAGACCACACAAACCGCGGTTAACCTCTGTGCTGGAACTTACACCGTTATAGTGACCGATGCCAACGAGTGTGAATTCACCACAAGCAATATCGTTAACCCGCCATCGTGCGACCTTGATGTGGACGTAACTGGAACGGATGTTAGCTGTAACGATGGATCTGACGGATCAGCAACTGCTACTCCGATCACTGTTCAGAATAACACGCCATTTACGTACGTGTGGAATAACTCTGGAACGACCCAAACGATCAATGGTATTACCGCTGGGCCTTACTCAGTTGTGGTAACCGACTCAATCGGTTGTGAGGCTTCAGGTTCCGTTGTCATCTCTGAACCTACCGCACTGAGCGTTTCAACGGTAGTTGTAGATGAGCTGACGTTCAATGGATGTGATGGTTCGGCCACGGCCAACCCAAGTGGAGGAACATCTCCATACACATACGCATGGAGCGATAGCCAAACCACACAGACGGCTTCAAACCTTTGCCCAGGAACGTATACAGTTACGATTACAGATGCCAACGGTTGTGAAGAAACCGTTACGATCACTGTGAACCCACTGCTTTGTACTGGTTTCTCAGTTGCCATCAACACCGAAAGATTGAGCTGTTTTGAAGCTGGTGATGGTTCAGCAACTGCTGTTGTATCTGGCGGAACCGCACCATTCACGTACGCTTGGAGTAACGGAGGAACAGGAAGTACTATCGCGAATCTTGCCGCTGGTCAGTACACAGTAACCGTTACAGATGCTGTTAACTGTTCTCAAACAGTGAGCGGAAACGTAACCCAACCAGCACTCTTGGAAGCTGCCACGGCTGTTGACAATGTTTCTTGCCACGGAATCGGAAATGGCGTGGTGGAACTGACCGTAACTGGCGGAACCACTCCTTACACGTTCAACTGGGATAACGGTGCTATAACCGAAGACCTGAACAACGTTGGCCCAGGTTCTTACAACGTGACCATTACAGATGGAAATGGCTGTACGACTTCAGCTTCGGCAACGGTAACCGAGCCAGATACGCTTCAAGCTTCGAGCGTGGATGTGAATCCAACCTGTTTTGAAGGAAATGACGGCTCCATCGATCTGACCGTTTCTGGCGGCCTTGGACCTTACTTGGTTTCTTGGGACAATGGCAGCAACACCGCTGATATTTCAGGATTGAGTGCGGGAACTTACACCGCTACTATCGTTGATCAGAACGGATGTATCTACACGTACTCTACAACCCTTTCTGAACCGAATTTGGTTATACCTACCATCACCGCAGATGGCCCGACCATCTTCTGTCAAGGAGATTCCGTTACACTTACTGCAAGCGAAGCTGCCGGTTATTCTTGGAGCCCGAATGGAGAAACAACCCAGTCGATCACCGTCTACGATGCTGGAGATTACAGCGTTAGCGTTGTAACAGAGGATGGTTGTGATGGAATTTCCGCTGCAACTTCCGTGACCATGTTCCAAGTTGACCTAGCTACGATCATTCCTGATGGTCCGACTGAATTCTGTGATGGAAGTTCAGTTGTATTGAGCGCTTCTCAAGGCTCATCCTACTTATGGATGCCAAACGGAGAAACAACGCAATCGATCACTGTTTCTGAAGCAGGAAACTACTCCGTAACAGTTACCGATGAAAACGGATGTGAATCAAGTTCTGATGACATCGAAATCACAGTATTTGACCTACCTGAACCGATTGTTACTGCAGACGGACCGTTGACCTTCTGCGATGGTGGTTCAGTAACCTTGACCTCATCTGAATCTGCGTCTTACGCATGGGCGCCTTTCGGTCAGACAACACAATCAATTGTAGTGACCGAATCAGGAATCTACCGCGTGACAATTACCAATGAAGATGGCTGTCAGTCTACATCTGACCCAACACAGGTTATTGTGAATGAGAACCCAGAGCCGATAATCAGTTCAGATGGAAATACCGAGTTCTGTGAAGGTAGCTTTGTGACTCTATCAGGACCAGCTGGGTTTATCTACAACTGGTCTCCAAATGGAGAGACAATTCAGACAATTGCTGCAAGTGAGACTGGAGATTACCAACTTACGGTAACCGATGAGTTTGGGTGCGTAGGCGAATCAAACGTGATTTCAGTAACTGTGTTTGATGTTGACACTGCGGTAATTTCAACGCAAGGTCCAACCGAATTCTGTGATGGCGGAGAAGTAGTTCTGGTTTCATCAGAAGGCGACTCTTACTCTTGGTCACCAAATGGAGAAACATCGCAATCGATAAACGTTTCTTCTTCAGGAACCTATTCGGTTACAGTAACGGATGCCAATGGCTGTGTTACAACTTCGGACCCTGTGGATGTTGTGGTTAATCCGCTTCCTGACGCAACCGTTACCTTGAGTGGACCAACCGAATTCTGCGAGGGAGATTCAGTTGTACTTACAGCTCCAGCCGGCTTCAGTTATTTCTGGTCACCGAACGGAGAATTCTCACAGTCAATTACAGTATTCAACTCAGGAACATTCAGCGTTACCGTTTTTGATGGAAATGAATGTGCTTCTGTTTCAGACCCAGTTACAACAACCTTGTTTGAACTCGACCCAGTTGAGGTTACAGCCTCAGGAAATACAGAGTTCTGCGATGGCGGACAGGTTACACTAACCGCTTCAACTGGTAGCACGTTCCTGTGGTCGCCAAACGGTGAGACAACTCAATCTATCACGGTATCCGAATCAGGTTTCTATACGGTATCTGTAGTGGATGCAAATGGTTGTGGGTATGCTTCGGCTGACACGGTAGAAGTGATTGTTAATCCAAATCCAGAGCCGACCATTACCGCAGATGGCCCAACGGAATTCTGTCAGGAAAGCTCAGTAACACTAACTTCTTCTGAAGCAGACACCTATGCTTGGGCTCCATTCGGACAAACAACTCAGTCGATCACTGTAACAGACGCTGGCATTTATCGGGTGACAGTTACAGACCAAAATGGATGTCAGGGAACATCTGATCCCGTGGTGATAACCGTCTTTGCTCTTCCTGAGCCAGAGATTACGGCTAATGGCCCGTTGACCATTTGTCCTGAAGATTCGGTAATCCTTACATCTTCATCTGCCGATGGAAATCTGTGGGCTCCTAATGCAGAGACTACGCAATCAATTACAGTTTACGATGCCGGAACATATTCGGTAACAGTAACAGATGTGAACGGGTGCGTTGGAGAGTCTGGAATCGTAATTGTCACTGAATTTGAAACCGAGCCCGTTTCTGTTATTGTTGATGGAAATACGGTATTCTGCGAAGGTGGAGAGGTTACCCTTTCGGCAAGTAGTGGTGATATTTTCTCTTGGTCTCCGAATGGAGAAACCTCTCAGAGCATTACTGTGAGCGAAAGCGGAGATTATAGCGTTGTGGCCACTGACGCGAACGGTTGTTCTGCGGATTCAGACACCATCAGCGTTACAGTGAATGAACTTCCTCAACCTACAATCTCACTTTCTGGACCATCAACTTTCTGCGCAGGTGATTCAGTAGTGCTCACCGTAACTGAGGGAGAAGCATATCTGTGGGAGCCAAACGGTCAGACAACACAGTCAATCACGGTAAATGAATCTGGTTCTTATTGGGTTCAAATTGCAGATGAGAACACCTGTGTAGCTAATTCAGACACGATTGATGTTATTGTCAATGAGCCTGTAACTATTGAAGTAGTAGCCAGTGGAAATACCGAATTCTGTGATGGTGGACAAGTTCTTCTCAGTGCTTCCGGAGGACAATCTTTCCAATGGGCGCCTAATGGGGAACAGACACAGTCCATAGTAGTTACAGAAGCGGGTGAATACTCAGTTGAGGTTATTGATCTGAACGGCTGTAGCAGTTCAAGCGACACTGTAGATGTTGAAGTGTTCGCGCTACCCGAAGTTGAAGTTGTTTCCAGCTCAATGGAAATATGTGACGGTGATAGTGCTCAACTTACTGCATCAGCCAATGGTGATGTGACATTCGAGTGGCTCGCAAATGGTAACAGCATAAGCGGAGCTACGGATTCTGTACTGTACGTTTCTGATCAGGCCTCTTATACCGTGATCGTTTCTGACGAGAATGGTTGTGAAGCAACGGACAATGCCCCTGTCATATCTGTTGGACCGGTACCTGTTGCTGTTATTACCGGAGATGGCTTTGCATGCCCTGGTGATAGTCTGATGCTGGTAGCATCTGGTGGCGACAATTACCTGTGGAGCAATGGCGAGACCACGTCCAGCATTTCCGTTTTGGCGGATTCGATAGGAGTTTATTTCGTTACCGTAAGCAATGATTTCTGTAATCAGACCAGTTCCGATTCTGCAAGTGTTGGTGTTTACGATGCACCTTCTGCAGTGATCGAGACCATGAGCAATGGTTTCCTCGAAGTGCAACATCTATTTGAAGAAGTTAGTGGTGACAGCTCTATTGTTTATTGGACCTGGGATTTCGGTGACGGGCTTACTGGAGAAGAGCAATCAATGAATCACACCTACTCTGATGAAGGCTATTTCACCATTATTGTTATCACTGAGAACGAATACGGATGTATTGGTCTTGACACCGTTGAAGTGGAAATAACTCAGGTAATTGACATTCCTAACGTATTTACCCCAAACCATGATGGAGTAAATGATCAACTGTTCATAGGCAACTTCGGTGTTGACAACTACGAGATCACGATTTACAACCGTTGGGGAATCATCATGCATCATGATGATACCGGTGAGGTGTTCTGGGATGGTAAAACTCCAGCGGGTGTGGATGCAGAAGCTGGAACCTATTATTTCGAGCTGAATGTGTTAAATCAGCACAGTGAAGGAAGCTTTAACAAGACCGGTTACATCACGCTGATCCGATAAGGTGACCAGTAAAGTCTAAGAATATGAAAGCAGCGGTTCCAATGGACCGCTGCTTTGATTTTTGATGAGTGCTTAGCTAAGGTGGAAAGCAACCAGACCATCTATCGGCTGCTTTACGATATTACCAACCGTTATATTCAATTTCTGTGCTTCAGCTCTCAGGCTTTCCTGAAAATGAAACGCAATTGAACCCACAAAACCAACCTTAACTTCTTTATGGCTGGGGAAACAGCAAACGTGTCGGGTCAAAAACTCTGTCATTCCATTGCTGATCATGTTCTGTACGTATTCCGTATCGCGGTAATTAGACAGTATCTTAACAAAAGAAGCCAAGTAAACATTGGCATGTGGTTCTCGGTAGATCCTATTCAGAATCGTGTCTTTGTCAAATCCCGAGTTCTGCAACTCTGTTCTGAGTTCAGATGGAATCGCTTCTTTGTACAGATAATCTCGTAGCAGCTTTTTACCATACCAACTGCCACTCCCCTCATCTCCCAAAATGTAGCCAAGAGATGGAATCTGCTGCGTAACCTTTTCCCCATCATAGAAACATGCATTCGACCCCGTACCCAGAATACAAGCAATTCCTGGTTGCCCTTGACAAGCGGCCAAAGCAGCTCCCATCACATCATGATCTACGTGAACTTTAGCATTTGCAAAGACCCTCTTCAATCCATTCTCAATGAGCTGATTTCTATCTACACTGGAACAACCTGCTCCGTAGAAATGAACCTCCGAAATCTGTTGGGAATTTGCCCTAAGCAGTGCGTCAGTTGAAACCGTATCAGCAACAACCTCCGCATTATGAAAAAATGGATTAAGCCCCATGGTCGATGCGGTCCCTACCACATTGTTCCCATCAATGAGTTTCCAATCGCATTTAGTACTTCCGCTGTCCGCAACAAGAATCATGTCATCCATCAAACTGATTGTCAAATAAAGCAAAAGGAAACAATTGCATCATCCTTTAATTCCATCAGAAAGATAACTTCGCAACCGACCTAAAGAAAAGTGCAGCATGGGCAATTCAATTACCATTTCAAACGGAAAACTCAACGTTCCAAACGACCCGATCATTCCCTTCATTGAAGGTGACGGAATTGGAATAGACATCTGGACACCCGCACAAAAAGTGTTTGATGCCGCTGTTGAAAAGGTTTACGGTGGACAGAAAAAGGTTGAATGGCTGGAAGTTTTGGCTGGAGAGAAGGCCTATCATGAAAGTGGAGAATGGCTTCCTCAGCAAACATTGGATGCAATACATGATCATTTGGTGGCCATTAAAGGTCCTTTGACAACACCAATTGGTGGCGGCATCCGATCCTTGAATGTTCAGCTGCGTCAGACCTTAGACCTCTACGTATGTCTGCGCCCAGTGCGTTGGTTCAAAGGTGTTCCTTCGCCATTAGTTCACCCTGAATATACCGATATGGTGATCTTCCGGGAGAATACAGAAGACATCTATGCAGGAATAGAATTCCAGGCGGAAACGGATGATTGTAAGAAACTGGTAAACATACTTCAGGATGATTTCGGAGCGCGTAACATCCGTTTTCCAGAAACAACTTCCATTGGAATAAAGCCTGTTTCTAAAGAAGGGACCGAGCGTTTGGTAAAAGCGGCCATTGAGTATGCCATTGAACACAGAAAACCTTCTGTTACCATAGTCCACAAAGGCAATATCATGAAGTTCACTGAAGGAAGTTTCAAGCAGTGGGGATATGATCTGGCCGAGCGCGAATATGCCGATAAGGTGTTTACTTGGGGAATGTACGACAGCATTCTTTCCACTGACGGAATTGACGCGGCAAATCAGGCGCAAGAAGATGCTGAAGCAGCGGGAAAAATACTGGTGAAAGATTGCATTGCAGATGCGTTCCTACAGGAAATTCTGCTTTATCCGAAACAGCACTCTGTGGTTGCTACGCTCAATCTGAACGGTGACTACGTATCGGATGCATTGGCAGCTTGCGTTGGTGGAATTGGTATTGCCCCAGGTGCAAACATCAATTACGCAACTGGGTTCGCCATATTTGAAGCAACACACGGAACAGCACCTAAGCTGGCAGGAAAGAACATGGTCAATCCAAGCTCAATTATTCTATCTGGGGCAATGATGTTTGAATACATGGGGTGGGTTGAAGTTGCCAAACTCATTGAAGATGCAGTGGAAAAGGCCATCGCAAGCAAGCGTGTAACATTCGATTTTCATCGATTGATGGATGGTGCTGAGCTACTTTCCACCTCAGAATTCGGTGATGAGATCATTGCCAACATGTGAGAATCTTTGAACGTAAATCCCGATTGAAAAATTTTATTGGAACTTGTTGCTTGCGACTTGCAACTAATTACGTACATTTGCAGCCCTAAAATTTGACTACGAGAAGCAATGGCTAATCACAAATCATCTCTTAAGAGAATCCGCTCGAACGAAACCAAGCGTTTGCGCAACAAATACATGCACAAAACAACACGTAACGCCATTCGTGACCTACGTGCTACCACTGACAAGAAAGAAGCTACTGAGCAGTATCCAAAAGTGATTGCTCTGGTTGACAAACTTGCCAAGAACAACATCATTCATAAGAGTAAAGCCTCAAACTTGAAGTCGAAACTGACGCTTCACGTCAACGGACTTTAATTATATCAGTTAGGATTCAAAGCCCGATGTGAAATCACATCGGGTTTTTTTTTGCCCAATTCTTACCTTACTCCCTGTTATGGAACCGTACAGACCACTGAAAGGAATACGCGCCTGGGCTGAAGATGACAGACCACGTGAAAAACTCTTGCTGAAAGGAAAGTCCACTTTGAGCGATGCTGAACTCATTGCCATTTTGATCGGGTCTGGCAACACAGATGAGACTGCCGTTGACCTCTCTAAGCGCATACTTCAGAGCCTGAACAACAGCCTTACTGAACTTGGTAAACTCTCGGTAAAAGACCTGATGCAGTTCAAGGGAATTGGCGAAGCAAAGGCCATAAGCATTATTGCTGCTCTTGAATTGGGAAGACGTAGAAAAGACACTGAGCCTGAAAAGCGCGTTAGAATCACAGATAGCCGTTCTGCATTTGAAATTGTTTACCCCCATCTTGGGGATCTGAACTACGAAGAATTCTGGGTCATTTTCCTTAACCGTGCCAATGCGGTCATTGGTAAGCAGAATGTCTCGAAGGGCGGTGTATCTGGAACCGTGGTTGACCCAAAAGTGGTCTTTAAAATGGCCGTCCAATTTCCAGCTTCAGGAATAATCCTTGCCCACAATCATCCATCAGGAAACCTGAAGCCCAGCCAAGCAGATCATGAACTCACTCGAAAATTGAAAGAGGCTGGAAAAGCACTCGACATCCCTGTACTTGACCATTTGATCATTGGAGACCGGGATTACTTTAGCTTTGTGGACGAAGGAGTGTTTTAGGTTACGAATTACGAATCCGTTACGAATATCCGAATGGACAAGTCTGTAGTTTTCATCTACAATTGGAGGTTCTTTCAAGTATTCGTCATATTCGCGTTTTATTCGTAATTCGTATCAGCTTTACAACCAGCGTTGAAGAAACTACTTACCATAATAGGTGCGCGGCCACAGATCATAAAAGCAGCTGCACTTAACCGGGCCATACAAAGTAAGTTTTCCAATGAGTTGACCGAAGTGCTGGTTCACACAGGGCAGCATTACGATCATGGTATGTCTCAAGTTTTCTTCGAAGAAATGGGAATTCCCAAACCCGATTACAACTTGGGAATAGGTTCAGGTAGCCACGGCCAGCAGACCGGAAGAATGCTTGATGCAATTGAGCAGGTTATCATCAAGGAAAAACCGGATGCACTGGTAATTTACGGAGACACAAACTCTACGTTAGCGGGAGCTTTGGCAGCCGCAAAAGTCCATGTTCCAGTAATCCATATTGAAGCAGGACTACGCTCATTCAACAAGCGTATGCCGGAGGAAGTAAACCGCATTACTGCCGACCACGCTTCTACTCTGCTCTTTTCGCCAACAAAAGTAGGATTGAGAAATCTGAAAAAGGAAGGATTCCGACCACTGAATGAAGCTCAGGAAATTGGAAAGGCAGATCTGGATAATCCGTATGTTTTTCATTGTGGCGATCTGATGTACGACAACACGCTTTTTTACAGTGACAAAGCTGATGAATACGATTCTCTATTCGTAGAGCGCGGAATCGACAAAGGCAATTATGTTCTCACCACCATCCACAGACCTCAGAACACAGATGACATCAATATTCTTTCGGGAATTCTGAATGCATTGAATCAGATATCGTTGGAAGATGGTGTCCAAATGGTTCTGCCGTTACATCCTCGTACAGCAAACAAGATTTTGCAATCGAATGATGCGGCCATCAAGAGAGCCCAGGAGAATCAGAATTTCAAGATCATTGAACCTGTAGGATTTCTTGAGATGATTCTCTTGGAGAAGAATGCCAAAATGATAATGACCGATAGCGGAGGCGTTCAGAAAGAGGCATTCTTTGTAAAGAAGCCTTGTGTTATTCTTCGCCCAGAAACGGAATGGACGGAAATTGTGGAATGCCATTGCGCGATCTTGGCGGGCTCAAACCCCGAAAAGATCAAGGCCGGTTACCAACATTTTAAGACGAATCCGATCACGGAATTTCCAGATGTGTTCGGTGATGGAAAGGCCGCAGAATTCATCTGTCAATCAATTATCGACCACCTTAACTGATGCTTGTTTACAGCCACAGCATCACCAACCGTGCACGGTACATTTTTCATGTCATGCTGGGCGATATGCTTGGCCTGGAAGTGGAATTCACCAATAAACGGGATGAGTTTATAAGTTCAGACAAACCCAAAATCAGCTACACACATTCGAAACTCGGAGATGAACTTCATTTTCGCTCAACTGGCCTTCTGCACCAAAAAGGCGTTGAAGACCAAAGCATTAGAGTACTGGAAAACGAACAGGGAAAGTACTTCTACGCCCATAATTCACAGGATTCTGAGTTGAATTTTGATGTGTTTGCTGCATCATTCTACCTGCTTTCGCGATATGAGGAGTGCCTTCCTCATCTTCGTGACCAATACAATCGTTTTGAAGCAACTGAAAGTCTTGCCTTCAAGCATGGTTTCCTGACAGAACCTGTAGTAGATCAGTGGTTGCTGCGTGTAAGAGACATTATCCGCAGAAAGTATCCTGAACTGAAGTTCAAAAATCGGCAGTACAAGTTTGTATCAACCATTGACATTGACAACGCCTACGCATACAAGAACAAGGGTTTTATGCGAACAGCTGGAGCTTATGCACGTGCCATATTAAATGGAAAACTGAAGGAGGTGATTGAGCGAACTCAGGTTCTGCTTGGTAGGAAAAAAGACCCTTACGATACGTATGACTTCCAGCTTTCCACTCAGAAAGAGTTCGCCATTGAGACAATTTATTTTTTCCTGTTGGCAGATTACGGGGTGAATGACAAGAACGTGCCCTACTACAATCAGGAGTTTCAATCCTTGATCAAGCATTTGGCAGATTATGCCCAGGTTGGCATTCATCCTGGGTTCAATTCCAATGAGAAGAATGATAAGCTTACGGTTGAAAAAAAGAGACTTGAGAAGATCATTCACCGATCTGTGACCAAAAGCCGTCAGCACTTTCTGATTCTGCATATCCCGCACACCTATCACAAACTGATTGAGAACGATATTACCGAAGACTACTCCATGGGTTATGCAGCGCATGTTGGCTTCAGGGCAGGAACATGCACACCATTCCGCTTCTACGACCTCGACCTGGAAACACCTACAGAACTTACGGTTTACCCATTTGCAATGATGGAAGCCACCTTGAAGTATTACATGAAGCTTTCGCCCGAAGAATCGAAAACCGTTGTTTCCGACATCGTCCGAAAAGTGAAAGCCGTAGATGGAACTTTTATGAGCTTGTGGCATAACGAAACACTTACCGACACCAACATTTGGAAAGGTTGGCGAGATGTTTTTCTGCATATGATGCGTGAAGCCAAACAGTAACTTTTAACACTTTTCAGCTACGCACAATACGTATATTTAACGCATCGGCTTGCGATCTGAAAATTCTGAAAACACCCTGTTTCAAATGGCAAATATTCTTGGAGGCAAAGGATCTCTATTTGACCAATTCCTTGGCGAACTTAGAAACGTTGACGTTCAGAACGACCGCATGCGGTTCAGAAGAAACCTTGAGCGAATCGGTGAATTGATGGCCTATGAGATCAGCAAGAAACTGGAATGGAACAATGGAACCCTGACCACCCCATTGGGTGAGGCTGAGTTACCTCTTATTGCCGAACAACCGGTTGTTGCAACCATTCTCAGGGCGGGTCTGCCATTGCATCAGGGAATCTTGAATTATTTTGACCAAGCTGACAACTGTTTCATTTCAGCTTATAGAATGAACCACAAAGAAGATGGCTCCTTCGACATTAAGATAGAGTATCTGTCGAGTCCATCTGTTGAAGACCGAACCGTGATCCTTTGCGACCCGATGTTGGCAACAGGCGGCTCGATGGTGTTGGCTTACAGAGCCTTGCTGAACCGCGGTGAGCCGAAACACACACATATAGTGGCAGCAATTGCAAGCCGCGAAGGGTTGGAATACTGCCAGCGGCATTTACCAAAAAACACCACCATTTGGATTGGTGGATTGGATGAAGAATTGACTGCGCAATCTTACATAGTGCCCGGGTTGGGCGATGCTGGCGACCTTGCTTATGGAAGCAAAGAATAATCAGACGAACAACAAAACCAAACTGTAACGAAGGCGTAGAGAGAGGAGAACAGAGTTGGAGAAAATTCTACAAATATTGTTGGTGGTCATCCTTAGCGCGACCAAGTTCCTGACTGCCCCAATTACATCTCTGAACATCGGTTTTGGCTACGTAGAAACACTTCTCATCACCACCCTTGGAGGTGTTATCGGTGTGTTTTTCTTCTTCTACGTCAGTTCATTTTTCATGATGCTGATTGCGAAATTGACCTCAAGTTCCAAGCATAAAAAGCCTTCAAAACCAAAGCGGAAATTCACTTGGAAGAACAAGTTGATCGTTCATATAAAACGCGAATATGGACTCATTGGGCTTGCTGCAATAACTCCGACATTACTATCAATTCCTGTTGGAACATTCTTGGCTGCACGTTACTTTTCTGACAAGAAGAAGGTAATAACCTATCTATCTGCTTCCGTTATCGTTTGGTCGGTGATCGTATCTTCGGTGGTCATCATATTCTGACACCGTTTTGCGAAATATCCAATACGTTTTCTTCGACCTCGATAGAACCCTTTGGGATTTCGAATCAAACTCAGAAGCAACGCTAAAAGAACTGTTCTCTGAATTCGGTCTAACAGAGAAACTCGGGGTTTCTGATGATGATTTCATTCATGAATACAAGCGCATAAACGAGTTATTCTGGGAAGATTACCGAAATGGTGTGATCAAAAAGGAAGAACTCCGCTATGCACGGTTTGAAGCTGCCATGAAGTTCTTCGGGCATTCTGACCGGAGAATGGCTTCTGAAATAGGTGAGCTGTATATATCGCGCAGCCCCAAGAAAACGGGATTGGTAGATGGCTGCATTGAGGTGTTGGAGTATTTACATTCCAAGTACGCACTGCACATCATTACCAACGGGTTTGAAGAAGTGCAACACATTAAAATGAAAAGTTCTGGGCTTGACCCATACTTCGGTCATGTGATCACCTCAGAATCTGCTGGTGCAAAAAAGCCCGACCCCATCATCTTTCATCATGCTGCTGAATTAACTGGGGCGAAACCAGAGAACAGTATTATGATAGGAGATCATTTTGAAGCCGATGTAATTGGTGCTTTGGAGGTTGGCTGGAAAGCTGTTCTTTATGAACCCAATAAGGAAAAATCAAAAGGAACTGAATTTCTTCATATTCAGCATCTCACCGAACTGAAAGAAGTGCTCTAAATCTCAGCGAGCACGCTGATTCCTCCTTTGACTTTCTCTTCCAGCTCCACTTTGATCTTGGCATCAAGTGGAAGAAAAAGATCTACTCGAGATCCGAATTTGATGAACCCGAGCTCATCACCCTGCTTCACTTCATCACCTTGATTGCAATACCAAACAATTCTTCGAGCCACGAAACCAGCTATCTGACGGATAAGCACGGTTGGGCCGAATTCGGTTTCAATGACTACGGTATTACGTTCGTTCTCTGTACTCGACTTCGGATGCCAGGCCACGAGGAACTCTCCTGGATGGTACTTTGCGTAAGCAATGCGTCCCGATATAGGATATCGATTCAAGTGCACATTCAAAGGCGACATGAAAACCGAAACTTGAATACGCTTTTCACCATTGAAATATTCGGGTTCTTCCACTTCCTCAATGGCAACCACTCTACCATCTGCCGGACAAACGATGCTGCGAGATGAAATGACCAGATTTCTTTTAGGACTGCGAAAAAACTGCAGGAAGATGAGGAAAATGATGCCACCCGCTATGCCTACCAAGTAATGTAGCCAGACCAATTTTGGGAATAGATACACTACACCGATGCTTAAGGCTATGATGGCCAATGCAAGCAGCGTTAGCATTCTGTAGCCTTCTTTATGGATGGTCATTCTTGCCATGAAACCGCAAAGGTAAGTTTTGGTTCAACCTCTGATCAGAGAAAAATCTTGAGATATACGAATGCGAAGGGTGTGGCGAGCAATATGCTGTCAATCCGATCAAGCACACCGCCATGCCCAGGCAGTAGCGTTCCACTGTCCTTTGCACCCACATTCCGTTTCAGAAGACTTTCTACAAGATCGCCATAAATGCCCGAAACAACGGTTATGAGACATAGACCTATCCATTCCCAAAGGGTCAGCACATCGATGAAAAATGAAAATCCCACTGCAAATGCCATACTCATGGCCAATCCACCGGCTGCTCCTTCCCAACTTTTCTTAGGGCTTATTCTTTCAAACAACTTGTTTTTACCAAAGGCCGAACCAGCCAGATATGCTCCAGAATCTGACGAGAGTATAAGCTGAAGCCAAGCTGCAAAGAACAGTGGATTGTAGCCTATCTCGTCATTGGGATGAACAACATTTATGAGCAATGTGAGCGGAATGGCAACATAGATGATACCTAGAAAACCGTGCGCAATATTGGTGAATGGGTCTGGTCGTTTGCGGTACAGCTCAATCGGAAGAATCAAGAACAGACACAAAAGTGGAAGTAGCAGGAACTTCTCCGAATACCCGAAAAATGTCATCATACCGTTGCCCAGAAACATGGAAATACCCAGTAGATAACCTGTAAGTCGTTGGGGTTTATACCCACCCATATCCACTAGGTTGTAGAATTCATGAAGTCCTACAAGCAGCGCAAATCCGAAAAGAATAAGAAAACCGATCTCCTTGGCAAGGAAGATCAATGCTAGAAAAATGCCGAACACAATAAGCCCGACAACAATACGAACTGCCAGATCAGGCATTTTTTTCATCAAGAATACGTTTTGCCAGTATCACCTCATCTTGCGGAACGTAAAGTTCTGCTTCTCCAAACAGATATGATGAATCTTGCTTGTTGATAACCACTGCATTTATCTCACGTGCACGGAGTATGGCACATTTCAAATCGGCCGTATTCCGTGTTGTTGCCAGAATCTTAACCCACCCTTTTTCCAAGTAGGCAATTTATCAACTTTTAAGAAAGGGAATCCTTCTTTTCTTCAACTTCCGTTTGAGCTGGAATTGGTGTTTCCTCCACCTTTGCTTCAGTTTTCTCTTCAGTTTTAGCCTTTGCCCCATTCACCGAAGGTGCCTCCTCGGCCTTCTTCTCCTCTTCCTTATCCCATGGGCGCTTACCGAAGATCTTCTCCAAGTTCTCTTTAAAGATCACCTCATGCTCAAGTAGCTCATTAGCCAGCGTTTCGAGTTTATCCTTGTTTTCAACAAGTATCTTCTTGGTACGCTCGTATGCATGATCCACCATATCCTTCACTTCCTGGTCGATCAACTCAGCAGTCTTCTCGCTGTATGGCTTACTGAAGGAATACTCGCTCTGCCCCGTTGAATCATAGTAACTGATGTTGCCCACTTTATCACTCAAACCGTAAACAGTAACCATTGCATAGGCCTGCTTTGTGATCTTCTCAAGATCGCTCAAAGCACCAGTAGACACTTTCCCAAAGATGATCTCCTCCGCAGCCCGACCACCAAGTGCTGCGCACATCTCGTCCATCATCTGCTCTTTGGTCGTGATCTGACGTTCCTCAGGAAGATACCAAGCTGCTCCGAGTGAACGCCCGCGAGGTACGATTGTCACCTTGATCAAAGGAGAGGCGTGCTCTGTCAACCAACTGACTGCCGCATGGCCCGCTTCGTGGTATGCAATGACTTTTTTCTCGTCCTTGGAAATGATCTTGTTCTTCTTCTCTAAGCCACCAATAATTCTATCCACAGCATCCAAAAAGTCTTGCTTTTCAACCTTCTTCTTGCCCTTTCTTGCAGCAATCAGTGCAGCTTCGTTACACATGTTGGCAATGTCGGCACCAGAGAAACCAGGCGTTTGCTTTCCGAGGAAGTCGACATCCACATCCTTGTCCAATTTCAACTTCTTGAGGTGCACCTTGAATATGGCCACGCGCTCAACAAGATCAGGCATGTCAACCAGAATCTGACGGTCGAAACGCCCTGCTCTAAGCAAGGCTCTATCCAGAATATCTGCACGGTTGGTTGCTGCCAGAATGATAACCCCACTGTTAGTTCCAAAGCCGTCCATTTCGGTCAACAACTGATTCAGAGTGTTCTCACGCTCATCATTTGCACCTTGAGAAATACTCTTTCCTCGGGCACGGCCAATGGCATCAATCTCATCAATGAAAATGATGGATGGCGCTTTCTCTTTTGCTTGCTTGAACAGGTCACGAACACGGCTGGCACCAACCCCCACAAACATCTCCACAAAATCAGAACCTGACAGCGAGAAGAATGGCACCTGCGCCTCGCCAGCAACAGCCTTTGCAAGCAACGTTTTACCCGTTCCTGGAGGGCCAACAAGCAATGCTCCTTTCGGAATTTTAGCACCGAGATCGGTATACTTCTGAGGATGCTTGAGGAAATCAACTATCTCCTTGATCTCGACCTTGGCCTCGTCCAGACCCGCAACGTCATCAAAGGTTACGTTCACCTTCATGTCACCCTCAAAAACCTGAGCACGTGACTTACCAATGTTGAAAATCTGTGCTCCACCTCCAGCACCTCCACTCATTCTTCTCATCAAGAATATCCAAACACCAATTATCAGAACGAATGGCAACAGCCACATCACAGAATCACCCCAATTCTTACGGGTTTCATTTTTGGTTGGAATCAGATCCTCCTGAGGAAAATCGGCCTGAAGTTTATCCAGCTCATTCTCAAAATTCTGCAGATCTCCGATCTGATAGAAATAATGAGGTCCGGGATTCATACTGTTTCCAAACAGCTGGTTCCGTATATCCTCGTACTTGTCTTTCGCTTTGAGTGAATCTGCCTTGATGTAGATCTCTGCCACCTTCTCATTAACGATCACGATCTTTTTAACATCGTGAGATTCCACCAATTCCTCGAAATCACGGTTATTGAGTGTTCGCATGTCCTGACCCAACTCAGGAGCAAAGGTCATTGCAATGAATGCTATGGCTATGATGACATAAACCCAGTAAAAATTGAATTTGAACTCAAAGTCAAATCCAGAACCCTTCTTCTTTTTCTTGTCGTTATTCTTCTTCTCTTCTGACATAATCCTCTTATCTAACGGCCTCAGGCCACTTCATCGTATTCTTTTAATTCGGCATCGGCCCAAAGCCCTTCCAGATTGTAATGCTCGCGAATCTCTCTCTGAAATATGTGCACGACCACATTAACGTAATCCATTAACACCCATTCTCCATTGCTTGTTCCCTCCACGTGCCAAGGTTTATCCTTAATTGCCTTTCGCACCTCTTCCTCTACACTTCCAGCCAATGCATTGACGTGCGTATTGGAATCTCCCGTACAGAGCAC
This sequence comes from Flavobacteriales bacterium, assembly GCA_020635535.1. Classification (GTDB taxonomy): domain Bacteria; phylum Bacteroidota; class Bacteroidia; order UBA10329; family UBA10329; genus UBA10329. The sequence continues at coordinate 5,665 of JACJZP010000018.1, read as the reverse complement.
GAAAAAATCAGTAACCGAAGAGTTGATCTTTCGAAGGTCTAATGTCACAATATCTTTCCCCTTCTTCTCGCGTAAGCCATTAATAATTTCTTCTACGAGTTGTTCCGTGTTTGCTTCGCGGGACTTTTTCTTCATTCAGGGATTTTTGGAATTCGCAAATTTACCATTTAAAATGCCTTTCAATTGACATCAGACAACCTGTTCATTGGCCGTAACCGAGTTCATTTGGTGGAGACCGATTCAACCAACAACTATGCCCGCCTGTTGGTTCGCGACAAAATGCCAATTGAAGGTACAGTTGTCACTACCGATTACCAGACGAATGGCCGAGGACAGCGTACAAATTCATGGGTAACCGAACCAAATTCGAACCTGACATGCAGTTACATTTTGCGTCCTGCCTTTTTGGCAGCGAAAGACCAGTTCTTATTGAGTGCTTCGGTTGCTTTGGCTGTCTTCGACTTGGTGTCCGATGTAGTGGACGATAATCTGGTCAAAATCAAATGGCCTAATGACATTCTGATTGGCGAAAAGAAAATTTCGGGCATTCTTATTGAGAATTCACTTCGTGGAATGAATCTCGACAACAGCATTGTGGGTATTGGCCTGAATGTGAATCAAACGGAGTTTGCCGATGAAATCAATGCTACTTCGCTCAAATCGGAATTGAATCTAAATTTCGATGTGGAAGTAATTCTTTCTCGGTTGAATTCGAAACTGGAAAAACGCTATCTGCAACTGCGGCAAGGGCAACATCAAAGCATTCTCAGTCAGTTCAACCAGAATCTATTCGCATTTGATGAAGAGCGAACCATGAAGGTGAATGGCTATGAAAGCCAGTACATCATTCGCGGTGCAAGACCTTCGGGTGAGCTTCAACTGGAAGATATTGATGGCAAAAACTCACTGCACCAACACCACGAAATTGAATGGAACCTGAAAGGTTAAGCCTTCCAAGTTGAAGGAGATTTCCGCCACTCAGTCAATTGCTCCAGATCGGATTCCGAAACGTAGCCAGAATCCACAGCCAATTTCACCAACTCAGAATAATTGGAAAGTGTGTATATCTCGCAGTTTGCTTTTTCAAAATTCTCGTCTGCGGTTATAAAACCGTAAGTAAAAATGGCCACCATTCCGAGTACGGTTGAGCTTGTTTGACGAAGCGCCTCAACCGCCTTCAAGCTACTTCCTCCGGTTGAAATCAAGTCTTCAATTACGACCACTTTGCTATTCTCAGGCAAATAGCCTTCAATCTGATTTCCTAATCCGTGCTCCTTCGGTTTCGGGCGGACATAAATGAATGGTAAACCTAGCTCCTCAGCCACCATCAATCCGATGGCAATGGCGCCAGTTGCAACTCCTGCAACTACCTCAGCATCGGCAAATTTCTCCTTCACTCCTTGCGCCAGACCTTTCGCGATCAGCTTGCGAACATCAGGGTATGAAAGTGTCTTACGGTTATCACAGTAAATGGGAGATTTCCATCCAGAAGCCCACGTGAAAGGGTCGTTCGGTTGCAGTTTCACTGCCTTAATTCGAAGCAGTTCATTGGCTACATTTGAGGCCAATTCTGAGTTCAAAATATCCATGGCGCAAAGCTATAAAGTTTTCATCGGAGGGTCGGTTCTACACATCGGAAATGAAGCCGGAAATCCAACAGTTTTCAACACGAAGTTGACGAACCCGAAAGCTGCAGATTGGAGTGAACTCATCACTAAGATGGAAACCTCCACTGCTTCCGTGTTCATTTCTGGAAACACAGAAACCAACTGGCAAAATTTCAACGCCAATTACAAACTGATTGAAGCTGCAGGTGGCCTTGTTCAAAACCAAAGCAGTGAATGGCTTTTCATCCATCGCAACGGAATGTGGGATCTTCCGAAAGGCAAATTGGAACCCAACGAAAGCGTTGAAGAATGTGCTGTTCGGGAAGTGGCTGAGGAATGCGGTATTGAAGAACCGACAATTGAAAAGCCGCTTACACCAACATATCACACTTACGAGTTGAATGGAAAGCGTATTCTGAAGAAAACCTATTGGTATCTAATGAAGAGCTCAGACACTTCCGAACTTGTTCCACAAACAGAAGAAGGAATTACAGAAGTGAAATGGGTTTCAGCTGAAAAAGCCAAATTGTTGGCAGCAAGTTCATTCGGCTCCATTCGAGAGGTGATTATGGAAGGATTGTGAACATCTCGACAAACAACTTGATCCATTTCGGCAACGCATTTCAGAAATGATCGTTTATTTGTCACAACGGTTAGCGAAATGCCGAAGGTTTCGAACGGAATTAGGATCACTGCTCGTGTCACGTTCAAAGAGGAATACTCTGAACCTGACAAGAACTACTTTGTGTTCTTTTACCGCATAACCGTAGAGAATTTCAATGAATTTGAAGTGCAGCTTCTGCGCAGACATTGGGACATCTTTGACAGCAACGGAATTAAAACCGTAGTAGAAGGTGAAGGTGTGGTGGGAGAAAAACCTGTTCTTGCATCAGGCGAATTATTCTCTTACGAAAGCGCATGTAATCTTGAGTCTGGAATTGGCCGTATGAACGGTTTCTATGAGTTCATGCGTACCGAAAGCGGTGAGCTTTTCCAAGCCGAGATTCCTGAATTTGTGCTGGAAGTTCCGTACATGCTGAATTAAAGTGAAAAGTGATCAGCGACCAGTGAAAAGTCTGAAACTGGGGCTACCGCAAGTGTCACTTTTGTTTCTGTCACCTTCCGATTCTAGAATTTTCCGTTTTCATACTCAAGAAGACCCTCTAGTCTATTCGCTTTTCGCTGTTCACTGGTCACTGTGTATTTTCGCGCTCGAATCAGAAAAACTGAGCCATGTCTAAAGGATTTTACAACGTACCGAAAGCCGTAAACGAACCAGTATTGAGCTATGCTCCAGGAAGCAAAGAGAAAGCTGAACTGAAGAAAGCACTGGAGGTTCTTCGAAGCAAGGAGATTGATGCTCCTATGTATATCGGTGGCAAAGAAATCCGGACAGACGAACGAGTTCGAATGGCTCCTCCACATGACCACAAACACACGCTGGGATACTTTCACCGTGGCACAGAAGAACATGTACAAATGGCCATTGACGCTGCCATGGAAGCCAAAGAAAAGTGGGTAAACCTTGGCTGGGAGCATCGTGCTTCAATTTTTCTAAAAGCAGCTGACCTTTTGGTTGGACCATACCGTGCTAAAATGAATGCTGCGACCATGCTCGCCCAGAGCAAGAATGCTTTTCAGGCTGAGATTGATGCCGTATGCGAGTACGCTGACTTTCTACGCTTCAACGTAGAATTCATGACCGAGATTTACAAGCAGCAACCTCCCTACTCTCCTGCACCAACATGGAACAGGGTGGAACAACGAGCGCTGGAAGGATTCATCTTCGCCCTTACGCCATTCAACTTTACGTCCATTGCAGGAAACTTGCCTGGCGCACCTGCTTTGATGGGCAATACGGTTGTTTGGAAACCTGCCGATACCCAAGTCTATTCCGCGCAGGTTCTAATGGAAATCTTCAAAGAAGCTGGTCTACCTGATGGCGTGATCAATTTGGTTTACGTTCGTGGACCCGTTGCTGGAGATGTGATCTTCAAACATCCAGACTTTGGTGGAATCCACTTTACAGGTTCGACTGGAGTATTCCAGAACATTTGGAAAACAATTGGTGAGAACATACACAATTACAAAAGCTATCCACGTATTGTGGGTGAAACTGGAGGCAAGGATTTCATCATTGCTCATCCATCAGCCGATGCCAAAGAGGTTGCAACGGCAATGGTTCGAGGGGCATTCGAGTTCCAAGGACAGAAATGTTCTGCTGCTTCACGATGCTATATTCCTTCCAACATTTGGAATGACGTGAGAGATTTCATGCTCACGGATCTGGAAACCATTAAAATGGGGCCAGTTGAGGACTTCACCAATTTTGTGAATGCTGTGATCGATGAAAAGGCATTTGATAAGATCTCGGGCTACATTGAACAGGCCAAGAAAGATGGTCAGAAGATCATTGCTGGAGGAAACTTCGACAAGAGCAAGGGATACTTCATTGAGCCAACCGTGATTCTTACTGACAACCCAAGTTACACAACCATGTGCGAAGAGATCTTCGGGCCTGTGTTGACCGTTTATGTATATGACGAGAACAAGTGGGAAGAAACTTTGGACCTCGTGGATAAAACCTCTCCGTACGCACTTACTGGAGCCATTTTCTCCAAAGACCGATATGCCATTGAAAGCGGCATGAAGAAATTGGAGAATTGCGCTGGAAATTTCTACATCAACGACAAACCAACTGGTGCTGTTGTTGGCCAGCAGCCATTTGGCGGAGCCAGAGGTTCAGGCACAAACGACAAGGCTGGATCCATGATCAACCTATTGCGTTGGGTTTCTCCAAGAACCATTAAAGAGAACTTCGTTTCTCCAACTGATTATAGATATCCGTTCTTGGGCGAAAGCTGATCGAACAATTCGCTGTTCAAAAAGGCGTTTGCAAGATTATTGAAGCGCATTTCGTGTATCTATCTTTGAAATGATGGACAAACTCAAAGAAATAGGTCTTGCCGTTTACCCGTATGTGCGTAACAAGTACATCATGACGGTGGTCGTGTTCTTGGTTTGGATGACATTTTTCGATGAGAATAACTTCATTTCTTTGGTCGAAAACCGAATGAAATTGGCTGAACTGGAGGACGAAAAAGAGCATTACGTTGACGAGATCAATGAAAGTGCCGAAGACCTAAAGCTTCTTCAAAACGACAAAGAATTACTCGAGAAATTTGCTCGTGAGCGCTACCTCATGAAAAAGGAAAACGAGGAGATTTTCGTTTTTGCTACCGAGGAAGAGTAGACTCTGATTTGCGAATAACGATTATCGATTGACGATTTATGATTCTTTGCGAATGCGAAGTTTGGTTGACATTTTCGTGCATTGATAATTCATCATTATTCATTCTTAATTGTACTAAGTGGATTTATTGAAACAACTCTGCGCCATTCGCGCGGTAAGTGGTGATGAACGGGCCATGACTGATTTCGTTCTTAACTACATTGGCGAAACCGAAAAAAACTGGAAGGTCCAACCAACCATTTATGCAGGCAATGAGTTCCACGAGAACATCATTCTCGTATTCGGAAAGAAACCTCGAACAGCCATTTTCGCCCACATGGACAGCATTGGATTTACCGTTCGCTACGGAAAACAATTGGTGAAAGTCGGTGGCCCTGTATTAGAGAAAGGCATTCACTTGGTGGGAAGTGATTCTCAGGGAGAAATTGACTGTAAACTCAAAGTGAGTAAGGACCAAAGGGAAATTGGTTACAAGTTCAAACGAGAGATTGAACGAGGAACCAACCTCACATTCAGGCCTAATTGGCGAGAAACCGAAGACACCGTTCAGTGCTGCTACATGGACAATCGCTTAGGAGTTTGGAATGCTCTAAAAGTGGCGGAAACATTGGAAGAAGGAATTATAGTTTTTAGCACGAGAGAAGAACATGGTGGTGGAGCAGTTTCCTATTTAGGCAAGTTCATTCAAGAGAAATATGGTGTTCGACAGGCACTCATTTCTGACATTACTTGGGTCACGGAAGGTGTAAAACCTGGTAAAGGGGTTGTCATTTCCATGCGCGACCGAGGCTTACCTCGAAGGGCA
>JACJZP010000017.1 GCA_020635535.1 Flavobacteriales bacterium | reverse complement strand
GACGGTGATGGCACTTTCTACGGCAGGGGGCGCGGTTGCCGGTGCCATGCTGCCCATGGTGAGCTACTATGACGGGGGCGAGAAAGTGAATCTGGCCCCGGTTAGCGGAACCATCGGTGGCGTTGCCGGGTTCGGCACCTCCTACCTGATCACGCGCGCCTTCGGCTGGGGTAAATTACCCATGAGCAAGGATGCCGAAAAGTGGGTGAAGAAGGCCAACCCTCAGTACGTGATCTACGATAAGCGCAGCGAGACGGAATTCCATATCATACACCGCTCGGCAGAGACCAACTACACGGTAAAGAACATGCAGGACGTGGAGGATTACAGAGCGGCTTTTCCTGCGAGTACGGATGCTGACCATGTAGTAAGGCAGTGCGCCAAAGTGCTTCCAAGATCTGATCTACCTAAGGTTATTTCCCTTTATCCAAGTGGCGCGGCAGCATTGGAGGTCAAGGATAAATATGTGGGTACAAGCTCTACCGTTTCCGAATTGTTCAGTTCGTACGACAAATATTTTGGTGGAACGGGAGGTCTGTTCGGAGGACTTGTAAACAACGGGGCATCGGAAAAATCGAAACTCGATATCGAAACCATTGCCGTTGGTTTGGTGAGAGATTGTAACGATGCTTTGCTTTTTCACAAGAGATTCCCAACCAGTGAGAACTTGAAAGCTGTGGTGATGAACGCGGTGAAAGACTGTAGGAATCAAAAATTGGCAGAAGAAGTTGCAATGGCCTATGGCAGCGCATTTGAACTTAGTGCAGAGGACATGCTAGACCTTGGTGCCTCGGGAACTCAGGTAAAGAACTACACCAATGTGCTCTTCCACTCCAAGAATTACTCAAACATGGAACAGGCGGCACAATTCTACCTTAACTATCCTTGGTTAAGATATTCCAGCATTAAAGATGACATCATGAGAAACCTATGGGAGGTGAACCTGAAAGTGAATGGACACAAAAGCACAAAACAGCAGAATGATGCCCTCAAACAGGCCCTGAACATCATATCAAAAGGCGGAAAACCTAAAAAATGAACATGAAACGAATCATCGCCCCTGTAAGCATCCTCATGTTGGTTGCAGCAACCTGTTTCAGTCAGGGCAGCGACCTCAATTTCGGCAACTCGGAAATTGAAAGTTTCCTGTTGAATGAAACCGATGCAGGTAGTAGAGAAAAGCAACTGTATGATGCAGCCATGAGCGGGTCTGTTGACGACTGCATCCGATACCTGAACTCAGAAATTGTCCATACAGATAGCTACAAGGTCAAGGCACGTATTCTATCTGCTGCAAAATCGATAGAAGACTACGCAAAAGTGGCCAATGCCCTTCCCGACAAGCGCGTGACGGCCGATTACAACGCACGGAATCTGGTGCTCGGCACATCATCCTATACAATAGGGAACAGCTCCGGCACAAGAACAATTTCTGATGCTGAATCATATATACGGCATTTCCCAAATGGTACCTATGTGCAGGAAATGCGACAATTCATTGCTGCCGAACAAGAAAAGCAGCGACAGCAGCGTGCAGCAGAGGCGGAGCGCGAAAGGCAGCGACAAGCTCAAGCAGAAGCAGAGCGCAGAAGACAGGAGGAGGCGAGAAGCCCTAGAAATTGGCAAGAGGGACAGCGTGTGAGAGCGTCATGGAGCACCTCAGGAGTCTGTGCTGGGAACTGTTCTTATTACGTTTATGTGGTTATTAATTGGTTCAATCCCAACAGATCCAGATTTAACGGCACCGTTGTAAGTATTGGGTCACATGGACTAATCTTCAAGGATAAAGGAAGACCTGAATACGAAGGAAAAGTACTTTACGAAGGTTATGAATACATGTTCAACACTGGTGACTTTGAACTGGCACCTTAATATACTATCGATGTATTTGAAATCAATGAAACGCCTTTTTCTGATGATACTCGTGTCTATTAGCGTTGGTGGCTGTACTGAAGAATCCAATGTGGAAGTTGCCGAGCAACTCTTCTTCGGTGAGTGGGCAGGTGATGCCGCCCGATACGATCTACCGCCCGGTATGCAGCCACGCAGCCATTCCGTAAGTTTCGTCATCAATGGGGTGGCCTACATACTGGGCGGCTACCTGCCATCGGGCCAATGGGCCAATGAGATGTGGCGGTTCAATGCGGCTGACTCAACATGGCAACAGGCCGGTGCACTGCCTTACGTTCCGGGCAGTGTGATAAATGATTTCTTTCTTCCACTGGCCACATCCGATGGCACGTACGGGTACTACTACAATCCTGTTGACGGCCCTACCATCTGGCGCTACGACCCCGTGGCTTACACTTGGACCAATACCCTGCAATATCCCGAAACACAGAACTATGCACACGGCATGGTGGCCATGGCCAACCGTCTTTATCTGTTCAGTAGTTCAAGCGTTCACTACTACGATTTCGTCTTTTCAAATTGGGAGCAGGCGGGAACTCCGCCAAGCATACCGTCCAACTACTATTATTACTGTGCCGCACCGGACAACCAAATAGTACGTGTGGGAAACAATCTGTGGAACACCTATGTGCATGTTTACAACATTGGCATCGACCTTTGGCAACTGAAAAGCAATGGGGCGCAGTCAGGTGCAAGAGGTGCAGCATCGGTCTTTGTACGTAACGGAAAACTGTATGTGGCCGGAGGCTTTAGCGACAACGGGCAAGGACAGTTCCCACATGAAGCAAGGGTAGATGAAATGGATCTCTCATCAGGTGCATGGACAGAAGCACCCATGCTGCCATGCGGCACACGGACCGGAGCGGCCACTTTCGTGGTCAATGATGTGGCTTACCTTATCAGTGGCAGGGGATGTTCCACCAGTACCTCCTGCGTAGAGGGACAGAGCGGTTCTTATTGGTCTAACTGGTGTACGTACTGAGTCAATGTTCAACAGACAAACAGACTGTTTTCCCAAAAACCAAATACCTTCGACATTCCAATCCCAATCCTATGAATACCTCGATCAAGACTTTCCTCTATTGCCTAACTGTGCTGTCGGCATTTATCGTTCAACCCGCTTCAGCCCAATATTACTGGGAAGCCGAGAGTGGCAACAGTTGGGTTGGATGCAACAACCCGGGCAATAACTATTGTGGCAGCACCTTCTACGATGATTTCATCAAAACCAAGGTTACCCTAAGCGGGACGGGAAGTTCAAGCACTGCCACCTTCAGGGTTGAGCTTTGCTCAAACTCAACATTCGGAGCTACCGGTACTTATTATGTTAAGAAGGCCGGGGTTGGCGGATACGGACAAGGTAGCCCCTGCGACAATTCTATTGGGAGTGCCAACATTTCAAGTTCTTCTTGGTGGTACAGTGAGGTTTACTTGGGGTCAAGTTCTTTGCCCAGCACGTATAATACACCTGTTGAATACTATTCGGCTGTTGATCTTGGAACCAAATACTATGCTGGCCCCATTAGAATTACAAAGTGGTACGATACTCCAACTGCCAACAGCCCCTCTGGTAGCGCAGGTTGCTCACCTATTACGTTTTCCTTCTCGAAAAATTCAACATCGGTTGATGTGTACAGAATACAGGTGGCCACAAGCACTTCAGGGTTTTCCGTGGCGAATGGATTCAATTCTTCATATATCGTGGCTGAGTATACCGGTAGCGCCCCTAACGGCACAACGTCAACGTCCCAAAACTTAAGTCCAGGAACCTATTATTGGACCGTACGCGGAGCGAGAGATCAAATAGGTCATTCGAAGTTCACCACGCCTGTTCAGTTCACTGTAAGCAACTGCGCGCCAACCTGCACATCTCCCACAGCAAGCGTCAACGATAATACTGGCACCGGCTCGGTGAACATGACATGCAATGCCAGTGGTGGTTCGGGCGGCAGCATCCTGTATAACTGGTATAGCGGCACATCTTGTTCCGGCACGATCATCGGAACATCTCAAACGCTGAGCGTGTCATCCAGTGGCTACTACGCCTGCAAGGCATACATCAGTGGATTTGAAAATTCATGCTACGCTTGCGATTACGGGTATGCTACAGTGAACACGGCTCCAACATGCAACGGCCCAACCACCATTGGGTCGAACAACATAGGGCAAACCACGGCAACGGTGTATTGGTCTGGTGCCACCAATGTGCAATATTACAGGTTGGACTACCGGCAGGTTGGCGCGAGTAGTTGGACTACCATCAATAACATACCCTCGACTGCCACTTCACAGAACATTGCAGGACTTGCCTGCTCTACCGACTATGAGTACCGACTTTACACCTATACCTCATGCAGCGGAACTCCCTACAACTCCTCGCTGCTCAACTTTACAACTTCTCAATGTAGCACACCTACCATAACCGTTACGGCCCCGCTGAGTGGGACCTTCACCCAAGGAGGCAACATGACCATCACTTGGAACTCCTCCAATGTGCCGTCCAATGCGCCCATCACGTTACAGGTCGTGAACTGCCTCAACAGCACCGTAGTACCTCCCACCATAGTGGACGGCACCATTACGAATGTAGCCCCCCAATCCTACACTTGGAATAATATTGGTCTTTCACCGGGAAACTACCGTATCAAGATCTACCAGACGAATAACCCTTCTTCAGTTAACAACAACTCGCAACTGAGCAATCAGGGAACAGGCTGTTTCACGGTTCAGGCTCCCACATGTACCTACTCCATAAGCCCGAACTCATCCACAGTGCAGCAACAAGGAGGTTCTTACACGGTAAACGTGACAACTCAGGCCGGATGCACTTGGAGTGCCAGCAATAATGGAAACTCGTGGATCAGTGTGTCACCTGCAAGCGGCACGGGCAGCGGAACTGTTACAGTTACGGTCTCTGCCAACTCTGGCGCAGCAAGGTCAGGCAACATTACCATAGCGAACAATTCCCATACTGTTGATCAGAACGGAGTAAGCTGCACGGGACCAAGCAACCCGAGCAATCCGGTGATAGCAGCCAACGGTATGAATCTGAGCTGGGGGGCATCATCAGGCAGTCCTTCCATAACGTATGAATGGATCGTCAATCAGAGCAGTACAACGCAGAGTGCAACTCCTATCTACGCCAATGGAACGAACGTTGCGCAAGCGTCAGCTACAATGGCTGCTCCGCCTTGTGGTTCAGCCCAACGATATCTTTGGGTAAGAGCTTACTCCAGTTGCGGGAATGGCAGTTGGTCCGGTTGGGTAAGGTCAGCTCAGCCCTATTCGCCACCTGCGTGTTGTAGTGCGCCTTCCATTTCAGTACAGCCAACAAACCAATCTGTCAGTTCTGGTCAGGTAGCCACATTTACAACCGCGGTAACGGGTGGCAGCATGCCTGTATATTATGCTTGGTATTACAGAGCCAACGGCAGTGCCCAGTGGACCGTAATAACTGGTGCTACAACTTTACTGGGCAACTCACTTGCGGTCAGTACCGGGTATGGAACATCTACGAACACCAGCTCATCGCTCAACATAACGACCAACAATGCCAACCTGAACGGCTATCAGTTCTATTGCAAGATAGTACCAACTTGTGACGTGGGATTGGAGACCAATAGTGCAGTGAGAACGCTCAATGTGTGCGCGAATGTAAGCGTTGCAAACACAGATCAAGATGATCAGGGCAACAAGTTCATACTTACTGTTCTACCGAATACTGTTGGCGCAACCTATACATGGCAGTATCGAAGATTGATTCAACTGGGTTCATCATGCACCCCTACTTCTTGGACAACAATCGCTTCCGGTACATCTGGCACATCAAACGCTGGCACCAACGAGATTACCATTTTCAATAGTTTTCTTGCTCAGACCCTCTCTGGGGGACTCTGGTGTTCTCGTGATTATGAATTCCGTTGTCTTATTTCTAATTCTTGCAATCAAACGGTCACTTCTCCTTCATGGCAGATTACGAAAAACACGTTGTGGCCTGGATGGAGCATCGGTTCGATACTATCTAATGCACAAATCATTTTTACAGGAATCGAAAGCTCAGTTTCCTATACCGATGAAACGGGTAGAACAAATGATTGGGTATTGTCTGATTATCCAACAAATAGCCTCCACGATTCTGTTGAGATAAGATATCCTGGCTATTACAACCTGAAATTTGCCATTGACTATAACACGTCCCTTCGTGCTGTTCCCATGCTCCAAGACGGCAGCACAACCAATCGTATCCGCTACCCACAAGTGGACTTTGGGGTTGATAATCAACCGTTTAACTATATAAATCAGCCAAAGTCTTTCACAATCAGAGGAGAGAATATAAGTGGATTTAAGGTTTATAAGTTAGGTTCACAAATGGAGTTCATGGAACCGCCTGTCTACGTTTCCAGCACTAATGATTCAACGGGAATTATACCACCCCCATCTACACCAGGGAGGCATTGGTTTGGTTTCTTACTAACAGGCGTTGACTCTGTTGTCATACCTAAATTTGTAGATTTCTACCCGTACGGATATTATTCATGGAGCACTGTTTACACACCAGATTCGCTTCATGGAGCCGAGGTTTACTTTGATGGGCAGTACCTTCGATCATCTGATGTGTCGTCTGAATATTACGTTCCCGACCTATCGGATAATTTATTATTGTTCAAGCGTTTAGGATATCGAGATACAACTCTTGACGTTTCGTTCCCAGGTATATTCGACCTAGCTATGCAACCGGTCAATCACAGCTCTCTGACCGACTCGATCATTCACTTAGGGGTCAACAATACCGCTCCGCGCTACTGGAAGAGCAGTACCATTCTTTCCAACAACAATACAGTGGACGTGTCGCTGAAGCAGTTCGATCTTACAGAGGCTTCTCTTTCCGCGTTGCTTCCGGCATCAAGGGTATTCCGCTTCAGAAGGCTTGCGAACACGGCAAGTCTGAGGGCTGCTATCGTTTTAGATCAGCCAGAGTTTTTATCAAATGACTCCATCTACCTGTTGGAGGTGAAGAACTGGAATCAGCCAATCAAACACCTGCCCGATGAACAGAATTTCTGTTCATACGATTCAGCCTTCCAAAAACTGCTACTCGATAGTATCAACCTTACCGCGAATACGAGTACATTGGATTATGCGCTCATGTGCAGGAAAGCACCCATAGCATTGGCCGGATATCCCGCAAACACCTTTCAAGCGCAGGAAGATGTTGTTCTTTCCATTCCGCTCGCTCAGGTTATTGCAGACCCTGATTCCATCCCTAATGATATGGCCATCACCGTGCTCAGTGCTGACAATGGCACTACTGTGCAGGTTGTAGGCAATACGCTTCAGATAACCTTCGCTCCTAATTTCAATGGACTTACCACCATTCAACTTTCAGCCACCCACGATTGGCTGACCGTAAATAATACGATAGGAATTGAAGTCGAGCCTGTAAATGATGCTCCAGTCATTGAAGAATTGGCGCAAGTGAACCTATGTTCGGGCAGTAATTCCACGGTTGATCTCTCAACCCTCATTTCGGATGTGGACCATTCGCTCTCAAGCGTGACGCTTCAGGCAACTGTTACTGCTACAAGCAATCAGAACGTCTCTACCAATGACCTTACCGTGAACGTGATTGGTCATGAGCTCCAATTGAGTTCTTCTGCTTCTGAGAGCACCGTTTTCACGGTTGAAGTAATAGCTTCGGACGGAGTAAGTAACTCTCAGACCCAGACCTTGATGGTGGGCATTGTTCCTGAATTGAATGTTTCCATTGGTCCAGCCAACCCTATTCTGTGTAACGGTGAAACCTTGCAACTTTGGGGTAATGGTGCTGACGATTACGAATGGTCGATACAAGGTCTAACATTGGCTACCACAGACAGTTTTACGATAGATGCTGGTCAACTATCATCACTGGGAATTACAATTTTCAATTTGACTTTGGTAGGTACAACATCGGGATGTACTGGCACAACGGAGTTGACAATGTCAGTGAATGATTCACCCACAGTGTCTGTAGAATCCTCGAACAATGAATTATGTGCTGGAGATTCGATTCTCCTGAATGCCAGTGGCGCAAGCAGTTATACATGGAACAGCCAAGAACCATTTACTGTTAACGGGGTGAATCAAATTTGGGCAACACCAACTGCTTCAAGTACCTATGAGGTAATCGGCACGAATGCCGAAGGCTGTACGGATGAGGCGGAAATGTTCATCACGGTGCACAACCTTCCGTCTACCCCAGTGATTACTGATATGGGCGGCTACTTGCAATCATCCTATCCAAACGGTAACCAATGGTATTTGGATGGGCAGGAATTATCAGGAGAAACGGATCAGGTTCTGAATAATCCGATTCCGGGTACATATACGGTTGAATACACAGATGCGAATGGTTGTTCAGAGGTATCGGCATCTTTCAATGTGCTGGTGACTGGAATTTCAACACAGAATCTCGGGGTTGGTTTTGAAGTGTTCCCGAACCCTAACTCAGGGGCTTTCACTGTCAGGCTTTTCGCTGCGAAAAGCCCTGTACTTAAACTGATGGATGCTGTTGGAAGGATTGTTTCTATCCGTACTGCTACTGGCAATCAAGGAACTGTCACAGAAAATTTCTTTGGTGTTGCCAGCGGGGTTTACATTCTTGAGGTAACGATCGATGAACAACGGCATGTACAACGCATAGCGGTCAACTGATTGGCCTCCAACTATATTCGTAAGGGCGAATTCCGAAAGGAGTTCGCCTTTTTTCCACAAATCACGCTAGCAATATCTCAATTGCGATAATGGACTGTTCATATTTAGTCAACCTCAATTTCATGAAGCAATACATGCGCATCAATGGCGGCTAAATCCTCATGGACAATGGAGAACAGGTACCGATAGTGCGTGAACGCAAGAACGATTTTCAAGAGGTTCTGAATAACTGGACCGTTTGAGCGGTCTCAATACGTTGGCGTAGTTTTGCCGTTGAAGAACAAACATGCCACGCCACCTTTTCTCCTTTTTCCTTCCGATAGCTATCGGAATCTCTTTTTCTCTCTTCGCGCAAGCCCAGGACATGCCCGAAATCGAAAACTTCGGCAAGAACCTTGGAAATCTGAGGCTGTTCGTTCACATTCCTACGAATTTGCCCGAAGGAAATGTTCCTATGGTGGTGGTACTTCATGGTTGCAACCAGGATGCACATGGCATGATGCGATTGAGCGGATGGAACAAACTGGCTGATGAGAACGGTTTCATCATCGCCTATCCCGAACAGAAAGGCACCAATAACATGAACCGTTGTTTCAATTGGTTCTATGGAAAGGACACGGAGCTGGACAAGGGCGAAGTGGCTTCCATTCATCAGATAGTGGAGTACATGAAAGCCAATTATCCGATCAATGCGAAGCATGTCTGCATTACGGGCGTTTCGGCCGGGGCGGCTATGGCGGTGACGGCTGCGGCTTTGTATCCGGGCGATTATTCGGCTGTGGCCTCGTATGCTGGCGGGCCGTATGGTTCGGGTAATATTGTTTCAGGTGTTGGAAGCATGTTCGGTTGGGTGGATAGGAAGCCTTGGGAATGGGCGAGGAGAGTTCGTTTGGCAAATGATGGTTATCGTGGGGAATACCCGAAGATGATCATCCTGCAAGGAACGGAAGACCCTGTTGTCAATCCCATGAACGCCAACGAGATCATGGAGCAATGGACGGGTCTCCACGAGATTGACCGTGATTCAGTCTCCATTCAAGAGAACTTCCAAGACAACCCGAAAGTGACTCGAAGTTCATGGTCAGAAGGCAATCCCGATAGCTATCGGGAGGAATTGGTCGTTCTGTACGAATTCAAAGGTCTTGGACATGTGCTAGCAGTAGATGTCGGAAATGAAAAAGACCAAGGCGGTAGCGATGGTCTTTTCTCGGTGGACATCGGTTTTCATTCCACCTATTGGATTGCGAAAGAGTTCGGTCTTATTCGCGATTGAATTATCTGGTCACCACTACGCTGGTCGTCTTACTGAACGCCCCATTGCTGAAACGGACCGTATAATTCCCTGCGCTCCAGTTGCTACAATCGTAAATCAGGCTCTTGGTCTTCTCTTTCTGTAGATTCAGGTCTTCCGTAATCACCACTCGTCCTGTGCTGTCCAGAACCTCTAACGTGGCTTTGGTACGGTAACCACTGCGCACCCCAACCGTCAGCACGTCAATTGTTGGGTTCGGATATGCCACTATGTGCAACGTTTCATTGGCGGTGAGGGTGGCACCTTCAATTCCTGTGGCCTCGGTTCGGTTAATGAACACTTTGAACAAGCGTCCGCTGGCCCAGCTCTGCGTGCCATCATTCACAAAAAAGATGTTCTCAGCAGAACTTTCAATACCTCCGTAGATGTAGCCGACCAAGGTAGGTTGGTTCATGGGTAGCGAATTCAGTTCCAAGATCTCATTATTGAGGTACGAAACATTTGCCGCAGGAATGAACTCGGCACCAGAGCCAAGAAAACCGGGCATCTGCAATTCCAATTGCGTTTCGTCCATGCTGCCATCGCTGTGGCGGGTTACCAGACTGATGGTCTTGACGAACGGTACATTCTGATCATCGATCAGGTTGCCCGTGGTGGTATCGTAATGATATCGGCCTATTCCTCCGAAGAAAAGCGTGTGCATTTCATTGGCCGTTTGATCGTAGATAGGCAGATTGGCCGAATGATATTGATTGAGCAGTTGGTCGAAGTTGTTGTTGACCGTGTAGCCATTGGCGGTCACATCTACCGTGTTGTGCCAAGGAAGATCGACCGTTGGTTGAAATACGCCCGAAAAGACCGTGAAACCATGTTCCCCGTTGGGAAAAACCTGCGCTACCATGTTGTAATCCCTTCGGTGAAGGTTGGCTGCATCCACTGTTTCGCTGAAGTTGGTAATGTTCAGCGTGGTTCCATCATCTTCAATATTGAATTTGCGAATGGCCTCGGTATATTCTTGAATGAATCCGGGGCCTTGGTTCGGTCCCATGGGGTTGTATCGACCTTCAAAATACTGTCCGCACACGAGGTAAAAAGTATCATCCAACAGACCAAGATAACTGCCAGTAACGGCCACATTGCTATTGTTCAGGTATCGGATCTGGTCTGCGATCGGGTTTCCGTTCATGATACGGGTCATCACAGTTGGTACGTTCACTGCTGTGAGATAAGCGTGTGTGATGTGGTCTCCGGCCGTTGGGCTGTAACCATAGCCGCCAACGATATAGAGCACCGTGTCGCGCTGAACAAATGCCATGTTGGTGCTCTGCAACTGTTCGTAAATGGCCGTTGGAAGCGATGAGATGGAAGCCGACCATTGCTGCAAGTTCACTGGGTCGATCACGTAAGCCATCAGATTATTGTCTTCTGCCAAGAAGGTGGCCCATGGTTGTCTTCTGTGCAATCCATCTGTTCGTCCACCGATCAGCAGCCATTTGCCATCATGTTCTCCAACTACGTACGATTGAAGACCAGGAGCATTCGGCAGAGATGTCTCTTCAATATCGAGTTCAAAATTGGTCTGAGAGAAAACACTTGAGCTTACAAGCGTCAATAGAAGTAAAAGTCGATTCATCGTTCAGAGGTTTTGAACGAAAGTAGAATGAGTGGAATGATCGGTGAGTGACCATCATCACCCGATTCATCTGATGTTGTTGTTGGAACTCGCTATCGCTACCTTCGACCGCAAGAATTCCAAGCATGAAAGACAAACGTATCGCCATTATCGGTTGTGGAAATTTGGGACAGACCATTGCTAACGGCCTTCTTGACGAAGGATTCGAGCCTTCTTCCATCATTGCCACACGCAGGAACACGGGAATATTGAAAGACCTTGCCGCGAAAGGCGTTGTGGTCTCTGCCGATAACGTGGAGGCCACCAAACAGGCAGATTTGGTGGTGCTGGGCGTGAAGCCGTATAACGTGAAGCCGATTTTGAAAGAGATCGGTCCTGCGTTGGATGAGGGCAAGCACATTCTGGTCTGTTTGGCCACGGGAATTACGCTTCAGGAACTGACCGAATGGAGCGGAAAGCAACTTCCGATTTTCCGTGCAATGCCAAATACAGCAGCCGATGTAAACGAAAGCATGACACTGATCTGCGAAACAGGGGCAACCGCGCATCAGCGTGAGGAAATGAAAGAGCTCTTCAATAAGATCGGTTCTACGCTTTACATCGATGAAAGCCTGATGGAAGCAGCCACGATTCTAGGTGCGTGTGGGATTGCCTATGTGCTACGTTTCATGCGCGCCATGATTCAGGGCGGAATAGAGGTTGGCTTCGATGCCAATACAGCCACTGCCATTGTGAGCCAAACGATGAAAGGTGCTTCGGAACTCATCATCCAAAATGGTTCGCACCCTGAGAGCGAGATCGATAAAGTGACAACACCGAAAGGCTGTACCATTACAGGACTGAACGAGATGGAACACGCTGGTTTCAGTTCGGCACTGATAAAGGGTATTGTGGCGAGCTATAAGAAGATCGAGAAGTAATTCGAGTAATATGCGAATTCGGGGAATGAGCGAACGATCATTACACGCATCACCTGAATAACCCTCATTACTCATGATGCTGATTCACTTTTGTACACGATAATCGTGTAAAAGCCACAGAGACACAGAAAGCACAGAACCGACACGGAAATAGTTTCTTTTTCTCTGTGAAAACCTCTGTGTTCTCTGCGACTCTGTGGCTAAATATGTGTTTTCATAAGGTAGCGTACACAAGCGAATCAGCATATTTTTCATATTTCAAGTCAGTGGTTGGCGGTTTTTGATCTGACCCATTCATCGAAACGGAAAAACTCAAATGCCTGCGGTTCTTTCTGTTCGGATTTTAATTGGTTGAGTTCAGCTAATAGATCAGAACTGTTCTTGACGTGTTCTTCTCCGTGGTTCAATTCCTTCCGTAAAAACGATCTTATAGCCGTTCTTACCAATGGGAAATCGCCCGATGCGTTCTTCGTGTCAGGATTGTTCAGGATATTATCAAGCAGGTCGAGCTTGCCTTGTTCGTAGTAAATGATCAAGCGGTAATCTTCTGCAACATCCAAGCTTTTCGGCAGTGCACGTCTGTTCTCGTGGTTCAAATAAAGGTTTATCCATTTCAGCGCTGTGCGATGGTCGCCACCATAAAAAGCGTAAGCAGAACAGAGGGTGTAAATGAACATCAGAAACGCCTGATTCATACTTTCCGAAACACCTTCCAATCGTGTTTCAACCAATTTCAGAACTTGGTCATGCTCGTTTTTTTTGGTGTTGATGTCGTAGTTGAGGAGGTTGCTCAGGTACGTTTCCGTCAGGATCAGTTCGGTTGCTCGATCTCGTGGTTGTTCCTTTTCCAAAAGGTCTAACACGCGCTTTATCTCTTCAAATTGTCCCGCCCGCAGACAGCGCATCATGTAATTGTTGGCGCTGCCGATCATCAATCGGCCTCGTTCTTTCAGTATGTCCTTTTGTTGATGGCAGAGTTCGAAAACCTTGCGGCTCATCAGTAGCCCATTTTCGTGGTCGTGTACAATACTGTAATACTGCGAACGAATGTTGAAGGCCGTCAACTGCGCAAAGAACCCCGAATCGTCTTTCACATCCTTCATGGCCTGCGATTCAATGGCTGCCTTCAATTCACCGATCATTTCATCGGTAATATTGGCTGCCTTGGAGATGGTCTGTTGGAACTGATACTGAATGAACCGCAGCCGCGCCAACAGTTCAATTTCCTTTGCTGTGCTCAGGTTTTGCTCCAACACGTAATCCATGCTCAGTTCCGAATTTCTGAGTTTGGTGTTGGTGGCCAAAATGGCCCTCAAATGCCAATACACCAACTGCAAACGCACGAAATCCTGATGTTGCTGCGCCAGGTTTTCCGCCTTCAGAAAGAGCGAAACCGCCTGTTGGGAAAGGCCACGTTTGCGTAGTGCATCGCCCCGTTGTATCAACCTATCGATCTGTGCCGAATCAGAATTGCGGGCATGGTACGACACCAGACAATCAAGTACGGAATTGTACAGGTAAGCATTTGTGACCGAACGGTTCTCGCCTTTGCCAATGGGCAGTTCCTTGCCCTTGTCGATGGCATCGAACAGCTTGATGAACTGCTTGTTTCCGGCATCTCCGTTCTTCGAGGCATTCACTTTGAAATACCGCTTCTCGGCACGCGTCATGGTGCTGATCAGGCTTTCGATATGTGATTGCGATGACACGTTTGAAATATAGTCATTACATGGTATTTAGGAACAAATACTGAATAATTTGTAGTTAGAAAACGTAATTCAAAAGTACTTTAGGTTGTGTCATCCATTCCATGGAAGTACTTTCGGATGTCGAAGAAATTCGTCACTTAGTAGCCTCTAAACCGATTCAAAATCCGCTCATGAAAAAACTGATACTCTCTTTGCTTTTGGCCGTTTCTGCCAACGCGCTGCATGCGCAATCCATCTGTTTCGACCCGAATGATGATGTGCGCTATGATGCAGGCGATGGACCGAATGCCGTTGCCGTGGCCGATTTCAATGAGGATCAGCACAAGGATGGTGTGGCCGCGAATTACCTCGAAGGCAGCGTTTCCATCTTCATCGGTAATGGCGATGGCACGTTTCAGCCGCAGTTGGTGATCGGTGGTTTCAATGGCTCGGCCGAAGACGTGAAGGTAGGCGATTTCAACAACGATCAGCATGATGATATTCTGGTGTGTTTGCGCGGAACTGGCGACAACCTGACGTTCATTCCTGGTAACGGTGATGGCACTTTCGGAACGGCTGTAACCTACGCGTTGGGTCTCAATCCCAGTTTAGACCGCGAGATCGAACTGGCCGATGTGGATGGCGACAACCTGATGGATGTGATGTATTCTGTTCAGCAAGATAGTGCCGTTTACGCGTTGAAGTCAATGGGCAATGGCACATTCAATGTTCTCGACACGCTGACGGACATTCCGAACAAGATCTACGACATCACGATGGGCGACATCAATGGAGATACTCACGCGGACATCGCCATCGGTTATTCGCCTTACACAACCACGGTTTCCTATTATTTGGGAAATGGTGATGGCAGTTTCGGTGCTGAAAACACGGTCACCATGGCTTATTCAGGTCCGAATACCAACTGCGTATTGGCCCATCTGAACGGAGACAATTACTACGACCTCGTGGCTGAGACCTTCAACCGCATGTACATCTGGACAGGCGATGCACAGGGCAATCTCACCTTTCAAACCCAAACCAATATCGTGGCGCAGCCCGACAAGATCTTTGTAGGTAATGTGGATGACACGGGTTTCGATGATGTGGCGTGGGTCATTTCTGGTTCTGGAAGCGTTGGTAGTTTGATCAATACAAGCCAATTGGCAGCTACGGTGGCACCGCGAAGCACGGCCTTCGGTTCGGCCAGAAGCGGGGTGCTTGCCGATTTTGACGAAGATGGTCTGTCTGACATGTTCACGGCCTGCTATGGCGAAGGCTACATTACGCTGCTGAAAGGCAACGGAGACGGCACCTTCGGCCCTGTGGAACTCAGAACCGATGGATTTGCCAGAGGATTGGTGGCCGAGGATTTCGATGGCGACAACCACAAGGATATCATTACGGCTTCTTCAAGTCTTCCGTACCAGTTGAGCTTTATGAAAGGCGTTGGCGATGGCAGCTTTCTGCCAACCGTTCATTTCCCTACAAGTGGGGGAGCCTCCGACATCAAAGCCATTGATGTGGATGGCGACCTCGACCTCGATATTGCGATTGTAACCAATGGCGGAAACCTGCTTATTCTGCACAATGATGGTTCGGGAAACTTTGCCGATGAGGATGTTTATACAACACCCACAGGTGGTGGCGACCGTTGGCTGACCGTTGGTTATTTCAATAACGACCTGTTGCCCGATCTGGCCTTCTGCCATTCCAACGGAGACGCGGTTTATGTGTTCATGAACTCGGGTTCCGATTCGTTTACAGGACCATTCACGGTCAGCACGGGCTCTTATCCGAGCGGCATTGCTTCTGACGATTTCAACGGAGATGGCTTTGGCGATGTGGTGGTCTCGAACGACCAGTCGAACAGCATTTCAGTACGCATCAATAACCAAACGAACGGATTCCTTGGCGCTGTCGATTATTCAACAGGAGCCAATCCGCGTTCCATCACCATCACCGATTTCAACAATGATCAGGAGTTGGATCTGGTGGTTGTGAACAATGGTTCTTCGAGTATTTCCTTCTTTGCGGGTAATGGCGATGGCACCTTTCAAGCAGCGCAGAACACATTCCTCGGAACGGGTACCATTCCCGGGCAGATCAGTTGGGCGTTGATCAATGGAGACAGCGAAAAAGACCTGCTCATCAGCTATCCGCTGGAGAATAAAGTGGCGCTGCTCACCGGCAACGGAGATGGTACCT
The DNA here is from genome assembly GCA_020635535.1 of Flavobacteriales bacterium. Classification (GTDB taxonomy): domain Bacteria; phylum Bacteroidota; class Bacteroidia; order UBA10329; family UBA10329; genus UBA10329. The sequence goes on along the minus strand of JACJZP010000017.1, from coordinate 49,619 downwards.
TCGATAGTCCGCAGACCTTTTCCACAGACAATTATCCCGAATTCATTGCCCTTGGCGATTTCAACGAGGATAACGCCATGGATATTTCGGCACTCAACTTCAACACGCAGAACGTGTCGGTCATTCTCAACAGTTCCGCTTTCATTGAAGCTTCTGGAAGCACGCAGCTTTGCGAAGGCGAAAGCGTGACTCTTTCCGCAACTGGTGGGTTCTCGTATCTGTGGAGCACGGGCGCAACCACACCATCCATTGATGTTGATGAATCTGGAAATTACACGGTTACCATCACCAACCAAGTGGGCGATTGCGACATCATTCCAGCGGGAGTGGAGGTTACCGTGAACTTGGCACCGAATGTCAATCTCAACCCCGTGTTTCAGGCCGATCTGTGCATAACGGATGATGAAGTGGCTCTTGTGGGTGGAAGTCCGCAGGGTGGAGATTACAGCGGCCCCGAGGTGGTCAATGGCATCTTCAATCCATCGGCCGCAGGTCTCGGACAGCATGTGTTGTATTACACCTACACCGATCCCGCGCAGTGCTTCACGCTTACCGATTCGGCTACTTATACCGTTTACCCCGATGCAGAGGCATTCAACAATTTCCCATTCGAAACCATCTGTATCGGTGCCGACCCGATTCCGTTGGCGCAGTATGGTTCTCCTTCAGGTGGAGAATGGACCATCCTCTCGCAGACGCAAACTCAGGTAACCGCTCAAGATCTGGGTGTGGGCATGTTCCCATTGCATTACGTGGTAGAGAATGAGGCCTGTTTGGACACAGCCACCGTGATGGTGGAAGTGATGGAAGCCGTCCCTGCTTCATTCACACTGAGCACAGACACACTCTGTATGAATTATGGCACGCTTGAACTGACCACTGGCACACCAGCAGGTGGCTATTATTTCGGCCCGGGCGTCAACAACAATCAGTTCGACCCAATGGATGCAGGAGCAGGAACGTTCTCGTTGGCCTACGGCTATGATGAAGGAGTGGGTTGTGCCGATACGGCCTATGTGGATATTGAGGTGTTGGAAAGTCCTGAAGCAACGCTAACCTCATCGTATTACTACTTCTGTATTGACGATTTCATTGAATTCGCACAGCTAACAGGGCAACCAGCCGGTGGTGTTTACTTCGGGCCCGGTGTAAATGGAAACGAATTCGACCCGGCCGAAGCTAATGAGGGCACACATGAGATAGGCTATGCCTACGAGAATGCTGAGGGTTGTTCAGATACTGCCTTTATTGAGATTGAGGTTGATCTATGTCCAAATGTGGCCGAAATTGACCACAACGCCATGCAGGTCTATCCGAACCCTGCGAAGGATGTTTTCACCGTCAGCTTCCGCGATGCTTCGGTGGAAGGAATGTTGGAGATACGCGATATGCTGGGCAGACTCGTCCATCAGGAAGCGATCAATGGGGTTTCATCGCTCAGATTGGAAGCCACGTGGCCAGCGGGAAATTACCAGCTCATGCTCCTTACGGATGAGTTTATCGGTGTGGAGCGGTTGATCACAACAAAATGACCAAAGATCATTTTTCCATTTCGATGACCCAGATGCCGCGCAGTTCGTTCTCGCCATAACCCGTGGCCAGATCGCTCGGATATAGTTTCTCGATCATGCTCAAGGTTTCTGGAGTGATATCGGCCTGCGGTTTTCCGTGGCATTGCAGGCACATCTTATTGGTCAGAATAGGATAGTAGCCAATGGCTTTGTTCTCAATTTCGGTCAATTTTCCCTTCGGTGTTCGGCCCTCGGCCAGTTCATTTTTGGCGAAAGCAATGTAATCCAACTCTTGTTGGTTGGCAGCATTGTTCGGGTTACGATTCCTATCAGATACCCGTTTAATACTTGCATTCAGGGCCACTGCCATGCTATCGGTAAGCGGAATGGCCCTTGTGTTGCAGAACTCCAGCGCGTGTTCAGTGCCTCTTTGCTGTATGGCATTCAGCAGATTCTTGCCTAGAACAGCCTTGGTTGCCAACGCCAGATCTTTGCCTTCCTTCAGGTAGTTGGTGGCTTCTTTCGGAGCGTGTTTCAGGTATTCCAGATCCTGCTGATACTGGTTCTCGTTCCAGTTCACATCTTCAACGGCCGAATGGTAGATGTATCTGGCAACGGCCGCGTACTGTTCATCGGTAAATCCCAAATTGGGCATCAACGCATACTTGTCAAACAATTCGGGCATTTGAGACTTGCTTTGTGCTGGCGCAGAAAGAAATCCGACCATGGAAGCTACAAAGGCTTCCTCAGTGGTATTCTTCTTCAGGTAGCCCGCTTTCAGTTCGGCAAACGATGGGGCAATGCCATTGTCAACGCCCGCTTTGGTGGGATGACATGATGAACAGTTCTGCGAAAAGACCGCCACACCTTCGCGATTGAAATTTTCAGGTGCCGTGATGGTCTGCGATTCGGGAGTTGCCTCTTTCGGTTTATCGGCACAATTGCTCAGAAGAAAAATACCAGCGATGATGGTGGCCAGCACAGTAAGTTTGGGTAGCGTCATGATTTTGATTTTCGATGTGGCGAAGGTGCATAGGAAAAACGGAACCGTAGGTGAGCGAGGTTACCCGCATCACACAGAAAGATGACGAACCCGAACCTCTTCCGTGACCTTTGTCATGAAGAGATGGCCGATGACCAAGTACTATTACGGTGTTAAATCAAAGCTATGAAACGACCATTACTTTCTCTCGTTCTACTGTTGTTGTTCGGTATTACGGCAAACGCGCAGAACCGATACTTCGGTGAGGTTTTCAGTTCGGTGTCTGTTGCCCATGATGTGGTTTACGGCAATAACCTGTCGGTGCTTACGGGGTCTCCCGTAGCTCAAGACCTTCACATGGATATTTACACTCCAGATGGCGATACGGTCAGCACAAGGCCCGTGGTGTTGGTGGTACATGATGGCGAAATGATTTCGTACCCATACAATCAGGAATGTGTTGGAAACAAGGACGATGCGCACATTGTGGAACTCTGCACCCGTTTGGCAAAGTATGGCTATGTGGTGGCTGCGGTCGATTATCGATTGGGATGGAATCCTGCCGCCTCACAGCAATCAGTACGTACCAGTACATATATCAACGCCCTCTACAGAGGAATGCAGGATGTAAGGAATGCCGTTCGTTTTTTCAGATGGAGTGCAGATAATGGCAATCCATACGCTGTCAATGCAGACAGGATATCAGTAATAGGTGAGGGAACAGGTGCTGAACTGGCCGTATGGACCGGGACATTTGACCGTTACGAGGAAATGGATATGCCCAAATTCTTAGATCCAAGCACATTGAATATACTGGTGGATTCTGCTGAGGTTGGAAATGTGTATGGCACACAAACCAGACCGTTGAACTTGGCCAATTATCCCACTTACAGTTCGGAGGTGTCCTTTATCGGGTCTTTGGGCGGTGCGGTAGGAGACAGTACATGGATAGAGGTTGGTGAACCGCCCATTGTGAGCATGCATTGCCCAAGCAATCCGTTCGTGCCGTTCGGTTTCGGGGCCGTTATTGTTAGCGTTACCGGAGATTTTCTCATTAACGTTTCGGGTTCTCGGGATGTGCAGCGTATCTCAGGTCTCCTGGGTAACAATCAGAGTTACGTTTCGGCCATGCTCAGCGACCCTGTTTCGCAGATCGCAAACAGCAATAACGGTGGGTATAAAGGACTTTATCCGCTCATTAGACCAACCGTTGAATCATCGCCATGGCAATGGTGGGATGTGAGCTGTCCGAACCATACGCAGGCGAGTGCGACAAACTCCGACATGTCGGAAACCAAGGGCCAAGCCTACATCGATACCATCATGGCCTACATGGCACCTCGCATGGCGTTGGCCAACGGATTCATTAACAGTGGCGTTGGAATTGAAGAGTACAGAACTATCGAGCTCGGTGTTTATCCTAATCCGACCTCCGATGTCTTTACTGTTTCTTGGGATAACAATTCGGTACACGGAACGCTTCAAGTGTACAATATGCTAGGGGAACTTGTGCATCAGCAACCGCTGAATGGTTCTTCATCCATAAGGTTGCAGGCCACTTGGCCAGCCGGAGCTTACCACCTTGTGGTGGTTACCGAAGAGGCAATTGGCGTAAAGCGGTTGGTTGTAACCGAGTAAACTGTGTCATTCCGAGTGAGGAACGAACCGAGGAATCTTATACATGAGATTTAGCTGTGCTGAGAATTGTTCTCGACTACGCTAAAGTCTCGCTCAAAATGACCTAACTATTCACTGGTCGCTGTTCACTGGTCACTCTTTTTTACCAATTCCACCCACAGTTCATTCCCCAATCTTGGCTTGATGGAATTCTCGCAGGGTTTCATGCTGGCAATCTCAAATAGGTTATCGAAATAGCCTTCATATTCCTTTACACTACCACCGAATGGCGGCCCTTGCTCCGTGAGTTCAAAGCAGAACATCAAGCCACATAGTTTTCCGTTGGGAGCCAGCAGTTCGAGCATCTTCTTCGCATAATCTGAACGCATTTTCGGGTCGAGTGCGCAGAAGAAGGTCTGCTCCAGAATGAGGTCGTATTGGCCTTGGTGCTCAAAGAAATCTCCGCAGAAAAGATGGTCTTCTGGGAAATGCGGAGCCCGCTTCTTGAATCCTTCCAAAGCCAGCGGAGCAATATCGATCACATATACGTTCTCAAAACCTTGTTCGTGCAGGTATTCAGCTTCGTACGCATTCCCACAACCAGGTATCAGAATTCGAATGCTCTTATCCGTCAGTGTATCGATGTACTCCTTCAACGGAGTAGTGGGCGCACCTACATCCCAACCAATTTGATTTCCCGCATAGCGGTTGTTCCAGAAGTCCTTATCCAAGTTCATAGCTGCTGACATTAATTACTTTTCTGCTGATACGAAACGTAAGTTCAGCGAAGCTAATTACGAATAAACCACGAATATTCGAATAGGCTGAATTGCTGTGTCGTTGCTGATGGCGTTTCAGGGAAAGAATTTGTCATATTCGTACCGCTTGCGGCATTCGTAATTCGCATCAGCCTTACTGCCGTTAAGTCGTTCTTCGCTCAAGCAGTACAACACTCTCCACATGATGCGTATGCGGGAACATATCCACCGGCCGTGCCTTCTTCACCTCATAGTTCTGGCTCAGCAACTGCACATCGCGCGCTTGGGTAGCCGGGTTGCAACTCACATAAACAATGCGGTCGGGTAGGAGTTCATTCAACCGCGCCACCACATCGGCATGCATGCCTGCACGGGGCGGGTCGGTAATGACCACATCGGGTTTCCCTTCCTTGGCAATGAGTTCCTGCGTGAACACATCCTTCATGTCGCCTGCGTAGAACGTGCAGTTGTCGATGCCGTTCAGTTCCGCGTTCACTTTCGCGTCATCAATGGCGGCTTCCACGTATTCAATGCCCACCACCTTCTTGGCCTTTTTGGCCACGAACTGCGCGATGGTTCCCGTTCCCGTGTAAAGGTCATACACCACTTCATCGCCTTTCAGGTCGGCAAAATCGCGCGCCACTTTGTAAAGCTCGTACGCCTGCGGACCGTTCGTCTGGTAGAACGATTTCGGCCCCACGCGGAACTTCAACCCTTCCATTTCCTCCAGAATGTGGTCCTTGCCGTGGTGCACCTGTATGTCGAGGTCAGCGATGGTGTCATTTGGCTTGTTGTTGTACACCCACAGCACCGAAGCCAACTGCGGGAATTCCGCCACCAGTGTGTCCAGAATCAACTTCACATCCTTCGGACGGTCTTCCGCCACGCTCAGTATCACCATCCATTCGCCCGTCATGGTGCTGCGCACGATGAGGTTGCGCAGAAAACCCTTCTGTTCGTTCAGATTGTAGTACGAGAATTCGTTGGCCAAGGCCATTTCGCGCACGCGGTTGCGGATGGCATTGCTCGGCTCGCCCATCAGGTGGCACTGCTTGATGTCGAGCACCTTATCCCAACGACCGGGCACGTGAAAGCCAAGTGAAGGCACGTCATCGAACACCTGTCCGCTGTCAATTTCCTCCTGCGTCAGCCAACGCTTGTGCGAAAAGCTGAACTCCAACTTGTTGCGGTACTCGAACACATTGGCCGAACCGAGAATGGGCTCGAACGCCTCCACCTGCACCTTCCCGATGCGTTGCAGCGCATCGCCCACCTGTTTGTTCTTGAATTCCAGTTGCTTCTCGTACGTCAGATGCTGCCATTTGCAGCCGCCACACACCCCGAAATAACCACACTTGGGATCAATGCGCAGCTTCGAAAACTCCTTCACCCGCATCACATGCCCCTCCGCGTAGTTCTTGCGCTTGCGCTTGATCATGATGTCGCACACATCGCCCGGAATCACACCCGTTACGAATACCACCATTTCATCCACCCGCGCCAGCGCCTGCCCCTTGTCTGCAATATCAAGGATGGTCACGTTTTCGAGTATCTGTTTCCGTCTTCTGCCCATGGCGCAAATATAGAGTTGGGCGAGTTCAAAGTTTAAGGTTCAAAGTGAGGCAACCTTGAACTTGGAACCAAGAACCTTGAACTCTTTAGGGCGTTACCGCTGCAACCACGAAGTGCCTCACGAACTTGTTCGTAATCCCTATAGTTTACCCTGAGCGCAGCCGAAGGGCACGCCACCTGCAACCGTCATTGCGAGCCGAAGGCGCGGCAATCTCTAAGACCTCATCTATTAGGCTTCAGAATGTTGTTGCTTTGAGGAGGATTGGGTAGTATTGGAGTTCATGTAAGATGTTCACCTTAATGAGAAGGTATTCAGCAAACTACTCTTATTCCAATCACAATTTTGTCATCCAGAACCTTGAAGGAACGAGGATTGACAATGAGTTTTTACCTGCAGTTTGTATCCTGAAGAATATTCTTCAAAGAGGATGTCCAACACTGCTTTCCAAGTATTTGCAAGGGCATCTAGGTGCAATTCATAAGACTGAGTCTTTTAAAAAGCCCTATCCATTAATTTCTAATGAAGCACCCAAATGGGAAAGGATCATCCGTGGAGATGTTCAACGGGATAATTATCCTGCGAAGCGTTTTTTTGAGGAACTGCTGCCGAAGCATTTATCGGAGTATAGGTTTATTCAGCAGTTGATTGTACCCGAAGTACCTATCAATACAATAACTCAGGTTGAGGTAGACGGATTTAATGGCCAGCAAGTAGATTTTTATCTGCCACAAGCATATTTGATCATTGAAATTGACGGGGCTCATCATGACCCATTGGAAGATGAAATCAGAGACCAGCACACAGAAAGTTTTGGAATAAAGACAATTAGAATCACAACTAACGAGGTTGAAACTGAAAACGAATCTTTCAAGGCTAAGATTCAAACAATAAAAGAAAGGGTTGATCAGGCAATGGCTGGTCAGGAAAACAGAAGAATAGACAACTCAGTTTTCATCCCATTAGTCGATTATAAACGCGGATATGAAGAAGGGATTGACCTTTCAAGTCCTTTCTACCAGGCTACTGCGATAATTCGTTTTCAACTATTGGTACTTGAATTGCTGGAGAATGGAATTCTTGATTTTTCAAACGAGTGGAAGTTTGAACTTCTTTCTAATGTAGCAGATGAGTTTGCCCACCTAGCAATTGAAGACCTTTTCTTCTGGCTTGAACCGATACTTAAACTGCACAAGATTGATTGGAGCAGACCGAACTATTCAATTGCATATGTGGATTCACCGGAGGCATTCAGCACAGCAAAGAATACTATAAAGGTTGACTTCAGTTTATGTAAACGGTACACGGATGAGTTTCGGTATAGTTCTGATGTCCTTTTCGTAAGAACAGATTACCTTGATGAGTACCGTTACTTTCCTAATACCGAGGCTATCGATCCAGCATCAGTCTCTTTTCAACCTTACGATTACTTCAATGTTGCGACCACAGAGTTCAAAAAGTATGAACTGAAATTCGGAGGAGATTTCTCAGATGAGAAAAATCTGTTGTTTTTGTTGGAGAATATATTTCTTCAAGACAAAACGGATCTGACCTTCAATGAAGGTCAATTGCCGATTATCGCAAATGCCCTTTCCGGTAATCATACAATCGGTCTATTGCCAACAGGTAGCGGTAAATCCGTCTGTTATCAACTCGCTGCAATTCTACAGCCCGCCATAAGCTTCGTGGTGTGTCCCATTAAATCTTTGATGTACGACCAAAAGGCAGACTTAGACTCGATACGGTTTACTCGTGTAAACCTGATTACAAGCGATAACAAGGGACCAGAAAGAGAGAGAATTCAGAAGGAGTTTGGTGATGGTAAATACATGTTCATTTTTATATCGCCAGAGAGGTTTCAAACACAAACGTTCAGGGATTATTTGTCAACTGTAAACAGCCGGTATAGTATTGCCTATGCGGTTATTGATGAAGTTCATTGCTTGTCGGAATGGGGACATGATTTTAGGACATCATACTTGAATCTCGCGAGTACTATCAAAAGATTCTGTGGGAAATCTAAGTTTATTGCCTTGACCGCTACAGCGTCACTTCAGGTTTTAAATGACATCAAAAATGAACTGGACATTCATCAGAGCGGAAATATCAAAACACTACAAGACTACACTAGACCTGAGTTGGATTTTGATGTAATGGATGACGGTTCGAACAAAAGACAGAAAGTCGTTACTCTAATTGAGCAGATGGATGATTCGAATCGCATCCTTACACCAAAAAATGCTGACTCGCGCTGTGGAATCATTTTCACCCAAAACGTAAATGGAAGTTTAGGATGCTACGATGTGGCCAAGCACCTTCAAAATCAATTTGAGGCTGACGTAAGATTCTATTCAGGTTCAGTTCCTGTTGTAGATCGAATTCCGATAATGACGGATGATGAATTTGATAAGTATAGAAAGAATACCCAAGATGATTTTAAGGCGAATGAGTTCACCCTATTGACTGCAACTAAGGCTTTTGGTATGGGCGTTAATAAGCTAAATATCCATTACACAATTCACTACGGAATCCCTGGGTCAATGGAAGCTTTGTATCAAGAAGGAGGAAGAGCGGGTAGGGACAAAGAAAAGTTCAAGAAAGAACAAGCAAAGTGCTATATACTGTTTACGAAATCAACATCAGAAAAAGAGATATTGGACAAGGCCTTTAAACAGGCAACGCCTTTTTCGGCTTTTCTCGATAGAGAAACTGTAGGAGGAGTTGAACCTGGTTTAATTCGACAAATCGATGGAGACCTCAATACAAGTTTGTTTCATTTTTCGCGGGGTCAAGAGTTGTTAACAGAAGAGTTTCAGGTAATTAAGAATCTTCATGACACTTTTTCTGAATCGGGGACGCAGAATATTCTAATTACCGGTGTTGCACTAGGCATTAATAAAGCAAAGGCGGAAAAAGCAATCTATAGGCTAAGCCAACTTGGCATCATTAAAGATTGGGTGATTGCGCCCGGTGGCTGGTTTGGAGGTGGAATATTTAATGTTGAATATTCAGAGTTTGATTCAGAATCGATTAGAAGGTCTTTACTTCAAACAATTAGAAAATATGACTCAGGATTCTCTTTTGCAGCAATTGAAACATTGCCGAAGTACGCCACTTACAAAAAAATCGTTAACGCACCAGAGGGTTATTCTGAGTTTGATAAGTACTTACTAATCCTTCTGCAATGGTCTTATGACAATTTCGCTTACAATAGAAGACAATCGCTAAAGAGCATCTACGAGAATTGCGTTAAGTTGGTAGAAGACCCAAGCTATACCAAGGAAGACTTCAAACGAACACTTGAGAATTACTTCAAATTCAATGAGTCAAGTTATGTTCTTCAGCATATTGCAGAAAATCCGAGAGACATCGAACGGTGGTTCGAGGTCTTTTACGAAAATGAAAAGTTGCTGACAGATGTGGAAGTTAAATCTCTACGAGACAACTTAAGCCGTTTCCTTGAAAGCTATATGTACAACCCTGGCCTTGATATGATAAGCGGCCTTGTACGCTTGTGGTTAGATGACTATGAAAATGTTGACGGTAAAAGCCGATTCGAAAGTTCTTTGGAAGAAATTCAACGATTCGAGCAAAGCCAAATAGAATTCATACTGACGCATATATTGAAGTTAGGCAAGGAGTTTTCAACCAATAGCAAGAACGGTTTGGCCGAGTCACTGTACAAATTCTTTAATGATGAATCGTTCCTGTATAAAATCCAATCGGCACTTGGAGACGATCATTCCTTAGATTTGATCGTGCGCCAAGCAACAGTAAAGGTCAACACCATTAAAAACCGGATTTATGGCTGAATCAAATAGAGCACACATCGATCAATTGAATCAGGCAATTGAGGAGCTTGAAAAACAGTCGGTCGAGTTAAGGGATTTGAATTCTGCTTATTCTGAAATTGCGAGCCTTAAGAATGAGATTCGGAATAGTCTGGAATTATTGCAGGAAAACAACGCTGGATTGTCAAATATTTCCGCTGCGATTGACACTACACTGGAAGGTTTTCAGAAGAAGGTGGACGAGATGTATAAGGACAACAAGGCTTTTCAGAAAGAACTTGATGCATCAATTGCAACCCGCATGGACAAGCACAAGTCTGATATTCAGATTGAAATTAGGAATGAAGGGGCTCAAATTCAACGAGCACTGGAAACTACATTGAACTCCAATTTCAATCAATTGGATTCCAGAATGAAGGATGCTTTTGAACAACAGGCGAAGCAGTTCAATATCCTGAAAGTTCTACTTGCTGTACTAATGGTTCTTACGACAGGGGCTGTAGTGGGTTTGGTACTGCTGAATATAAAGTGAGATTGGTTTCCGAAATCAATTCTCTAGCATCTTATCCAACACCCCAATCAAATTCTCTTCCTCATCAAACTCAGTAAATAGCGCGTGCCAAATAGCAGGGTTTAAGCAAATGTTGCCCGCTCCCCAAATCTCAATAAAGCGGGCAAGCAAGGGCAAGGTCCATGTGGTGGTCTTGCTGAAAAGGATGTCGTGGTACTCTCCCAGTTTTTCATGAAAGGCGTCAAACAATTCGGTACTCCACGCAACGCCTTCATTACTGCCAACACCATTCAATGATACCCCAACCCAACCATCTTCTTCTACTGTTTCTTCGCCTTTCCAAATGAGGCGGTCTTGGTAGCGTTGCATAAAACTGAGCGTCCATGGCATGGTGGGGTTGTTGCTCAGTCTTTCCCAATTCCATAGGTCTTCGTAGGTGGCTATCAGCTCCTCGGTCCAGTACATGCGTTTTTCACCACTGAACTCGTTCCAATCTATTTCAGGTATGGCCAGTTCTGGATGATGGATCAAAAAATCGTGGTAATCCTTGTGCGTTTCTTCCAGTTCGTCCCGCGTGGGTATTCGGTACATCCGCAGCACAAAAGGGTCGTTAGGGTCAAGGTCAAGATCATCAAATGTCATGGGGTTGGGCTTAAACCCATCGTATTGCATCAGTCGGTCGAGGTAATACGCTCTGCATTCACCTTTCAACATATCGTTTGCAGCCATGTTATACCAATCCCATAAATGCTCATAGCGCTTTACAAAATCAATAGAATCCCAAGGCAAAGAACGGTTTAGCGAAAAACAGTCGGGTCCGTACAGGTCATCTTCAGGAAACAACAGATCAACAAACTCATCCACCATATCCGTATTCCACGGAATACCTTCATTACCGGTGATCAGATTCCAAGTGAGAATGCCGCGATACTTCCTTAATTGTTCATGCGTGAATGATCTCCGCAACGACATATGATCGAGTACAACTTTGGGGTATTTAAGTAGAAACTGGCGTTTTTCTTCGAAGGAACTTTGCATGGCAGTATTGGTTGGAGAAAGGTATGCATCAATTCCGCTTTGCCGGGTTAGTCTGTTCAACGAACTGTGTCAACCCTATCAAACGAACTCAAATTTTCTCCTGCCAAACCCAATGCGATAGCTTTCGCACCCAAACGCCCTGCTGCCAGATCCAGCCGCTCAACTGCCAAGCACAGGCACCTAACTGCCAACCCCAAGTGCCTACCTGCATTACCCAAGGGCGGTTCTGCCAAGCCCAGCCCACCTGCTGCCAAGTCCAACAAGGGTTCTGCCAAGGCAGATCACTTACAAGACACCCACAAAATCCTAGGAATTCACAATCAGAGTAAACAAACTACCAAAACTCCTCCACAAATGACAATCTATTATCTGGCGTCTGATGTCTAATATCTGAAATCTCAAATCTCACATCTCAACACATTCATCTCAATTCACATACCGCGATAGTCAAGTCTCATATCTAACTTGCGGCCATGCTTCTACCCAGAGAAAACACCCTCCGTTCCCTACGCGATCTGTACCGCGATATACTCGGTTCCATGTACGAAGTGGAGGAAATAGACGCGCTGTGGAAGTATTCGTTGGAAGACAAGCTCAACATCAAAGTAGAGCAGACCAAATTGGAGCAGCCCATACTTACGGAGAGTAACCTCAATACCATCATTCCTGTGTTGGAACGCTTGGCAACAGGAGAGCCGTACCAGTACATCATCGGTCAAGTAGAATTCTACGGCTGCCAACTGAAAGTGGATAAACGTGTGCTCATACCACGCCCCGAAACAGAAGAACTCTGCGAGCTGGTGCTGCGCGAGAATGATACCAGCAAACCCCTCAATGTCATCGACCTCGGAACAGGCAGCGGTTGCATTCCTATTGCCCTCAAAAGCAAAGCTCCATCTTGGAACGTAAGCGCGGTGGACGTGAGCGAAGAAGCCCTTTCCCTCGCCACCGAGAACGCCACCCGCAACAACCTCAAGATCACCTTCCATCAACTCGACCTTCTTGCTCCTTATCTCTCATCTCTTGTCTCTTATAACTTAATAATAAGTAACCCGCCATACATCGCCCAAAAGGAGGCTGCGGAAATACACGAGAACGTACTTGTTCATGAGCCTCATCTGGCACTTTTCATAGCCGATGAAGACCCGCTGTTGTTCTATCGGAAGATGTTGGACTTAGGTCAGCAATCGTTGGAAAAAGGCGGCAAATGCTACTTCGAGATCAATGAGAAATATGGTCCCGAACTGGCCGAACTGATGGCACAGAAAGGTTATTCCGATATTCGGATAATCAAAGACCTGAGTGGCAAAGACCGTTTTGCATACTGTGTTTGGAGGTAAAAGGAAAAAGGGTGAAATGAAAAACGTGCGGGTGGGTCATCCTGAGTGCCACGCTGCAGGCGTGGTGTATCGAAGGATGTGCGCGGGCTTCAGGAAATTGACCACTCCGACCTTTCAGGACACCCCTCCTTGCAAGGAGGGGAGCTGCACTTCGACCCAAGGTTTGATCAACGTGCAAACTCTCCCCTTTGAAAGGGGGAGTACCGCGCAGCGGGGAGGGGGTCTGTTTCTATTTCTCCTTTTTCTTTTCCCCATTTTCACCTTCTCCCAGGTTGGCGTTCCCACGTATCCAACACAGGAAGAGATCGATAGCCTCAACGCTCCCGTTGCGGAAGTTGATACGCCCGTCATCGAACCACTTACCATCGAAATAGTGGAAGCAGAACTGGCGTATCTCAAAGCCAAATACCGTAAGGATTACAAACCGCTCATTGGTATGGACAACCATTACACCGCTTTCTATGGGCAGAGCACCAACTTTTGGGGTGCCAAGCTTGGGTTGGAGTTCATGGAGCGTTACCGCATGGGTTTCGGGGCGTATTACATGCCCAAGAAAGTGGCCATAGCGCCTGTGCTGAAGGAAGGAGCCACAGACACGCTTTATCAAAAGTTCAGAATGCACTATTATACCACCTTTTTCGAGTGGATCTTCATTCGGAATTTCCGTTGGGAGCTGGCTTTGCCGATCTCAACAGGTTATGGTCGGGCGGAGGTGGAGCAATGGATACATGGTCGTAACGAGAACGTGATGGGTCGATGGGAAAAGGGTAAGGACGTGGAGGAATTCGTGGCCACTTTCCATGTTCAGGCGCATTACAAGATCTTCAGTTGGGTGGGCATTGGGCTTGGTTTCGGCTGGCGACAGATCATCAGTCCCAACCAACAGATTCAGCGCGATTTCAGCGGAGGTATTCTCAGCTACAAGATCAAACTGTTTCCGCATCATTTGTACCGCGCACTTTTCCACAAGGAGAAAATTCTCGAAGAAAAAGGCGATTATCGTTGGAAGAAATACATGAACAAGAATTTGAAGCGCCTGAAGCGCGAAGAAGCACGGAGGTTAAGGGAAATGAAGTGATGAGGCGATGAAGAAATGGAGAGATAAAGAGATAAAGTTGACATGTTTGGTGACGTTTGAAGTAGCACCTTCCCCCTTCAAAAGGGGGTGCCGAGGAACGAGGCGGGGGATTTAATTGAAAGAAGCATCAGTTTCAGATGAACAGAGAAGAAGCTAAAGTCCGTATCGAAGTATTGAGCCAAGAGCTCGAGATGCACAATTACAAGTATTACGTGCTCAGCGAGCCGTCCATTTCCGATTTCGAGTTCGATAAGAAGTTGGAAGAATTGATTGCGCTGGAAACCGAGTTTCCTGAGTTCCTGAGTTCAGAAAGTCCGAGCCAACGGGTAGGCGGCACCGTCACCAAGGATTTCCCAACGGTGAAGCACAAGTACCCGATGATGTCGCTGAGCAACAGCTACAGCAAGGAGGAGATGCAGGAGTTCATGGCGCGCATCACGAAAGCCATAGAGCGTGAAGTGGAGTACGTCTGTGAGCTCAAATTTGATGGTGTGGCCATCGGTATCCGTTATGTGGATGGCAAGATGACGCAGGCCATTACGCGGGGCGATGGCGTTCAGGGAGATGAGATCACGGCTAACATTCGAACCATCCGAAGTTTGCCGTTGCAAGCAAAGGGAAGCGGTTATCCGAATGAGTTTGAGGTGCGTGGCGAAGTGTATTTCCCACGGGAGAATTTTGACCGACTGAACCGCGAACGCGAAGAGATAGGTGAACCGTTGTATGCCAATCCTCGGAATACGGCCTCTGGCACGCTCAAATCGCAGGACAGTGCGGTGGTGGCTGCCCGTGGGTTGGATTGCTTCTTATATGCTGGTCTGGCTGACGAGCGCATTGCCGATACGCACTACGATAGCCTGTTGAAGCTGAAAGAGTGGGGTTTCAAGGTTTCGGAGCACATGCGTTTGTGTAAGAGCGCAGAAGAGGTATTTGCCTATTTGGAAAAGTGGGACACCGAGCGTTTCAACCTCGGTTTTGAGATCGATGGTGTGGTCATCAAGGTCAACAGCTTGGATGATCAGGATGAGTTGGGTTTTACCGCCAAATCCCCTCGTTGGGCTATTGCGTACAAGTTTGCCGCAGAACAGGCCGTAACGCGCTTGAATGAGGTCACCTATCAGGTAGGAAGAACCGGGGCGATTACACCCGTTGCCAACTTAGAACCCGTGCTATTGGCCGGAACAACCGTTAAGCGTGCTTCACTCCATAATGCCGACCAGATCGCCAAACTCGACCTGCATATCGGGGACATGGTTCAGGTGGAGAAAGGAGGGGAGATTATTCCAAAAATTGTGGGTGTTGATCTGAGCCAGCGCCAAGCTGATTTTCCTGTGGTGGAGTTCATTCACAACTGCCCAGAATGTGGAACAGAACTAGAGCGCAAGGAAGGAGAAGCACAGCATTTCTGTCCGAATGAGTTGGGTTGTCCTCCACAGATAAAAGGAAAAATGGAACACTTCATTGGTCGTAAGGCCATGGATGTGGACGGTCTAGGCGCAGAGACCGTGCAGCAGTTCTATGAAGCTGGTTTGGTCGAGAACGTGGCTGACCTATATGAACTCACTTATGAACAAGTCGTGGCGCTGGATCGAATGGCCGATAAAAGTGCCACCAACCTTTTAGCTGGATTGGAAGCCTCCAAACAAGTTCCGTTTCCGCGTGTATTGTTCGCAATTGGCATTCGCTACGTAGGAGAAACCGTGGCCAAGAAACTCGCCAAGCATTTCAAGAACATCGATGCGTTGATGGCAGCCTCGCAGGAAGAGTTGGTTGCGGTGGATGAGATCGGTGATAGAATTGCGGAAAGTGTGCTTCATTTCTTTGCAGACGAACGCAATCGTACCATCATTCAACGATTGAAAGACCACGGATTGCAATTCGAAATAGAAGAGGCCGAAGGGCCTGTTTCCAATGCATTGGAAGGGAAAACGTTTGTGGTTTCTGGTGTGTTTTCTCAGTTCAGTAGAGATGAGATCAAAGCCGAAGTTGAGCGCCACGGAGGCAAGAACGTGAGTTCCATCTCCAAGAATACGGATTACGTACTGGCAGGCGATAAAATGGGGCCTTCCAAACTCAAAAAGGCTGAAGATCTGGGTATTCCAATTATCTCCGAAGAGGATTTTGTGGGGATGATCAGTGCTTGATAAGTCTTACGGTCTTTTTAAACTGCTCATTTCCTATTGTAAGAAGATATAGGCCAGGAGCAACGTCTCCTACAAAAAAGACCTCCTTATGATTGCCTGATAATTGCTTGGAATCTTTAAAGAATGATTTCACAAATTGGCCACCAAGAGTATATAATTCGGCTGAAAGGTTAGCATTGCTGTTCATTGAAAAATCCAAGGTGACATAGTCTTCCATAGGATTAGGATACAGGAGCACCTCCAGTTCGTTTGAAGCTGCCTGATCGATCACGCCAAGCTGGAGGCCGGAAAAGAACCTCGCTAAATAGAAGTTTGCAATATTATGAGCAGAAAAGCCCGCTGTTAAGATTTTCAGATCGGGTTGAATGATCATATCGTGACAGACATCGTAGCTGTCTGGAATGATCACACGGACACTTCCGTTCTGGGCAAAAGAGGAGTCTATCTCTCCATTTGCTAAAAAGCGAAGTACTGTTAAGTCACGAGAATAAGTGGCTGTGTCTACTATGGTGCTTACAAGAATTTTTCCGTCTTGTTGGAGCTGGATCGATTGACGATTACCAGCCATCATTCCAATTGCTCTATTCATTATGCCGCCATTTCCAAAGGTAGAATCGAGGGTTCCATCTACATTGTAGCGTAGTAGTGTCAGATCCATGCTCAAAAGTGTGATCGGTGTTTCAGTCCCTCCAACCACCACTATTTTCCCATCAGGTTGTATTGCAACATCATGCGAATAGTTGGCTTGGCCCAAATGGTCTTTTATTACAATGCCGTTATCACCGAATGTACTGTCTAGGTCACCATTCTCAGTGTAGCGGACCATCGCAAAGTCTTTATCGGTTCCGCTGTGGCAGTTTCCTACGAGCAGAAATTTTCCGTCAGCCTGTAGGGCAGAGGCTCTACATTGACTTCCGTTGGTGCCTACTTGCGTTGTCACCTTTCCATGGTTACCGAATAAGGTGTCTATTACTCCTTCGGACGAATATTTGACGGTGCAAAAAACATCAGAATAACCAGATTGTAAGATGCCGCCATCTGCCGTTACCAATAGACCATAAGCGTAATCGTCTTCATTGCTGAATTCGGTAATCACTGAGCCATTTATTCCGAAAGTACTGTCAATGGTGCCATTAGAATTGAACCTAGCCAATGCGAAGTCATCATTATTTGAACTGAAATCTACAATTCCACCCGCTAACATTTGCCCGTTAGGGAGTCTGATCAGCCTTAGTATCACGTCTTCATCTGATCCAAGATCAAGAGTGGCAACACCATTGATACCGAATGCAAGGTTGGATTCACCGTTCGGTAAGAAGGAAGCAATGGCCATATCGTTTTCCGTGGCCGTTCTCCATAGATAACCACCTGCAAAAATATTCCCGTCTTCATCTAAGGCAAGACTGAATGCAATATTGGGATGACCGGGAGAAAGGTTTCTAATAAGTACTCCGTCAATGCCGAAACTCGGATCTAGCGTACCTGCCTGTTGAGCCAGAGAAGTGACATAGAAAAAACAGCACAGCATAAGTAATGATAGGATTGATTGTTTCATGGCTGAATGGATTTATAGAAATAGGATCAACGCTTGATGACTTGAATTCCCATCTGTCCTTTTTTAGAAGAAACGGATAGGAGGTAAGCACCACTCTCCAAGCTTTTTGAGAAATGCAATTGCAGGTCATGTTTCCCTTGGTTCATTTCCTGTTCACTGATGAATGTTTGAACCAAACGTCCTTGCATGTCGACTAGCGAAATGGTCAGTTCTTCAGATTGCGTCAATTCAAATTGAAGTCGTGCTTGTTCTTCTATTGGGTTCGGGTATACAAGCGTATTTGACAGGCTTTCTGTGAGTTCCACAATGCCGATGTTGAGGTCGGTGAGGATGCGGGCAATGGCAAACTCAGTTTCATGTCCGTTTTCGGGATTTCGGGTAATGCCCCCAACAAGAACCTTTTGGTCTGACTGTAATGCCCCACAGGTTGTTTGGTCATTTCCAGAATCACGGAAAGGAAACTGAACCATCCCATTTTCACCAAAATCAGAATCAAAGGATCCGTCAATGTTCAATCTAAAAACTTGATTGCCACTATTGAGCGTTTCACCTATTCCAATGATCTTTCCATCAGCTTGTATCAGAATTGCTTGAGTTGCCTCAAAATCTTCGCTTGGATTGAATTTGAGGACACCATTAACCGCAAACGCAGAATCCAATTGCCCTGTGCGTTTAACCTTACAAATGAAATACTCAGTGTTGTTATCGGAAACGTTGTACCAACCACCTCCGATCAACATATCGCCATTGGTGTAAACATGAAGTGCTCTTGCTCTGCTGGGCGAGTCGTTTATGTCGCTTGTCTCGGATAGGTCGAAGGAGGCAATGCCGTCTATTCCGAAACTAGAATCCAAACTTCCATCTGCAAGCAATCGGGTAACCGCCACGAAATGACCCCATTGATTCTGTGGACTGTACTCTCCAAAACAAAGAATTCTTCCAAACAGGTCAATCCCCATACTTTCAACTACTTGATCAAGATAGACCACTCCGTTGGTCGCGAAGGAAGAGTCCAAGCCACCATTGGGCAGCAGTCTAAGTACAAAACCAGGCGATCCTGAACTCTTTCCGGCCACTATAAGCCTGCCTTGATCTGACATTATGATTTTAGTAGGATTTGTGGATCCAAGTCCAAGGTCGAGTTTCATGATGCCATCAATACCGTATGTAGAATCCAGATCTCCATTAGGTTTGAATTTCACGACAAGTAAACCGGCACCTGATGAAGAGGTGAACATACCTGATACAATAAGATGATCGTCTGCGGTTATTGTGCTGGTTCTGATAAAAGGGTTGGTTATTGTATTGCTAAGTTCATAATTGGCAATTCGCGTAATTCCGTTATGCCCAAAACTTAAATCAAGATCACCGTTAGATTCATACCTGCATACAGCTATACCGCGATTGCTATTCTCTCCTCCATACGGAGTATAATATCCTGGAGCAACAATTTTTCCATCAGTTTGAATATGAATTGTTGGTAAAAAGGCTTGAGCCAATTCAGGGTGGATGTCTGATATCACAACTCCATCGTCTCCAAAACTGACGTCTAAGCTCCCAGCTTGCTGCGCGATTATTGGCTGAACGAATAGTAAAGCGATGAATAGGTAGAAAAGTGACTTCATGACCTTGGGTTTTAAGGTTCTCCACAAAGATCAAAGTCATTTCTGACAACGTAAAACCAAAATAGTTGGATTAATTACAGGTCTGAGAAACGAAACTGGAATCCAAATTCACCTATCCGACTCAAAAAGGCCGAAGACCTCGGTATTCCGATTATTTCTGAGGAGGATTTTGTGGGGATGATCCGGTAGAATTACTTAAACGCTCTAGCACACCTTTGCGCTTTACAATATTCTTGTAATCCCATTGGATGGTTCGCGATTTGCCAAGCCATCGCTGTAGGTCTTGATGGTTGATCTCCTCAACTGAATTGTAGAACACGGAGGCGTCTTTGAACTTTGTCCCTCGTACATTCAATCCTTCTTCATCAAAACTAGCTCCGCTCCAGAACATCAGGCGAATGCCTGCTTTCTGCTTGCTGTAGCCAACAATAGGGTTCCCATCTAGAAACCATACGGGATGACCATGCCATATTTTGCTTTCTGCTTCTGGTAGCCCTTTATTGATCTCTACTTTCAGCTTATTACAAACAGAGGCCTCCGATTCAGGTAAAGAGTTGTTGTATGCTACAATTTCGGCAGTCATTATCCGAGTTTTCCAATCAATGAACCAAGAGTTTGAGGGCTTCCTGAATCAGATGCATATGCTCATCATTCAGTTCAATGATTCCTGATTCGGTTCTCATTTCGTTCTGAAAAAGTGGCAATTCGGCCACCACCTTGGCTTTGCTTGCCTTGAGGGATTCTACAAGCGAGGCCATGGCATATATTCCACGTGGCTCATGAGGAGTAAACGTTATCGGCAATACGGGTTTATCGGCCAATTCACCCGATTCGGTCATCCACTCCAAAGCGTTCTTAAGCACCGCTGGGATGTTATGAAGGTATTCTGGGGTGGAGATAATGACGGCATCTGCTTCGGAAACCAAGTGTTTCAGTTCAGAAACTGCTTCAGGAATACCTGATTTCTGCCTTGCTGGAGTGAACAAGGGCAATGTTGTCAAGCGTTCGTAAACCTCAAATTGAAATCGCTCAGCGAAAGTTCTGGCAATGGCCGAAAGCAACTGTTCGTTTGAGCTGTTTTCACTTGCAGATCCGCTTATGGCCAAAATCCGTTTCACGATAGGCAAGTTAACCCAAAATGCGCTACCGAAACTTGTACATCAAGAATAGAATGAGGTAGATGAGCAGATAGAACCGATAGTTGTTTCGGGTCTTTTTGAATTCGGAAACGTTCAAAACAACCACGCCCAACAGTGCCTTGGTTTCCTTTAGGAAATAGGGTTTGATATTGATGGTCCAATCGTCTGTTTCGTAGACCATTTTTCGGAATCTGCTTCTGAAAATTCCCAATGGCATTCCCCAAGCTAAGAAGAGGATCAACCAAATGTTATCAATTACCCATTGCATGGGCGAATAACAGAACATCGGAAAGATTTGTTCTTCATTCCAGCATCAATTGCATAAAAATTACATCCAACCATCTGTCGAATTTATGGCCCACTTCACGGAAAGATCCTACCGTTTCAAAACCGAATTTCCGATGGAATTCCACACTGCCCTTATTGGAAGAGTCAATGCCCGCAATCATGGTGTGGAAGCCAGAAGTTCTTGCTAGGCGAATGAGTTCAACCATCAATCGATGACCAACGGTCTGGCCTCGGAAATCTTTGTGCACGTAGACAGAGTGCTCAATACTGCGGCTATATGCGGGTCTGGTCCTGAACGGACCATAGGTTCCAAAACCGACAACTTTTCCATTCAGTTCGGCAATCAAAAGTGGCCAGCCATTTGCAGCCTTCTCTCTGAACCATTCCATCTGCATTTCCAAAGTCCGCGGTTCGTACTCGTAAAGCACCGTGGAGAACAGTATCTCCTGATTTACGATGTACAGGATGCCAGGCACATCGTTTTCGGTGGCAGGTCTGATCACAGTCAGCTCGTTCATTTATGGTCTGTTCGGAAAAAGCGTTTTTTCCAAGCGTGAATCCAGACGGCTAACGGCAATTGAAGATCGGAACTGTTCCTGCTTGCCGATACGCTTAAAGCAAGTATGGTTTTCATACGTAATGGCTCAACTTATCAGATCCCAAAGCCCTTTGTTTGGAACTCGTCCTTCTCCATTTTCAGAGAATTCTGGTTTTATGGCGTTCACGAAGTACATATCTACCAAGCCTTTTCCTTTGGCCTCTCGCTGTCCGCGATACTCAGTATCGAAGTATTTCTTGATCATTTCGTGTGTAGTTCCTGAAATGTTGATTCTGCCCGGTTCGGAACAGGATTCCATTCGGCTGGCGGTGTTCACGGTATCTCCCCAAATATCGTAGGCAAATTTCTTCATGCCCACAACTCCTGCTGTAAGAGGCCCAGTATGTATGCCAATTCTAATATCAAGCGCCAGTTCGCCATTTCTCCTTTTATCAGCAGCCACCTGCGTCATGTAATCACGTATTTCCAACGCTGCCAGCGTAATGGCAATGGCATTACTGCTGTTTCTTATTGGAACACCACCGGCACACATGTAGGCATCGCCAATGGTCTTTATCTTTTCCAGATAATATTTCCCGATGATCTCATCGAACTTTACAAAGTAGCGGTGAAGCTCATCTACCAGTTTTTCGGGCGATGTGTTCTCAGCAAAGTTGGTGAAGCCTTTGAAGTCGGTAAAGAGCACCGAAACCTGATTGTAATGTCGGGCAGTGGCCTTTCCGTTTTTCTGTAACTCATCTGCAGTGTCCTTCGGAAGAATGTTGAGTAAGAGCTCTTCTGTCTTGACCTTTTCCTTTTCCAATTCTGCTGTGCGTTCGGCCACTTTGGCTTCAAGCAGATGCTGGGTTTCTTTCAGACTTCGTTCGCGCACTTTGATGATTCCCCAAACGATCAGAACCAGCACCACCACATAAAGCAGAACGAAGTACCACCGGAAATACCAAGGACGCGGTACGCTGAATGCCAATGTCTTTATCTCGCTTACCTCGCCCAAAATGTTCCGTGCACGCACTTGAAGCACATAATCTCCGGGAGGAATGATTCCAGGATTTATTTCTGGGTCAGAAACCCATTTCTGCCAACTGTTCCGCAGTCCATCAATGCGCCATTGGTATTGCGTTCCTTCACTCTTCAGGTAGAAGGGTGCAGATACCACAAAGGTGATGGCATTGCCATCGGTTTTGATCTTCATTTCGCCCAAGGCGAACGGTTGACCACTCGCATCTTTAACCTGCTTGATGTAAACATTGAAATTGTAAGGCGTTTCATGATTGCGGTGTTCAACCGAGAAGAGGTTCAATCCTTTGTCAATGACGTAGATGTTTCCCTTGTCGTCAGTACTCAGGTGGCGGATGTCTTCAAAGAGATCGAGATAGGGAAGCATGGGAACGAACTGTTCTCCATTGATGACATGCCACGCGAAACTTGATCTGATCCACACTTGTCCGTCATTACCGAGCATATAATCCATTCGGTCTGAACTGGGAATTTCAGGTAGGGAGGCAGGTAGAATGGTATCCCGATCATTCACATAGTGGTAGAGCGAATTCGGAAGTAGAAAATGGACCTTATCATAGGCGTTGGCCACCAATACTTTTTCATTTACCACTTGTGTAAGCGGGTAGTATTTCACCTCATCGAGGAAGTAGCGATATGCCCCATTGTCGGTACCTGCCCAAATACTCTGGTCATGATCTTCAATCACATTATAGGCCACAAATTCAATCGTATCGTTCAAAGCTCTTGCGGTCCATTTTCCTGAACCATCCTTTGACAGTGCATGAACGCCTTTCAGTGTGGCCAAGAGCAGTTTTGTTCCATCTTGGTTCCTTGCAACTTGATTGACGAACAGTCCGGGCGTTAGATTCTCTGCACGGTCTCCTTTAATGATGTAGAGACCATTGTTTGTGGCCGCAAAAACCTCATTGCCAACTTGAATCAACTGCCTGCACTTGACATCTATTCCGTTGATCTTCTTGAAGAGGTAGGAGTTTCGAATGGTTTTAAGCTTCTGTTCCTGCTCTTCAACTCGTTTCTGACTGGCTGCCTGCTCAAGCACCTGAGGTTTGCTTCTTGCCGAACCGCCACTTCCAGGTGGGGCGGTCATTCCGCTGCCTGCCGGGCCTGTTGTGGGGTTAGGTATCAGACCCTTCATTGGATCCGGACCTGATTGTTTTTCAACCTCTTGTTCCTCCTCAGTTTCTTCATCTTTACCACCACCTGTGAAGAAATCTTCAATCGACTCACCAATGGTTTTGTTCTGGCGCTCTTCTTTCCGCTGCCTTCGCAATTCCTTTTTCAGTTCGCGTATCTCTTTTCGATTGAGTTCCTGCTTCACCTCTTTCGGATTTTCCATGAAGCGGTCCACAAGTTCGGCTGTTTCAGATTTGGCCTGTCGCTGAACAGTTTGCTGAGGCGGAATGTAGTTGGATGTCTGTTCGTTTTTGGCCGCTTCCTTCTTGCGGATCATATCCTCCATCATCTTCTGAACTTCCGCCTGACTTGAAGCTTTTCTCAGCACAAAAACACCATTTCCGGTACCAACATGAAGTTGGCCGTTGGCCATGATGCTGGAAGTAAGGTTTCCTTCCAAACCCGGATAAGCACCGAAGCTCCTTACTGGCTGAAGCAGGTCAACCCGTGTTAATCCCTCCTGATACGCCAACCAAAGCCCTTTGTCCCTATCTCTGCCAAGACAGAAAATCTCGTTGTCCTTTGCACCTGTTGAATAGTCGAATCGGTATTCGATGTCGTTCGTAAAGATGTTTGCAACCACGGCACCTCCTGCCAAGGTGGAAAGCGCCATCAGCGTGTCGTTGAGCAATAGACCGTCAGAAAGAAGATTGTCCTGAAGGAATTTCTTCAGCTGGTCTTCTGCGATGTTCAGCTGCTTACCATCAAATCGGAAGAGAAGGTCGCTTTCAAAACCGATATAGGTTCCATTATCCGATTCAAACGAGAACAACATCTGGTCTTCAGAGACCGATACGTAGTTGCCGATCATCTCAAGGTCATTCTCACTCCATTTGAACAGTCCATCCTGAAAGAAGAGCACGTAAAGCTGCCCTTCATGGGCAAATGCCCCGCTTATGAACATGTCTGGAAAACTAAACTGCTCAGCAGGTTCTTTGGTCAACGGAGTAAGCCGATGAATCTCAGTTTCGGACACAAAGAAGATGTCTTGGTCTGTTCCAATGATGTGCGCAAAAGGTTGATCGGAACTGATTCCTGGAATCGGCTGTACCTGAAACGTGCCGGAATCGGAGCGAATGACCTCCATTGCGCCCTTTTTCATTCCCACAAAAACACGATTGGAAGAGCTGTGGTGGAATACTCTCAGAACTGGTGATGGTGTTGCAATCCTGTACCATCGCGAACCGTCAAACTTCAACAGTCCACGAGATGTGGAGAAGTACATGCTTTCTTCACCATCCTGCACAATGCTTCCAATGCGTGAATCGCTGAACTGACGGTTCAGTTCAATGTCTGTTGTAAACGGCAGGCCTTTCTGTCCGTAGGTGGCCACAGAAAAGGTGAGCAACATTAGACATGCTATGAATTGGCTCAGTCTCACAAGCCCAAAAATATGCATTGCTCGGCCTTGACTTGGAATTTCGAGCAATGGTTTAACATATATATTTGAACACTTCATGAGGCATAAGATCAGACTGGAATTCTTAGGAACGGGAACATCGCAAGGCGTGCCAGTGCTCGGTTGTCAATGTCCAGTGTGTACATCAGACGACCCAAGAGACCAGAGGTTACGCTCATCGGTGCTTGTTTCGATAAACGGAGTCAGAATCGTCATCGATACAGGTCCTGATTTCCGCCAACAGATGCTACGCTCGGGTAATGTGGATTGCGATGCAGTGCTATTTACCCACGAGCACATGGATCATGTGGCAGGTTTGGATGATATCCGCGCTATCAACTTCCTTCAGCGTAAGAATATGCCTTTGTATGGTTCGGTCGGGGTGGAAGAGGCCCTGCACCGTATCTATCATTACGCATTCACAACCAATCCGTATCCTGGGGCGCCCATCATTCAGTTCAATCTGATAGGAGATGAACCGTTTGAGGTGCAAGGAGTGAATGTGGTTCCCATTCGGGTGAAGCATGGCAGAATGCCAGTTTATGGCTTCCGTTTTGGCGATCTCACCTACATCACCGATGCAAAGTTTATTGACGAGGAGGAGCGCGAAAAGATCCGTGGTTCGAAGGTCGTTGTAATCAATGCGCTACGGATAAAAGAACACCATTCGCACATGAATTTGGATCAGGCATTGGCGTTCATGGAAGATGTAAAACCCGAACAAGGGTATTTCACGCATATAAGTCATTTGTTGGGTAAACATGCCATCATCGAACAAGAATTGCCCGACAACATCCGTTTGGCTTACGATGGTCTGATCATCGAAACATGAGGAAATTGCTGTTCATACTTCCTGTTGTTGTGTTGGCGTCATGTTCTACAACCAAGGAAACGGGCAATGTCGGTTCAGGGAAACTCTCGTCCAAGGAGGTTACAGAAGGATTGGTGGAAGCACTGCTTGTTGGTGCAGACAATTCCTCTCAACAAGCATCGAAAAAGGATGGGTTTTTCAAGAATGCTGCTATCAAGATCCTGTTTCCGCCAGAGGCGCAGAAGGTTCGCGAAGCAGCCATCAATGTTGGGCTAACGCCTTTGGTCGATCGGTTTGAACTGAGCCTTAACCGTGCAGCAGAAGATGCGGCCAAAGAGGCGAAACCTGTTCTGGTGGATGCCATCAAAAGCATTCGTTTCAAAGATGTTTGGGAGATTCTGTTCGGAGGAAAGACCGCTGCAACCGATTACCTGAGGGCTAAGACGGAACCGCAGCTTCTGGAGAAGTTCCGTCCAATTGTTAAGCAGAGCATTGGCAGGGAAGAAGTGACCAAACATTGGAAGCCGTTGGCCGATGCTTACAACGCCATTCCATTCGTGAAAAAGGTGAATCCAGACCTGGAGGAATACGTGACCCGCAAAACCGTGGATGGACTTTTCACGCTCATTGCCGATGAGGAACGTAAGATTCGGGAGCATCCGATCTCTCGTGTTTCAGAGATTCTACGCAAGGTTTTCGGAACGAAGCAATGATTCTATCTTCGCGGCCTCGTTATGACGCACAAGCAAGAAGTAGAAAGAAGGCGCACATTCGCCATTATCAGTCACCCGGATGCGGGTAAAACCACATTGACCGAAAAGTTGCTGCTGTTCGGTGGTGCCATTCAGGTGGCAGGAGCCGTAAAGAGCAATAAGATCAAGAAAACGGCCACATCCGATTTCTTGGAGATTGAAAAGCAGCGGGGTATCTCGGTGGCCACATCCGTAATGGGTTTCGAGTACAAAGACAAGAAGGTCAATATTCTTGATACTCCTGGTCACCAGGATTTTGCGGAGGACACGTACCGAACGCTCACAGCTGTTGATAGCGTTATTGTGGTAATTGATGTGGCGAAAGGAGTAGAGGCACAGACCGAGAAATTGGCCGAGGTGTGCCGAATGAGGAACACGCCTGTTATCGTGTTCATCAACAAACTCGATAGAGAAGGAAAAGATGCCTTTGAGCTGTTGGATGAAGTAGAGGATAAGCTGCAGATAAAAGTTCGACCCATGAGTTGGCCAATTGGCATGGGCCAGCGTTTCAAAGGTGTTTACAACCTGTACGAGAACAATCTTTCCCTGTTCAGCGGGGCGGACAAGCAACGAAAGGAAGATACCGTTGACATCAAAGACCTGGATGACCCTTTGGTGAACAAGATGGTTGGGGAAGATGCAGCCAATACGCTTCGCGATGAGGTGGAATTGGTGGAAGGCGTTTACGAACCGCTCAATATTCAAGATTACTTGGATGCGAAAGTGGCGCCTGTGTTCTTTGGTAGTGCGTTGAACATGTTCGGGGTGCGCGAGATGTTGGACTGCTTCATTGATATTGCACCATCGCCACGCGGAATGGAAACCGAAGAGCGTCACATCGATCCGATGGATGATAAGTTCACTGGTTTTGTGTTCAAGATCCATGCGAATATCGATCCGAATCATAGGAACAGGATCGCGTTCCTTCGAATCACATCTGGAACGTTCGAACGGAACAAACCCTACACGCATGTGCGTTTGGGCAAGCCGTTGCGTTTCAGCAACCCAACCTCGTTCATGGCGCAGAAGAAAGAGGTTATTGATGAAGCTTTTCCTGGAGACATAGTAGGTCTTCATGATCCGGGAAACTTCAAAATTGGCGATGCGCTTTCTGAGGGAGAACCATTGCATTTCCTTGGTATTCCGAGTTTCTCGCCAGAGATGTTCCGTTATGTGGAAAATGCCGACCCAATGAAGACCAAGCAATTTGCCAAAGGCTTGGATATGCTGATGGATGAAGGTGTGGCGCAGTTGTTCACGCGTAAAACCAACAACCGAAAGATCATTGGGTGCGTGGGTGCACTTCAGTTTGAGGTTATCGAGCACCGCTTGGAGCATGAATATGGTGCCAAATGTCGTTATGAAGGAGTAAGTCTTTACAAAGCGTGTTGGATCAGCTCAGATGATCAAAAGGAGATCGATAAGTTCATTGATATGAAACTGAACGCCTTGGCTGAGGACAAGGACGGAAAACTCGTTTTCTTGGCAGACAGCGCTTGGGCACTCCAAATGGCGCAGGAGCAATACCCCAAGATCCAGTTCCACTTTAAGAGTGAATTCTAAGGAACCATTTCGCGACCTTTCATCACCTTGTATCCCAACACCCCATTGCAGAAGGTGTACTGCACATGGCCCAAACGGAGATTGGCTTCATCCTTGTCCAAATTTCGGATGTGCCAAAAAGCGTCCAGCGCGTTGTTTTCAAGATTTAGGGTGTAACCACTACCTCCTTGTTCCGCATTGGTAATTCGGTAAGTTTCCGTAAACACATCGGTGCATTGCGCATTGACCATTAACAGCACGGCCAAACCTGAAGGTGCAATACCGAAAACGCTGTAGAAGAGACCATCCAACAGGCTTAGCCTTAATTTGATACGAACCAGATAGGCCAGAAGAAATCCACCAAGACCGATGGCAGCAAACCATTTTGACGCCTCCAGAATGGAGATGAGCGTAATGCTGAAATAGCCGAATATGGTAAAGGCAGATGCCAGAAATACCACCACCATGATCTGCGCATGTACCTCATTGAGAAGATGCAACTTGAATGGATCCATCCTTTCCTTTGAAGGAATGATCACATCAGGTTTGTTCAAGGATCTATAGGGTAGTTTACTGAGTCTGTTGATCATGGTGGTTAACGAAAATACAGTGATCAAAGTCTTATTCCGATTGCCATCGATCTCTCATTTTTGCGGCATGAAAAGATATAAGTGGATTCTGTTGGCATTTGCCTCCATCTGGATTGCTGGGATGGTTGTTGTCTATCCGATGTTGAAGAAACAGCAACGGTTACAGGTTTTTCAGCCTGCTGATGTGAATCCGAAGCTGGTGGACGGAGATATGCAGCACACCGCCAAAGCACACCGCATTGCCGATTTCAAACTCATTGATCAGACCGGAGACACCGTAACCAATGCTGATTTCAAGGAAAAGATCTATGTAGCTGATTTTTTCTTCACCACCTGCCCGAGCATCTGCCCGAAAATGACCGCCAATCTTACAGAGCTTGCCGCATTCTATAAGAATGATGACGATATCATGTTCCTATCGCATTCGGTTACACCGCAGATAGATTCGGTAGAAGTTTTAGCGGCTTATGGAAAGGAACACGGAGCCGACCCTGCCAAATGGAAACTGGTTACAGGCCCCAAAAAGCATATTTACGAGTTGGCCAGACGGAGCTATTTTGCCGTAACAACAGAGGGCGATGGAGGAGAGAACGATTTCATTCACACCGAGAATTTCATCCTTGTGGATAAGGAACGGAAGATCCGCGGTTTCTATGATGGAACCTCCAAAGAGGACATGGAGAAACTGAAAAAAGACATCACCATTCTCCGATACGAGTACGAAGATTAACCGATCTTCTGGTTGTTCTTAAAGGTGGCACTTTCCTTCAGGTTGCCATTCTTGTCGTACAGTTTGACCTTTCCGTTCAGAATGTCATTGGTCCAAACGCCTTCCATGTAGCTGCTGTCGGGCATGGTAAGCGTTCCTGGTCCATTCCTGCGGTCTTCCACCCATGTACCATCAAACACCTGCCTATTTGGCCAAGTGAATTTGCCCTGACCGTTACGTTTATTGTTGACCCATTCACCTTCATAAGACATGCCATTCTCCCAACGGAAAACGCCATGCCCGTGCTTCATTTCTCCTTTCCACTCGCCAGTGTAATCCAGGTCGTAATGGAACTCCATGATATACGTGTCAGGATTCTTGATCTGATGGATGACCTTGAACTTGCCCGGATACTTTTTAATGGCAGGGTAGAGGTACCGCGAAGTAGAGGAGTAGCCCAGTTGGTCGAGCACTACGTGAGTTACTTCATTTTCGCGAAGCCCCTCAATCAGTTCTTCCTGATCCAATGTATTCAGGAATCCGGTAACCCAACGGTTGGCGTACAGATAGAACAGCTGGCCTTTACGGCAAGAAACAACGGCATCTCGTGGTAGATTCTTGTTGCTCCAAGTGGCAATGTCAAAGTAGTTTTTGAACTTATTGATGTAGATGCCCTTAGCGCGGTTCTCCAGTTCGGTAATACGGTTTTCGAAATCACCTCTAAAAACGAACAGCACCAGGAAGGGTAGTACAAGCACCAACAGCCATGGTTCTTTTTTCTTGAGTTTTTCCGAGACGAGCACCGGAATCTCAACCAGACCGAACAACGCCAACAGGGTTAAGATAGGCACCATGGGCAGCATGAATCGGATACCGAACCACGCCTCAGGCCAGAGGAAAAGAATGGCAAATGTTCCAGCCAGATAAAGACCTATAAGTATCCAATGTTCTCGCAAACGGGCAAGGCCAATGGCCATCAGTATCAGTAGAATAAGGGTAATGATGTAGTCCTTGGTCCCAATTTCCACTTTCGCTCCTGGCATTCCGCGTTTGGCGGCATCGGCCTGTTTTTCAGCCAGTGTCATGGGTTTGGCCTCTTCTGCCTTTTTTACCGCAGCAGAATCGGCCGCGGTAATGGGCACTGCCTCAATACCAGCTTCTTTGTTGAGCTGTTTAACGCACTGTTTGTAGTCAATGCTCTCAAACGGCATTACGCTGTTCTGAACTTCCAAAGCAACATAGCGCTTGGCGTTCATTATAGCACGTTTTGGCCAATCTTTGAGTTCCATGGATCCCAATTCTGGCCGGTACGGATTCTTCTGTAACAACTGTTTCACATAAGAATTGCCTCCCAATGAATGGCTTCTTATCTGCCATGGTGCTGCCATTAGGAAAAACGCCACAACAAACGCGGCTGCGTATTTCCATCGCTTTTGGAAAAGCAATATCAATGTGAAGGAAATGACCAGCGATACGCCCAGCGTACGGATGTAAAAAGCGAACGTGAGCACAAGAACGAACAGCCAGAATTTCCAATTCTTGTAGAAGACCTGATTGAAGTCAATAAGGGTGAAGAGGAGAAGGCTCAGCGCGGAGAACAGCACGAAGGAGATCTCACTCATCATGATGGTACTGTATTCCAGCATGTGGAAATTGAGCAATGTGAGCATACAGGCCACAAAAGACAGATGTATGTTCTTGGTCAGCGCTCTGAACAGGAAAAACAATACAAACAAAGCAGCCCACATATAAAATCCATTGGCCGATTTGATGGTGTCGATCTTCCCAGAGAAGGTCTTCATGGTAATGGCGATCAATACCGGATAGCCGGGTGGGAAGTGGTTGGCCGGGCGCATGGTTTTCGAGTGGATGGCCTTGTAGCCCTCTCCCTTCGCTAAAGATTTTCCGTAGATGTAATAGCCCGCGTTATCCCCGCCCAAGTGCACCTTCTTGTCAAAGATCCGTTCGTAGGTCTTGAAGAAAACCACACTTAGAATGAACAGGTACAGAAGCACCACCACACGGTGGTTCAGGTATTTCTTGAGTTTTTCCATCTATTGGCTAAGGTAGGATCTATCTGAGGAAATACGCAGAAACCTTCTTCTCCTTAGAGGCAGCATCGTAGGTGTAGAATCCGCTTCCGGTCTTTACGCCAAGATTTCCACTCTCTACCATGTTTACCAACAACGGACAAGGTGCATATTTCGGGTTTCCAAGTCCATCATACAGCACACGGAGAATGCTCAAACACGTATCCAATCCGATAAAATCTGCCAGATGCAAAGGTCCCATAGGATGTGCCATGCCCAGTTTCATGATGGTATCAATCTCCTCAACACCGGCCACACCATGGTAAAGTGTTTCAATGGCCTCATTGATCATTGGCATGAGGATACGATTGGCCACAAAACCCGGATAATCGTTGGCTTCTACAGGAACTTTTCCGATGGTTTTTGTCAGTTCCACAATGGCAGCGGTCGTCTCGCTTGAGGTTGAGTATCCTCTTATCACCTCTACCAACTTCATTACCGGAACAGGATTCATAAAGTGCATTCCGATAACCTTATCGGCTCTTTTTGTGGCAGCCGCAATTTGTGTTATGCTGATCGATGAAGTGTTGCTGGCAAGAATGGCTTTGTCGTTGCAGATCAGGTCAAGTTGAGAGAAGATCTTCAATTTCAACTCCTTATTCTCTGTTGCAGCTTCAACTACAAGGTCAGCAGTAGAGGCTCCCTTTTCCATGTCGGTGAAGATGTCCAGATTGGCTAAGGTTTTCAGCTTTCCATCTTCAGAGAGAATTCCCTTTGCTATCTGTCTGTCAAGGTTTTTAGAGATGGTGGTCTTGGCACGTTCTAAGGCATCTTTGCTAACATCGATCAGCGCCACTTTGAATCCGTTCTGGGCAAAAACATGGGCAATTCCATTTCCCATTGTTCCTGCACCTATAACCGCAATGTTCTTCATCATTTGTTCTGTTTGCCGCGAATATACGATTGCCTTGGCATCATCATTCGTCCGATACCTCTACTTGGACAAGTGCCGAGAAAAGAGAGCGGCTTTGCTCTTTATCATCTTCCGAAACTTCTATCAACCACTTGCAATCCATGCCGAAATCTTGATGCTTGATGTTCCAGCCATGCTGGCGGATAATGCGTTCCACATCGCCAATGCTCGAATGCGGGAACTGTAATCTGATGATTGCCGTTGGAATTTTCTCCACCACAATAGCCCTTTCCAGCGCGTCCTTGGCAGCTTCCTTGTATGCGTTTATCAACCCTGAAACACCCAGTTTGGTACCTCCGAAATAGCGGACCACGGCCACCAATGTGTTGGTCACATCCTTGCTCTTTATCTGATTGAGAATCGGAAGGCCTGCCGAGCCACTTGGTTCACCATCATCATTGGCGCGGTAGTCGTTTCCATCTGTTCCCAATTGATAGGCGTAACAGACGTGTCTTGCAGATGGATGTTCAACACGTAATCGGTCCAAAAGCGGTTTTACGTCATCCACGTTTGTGATAGGGAAAGCGTAGGCAATGAACTTGGAACCTCGGTCTTTGAAAAGCCCTTCGATAGGTTGGAAAATGGTGCGGAATGCCTGCGACATTGGCCGCTAAGTTAATCAGACAGTCAGCCCGATCAGGCTTACGTCATCGATCTGTTCGCTTGGGCCTTTCCATTCCAAGTACAACGATTCCAACGAATGAAGATCGTTGTTCGCTACTGCTTGCAGCAAAATGTTGCGGAGCTTTCGGATGCCCAGTTTCTTATCATTCGGCCCACCGAACTGATCGGCATAGCCATCTGAGAACATGAAAATGGTATCACCTTTTTCGAGTGTCAACTCATGGTCGGTGAACGGACCGGCATCAAAGAATCCACCAATGCTTCTGCGGTCTGCTTTCACCTCAAATACATTCCAGCCGTCCTGACTTTCTTTCAGCATGCAGTTGTTAATCTCATTTCGTTTGGAAACAAGAAGGAGTGGATTGTGTGCACCTGCAAAGGTCAGCTGCTTCTGGTCTTTGGAGATGGCAAAAAGCGCAATGTCCATTCCATCGCGCACACTGCCTCCGCTCTTCTCGAATTGCTCTTCAATATGGTCGCTCAGGCTTTGAAGAATTTCAGAAGGTCTGGAGAGCTGTTTCTCGCGCACCGCTTTGTTCAACCCTTGGTAACCGACCATGCTCACCATCGCGCCAGGCACTCCGTGTCCTGTGCAATCGGCCACGGCCACAAAGGTTTTTCCGTTGGCCTCCTCCAGCCAGTAGAAATCTCCCGAAACAATATCCTTTGGGCGGTAGAGAATGAAATGTCGGTCGAAGCGCCCTTCAAAAGCCGCATGTTTGGGCAGAATGGCGTGTTGCAACTGTTGTGCGTAGCGAATACTGTCGGTAATGTGCTCGTTCTTCTCTTCAATAACCGCTTTCTGTTCCGATATCTCAGAATTCATCTTCTCCAGCAACTCATTGTCTCGCTGCTTTGTGCGGTAATTGCTGAACAGTACGAAGAATAGGATCAGCGCCATCATCCCAATGCCGATGGAAGCGTTGCTCAGCTGGCGTTGTCGGTTCAGTTCAGCCTCAGCCAATTCTTTCTGGTGGGCAATTTCAGATTCGATGCGAATACGTTCCTTCTCGTGTTCAAAACGCTGCCGAAGCAAGGAAATGTCATTCTCCAGGTTATATCTGTGCACGCTATCCGTGTAATTGAAATACTGCTGCCAATACTGCTGTGCCTTTGCGCCATCCTTCAATCCGATGTACGCATCTCCCAAGCACTTGCATGACGGGCCTTCCCATTCCAATTGGTGTTGTTGCGAAAGCTCCAACGCCTCTTGACAATATTTCTTGGCCTTGGAATACTGTTTGGTTGCCGCTGCATCTTGGCCAATATTTCCCAGTACCATGGCCTCGCCCCAAGCGTTTTCCTTCTTTCGGTAAATGGTCAAAGCTGCCTGATAGAGTGAATCGGCCTTGGCGTACTTGAACTGCTTGGAGGCAATGGTACCAAGGAGGTTGAGCGCCTGCGCCTGACCGAGCTCATTTCCATACTTCCTACGTATCTCGAAACACTTTTGGGCGTACGGAGTCGCCTTTTCATATTCGGCTTTCTGCTTGTAAATGAGGGCGATGTTGTTCCATGTGTTCCCCATCAATCTCGGAATGCCGAGCTTAATGGCAATATCCAGACATTGGAGATGAAAGTCCAAGGCTTTGTCGTCTTCGCCCTGTTCTTCGTAGAGAATGCCGATGTTCCCAAGAATGGAACCCATCAATCCAGAATCTGGGATGCTCTTGGCCATTTCCAGAGCGTTGAGATAAAGCTCAACTGCTGTGTTCTTATCGCCCAAACCTTGGTAAATCAACCCAAGGTTGTTCAGCGAATTGGCGATGCCATCCTTGTAGTCGATCTGCTTACGGATGTCAAATGCCTTACTGTGGGCTTCGATGGCAGCAGAATAATCCGCCTTCACCCAATTGGCGATGCCGATGACCTCAAACGCATTCGATCGGATTTGCTTGGAGGTGTCGATTTCTATTACCTGCTCAGCAAGCTGAATGGCGGAATCGGGGTAGAAGTTCTGCACCGAAATGGCCTGTTGCAAAAGCGCATTCTGGCCAAGGCAGAAAAGGGGTAAAAGGCACAGAAAGGTCAACCATTTCTTCACTCTGTGAAGCTACCGATTTCCTCGCTAAACACTTATGCTCGGTGTTCGATCTTGAATCAGGTTATTGGGTTATTGAGTTATTGGTTATTGGTTATTGGGTTGTTTGAAGCTCACGCCATGATAACCCAATATGGCCGATCTTAGCCATTCTGTCTGTCATGCTGACGAAGGAAGCATCTCCAAGATTCCTCGCTCGCTCGGAATATTGGAAGCATTGGCCTCTGCCTCATACATAACGCTTCGGTAGCTCTGCGTACGATCATTACCCCCTAACGAATAACTCAATACCCATTTGCGATGCTTACACTTATTACCGTATCTATTACAGTTATTACGCGTAAGTACATCCGCAACCTCTAAATCCGCAACTTCAAGTTGATGATCCGCCACCTACGAATGTCATCGGTCTTGGCCATAGGCCTGTGTCTGATATTGGTTCAGACAGCTTTCTCTCAGCATTCGGCTGCTGTGGGCGACACGGTTGTTTGCCGTTTGTACATGGATTCTACCACGGCCTATTCGCATCGGTACGATGCCAATGATTCGCTCCGCTATTTTGCCAATAAGGTGTTGGAGTGTACCGAGGCCTCCGGCCAACGGAATGAACACATGGATGCGTTGACGGTGGTCGGGGTCACTTACCTGCGCGAGAGTAATTACATGGAGGCGCTGCGGTATTTCAGACAGGCGGAAGATGAATGTCGTGAGGTGGAGGATTCGCTCAATCTGGCCAAGGTTTACATTAACATCGGCAGTTGCTACCAAAGCATGGACAGCAGTGCAAAGGCGATGGAGATTCTGATGTCATCGGCCGCAATTCTGGAGCATTACAACGACTCATCGCATCTGCTTTACGTGTACACCAACATCGGTGCGTTGCTGGGCACCATCGGGCGTCTTGATGAGCAATTGGAGTTCAGCAAGAAAGCGTTTGACATGGCAGGAGGGAAGCTTAACAGTCGCATTGCGCTTGGTTTGGGATCCAATCTTTCCATCAACCTGCTCAAACACAATATGATCGATTCGTCCGAAGCATTGGCGTTGCGGGTTTTGGCAGAGAGCAGAAGGATCAACTACAGCAAGTCGCTTACGCAGATACTGAATCACCTGGCCAATATTTCCGTCAGGAAAGAGGAATATGAACGGGCACTGACATACACCGATGAGGTGCTGACCTACGAGGGTTCCTTCACACACAACCATACGTTCGGTGATGCTTACAACTACCGAGGTGCGGCATTGCTGCGCATGAACCGTGTGGATGAGGCGATCAGTAGTTTGGAAAGGGCATGGGAATATGCAGGTGCAGAGAACACGGTCATATCGAAGGAGCGCGTGCTGCGCAACTTGCAGAAAGCCTACGCCATGAAGGGTGATTACAGGAAAGCGTACGAGAATCTGGAACTTTTGAAGCTTTATGCCGATACGCTGATGCGGGAGGACAACCTTCGGATTGTAAATGAGCTCGAAACCAAATATCGAACAGAGAAAAAAGAACAGCAGGTGCGCGAGCTTAGCCAGATGAACGAGATCACCACGCTGAAACTTCGGCAGCGCAACATCTGGATCATGGTGCTTGTGGTGGTTGCGTTGCTGGTTGCTGGCGGCATCTATTTCGTTTCGCGGCAGCGATTGTTGAAACAACAGCAGGAAGCGTTGGAGAACCGTCTGTTGTCGTTGCGCGTGCAGCTCAATCCGCACTTCATTTTCAATGCACTTACGGCCGTTCAGAATTACATGTTGGGAGGAAAAGACCTGCGCGAGGCGGTTCGGTACCTCTCCAATTTTGCCAAAGTGATGCGTGCCTTCTTGGAGTACAATCAGGAGGAGAAGATCACGCTCGATAAAGAACTGAATGCGCTCGAACTCTATGTGGGAATTCAGAAACTGCGTTTCAACAATGGTTTCGAGTTCGATGTGGAGATGGATGAAGAGCTTGACCCTGAGGAAGTTCTGGTGCCACCCATGATATTGCAACCGCTCATTGAAAATGCCATTGAACACGGGATCAGAAATCTCGATAATGGAAAGATCACGCTCAAATATGAGTTGCAGGATGACCATTTGGTGATGCGGTTGACAGATAACGGCATTGGTCGGAAAAAGGCGGGAGAGAGCAGTCCGAAGTCGGAAGAGAAAACCTCGCTTGCAACCCGCATTACCAAAGAGCGTATTGCTTTGCTGAACCGAAAAGGAGAAGGAAAATACGCGTTGGAGATCCGTGATCTGAACGAAGATGGAACGGGAACGGAAGTGATATTCAAAATTCCATTGGTGCTGGCATGAAAGCAATGATCGTTGATGATGAGCAGAATGTGCGCGAGGCGCTGAGAGCCTTATTGCATTTGTATTCGCCAGAAACCAGTGTGGTGGGCGAGGCAGATTCTGTTGCTTCTGCACTCGCAGAAATTGAGCGGATACAACCAGAACTGCTCTTTCTGGATGTGGAAATGGGCGATGGCACGGGCTTCGACCTGCTGAAGCAATTGCCAGACCGCGATTTCGAGGTCATTTTCGTCACTGCGCATCAGCATTATGCCATCAAGGCCATTCGCATGAGTGCCTGCGATTTTCTATTGAAACCCGTAGACCCGGACGATCTTGTGGCCGCCATAGAACGGGCGCAGCTCAACCTACGACAACACGGAGGTGATCCCATTGATGTGATGCTTCAGCACGCATCGGGCATCAAAGACCGCATGGTGCTCAAGGATATGGAGAACATCTATGTATTGAAGATCGAGGATATCATTCATTGCGAAGCAGACGGCCGCTACACACGCTTTCATGTTAACGGACAGGAGAAGCCGATTCTGGTATCCACCAATCTGAAGGAATACGAGGTGCTTCTGTCGCCATCAGGTTTTGCTCGCATCCATCATTCGCACCTTATCAATCTCAATCACATTCAGCGCATTGATAAGGTCAATCTTACCGTTCATTTAAATGGTGGGCAAAAGGTCCCTATTTCTGTAAGGAAGAAGGACGAACTGCTCAAACGTCTCTGAGCGGAACACTTATTACGGGTACAGCTACGGTTGTTGAAGTCCGCCCGATAGGGTTGGACAATGGGGGTACACTTGTTCTCAGTTAATCCCCTAAATCAAAAAATGATGAAAAAACATGTACCCTTTCTTTTAAGCCTTCTGAGCATTATGGCTCTCCTTGGTTGGACCATTTCGGTTCATGCTCAGTGTTCTACGGCCAACGCTACTCTGGATCTTCCCATAGATGGTGGCGCAGCTACAGATCTTTCAGCTTTCTCACATTCGGTCACTATTCAAGGAGGAGCAGCGTTTGTTGCCGGTCAGGATGGTGGTTCAAATTCCGCTCTTCAATTTTCGTCTCAGTCAGACTACGCCACAATTGCTGCACATCCGGCATTCGAACAGATGACCGAAGCATTTACTATTGCGGCCTGGATCAAACCGACATCCATGCTTTCTGACAACGCCTTTCTGACAAAACTCAATGGTTCTCACAGGAATTTTGTCTTCCGATTTCAAAGCACCGGTCAGTTGAACTTCCATTTTACCAGAACAGGCGGATTGACCTTTGTTGTGTCTGCAACCGGATTGATCGTGAACAATGAATGGCAGCATGTGGCCGCAACTTGGGATGGTTCGGATATCCGACTATTCCTGAACGGTGAGGTGGTTGCACAGCAGGCAATTACGGAGGGGCCAACTTTCCAGAGCAGCGGTTCGGTACGTATAGGTACATTGAATTTCAGCAGCGAGAGGTTCAATGG
Organism: Flavobacteriales bacterium; assembly: GCA_020635535.1. Lineage (GTDB taxonomy): Bacteria > Bacteroidota > Bacteroidia > UBA10329 > UBA10329 > UBA10329. Next base: position 10,695 of record JACJZP010000017.1, on the reverse strand, counting down.
TGCCATAGATGACATTCAATTTCGTTCCTATGCCATGAACGAAGGTTCCATACCATGCCTCATGAACCATTCCATGCCATTGGATGAAGGGCTTGTACTCAGTTTACCGTTGGATGGAGATGGAACAGACGTTTCGAGCTATGGGAACAATGGTATTAACAACGGTGCTGCGGCCTCTACGGACAGATTTATGAACAACAATTCATCATTGAGTTTTTCCGGTTCAGATTATGTCTCTGTGGGAAATCAGTCGCAGTACAGCGGGCTATCTTCAGGATTCAGCATTTCTGCCTGGATCAAACCTGTTTCTGTGTCAGGTAATCATGCCATTGTCAGTAAATCGGGCACTGGTCGTGATGTGGTTCTTAGGGTTGATAACGGCAAGTTCACCGTTCATTATTATGTAGGAGGTTACGTATGGTTTGTTCCGGCCAATGCCACCATATTAGCCAACATCTGGACCAATGTGGCCTGCACTTGGGATGGAACGACCATGAAACTCTACCAGGATGGCGTAGAGATTTATTCGCTTGATCCAGCTACCACACCGACTTTTACCGGTAATCCATGGTCCATAGGAGCGTTGAGCAATGCTGGTGGCGAAAGTTTCGGGGGTGATATTGATAATGTAATGGTTTGGGATAGAGCCTTGGCACCATGCGAACTGGTAGAGAGCTACCATCCAGCCATCGATCTTGTTTCTGAGGACAACCTTACGATGTGTGCAGGACAGACCCAAACGGTTATTGCAACAAGCATGTGTACATATCTCTGGACGACAGATAACAGCACTTCCAATTCGTTTGTCATCAACGCAGACAACCTTGGTGCGGGCAATCACGAAATCGTACTGGAAGCATACGACACCTACGATCATTTTTACAGCGACACCATTCACGTGAACGTTTCGCTCTGTACAGGAATTGAAGAACAGGAAAACGCCAATACCATGAAATTGATGCCAAACCCAGCGAGCAGTATTGTAAATGTCTCTGCCACCGACCTTGCCGAAATCCAACTGATGGATGTGAGCGGAAGGATCATCCAGCAAATTGCGGTGGTCGGTTCCAAGGAAACCAACATCGACATCTCACACCTTCCCGCAGGAATGTATCTGGTAAGTGCAAAAAGCACAAACGGTACCGTAAATATTGAACGATTGATGAAGCGTTAGTGCTTCATCATTGTAGGTGGATGGGGTCCTTTGGCAAAGCCGAAGGGCCCTTTTTATTAAACCAATTCAGGAATTTCAATCTGGGTTCTAAGCAGGTCTTCCATTGTTTCTCTGCGGCTGATCAAATAGGGCTTTCCTTTTCTCACAAGAATCTGAGCCGGACGCAAACGTGAATTGTAATTGCTGCTCATGGCAAAAACGTAGGCACCAGCATTATGGAAGGCCAGAATATCATCTTCCCGAATCTCAGTTATCTTTCTGTCCCATGCGAATGTGTCCGTTTCGCAAATGTATCCTACTACGGTATAGATGCGCTCAGGCCCATCCGGATTACTGATGTTAGTGATGTGGTGGTACGAATCGTAGAACATGGGGCGGATGAAGTGATTGAACCCCGAATCGACCCCGGCAAAAACCGTTGCTGTGGTCTGTTTGATCACATTCACTTTACATAGGAATGTCCCTGATTCGCTTACAAGGAATTTACCAGGCTCAAATGCCAGTTCCAGTTCTCGGCCATATTCCTTGCAGAAATCCTTGAATTGAGCCCCGAGTTGCTCACCCAACTCTTCGATGTTCGTAGAGACATCGTTCGGTTTGTAAGCAACCTTGAAACCGCTGCCAAAATCAATGTACTCCAGTTCTTTGAATTGGAATGCCGCTTCGAGTAGAATTTCGGTTCCTTTCAAGAAAACACCCACGTCCAAGATGTCGCTACCTGTATGCATGTGCAATCCGTTCACGTGAATGCCATATGCTTGTACAATTCGGGTAAGATGACGCATCTGATGGATGGAGATGCCGAACTTGGAATCGATGTGTCCTACCTGTATCTTATGGTTGCCGCCCGCTACAATATGTGGGTTCAATCGAACACAAACCGGATACTTGTCTCCGTAAGTGTTTCCGAATTTTTCAAGCATCACCAGATTGTCAATGTTTACGCGAACACCTAACGATACGGCTTCCTGAATTTCTTCAAAACTCACTCCATTTGGTGTGTAGATGATGCGTTCTGGGCTGAAACCTGCCAAGAGGCCAAGTTTCACTTCTTCGATAGACACCGTATCAAGACCAGAACCAAGCGAGTTGAAGAATTTCAATACAGCCTGATTACTCAATGCTTTGCAGGCATACTGAATATTCAGGTTCACGCCTTCAAAAGCCGATTTAAGCCTTTTGTATTGGCGTTCCATGATGTCGGCATCGTAAATGAACAGGGGAGTGCCATACTCGCCAGCAAGCGATAGAAGTTGTTCGTTATTCATATTGGACGTGGTGAAAAAAGAAAGGCGAAAGTGGAATCACTTTCGCCTTGTAGTGATTCAAACTTAACGTAATTATTTACCGAGCATTTTTTGTTTCAGGTCTTCATCAGCTGGCTCATCGCACAACCAGATGCCGAAAAGCGCCTTTTTGAAGTCCATGCCCTCTACAGTGCTTTGAAGCTGACCGTTCTTATAAGACTGTACCCCAGTGCCTGGAACGTAGACGATATCGAACACGTTTCCTTCAACGATCTCACTTTTCTTGAAGGTGTCAATGAACTTGTCGATCTTACTTTTGAGTGGTGCAACATTACCTCCAGTGCTCTTTTCAAATCCTTCGCTAATGGCTTCGCTCATGTTCTCACTGCTTATCATACCAGAAGTGATCTGCAGTTTCACAGCCATGGCCTCATCTGCATTGATGATAGCGTTCGCATCGCCCGACTTCTTAGACAGGTAAAGCCCTCCAACGTAGAGCTTGAAGAACAATTTCTTACGGATACCACCACCGTTAAGGCTGATCGATTGGTCTCCAGCTTTCAAGGTGGCCGGAAGCGTTACTCCGTTGATAGTTACTTGAGCTTGTGACGGAAGAGCCATCATCAAAGCAATAATTGATGCAAATAGAATTCTCATAGGTTGATTTTTTGGGTTCGCTAAAATACGTGTAAAATGAATTTGACACGGGGCAATAATGTTGCCAAGATGTTTGCTCATTGTCTGCTTACTGATCGTAATTTGGTAATGCCAAAAACTAAAAAGCTTTGATGTTGATGGTTCAGTGGCGAACTTCGGGCCCAATCAAAAGACTTTCCATGAGACAAATTTCTTTGATTCCCGTATTGGCCATGTTGTTTTTGACTTCATGTAAATACACTACTGGAGAGGGGCCAGTTGTTGAGCGTACAATGGTTGTCGATTCTTTCAGTGGCGTTGAATTAGATGGGTCTTTTGGAGTTAGAGTTGAGCAAGGAACGGTTCAGAACGTTGTGGCGGTTGGTCAGGAGAACATCATTGATAAGCTAAGAATGAACGTCTTGGATGGTGTGATGTATCTAAGCTTGGAGCCTGGGAATTATCTTAACTATGAGTTGGAAGTTCGTATCACTGTTCCAGATCTAAATCTTGTCCGATTGCTCGGATCAGGAGATGTAAAACTCGGAACATTTGTAGGTCTTGATGAGTTGCAGATTGAGCTGGATGGTAGTGGCGATATTAAGACCATGGACGAAAGCGTTTTGGAATCAACACAGAAAATGAGCATTGAATTAGAAGGTAGTGGAGATGTGGAATTGAAGGTTAAAGCTCATGACCTGATTTCGGTTTTGGATGGTAGTGGTGATATTGAATTGGAAGGTTTTGCCAAAACATTTGAAGCAGAGCTTGATGGCTCAGGCGATATTAAGGCCTATGATATTGAGACAATAAATTGTTCAGCCAGTTTAGATGGTTCTGGTTCAATTCGAGTTAATGCATCTAAGAATTTAAAGGCCGCAGTAAGTGGAAGCGGTGATATCAAATACAAAGGCGAACCGAAGGTGGAAGCTTCCATAGACGGTTCTGGAACAATTTCAGCTAAATAGAAAGAAATGAGCGAGAACAAGAACCCAAGAGTTTATTTTGATGTAAGTATTGATCAGCAGCCGGCTGGCAGAATTGAATTTGAACTGAGAGCGGATGTTGTGCCCAAGACTGCTGAGAATTTCAGAGCGCTTTGCACTGGAGAGAAAGGTTTCGGCTACAAGGGAAGTTCGTTTCACCGCGTAATTCCGCAATTCATGCTTCAAGGAGGAGATTTTACTAACCATAATGGTACAGGAGGAAAATCCATTTATGGTGAGAAGTTCGAGGATGAGAACTTTGAACTGAAGCATACAGGGTCAGGTCTGTTGAGTATGGCAAATGCTGGAAGGAACACAAATGGCAGCCAATTTTTCATCACAACAGTTCCATGTCCGTGGTTGGACGGAGCACATGTTGTATTCGGTTCGGTTGTAGCGGGAATGGATGTGGTTCAGAAAATTGAAATGTGTGGTTCTCGATCTGGCGCTACTTCAGTTCCGATAATGATTGACGATTGCGGGGAACTTTGATCAGAGCTTGAGCACTTTCTTGTGAAATTGTTCTGTTTCGGTGATTGCGGTTACGTGGTAAATGCCAGTTGGCCAAAAGGATGTGCTAACTCCAACAGATGGTCCTGAGCAGTTCTTCTGAAACATCAGTCTACCTACCGAATCGTAAATGCTTAACCAAGTGTTTACGTTGATCTCCGTAAGTGTTATTTGGTTTGTGGATGGGTTCATGATGATTTGAATCGGCATGTATTCTTGTCTGTCAATTCCTGTAACGGTATGGTAGAGTTCGCACGAGAAATTGGAATTCAGTTCCAGTACGTTTCCCGGAGTTAGATCTCTGCCAGAAAGGCCTGCATAGCTTGCTGCGTAACGAGTGCAACGGAAAACACTGTTCTGGTTTGGAGTTGTTCCCTGATTCACAGCCCCGCTATTCGTAATAGGTGATACATATTCCCAAACGGTATTTCCAGATTCATCAACTTCAAATAACCGTCCATTTACACCTTCGCAAATAATGGTGTTGTCGTTAGCCACTCGGTGCGCGCCAGAAATGTTACTTGAGAAGAAATCTGAGTTTGGATTTGCCTCGTAACTCCAATACAGGTCTGATGGCATGAATGTCTCGCCATTGGTTGGTAATGTGTAGTTGCCGAAGGCATCTACTGGTGGGTCGATAATATCCACGCTGGAGTAGGACGTACCTGGACTTCTATTCGCGCCATTATTGAAAACCATGAGCTTTCCAACATCTGAACCCTCCGTTATCCATTTTGCGTCATGTTGAGCGTAGAATTTCTTGTCGGAAACACTTCCTCTGTCGTAAGCCTGAGGATTTCCCCATCTGTAAAGAAGATCGCCTCCTTTGCCATATGTTCCGCCAGAATGAGAAGCGGCTTCTTGCGTGGTTGTGCTATGATCAATGATCCATAACTCGTTGGTGTTGTGGACACTCATAACTATCTGATCAAACTCTGGGTTGTAATTGACCGAATTCACATGCAGCCAGTCGCTATTGTCATTGCTGGGATAGTTGATGTCAATCAACTCTGGGTGGTCAGACACAACTCCAAAATTGTCCTTCGAAGCATCCTCATCCTGAATCATGTGATCCCATGCATGCCATTCCCAAACTATGGTTCCTGAACTTGATCCATTCGGCTCCACCTCAATGATCTTATCTGGCCAAAGCGAACTTGGAGCATTGCCGCTGTTCCTGCCCGCTTGGATGGACTCAGCTTGAGTTTTACTTTCCCAAACCACCATCAGTACGTTCCCGTTTGGCAGATATTCCACATCATGATGCTGACATTCGGTTGTGCTGGAAACCTCGTAATCCCATAGGAGTGTTCCATCCCAGCTGAATCTCTGAACACCACCACCGCTACCACCGCTCGTAAATGTTTGATTACCGATGTTCTTTGCCCTAAGTAGACTTCCATCTTCAAGCAGGTAGGCGGAGAGTCCAGGCCTGTTGGATGATTGCCATTCATTTACCACCTGCCCGCAATTGTCTATCAGATAGGTGCTGGTGTTGCTCATGGGAGCAAATAGCGTATAGCCATCATAGGAGTCTGATGTGTTCAAAATGGTTCCAACCGTTTGACTTTGCAGCTCGGTGCTTAACGAAATCATCACAATGACATTGATAAAGACAAAATTGAACTTTCTCATGACCGCAGAATTTGATGTAAAGGTCTCAGATAGTTCTGTTACGGCTTTACAGAATTAAGATCTGATGGTGTAAGATTTTCGTTGATTTGCCAACGGCATCCAAGGTGAGCCTTTGTAATTGAAGGTTCATTTTGTTAAGTTTAGATTTAACTTATCGGTTTATTCATCAGGATTGGAATTACGGTATGAACCGCACCATCGTCATTATACTTTTTAGCATTTGCATTGCAGCATTTCTGTTGTTCAATCTTTCGGATTCTATTGAGGGAATGGCAAAGGATCTTTTGAAGATCGAACGGGCTCATGTTGAGAAAGAACTGGACAACTTCTTTATCCCTATAGTTGATCAGATAAACACAACTGCTGATAGAGGAGCAGGTGGATTCCTTACAGACCTCGACCTGAATCAGTTCAATAGTTACTTCTGGCCGTTCGTGCATCGCTCAAACTCGGTATCGTCCTTAATGCTCTCTACCATTGGCGGTAAAGAGAAGATGTTTTTGGAACTGGATACAATGGTCATTAACCGAGAGAGTGACCCTTCAAATGAACATAACGCAAGGATCTCGGAGTGGAGATTGGATGCTGATAGACTCGTGCTGCACCGTAGTTATGAAGCGGATAAAGGCTATGATGCAAGGAGTAGGCCATGGTTTCAGCGGGCAGTAGAACATTTTGACAGCTTACGTTGGACCGATCCCTACACGTTCTTTACAACTCATGATCCAGGCATAACGGTTTCCAGATCGTTCCGAACTCCTTTTGGAGACACAATGGTTGTTGGTTATGATGTGATGCTTCAGGATATTTCCACATTCACCTCAAATATGAACATCAGCGAGAATGGACAGGTGTTCATAATAACGGAAGATGAACGGATCCTGGGGCTGCCTCATTCCAATAATTATCAGTCCAAGGAGCAGAGAAGGGCAGATGTACTCAAGAATATCGAAGAAATAAATGAGCCAGCACTTCTGTCGGCCATAAAACACCATGCTGAACTTGGGGGTGGAATAAATCCTTTTGGTTTTATCCATGCTGATCAACTGTGGTGGGGCTCCGTGACCCCTTATTCGTTGGGTGATGTGAGATTCACTATTGGTGTCATTGCTCCCGAGTCGGATTTTCTTGCAGAGATCAATCGGAGTCGATTGCTCATCTTTTCTGGATTGGCTGTTTTCATCGTTTTCATTCTGCTTATAAATGCCGCCTATCAACGAACGCAGAAAGCAAATCATCAGCTCCAAATCCAACAGAAATTGCTGCGTAAAGAACGCGACAAGGCCAATGAGAAACAGGTTTTGGTGGAGCGTAAGAATGCGGAGATCATTGATAGTATCAACTACGCAAAGAAGATTCAGGATGCCATTCTACCTCCAGAAACCAAGCTTCGCTCTACAATTCCAGACAGCTTTGTGGTTTTCATGCCAAAGGATATTGTTGCTGGAGATTTCTATTGGTTCGATAGGATAGGAGATGAGGTCTTTTTTGCCGCAGCAGATTGCACTGGTCATGGAGTACCTGGTGCCATGCTAAGTTTAGTGTGTTCGAATAAACTGCAACGGGTGGTCAAAGAGTTGGATTGTTATGAGCCTGCGGAAATTCTGAACAAGGTCCGAGACATCATAGTTGGCACCTTGGGTGAAGGAGATGGTGTAATGAATGACGGAATGGACATATCGTTCTGCCGTTTGAACCTGAAGACCAATAAGTTGTGTTATTCTGGCGCTCATAATTCTCTTTACCTGATTACCGAAAAGAACGGTCACACCGAAGCTGAAATTAGGAATGAGAACCAAACCCATGTTCTACTGGAATACAAAGGAGATAAACAGCCCATTGCCTTATTCGATCATGGCAAGCCGTTCACTCAGATAGAGATTCAGCTAAAGCGTGGAGACATCATTTACATTTCCACAGATGGTTACCCGGATCAGTTCGGAGGGGCCAACAAGCGTAAGATGATGCATAAACGCTTCCGCCAATTGTTGCTGGATACAAGTTCGAGACCTTTGGTTGAACAATCAGAAATTCTTGAGAAGAAATTCAAGGAGTGGCAAGGCGATGAGCCTCAGGTGGATGATGTTTGCATTATTGGCGTTCGGGTTTGAAATACCCAAAGCAATAGCGGCTGCAACCTTCAGAAGATAAAGGTCGTTTCAATAAGCATGAAAACGACCACTGATAACTCAAAGTCATACAATTGGGGCGATGGCTGCAAAGCCTGGCAATTCGTCAATACACCGACTCTTAGTGTTATTCGCGAGACCATGCCTCCAAAAAGTTCAGAATCCCTGCACAAGCACGCCAAATCGCAGCAGTTTTTCTTCATTGTGAGTGGCGAAGCACATTTTGAGCTTGACGGGGAGACTTTTCGACTAGAGCAGAACGAAGGGATACATGTAAAACCCAATCAGGTTCATAGAATCAGCAATTCAGGTTCTGATGACCTTGAATTACTTGTCATTTCAGAACCGCATTCGCACGCGGATAGGATTGATATCTGATATGCACTACCTTTCAGATATCAACCATATTTAAGACCAATGAATCCTATTCTCCGAAATGTGCTGGCCGTTGTTGCCGGTGTTATCCTTGGCGGAGCTGCCAATATGGGTGTAATCATGCTCAGCGGCTCTATCATTCCACCACCAGAAGGTGTTGATCCATCAAATATGGAAAGCATCAAAGCCAATATGCACTTATTTGAAGCCAAGCACTTTGTAATGCCGTTTCTTGCTCATGCCGTTGGTTCATTTGTTGGAGCCTTAGTGGCTGCTTTATTGGCTGTAAGCCGTAAAATGCAAATTGCTGTTGGATTGGGTATTTGGACGTTGATCGGTGGCATCATGGCCGCAACAATGATTCCAGCCCCAACTTGGTTTCTTGTTTTGGATCTTGGCCTAGCATACATTCCAATGGCCCTCCTTGCTGGAAGACTTGCCTCAAAGCCTTAAGCTGTTAACCGATCCGTGTTCATAGGTGTTGATCTATGCTAATCGGCATAGCGCTGGAATGCTATATTTTGCGGCCTCAAACAGAAATTCAACATCATAAACATGAAAAAACTTTACACTACGGTTCTGTCTGTTCTTGCAGCAGGATCAATTTTTACCGCAGCGGCCCAGCAACAGCCGAACAATGGTGGTTTCGAAAACTGGGACAATGAGCCAGAACCAGTAAATTGGAATAACATGACCACCGGGAACCTCTGTTTCCTTTGTGGTTTCGGTTCTTCACAGCGCGTATTTGAAGATAACTCCGAAGTGCGCACAGGCAATGCAAGTGCTCGAATAGAAAGTACCAACGCTGCGGGTACTCTGGTTAATGGAACCATGACCACTGGACAGATCGTTGCACCATCAACCACTCCTTCTGAGGGATATTCCATCACACTTCGTAATAATGCGGATTTCAATCATCCATTTACTGATGAACCAGATAGCTTGGTGTTCTGGGCAAAGTATAATGTGACAGATGCTTCGGATTCAGCTTCCATCTCTGTCATCCTTCATGATGATTTCGACATGCGCGAACCAGGAGGCGATGTTTCGCATATCGTGGCTGCTGCTCGTAAGCGTTTTCAAACGGGCGGAACTGCTGAATGGGTCAGGATCTCAGCTCCATTCGACTATAGCGCGGGTACATCAACTTCGCCAGTTGCTTATGCTTTGATGACATTCACTTCAAGTTACACACCAGGAGTGGGTAACAGTTCAGCTAAACTTTGGGTAGATGATTTCGAGTTCATTTATAACTCGCCTGTCACCTCAGTTGAAGAACTTGCTTTTGAAGCTTCTGTTTATCCAAACCCCACCAATGATGGACGTTTGACTGTTGCATTGGGTTCTGAAATGAGAAACGGAATGGTCACTGTTTTGAACGTTATGGGACAAACAGTTGGTCAGTTCAATTTCATGAACGATAACCAGATCAATGTTCAGATCGATCAACCGGCTGGTATGTACTTCCTGAGCATTAGAACAGAAGATGGTCAGGCTACAACACTTCGTGTGTTGAAGAACTGATTCCCCGAGAAATAGAATGTCTACTAAAGCCCTGTTCCGATTTCGGAGCAGGGCTTTTTTTGTTCACTGAAAATGTAATTTGCCTGCATGAAGCAAATCAACGTAGTGATAATCGGAACCGGCTTTGGCGGACAAACAGCAGCCATCAATCTTCGCCAGCAAGGCATCGAAGATTTTCTGATGCTTGAGCGCAGGGATTTCATGGGTGGCACATGGTGCCAGAACACCTATCCGGGTGCGGCTGTGGACGTGCAATCTCCATTGTATTCGCTTTCGTTTGAATCGTATCCGTGGACGCAGATGTTTGCCGAACAGGATGAACTTAACGAATACACCAACTACGTTATTGACAAGCATCAGCTTCGAGAGAAAACGGTATTGAACACCAATGTGGAAGAAGTCCGTTGGGATGATGATCTAAAACACTGGAAAGTTCAAACCAACAATGGCGAATTTGTCGGCCAGTTTCTCATCAATGC
>JACJZP010000016.1 GCA_020635535.1 Flavobacteriales bacterium | reverse complement strand
AAGGATTCTGTGAGACAATGTGTTTAGGGTTGAGAATTAGTGGCTTTCAGGCGTAAAGAAATGGTTCTCGGGGTGTTGGAAGCGGTGATCGGGCGGTAGTGAGTGGCAGTTGCGAAGTCATGAGTGGTAGTTGAGCGGGAGGAAGTTGCTTTTGGGTGTCAGGTACATGCCATTGAAAGGGTAGAAGTTGCCTTAGGTAGGAAGTAAGTTGCCGTTTCTGGGCAATAAGTTGCCGTTTTGGGTCTATCAACGGAAACTGGCAGGAAAGAAGCGACCGTTGTGGGGCAACCTGAGTCAATTACAGCCTGAACGAGAGTGTTCTGTCAGCCCATTTATTGTGGTTGGGATGTATGCTAGGGCTGTGTTCTACAGATAAGCGTTGTCTTTGCCTTTTTCGATAAAGTCTTTCTCGACCTTCTTCTTTACCATGTTGCGAATCCACTTCTTGAAGGGGGGCATCTCCTTTAGTTTGGGGTTTTCGCCATGCTTCTTGAAGCGGTTGAAGAAGTATTTGGTGGCCAGCACCGCGAAGGCCGCGCAGGTGTTATGGTCGAGGTGATCGCTGAGGTTATTGAGGCGAATGTGGTCGATGCCTTTGCCGGTCATCACCTCATATGCTTTCTCGGAGTTCTCGTAACTCACTTCCTTATCGCCTTTGCAGTAGCAGAGTTGCACGGGGGCCTGCGGTTCCCAATGAATGAGGTTATTCTCGCGAAGCCGCACCTTGAACGGGTGGTCGGGGTCGTTCTTGTAGGCCTCAATGAGTTCTGGTTCGATGACCTTCATGGGTACCCTGGGTAGGACCTTGTTCAACTCATCGAGGGTTTTGCTGTCGTTGTTCTCAAAGAATTTTGGGAAGAGTGTATCGAATGGCGCTCGGAAGGCATCGTACGGATCTTCTATGTCGACAATATTGTAAGCCGTTTGATACGACAGCATGAGGTATGGCAAGTAGAACGGCCGTGGGTACTCTTGGAACATGTACTGCTCTTGCGCACCCGTCATGTGGTAGGCTCCCGACATGGGAGAAGAGGCGGTTACCTTGAAACGCGGGTCGGCCCGCTCCTGAATGTACTTGTGGGCGGCAAATGAGGCATGTCCGCCCTGCGAATATCCCGTTAGGAACAGTTGGCCGTTGTGCTCCACACCCAATTGCTTGTTCAACTCATCTATGGCTTCGAGAAAGTAGATGAACGCATGCGCCTCCGACCACGCGTGCTGGTACAGGTGCATGCCTTCGCCTTTGCCCAGGCCGTAATAGTCTACAAAGGCGGTGGCATAACCATCAACGGCATGGGCCAAACAGATGAACTGCTCGGAGTCTCCATCAGAAACTTCGCGGTGTTTGTGGATGCGGGTGCCGTGGCCATAAAGCATGTACGGCACGGGTTTGTTCTTCTTGGTTCTGGGGGCGTAGTAAATGCCCGATGCATTGCGCCATGTGCCGTCTATCCATTGCACACGATAGATGATCTCGTAGATGTCTACATCGTTCTTAACGGGCAGCGCAATTTTGGGTACACCCTTGTCTTTCCAAAGCTTGCTTACCGACTTCTTGGTGTGCTGCTTTACCAGCTTGTAGCTGACCAGAAACTGCTCTGGTTCTGGGTCGGTGGCATAGGTGTTCAGTGCAAACAGCGTTGCGAAGAGTAAGCTTAGGATTTTCATGTAATTGAATGGTGTTATTAGGGTTCTCTAAGTTAAGACTTGGCATTGAACCAAGCAGAAGTATTTCAGAGTTTTCAACACAGATGGAAACGGGGGAGGAGTGTTGTAAATTTGATTGAATGACTAAAGAGTTTGATTCAGTGAAGTTTCTTAAAGAGAATGCCATACTGATACTGGCCTTCGCAATTCTGTTTCTTGGAATTGGGTTGGTATTGGCAATGCCCTATATGTTAACGCAATGGACGATTGGAGTTCCGTTTGGCGAAAGAACAGGTCAGATTGGAGATAGTATTGGTGGGACTACTGCACCTGTTCTTGGCGTGTTAAGTTCGTTTTTGATTTTTCTGTCTTTCTATGTTCAGTACAAATTCAATAAACAGCAGAATGAAAGGATTGAACAGATAGAATCTCGCGAAATAGAGAAGGACGCTATCGATACTATTATGATTTTATCAAGTTTCGTTAGCAATTATAATTATCGAGCTAATTACGAGAACAACCCTAAAGAGACATCTGGTGCACAGGCTTGGTTTCTCATGTTAGATGAGTTGGAAGCAATCGTCTACGAGCGTTGGGATAAGGCACCAGCGCTAAAAGAAGATTATTGGACTGAGATGTGGGACGGGGCTTACCTTTTAAAGTTGTATGGTCTTTTCTCCGTAGCATTAAATCGCACCACTAATTTGACTAAAGAAAATCGAGTTAGGGTAGTGATATTGCTTAGAAGTGAGGCTCTTCTGTTATCCAAGTTTGTGTCTAGGATGGCCAAGATTAAGTCCAATAACTCAAGTTTTCAGGTGTTCATCTCTGACTTTTTATTGCTCATGAATGAGATTAGACTCTTAGATTCTGAAACGAATGCGGAATGATAGAGATTCCTCGTGCCTCGGAATGACAAGTAGGTCAAACCTCACCCGTCAGCGTCTTCACAACCTTGAATTGGTTGAAGAAATGGCCCACCAGAACGCTTTGCCGTAGGTGGTAAATAATATTCTCTCAAGAAGCTCCGTTTTGTTATGGATGATGCACGAGCGGAGAATATATCATTTGGTTAAAACCGACCACTTCATGTATCGGCAATGGGACAGGAAGATCGAGGATAGAACTTTGCGCTACTTGGTGTTGAGAATGAAACGAAAGCTCAAGAGAACCAAGGAGAAGGTAACGGTCATTGTGTCTTCAGAAATGATGCAACAGCTTAAAGAACGCGATCTGGCTCCTCGCAACATGGGCAGAAAATTGAATCTCGTGATCGGCCTGTGCAGCAACCGTTTGATTACGCTGTACTACTCAGATGACATATCAAAGATCTTCTTGAAAGGGAATAAAGGGAGGAAGGTGTTGATTCTCTGAATCTATTCACGGAGAAGTTCAGTAGTGAGATTCCTCGCACCTCGGAATGACAAGTGGGTCAGACCTCACCCGTAAGCGCCTTCACCAACTTGAACTGGTTAAAGAACTCGCCCACGAAAACACGGCCAATGCTGTAAGCGGGTACGGCCAAGATCATACCTGCAATGCCCGCCACGTTACCTGCCATAAGGATGACAAGGAAGATCTCGAGCGGGTGGGCTTTCACACTTTGCGAGTAGATGAGCGGTTGCAGCACGATATTGTCGAGCGTTTGCATTACAGCAAAAACGATCATCATCTTGCCTGCCAACCAAAGCAGTTCGGTCATTTCGAGCCCCGCTCCGTTAGTAGATAGGCCAATGATGATGCCCAAAGCAGCCCCGATCATGGGGCCCACATAAGGAATAACGTTGAACAAACCCGCCAGGAAACCGATAAGCATGGCATTGTCAATACCCACAATGCTTAGCCCAATGGAAATGATGGTCATTACAATGGCCACTTGAATGATGATGCCAATGAAGTAGCGGGTAAGGAGTTGCTTGCTTTTGCTCAGGACCGTGGCAAATCGGGTTTCGTACTCATCGGGCACTAAGGTCATGATCATGCCTTTGAATAGCCCTTGGTCTTTGAGGAAGAAGAATGTGATGAAGGTGATGGCGAAGAACGCAATGAAGATGTCTCCCGTTAGGCCGGCCACGTACGAAAGGCTGTTACCCACATCAGACATGTCGAAAATGTTGGTGAGAAAACCTTTCAGTTCATCTTGAATGATGATGGGATGATCGGTGAGTTTGAACTGGTTGATGTAATCCTGCGCGGAGGTGATAGGCCCTTGAATGCTTGCCAGCACCTCGTTGATGTCTACATTGGAGAGTTTACGCGCCTCGTTGGCCACCATTGGAATAAAGGCGCTTATCACACCCCCAAAGAATGCCAACAGCCCGAAAATGGTAAGCGAAGCCGCAGCTGCGCGCGAAAGGTGTTTGCCCTTGAAATTGAGTTTAAGAAGGAACTGGATGACGGGTTCGCCAATGAGCGAGATGACCCCGGCCACCATGATGTACGCAATGATGGTGTGGAAATACCACGCCATCACCAATAGGATGATGATGGCGGGTATGTAGATCCAGTTGCGTTTCATCAGTCACGAATTACGAATGAACGCGAATATGACGAACTCAGATCCTGAATGGTTTGAACAACAGGAAAACTCCTCAGATTCCTTAGTTCGTATATCCGTAATGGATTCGTAATTCGAAACCATTAATCTACAGACTTATGAAGGAACTCGTTTCCGTCACTCAGTCCACCGCGTCTGTTGCCGTTCTGGTCCGTGTCGTCCTCGTCTTTAACTTCCAATCGAGAAACACTGCTTTCTGAAGAATGCGGCATATCGTCCAACGTTATGTTTCTTCGTTTGAAGGCAGGTACATTTTCCAATTCTGCAAGGTTGCTCGGAGAGCGGAAACGCTGGTTCATGTTCTTCAGTCGCTCCATGCGCTCCTGCTGTTTGCGCTGAAGTTCCTCGGTATCCAAACCATGACCCATTGGCTCTTGGCGGGTAAGGAGTTTTGGTTCTCTGGTAAGTTCTCCAGAAACGCTTTCCTCTTCCGTTTTTGCATCAACTGAAGCATTCTCGTAGAGGTCGAATTTCTTTACCTCTTCAGCCTTAGGCATTTCCTTTTTCACCTCAAACTCGAATTCGCGTGCCGTTTCGGTGGTGAAGATGTTCGAATCGGTCTTTTCCGTTTCGGTCTCTTCATCATCTGGCCTTTCAAGGTTTTCAACCTCATCGGTTACCGGTGCTTTGAAGAGGCTGAATGGCTGCATGAAAGTGGTTTCTTCCTCTTCCGTCTCGGTTTCTTCGGTTTCCGAATCAGCCGTTACCTCTTCCAATTCCTCATCTTCCATGAAGGTTTCCTCAACTGTTTCCTCGAAGGTCACGGTTTCGGTCTCTTCGATTTCGAAGGTTTCGAAAGTTGCCGCAACATTCATTTCGTCATCCTCATCTTCCTCTTCTTCAAAGGTTGGAAGTTCCTCATCATCGCGGTAGCCTTTCAGTTCTGGCGCTTCGTCCTCAAGGAGGGCGTTCATTTCCTCATCAGTGTCGTCTACCTGGTACGCCATAATGGTTGGAGCAGGCTTTGCCTCTTCTTCGGTATCGAACAGCAGCGTGTGTTTGATCACAGGCTCTTCAGCCACTGTTGTCTCTGCCTTTGGTTCAGCATCAACTTTCCATTCAACTTCAGAACGCAAGCGCTCGTTCATCAATTTTGGACGTGCAGTAAGACCTTGCGGAATGGAGGTTTTTTCCTCGGACTTCGTTTCTCTGGTCGGAGCCTGACGGTTGGTGTCGAGCACGTGGCGAACCACGCTGTCTTTACCGCTAATCTTCTCCAACTTCTCCCCATGAAAACCAGTGGCAATGATGGTCAACACAAGTTTATCACCCAGGTCTTCATCGGTGCCGTTACCCCAAATAACATCGGCATCCATACCTGCTTCTTCCTGAATGTAATCGGTGATCTCGGCCACTTCATCCATGGTAACTTCATCTTTTCCAGAGCTGATGTAAAGGAGGATATTACTTGCTCCGAAGATGTTGTTATCGTTTAGAAGTGGAGATGCCAAGGCCTGTTCAACCGCTTTTATGGCGCGGTCCTCGCCAGATGTGGTGGCCGATCCCATGATGGCCACACCTGAGTTGGTCATTACGGTGCGCACGTCCTCAAAATCAACGTTAACGTAACCTTCTACGGTGATGATCTCTGCAATGCCTTTTGCAGCAATGGTCAGTACATCATCTGCCTGATGGAAGGCTTCGCTGAGCTTGAGGTTTCCATACATCTCGCGCAGCTTGTCGTTGCTGATAACAAGCACGGTGTCGACATGCTTTTTCAGTTCTTCCAAGCCCTTTTCGGCCTGCATTTTACGCTTCTTTCCTTCAAAACCGAATGGAACCGTTACGATACCTACAGTGAGAATACCGAGTTCGCGCGCTACTTCTGCTATGATAGGAGCGGCACCCGTTCCGGTACCACCGCCCATTCCAGCGGTAATGAAAACCATCTTCGTATCGTTCTCCAACACCTCCTTGATGTCGTCCAGATTCTCGATGGCAGCATTGCGGCCCACTTCGGCCTGCGCACCTGCACCACGGCCTTCCGTAAGGCTGGAGCCCAACGCGATCTTTTTCGGCACCGGACTCATGTCCAACGCCTGTTGGTCGGTGTTGCACACCACGAAGTCTACTCCGCGAATGCCTTGTTTATACATGTGGTTGACAGCATTGGAGCCGCCTCCACCAACTCCTATCACTTTGATGATGGAGCCTCCTCCGTTGGGGAGATTGAAATTCATCATTTCCTTAGCCATTTTTCCTCCGTTTAGTTATTTGTTATTGGGTTGGTTGTTATTCTGTTATTCAGTTATTTGTTATTGGGTCGGTTCCTGACGTTCTCAATAACCAGTAACTAATTCAATCAATTCCTTCGTTCATCCATTTCTCAAGGCGCTTTCCAAAGCTCATGATGCTTGAGAATGGGCTGCTGCCACTTTTTTCCTTTGCCACCTCCTTCGCTACCTCTTCCGCTTCGCTCAATGGCTCGACCTCTTCTTCGTCCTTGTCGTCAATCACCACTGGCTTCTTACCCTCTTTGCCCTGTGCCCAATCATCAATGGTCAGTCCTTTTGAGGCAAGTTCATCTTTGAAATCAAGGCCTTGCATTACGAGTCCTACACCAGTTGAGAAAATGGGGCTAATTACATCCTCTGGGTTGCCAGGAGCGAGGTGCTCATTCGGATAGCCGACCCGCACATCCATTCCTGTGATGTATTCCATCAATTGTGGCAGATGACGCAGATTGGCACCACCACCGGTTACCACGATGCCGCCAATGAGCTTCTTCTCGTAGCCAGAATTCTTGATTTCGTAGTACACATGCTCGATGATCTCTTCCATGCGCGCCTGAATGATGCTTGCTAAGTTTTTCAGGCTGATCTCGCGCGGCTCACGACCTCGCAATCCAGGAATGGAAACAATCTCATTGTCTTTGGCTTCTGTAGCCAAGGCAGAGCCGAATTTCACCTTCAGCAATTCAGCCTGATGCTTGATGATGGTGCAGCCTTCTTTGATGTCTTCGGTAATGATGTTACCACCGAATGGAATTACAGCCGTGTGGCGAATGATGTTGTCTTGGAAGATGGCGATGTCGGTTGTACCACCACCAATGTCGACAACGCCACACCGGCTTCTTTCTCTTCTTCGCTCAGAACCGCAGCAGCTGATGCTAATGGTTCAAGCACCAATTCGGTTACTGTCAATCCTGCTTTGTAAGCACAGCGGTGAATGTTCTTCGCTGCAGCAATCTGTCCTGTGATGATGTGGAAGTTTCCTTCCAAACGAATACCGCTCATTCCACAGGCTCTTTGATGCAGGCTCGTTATCTACAATGTAATCCTGCGGGAGAACGTGATGATCTCCTCGCCAGGCAACATCTGCAACTTGTACATGTCGCGGATCAGGTTGCGGACATCTTCCTTGCTGATCTCTTCATCCAATGAATCGCGCATGTAAATACCACGGTTCTGCAACGATTTAATGTGCTGGCCCGCAATGCCCACATTCACGTATTTGATGTCGATGCCCGTTTTGTTCTGGGCTTCTTCCACTGCGGTTTTGATGGCCTGAACCGTCTTGTCGATGTTTGCCACCACGCCACGGCTCACCCCCAGCGATTCGGATTTGCCGATGCCGAGAATCTCGATCTTCCATGATCATCGCGTTTACCAACAATGCAAGCAATCTTGGTGGTTCCGATATCAAGTCCTACTACGATGTCTGAATTTTCCATTTAACTGTTCTTTTTGGTGCAGATGACCTGGTCTTTGTATTTGAGGTTGATGTGGCTGTATTGATCCCAGCCCGTTTTATTGAGCCCTTTCAAATAGAAGAGCTTCAGTTTCTTGAATTTCTGTTCGAGTTTGTCAGTATGACCCAGCAGAATGTGGTGGTCGCCAACGGTTGGAACTACCGTGAGTTCGCCATCTGCTTCAACAATTATCTGTTGAATCTGGGCCTTCCAGAATTCATTGCTTCGCACGAAAGTGGCGAGCGTGTACAGGTCATCAAGGCATGAAATGTTCTTCAGACTATCGCTCATGCTGGCCACGTTGTAGCGCTGCATTTCGTATTGCTTATCGAGGATGAAACCGCTGGCCACAGGAACGCGGGCGGTGTAATTCTCGCTGGTCGGCATCACGTATCCTTCTTTGTCGAGATAGTAGCTGTCGCCTTCTGAGGTAATGACCCGAAGAATCGGTTCGCGCTGATAAACCTTCACGGCAAATGTTCCGCCATGCTTGGTGTAGACTTCGGCACGCTTCACTGATGGATTGGCCGCAATGTGACGCTCGTAAACAGCAATCGGAATGGAACTGATCGGTTTGCCGACCAGACTATCGCCTTTGGCGTAGATCATTTCCAGCACGTCATCTTTCGTGACGAAGAAGTTGCCCGTAATGTGGTCGTCCACATCAATGTCAATGTTCTGGCAAGGGAATTTCTCCGACTCGCGCGTGCTGAACGCCAGCGAAACAAGCAGACCGAGCACGCTCACAACCAGAACCGTAATGTTGAGAATGCGCTTGATCATGATGCCAGTTTCTTTTTGATGGGAGAAACCAGTTGGTCGATGTCTCCCGCGCCCATGGTCAGTAACACATCGATTTCGGCAGGCGAGAGGCTGTCAACCACTTCCTGCTTGTTGCGCAATTCTTTCTGCGCGATGGTGATCTTATCCAAAAGCACACTTGAAGTGATACCTGGAATCGGCTCTTCGCGCGCTGGGTAAATGTCCAATAGCGTTACTTCATCCAAAGCCGAAAGACTTGTTGCGAATTCGCTCATGTGGTCTTTCGTGCGGCTGAACAGATGCGGCTGGAAAATGCCTTTTACTCTTCGTCCCGGGAACAACTCGCGCACCGAACCGATACACGCAGAAATTTCGGTTGGATGATGCGCGTAATCGTCAATGTAAACCACATCTTCGGTGTTGATGTGTACATCAAATCTGCGCTTTACGCCTTTGTAGGTTGCAAGCCCATTTCGGATTTCTTCTTCAGTCAATCCGAGTTGGTCGACCGCAGCAAAGGCGGCCACGGCATTCTCAACGTTATGCAAACCAGGCATTCCGAAACTCACATTCTCCAACGTTGCCGATGGCGAATGCAAATTGAAATGGTACTGCCCGTTTTGATGGAAAGTTGCGAAGTGTAGTAGTCGCTTTCCTCGCTTACGGAATACGTGAAGTTTCTTCTTGATGAATCCTCAAACGGCAAACCGAATCGGTAGATCGATGTGCCGTTTTCGGTAACGCGTTCAGAGAACAGTTTGAACGAATTCAGCATTTCATCCGAAGAACCATAGATGTCCAAATGATCGGCATCCACCGATGTGATGATGGCCACATCAGGCGAAAGCGTCAAGAACGAACGGTCGAATTCATCTGCCTCAACCACCATCAAATTGCTGCTGGTTGAAGTGAGCAGATTCGTGTTGTAATTTGAGCTAATGCCGCCCAAGAATGCGTTGCAATCCTTGCTTGATGAACGTAGCAAATGCGCAATAATGGAACTGGTGGTTGTCTTTCCGTGTGTTCCAGCCACCGCAACAGTTTGATACGTTTTGGAAAGCTCTCCAAGAACTTCGGAACGCTTCAATACGTCAAATCCATTAGTTCGGAAATGCGTCAATTCTGAATGCGATTTTGGAACCGCTGGTGTGAAAATGACCAATGGTTGTTTCAGGGTTATCAAACCCACTTGGAATCAGGTTAACATCATCCGAATAATGGATATTGATTCCTGTTGCTTCGAGCTCTTGCGTGAGTTCAGTTGATACACGATCATAACCCGCCACCGACTTGCCTTGCTCGGCAAAATATCGCGCAAGCGCACTCATCCCGATACCTCCGATACCGATGAGATAGACATGCTGTATTTTATTCAGAGCGAGCACTTGGCGGTTATTGGTTATTCGTTATTTGTTTTGCGAATGCAGTCCACAGTCCATGGTCGATAGTCCGCTGCCAATGGATGTTAGCGGTAGATTCTCGGTGAGGACTGTATTCGTCATATGCGTATTCATTTGTCCAATTCGTATCCATTAAGCGGCTTTCGCGATTTTCAAGATTTCTTTGGCTATTTCTTCATCCGCGTTGGGCAATGCCAACTTTTGAATGTTCGCACTCAGTTTCCACGTTCTGCGTCATCATTCAAGAGTCGCAATGCGTGTTCGCAAGCTTCTTCGTTGGCCTTATTGTCGGCTACGAGAATGGCTGCATCATTATCAACCAATGCTTGCGCATTCTTGGTCTGATGGTCTTCTGCTGCAAATGGGAATGGAACCAAAACGGCAGGCTTGCCAACGATGCATAATTCTGAAATGGAACTCGCACCAGCGCGTGAAATGACCACATCAGCCACGGCATAAGCCTGATCCATGGTGTAGATGAAATCTGAGACGAAGAAGTTGGTTGCGTTGGCATCTGCCACGGATTTTTTCCCTTCCTCAATGAAGAGTTTACCCGTCTGCCAGACCACTTGCACATCGGCTTTCTTAAAGTCTTCGATGTGTGATTTGATAGCCAGATTGATGGAACGCGCACCCAAACTTCCACCGATTACCAGAAGGGTTTTCTTGCTTGGGTCGAGGTTAAAGGTCTTGTGTCCTTCCTCACGTTTACCTTCCAGATTTAGGATATCCTGACGGACTGGGTTTCCTGTGCGAATGATGTTTCCTGCAGGGAAGAACTTGTCCATGTTGTCGTACGCCACGCACACCTTTTTCGCCTTTTTCCCGAGGAGTTTGTTCGTAATTCCCGCATAAGAATTCTGCTCTTGAATGACCGTTGGAATTCCCTTGGTGCTTGCCGCATACATAACAGGTCCGCTGGCAAAACCACCCACACCAACAACAACCTGCGGTTTGAATTCACGGATGATACTCATAGACTTCAACAGACTCCCGATCAACTTGAATGGGAAACCGAGATTCTTGAGCATGTTGCTGCGATTCAATCCAGCAATGTTCAGCCCAATTATCTTGTAACCTGCCTTCGGAACCTTCTCCATTTCCATCTTGCCTTGTGCACCCACGAACAGGATTTCAATGCCTTCTTCGAGTTTTTCAGCGCATTCGCAATCGCGATAGCTGGGAAAATGTGCCCGCCTGTGCCGCCTCCTGATATGATCACTTTGAACCTTAGACATGAGCCAATTCGGGTTGAGGTTCATGACTGGATTGAGCGTCTTCTTTGATGTCTCGGCTCACGCTGAGAATCATTCCGATGGCGATGGATGTGAACCAAATGCTGGTTCCGCCCATACTTATCAATGGCAATGGTTGACCCGTTACTGGGAAGAGATTCACAGCCACGGCCATGTTGATGAATGCTTGAAAGACCAAGGCAAAACATACCCCGAATGCCAACAGCGTTCCGAAGGTGCTGGTGCCTTTATGGACAATCCGTAATCCTCGGAAAAGAAGAATCAGGTAGAGGAACAGAATTCCCATTCCGCCAACAAGTCCCCATTCTTCCAAAATGATGGCGAAGATGAAATCTGAGTATGGGTGTGGAATAAAGTTCCGTTGAGAACTGTTGCCGGCCCGACACCAAATGGTCCACCTTTGGCGATGGCTATTTTAGCTTGTTCCGTTTGATAGTTGGCATCAGCCATTTCCTGTGTCTCCTCATTGCTGGTAAACGTCTCCAAGCGTTTTTCCATGTTTCGACACGGCCAAGACCAACGTTTTCTAATGGCAACACATAGGAGAGAAGTAGAATGAATGCCGCTCCTGTAATGGCTGCAGCAACCAATCCGCTCAAATATTTGAGTTTGACGCCTCCGATGAACATTAGAATCATGGAGGTGGTGAAGAGCACCGCAGCTGTTGAGAAGTTCGCAGGGAAAATCAAAACGCAAACGGCAATAACTGGCCAAACGATCTGAAGGAACCCTCCATTGAAATCGCTTAGTGCATCTTTTCGAAGCGAAAGAATGCGTGCCAAGTAGGCGATGAGCGCCACTTTGGCGAGGTCGGATGTTTGGAACGAAAGGTTGATGATCGGTAGCGTTAACCAACGACTTGCCTCGTTCCTTGACGTTCCCGCGATAAGCGTGACGGCCAATAGCGGAATCGATATCCAAATGAGTATTTGCGCGATGCGCGAGAAGTACTTGAAAGGAACCTTGTGGATTCCGTACATGAGTCCCCATCCAAGCACAATGATGGAGAAATGTTTGAGCAGGTAGTACTCGGTATTTCCGCCTTGGTAGCGGTATGCGAGCGTACCCGTTGAGCTGTAAACCGCCATTGCCGAAACCAGCGAAAACAGGAACACCACGGCCCAAATGACCATGTCGCCTTCAAGATATTTTCGCAGAATTACCTTCCTTTTCTTGTTTCAATTCTTTAAATCCTCCGTCTCGTTCCTCGACACCTCCTTTGAAAGGAGGAAGGAGCTCATTCCCCCTTTTAAAGGGGGTGCCGAAGGCGGGGGATTTTGTGTTCGTTTTCACTCTAATTCTTAATTATTCATTCATCATTTTTCATTTTCCAAAAGCTGTTTGACAGCTTTTGTGAAATTTCCGCGGTCTTCGTAGCTCTCAAAAAGGTCGTGGCTGGAGCAAGCAGGCGATAGAATAACGGTGTCGCCCGGCTTAGCCAAAGCTGTAGCAGCCTTCACGGCTTCTTCGGCAGTACTGGCACCAACAATTACATCTGCATCGCTCAAGAAGGTCTTGAATACGCGGGCGTTTTCACGACCGAGGCAAACAATTCCCCTAACCTTGTCCGCTACCAATTCTTTCAGCATGCTGTAATCCTGACCGTCCTGCAATCCGCCAACAATCCAGATTGCTTCGCCTTGCAAACGCTCCAACGAATACCATGTCAGATCCACGTTTGTGGCCTTGCTGTCATTGATATACTCAATGCCATTGTAAGTGCCTATCAGTTCCTGACGGTGGCGTGTGCTGCGGACATCCGAAACACTCTCCTCAATGATCTGCTTCCTCAACTCAAGCAGACTGTTGAACATGTCTTGTTCTGTGGTGGTCTCAACTTTTTTATTCCAGGTCTTATCCTTCATGGGAGGTAGGTTTTTGATGGTTTAGAGTGCGCGAACGGCTGCTTTGAATTGTCTTCCGCGTTCCTCGTAATTCTCGAACAGATCGAAGCTGGCGCATGCAGGCGAAAGCAGCACAACATCTCCCTTTTTACCGATGTAATAGCTCGTTTTCACAGCCTCTTCGGCACTTGTCGTATCCACAATGGTTTCAACGATTCCTTCGAAAGCCTTGTGGATTTTCTCGTTGTCCTTGCCGAGGCAGATGATGGCCTTAACCTTATCGCGCACAAGGTCTTCCACCATCGAGTAGTCGTTGCCTTTGTCAACACCACCCACGATCCAAACCACAGGTTTGTTCATGCATTCCAGCGCGTACCACGTGGAGTTGATGTTGGTAGCCTTGCTATCGTTGATGAATTCGATTCCGTGCACGCTGCCGATGTTTTCCAATCGGTGCTCCACCGCGCTGAAATCGCTCAGGCTCTCTCGGATGAGGTCTTTGCGCAGTTCGACCAACCGCCCGACAATTCCGCCTGCCATGGAATTGTAAGTGTTGTGTCTCCCCTGCAATGCTAGTTCGTGAATTGACATGTTTAGGTTTGAGTTATTGAGGTTTATGTTGAGATTTCCGTTTTCGATGTAAGCGCCCTCGGCCACCGTGGTTTCGAGCGAGAATGGGTAGTGTTTGGCCTTGATATTCGATGATTCCAAAGCCGATTTGATGTTGGCATCGTCAGCGCAGTAGATGAAAGCATCTTCTGAGGTCTGATTCTGCGTAATGCGCATTTTCGATGCGATGTAATTGTCCATCGAACCGTAGCGGTCGAGGTGATCGGTGTGATGTTCAGCAACACCGCCAGATTGATGCGGCTGTCGAACATGCCATCCAATTGGAAACTGCTCAGTTCGATGACCAGATAATCGAATTCCTTATCGGCCACTTGCCATGCGAGGCTCTTGCCCACGTTTCCAGCCAAGCCAGCATTCAATCCGCCTTGGTCAGGATGTGATGCGTGAGCAGGGTAGTGGTGGTTTTGCCATTCGTACCCGTAATGCCGATGGTTTTGGCGTTCGTGTATTTCAATCCGAATTCAATTTCCGAAACCACAGGAATTCCCTTCCGCGTAGCGATTGCACCAACGGAGCCGTTTCTGGAATTCCAGGGCTTTTCACTACGAGGTCAGCGTTCAGAATCTTGTCTTCCGAATGCGTTCCTTCCTCGAAATCGATGCCCCAATCCTTCAAGTTGGCTGAGTAATTATCCTTCAGCATTCCCTTGTCAGACAGGAACACGTCCCAGCCTTTCTTTAGGCCGAGATACGCTGCGCCAGCACCGCTTTCGCCACCACCCAATATGACCAGTCGCTCTGCCATTATCTGAGTTTGAGGGTTACGATTGTGAGTACTGCGAGCATGATTCCCACGATCCAGAATCGTCCAACAATCTTGGCTTCGTGCATTCCTTTTTTCTGGAAATGATGATGCAACGGAGACATGAGGAAAATCCTTCTGCCTTCTCCGAATTTCTTCTTGGTGTACTTGAAGTAGCTGACCTGAAGCACCACCGAAAGGTTTTCCATCAGGAAGATTCCGCAGAGAATTGGAATCAATAATTCTTTACGGATGGCTAACGCAAAAACCGCGATGATTCCGCCTAAGGCCAAACTTCCCGTATCGCCCATAAATACCTGCGCTGGATACTGGTTGTACCAAAGGAAACCGACACAAGCACCCACAAATGCGGCAATGAAAACCACCAGCTCGCCCGAGCCTGGGATGTACATGATATTCAGGTAATCGGCAAAATGATGTTACCCGAAACGTAGGCGAAAACCGCGAGCGTTACACCCGCAATGGCAGATGTTCCAGTAGCTAATCCGTCCAAGCCATCTGTCAGATTTGCACCGTTGGAAACTGCTGTAACTATAAAGATTACGATAGGAATGAAGATCAGCCAACCCCAATCTTTGGCCTTATCGCCAAGGAAGAATAGAAGAGAGCTGTAATCGAATTCGTTGTCCTTTAGGAACGGAATCGTGGTAACAAGCGAATGCTCGGCTTCATCATAAACCGGAAGAGATTCCACTTTCATGGTTTGGCCATCGATGGTGGTTTCTGTTGCGATTCCACCTTTCTGCAACCGCTGCTTTACTTGCACGCCATCTGAGAAGTAAAGTGTGCAAGCCACAATAACTCCAATACCGATCTGACCCATCACTTTAAATCGACCAGCCAACCCTTCTTTGTCCTTCTTGAAAACCTTGATGTAATCATCAATGAAACCGATGGTGCCCAGCCAGATGGTGGAGACGATCATCAGTTGTACATAAACATTGGTCAGGTTTGCGAAAAGAAGCGTTGGAATAAGAATGGAAGACAGAATGATGATGCCGCCCATGGTTGGTGTTCCCTGCTTCTGAACCTGACCAGCGAGGTCAAGATCACGGACAATCTCGCCCACTTGCTTCAGTTGCAGGAACTCGATCACTTTCTTGCCGATCACCATTGAAATGATGAGCGAAGTGATGATGCTCGCAGCCGCACGGAACGTGATGTACTGGAACAATCCCGCGCCTGGAAGGTCGTAGTTGGTTTGAAGGAAGTCGAACAGATGGTACAGCATTAGCAGATCTGTTTTAGGTTGGTTGTGAGTACTTCCATGTCGTCAAAATCATGCTTCACGCCATTGATCTCCTGGTACTTTTCGTGGCCTTTTCCAGCTACCAGAATGATGTCGCCTGGCTCGGCAAGCATGCAAGCAGTTCGTATCGCTTCCGCGCGATCAACTATGCTGACCGCTTTGCGCTTCAATACAGGATCGAGTCCCGTTTTCATGTCTTCAATGATCTGATTCGGGTCTTCCGATCTTGGGTTATCCGAAGTCAGGATGACTTTGGTGCTGCCTTCAGCCGCAATGCGCGCCATTTCAGGTCGCTTGGTCTTATCGCGATCGCCACCGCAGCCCACAAGCGTGATCAGTTTTTCGTTTCCTGTTCGTAGTCCGTGAATCGTGGAAATCACATTATCCAACGCGTCTGGCGTGTGGGCGTAATCCACAATTCCAGGATGTTGTTTTCTGTCTTGACGAACTGGAATCTGCCGTCAGGCGAATGAAGATTGCTAAGCGTAGTGAGAATCTGAAGTTTCTCCTCTTTCAGTTCAATCGCAGCGCCATAAACCGATAGAATATTGTAGGCATTGAACGAACCGATCAATCGTGTAATGACCTCCTGTCCGTCAATGTTCAGAATCAAACCTGTGAGGTTGTTTTCCAAGATCTTTGCCTTGCGATCGGCCATTGATTTGAGGCCGTAAGTGATGATCTTGGCTTTGGTGTTTTGCACCATCACTTCGCCATTCTTGTCGTCAAGATTGGTCAGCGCAAAAGCGGTGCTCGGCAGCATGTCGAACAACATCTTTTTCGCCTTGATGTACTTGTCGAATGTCTCGTGGTAGTCAAGATGATCGTGAGAGATGTTCGTGAAAATGGCTCCTGTGAATTCGATCCCAGCTACACGATGCTGATCCAAGGCATGTGAGCTCACTTCCATGAAGGCGTATTCGCAACCGCGCTCTACCATTTCGGCCAACAGTTCATTCAAGCTGATCGGGTCTGGTGTTGTATGAGTGGCCTCCACAACCTCTCCATCAATCAGATTTCGAACTGTTGAAAGCAAACCGACCTTGTAACCGAGGTTTTTGAATAGTTGGTAAAGAAGCGTGGTGACCGTGGTTTTGCCGTTGGTTCCGGTAACTCCCACCAACTTCAGTTTCTGAGAAGGGTTGTCGTAGAAATTGGAAGCGATTATTCCAGCCGCAAACCGACTGTTTTTCACTTGGATGTAATTCACTTCCTTAACCAATTGCTCTGGAAGTTCTTCGCAAATAATGGCCAACGAGCCTTGCTCGATGGCTTTGGAAATAAACTGGTGGCCATCAACTGCAGTTCCTTTTACTGCAATGAAAAGGGAGAATTTTTTCGCTTGTCGGGAATCGATGCAGATGTTCTCGATGGCCACGTTGGTGCTACCGACCACTTCCTCAATGCCCGCCTTGTATAATATGTCCTTCAGCAGCTTCATGAGAGTCGAATCACGATTTCGCGTCCACGTGTGGCGCGGGTTCCTGGAATAATAGATTGTTGGCGCACCACGCCAGATCCAATCATTTTCACTTTTAGTCCTTGGTTTTCGAGGAGATACAGCGCATCCATGGCACCCATTCCTACCACTCGAGGCACAAGATTTTCAATCACCTCCTGCGCCTCAAGACTAATCGAGGACTTTTCTGTTTTGGCAACCGCCCATTGCGCATCTGGGTCTTCCACTTCTGCCTTGATATGAAGCTCTGCCAAGGTCTTGGTCAGGTCTTCTTTGGAAGTGGCTTTCGCATAAGGAACCAGTTTCTCGGTGTGTGAAGTGTCGGTTTCAACCTCTTCCAACATTTTGATCTGCGTGGAATAAACCTTGTCGCTTATCTCTTTGAAGATCGGGCCCGCCACCAAGTTTCCGTAGTAAACGTAGCTGGTCGGAGAATCAACCACTACAATACAGCTGTAGCGCGGTTTGTCAGCAGGGAAATAACCCACGAAAGATGCTTGGTAGCTTTTGTTCGTGTGATAGCTTCCGCCTTTAGCTATTTGAGCCGTTCCCGTCTTGCCTGCGATCTTGTAATTGGCATGACGTAGGTTGCTGGCTGTTCCATGTTCAACCACGCCTTCCATCAGTTTCTTAACCTTCGCAATCGTTTCCTTTGAGCAGACTTGGTCGTTAAGAACTGTGGTAGGATATTCTTTCTCGATCTTGCCATGCTTTTTAATGGCGTTTACGATTCTCGGTTGTACCATCACCCCATCATTCGCTATAGCGTTGTAGAAAGCGAGAATTTGCAATGGCGTTTGAAGCACTTCGTAGCCGATACTCATCCAAGGCAGTGTGATGCCGGACCATGTCGGGTCTGTAGGAGATTTGATGGCAGGTTGGCCTTCTCCCTTGATTTGTAGCCCCAATGGCTGGTCCAATCCCATCTTCTTCAGCCTATCCACCATCTTCTCGGGCTTATTACCATAGTATTGGTTTACAAGCTTTGAAACACCAACGTTGGACGAGATCTCGAATGCTTTGGCAACTGTTATCTTATCATAAACGCCCGTTTTGGAATCCTTCATGGTGGCGTTGTAATACTTTTTGATACCGCCCTCGATATCGACTGTGTCTGTGATGTCCACATAGCCATCTTCCAGCAGGCAGATAAGGCTTGCCAGTTTGAATGTTGAACCTGGCTCTGTGGCTGAGCCGATGGCGTAGTTGTAGGTTTCCGCATAGCCGCCATTCTCTTGCTGTGTGAGGTTGGCAATTGCTTTGATCTCGCCCGTCTGAACTTCCATCAGAACCGCGCAACCGTGATGCGCACCGTGCTTTTCCAACTGGGTGAGAAGTGCATGCTCGGCCACATCCTGAATGTTGATGTCGATGGCTGTAATGATGTCAGAACCATCTTCTGGTTCGATTTCATTCACATCATTCAGAGGTTTCCAGTTTCCGCCTGCAATCTTCTGCATCAAACGCTTGCCGCTAACTCCCGCCAATTCTTCTGAATATGCACCTTCCAAACCAACGCTAAATCCAGGTTGGTCATAACCAATGGTACGTGCAGCCAACTGTTTGAACGGCTTGGCGCGCTTGTTCTTCTGGTGGTAAATGAGCCCGCCTTTGTAACGCCCACGGTCGAAAATGGCGAACTCACGCAGCTTCTTCAGATCCTTGTGATCAACGTTACGTTTAATAAGATGGTACTGACTACCGTTGATGCGCGCTTGGGTCAACTCACGCTTGTATGTGGAAGCCGATTTGTCTTTGAATAGCTCCGCAAGCTGCTTCGAAAGTTGGTCTATGTGGTCGTTGAAATATTCGTCAGAAATGGAAGGAACATTCGCGTCCCAACGCACTTCGTATATCGGTTTTGAGGTGGCGAGTAGGCTTCCGTCTGCCGCGAAGATGTTACCACGGGCAGCTTCAATCTCTCGGAACTTAGTGGTCTGCGTTTCTGCTTTCGCAATCCACTTGTCTTTCTCCCAGAACTGAATCTGTGCAATGCGCCCAACAATCGCCAACGCAAAGACCACCATCAGGCCATAGGCCATGTATACGCGGTTCTTTATTTGCTTCTCGTGACTCATTGCTCGATTTTCTCTTCGGGTTTGATCACGATTTTCTTGGGCGGAACCACGCTTTCGTAGATTCCCATCGGTTCAACCGATTTGGCCACTTCACTCTGCTTGCTGGCAAACATGAGTTCCGAGCGTGTGGAGACGAATTCAGAGCGCAGCTCTTTCAATTCGCGGTTCACTTCGTCCATACGGATGACCGTTCGCTCCGCGAAATGGCTGTTGCCAATGTAAATGATTCCAATGCCGAACAGGAATAGCAGGTACGGGATGTTGTTCACTACGCTGTCGCGCGTGAGGAAGCTGCCATCCAATACGCTCATTACGCGTTTGGCCACCGTTTCTTGCTTTCTATTTTCCTTCTCAGAACTCATCAGATCTTCTCTGCAATTCTCAGTTTGGCGCTTCGTGCGCGCGGGTTTCTATCTATTTCTTCATCCGTTGGGATGGTCGGTTTTCTTGTAATTGCCTCGAATGGAACCAGCGGTTTGCCGTAGAAGTCTTTTTCCACTTTCCCCTCGAGATTCCCACTTCTTACCAGATTTTTCACCAATCGGTCTTCGAGTGAGTGGTATGAAATGACCACCAACCGGCCGCCTTCGGTAAGAAGATTAGGCATCTGCTCAAGCATCTCCTTCAGCGCGTTCATTTCATCATTCACCTCAATGCGAATAGCCTGAAAGACGCGCGAGAGGAAGCTGTTCTCTTTTCGTGGTTGCGCAATCGGCAAACAGATTTCCTTGAACTGTTCAATCGTTTCAATCTCCCTGCTTGCACGGGCACTTTCAATGGCTTTGGCCAGTTTCCAACCTTCGGTCAGGTCAGCATTCTCGCGGAAGATTCGGGCCAGCTCTTCAATGGTGTATGTGTTGATGATCTCTTTGGCTGTAAGCTTGATACCATCGCTCATGCGCATATCCAACGGACCATCTGCACGAGTGCTGAACCCGCGGCTTGGTTCATCAATCTGAAAAGAGGAAATGCCGAGGTCAGCCAAGATGCCGTTCACGGGCACCACGTTGTAATACTTCAGAAAGTTGCGCACGTATCTGAAGTTGTGCGGAATGAAAGTGAAACGACTGTCCTCAACCAGGTTCATCTGTGCATCTTTATCTTGATCGAAGGCGAACAGATGTCCGCCTTTCAACTGCTTCAAAATCTCCCGTGAATGTCCTCCGCCTCCGAAGGTCAGATCCACGTAAACCCCTTCAGGGTCAATCTTTAAGCCGCTAATGCACTCCTGTAACAGAACGGGGTCATGGTAACTCATCAGCCCCTGTTTTAAGGCTGCCCATGACTTCTTCGGCCAGCGTGGCAATATCTGTTTCAGGGTTGCTCAGCTTGTTCTCGTAAGCAGCCTTGTCCCATATTTCCACATGAGTACCAGCACTTGCAAGAACGATGTCTTTGGAGATCGATCCGAATCCGACCAAGTCTTTCGGAATCAGCAATCGGCCCGTGACATCCAACTCAACGACCTTGACCCCGGCAGTGAACAAGCGGATGAACTCAACATTCTTGCGAACAAACCGATTGAGTTTGTTCACCATGCCCATTTGAGCATTCCACTCTTCCATTGGGTACAATTCAAGGCATTGCTCGAACATGCTTCGCTTTAGCACGAAACCTTCTTCAAGCTTAGCCATGACCTGCTTTTTCAATGCTGTTGGAAGCATCAATCGGCCCTTGGCGTCAACCTTGCATTCGTATGTCCCAATAATGTTCGTCACCTACTAGAGGGTTTATCAGGTAAAGTAATGGATTATCTCCCACTATTTACCACAGTTTACCACAACTGTTGAAAACTTTATAGTTTAAAAGTACTCAAAGGTTACGTTACAACTGTATTTGTGCGTGAAGTATTGTGTTTTTTCGGTGGGAAAATGTGGTAGTAATGTTGATAAAGTGGGGTTTTAGGACTTGACACAATCGATTATTCTCCCTCCCATTTATGGTTAATTTTGAAGCCGAATGCTCAAGGAGGAATCAGGACATCGATATATCGAACAAGGCAAAGGACAAGTGCTCTTGGTGCTTCATGGTCTGTTCGGAGCGCTGAGCAATTTCAAGGATGTACTTGATGAATTCTCCAAAGATTATAAGGTGGTGATTCCCATTATGCCTATCTATGATCTGCCTATGCTCAAGACCAATGTGAAGGAACTGGCCAAGTACATTGATGAGTTTGTGCAGTTCAAAGGCTTCAGTGAGGTAACGCTTCTTGGTAACTCACTTGGAGGACATGTTTCATTGGTTTACACTATGAATCATCCAGAAAAAGTGAAAGCCATGATTCTAACCGGAAGCTCAGGGCTTTACGAAAATGCTTTCGGTGGTTCGTTTCCCAGAAGGGAAGACAGGAAATACATCCGCGAGAAAGTGGAGAAGACTTTTTACGACCCGAAGGTTGCCACGGATGAATTGGTGGAAGAGGTGTTCGGGATAATCAACGATAGAAATAAACTGATTCGAGTATTGGCTATTGCGAAAGCGGCCATCAGACATAACATGAGAGAGGAAATTCCCAATATGGATCTGCCAGTATGTCTCATATGGGGGAAGAATGATACAGTGACTCCTCCAGAAGTAGCTGAAGAATTCCACGAACTCTTTCCAAATTCTGAACTCTTCTGGATTGACAAATGTGGCCATGCACCCATGATGGAGCATCCGCAACAGTTCAATAAGTTGCTTTCGCCTTGGTTGAAGAAGACCTTATCCTAAGCCTGTGACCATCAAGGACGTTCATTTTGTAATGAGTAACTCGGATGTTCGGAAATGTCCGAATCCAGATAGACCGGAATACGCTTTTATTGGCCGTTCTAATGTTGGAAAGTCATCGCTCATCAATATGTTGATGCAACGGAAGAAACTGGCCAAGACCAGTTCAACTCCTGGCAAAACGCAGCTTATCAATCATTATATGGTGAATGATGCGTGGTATTTGGTGGATTTGCCTGGATATGGTTATGCTAAGATGCCTGTTAAGGAGAAAGAGAAATTGGAGAAGATCATTTCCAACTACATTCTTGAGCGAAAGAATCTTGTGAACGTTTTCGTTCTCATCGATTCTCGCCATTCGCCACAACAGATCGATCTCGAATTCATGAACTGGTTGGGTATTTCGGGAATTCCATTTACCATGGTGTTTACGAAAGCAGACAAACTCAAAAAGAGTGAGGCTGATAGTAATTTGAGTAGGTACAACGAGAGGATGCTTGAGAGCTGGGAGGAGTTGCCTATGCAATACCTGACCTCAGCTGAGAATGGTTCTGGAAGAGATGAGCTTCTGAATTTCATCGAAACCCTTAACTCGGATTTCAGCCAAACATTCAGTCAATAAAAAAGGCTCCAAAAGGAGCCTTTTTCAAATTCTTTAGATTCTTTCAGCTTACCTGATAAGCTGAACCCAACCGGTTTCTTTGAAATTGAAATTGTCGAGTTCGTTATTGATAACATTACCAGAATTCATCTCAGCTTTGGATATCACAAAGAAGTAAGTGCCTGCAGACGCTTGAACGCCTGACATGGTTGTTCCATCCCATGATATTTGTGGAGATGTAGTTTCGAATACCACGTTACCCCACCTGTTGTAAATCTCGATTTTGAATGGACCAACATCACTTGTTCTTACATCGAACACATCATTCCAACCATCATTGTTAGGAGTGAACACGTTTGGTACAATCAAACCTTCAACAACCGAAACAGGAACAACAAGCGTGTCCAAACACTCCAAACCGCTCCTTACGATAAGGGTGATGTTGTAATCACCAATATCGTTGTAGGTGTGATACGGCAATGAATCAGTGCTGGTGGTGCCATCACCGAAATCCCAATTCCATTCGCTGGTAAGAATACTTTGGTCTTGCATGGCAAGAATATCGTAAACGAAGATTCCGCCCGGAAGGGTAGTATCTGTACCTATGGTGAAATCTGCAACAGGAAGAGGCCATATTTCAACCACATAGTTGCGCGTTAAGGATGTACAACCTCCATTGATATTGTTCGGAACGGTTTCAATAACCTGAACGCTTCCGTAAACTGCAGCCAAGCTATCATTGCTCCATATAACCGTTACAGAGTAATCGTCCTCAGCTATAACTGTTCCACCGGTAACCACAAAATCATAATCGGAGCCATTCTGCGGAACGGTGTAAGTCATTGGTACACTTGCACACATTGCAGAATCTCCTTCAACCCTTGGTTCGCTCGGTACGCTGAAAGCCAGAATGTATGCATCCTCTGGAAATGATTGGAAATCATTGTAGTCATCCGCAACAACTTGAGGAAGGAAGTTGACAACGCCATAGGATGTATTTGGCATGCCTTCCCATTGGCTGTTGGCTGCACTCCAGTTGGCCATCTCATTGTAATCTTCATCGTTCTCAAACGGGTTTGATCGGATTACAATGTCTGCATTCTGGACACCTCCGCCATCTTTTTTAACTCGATGGTACCACCATGGATTAACATAGCAGATTGAAGTGTCAACCTGTGAAATTGGCAGGCCGAAGTTGGTAGCATTCTGATTTACGAAGCGCACGTGGAAAGTGTCCTGGTCGGCCGTGGTTGGAGTAATCAGAACTGGTCTATATCTTCTAAAGTTGTTCGGATCTGTGGGTGCATTGATGCTTGATCCGGTTGGGAAAACGTAAGGGGCAGCTTGGTTGGTTACCCAAGCAAGATCTCCATTATCCAAACTTGAAACAAATCCGCAGGTGTCGCAGTTTTCTCTAATAATAGCACCTGTAGATGGATTGAACACCCAAAGTACATTGTAATTGGTGGCAAATTCACCTTCGTCCAGATCCAACGTTCCAGTTTCGTCAATTTCAACATCAATTGTTGGTCCTGAAGTATTCGGGTCGATACTGTCTCTGATTGAACGCACAATAGGTCCTACTAATTCAAGATCGTGGAATCGGGTAACTTCAGTACCCTCTATCAGACCCGAAGTTGGGAATTTCACCTTACCATCGCCTGCGTAGTACTCACCATTGTTTTCCCAGTCTCCATGAACAACAAAAAGCCCTCTGTTGCCAGGAATACTTGGGTTAGTGCCGTCACCACCACTTTGAGCGTTATTTACATAGTCTCCTTTGATAATGAATTTCCCAAGGTTGACCATGATGCTGTCATTGTGCTCAACCGTGCCATCTACAAAAACAACAACCGTGTCGTTGGAATTGGCCAAGTGGCTGACGTAGAACATGGCTCCGTTATTTACCAGAAGTGGGGTGTTCTGAGCAAACGACAGAAATGGCAGCCCGAACGTGATAGCCGTAAGGATTGCTTTAAACTGGGGTCGGAAGATCATGGATATGTAGTGTTTGATCGATACGATTTTCTGTAAGCACACAAATATATGCGCGCGAGGTCAAATGTTCAAATATAAATTGGAACGGTGTTGTTGGTGTAAACGTGCTTAATAGCAGCCATTTACGCCTTTACTGCATCATCTGCTTTGCAAAATGTTGCCCAAAATCGCGCATATCTGCCGCCATCTGATCTTCATTTGTTGCACGCTGAAGCGTATCGGCCATTGATACGATGGTCTGATGGAAGAAGCGTTTCATTTCGTCTACACGCATTTCTTTGGTCCAGAGGTCCATGCGCAGAGTTTCGTCAGATTCCGTGTCGAAAACGGATATCATGATGGCCTTTGTGTCCAGTTCTTTTTCGAGTCCTGCATCTGTTGCATGCCAACTGATGCTCTCGGGAATTTGGTTTTCGTCAAGTGTTACGCTGAACTTGATCTCAGAGGTCTTGCTCATTTTAAAGTTTGGGTTTGTATTTGGATCGGGCCAAGATGTCTTGGGAGTTCTGGTTCTCCATGAGTTGGACTATGGTGGTTTCCGGATTGTTCCTCATATACTCGCGTACTATTCTCCACCCGACCCACTGGCCCAATCTGCCGGGGGAATCTTTGGGAATTCCAGATACAAATGGTGCTTGGTTGATCCATTTATTAATGTCCATGTATTCTGTTGTGTAAAGCAGTTCTTGATCTACAAGGTGAGCCCAAACCCGTGCTTCGTAAGCATTGCACCATTCCATTGCATCTGGTGAAAAACCGATTTTCACAGAGTCGGGTGTTCCGCGCAAAACTGCATCAATGGCGTAGAGCAGTTTCCCTTCAAAAACCATGTAATCGAGGAGGGAGTTACGCTTAGCTCCTGTTTCATACATGGATTGCAGCCAGCCCTTCATGGCTTGGGGGACCACCTGTTGCGGCTTCATGTTCCGGATCATGTATTGTGGTAGTCCTACCATTGGATACACTGGATAATCCGCTCCCAGGAACATATCCAGACCAATTGCCAGTGTTGTTGGAGTGGCCACAATGGCGTAGTTCATGGCAGAAATATTGAATACGATCTCGGGAACCGTGCTGTCCGGAAAGTGATACATGTAGTAGGAGAAGCCATCGGTCAGTTCTGCTTCAATCGTAGAGATGTCCTCATATTGCTTTTGCACATCATCGTACAATGCCCGCATGTTCTCATCTGAAATGAATTGTGCAACCGAATAACTGAACGATTCTGACCCTGGGTCTCCAATACGTAGCACACCCACGCAGTAGTCGGTAAGAAAGTCTCCGTATTTGGCTCTGAGGCTTTCAGTATCGGTTTTTCCAGCAGCTGGATTCAATGCAAATAGGTCTTGGTCCAACCGCTTGAATGTCAAATGTGGATTTAGACTTGATACATCAACATCCAATGGGTCATTGTTGCATCCTGAGAGTATGAGTAAAAGCGGAAAAAAGGCTCCAATCAGTGAAAATCTCATGCCCGACTAATTCGTGTAATTTTGCGAATGCAATTGAAGCGGTCGAAATTATGAAAAACCTACTTCTGATAGTATTTACAATGGCGGTTTGCAGCGGAGCGGTTGCGCAGGATCAGGCTGTTGGACCCAAGATGAGAAAGAAGTTCAGAATCGGATTCAATCTCTCGCCATCGGTTGATTTTTTTCAGCCGAATACAGATGGTGTTGATCTTGATAAGGCAAAGGTCAAGTTCGGTTACGGAATGATGGCCGAGTACGCCTTCACAAACAATTATGCGATTGCATTCGGGCTTGAACACAAAATGTCAGGTGCCGCTCTTGATTTCGGGGCTGATGCCGATGCTCGTTACATTGATCAATCTGACAAGAATCAATACAGGTTGCTTACCCGTACCTATCGATACGATTATGTCAACATTCCCATTACGTTGAAGTTGATGACCAACGAGATAGGATACTTCACCTACTTTGGGCAGTTCGGAGCGGATGTTTCGGTACTTGCCTCAGCAAGAACTAAAGATGAGCGTCAGCTGCTGGAATCTTCATTGACCGACTCAGTTGGTGCGGTAACAGAGACCTTTTCGGCCGCTTCTGAAACCGACTTCACGGGCAGATACAACCAAAGTATGTTCATCAATGTTAAACTTCGCATCGGTGCGGGGTTTGAGTGGAATTTTTCAGGGAACACTTCGTTGGTTGCAAGTGTTTCATACCATAATGGATTTATAGACCTAATGCGAGATCCCGATATGGATAAGGTGAATAATGATGAAGGTCTTTTTAAGTATGACAGTTCAAGCGGAACCCGCACAGTAGTGCCGTTTGCAATGAATGCCAACTTGCATCATGTGGCACTGAACGTTGGAATTCTCTTCTGATTTCCGCTGTGCGCGTAAGGTTATCACAACTCAACTATCACATCGGCAACTTCGAGCAGAATGTTGCCAAGATCATTTCGGAAATTGATTCTGCCAAGGCCGATGGCGTTGACCTGATTGTCTTTTCGGAACTTTCTGTCTGTGGTTATCCGCCACGTGACTTCTTGGAATTTGAGGATTTCATCAAACGTTGCGAATCATCTATTGATGAAATTGCCTTGCATTGCGATGGTATTGCAGCCATAGTTGGCGCACCTCTGCGGAACAATGATGAGCACGGTAAAAGTTTGTTCAATGCAGCTTATGTTCTGTCAGATGGCAAGGTTCAACAGGTCGTTAAAAAGACGCTCTTGCCGAACTATGACGTCTTTGATGAATACCGCTACTTTGAACCGAATCGCGAGTTCAATATTGTTGAAGTGAGCGGTGTTCCGGTTGCTTTGACCATCTGCGAGGATCTTTGGAATGTGGAAGACCCGCTTTACATAGTGAGCCCGATGGATGAGCTGATGAGGCACAACCCGCAGTTGATGGTAAACATTGCAGCTTCTCCATTCGATTTTTCGCATCGCGAAGACCGAATTAGAATACTGGAGAAGAATTGTAAGAAATATGGACTGCCTGTTCTCTACACGAATCATGTAGGGGCACAGACCGAGTTGATCTTTGATGGTGGTTCCATGGCCATGAATGCAGATGGAACCCTCATTCATGAACTTGATTATTTCGAAGAAGATTCTGCCACATTTGAGTTCGATGGAGCGTTGAAAGTCATAGGTGAGGCGAAGACCGATCAGCGTTCAAAGATCGAGCGGATCCATGATGGCATCGTTCTTGGAATCAGTGATTATTTCCGCAAGCTTGGTTTTTCAAAAGCGGTTATTGGCCTTTCTGGAGGAATAGACTCAGCCGTGGTTCTATACTTGGCGCAAAAGGCGCTGGGAGCAAAGAATGTCCGGTCGCTTCTTATGCCGTCAGGCTTCTCTTCACAGCACTCGATTGATGATTCGGTTAAGCTATCAGAAAACCTTGGAACCCAGTATGAGATCATTTCCATTGAGAATCTGTTCGAGAATTTCAGAGCTGATCTTAAACCTGTTTTCGGTGATCTTCCGTTCAATTTGGCGGAGGAGAACATTCAAGCCCGGATACGTGGTGTGCTGCTGATGGCAGTTTCTAATAAGTTTGGAAACATTCTGCTCAATACATCTAATAAGAGTGAATGTGCGGTGGGCTATTCTACCATTTATGGCGATATGAACGGTGGCCTTTCGGTAATTGCAGATCTGTACAAGACAGAGGTTTATGAGTTGGCCCGATGGATCAATAGAGATGGTGAGGTGATTCCTGAGAACATCATCACCAAAGCACCCAGTGCAGAACTTAGGCCCGATCAGAAGGATTCTGACACGCTACCTGAATACGAGATCTTGGATGAGATTCTTCTTGAATACATTGAGCACCGAAAGGGGCCTGAAGAGATCATTGCCATGGGGCACAATGACGAGCTTGTTAATCGTATTCTACGTCTTGTTAACTTGAACGAGTACAAGCGCTTTCAAACCCCACCAATACTAAGGGTTAGTAAAAAGGCGTTTGGCATGGGGCGTAGAGTGCCAATTGTAGGTAAGTATCTTTGCTAAATGGAAATGATGATGAAAAGAGTTGCTTTGTTTTTACTGGTGGTAATGGTCAGTGTTGGATGTGCCACCAAGATTGAAAAGGCCAGAAAAAACATCCAGGGAACATGGCGAATTGAAGCTGTGGTTGAAGATGGACAGGATGTAACCGCTGCTTACACAGCTACTCGTGTCAACTACCGAATAAGTTTTGATAACGACAACGGCTTTGTCGAGGTCTATCAGCTTTCAGCAGGTAGTGACGAAGTAAGTATTATAGGGACTTGGGATTTTACCAATAAAGCCGAGCAGATCACATTGGTAGACGCCAATCAGACCAGAACTTTCCGAGTGGATAAGCTGGACGAAGATGAGTTCAACGTTACCGATCTTGGTTCAAGCAACGACCGAATGCTTCGGTTTGTACCTAACTGATCGTCCAGGTATTCTTTCCGCGAAGCAGGGCATTCAGATCACCGTCTCCGAATTTCTCTTTGGCGGTTTCCACTTGCTTAACAAGTAGGTCTTCGTAGCACGCACGGTCTTCTGAGTAGAAGATGCCAAATGGCCGTGGAAGCTCTCCTTCTGAAGCTGGATTTCCGTAGAAACGGGCAAGGATGTTGGCTTTGCCACGATCTTTCTCATCATGGATCCAAAGATCATCAGCACTTGCTGAATCCATATTCACAATTACTGGCGTGAAACCATCAAGCTTAATTCCGAACTCGTTGTTTTCACCGAATATCATTGGTTTGCCGTGCTCCACGAACAGTGTTTGTTGCTTCTTGGTCTCCTTGTCCGTAAATCCGAAGAATGCCCCATCATTGAACACGTTGCAATTCTGGTAGATCTCTACCATGGAAGTTCCTTTATGCTGACTGGCCCTGAGTAGAACATCTCGCATGTGCACTGGATCCCGGTCCATACTTCGAGCAAAAAAAGTGGAATCTGCTCCGAGGCAGAGCGCAGCTGGGTTGAAGGGATGATCCAACGATCCCATTGGTGTGGACTTCGTGTGTTTGCCTTCTTCTGATGTCGGTGAATACTGTCCTTTGGTCAAACCATAGATCTGGTTGTTGAACAGCAGTACGTTGATGTCGAAGTTTCTTCGCAGAAGATGGATCAAGTGGTTTCCACCGATCGAAAGCGCATCGCCATCGCCCGTTATCATCCAGACACTCAAATCCGGATTGGTCGACTTCAATCCGCTGACAACAGCTGGGGCGCGACCGTGAATGCTGTGCATTCCGTAGGTGTTCATGTAGTACGGAAAACGGCTGCTACAGCCAATACCGGAAATGAAAACGATATCCTCGCGCTTGATGCCGAGTTCAGGAATTACCTTCTGCACCTGCTTCAGAATGGAGTAGTCGCCACAACCTGGGCACCATCTTACCTCCTGATCGGTTTCCAACTCTTTGGCGGTCATTGCGCCATTCAAAACTTCTGCCATGGTTTATTTTTTACCACAGAGAACACGGAGTTTTTTCACCGAGGTACACAGAGGACATTCTCTGTGATTCTTTGTGGATTCTTCGTGTTCTCTGTGGTTAATAGCTTTACTTAATTAACTGATCCAATAACTCCAACACCTTATCCTTGATCTCACCCTTGGTGAAAGG
The DNA here is from genome assembly GCA_020635535.1 of Flavobacteriales bacterium. GTDB lineage: Bacteria > Bacteroidota > Bacteroidia > UBA10329 > UBA10329 > UBA10329. Next base: position 43,456 of record JACJZP010000016.1, on the reverse strand, counting down.
AATTCCCTTCACCTTGTTCAAGCCAACGGCTGGAATCAGGAATTCGCTTCTGATCATCATTCGCAGTTGCCCCATATTCATTTCAGGGATCAGAACCGTGTCAAAACTTCTTAGTACTTCTTCAAAATTCTGAGGAAATGGGAACAGATAGCGCACATGTGCGTGCGAAACCGAATGTCCTTCTTCCGTCAGGTCTTTCACTGCAGCCTTGATGGCTCCATAAGTTGATCCCCAACCAAGAACCAGCACTTTTCCGGTTTTTGCGCCAAGTTCAATGTCCTGTAATGGAACATTCTTGGCAATGTTTGCCACCTTCTGAGCACGAGTGTTCACCATATGCTGGTGGTTGTCCGGATCATAGCTGATGTTGCCGGTTCCGTCCTGCTTCTCAATTCCGCCCACTCGATGCTCCAGTCCAAGCGTTCCCGGAATGGCCCATTTTCGCACCAGATTCTCATCACGTTCGTAAGGCAGATATTCTCCATCTTTCAGGTCGCTTGGCGTTGCGAAGTTTCCTTTGAAGGATGGCAATTCATCTTCCGTTGGGAATTTCCAAGGCTCGGCACCATTGGCCAGATATCCATCCGAAAGGAAGAATACTGGAGTCATGTGTTGCACAGCCAATCGGCAAGCTTCAAAAGCCATATTGAAACAATCGGCTGGAGTTGCTGCCGCAACAACTGCGACTGGCGCTTCACCGTTTCTTCCGTAAACTGCTTGAAGCAAATCCGCCTGTTCTGTTTTGGTTGGAAGCCCGGTTGATGGACCGCCACGCTGTACGTTCACAATAACCAATGGAAGCTCCAACATCAATGCTAATCCGATGGCTTCGCCTTTCAATGCAATTCCAGGTCCGCTTGATGCTGTAACGCCCAACGCGCCACCGAATGATGCTCCGATGGCCGAAGCAACAGCAGCAATTTCATCTTCCGCTTGGAAAGTCTTTACACCGAAATTCTTGTGCTTGGCAAGTTCATGCAATACGTCCGAAGCTGGTGTGATAGGGTAGCTTCCGTAGAAAAGTTCCAGTCCGGAACGTCTTGCGGCAGCAATCAGACCCAAGGCTGTAGCTTGGTTTCCCATCATGTTGCGGTAAGTGCCTTTCGGCATTTCCGCTTTATCAACGCTGAAACGGGTTGTGGCCGTTTCGGTGGTGTCACCGTAATGGTAACCTGCTTTTAGCACCTTTGTGTTGGCCTCAACCAATTCAGGTTTCTTCTTGAATTTCTCTTTCAGGAAATCGACCGTATGGTCCATATTCCGATCGAACATCCACAGCACAAAACCAAGCACGAACATGTTCTTGGTTCGGTCAATATCCTTGGTGCCAAGCCCGCTGTCCTTCAGACATTCGCGGGTAAGTTTGGTCACCTCTATCGGGAAGACCTTGTAGTTGCTCAATGAGCCGTCTTCCAGCGGGCTGACGCCACTTTCCACCTTTGCCAAACGAAGGTTCTTGGCATCGAAACCATCTGTGTTGGCGATGATGATCCCGCCTTTTTTCAGGCTTTTGAGATTGGCCTTCAAGGCGGCCACATTCATGACGACCAGCGCATCGCACTCGTCTCCAGGAGTAAAGATCTCGATACTTCCGAAGTGAAGCTGGAATCCTGAAACTCCCGCCAATGTTCCTTGCGGGGCGCGAATCTCTGCAGGGAAATTCGGGAAAGTACTCAGGTCGTTTCCGAAAAGCGCGTTGGTGTCGGTAAACTGCGTTCCTGTAAGCTGAATTCCATCTCCGGAATCACCGGCAAACAGGATGGTTATTTCTTTGGTCGTTTCTAACGTAGCGGACATACTTGTATTTGAGGCGGCAAAGGTAGTTTGCTAATTGCTGAAAACCTTGATGGAGGTCAGCATTGAAAATGACGATCGGTTCAATGAGCAATGGCTTCCACTGCAGTGATCTGCGGAACTTGGCGTTTCACCGCTTCCTCAACTCCTGCTTTCAATGTCATTTCGCTCATGTTGCAGTTCTTGCAAGAACCCAATAATCGAAGTTGAACAACCATTTCATCGGTGATGTTCACCAGTTCCATGTCGCCACCATCGGCAGCCAAGAATGGACGCATACTTTCCAATGCGTTCTCAACCTTTTCCTTTAACTCCTTATCCATTTGTAATAATTAACGTGTGGTTATCTCCACCTTTTTGGTCGGTTCCAATGTTGTGTTTCGGTTTTCAACCTCCTGATTCACGGCTGAAGCGAGTTGCTTGAACAGCTCGGCCACTGGCGTATTGTCTTGCAGCAAAGCTGGCCTTCCAACATCTCCAGCTTCGCGAACGGATTGCACCAAAGGAATCTGTCCAAGGAATGGAATGTTCAACTGCTCGCTGAGTCCTTTCACACCATCTTTCCCAAAGATGTAATACTTGTTTTCTGGAAGTTCTGCCGGAGTGAACCACGCCATGTTCTCCACCAAACCGATTACAGGCACATTGATGGAATCGAGCTGGAACATGGCCACGCCTTTTCTGGCATCGGCCAAGGCCACTTCCTGTGGTGTGCTCACCACAACCGCACCTGTTACTGGAACGGACTGAACAAGCGTCAGATGCACATCGCCCGTTCCGGGAGGAAGGTCGAGTAAGAGGTAGTCGAGTTCATCCCACCACACATCTCCGAACATCTGTTTGAGCGCTTTGGTGGCCATTGCACCACGCCAAACAATCGGTTGACGCGGGTCCGCGAAGAATCCGATGCTCATCACTTTCACACCGTAGCTTTCCACAGGCATCATGTATTGCTTGCCATCGATAACCTGAACTTTCGGCTTTTCGTGAACTATGTCAAACATCAGTGGCATGCTTGGTCCGTAGATGTCGGCATCAACCAAGCCTACTTTGTAGCCCAATTTTGCAAGACCAACAGCCAAGTTTGCTGTGATAGTGCTTTTGCCCACACCGCCCTTGCCAGAAGCAACAGCAATGATGTTCTTCACCTTATTCATGGTTGGCGGACCCTGAGGCCCTTGCTGAATGGGCTTTGCAGCGATGTTGATTCGCACCTTAACATCTCCGAATGCTTCGAAAAGCACAGTATTGATGTCGCTTTCCAACTTCTTGCGGATGTTGAGCGCGGGGCTTTTCACCTCCAGGTCAATATCCACCTCCTTCCCGAACACTTGAATGTTCTTCAATTCGCCACTTTCGGTAATGCTCACATTGCCCGCTGGCGACTTCACCTTCTTGAGCGCTTCCGCTACCTCTGTCTTATTTAGATTCATTCTAAATGCAAAAGTAAGGATTAGTGACCAGTGAAGAGCGACCAGTGAAGAGCGAAAAACGAATAGCGATAAGTAGTTGAATCGAGTGATGAGGGGATGAAGAAATGAGGTAATGAAGTTAAAGGGGTAAGTGAGAGGGTGTGAGCATCTGATGGGGAGGAGATAGTGGAATATGAGCGGCATCAAGAGGAATATGGGAAGGAGAAAGCAGAAGGTGGGCGGGATGAAGCAGAATGTCGGTGACAATGAGAAGAAGGTTACGGGGAAGAAGCAGACGGTGGGAAAGAACAAGATGCCGTTGAGCGGAATTGACTTGCCTTTTTTGGGCAATTAGCGGAAGGTGGGTGTACTAAATACGGATATGTTTTCGTTGTGATTGAACTTAAAACCTACGGAAATGCTACGGATGGATGTGAACAGATTGCTGAGAATGCGCGGGATTGAGTTTGGTGCGGTGTGGTTGAGTAAGCACGGCATGAGCTATAAACAGGCTGTACGGATAACCAGCGGAAACATGAAGACGATAAGTCTTGAGCTGTTATTTAAACTGTGCAAGGCCTTTAAATGCACCCCGAATGAGTTGTTGGTTTACCAGCCTGATGGCAATGCAGAACTTGATTTTCTGAAGCCATTGAAACGCACTGCTGCGATCAGTCCGCAGGATGTGTTGACCGGTTTATCTCAGGAAGAGATAGAGCGGGTGTTGGGGGAGTTGAGTAAGATTAAGGGGAAGTGAAGTGATAACAAGACAAGCGTTGCAAACGCGCGCCAGCAGGACAGGTACCCTTCGAGTGCCTCAGGGTACGTGGTGGATGTATCTGGACTTTCCGCAAGTAATTATGTGGTTGTGGTTTCTTCTGAGCAGGGTGTGTTCAGAGAGAAGGTGGTTATTGCCAAGTAGGCTTCAACTCTCGCTCATTTTGCCTAAAATTGATGTCGAATCAATTCAAGAAACATGTATAGATATTCTGTTGCTTTAGTGGCTTTTGTGGTTCTGTGCGGCTTTGCTGCCAACAAGTATTTGGCGCCTATGCCTTACGATGCTGACACCCCAGTGTCAAGCATTCTGATAGCGCTTGGAGACGAGAAACCAGAACATTATATCGGTACTCTGGACATGGAAAAGGTTGGAGTGGGAAAGGACATTGTAATGACCGGGGGTGAATGGGTCAATGGACAAGTGACCAATCGGGTATCGGAATATTTCAAGTGTGTTGATTGTCATAATGTTCTGCCTGAATCGCGATTTGCGAATGATAACGACCCTGAAAGTAGATTGGCCTACTCCATGGAGTACAACAGACCGTATTTGCCTGGATCAACGTTTTACGGCATTACAAACAGAACAAGTTGGTTTAACGGTGACCATGAAAAGAAGTACGGTAAAGAGTTGATTGAGCCTGCGAGGCATGATCTTGTGAACGCAATTCAGTTGTGTAGTAAAGAATGTTCTGTAGGTAGGATGCTTACCAAGGAAGAATTACAGGCGGTACTTCACTACTTAACCACGTTGGAATTGAAGCTGAAAGATCTGGATCTGAGTGATTCAGAGCTGGCCAGTATTTCTGCCCCTGGGCAAACGGAGGAACAGAAGGCGCAGAATATCCGATTATTGAAATCGAAGTACATACGCGGATATCCGGCCACTTTTGTTGAAGCCATAGATCCGAAGTTGAGAAAGAAGGGAGAAGAAGGAAATCTGGAGAATGGCGAGTGGATATACAAGAAAAGTTGTTTGCATTGTCATGGTCCTGGCAAGGTGACGAAGAAGACCGTTTTCGGCAACGGGGAAGGACAGAAAGACTTTGATTGGTTGGTTAAGTATTTCAAGAAAAGCAATGGTGGTTCGGTCTATTGGATCACGCGGCACGGTACATCCTCATCAAATAAGACTCCCGAATACATGCCGATCTACTCCAAGGAAAAGTTGAGTGATTCGCAGATAGAAGATCTGGCGGCTTACATTCTTGCGGAGAGTATGAAGTGAAAAAACGAAAAAGGTAAGTGAACCTATGCTTGTCTATTGATGAGGTTGCTACTTTATTCGTTTCCGCTGGTTGCCAATTTTACGTCCAGATCAAGTTCAACCATCGGATCCCAGAAATGGGTTTCGAAATTGACCACTTGGTTGTTTTCCACTTTCACCCCTTCGTTCTCCAATAATTGTTGCATGAGGTTTAGGCCATTGAAATGAGCTTTGCCCGATAGCATTCCAATGCGATTGACCACTCGGTGAGCCGGTATGTGTTCCGCAGAGGAATGACTTGCATTCATTGCCCAACCGACCATGCGCGCTGCACCCGGGCTTCCGAGGTATTTTGCGATGGCGCCATAGGAGGTGACCCGGCCTTCTGGGATGAGTTTGACCACATTCCAAACGTCTTGAAAGAAGGAATCTTTTTTTGAGTTCAAAGTTTCAGGATCAATGTTCAAAACAGACTCCGAAAATACGGACGTCATGTAGAGCGGAGTTTTGCGAGGTGGAGATATCTAAATGGTTGAAATAGATTCCTCGGTTCGTTCCTTACTCGGAATGACAAAAACTAAAGGGTAAAGGCTATATAGTTGATCTTGCGGCCTTCTTCCAGCCAAAGGCCCTCATAGTAGGTCTGAATACGGAGCTCTGGTTCCCTATTGCATAAGAATCTGTTCTCGCCTTTTTCAAGGTCAGCATACACATCTGTTGATTCGCAGAGGGTTTTCAGTCCAAGTTCAGCTATTACATCCTGTGTGTACTCGAACAATGGGAAATTGTCGGTTTTGAGTTGTATGATGCCTCCATCTTTCAGTATTTGACGATATCTGTCAATGAAAAGGGGAGAAGTGAGTCGTTTTCTGGCTTTTTCTGGTTGAGGGTCTGGGAAAATGATCCAAATCTCATCCACTTCTTTTTCTCCGAAAAGATTTGTGATATGGTCGATGCGCGTGCGTAGATAGACTACGTTGTTCAGCCCTTTTTCCTGAGCTTCTTTGGCACCTTTCCAAAGGCGGTTTCCTTTGATGTCGAGACCAATGAAATTCCTGTCAGGATACATTTGGGCCTGCCCAAGAGAGTACTCTCCTTTACCGCAGGCCAACTCCAATGTTATCGGGTTCTGATTTTTGAACTTGTCTGATGCCCATCTTCCCTTCAGTGGAAAATCTGCAACCTCGTAAGCATTAGGAACTTCTACGCAGTTCTTAAACTTGGCCACGTCTGCAAAACGCGCCAACTTTTTTGTAAGGTTGGGCTCAGCTAAGTCGAATTTCCTCGCCACGACTGTTGTATATATGGTATTCCATGAAAGCATAGTTGGTGGAGGATTCCACCTCAATACTACCGTTGTTTTTCTTGGCCCATTGTTTTACCACCGATCTGGACCATGGCCATTTACCCTGGGTGAGATAAGCCGCGATGTATGGATGAACCTTGACGGTGATCTTTTTCTCATTCTGCTCGTTCATCACAAAACTGACGCTGTTCTCAATCTCTGTATCGAAAAGTACGGATGCCTCTATCTCGCCACTACCACCGCAACTCGGACATTTCTCCTTGGTTTTGATGTCCATTTCTGGACGCACCCGTTGCCGTGTAATCTGCACCAACCCGAACTTGGAAGGAGGTAGAACGTTGTGCTTTGCACGGTCGTCCTTCATTTCGTCCTTCAACAGTTGATGTAGTGCCTTACGGTTGTCGGACTTGTGCATGTCGATAAAATCGACCACGATGATGCCGCCCATATCGCGCAAACGTAGCTGGCGCGCAACCTCTTTGGCCGCTTCCAGATTGCAGTCCAGAGCGTTGGTCTCTTGGTCGTTATCTGCATTGGTTCTTGGTCCTGAGTTCACGTCAATTACATGAAGTGCCTCTGTATGCTCAATTACCAAGTAAGACCCATTTTTGATGGTTACGTGCTTTCCGAAAAGTGCCTTGATCTGCTTGTTGAGACCCAGATGCTCGAACAACGGCTGATTGCCTTTGTAATGCTTGAGTTTCTTCAGCTTTTCAGGTGCGTTACCCAGATATTTGCTGATCTGGGCATGCACTTCGGCATTATCTACATAGATATTGTCAAACTCTGAACTGAGCATGTCGCGCAGCATTGAGGAGCTTCGGCTCAGTTCGCCCATTACCCGTGTAGGTGGTTTGGCGTCCTTGGCCTTTTCAATCATCTTAACCCAACGGTCAACGAGTTCGTTGAGGTCGTTCTCCAGATCTTGAACTTTTTTATTCTGCGCTGCAGTTCGTACAATGAGCCCGAAACCTTTGGGCTTAAGGTCTTTGAAAATGTCCTTTAGCCGTTTTTTCTCCTCGTTGGTCTTGATCTTCTGAGAGATGGAAACCTTGTCGGAAAACGGCACGAGAACCATATACTTTCCAGCAAAGGAAAGTTCGGTTGTGAGTCGCGGTCCTTTGGTTGAAATGGGCTCCTTGGCTACTTGAACAAGAATGTCTTTTCCTTGCGAAAGCACTTCATTGATCTTCCCGGTCTTTTCAATTTCGGCTTCTGGCCGAAAACGGTCGAGCATGGTAGATTTGAGCTTGCCGGTTCGGGTCAGTTCAATGAATTTCATCAAAGTACGTACCCTTGGCCCTAAGTCTAAATAGTGCAGAAATCCATCTTTCTCGTAGCCGACATCAACAAATGCGGCATTCAGACCAGGCATCACTTTACGGATGCGGCCAAGGTATAGGTCTCCTACCTGGAACGCGCTGTTTCCAGTTTCTTCATGAAGCTCAACAAGTTTCTTGTCCTTAAGAAGGGCAATATCAACCTTAGAGGGTTGCGATGAGATTACCAGGTCGTAATTCACGGATAGCAGTTTTTAATCCGCCTACCGCTTAGCGTACAACAGGACAAGGGCCAAAAGGCCCTGTCCAAAAATCCTGATGTAATGCCGCGAGAGGCGGCCTGTGAACCTTATCTCAAAGGCTGATTACTTCTTCTTCTTGTGACGATTCTTTCTCAAACGCTTCTTACGCTTGTGAGTCGCCATCTTATGTCTTTTTCTCTTTTTTCCGCTTGGCATATCCTTACGTTTTAAATGTTTTTACTCAATTCTTGTATGTAGTTGTCTACTTCCTGGATCCGCTTCGGATCATCAACAAGAGACTTGTAATTCTCAAGGTCTTTAACAGCCTCATCAAATTTCTTTTCTCGCTCGTGCAGATCTGCCAGATACAGATAGGCATCAGCGTATTTCGGGTCGATCTTAAGCACTTGGTCAAATCGTTCCTGTGCCTTATCGAACTGACCGGATCTGATAGAGAAGTAACCCAAGTTGATCAACGCCTTGATGTTGTTCGGGTCTTGCTGCTCCACGCTTTTCAATATGCCAATGCCTTCCATGGGAGGGGTTCCCATTATCTGTGCACTTTCTATCATGCAAACTCCAAGGTCTACTTTGACATCAAGGTCTGTTGGATCCAGTTCCACCGCCTTCTCAAAGGCTTTTCTCGCTTCCTGATACCAGCTCTTTTTGCGGTCATTGTCGCCCATGTATTTGGCATTCAGCAGGAAGCGTTCTCCTGCTTCAGTCCAATGGTCAACATCGTTGGTTTTTTCAGCGCGTTTCAATGCGTGGTAAGAAGCACCAACCGGTTGGCGGAGCATGTCAAAGAAGGCTATCAGGCTGTCAACGGCACCAGCCGTTTCCCATGCCGCGATCTGCGCCAAAGTTGCACTGTCAAGATTATTCTTGATCTCGGTCACATCATCCACAATGCTGTATTCAACCTTGGATGCACCAGTTTCTTCTACTTCCACTTGTTTCTCCGCTATGGGAGCAATGGGTGTGAAGTACAGAATGGCACCGACACCGAGTGCGAGCAATACCAATATGACCTGAGGTAATTTCAATTACTTAACGCTCTTTTTCACCTTACTGATGAAGGTTTTAGCTGGCTTGAATGCAGGAACGTGATGCTCTGGGATAACAATAGTGGTGTTCTTGGAGATGATCCGGCCAGTTTTCTGCGCACGTTTCTTTACGATAAAACTTCCGAACCCTCTTAGATAAACGTTGTTTCCTTTGGCAAGCGAACTTTTTACTGAGGTCATGAATGCCTCAACAGTATGTTGTACTTGCAATTTTTCAATTCCAGTCTTTTCAGAGATCTCGTTAACGATGTCAGCTTTTGTCATTAGTGGTTGATTTTGAGCTCGTTAGTGCTTCGTTTAAAGGGCGGGCAAAGGTAATTGAATATTTTAATTGTGGTTGGTAGCTGATTAATTTTGACAACTTGAAAGCACAAACAGAGAACTCGTTCCCTAACAAGGCCTTAATGTCGTGGTATGATGGCGCCAAACGTGACCTTCCGTGGCGTGAGACGAAAGACCCTTATTGCATTTGGCTTTCTGAGATAATTCTCCAACAGACACGTGTAGACCAAGGCATGCCTTATTACGAACGGTTTGTGGCTGTTTTCCCAACGGTTCATGATCTGGCCAATGCCACTGAAGATGAGGTGCTCAAGCTTTGGGAAGGACTGGGTTATTATTCCAGGGCAAGAAACCTGCACGCCACGGCCAAGTTTGTTGCCGTTGAGTTGGATGGAAAATTCCCGAGCACACATGAAGGTCTGCTGGCTTTGAAGGGTATTGGTCCGTATACCGCTGCAGCCATCGGTTCAATTGCCTTCAACCTTGCTGCCGCTGCTGTTGATGGTAATGTTTATCGCGTGCTTGCCCGATTCTATGGAATTAGCGCATCTATTGACGATACCAGTACCAAGAATGAAATATCGAGGTTGGCAAATGAAATTGTCACGGAAGAACGTGCGGGTGACCACAATCAGGCCATGATGGAATTGGGTGCCACGGTCTGCACTCCGAAACAACCAAGTTGTAAAGTTTGTCCGTTATCAGTGGCGTGTGCTGCTTATAGGTTGGGTCTTCAGTCTGCATTGCCGGTGCGCACTAAAAAGACCAAGGTTAGGGAGCGTTTTTTCTATTATACAATTCATTTGGTTGATGGCCAAGTACCTTTAAAGCGCAGGGGAGATGGAGATATTTGGCACGGGCTTTACGAATTTCCGCTTTTTGAATCGGATTGCAGGTTGAGCGAGCAGGATCTGATCGATAAATTGGTTTCCAATAACCAACTGCTATCCATTTCAGAAGAGTATAAGCACATCCTGTCGCATCAGCGAATATTGGGTCAGTTTTTAGTTCTATCAGGTTCAACAAGACCGGAAGGAAATTATACATGGGTTAACGTAAACGATCTTAGTAAATTCGCACTTCCGAGATTGTTGAATAGGTACCTCGAGAAATCATTCTTTGTTATTAATGAAGAAGTTTCTAATCTTTGATAGGAGGAACACAAAAAATTAAAAACATGTCTGGAGTAAACAAGGTGATTTTAGTAGGCCGTTTGGGCGCTGACCCTGAGGTAAGAACACTAGAGAGTGGAACAAAGGTTTCGAGTATCCGATTGGCCACATCGGAGAGGTATAAGGACCGAAATGGTCAGCAGCAGGAGTCTACTGAATGGCACAACGTTGTGCTTTGGAGGGGTTTGGCAGATGTAACGGAGAAGTACTTGAAGAAAGGAGATCAGGTTTACATTGAAGGAAAGATCAAGACCAGGAAGTGGACCGATAAGGATGGTAACGACCGTTATTCAACAGATATAGTTGCTGATGAAATGACCATGCTTGGTGGTGCTGGAGGTGGAAACTCCTCTGGCGGAAACTCCTCTGGCGGAGGCTCTTCGGTTGCTCCCAATCAGGTGAATGAGCCACAGGCAAGTTCATTGGATGACATTGATGATGATCTACCTTTCTAGTTTGATCTATCGGAGTTTAACGAACCTGTTCTGAGTTGGAAGACCCCCCGGAACCCCTGTTACATTTACTGAACGCGATTCTACTCGCTGATATGCAACCGCTTGGGTTGTTGCTCGGTGTGGCTGTGCTCGTGTTGCTGTTGGCCTGTTCGGCACTTATTTCTGGAGCGGAGGTAGCATTCTTCTCTCTTTCGAGAACACAGATCGAGGAGATGGAAAGCTCACCGATCCGTATCCAACAGCAGGTAGTAACACTTTTACATCGGCCAAAAAAGCTTCTGGCAACCATACTTGTTGCCAATAACTTCATCAATGTTGGAATTGTAATTCTTTCCACTTTTCTGGTGGCTAATAATGTTCCTGAAGAAAGTTTGAATTACCTGTTGGGTGGTCTGGTTCCGGTAGGGCGCATCATTGAGGTTTTCGGAATCACGCTTATTGTCTTACTGTTCGGGGAGATCATTCCGAAGGTTTATGCCAACCAATATGCGGTGGCATTTTCCTCATTCATGTCTTACCCGCTGTATTACCTATCTGTACTGTTCTCATTTTTGAGTGTTCCACTGATAAAAATGACCGCGGTAGTAGACAAGTTCGCAGAGCGAAACAACAACGGTATTTCGGTAGATGAATTGAGCCATGCTTTGGAACTGACCTCGGCCGAAACCACCAAGGACAAGGAAGACCGTAAGATCCTTGAAGGAATCGTGAAGTTCGGTAGTACGGATGTGAAGCAGATCATGAAACCTCGCCCCGATGTTGAAGCTATAGATGTGTCGAGCAATTACCATGAGGTACTATCCACCATCTTGGAGTCTGGCTACTCGCGTGTTCCTATCTACGAAGGCACATTGGATAAAGTGGTTGGCGTGATTCACGTTAAGGATCTGTTGCCCCATATGGATGAACAGGATGACTTCGACTGGAGAAGACTGATGCGTGACCCATTCTTTGTGCCTGAAAGCAAGATGATCGATGACCTATTGGAGGAATTCCGTCATAAGAAAGTGCATATGGCCATGGTGGTTGATGAGTATGGCGGATGTGAAGGTCTGGTTACGCTCGAGGATATTCTTGAGGAAATTGTGGGTGACATTTCTGATGAGTTTGACGATGATGAAGTGATCTATTCCAAGCTCGACAATGACAATTTTGTCTTTGAAGGAAAAACAAATCTCAAGCAGTTTTACCGCATTATGAAGGTAGATGGCGACCGTTTTGAAGAGAATAAAGGAGAGTCGGACACGTTAGCTGGGTTCATTCTGGAGCAGGCTGGCAAGATTCCGGCAAAGAATCAGCGTGTAAAGTTTGAGGAGTTTGAATTCACCATTGAAAGTGTGGACAAACGCAGAATAAAACGGGTTAAAGTAACACGCAATGAAGTGGAACAGGAGTCGGCTACCAATGAGGATTAGTGCTCCATTCCTTTTTGCTCTGCTTCTGTCAGTTGCAGCTTGCAATACTGATTATACACCAAAACCGCGGGGCTATATGCGCATAGCGCTTCCCGAAAAAACCTACCATAATATTGAGACAGATTGTCCGTATTCGTTTGAAATTGCTGATTACTCACAATTCATTCAGAATCCGGGTTCTTTGACTGAACCATGTTGGTTCGATGTCTCATATCCTCAATTCAAGGCCAAGCTGCATTTCAGTTACAAGCCATTGAAGGGAAACTTGGCAGAGTTTCTTGAGGACTCCAGAACGCTTACCAACAAGCACATCAGCCAGGCTTCGAATATTGAGGAATCTGTGATTATCAAGGATGACACGCGGGTGTTTGGAACAATATTCTTTGTGGAGGGTAGTAGGGCTGCTTCACCAGTTCAGTTTCATGTAACTGATAGCACGGATCATTTTCTTCGTGCAGCGCTCTATTTCAACGTAACTCCCAATAACGATTCATTGGCTCCAGTAATTGATTTCTTGGAGCAGGATATACTTCACATCATTGAAACGCTGGAGTGGAAGTCATAGACTTCGTCTGGATTCGGGTTCGTCTTCCTAAAACGAAGTACAAGTAAACTTGGGCTCCGAAGATGAGGCACGAAAGCAGAAGGTGAATGGGCTGTGCCAAGCGTGGAACTCCAAAATAACCCATCACAATACCGGATACAGTAGCAATGAAAACGAAGATTGCGAGGTAAAACCCAGCGCGATATACGGCAAAATAATGGCTCATATACTTATAGATCTGGTAGCATAGCCATCCGTTACCTAATAGAATGACCCAAGCAAAAGAGCGGTGTATTTTGAAAAGCCAGTTCAGTTGGGCAATCCAGAGGTTTCTGTTACTGATCTCTTTCGCGATCAAGTCCACCTGCTGTCTTACTTGCGTACCAAGTAAGACTTGAATAAGTGTCAGTACAATGAGTGCACCAAGTGCATAGCGCATGGTATTATCGATGTTAAACGTGGTAAGACCACGAACTCCAGGCGCTGTCTTTACATATAAGTAGACCAACCCTGCAATGAGAACAAAGGCAAGGATCATATGGACTGTGAGCACTCCCGGAAGCAGATTGGTACTGACCACAACAGATCCCATCCAACCCTGAAAACCAGTTACCACAATTACTCCGAGAACCATTAGTGGAATCTTTTTCCGCTTCTTCCAATAGATCGTAGAAGCAAGAAAAGCTGCCAGAAGCACCAGTCCAAGTGAGGCACCTGCAAGTCGGTTAATGTATTCGGTCCAAGTTCGCTGCCAAACGAATTCGGTCTCTTCATAAATACTTGGGTCGGTACTGATCTTGTCGGCCAGTTCTTCCAGTCCTAACGGACGGATCATCTTGGCCAGCTTCTCATTCTTCGCCTTACGTATGCCAATGTAGTGTTCCTCGTATCCGTCTGGCAGTTGAGAAATGTCTGTTGGTGGTATTACACTACCGAAACACATTGGCCAATCAGGACAACCCATTCCAGAACCCGTCATGCGAACCACGCCACCGGCAAGAATAACCAAGTAGGTGAAAAATATGGAAGCTTTCAGTAAGCTTCGGAAGCGATTCTGTTTCCTACGGGTTTTGCCTATTCCCATGTGCGCAAAGCTACTGAATCGGAGATTGGAAAAACGAAAAAGCAACAATTGAAAAAGCCGTCAGCCTGATGAAAGCTGACGGCCTTTTCTGAACAAAGTGTTTATTAATGTCCGAACTCGGATATGAACTTAATGCGCATCAGTCGGACCTCTTCTTCACTGTAGTTGTCATCTCCAAGTTCTTCCATTGCAGCCTCCAAACTATCAGTTTCGGCCTCTTCTTGAAAGTACTCGTAAATATCATCTTGCTTGTCCTCATCAACCACCTCGTCAATGTAATAGTCGATGTTCACCTTGGTGCCCGAACTCACGATGTGTTCAATTTCAGTAAGCAGCTCGTCCATGCTGAGACCTTTTGCATCTGCAATGTCCTCAAGGTCAAGCTTGCGATCAATACTCTGTATGATGTAAACCTTATTGCTCGATTTTTTGACAACCGTTTTTACAACAAGGTCTTGTTCCCTTTCAATCTCATTTTCCTCAACATACTGCTGTATGAGTTCCAAGAACGGCTCTCCATATTTTCGGGCTTTACCCGCACCCACGCCTGTTATGTCCGTCAGTTCATCCATGGTAATGGGGTATCTGAACGCCATGTCTTCCAAAGAAGGATCTTGAAAAATCACGAACGGTGGAAGTCCCTCTTCTTTGGAAATGTCTTTCCGAAGGTCTTTCAGCATTTTCAGCAGCGTATCGTCAGCAGCTCCACCTCCCTTCATTGCTCCTGTTGGAATGGCGTCTTCTGCTTCTGTGGCCGCTTCATAATCATGATCAATGGTCATTTTGAACGGAGTAGGGTTGGCCAAATAGGCATGCCCAGACTCAGTAACCTTTAATAGACCATAATTCTCAATGTCCTTCTCAAGGAATCCGTTGATGATGGCCTGACGTAGCAGCGATTGCCAATAGCGGTCTCCTCTATCAGCACCTTTACCGAAAGCAGGAAGTGTATCGTGTTTGTAAGACTTTATTTGAGATGAGTTGACCCCAACCAGAATATTGACAACATGCTTGATCTTGAACTTCTCTTTGATGTCGAGTACCGTTTGGATAACCAGAGCCAACTGTTCTTGTGCTTCCTCTTGCTTCTTCGGATGCTTGCAATTGTCGCAGTGGTCATCACATTCTTTGGCGTCAAATTCCTCCCCGAAATAATGCAGTATGAATTTTCTGCGACAGACTGATGATTCCACATAAGAAACCACCTCCCCAAGCAACTGCTTACCTATTTCCTGCTCTGAAATGGGCTTGCCTTGCATGAACTTCTCCAGTTTGATGATGTCATCATAGCTATAGAATGCAATGCAATTTCCTTCGCCACCATCGCGGCCAGCACGTCCAGTTTCCTGATAGTAACCTTCCAAACTTTTCGGAATATCATGGTGAATTACGAAACGCACATCTGGTTTGTCAATTCCCATTCCAAAAGCAATGGTAGCACAGATAACATCTGCTTCTTCCATCAAGAATGCATCTTGGTGTTTTGCCCGTGTTGAAGCATCCAGACCAGCATGATAAGGAAGTGCCTTGATTCCGTTGACCTGAAGAGTTTCGGCCATCTCCTCTACCTTTTTACGGCTGAGGCAGTAGACGATTCCAGACTTGCCTTCATGCTGCTTGATGAACTTGATCATGTCTCGAGCAACGTTCTTGGTCTTTGGCCGCACCTCGTAATAGAGGTTGTCGCGGTTAAAAGAAGACTTGAAGACCTGAGCCTCCGTCATGCCAAGATTTTTCTGAATATCCTGCTGAACTTTTGGTGTTGCAGTGGCTGTAAGTGCCATTACGGGAACATCGCCAATAGCCTCGATCATGGGGCGTAACTTTCTGTATTCAGGACGGAAATCGTGTCCCCATTCAGAAATACAGTGAGCTTCGTCAATAGCTACCAATGAAATGTTAACGTCTCTGAAAAAGTCGATGTTCTCTTGCTTGTTCAATGACTCCGGTGCCACGTATAGCAGTTTGGTCACCCCGTCTTTGATATCGGTCCGTACCCTATCGGCTTCGGTTTTTGTTAGCGAAGAGTTGAGAAAGTGCGCCACTCCGCGTTCAGAACTGAATCCGCGCAAAGCGTCCACTTGGTTCTTCATCAGAGCAATAAGTGGAGAAACCACAATGGCGGTTCCCTCCGAGAGTAATGCAGGCAATTGGTAGCATAAAGATTTACCACCACCTGTAGGCATGATCACAAATGTGTCATTACCATCCAGCACACTCTTAATTATCGCCTCTTGCTCTCCCTTGAATTTGTTGAAACCAAAATGCTGTTTTAGCGCTTCCTTTAAGTCTGTTCCTACTGTAACTTCCATTCAATTTTCCCGTGAAGACTAAAGATAGTTATTTGCCCAAACGGGCAAAGGCTCTTTTTCAGTTTTTATCCTAACCGTTGGAATTGCCCGATGAGCTATCTCAAACGGGCGGCAAAAATCATGATTAAATGAATTGGCCGCTGCTTAATTTCGATAAGAAACGTTGCGTTTCTGAGATATTGTCCGTCAATGACAATTTTAACGTGACACCTGACCCTTTGCCCAGTTCAGATTGTTCTTTGCCCGCTCAAAATTGGGAGCAATTCGAAGTGCATTTTCGCAGGCAGGAATGGCTTTGTCCCATTGCTTCATGGCATTGTATGCACTGCATATATTATTGTAGGCGATCTCACTTTTCGGATTCAATTCCAGCGCTTTTCTGCATGACGCAATGCACCCTTCAAAATCTTTCTGTTGGTATTGAATCAGGCTCAGATTGATGTAGTTGTCTGCCGTGGGAGATTTTGCAACCAACAGAAGCTGAGCAGCCAGTTTCTCTTCTGGCGATGCAACTTTGAGTTTGAGTTGTTCTCTGAGTTCATTGATCTTGAGATGTTTAGGGCTTACCTCATGTCCTTTGTCCAGCCAGTTCATGGCGTCTTCCAATTTTCCGCGTTTTGTAAGTGAGCGGGCGTAATAGTAGTAGGGTTCAGGGTTATCTCTTCCATATCTTAAAGCGAGATTGAAGTATTTATCAGCGGTCTCTACATCGCCTTGTGCTTCTTTTAGAATGGCAAGATTTACATTGGAATATGGCCAATAAGGAAGGATTTCCACCGCTTTCTGAAAGTAAGGTTCAGCCTCATTATACTTACCATCTCGCATCAACACGAGCCCGTAGTTCATCTGAGCCCGACCATTGCTCGGACCTTTCTGCACCGCATCGAACCAAAGTGTGTCGTCACTTCCCCAAACCTCGTTGCGTTGGTAAGTGCCGTAGGCATGGCCCGCAATAACGAGAGCTGATGTGGCAAGAATGGCACGCTTGGCCAATTTTCCGCCAACCTTCAGATAAAGCAGATAGATGCTCCAGCCGACAGCCAAACAAAGTCCGATGTAGGGAAGAAATGTTCGGTGATCGTTGGAAACTTGATAAAGTGGATTAATGGTGGAGGTTGGCGCGAGTGTAATGAAGAACCAAAGAATGCCAAACCCAATAGGAGCCAACTTCTTCTTAGTAAGACAGTAAATGGCAATGGCATGCAAAGAGAGAATCACCATCAGACTGAAGACCTTGGCTGACGTGAATATCTCGGGAGTGACCTTGTGGGCGGGGTCAACACTAAGGTCGATCGGCAAAATGAAATTGGCGATGTAGTGGACCACTACCACAAATTGCGAAGTGAAGTAATCCAAGCGTGGGTGTGCCAACCCGCCAGCTAAACGGGCCGGGTCTGTCATGTATATCAGGTTGAATGCCGTGAGTCCGAAGCCAACTGCAAAAGCTGGAAGAACAGCCAAAATCGATCTGCCGATCTTCTTCCAACCCACCGATTGCTTCAGTTCATTCAGAGTTGCCTCTTCTTCAAATAGCAAATGGTAGAGACCAAGAACAGGAACCAACATAAATGTTACCTCCTTGGTAAAAAGACCCACTAAAAGTGGAACGACATACAGTAAAAGCTTCCGCGAAACACGGTATTGGTACAATACCAATGTTGCCAAGAAGCACATCGTTGAAAACTGATCGGAGCGTGAAATGATGTAGTTCACGGTCTCGGCATTGGCCGTGTGGAACATGTAGAAGGCTGTTGTGAGCAATGCCACAATTCCCAATTTTTCTTCGGGTAACACCTTCTTGAACAGATTGAGCAGAAATAGGAACAGTAACAAACCCTGAATGAGGTATGCTATGTAAATGCTCGTATGGAAAACCTTTGGTTTAAGTTCGTTTCCACCCAAGCGATAGTCGATCGCGTTCAGCAAAGTGACCATTGGACGGTAGCCGCGATTGTTGGGCATGGTTCCGAACGTCTCGATGTTGGTGAAGTACTCTGGGATGTTGTCCAAACTTCGGATGTACTCATTATTTACAATGGTGTGAATGTCATCGAAGTAGAAACCATTGTCGAAATGATTCAAGTAAATAGCGGTTAGAGCTATTACCAGAAATCCAGCGAGGAGAATTAGTTTGTTTCGCTCCATTTCAGGTATCAGAACGCTTTAATTTATTCAACAATCCGGTCAATGAGTCGGTTCCGAAATAACGGAAATTGAGGTAAAGTCCGCCAATTCCAAGTGTGCCGGCCAACACCATGGATACGAGTCTGACCAGAAGTGCTGTGGTCAGACCTTCCTGTAGCCCTAGTCCTGCTGCGAGAAACACGGATCCGATCATTACTTCCTGTATTCCAAGATTACCAGGAAGAATCCTGACAAGCGTAACGATTCTCAAAACAAGTGTGGCAAGCAGAATTCCCACAGGTTCCGGATCATATCCTAAGATGTACGCGCAGTGATAAAACCAGATGGCATGAACAAGTGTGGAAGCCAGCGTGACAAAAACGAGTTTGAATAGCAGTTTTACATCTTTCAACTGTTCCCTGAACTGAATGAGAACTTTTTGCACGAAAGCGATCAATGAATATATAACACCCGATCTTGATGGGTCAGGTTCCGACACCAGTCTTCCAGCGAACAAAAAGAAAATGAGTGTGCCGAACATAAATAGTAGGACCAGTTGGAGCGCAAGTGCATCTCGAACCAAAAACGAAAGTGCACCACCAACAAAACACGTTATCAAAAGACTGGCGGCAAAAACCAATACGCCAACAGAAAAACCTTTCGACATATCCAGACCGTACTTGGCCTTCACAAAAAAGGTCTGGTAGATCAGCCCGCCTTTTACAGGAAGAATGTATGTCCAGAGATGCATCATGAATGGAAGGAAAAATGCATCGGCCCAACTGAGATCACATTTGTAATGATGCTGGTAAACCACCTTCATCAAAATCCCAAATGAAAAGAAGTACGCAATGCCGATGAGGAAATTCTGCAAGATTCCAGCCACTCCGATGCTTTCTAATAAAGCCAAAGGGTCAACATCTTTGAATACGGAAAACGCAACCCCTCCGAATATCAGAATGGCGAGTAGGAAACCTAATGTGCCGTAAATGCGTTTCAAGCGCTTAACTGAGCGGTCAAAGATAGCTGCATACGCAGAGGCCGTTCACTTGGTTATTTTTGACTCCAAGATGTACAAAGGAAAAACCATCAGTGTAGTCGTTCCGTGCTACAATGAAGAAACCCAGATCGGGAATGTGATCACTACCATGCCCGAGATCGTTGACCATATTGTGATCATTGACGACAAAAGCCCGGATCGAACGGTTGAAGTAGTAAGATCGATGCTGGAGAAGTTTCCGAAAGTGGTTCTGATCGAACATGAGAAGAACCAAGGTGTTGGTGGTGCCATTGCATCGGGCTACAAATGGAGCCGAGATAAGGAGATTGATGTGGCCGTAGTAATGGCAGGAGATGGCCAGATGAATCCTGATGATCTTCCAGCCGTGCTTGACCCAGTTGTGGACGGTGAGATAGATTATTCTAAAGGGAACAGACTTTTCACGGGCGAAGCCTACAAGAAAATTCCCAAGGTTCGATATTTCGGGAACTCTGTGCTCTCATTGCTCACCAAAGTTGCCAGTGGTTATTGGCATGTGGCCGATTCTCAAACAGGGTACACAGCTATCAATTTGAAAGCGCTCAAACTCATTGATTGGGACAAGATGTACAAGCGGTACGGCCAACCCAACGATGTGTTGGTGAAGTTGAATGTGTATGACCTGAAAGTGCGCGATGTGCCAGTAGAACCGGTCTACAACATAGGTGAGAAATCGGGCATCAAACTCCGTAAAGTAATCTTCACCATTCCCATGTTGCTAACGCGCTTGTTCTTCTGGAGAATGAAAGAAAAGTACATCATTCGGAATTTCCACCCGTTGGTATTCTTCTACTTTTTGGGCTTCATCTTCTTTGTGGCGTTCGTGGCACTCACAGCCAGAATGTTCATCTACTGGTTCTTCATTACAGGATTGATACCTAAAGTGAACGCGTTGGCGGCACTTTTCTCTTTCATGAGTTTCAGCCAGTTTACGCTTTTTGCCATGTGGTTCGATATGGAAGCAAATAAGGAGTTGAAGTAACTCGGTAATTACTGCGGCAAGGGCCTTACATTTGCAGCCCATGAGCCGAGAGCTACCTGAAGCAGACCTTCCCGAAGAAGGCGAAATGTCCTTTCTGGAGCATTTGGAAGTGCTCCGTTGGCATTTGGTACGTGCTGTTTCTTCCATATTTGTGTTTGCCGTTGTAGCATTCATTGCAAAAGGGTTCATTTTTGATACGATTCTACTTGGCCCGAAAAACGCTGATTTCTGGACCTATCGAAAGCTCTGTGAACTTTCTGAGCGATTTGGACTATCAGACCTGCTCTGCATAACCGATATTCCGTTCGAGCTCATCAACATTTCAATGGCAGGGCAGTTTACCACGCATATTGTGGTTTCCATCATTGCAGGGTTCATCATCTCATTCCCCTACATTGTATTTGAAACGTGGCGTTTCATTAAACCAGGGTTGTATGAAGGAGAACGCAAATACGCTACCGGAATGGTTTTCTACACTTCGCTGCTATTCATTCTCGGTGTGTTGTTCGGGTATTACATCATTGCACCGCTGTCGGTCAATTTCCTTGGCAGTTATCGCGTAAGCGAGTTGGTTGTGAATCAGATCGATCTGAACAGTTATTTCAGCACCATTGCAACGCTGGTTTTGGCAAGCGGTGTGGTTTTTGAACTTCCAATACTGATGTATTTTCTGACCAAGATCGGGGTGGTTACACCAGATTCGCTCAGGCAATATCGCAGACATGCTGTAGTTGGTACACTCATATTGGCTGCAGTTATTACACCACCCGATGTTTCAAGTCAGATACTTGTTTTCTTTCCGCTCATGTTCCTTTATGAGGTCAGTATTCTGGTTTCGGCATTCGTTTTGCGAAGCAGTGAGAAGTCAAATGACGATATTTGAGGTTGAATGAGAGAAGCGCTGCTGTTCTGATGATGAGTTTCCGGTATGTGTTGGTGGCGCTAACTGTGCTCATTTCCTCATTTGTTCTTGCACAGGAAAAAACCAAGGTTAAGGGTGTTATTACAGATGCTGAAACTGGCGAACCTTTACCGTTCGTCAATGTGGCATTTGTTGGTAAGAACGTAGGAACCACCACCGATTTCAATGGTAAATATCAGATAGATACCAAATGGGGGTCGGATAAGCTGATGGCCTCTTTTATGGGTTACGAAGCCATGGAAAAGGATGTTGTTCAAGGTCAGAACAACACCATTGATTTTGCGCTTGAACCCAAACGGATAAAGCTGGAGGAGGTAACCGTTGAAGCAAAAAAGGGGCGATACAAGAGCAAGGATAATCCTGCAGTGGCGCTTATCAAAAAAGTGGTTGAGAAGAAAGAGGGCAATCGTAAGGAGGGCTTCGACCACTATCAGTACGATAAATACGAGAAACTTCAACTGGACATCAACAACATCACCGAGAAATTCATGGATCGGAAGATGTTCAAGAAGTTCGAATTCATGTGGCAGTATGTAGATACATCTACCGTTAATGGTAAGCCGTATCTACCACTTTACTTCACAGAAACCAAGTCAAAGGTTTACCTACGCTCAAATCCGAAAGACAGAAAAGAGGTAACGTACGGATTGAAGACCGTGGGTTTTGAGGATTTCATGGATGAAGAGGGGATAGACTACTTCATGGAGAAGATCTATCAGGACATCGATATCTATGACAACACCATCATGCTGATGGAGAAGCAGTTCAAAAGTCCGATCAGCATCATTGCTCCGGTTTCTTACAAATACTTCTTGCTCGATACGGTGGACATTGGTGGAATGCCGTGTGCGCACATGAAATTCCAGCCTCGGAATCAGGCGGATCTTGCTTTCCGTGGAGATATGTGGATTGCGCTCGATTCATCTTATGCGGTGAAAAAAGTGCAGATGAGCATCACGCGCAGCGCCAACATCAATTTTGTAAGTGCGCTTGAGGTTGAACAGGAATTCGATTACTCTCCAGAACTGAACTGGCATTTGACAAAGGATCAGATGACCATTGACTACAACCTTCTTACCAATAACATGGGCATGTATGGAAAGAAGACCGTCACCTATCGGGATATTGTGGTCAACCAGCCAGCGCCAGATTCCATTTGGTCCGATCCCGCAAGGATAGTGGTAAACGAAGATGCCAAGGAACAGAGCTCCGAGTTCTGGGAGAAGGAACGCCATGAAAATCTGAACAAGAACGAGCAGGGTGTTTACGATATGACCAAGGAAATGAAGGAACTGCCGGCCTTCAAGCGCGCCATGAACATTCTGTTCCTTATCATATCGGGTTATTACGAGATTGGACCGGTAGATATCGGACCACTGTATCAGATAGTCAGCTTGAATTCTGTGGAACACTGGCGCTTCCGTTTCAGTGTGCGCACAAACAAGAAATTCAGCGAGAAATGGCAATTATCAACCTACTTGGCCTATGGACTTGATGATAGATTGGACAAACGCTGGAAGGGAGGCGGTGGAGTATCCTATTTCATTAAGCAACGTCCTTATCATCAGATAACCGCTGAGTTTCAGCGAGATATTCAAATGCCGGGTCAGGCGTTGCTTCTGGCAAGTGATGACAATATCTTTCTCTCATTCAGAAGAGGCGTGGCCAACCTCATGATCTATTACGATTCTTATCGCCTCAAGTACTGGAAAGAATGGAACTTCGGTCTAGGGTTTGGAGTGAATTTGGAACATCGCAGACGGGAAGTTGCCGGGGCCTTGGCCTTTGATCCTGTTGATCCAACTGTGCCAGACCCCAAAGAAGTAGTCACCAATGAGGTCAATTTTTCACTGCGCTACTCTCCTAATTTGAAATATTATGAGGGGCGTTCTGCAAGAGTGCCTATGCTTAATAAATACCCGATTCTTGACTTGAGTTACACGTATTCCATCCCGAATCTTTTAGGTGCGCAGTATGAGTACCACAAGATCGGGGTGCGCCTGTTCAAACGTTTCTACCTGAGCCCTATAGGTTATGGAGATTCGCAATGGGAAGGTGGCTGGATGATAGGACGGGTCCCATTTCCGTTGTTGTTCATCCATCGAGGTAACCAGACCTATTTCCACGACCCGAATACCTTCAACATGATGAACTGGTTCGAGTTTGTCAGCGATAAGTACATCTCACTCGATTACTATCACCATTTCAACGGATTCGTGTTCAATAAGGTACCATTCCTCAAAAAGTTGAAATGGCGTATGACCACAGGGGTCAAGGCTGTTTGGGGCGGTGTGTCTGTAAGTAACACGCCTGGCATGACCGAAGACAACCGGATTTTCAATTATCCTACCAGAAGAATAGAAGATAAAAAGGGAAATCCCATTCTAGACGCATACGGTAATGAACAATACGAACAGGTAACGTTTACCCTAGAAAGAATGCCTTACATTGAAGCAAGTGTGGGTATTGAAAATATTTTCAAGGTTGTAAGCGTTGACCTTGTAAAAAGGTTCACACATTTAGATAACCCGAATGTTTCTACACTGGGTGCGGCCAAAGGTTGGGGCTTTCGTGTAAGGGCCGGTATCAGATTCTAATGCAACTGCGGGCTGAGAACATAAAGAAGAAGTATGGCAAACGCACTGTGGTAAAGGGCGTTTCCATAAATGTTGAACAAGGCGAAATTGTAGGGCTTTTGGGTCCGAATGGCGCTGGAAAAACCACTTCTTTTTACATGATAGTCGGGTTGATAAGACCCAATGAGGGAAGAGTTTATCTGGATACCAAGGACATTACGGATCTGCCCATGTACAAGCGCGCGCAGCTTGGCATTGGCTACTTGCCACAGGAAGCATCCGTATTCAGAAAGCTGAGTGTTGAAGACAACATTTTGGCAGTGTTGGAAATGATAGGAGTGTCGAAGGAAGAACAACACCGAAAGTTGGAATCGTTGCTGGACGAGTTTGGCCTGCAACATGTGCGCACTAACAGAGGAGACCTGCTTTCTGGAGGTGAAAGAAGAAGAACCGAAATTGCCCGTTGCTTGGCCGTGAATCCGAGCTTTATTCTTTTGGATGAGCCGTTTGCCGGGGTTGATCCGATTGCGGTGGAGGATATTCAGGAAATAGTGGCCAAGCTGAAAGACAAGAACATCGGTATCCTTATCACCGATCATAATGTGCACGAAACATTAAGGATCACTGACCGGGCATACCTCTTATTTGAAGGCGATATTCTCAAAGCTGGAACAGCGGAAGAACTGGCAAATGACGAACAGGTAAGAAGGGTTTATCTCGGACAGAATTTCGTACTTCGCTAAGAGCCTATCCGTTTATAGACCCAAGAGGTGTGCACTCCCTGAGTGAATGCAAACACCTGTTCGAAGTTGGCATCCGTTTTAACCCACTCCAGGCCCGCATCAGGCTCAAAGCTCACAAGGCAGACAAATTGAATTTCATTGGCTATGTGGTTTTCTACACAAGTAGGCTTTTCTTGCTCAGTAACATAGCCTTGTACTGGAACTGTTAGCGCATTCTGAACCAAGAAGCTTCCTGCAAAGCACCTGCCGTCAAATCCAACCTCATTCCTCAGGTAATCTATTCCTTCTTGCAGAACTACGATTTGATCAACGTATTTCATGTTTCCAACATGGGTCATGTCGGCATCTGCTCGGTTGGTATAATGGTAGAATAGGAGCCCAAGAGAGAGAAAAACTGTGCTGAAAAGCCATTTCGATTTTCGCAATGCCAAGTGAATGGTCAGAACAATTGAAGTTATAAGCAATGGAACCAGATAGAGCAGATACCGCCCAATTACGAAATGGGCAGATGTGAACAACATCATGACCAATGTTATTAGCCCAACAAAAGGAATGAAAAGATGATTCTTTGTCTCAGACCGATAAAGCAGTGCACCTGTCCAAATAAGTGTGATGAGGATGAGCGCAGGAAAAACATTGTAGTAATACCAATCAGGCAGCCACGAGTTTAACCCGTTCATGGTTGCAAACGTCAGGGCACACAATAAATACAAGATGCGCAGTGGTTTTGGGCCATCGTTCCACCCCAAAGCTGCCACGGCCAAACCGGTCATAATAAGGATGGGACGCTGCTGTTCAGCAAAAATGCTTTTGAAAACAACATTCCGTTTTCCCTCCCAGATCTGTGGGTCGGTTTCAAACATGCTAATGTGTTCAGGGAACATGAACCAACCGAACTGTGCGCGCTGCACCAAAAAGTAACAGAATGCCAGGGCTACGGGCATTCCAATAGAAAGGAATTCGAGCCAGCGTTGTTTGCTGAAGTTCCGCTCTCGCGCAAAATCAACCAGTTCCACTATTCCGAGCATGCCTATAACAAGTATGCCCGTTTCCTTGGTAAGCAGCATGGCAGTGCCCGAAAGAATAAAAAGTAGAACGTTTCGCTTTACATAGAACAGCACCGTTAGCACAACAAACAGCGCCAATTGTACTTCGGGCAGAAGAAAGCCTGCCTGTTGTATGAACATGGGCTGCATTGCAAGTAGCACAGCTGCCCAAAAACCAACTTGTCGGTTTGCCAGCGCGGTTCCCAAGGCGTAGGTTGCCCAAATGAGTAAAAGCGCCATAAACACAGAAAAGGCATGAACTGCGGTAAAGCTTGTACCGAACAATGTCATCCAGCAAACTGCAAAAAAGTGAAAGAGAATTGGATGGCCGCGAGACAGATCGGGGTTGATGGAGTCTGGACTCAGACTTGGCCCGTTCTCATACATATCGAAAACGGCTGGGGCGTAAACCCATGCTTCATCCCAAAAATATGGGAGGTTCAGAAAAGGGATTTTAATGAGCACGAACACCACGCATGTAAGCAGAATGCCTACATCCCACATGCTGAGATATTTCAAGGTGTTTCTCAAGAGGATGGTTGATTCGATGCCGAATCAGAAAGTGTCAGAGTTTCTCCAACTCAAACTCAAAGCTCTCCATTATCTGGTTGGCCAACAGGTCTTTGCAAGCCTTTTCAACTTTGGTTTTAGCGGTGGCCTCATCATCGGCTTCAATCTCCAACGAAATGTGTTTGCCAATACGCACGTTGCCGATCTCTGGCAATCCCAAGTTCTTCATGCTGGAACTTACAGCTTTACCCTGTGGGTCAAGCAGTTCCTTTTTCGGCATTACATCAATCTCGGCTTTGAACTTCATTTTTTGCAAAGAATAGGTTGTTGATCACTGATAGAATTAGGTACAAAGATAGGACGATGGGAATGGCAGCTGGCCTTAGAATTATCAACAGAACCACAGAAATTATCAAGAGAATGAATCGCATCTCATTCCCTTTCCACCCGAACGACTTGAACTTCATGGCCAACAACGGAATGTCTGATATCATTAACATGGATAGGCCGATGGCCGAACCGATAATGAACCATTTGTCTACGATGACATTCTCTGGTTCCCACCAAAGATGAAAAGGCATAAACTCGATCATGAGTGGAATCGATATCACCCACATGGCGCTGGCTGGGGTTGGCAACCCTCTGAAACTATCGGATTGCCTTGTGTCTACATTGAATTTTGCCAAACGCAGCGCAGAGAAGATCGGAACCAACAATGGAACTAACAGCAGCGGATGTTCTGTAAAACTCCAAATGTTTTCAATTGCCCAACCTGTGGTGTTTACAAGGTAATAGAGTAGAAGCAGACCAGGAGCCAACCCGAAGGTCACCATATCTGCCAAAGAATCAAGCTCAGCCCCGATAGGAGAAGATACCTTTAGCATTCTGGCCGCAAAACCATCAAAGAAATCGAAAACGACTGCGGCAATTACCAGATATGCAGCAGTAAGCGGGTCTCCGATTGCAATCATCAGCACTGCCAAGCTGCCGCAGGTCAGATTCAGTACCGTGATGAAATTCGGTATATGCTTTATCGGGTTCACAAGGCGAAAGTAGCAATACTAATACTTGGCGCGATTGTAACTTCAATTACCGAATTCAAGTATATTACGGCCTTAACGATTCTCCTGAGTAAATGTCGCAGAAGGTAATTGAGTTGGAAAATGAGCTGGGCGCTACCTCAGACAAAGTAGAGCGCTTGGCAATTTTACTTGAGTTGTTGGATCACCTTACTGTGAGCGATTATGTGGAGGGCTGGAGATACGGTCACCAAGCCTTGGAACTTGCTGAGCAACTTGGAGATAGGGTTTCCGTAGCAGCGGCTCATGAAGACCTGGCCAATTGCCTCTGGAAATTGGCGGAGTATTCAGAATCAATCGACCACTACGAGAATGCCTTGGACAACTTTCTGAGTTTGGGCGATCTGTATGGTGCCGCCAGATGTTATAGTGGCCTCGGAATCGTTGCTGGATCCTTGGAGAATTATAGGGCTTCATTGGAATATTTCGATGATGGACTCTCAGCGGCTAAACGGGCTGGAAAGCAGGAATTGGCGGCAACAATAACAGGCAATATTGGTCATGTTTACTTCAAACTCGGAAACTATGCCGATGCCATGAGTTGCTTTGAGAACAGTTTGGAGTTCTATCAGCACACACGTGATTTTGTTGGCGCGGGAAACATGCTTGGTGGCATGGCTGGAATCCATGTTTATCAGGGCGAACACAGCAAAGGACTGGAGATTGTGAGACGCGCGCTTCAACTTCATAAACAGGCAAATAACGTTCGTGGAATTGCTGTTTCCATGATGAACATCGGAATTGCGCTACAGAAGATGGGTAAGTTGGAACAGTCAAGGAAAGAATTGAAGAGTGCGCTTAACTACTCAAGGTCAATTAGTCTGAAAACCACGGAGCACGATATTCTCAAAAACCTGAGTGAGGTCTGTTCGGAATTGGAAGACCATGCCGAGGCAAATAAGTACCTCGAATTGTATTTGGAAGTGCAGCATGAAGAGAAACAGTTGGCTGTAAAGAGGAAGAACGAACAATTCCGTCAGCGACAGCAGATCAGGGAGATGCAAGAACGCAGCGCCTGATCATTCGGTATAAAAATGCCTCTTCAATCGAAGAAGCGGCTTTTCTAAATAGTTCCAACTCAAATGTGAAAAGGGTAGAATGATGGCAAAGGCAATCAGTGGCTTTGCAATCAGAAAGGCCCATATGTTGGATTCCAATCCGGCTTCTGCAAGCACTCGGTTGCCGATCAGCAGTCCTATCTCATGAAAGCAGAATAATCCGTAGCTGATAACACCCAAATACGTTATGGATTTAAGTTTCCCGAACTTGAAAAAACTGTTTTTCCCGAAGTTCTGCTCAAAGATGAAGTAGGAGAGAACAATGGCATAGAACATCTTTTCAATGATCAGATTCAGGGCACCCGGTAACCACGCATTGTCGAAAATGTGATGATATGCCAGTAGGGAGAACAGAAACAGGAAGTAGATGGAAAGGATGCTTGTGCGACTCAGATTCTGGAGCCAGTTGAACCCCCAATTCCTATTGAACGAGATGAATGCGAAAAGCGCGCCCAAAGCAATATCGCCCAGTAGGAAAAGCGTGTGGAACCAGATGTTCACATCGGTGCCGTAGTAATGCACGGTGGTAATTGCGAAGATGACCAGCAGAAGCGCAAAAAGCCATTTTTCCTGCTTCCGAAAAAGGATCAGAAGGAACGGCCAGAAGATGTAAAACTGTTCTTCAACAGATACGCTCCAGAGCACACTTATGATGGGAGAGTGTGTCCAACCGTGCTCGATCAGGAAGAAATTACCCACAAACAAGATGAAATACCAAGGGTTTCCAACCTCTTGGTAGGGTTGATTCA
This sequence comes from Flavobacteriales bacterium, assembly GCA_020635535.1. Taxonomy (GTDB): domain Bacteria; phylum Bacteroidota; class Bacteroidia; order UBA10329; family UBA10329; genus UBA10329. The sequence continues at coordinate 14,276 of JACJZP010000016.1, read as the reverse complement.
TCAGTTCCATGATCAATGGCAGAATCGCAAAGCCAAAAAACAGTACAAGGAAGTACAACGGCCAAATGCGGATGGCCCGCCTGATGTAATACAGCCATGGTTTAAAGTGCCCAGCATGCTGGCGTTCTTCAAGAATTACCCAAGTGTTTATGTAGCTCGAAAGCACAAACGCAAAGCTGAAACCCGTTTTGCCAAAAATGTAAACGTAGTTCTTTACCCAAGAGTACACCTCTGAGTTCCGTATCAGCTCACTGTCCGTGTCTAGAGCATGCCCTAAGAAAATGAAGAGGAACGCCACAAAACGCAACGCATCCAGATTTTTGAAGAATACCTTCTGCTCCATTACCGACCACTAAGTTGTGTACAATTTGCCAACTTCGGTTGAGTCATGTTTGGCGCTAAGATGTACATTCGACACAATTTTCCGATAAGGCTTCCGTTGGGCGTTTCGACAAGCAATTTGAAGCCTTTTTTGGTAACTTTAATTTTCGTTGAAAAGCATGACAGGATTCCGTCACGTATCCATCTTTTTTCTGAGTCTAATTCTGAGCATAAGCGCAGTTTTTGCGCAGGCTCCGAAATACAGTAACGAATTCCTTTCCATAGGTGTTGGTGCCCGTGGTATGGGCATGGCCAATACGCTGGTTGCCAGCGTTAATGATGTAACGGGCGGTTACTGGAACCCTGCATCTCTGCCACTGGCAGAAGAAAAATGGCAGGTTTCTCTCATGCACTCGGAGTACTTTGCAGGCATTGCCAAATACGACTATGCAGCCGTTTCGGCTCCTATTCTCGACCCCCACACACAGGCTGCGTTCAGCTTCATCCGATTCGGTGTAGACGATATTCCGAACACTACGCAGTTGCTGGATGATGAAGGGAATATTGATTACGATAGGGTTACTTCCTTTACCGCAGCCGACTACGGATTCCTTATCAGTATTGGAAGAAGAAGCCCCAAAATACCAGGGTTACGCTACGGTGGAACGGTGAAGGTCATATACAGGCACGTAGGAAAGTTTGCTCACTCTTGGGGCTTTGGCCTTGATGGGGGTATTCAGTATGATCTGAAGAACTGGAAGTTCGGATTGATGGCGCGCGATGTGACCTCAACCTTCAACGCATGGAATTTTACGTTAGATGATGCCACAAAAGAGGTCTGGTTGCAAACAGGCAACGAGATACCTAAGAATTCATTGGAGATAACGTTACCCAAACTGATACTTGGAGCAGGAAGAAGGTTCAATATTTACAAGAAATTCGGTCTGTACACGGAGTTTGATTTTGATTTCACATTCGATGGGAAACGTTCAGTCCTTATCAAAGGCGATCCGATAAGTATTGAACCACATTGGGGCTTGGAGCTGTTCTACTCAGACTTTGTTTACGTGCGTTTCGGTGTTACCAACATACAGGATTATACTGATGATGACGGCAAACACATCTGGACCTGGCAGCCTAACGTGGGTGTTGGGGTGCGTATCAAGGATTTCTACATTGATTATGCGTTAACGGATGTTGGAAACCAATCTGTTGCGTTGTTCAGTAATGTCTTCTCACTTCGGGCAGACATTTATAAAGGCATGTTCAAAAAGAAACCCAAGCCTGAATGAGGAAACTTCTACTGATAGCGTTCTTGCTTCAGTCTGCATTTACTTTTTCGCAACCGTATGGCAACGAATGGGTAAATGCTTCCCAACCTCATTTTAAGATCAAAATAGTACACGAAGGTGTTTACCGCATCAACTATCAGGTGCTGAATGATGCACTTGCCGCGCAAGGATTCAACTTGGGTTCCATAGACCCGAGAAACTTCCAAATGTTCGCCCGGTCTGAAGAGCAGTATATCTACGTTGAAGGGGAGGCTGATGGCTCCTTCGATCAGAACGATTTCATTGAGTTTTACGCTTACGGCAACGATGGGCAGTTTGATGATGATGTGTATTTTGAAAGCGCCACCCAGAACGCCAATCCGTACCACAGCCTTATTAACGATACCATCTGGTATTTCCTTACGTGGAACAACCTATTGAACAATGCCCGTATGACGCTGGAAACGGATGTCAATTTTAGCGGATACACGGCATCTCCTTATGTTCTCAGAGATGAGATAGATGAGTTGCACGATACGTATTACTACGGTCAGAGCTATGTGCTTACGGGCACAACCAGTCCGCTTTACACCGGTGGAGAGGGTTGGTACGGTTATTATTTTGATGCGGGATGGACGGACAGTTTTTGGAATCTGAGCACTGTTAACAAATACAACCAAGGCCCAGATGCAGAGATTGAGATAAGCTTGGTAGGGCTCTCGGCAGATAATAAGAATCTGCATATTGAGGGACCCGCTATAAGTTTTGACACGGTGATGCAGCAATTCAACTGCTATCGGTTCAATTTCACCTCACCAACATCTTCTTTGGGTGCAAACACAAGCAACTTCACCTTCTCCATTAACAATACTCCGGCAAACTACGCCTACCGGGCTTTGGTGGCTTACGTTAAGGTTCGGTATCCGCAAACACCTAACATGGGTGGGGCGCAAACGGCCAAATTCATAGTTCCAGATAATGCAAATTATCCTGCGCAGCAGAAGAGCCGTGTGCAACTTTCGGGTTACTCGCAATCCAACCCATGGCTTTACGACCTTACCAACCACAAACGCATTACGCTGAGTGGTAACCAATTCCTTATTCCTGATAATGGAACATTGAAGGAATGTTACCTGACACACGAAGCGCTCATAAATACGAATACCATAACTGAAATAACTCCTGCGGGTGCAAACGGAACAGCGTATTTCACAGATTTCAATGCGCTCAGCTCAAATACGGATTATTTCGTCATCGGTCATCCAAGTATGTATGCCGAGGTGCAGCAATATGCGGCATACAGAAACACGTCAGGCTATGCGGCACTGGGTTTGGATGCCAATGAGGTTTACGCTCAGTTCGGTTGGGGAATTGAGAAGCATCCACTTGCATTCAGGAAGATGGCACAATGGGCGCTTGATAATCTTGATCTGCCAAAAGGAATCTTCTTGGCGGGTAAAGCTGTTAACAGTGTTATTGCCCGAAACGATCCAGCATTGTTTGCTGAGATAAAGGTTCCATCATTTGGTTATCCGCCAAGCGACAACTCCATTACGGCCTACTTGGGTAATAACACCTATTTGGAGGAGACCGGCATACCGGTTGGAAGACTTGCTGCTACGGAACCACAACAGATCACCGATTATTTGGATAAGATCATGGAGTATGAGGCCTTACCTGTTGACCTTTGGATGAAGAAGATCCTTCATTTCTCTGGTGGAGGTACCGAGGCGGAGGTTACGCAGATCCGTAGTTTTATGGATGGGTACAAGGCAATTATTGAGGACACCCTTTTCGGTGCCAGCGTGCAGACCTTTCAGAAGACCAGTTCGCAACCGTTTCAGATAACCCAGGTAGATTCAATTGTTGAACTCATCAACGCAGGTGTACAAATGACCAACTTCTTTGGCCATGGTTCGGCCGTTGGGTTCGATGTAAGCATTGATCATCCATCCTTGTTCTCTAACGAGAATGGGAAATATCCGTTCATGATTGCCAATTCATGTTATGCGGGAGACATTCATCGGCCATCAAACGAGCCCACTTCAATATCTGAAGAGTGGGTTTTGGAACCCCAAGGAGGGGCTTTGGGATTTTTGGCAACCATTGGCCCCGGTAATAAATTCTATCTCAACAATTACTGTTCTAATTTTTACCACAGTGTAAGTCATTTTGAATATGGCAATACGGTTGGCTGGCAGATAAAGCGAACCATTAGGGAGAATGCTCAACCTCTGAACTACGTTACAAGGATGCACAACCTGGAATACACGCTCCATGGTGACCCTGCACTGAACATTACCAACCGATTGTTGCCTGATCTGATGGTAGACCAGCAAAGCATTTGGTTTGAGCCCGAAGAGGTTACAACAGAAATGACCGAGTTTGCCATGAACATCAAGATCACCAACCTCGGTGCGGCCTTTGCCGATTCTTTTATTGTAAGAATTACACGTCAGTTACCCACTGGCGAGACAGACTTCATCTTAGATACCTTACATCCACCGGTCAATTACATAGACACCTTCACTGTTTTTATTCCAATTGACCTCATAGACGGACTTGGTATAAACCAGCTCTGCGTTTCTCTGGATGATGGCCAGTACATTGAGGAGCTTTCTGAGGTTAATAACTCTGCTTGTACCAACGTGAATATCCTTTCGCCTGATATTGTGCCGATATGGCCGTATGAGTTTGCCGTAATTCCCGATCAGGGACCAACGCTGAAGTGTTCTACCGGTCAACCATTCGCACCAGAGAAAACATATCGGATAGAATTGGATACCACCGACCTGTTCAATAGTCCGATCATGGAATTCACCACCATTACCCAAAGCGGAGGGGTGGTCAACTGGACTCCGGATCTGTTGCAGAACATGCCAGATAGTACGGTCTATTTCTGGCGTGCAAGCGTTGATTCTGCTACTTATGGTTACTACAAGTGGCGCGAAACGTCTTTCCAATACATTATTGATAAATATGGTTGGGGACAGGCACATTACTTCCAGTACAAAAAGGACGAATACAACAACCTGATCTATGATAGGCCTGAACGCGATTGGGATTTTGTTCAGACCGTGAAACAGTTTAAGGTCAACTGCTTTGGGGCACCAACCACATTGGCCGAAGGGGAAGGCGTGAATTTCTTTGTAGACAATGGTAGGGAGGAATATCTGGGTTGCACTGGAGGTTATGTTTATACACCGCAATTGCTAACTGCGGTAATGGATGCTTGTACGCTGGTTCCATGGCAGACTCCAGGAAATGTGTTTGGTGTAGGTTTCGACCCTGGCAACGGTGCGCATGGTCAGCTTGAACCCTGTAGAACGCGCCCTGAAAAATGGTACCAGTGGGCGCCTTTCAACGTAAACAGTGCCGGTAACATGGTCAATTTCTTAGATAACGTGGTTCCGGATAGCAGCTATATAGGCATTACTACCTGGAGGCCGAATGGCAACTTCGACCTACAGAACCTGCCCGCAAACGTTATTCAGGCGCTTCATGATCTTGGAGCAACCGCTATTGATACATTGGGAAATGTACCCTATGCGTTCTTTGCCAAGAAAGGAGATCCAAATTCAGCAATAGAGGTTTTCGGAATGAACTATAACGACAATATCAGCCTTACTGCAGACATGGTGGGCTGTTATAATCAGGGTACCATCCAGACGAAATATATTGGGCCCACCTCAAGATGGAATTCATTCCACGTTCGTTCCCATCCTAAGGAAAACCCTACGCTTGACAGTATTGCCATCAATATCATAGGAGTACGCCAAAGTGGGGTAGAGGAAGTGGTCATGTCAGGTATCAATGGCAACAGCACCGATATTCTTGATCTGTACAATTCCATTGATGCTTCCATCTATCCTCGCCTGAAACTGAACGCCTTCTGTGCAGATGACAGTGCGTCAAGTACTCCGCCACAGATGGATCGCTGGCAGGTGCTGTTCGATGGTGTGCCGGAAGCGGCCATCAACCCGCACATTTCCTACCATTTCGAAAGTGATACCATTAATGATGGCGATCTACTGAAGTTCCATGTGGCCATTGAGAATATTTCTGATTTTGACATGGACAGCCTGCTGGTTCATTATTGGATTCAAGATGCGCAGGGCAATCGTAACTATATTCCTTATCCGCGTCAAGCCCCTCTGCTTGCTGGGGAGTTTTTGTTGGATACGATTGCCACCGACCCGCTCGATTTTGTGGGTGGAAACGTATTCTGGGTAGAGGTTAACCCACGCAGGGCCGACCAGACCTACGGCTACGACCAACTGGAGCAATATCATTTCAACAATTTGGCAAACGTGTCGTTTGCGGTTGCTGGAGACGATGTGAACCCGATAATGGATGTAACCTTTGATGGTATCCATATTCTCGATGGTGATATTGTCTCTGCCAAGCCTTATATCGTTATTGAATTGGATGATGAAAGTCAATACCGTTTACTGAACGACACGTCCGATTTTCAGGTTTTCCTCAAAGAACCAGATAATGAAAACCTCAAGCGCATCTGGTTTGAAGGCTTCACCAATATGCAGTTCTTTCCAGGCGAAACACCAGACAATAAAGCGCGCATAGAGTGGAATGCCGAATTCCCTCAAGATGGTATTTACGAGCTATGGGTACAGGGTAGGGATAAATCAGACAACGTTTCGGGCGATCAGTTCTTCCGCATCAGTTTTGAGGTCATCAATGCCTCATCTGTAACCAACGTGCTCAATTACCCCAACCCGTTCTCCACTTCAACGCAGTTCGTGTTTACGCTTACAGGTTCGGAACAGCCCGATTATTTCAAGATCCAGATCATGACCATTACGGGCAAGGTGGTAAAAGAGATAACCAATGATGAGCTGGGCACCATGAACATTGGCCGCAACATTACCAGGTATACTTGGGACGGTAAGGATACCTATGGCGACCAACTGGCCAATGGCGTATACCTGTACCGCGTGGTGGCCAAACTCAATGGCGACTACATTGAACACCGCGATAGCGGAGCCGACAAATGGATTGAGAGCGGCTTTGGGAAGATGATGTTGATCAGGTGATATATAGCATCACCTTACATGGAATAGTTGTGCTTTATTCCATATCCAGTGGTTGTGGGTTTAAATGACACGTGTAGTGCAATCCGTCATCCAACATCTGTAATATGTCTTTGAGCTGATAAGTAGTATTTCACTATCATGGAGACATCTTTGTTCATATCGGCACATCCTTTTGTCACGTTAGGGTCTTTTCTTTGTCAAGTAATAGATGGAATTCCTTGTTGTTGCTGTAACTTGCAGATAATCAGTATAATAGAATTTTAGGCTCTTTGCGTAGTGGATCATTGAATTGATGAAATTCGATGTTTCCATACATAAGACAATGCATTGTTATAATGTGTTTTTTGCGAAGGTGCTTTTTATGGTTTCCTTGCAGCTATTGACTCTTAAGAATGGTCTGTGTCAATCAGTGTTTCCTCGGTTCCAGTTGGTTGAAAATTTAGGGTTAAATGATACGTTGTGCTACTCAATTATTAACCCAACCAGCTACCCAATGACCTTTTATCCCAAGGTAGCTAATTTGCCAGGTGGAGAGTATATTACATATTCTGAAGACTCCTTGTTTTCTTGGTTGACGGCTCAGGTTAGATCTCAAGGGGAGGATGTTAAGTTGGATGCCATCCAAGCCTTGGCTCGTTTGGTAAAGAGTCCAAGGCATGTCAATGAATTGGGTATCTATGATCATACTTTAGGAATTGGAAGAAAAAAATTCTCGCCCATAGGTTGGTTTTCACACTATCATGCTCAATGTGGAGATTATATGCGCTACTGTGACAACCTTCTGATAAAGGCCTTTGGAGTACTTCCAGATGAGTTGATGGACTGTTCGATTCCCTACAATCATACCATGGGACAAATTTACTATTCAGGATCTTGGGCCAAAGTGGATTTCGACCCAGGAAGTCCATCCTTAATGAATAGGAATCCATTGAGTATTAACGGATTCGCCAGTATATCAGATCTTGTCTCAAACACCGAATTGTTGGTGGAAGAAGACAGGTATCTATATGCTGATACGGTGGATCTTAATCCGTACTTTTTTATGGAGGATCATCGTGAAAACTATGTTGGTGCAACCGAGTTTTATCAGGTTGAGACCGAAGAGGATTACGAGATTGAGGGTTCTTGGACCCTTTGTGCAGGGTGCTCGATCGAGCTTAGGGTTCCTTTGAATCCCGAGACAGTTTTTCTTGACTTGCAAACAGTTGAAGTTCAAGAGATGTACCAGCAGTTTGTCTCATTTCAAATGACCGGTGACTCATTGCTGTTATGGCAGGCTGTGACAGCTTTAGCTGATTATCTGGATATATCGGATGAAGAAGCTTTGGGACTTATTTATTCTGGTAATATTTCGTTTGAAAGTCCCACTATTGATGTGTTGATCAAACACTATTACAGAAGACATGTTCCAACTCTAACTTTAAGAATCCCTCCAAGTGGTAATGCAAGAAATATAGGTGTTGATGCTGATCTGCATTTACCTTTCATCGTTACTGATGTAACTACGTCAGGTACGGTTGTCCTTACAGATACTATTATTGATTCAAATGGGTTCAATGTGAATCTTTGGATTGATGATACTACGGGACTTGAAGATGGGTTTGTAGCAAAAGAGTCAGAAGTGAATTTTCTCAATGATGGTTGGATTTACTCTGTGTCAGATGAAACGGTCATTAAGTTGGCGTTCAATCCAGGGGTCTATCCTATAGCTGGAGTAGATATTGAGATTGATGATTTAGGCTTAGCTGACAACTTTGTTGTTGAATCCAGTATTTGTAGTGGGGATGAAGGTTTGGTTACATCATTGGTTGATGGCCCGTACTTAACTGATGACACATTCTCAGTTTTCCCTAATCCAACCACTGGCAATTTCCAAGTTTCATTTAATAATGTGGAAGTATCAAATTATCAGGTATTCGATCTGATGGGTAGGTCGGTTAGTTCGCCATCGTTAAGTACTGGAGTTTATTTGATACGCATGGAATTGGAAAATCAGGTTTTCACTGAGACACTAGTCGTAAACTAATCGCTTTTTCCAATTGTCGTGACTTCGTAAGCTAGATTACAAACAATACCTTTGCGGCCGTTCAAAAAAGAAGAGCAATGGCAAAGTATGATGTAACGGTTATCGGTTCGGGTCCAGGCGGCTATGTGGCAGCCATCCGATGTGCGCAATTGGGAATGAAAACAGCCATCATTGAGAAGTATCCGACCCTTGGCGGTACGTGTCTCAACGTGGGTTGCATCCCGTCAAAAGCGCTACTCGATTCATCCGAGCATTACCACAATGCCAAGCACACTTTTAAGGAACACGGCATCGACATTCCTGCCCCAAAGGTGAACATCAAGCAGATGATCGCCCGTAAGGGAGATGTGGTGAAAGCAAATACCGATGGCATCAACTTCCTAATGAAGAAGAACAAGATCGATGTGTTTGAAGGCGTGGGAAGTTTCGAGACCAAGAACAAGATCACGGTAACCAAAGCCGATGGCAAGACCGAAAGCATCGATACCGACAAGATAATCATCGCAACGGGTTCCAAGCCATCATCGCTGCCGTTCATTACCATTGATAAGAAGCGTGTGATCACCTCAACCGAAGCGTTGAACCTTACCGAAGTTCCGAAACACATGATCGTGGTCGGTGGTGGTGTGATCGGCCTCGAGTTGGGTTCGGTGTATGCCCGTTTGGGTGCCGAAGTTTCGGTGGTGGAATACATGGACAGCATCATCCCGACCATGGACAAGACCTTGGGCAAGGAGCTGTTGAAAGTGCTGAAGAAGGAAGGCATGAAGTTCTACCTGAGCCACAAGGTGAAGGAGGTTTCTGCCAAAGGCAAGACCGTTACGCTGAAGGCCGATGACGCCAAAGGCAAGGAGTTGGTTTTGGAAGGCGATTACTGCCTTGTTTCAGTAGGTCGTAAACCTTACACAGAAGGATTGGGCTTGGACAAAGTGGGTATCAAAACAGATGACCGCGGCCGTATTGAAGTAGACAACCACCTCCAGACCAAAGTGGCAGGCGTTTACGCCATTGGCGATGTCATTAAAGGCGCCATGCTTGCTCACAAAGCAGAGGAAGAAGGCGTTTTCGTAGCCGAAACCATGGCAGGTCAGAAACCGCATGTGGATTACAACCTCATTCCAGGCGTGGTTTACACATGGCCTGAAGTTGCAGCAGTCGGAAAAACCGAAGAGCAACTGAAGGAAGAAGGTGTGGAATACAAGGTCGGTTCGTTCCCGATGCGTGCGTTGGGCCGTTCTCGCGCCAGCATGGATCTTGACGGATTGGTGAAGGTGATCGCTGATAAGAACACCGATGAGATTCTGGGTGTACACATGATCGGAGCGCGTGCTGCGGATATGATCGCGGAAGCGGTTGTGGCCATGGAATTCCGTGCTTCTGCCGAGGATGTTTCGCGCATTTCGCACGCACACCCAACCTATACTGAAGCTATTAAAGAAGCCTGTTTGGCCGCAACGGACAACCGTCCGCTGCATATGTGATCGGAACAAATGGTCCTGTCCACGGTTTTCTCTCAGTTATTGAGTTATTAGTTATTGGCATATGACGGTTTGAATAACTCAATAACCCAATAACCCAATAACCAGTCTGCATGAAGCCAGAAATAGGAGTTCTCCTCATGAATGTCGGAACACCCGACTCTCCAAAGGTCGGTGATGTTCGGAAGTACCTATCCGAGTTTCTTAATGACCCACGGGTAATTGATATTCCATGGTTGGCAAGGAAGATTCTCGTCAACGCCATCATTGTTCCTTTCCGTGCTCCGAAATCTGCCAAGATCTATCAGCAGATGTGGACACCGGAAGGGTCTCCGCTGTTGATCCATTCAGAGAATTTCAAGAAAGGTTTGCAAGCAGACCTTGGCGAGAAGTATCAGGTGGAAATAGCCATGCGTTACCAATCTCCTTCGGTAGAAGAAGGTTTGGAGAAACTGCGTAAGAACAATCCGAAGAAAATCATTGTGGTACCGATGTATCCGCAGTACGCGTCATCATCTACAGGAACCTGTATTGAGGAAGTGATGCGCATTGCTTCCAAATGGTGGGTCATTCCAGAGATGGTTTTCGTGAGTCAATTCTATGAATTGGAAGGATACACAGATGGTTTCGTGAAACGCGCCAAGCAATTCGACCTCGATTCATACGATCATATTCTGTTCAGTTACCACGGATTACCTATCCGTCAATTGGATAAGGTGTATGATGAAGGTCTGTGCGATGACCGCAATTGCGAGCATGGCGTAACGGGCGAGAACCAGTATTGCTACAAAGCCGCGTGCTACGAGTCGACCAAGATGATCGCCCAGAAATTGGGGCTTTCAGAAGACAGATACACAACTTCATTCCAATCCCGTTTGGATGATAAATGGATCAAGCCATATTCCGATAAAGTCGTGGCCGAAAAAGCAAAGACCGGTGCCAAGCGCATGCTCATCTTTTCACCGGCCTTTGTTGCAGATTGTCTGGAAACCTTGATCGAGATTGGCCATGAGTATGATGAGATCTTCAAGGAACATGGAGGCGAGAAGATTGAACTCGTTCCCAGTTTGAACGATGACCCGGATTGGGTAAGATCATTTGCCAACTACATCCGCACCAAATAAAAAAGGAGAATCGACCGATTCTCCTTTTGAAATTTCAACCAAACCAGTGTGATCAGTGCAACAGCACTTTCTTACTGTAGTTCTTTATGTTATTGTTGAGATTGATAACGTAAATTCCTTGCGCCAAGCTTCCACTTGGAAGTCTGACTTTATTCATTCCATTGATAGCAACACCGCTGTAATCCAATGCTCTTCTTCCAGCAGCGTCAAAAAGTAGAATGTTAAAGTCCTCATTTTCGTGAGCGGTGAACTCAACAACAATTTCGGTGTGGTCAACATCATAAGCGTTAACAAAGTTGAAATCGATGCTTCCATCACCACATGTTACAACAATTACGCTGGAGTAGCTGATCTTACCGTAGGTATCGGTCATCTTCAGGCGATAGTATGAAGTTCCTGAGAAAGCGTTCTGATCAACAAGTTCATAAGAGATAGGTTGGTTGCTGTTACCAGCGCCATTCAAAATGTCGACCGTTTCAAAATCTTCTCCGTTCAGGCTTCTTTCAAGTGTGAAAAAGTCATTGTTCGTCTCAGTCCAAGTCGTCCACCGCAGTTCTACATTCTCACCATCACATTGTCCAACGAAACGTACAAGCTCAATTGGCAATGGGTCACTATTATCCACCAACGTCCAAATAGGATACATATCTTCTTCCCATGTACTGGCATCAGCACCAACCGTCATGGTTAGTTGGTTGTTTCCAGGGTCGTTGTTGAATACCCAAGGCGATGGAAAAGGTGGGTTGTCATCAGAGTACATCCAATCTAACCAACGATTCTCATCATGATTGAAACGCTGTGGTGTTATTTGGCTTGCAGTAATGGAATTACCAGTAAAATCATCGTCAGAATACGTAAAGGTGTAGTATACGATTGGACGTGGATTTGGTGAAGCACCATAAGCTGGGTCATCTGTATTACCCCCAGTTCCGTCAACTCCTACCCCCGTGTTCTCCTCATCGATCAGCCAAAAGCGGTCGATGATGGATGAACCATTCTGAAAACCTTCATTGTCTGTCAAATGAGTAACCGAATAGGGAATGTATGAGTTGGAGTTGTTATCATCTGTTGCATACGTTGCGAAAGACCTGTAGGGACTTGCGGGAGTTCCTGACTGTTGAATGTCATAAACGAATACAATATTCTGAGGAGTAGCTTCGTCCGTTCCGAAAGGGATGGAATAGGTGTCTACTGTCGTGCCAATATTCCATCTTACGCGGCCATAATCGTCAACATTCGACCCGTAGGTTTCAGAAATTATTCTGCCATTTCCAGATTGAGCTATGGAAGTATTCAGGTCATTTTCAATGGTCAGCGTCTTTTGATTCAATTCCAAACTTTGATTCTGTAGGTTGATTGCTCCAAATACTGTTGCACCTGTAGCGTTCGATGTCCCAGTCAGTATTTTACGGTTAGAACCACCGACTTGTAGGTCATAGAAATGAGTTTCCTCGCTGCCGCCAATGTTCTGCGTTCCACCATCCAATACAACAACTCCAGAGCCAGGGCTTGAACCGAATACCGCTTGCGCATCATTGTTTGTCCAATTTCCTTGCACCCTGAAAGTTCCAGCATTCACCACATCTGCTGTTGCAGAAGCATTGGACAAATTGGTGAAGCCGCCATTCGTTCCGGTTACATTCAGATATGCGCCAGATGTAATGTTGATTTTCGCACCAGCATTCCTAAGTCCTTGAGAATGAGCAATATTACCCATGCTCAAAAGAACAGCACATAACATAGCTGGAAAAAGAAAGTATCGTCTCTTCATGTCAGTTCAATATTCAATTCGACTACGTTTTCTCTATTAGAGATTGTAATCCAACCATAAAGCTACCTCTTTAAGTTCAAATATTCATTCGAATTAAAATTGAATTTAAGTTTCCTATTCATAACGAGGTGAGATAGGTGGTCTTTAACGCTTGGTTTTGAACATGGTTAAGTTCTTTGTCGATATTCGCCCCTGATGACTTGGACTTTTAGACGAAAAAGTGGGGTGCTTGATGATAAGGCAATCATTGAGACGCTGAAAAGATCCAGGATTGCCGTCCGGCTGGATTTCGAATCCGAAGAAATAGTGGACTCAGAATTGAATCGGATAAAGTTTCAGGCAATTATTGGGGTAGGAGTTGCAAGAAATATCAACGCCTGCAAAGCCAATGGTCTGCCTGAGCTAAGGGGTTTTGTTTCCAAAGCAGATGACTTTGTTCTTGGGTACTTTTCTTACGATCTGAAAAACACGCTGGAGAATTTGGGCAGTCAGAACCCTAATTCGATAGGGTTTCCCGCGTTTCACTTTTTCGTACCGAAAAATGTTTACCTCTTAACGGAAGATGGTTGGGTTTGCTATTCGCACGGAAACGGTCAATCTGAGAAAGAGACTTTGAAAGAACCGGTCCGTCTCGGAGCTGAATTCAATTCCATTTCGAAGGAAATGTACTGCCATCAGGTTGAAAATCTTCAGCAGCATATTCAGTTCGGAGATATTTATGAAGTGAATTATTGTGTTCAGCATGGGTTTGAGAACACGGTTGTAGAACCTTACCGCTTGTATCAGGAATTGCAGCAAAACTCGCCAGCACCGTTTTCTTGTTTTGTTGCGGATAACGGTAAATATCTGATGAGTTCCAGCCCTGAACGCTTTATGCGAAAGCAAGGAAACCGCATCATTTCGCAACCGATGAAAGGCACCAACCGCAGAACTTCTGATAATGAAAAACAGAAAGAAGAACTTCGGAACAATGCCAAAGAAGTGGCCGAGAATGTGATGATCACGGACCTGGTTCGGAACGATCTTTCGAGGAGTGCCAAGAAAGGAACCGTGCAAGTGGATGAATTATGTGGGGTGTATGAGTTTGAGCATGTGAACGCAATGATCTCCACCGTTTCGGCCGAAGTGCGGGAAGATGTTCACCCTTTGGATGCGTTGCTCAATGCTTTCCCGATGGGATCGATGACGGGCGCACCGAAGATCAGAGCGATGGAGTTGATCGATCAGTTTG
>JACJZP010000015.1:52500-77205 GCA_020635535.1 Flavobacteriales bacterium | reverse complement strand
AAGCTGTAATATGTGTGGCAGTTCAGAAGCATTCGGTCTCCCCATTTTTAGCGGAAAGGGCATTCAAGGTAGTTGATAGTTGTGGTTCGGTCGGCCTTTCGTTGATAACTTTTAGGGCAAGTTCAGACGGCAGAACGTAATCTATTTGAGTGTGTCAATGGTCACCGAAAAAAGTTTGTGCTTGGCTCAACTTTGCAGCATGAATCCGAACACGAAAAAGCAACTGACCACTTGGTTCATTGCATCACTGACTTTGGGCCTTGCTCCTTTTGCACCAGAACCACACATCGTTGGTAAGATCCGTTGGGTGGCGGGTGGCGCTATTGGCATGACGGGCATGGACTGGTTTGACCTCGTATTCCATGGTTTCCCATGGGTATTTCTCGCTTACTTTATCGCAAAAGCAGGATTAGAAATGGTTCAGGCGGCCAAGGCCTAACCGGAAATGATCCTTCCGTCTTCCATCTCGATCAAGCGGTCAGTTTTTGCCGCAAAATCGTGGTCGTGGGTTACAACCAGAAGCGAGAGATTCTTCTCATGGCTGAGTTCACGGAAGATGTTGAACACGATATCGGAGTTCTTACTGTCGAGATTGCCCGTGGGCTCATCTCCCATGATGATGTGTGGGTCGTTGATCAACGCACGGGCAATGGCCACGCGTTGCTTCTGACCTCCCGAGATCCGATATGCTTTCTTGTGGGCTTGGTCATCGATACCCAACAAGCGAAGTTTTTCCATGGCATCATGCTCGATCTCCTCCAGCGATTTCCTCCCAAGTTTACGGGCTGGAAGCATCACATTTTGCAGCACGCTGAACTCGGGCAACAGATAGTGGAACTGAAACACAAAACCGATCTTCTCGTTTCTCACCTCAGCCAGTCGATTGGCCGTTTGCCCGGTGAGCAGTTCATCATCCAATCTTAATTCTCCCGTGTAATCAGTATCCATAGTAGAAAGGATGTAAAGCAATGTGGATTTTCCACAGCCCGACTTTCCCATGATGGAAACAAATTCGCCCCGTTTCACAGAAAGATGCACATCCTTGATCACATGAAAATCCACCGGTTCGCGGAAGTGCTTGTTGATATGCTTGGCTTCTAGGATCAGGCTCATTGTCCGCGGATGATATCAACAGGATCGATGCGTTCGGCACGTTTGGACGGAAGATAACCCGCCAAGAACGTGGAAACCAGCGCGAAAACAATACCGATGAGGTAGTACGTGGAATCGTAATTGATCGGATACGTGCTGATGGTGGGTAACGCGGGCGTATCGAACGGAATACCATCGATCATCACCGAAAGTGCCAGCCCGAGCAGCAGTCCGAGAACGCCACCGACCAACCCGATGAGCATGGCCTGACTGATGAATATCTGCTGCACATCTCTCCCCGAAAAACCCGTGGCTTTGAGAATAGCAATGTCGTTCATCTTCTCGTAAATGAGCATGTTCAGAATATTGTAGATGCCAAAACCGGCCACGGTAAGCAGCGTGATGGCAACCACATAGGTGATAAGGTTACGGACAAACGACCCGGTATCGAACTGCGCGTTGGCCGTGTTGATATCGATGGCGGTAAGATCGTGTTGGGCGCTTATCTCTTTCGACATGCTTGGAGCCAGTTCCATATCCCAGAGTTTCACGTTGAGATCTGAGATATAGTTGCTGCCACCGCCCACCAACTGTTGGGCCGTACGCAGATTCACATAGCTCTGCACCTTGTCCACTTCGGCCAAACCCGACTGGAAAAACCCAACGATCTTCAGCGGAACAATGCCGCCATTTATGGAACTTACCTGTATGCGGTCGCCTACTTTCAGCGACATTTTTTTGGCGATGCCAGCACCGAGCAGAATGCCGCGGTCGTTCTTGGCAAGGTCCTGCGGATTGCCATCCACAATGTAATCTCCGAAGTTGAAAAGTTCCACTTCATCCATCACGTTGATGCCAGTAACGATACCGTTGAGTTCGATGGAACCAGCCAAGTAGAACACGTTGGCGTTCACCTGAGGAGTCACGCCTTTCACCCGTGCATCGCGCTTCAGTTGAGAGAGTATCGGCAACGCATTGTGAATGCGAACCTCACCTTTCTTAGGTTTCACCGAGCGGATTATCTGGAAATCGGCCGGATCGGCCAAGCGCTCTATCGGTTGAATGCTACTTGGTTCTATCTCATTGTAAATGTGGATGTGTGGCGTGCGGTTCAGAATCAGACCATCCAGAAGACCGTTCAATCCGGTCATGAAACTGATCATGGTAATGAACATTCCAACTCCGAAGGTGACACCCAAAGCGGCAATGGAAGTCTGCTTCATCCTACTTAGAAGATGCGTGCGCGAGATTTCCAGAATGATGCCGTAGTTGGTCATGACCTACGGTTTTACAAGAACCATTGTGGTGTCCAAGCCGCTGAGAATTTCCACCAGTTCCATGTTCTGACGGCCTGTCTTCACCGTGATCTCATCGCCCTTCTTGGTCTTTACCATGCTGTTGGCAGATAGGTATTCCAGAGGAATGACCAACACATTCTCCGCTTCTGAAATAACGATGTTCGCTTCGCCCGATAGGCCATTGTAGAGTTTGGCAGGTCGCGTGGCGAACGTGGCCTCTACTTTGAAAGTCTGGGTGCGTTCGTCCTTGGTGGGGTATATCTTGGAAATGCTGGCGCTGAATGTTTCGTTCGGGAATGCATCCAAACTTATTACCACGCTCTGCCCAATTGCAATTCGGGCAATATCCACTTCATCGATCACCAGTTCTATCACAAATCGGTCTGCCGCACCGATGCTGGCAAAAACCTGCTGCGTATTTACCATTTCGCCTGCTTCGAAATTGAGCGCGTACACTTTTCCGTCCATTCTTGAGCGGATCACGTGATCCTCCAGTTTGGAAATGGCCAGATTCAGATCGTTGCGCGAAAGCTTGAGCGCGTTGGTCAACTCGCGTTCCGTTTCTCCGAGTTGAGATTTCAGCGTTGCCAAGCGGTTCTGCGATGTCTCGAACTTCAAATGCGCGTTATCCAGTTCAAGCTTACTGCCGATGTTCTGCGAGGCCAAGCGCTGCTGCCTTTCATAATTGAGCGAGTCGAGTTGCAACTGCTCGCGCGCGCTTTCCATTTCCTGCTTGATGCGTGTAATGGCGTTTGCACTGCTTGAAATATTGGCCTCCGAAAGTTCTTTTCTGAGTTTGGCGTTGGCCGCGTTGATGGCGGGCTGGTCTGAAGTAATGAGCGCCAACTGCTGTCCTGAAGCTACGCTGTCGCCTTCTTGCACACTCAGTTCCTGCAAAACCCCAGCGGCCTTTGGATAAACGTTGTAAAGATCAGCCGGAACGACCGTAGCCGAAGCATAAACGGATTCGGTCAACTTTCGGTATTCGGGTTTGATGCCGTCATCATTGCCGCTGCAACCATACATCATGCTGAATACTGCGAACAGAATTGAAAGGATGGAAAATCTCTGTCTCATGGAATTTCGAAGAAAAGGAATTTCATAGTGACTCGTTTGTTGGAGATCTGACTTGAGCATGATATTGGTCAGGTTTGAAGTTGTGGCAAATAAAAGAGCCGCTCAGTAAGCGGCTCTTTTCAATTCGATATTAGTCGGGAATTATTCCCAGATAACCTTCTCTGGTGAGTTGTACCACTCCTCATAACGACCGCGATAGATCTTCTCAATCGGGTTACGCTTGATCTTCATGGTTGGCGTAAGCAACTCGTTCTCAACGGTCCAAGGCTGTTTTACGATGATCGCCTTTTTCACCTGCTCGTGTTGATCCAATTCAGGGTTCACGCGGTCAATGGTTTTAAGGATGCTATCCTCTATCTCGTTCTTCGATTTTCCAGCAGCAGACTCTGAAGTAACGATCAATGCGATAGGTTGTGGAATTCCATCACCAACCACACAAACCTGCTCAATGTCTGAGTTTTCAGAGATGCTCATTTCAATCGGAGATGGTGCTACATATTTCCCTTTGGTGGTTTTGAAAAGGTCTTTCACACGCCCCGTGATCTTCAAGAAACCTTGCGGGTCGATGTAGCCTTCATCTCCCGTTCTCAGCCAACCGTCAACCAACGTTTCGGCTGTCATGGCTGGCTCCTTGTAGTAACCGTCCATCAAAGCATCGTGCTTGATGAGAATCTCCTTCACATCACTCAATTTCACTTCACAATCCGGAAGCGGCTGACCAACGTACCCGACCTTGATGGCATCGTTACGCGTAACGTGGCTGTAACAGCAGTTCTCCGTCATGGCGTACGCCTCCTGAATGTTGATTCCCAATTTGGCGAACCACTCAATAAGTGATGCTGGCGTTGGCGCTGCACCCGTAAAGACATTCTGCGCTTCCTGCAAGCCAAGTCCTGCCTGAATTTTCTTCTTCACAATTCCGTTCAGAATTGGAATTTTCAAGAAAAGGTCCAATTTTTTCTGTGGCATTTTACCCAGAATTCCCTGCTGGAATTTGGTCCAGATGCGTGGTACACCCAAGAAAACGGTGGGTTTAGATTCGGCCAAATTCGCAGCGAACGTATCCAACGACTCCGCAAACGAAACTGGGCTTCCTGTGTAAATACTACCCATTTCAACCAGAAGTCTTTCGGCAATGTGGCAAAGTGGCAAATACGAGAAGAAACGCTGTGTGTGAGGTTGAAGTCGTAATTCGTTCATCGCCTTTTCTGCTGCCCAACCAAAGTTGTGGAACTTGTGCATCACACCTTTTGGCATTCCGGTGGTTCCTGATGTGTAGATAATTGTAGCCAGATCATTCGGGTTGCGATGCACGTTTTCCTTGATTGGTTCAACGTCCTTTACAAGGTCGTACCATTCATCATATCCTTCTTCGGTATAGAAGGGAAACGCAATACACTTTACATTATCCGGAACCCCAGGACGCATGCTTTCCCAATCATCCAATTTTCCAACAAAAAGCAGTTTCGATTCGCTATGCTCCAAAATCTGCTTAACCGTGTCCGCGTTCAAGTTCGGGTACATGGGAACACCACAGTATCCTGCCATTTGAATAGCCAGATCGGCTATGATCCAATGTGCGCAGTTCTTCGAGATCAGAGCAATTTTAGCTCCAGGCTCGTAGCCAAGACCCTTGAGGTATGCCGCCATTTTGCGCACTTCCTGTCCGGTTTCTTTCCATGTCCATTCATGCCATTTGCCATTGATGGGTTGGCGCATGAACACCAGATTGGGGGATTCTTTCTCCCAGCGATAAAGCATGTCAAGAGGAAGTGGGTAACTCATATCTCGGATTTAAGGTTTATTGATTTAGTGAAGCCACCAAAAATAACAGTTAAACCCGCTCAGACAAGTTGAGCACAATTACAATGGTTTATGACAACCATTGATCAATGTTTGTGATAGGAAAATGGCTTTCAGGCCATCTTCTCGGCCAACACCGAGTTGTACTTTTTGGCGGCTTCGCTGATTGAACCGAAATCCTCACCGTCAACTAACATTTTGTCGTTGGATGTTACCGTTCCGAGAAGCGTAAGGTCAACGCCAGAGGCAGACATTAATTCAACGAATCGCTCTTGGTTTTCTGGAGAAACAGAAACAACCGCGCGGCTTTGGCTTTCCCCGAAAAGAAAAGCATCCTTTCTGATCTCGTCATCCGTCTCAACCTCAAATCCGAAACCGTTCGGTTGTGCGCTTTCGAACAATGAGATAAACAATCCACCATCAGAAACATCATGCACCGACTGAACTGCCTTTTCGCGAATCAAGTTCAAAATCTGCTGCTGGAAATCGAATTCTTCATCAAGGTCGATGTAAGGAGCCGGTGAACCTTTAACACCTCTATAACTGTAGAGATACTCCGAGGAGTTGACATCATTTCTTGAAGTTCCCACCAAGTAGATCAGGTCGCCATCGTTCTTAAAGTTCAAGGTCATGCGATCGTCCTTATCGGTGAGGATTCCCACCATTCCAATGGTCGGAGTTGGGAAAACCGGTTCTGTTTTATCCTTGAAAACCGATTGGTTGTAGAAACTCACGTTACCGCCCGTTACTGGCGTATCGAACTTGCGACAAGCCGCTCCCATTCCTTTGATGGCACCTACAAACTGCCAGTAAACTTCTGGTACGTAAGGATTTCCGAAGTTGAGACAGTTTGTAACTCCAGTTGGTTCTGAACCAGTACAAACGAGATTTCTTGCAGCTTCAGCAACAGCTATTTGTGTTCCTTTTTCAGGGTCGGCATTGATGTAACGTGAGTTGCAATCAACCGTCATGGTCAGTGCGCGGTTGCTGTCTTTCAGGTTGACAACGGCAGCATCGGAAGGCGCATTTGTGCTCATATTCACGGTGCCAACCATGCTATCGTACTGCTCATAAACCCAGTTCTTTGATGCAATATTTAAATGACCGATCAGGTGCCAAGCCGCATCCTTCAAACTTTCGGGTTCTGATAATTGATCGATCGTGAACTTCTGGAATTCAGCGTAATACGCTGGCTCTTTGTACTCGCGTTCATAAACTGGAGCACCGCCACCAAGCACTAAGTCCCAAGCTGGAATTTCAGCTTTCAGTTCTCCGTGCATGTAGTAACGAAGCGTTCCACCTTTCTCTCCAAGATTCGGAGCGGTTACCACACCGATCTCCACGCAATTCAGATCCCATTTATCGAACACGGCAAGTACATCTTCCTCACGGCCTTTTTCAACCACGATCAGCATCCGCTCCTGAGATTCACTCAAAAGGATTTCCCAATCGAGCATATTCTCCTGACGGGTTGGGACTTTATCCAACCAAATGTCCATTCCGTGACCACCTTTCTCGCTCATTTCTGAAGTAGAGCACGTAATCCCTGCCGCGCCCATATCCTGCATACCGATAACGGCACCAGTTTCTATAACTTCAAGCGATGCTTCCAACAACAATTTCTCTTGGAAGGGATCTCCAACCTGAACAGCTGGAAGGTCACCTGCACTTTCTTCCGTAATATCCTTACTCGCGAAAGCCGCACCGTGAATTCCGTCCTTTCCTGTAGAAGAACCAACGATGAAAACTGGGTTTCCAACTCCGTGAGCAGTGGCGGAAACCATCTTGCCAACCTCCAACGTTCCAACCGACATGGCGTTCACCAGCGGATTCTGGTTGTAGCATTCATCAAAGAAAACCTCACCACCAACAGTAGGGATTCCGAACGAGTTGCCGTAATCACCAATTCCTTTCACCACACCTTTCACCAACCATTTGGTCTTATCAAGGTCTGGATTTCCGAAACGCAATGAGTTCAATTGCGCAATCGGACGAGCTCCCATTGTGAAGATATCACGGTTGATTCCACCAACACCTGTTGCAGCTCCTTGGTAAGGCTCCAAAGCCGATGGGTGATTGTGTGACTCGATCTTGAACGCGCAGGCCAGACCTTCACCAATGTCCACCAAACCGGCATTTTCCTGCCCAGCCTCAACCAGCATTTTAGAACCTGTTCGCGGAAGCGTCTTCAACCACGTAATGGAGTTTTTGTAGCTACAATGCTCACTCCACATCACCGAAAAAATGCTCAACTCCGTAAAATTGGGCGTGCGGCCCAAAATGCCTTTGATCTTCTCGAATTCCTCTGGAAGCAATCCAAGTTTTTGGGCTGTTTCTACGGTGGTGAGTTGATTGGTTGAAGTGCTCATGCCTGTAGGAAATAAGGTTGAATTTGTGCTGCAAAAGTATAGAACAAGCTTGTTACTGGGGTTTGCCTCGGTAAACCCTTACGCTATAGTTATCAACACAGTAGGGGCGTATGGCGATACGCCCGTACAACACGGAAACGGCTTACATTTGGCTCATGTACCATTTGGAAGGAACGGTTCTGACATTGGCTTTCATGGCCTTTTTCATTTTCCTCATTCCGAGGATGAGTTTCTTCCGCATAGGCACAATTCCGGTCCGATGGTTCCAAGGCGTTTTTGTGCTGAAGGTGCTGAGTGGTTTCCTGCTTTACCTCATATACACATATTATTATACCGACCGTAGCACAGCCGATATCTGGAAGTATTATGACGATGGCATGGTGATGTTCTCCGCGCTGCGGGAGCATCCAGCCGACTACCTCAAAATGTTGTTCGGAATAGCCAATGACGGACCGGAATTCACGGCCTATTATGACCGGATGAATCACTGGTATCGGCCGTATGGCACAAGCATCGCCAACGATACGCATACCATCATTCGATTCAACGCATTTATGCACCTCTTTTCGCTCGGTCATTATAATGTGCACAGCGTGGTGGTCAATTTCTTGGGTTTGGTTGGCCTGACCGGAATTCTGCACTTCCTTAAGCAGATGGCACCAAGTAAGGAGAAATGGTTTTTTGCTGCGGTGTTCCTAATGCCTGGGATGATGTTTTGGGCTTCGGGCGTCTTGAAAGAGCCAATACTGCTCTTCGGACTTGGGCTGTTCCTTTATGGTTTGATGAAGTGGATGAATGAAGGTTTTTCCATCGCTCGGGCAGCAGTTGTTGTGCTGAGTTTGGCATTGCTCACCACCGTAAAAAGTTATGCGCTGGCTGCCATTGGGTTGGGAATAATTGCTTGGATGTTTTCACGGAAGTGGCCCAATCAAAAGCCTGTTTGGTTCTTTCTTGGGGTGTTTGCTGTAGGTTTTATCGGATTGATGCTCATTCATCAAACAGTTCCAGAAAAGAGCGTGTTCAGCCGAATTGCGCAGCAGCAGCATGAGTTCTACCAGTTGGCCGAGGGTGGCACTTATCTAAAAACCCCTGCTGGTGATAGCCTGTATGTTTCGGCAGCAGATTACGAGAAATTGCAATTTGTAGATGAAAGGCGAGGAGTTGCGCTTCTGGAATCGGTTGAAGCCGTGAACTGGCGAGATGCAAAAAAGGAAGGTGTCTCCAAATTCCAACTTCCTGCTGGTGAGATATATGAAGTGCTTCTCGATTACGGAAAGACAGGAAGCACAATCGAAATTCCAAGATTGGAACCAAATGCTTGGAGCATTCTCAAGGTATCTCCGATTGCTCTGATGAATGCACTTTTCCGACCGCTCCCTTGGAAAATCCGCTCGCCATTCATGTTGCTTTCGGGCATTGAGAACATCATTGTGATTTTGTTGCTTCTGGCTATGGTTTCCTACTTTGATCGAACGGCCCTTTCCAATCCAGTTTTCTGGGTTGCTGTTTCGTTTTCGCTGAGCATTCTGGTTCTGACAGGGTTGGTAACGCCAGTTGTTGGGGCCATTGTTAGATACAAGGTTCCGGCATTGCCTTTCTTGGCGTGCGCGCTTTTGGCATTAACGGATACAGCTTCTGCTGAACAATTTCTTTTGCGCAAACTTCCGTTCCTCAAAAGGTACTTTTAACCGCCATGCAAGAAGAACGATACGAGAGGTGGACGCTCAGTAATGGAATCCGTTGCATTCACAGAGACGTGAATTCGCCCGTGGCGCATTTGGGTTTCTTTGTGAACATGGGCTCGCGCGATGAGTTGCCAGATGAGCATGGACTGGCGCACTTCGTGGAACACACCATTTTCAAGGGAACCAAGCACAGAAAAGCATACCACGTTCTGAGTAGGATGGAGGACATTGGTGGTGAACTAAACGCTTACACCACCAAGGAGGAAACCGTTGTCCATGCTACTTTTCTCAACCAGCATTACGGTCGAGCGGCAGAGCTTTTCAGCGATATCATCTTCAATTCAACCTTCCCGAAAAAGGAGTTGGAGAAGGAGAAATCGGTAATTGAGGACGAGATAAATTCCTACTTGGATTCGCCTTCGGATATGATATTTGATGAATTTGACGAGCTAATCTTCGATGGGCATCCGTTGGGAAGAAACACGCTCGGAACTCCCGAAAGCGTCCATAGTTTCAATGCAAATTCCGTTAAGCAATTCTTGCATCGTGGATATCGCACCGATCAGATGGTAATTAGCTCGGTTGGACGAATCAATCTGATAAACCTCAAGAAGATGTTGGAGCGCTATTTCAGCGCTGACATCAAGTCTGTTGCTGGTCACGAGCGAAAATCGTTCTCTGGTTACAAACCGAAGCGGATTGAGTTGGAAAAATCCAATTACCAAACACACCTGATGATGGGAACGGAGGCGTATCGTTCTGATCATGACGACAGAATTGGGCTATTTCTGCTTTCAAATCTGTTAGGCGGACCTGGAATGAATGCGCGTTTGCACATGACGCTTCGCGAACGGCACGGCTATACATATAATGTAGAGACCAATTATTCGTCTTTTTCCGACACGGGACTGTTCTCCATCTATCTCGGAATGGACGAGCGTTACCTGAATAAGTGTATCGACCTTACCCACAAGGAACTCCGTTTGCTTCGCGAAAAAGGACTTGGAACGTTGCAACTGCACAAAGCCAAACAGCAGATTCTTGGTCAAGTTGCCATCGGGCAAGAGAACAACCAAAGCCAAATGCTGGGAATTGGGAAAAGCATCCTTGCTTTTGATGAGGTGAGAACTTGGAAGGAAATTGCCGATAAGATTGAGGCACTCACTTCCGAGCAACTGCTTCGCATTGCCAACGAAATACTGAATGAAAAGGATTTCAGTTATCTGATTTACAGGAAAAAATAAAAATCCCATCTGCTTACGCAGATGGGATTCATATCCTTACCAAAGAATTTTCGGTCAGCTCAGCTTGTACGAAATCGGAAGCACCAGCTGAACATTAACGGCTTTTCCGCCTTGTTTCCCAGGTGTCCAATCTGGCATTTCGGAGATAACCCGAATTGCTTCAGCATCAAGGTCGTCCCGCACGCTTTTCACCACCTCAACCTGACCGACCTTTCCGCTCTTATCGACAACAAATTGCACGAAAACCTTGCCTTCCAAGCCATCCGCCTCGGCAGTTTCAGGATACTTGATAGATGAACCCATGTAGGTCATCAAGGCCTGCATTCCGCCCGGATATTCCGGCATTACTTCGGCCTGCTTCAATACCTGTTCCACTTCTGTTTGAACCGCATCTGCAGGCGTTTCTGTACAGGCTGCCAAAAGGCCGATAGTTGCAATCAAAGGAACTGCAACCAAATAGCGCATGGCTCCCCACTTCGATGTTCTTTCTGAATAGATCATGTTTACTCGTTTTTTAAGGTTAATGGAATTGTAAAAACTGTTCGCAAATGAAAGTTCTGACGGTAGCTGAAACAGTTGATCCAATTGAACCTTAACGTAGTGCTCCTTGGTAGAGGATATATGTGTGAGAGCATCTGCCTGATACTCGTGGATTTCTTGTAATGAACGCAGATAGTAGGTCAACAACGGGTTGAACCAGAACAGAATGCGCAGAAAGCTGAGCCAAAGCACATCATAGGAATGCCCAAGTCGGACGTGAGCCAATTCGTGCTTCAGTATGGTTTCCAAACTTCCAGCTGTGAGTTTTATGGGAAGATGAATGATGGAAAGGAATGAGAAGGGTCCTGCTTTATCTGAACGAAGCACCAATTCACCCATCACAATTTCAGATTCTGACTGCTTCACAAGCTGAATCAGGCTGGAAACAGACCTGACAAAAAACCACAAGGCCACCAACACGCCCATTGTGTAAAACATTGCATACATATTAATGGGCAGTGACAGCATCTCGGTTGGAACCACGCCACTTCCTACCTCCACCACAGGTAATTCAATCCCGATGAACTTTTCCGAAGTTGTCCGACCTACTGGCAGGAAAGGAATCAGCAACGAAAGAACCGAACCACCCAACATATAAACCCGGTTCAGCCCATGGAATGTATTCCCACTCAATATCAGTCTGTAATTGAGCCAGATGACCAGCAAAGAGACGTTGCTGATCAGCAGAAATCTTAAGAATTCGTTCATGACAACTATGTTAAAGCACAGACGCGATGCATCGCGTCTCTATCCATTCTGTTCTCTCTTAGCCTCAATCACCTTCATCAGCTCATCCATTTCTTTCACGGTCATTTCATTGTCCTTAACGAAAAAGGAAACCAAGTTCTTAAATGAACCACCGAAATAGTTGTCTACCAACTGGTCGGCAGTGTGTTTGGAATAATCCTCTTTGCTCACCAACGGATAATACTGATGCGTTTTCCCGAACGCCTTATGCCCCACAAACTCCTTCTTTTCAAGAATTCGGATAATGGTACTAATGGTATTGTACGCAGGTTTCGGCTCCGGGAACTCTTCCATTACATCTTTAACGAATGCTTTTCCGAGTTTCCAGAGCGCTTGCATCACCTGTTCTTCAGCCTTTGTCAGATCTTTCATACACCAAATGTATAACTAATTATTTAGTTACTCAACTATTTTTTTAGTTTTTATTGCCCGGGGTTCAGATTCTGACCTTCACAGGTTCCATCATCAATTATAGATGACCTTTGCTTGTCACAATTCGCTGCTCGCTAATCACTCACCTATCAACGATCGTGAATAAGTTTTGCCACCAGCCGCAGAACGAAATACTACTTTTGAAGTTCGCAAAAACGGCATGGACAATTACATCGTTTCGGCACGGAAATACAGACCAACCACGTTTGATGATGTGGTGGGCCAAGGTGCCATTACGTCTACGCTGCAAAAGGCCATCAAGAACAATCATTTGGCACAAGCCCTGTTGTTCTGCGGCCCGCGAGGCGTGGGGAAAACCACCTGTGCGCGAATTCTGGCCAAAGCCATCAATCAGGATACGTTTGAGGGCGAGTTAGACCCGAATGAGGATTTCTCATTCAACATCTTCGAGTTGGATGCGGCCTCTAACAACTCAGTTGACGATATCCGAAACCTGATCGATCAGGTGCGGTTCTCACCACAGCAGGGCAAGTTCAAGGTGTATATTATAGATGAGGTTCACATGTTGAGCCAAGCGGCTTTCAACGCGTTCCTTAAAACGCTGGAAGAACCACCTGCGCACGCCATCTTCATCTTGGCCACTACCGAGAAGCACAAGATCATCCCGACCATTCTTTCGCGGTGCCAGATATTCGATTTCCGAAGAATCATGGTCAGTGACATGGTTTCGCACTTGGCAAACATTGCCAAGAAAGAAGGTGTTGACGCTGAGGAAGAAGCTCTGCACGTGGTGGCTGAAAAAGCGGATGGTGCGTTGCGCGATGCGCTTTCCATCTTCGATCGTTTGGTCACCTTCTCAGGAAATACAGTTACCTATCAGGATGCTATTGAAAACCTCAACATCCTTGATTACGATTATTATTTCCGTGCTACAGATCTGACGCTGCAAGGTGACATTGCCGGTTCTATGCTCCTGTTCAACGAGGTGTTGGAACGCGGTTTCAACGGTCATGAATTCATAAACGGATTGGCATCGCATTTCCGCAACCTGTTAATGTGTAAGGATGCTTCCACGGTTCAGTTGTTGGAAGTTTCTGAGAAGATCCAACAGAAATATCTGGAACAGGCACAACGCTGTGCGCCACTGAATCTGTTGAAAGGCTTGCGCATTATGAACGAGTGCGATGTGCAGTACAAGAGCAGCAAGAATCAGCGGCTTACAGTGGAACTTGCACTTATGAAAATGTGCGCTTTGCACAAGGTTCCGGAAGGTGCTGCGCCCGCTGCGCCTGAAAAAAAAAAGTCCTTAGCTGAGGCAACACCCAAAGTCGAAACACCAGCACTTGAGCAAACTCCCAGCGAACCTATTGCACTTTCGGTTCAAGACTACACTCCTGTAATAAAGGTTGAAACTCCCCAATCGGAAGTCAGCAACGAAATTCCAAGAGAAGAAGATGATGTAGCGGATACAGCTTCAGCAGAGGAACAAAAGGAGGAAGTAAATTCCGCAGAAATCGCGCAGGTTTCTAAAACCATATCGCTAAAAAGCCGCAGAAGGATAAGAGGAACCGGTGTTCGAATCAGCGAGGCTCATCTGCCTGTTGAGGAAGAGATCGTAAACCCTGAAGATCTGCCAAAAGATGGATTCACAGAGTCTGAAATGCAGAAGATCTGGAACGACCGTGTTAACCTTCTTTTCCGTGGAAAGCCGAGCATTCTGAGCTCATTGACCAAAAATCCGCCAAAGCTTAAAGAAGACCACACCATTGAACTTGAGTTGGATGGGGCGCATCAGTTGGAGCAATTGCAAGAAACCCGATCGGTGCTTGTGGAGGCCATCCGTAAGGACCTGAACAATTTTTCCATTCAGTTGGAAACACCTGTGAAAGAGGTCATTGTGCACAAAAAGGCATACACGCCCAAAGAAGTTTATCATCAATTGGTGCAAGAGAATCCGAATTTGGAACTGCTGCGCGAACAGTTGGGGCTCGACCTCGATTTCTAACCGAAAATCATTCTATTTCATCCTGTTTTTGCCAAGGCTTTCTCACCAATTGAAGCCCTTCTACTTATATGTATAAATTTACGCCCGCTCTAAAAGAACATTACCATGTCAGGAAATAAAATTACAGTTACCAACGGCAAGCTTAACGTACCTAACGACCCTATCATTCCCTTCATTGAAGGAGATGGAATTGGCCCGGATATCTGGGCTGCGGCCAGCAGAGTTTTGCAAGCTGCCGTTACAAAAGCATACAATGGCGAGAAAAGCATTGTTTGGAAAGAGGTGCTTGCCGGAGAAAAGGCATTCAATGCCACTGGGGAGTGGCTTCCTCAGGAAACGCTTGATGTCATCAGCGAATATCTCATAGCAATAAAAGGTCCGTTGACCACACCAGTTGGTGGTGGAATCCGTTCATTGAACGTGGCACTTCGTCAACAGTTGGATCTGTACGCATGCGTGCGACCTGTGCGTTGGTTTGAGGGCGTTCCATCGCCAATGAAACACCCAGAATATGTGGATATGGTGATCTTCCGTGAAAACACCGAAGACATTTACGCAGGTATTGAATGGGAAGCTGGAACTCCTGAAGCCAAGAAAGTGGTCAATTTCATCCAGAATGAAATGGGAATCAAGAAGATCCGTTTCCCAGAAACTTCTTCTATCGGCATCAAACCGATTTCTATTGAAGGAACCGAGCGATTGGTTCGTTCTGCCATTGAGTATGCCATTCAGCACAAGAAACCATCATTGACAATCGTCCACAAGGGGAACATCATGAAGTTCACCGAAGGCGGCTTCAAAAAATGGGGATACGAGCTGTGTGAGCGAGAGTATGGCGACAAGTGCTTCACTTGGGCACAATACGACAGAATTGTTGACGAAAAAGGCGTTGATGAGGCCAATCGACAGCAAGATGAGGCAATGAAAGCCGGAAAAGTGCTGGTTAAAGACAGTATTGCCGATGCGTTCCTTCAGCAAATCCAACTCCGCCCGAAGGAATATGATGTGATTGCTACCATGAACTTGAACGGTGACTATGTATCTGATGCATTGGCCGCAGCGGTTGGTGGAATTGGAATTGCGCCTGGTGCAAACATCAACTATATCAGCGGTCATGCGATTTTCGAGGCAACTCATGGAACAGCGCCTAAATATGCTGGACAGGATAAAGTGAACCCGAGTTCAGTGATCCTTTCTGGTTGCATGATGCTTGAGCATCTTGGTTGGGTAGAGGCTTCTAACCTCATCTACAAAGGCATTGAAAATGCTATTGCTAAAAAGCGCGTTACTTATGATTTTGAGCGCTTGATGGATGGGGCAACACTTCTCAAGTGTTCCGAGTTTGGTGATGAGATCATTGCCAACATGTAATTGAACAAGAAGGCGAAAGCCCAATGGTAGTAAGAAAGCCCCGCCAATAGCGGGGCTTTTCTTTTACTGCAAACTGAAACCGAGTTTAACCTTTCCTCTTTTATAAGGAAAGAAATCGGCCATTTGTCCGTTTTTGTGCAGCTCTTGCATGTCTTTCCAGAACTTTACATCAAAGAGGTCTGCATGGTATTCCATGAATGTATCCTTCAAAGGGCCACGCGGCACCATAAAGGCGTTGAACTCCTCTGGAAAAACATCGTTCTCAGCTGCTGAATACCATGCCTCGCCAGAATACATCTGTTCCGGATTTCTTGGTGGCGGGATTTTACGGAAGTTGACCTGATCCAGAAAACACAATTCGTCATAATCATAGAATATAACTCTACCGTGACGGGTAACTCCGAAGTTCTTGAGCAGAAGATCGCCAGGGAAAATATTTGCGGCTGCGAGCTCTTTCACGGCACTTCCGTAATCCACCACTGCGGCCTTGCCCCTCTGCTCATCAACCATTTCAAGATAAATATTGAGCGGTGTAAGCTTACGTTCGGTGAACAGATGTTTGATCATAACCTTGTCTCCTTCCACATGGCAGGTTTCTGAACAATGGGTAAGTAGTTCTTCCAGCGCCTCATCTGAAAATCTCTTCCGGTCAAACTCCAAATACTCATACTCCATTGCATCTGCCAATCGGCCAACACGGTCGTGCATGAATACCAAGCGGTAGCAGTCAATCACATGTTGTCGTCCGAAGTTCTTGGTAGGGCCGAATTTATCTCGGATAACCTTGAAAACGACATTGAATCCCGGTAAGGTGAACACCACCATTACCATTCCCTTAATACCAGGCGCAGGCACAAATCTATCGTCAGAGTATTCCAAATGTCGATAGATCTCTTTGATAAGAACAGTTTTGGCGTGTCTGTTGTATCCAATGCTGGCGTACAGTTCAGACATGTTCTTATGTCGCATCAAAGGCCGCAAGAAGTAGATGAGATCGACCGGGTTTTCTGAATCTACCAGAAAGTAACTTCTGGAAAAACTGAACACAATGGCAATGTCATTTTTACTGAACAGCACACTGTCTATCTGCACTCCGTCTGGAAAATGCACAAGAGGTATAACGATAGGAATCTGAATGTTTCCCTTTGTGATCTTACCCACGAGGTATGCGCCTTTATTGCGATAGAACACTGAGCGGATCATGTCCAGTTGGTCTACCTCTTCTACTCTACCGAAGGTATCCTGCACCTTTTGGCGGATGGCCGTTGAAATGCGCCCTATGTCCTCTTCAAGATGTTTGAATTTGAACTGGAACCCGTATGAACGGATAATCCGATTCCAAATGGTTTCCAGATCGTCATTGCCCAAATAGAATCGTTTGTATATCGGTTCCTCAGGATTGGTCTGGATAACGCGTCTTTCAAAATCAATGAACTCGATCTCTTCATCAATTCCTTCTTTGATGAACAGCTTTCTGAGTACCGAATTGAAGTAGCTTTCTACAATGGGACCATCGCGTCTTTGATCGATCAGGTGAGCGAATTCAGGCTTAAGCATCTTCCACGTCTTGCGCTTCTCCAAACCATCTTTCAGAATGCTCCTTATAGATTCTTCCGTTTTAGAAACATAATGACGATACAGATCCAGGCGTGTCATTGCCAATTGCTGACCTTCTTTCCACGCCCGCCTATTGAAAATGTCAGCAGCCTTTCTGGTCAACTGCTTGAACTCTACATGAAACGCATCAAAGTCGTTCCTGATAGTTTCTGCTGCCAATACAATAGCTTCCCTTTCCCTGCTCATCGTGTGTAATGGATGTCGAAACTAACAATGGAATCGCTCACCGATATCTGATTTATCGTCTGGCCGTTCAAAGTCATTTCCTCCAACAGATTTCCTGTTGCCGCCAGAAGAGTTCCATGGTCTTCATCAAAGCTCAGGTCTTGATATACTGCTCCGGTCTTGATCAGATTTAGGTAATTGGGTGAATACGTATAGGCGTAAATTCCATCTTCATGAGAAATCGCGAACGAGTTCCCTTCCAGCGGTACTACATCAAAAATCTTCCCTGAAGGAAGTTGCCGCGGTTCCCACCAACCATTTTCCCCAATATCGAAATGAAATACTCGGGCCTGATTGCCATCGTTGCCAAATACCAGTACTTCATCATTTTGCAAAGCAGCAATAGATACGATGTCCATTGGAAACTCCTGCTGCCAAAGTAACCCATTGGTAGTGGCGTGATATACGTTCAGAATATGTCTATCGTCTCCCACCAAATTCATTTCCACCAATAGGTAAGTACCAATTCGATAGACCAGCTCTGGTCGATAACTACCGGTTGGCAGTTTCAAACTCAGCGCGCCAGAAAGCGTGTACCCGCGTAGCTCCCGATCATAAATGGTCACATAAACTGTACTCTCGTAATAATGAAGGTCTTCAAACCGCTCGGTGTGCGATACGTTGAAAACATTGTCGGACCAATCCAAAGTTCCAGACTTGAGGTCATATGTTTTCAAGCCTGTACTGAGGTTGCCGGCCAGTGTAAGCTTATCGAACATGCTATTTACTCGGAGTTTCAAGACATCTTGACCTGGCTGTATCATTGACTGGAAATGTTGCATCAGAGAATCCACCTTCCACACGTTGTCTTGCAACGAGCCATTTGTGGTAGCCACATAAATACCTCTTCTCGCTTTCGGAATTGCCGCAATTCTGATTTTTCGGTACTCACGAGCCTCATTGGTTCCATCGTTGGCCGTGATCAGCACGTAATAATCTCCTGTTTCGAGCAGCTTATCATTGATCACCAATTCAACCGAACCAATATAATTCTGGATACCAATCTTTGGCGTAACCGCTACAAAGTTCTGATTGACCAACTCTACAGTTGCGCCCTGTAAATTCGTTTCATCCGAAATCTCGAATGACACATGAACAGTGTCAAAAACATTGAAAAGTGTTGCTTCGGCCGGACTGCTGATGCTTATGTACGGGGAAACTTCATCCGCTTTCTTACAAGCACCAATGAAAAGACATGCTATCAGTGCTGAAACAACTATGATGTGTCTATCAAGTTTCACTCCCTAAAGTTATCCACTCCGTATCAACGAATGTTCAACAACCGAAACTTGGTAATTACTTCCTTGAATCCCATCGCCAAAACCGTTAATTTGTAACGTGATGCAAGATGGTAGAGGCATGGATGAAATGGCGGGTTCAGAAAACAACAGCAACCCTGAAAAAAGCGGCAGAAAAAGGCAGAAAGTAAAAATCAGATATAGAACTCGGGTAAGAAATCAGAATCGGTTCTCTGATTACAAACGAAAAGACAGCTCCAAAAAACGTAAAGGTCGAATTTTACTGTTTGTGCTTCTTGGACTGATTTTAGGCTCCACACTCTTTACTGTCATTTGGACCGCAAAACATCAGATCAAGGAAAGGAAACTGATCAGAGATGATCTGAATCAATAACACACTAATAAACAGCAACGGAAACTATTGATGGCGCAAGAAACAAGAACGAGAAGAAGAACACCAGCAACCTACACACAACCTACTGTTGGGTTGGAACATGGTAAGGTACCACCAAATGCCACCGATCTGGAAGAGGCCGTTCTTGGAGCATTGATGCTGGAAAGCGAGGCTTTGAATGACGTGGTGGAAATCCTAAAACCGGAGAGCTTCTACAAAATTGAGCACCAGAAGATTTTCGAAGCCATTACAGACCTGTTCAGTAAGAGCGAACCGATTGATATTCTGACGGTTACCAGCTGGCTTAAGAAACAAGGAAGCCTTGAACTTGTTGGAGGGCCATATTATGTAAGTCAACTTACGGATCGTGTTGCGTCTTCTGCCAATGCCGAATTCCATGCTCGTATCATTGCTCAGAAGTTCATTCAGCGTGAGTTGATCCGAGTATCTGGAGAAACATATCATGAAGCGTTTGAGGACACTACAGATGTCCTAGATCTATTGGATAAAGCAGAATCCAACCTTTTCGCAGTAGCTGAAGGAAACCTCAGAAAGAGCTACGATACCATGAGCACGCTGGTTAAGCAAGCGCTCGAACAAGTGGAAGAAGCTGCAAGCAAAGATGGTGGTATTACAGGTGTTGCCACGGGCTTTAATGAGCTTGATAAAATGACCAATGGCTGGCAGAAGTCTGATCTGTTGATCATTGCAGCTCGCCCTGCCATGGGTAAAACAGCTTTCGTGCTATCCATGACCAGAAACATTGCCGTAGAATTCAAAAAACCCGTTGCCTTCTTCTCGCTTGAGATGGCTTCGGTTCAGTTGGTCAATCGTTTGATCTCAAGCGAATCGGGTATTCCTGGTGAGAAACTGAAAAAAGGTAGCCTTGACAAGAACGATTGGGAGCACATGCATGCATCGCTGAAACAATTGGGAGAGGCTCCGATCTATATTGATGATACACCTGCTCTTTCTGTTTTTGAGCTTCGCGCAAAATGCCGCAGACTCAAAGCACAACATGACATTCAGATCATCATAATCGACTACTTGCAGCTGATGACGGCAGGAGGCAATCAAAAAGGTGGAAACCGTGAGCAGGAGATAAGCACCATATCACGTTCATTGAAAGCATTGGCCAAGGAACTTTCAGTTCCGGTAATTGCACTTTCTCAGTTGAGCCGTGCGGTTGAAACCCGTGGTGGAACCAAACGCCCAATGCTTTCCGACCTTAGAGAATCCGGTGCCATTGAGCAGGATGCTGACATGGTCATGTTCCTCTACCGACCAGAGTACTACGGTATCGAGACTTCCGAAGAAACAAATCTTCCCACAGAGGGTCTCACGGAATTAATTGTTGCAAAACATCGAAGTGGTGCAACAGGAACCGTTCCTCTGCGTTTCGTTAACAGCTTGGCCAAGTTCACAAACTATGACGACCCTGAGTTCAGCATTGCTGGAGGCATGATGCCAATGTCTACTCAGTTCGAAAACCCGAACCCGAGTGTAATGACCAAAATGTCGAGAATGGACGATCTTGATGATCTGGAAGATGATGACGAATCGGTTTTTTAAATCTATTGCGGTAACAGCATTTTTTCTGTTTTTGAGTGGCCAGCTTATGGCTGCTTACATCCTCATTCCAATGGATGATGCACAGAAAAATCACCTCAAAGCTTACGGAATTGCCTATTGGATTTTACAGGCTGAAGTTGAGGTCGATTGGCTGCTCAATTATCGTGGGGGTAGCTTCATGTGTAAATATGCAGAACCGATTGAATCTGAATGCAGGATAAGAGGCGTGAGTTATGACATCATTGCAGATGCGCAATCAACCGCCATACTGCAGGAAATAGCAGACCCAGAGGCCAATATGGATGTTGCCAAACTCGAAAAGGTTCCAAAAATTGCGGTATACAGTCCCAAGAACAAGCAGCCGTGGGACGATGCCGTTACACTTGTATTAACCTATGCAGAGGTGCCCTACGAAGTGGTTTATGATCAAGAGGTATTGGACGGTAAACTTCTGCTATATGACTGGCTTCATCTTCATCATGAGGACTTTACCGGTCAGTACGGTAGATTCTGGAACAGTTACCGCAATACTCCTTGGTATCAGGAACAAGTTCGTGTGTCGGAAGAAATGGCACGTAAGAATGGGTTTAATAAGGTTTCTGAACTGAAACTTGCCGTTGCCAATAAGATCAAAGAATACACCATTGGTGGTGGTTTTCTGTTTGCCATGTGCTCAGGTACAGATTCCTACGACATCGCGTTGGCAGCCCATCAGCTGGACATCTGCGAAGAGATGTTTGATGGAGATGGTTCAACTCCAGATTATAACAACAAGTTGGACTTCGGCAACTGCGTTGCATTCGAGAACTTCCGTCTTTCAACAAACCCAAGTGAGTACGAATTCTCGAATATCGATGCCACCAATTACAGGCAGGGAAAGGTGACTCAGACAACGGATTTCTTCAGCCTCTTCGAATTCTCGGCAAAGTGGGACCCCGTTCCAACCATGCTCTGCCAGAATCACGAGCAGATCATCAAAGGCTTCATGGGGCAGACCACCGCTTTCCGAAAGCAGCATATCCGTTCAGACGTACTCATAATGGGCGAAAACAAAAGCCTGCAAGAAGCCCGATACATTCATGGAACATTGGGAAAAGGTCAGTGGACATTCTATGGCGGTCATGACCCCGAAGATTATCAACACTTTGTTTATGATCCGCCAACGGATCTTAATTTACATCCTAACTCACCTGGCTATAGACTCATACTGAACAATATTCTTTTTCCAGCGGCCAAGAAGAAGAAGCAGAAGACTTAGATTCTCTCGCGAGGAAGAATTGAGGTTGAGGGTTGATCAATCCAAGAATGCCCAATTAACTCCAAAATGCCACGCGAAGTCATTCACTGGGTACCCTGGAACATGATAATAACGGTAACCCAACCAACCAGAATTGATGTGGGTGAATTGAACGAATGCGCGGAACTTCTTGACCCTTAGATTTAAGAAAACATCCAGGAAAGGGTAATTGCCCACCTGTTTAGAATTCTGGAGGTTGAACTCAGACAAGGCTGGGTTATAGGCATTCGCATAATAACTCATAGAATAGCTGGCCTCCACGCCAACCTGTAACCTCAACTTTTTCTTAAACAGGTCATTCTGGTAATAGAACATACCACGTCCCAACGCGATCGGAAGACGAATATCATCCCCCGTCAACCGCCACTGTACCGCACCATCCAAAGCCAAATGAAACCACCGCATTCTAAAATGCTCCTGTAATCGCAGCACCATTATCTGATTCACAGCAACACTCTGGTAAGGCAATCGGTCAGTTCCGTAAACCACCAGATTGTCAAGAATATGGTAAGTAAACGTACCCTTGAAACGCAATTTCCGCTGCTCATACACCAACCCGGTCTTCAAATGCTGCGTCTGCACCCAGTCATTGTCCCACACAAAATGATTGCTCACATACCTGTCTGATATGTAATCCGGCCGAAAAAGATTGTAGTCAACAAAAGCAGAAAAATGAGACCCACCAACCCGATAATCAAACTGACCATCAATCTTCAGATCCCAGATATTGTAACCGTAAACCATAAAACTTCCATTCGCTTTCCAATCCACTTCACCGAATAGATTCCCATTCACATTTCCCAACACCGACACATTATGGATATTCTCCACAAAAACTGAATCGTAAGAAACCCTATAATACGAATGGGTTGCACCTACCGCCAACCTATTGATAATTCGATACTTCACCGAGTCAGGCTTCAACAGTTCAAAACGCAAAGTATTCGTCACACCCAGCAAATTGGTAGAATCATACGTAGTACTCGTATCAGAATAGATCATCTCATAAAATGAGGAAGAAGTATCAGGAACATTTCGATATACCATGCTATGCCGTTCCACTGAAAACGAATGAGAGATGGCAGGTCTCAACGATTTGACCTTCGAAATTGAATCCGGTTTGGTCAAAATAAACCGTTGCTCTAAACCAATATCAAACCCCTTCCAATGATTACTCGACTGAGGAAGATTTACCGTTATGAAATCCCTTCCAGAGGTGATGTTGTTTTCAAAAACAGAATCGTTGGCAATGCCTCCGTTCTCTTCTACCTTCAAATTTGAGTAGTCAAAAATTAATGCCGCCCGATATCTATCATCGTTTGAGTGAAATGTAGAGAATACAGACATATCCGTTACCGTATTCTTCTGTCTACTATAAAACCCAAGCGAATTGATTCTATTGAACGTGAAGCCCAAGTCTAAAAGTTTACCAAAACTCCTCGTAAAATTGGCTACCAGATAATTCTCTCTGTTCTGACCATTCGAATACTGAACATTTGAAAACATTCGTTCAGATATAAGCAACTGTCTTCGGTCAATCGACTTCCAAAATGTTCTTCTACTGTTCCTGAAATGAAATCCAAAGGTTCTGTCCATTTCAAAAAGCACCAAGTGCTCAGCAGAACCGATATTCCCGAGGTCATTCCTAACCTGAGAGTTTTTGTAAAGAGGATGATAGTTATGGGTATTGTGAACCTCATTAAGAAGATACCTTCCTTCTCCTCCGTAAACCCAGTCCGAAAAAGAAAACTCCTCCACGTTCAGCGTGTCCGAAACATTCGAAGGAAACAGCGAGTCAATATGAAATTTATCGACCAGTTTACCTTGCGAAAACCCATCGATAGCAACCAGCATTAAAGCCAGTAGCGAAACGAATCTGAACGTCTTTCTTTCAGAAAATGACACAGTTGTCAGAAAGTATATAAAACAAAAAACCCCGACTAAAATTATTAGCCGGGGTTAAAATAAATTAAGGCAACGACATACTCTCCCACATGTTACTGTAGTACCATCTGCGCTGGTGAGCTTAACTTCTCTGTTCGGAATGGGAAGAGGTGAACCCCACCGCAATAGTCACCTTAAAACCTTAAATCAACCGAAGTTGATTTTGACAATGGAGGAAGAAAATAATTGATGATTATGAATCACAACGGTTTGTAAAAGCTTACGGGTAATTAGTATTGCTCGGCTTTGACATTACTGCCTTTACACCTGCAACCTATCAACGTCATCGTCTATAACGACCCTTAAAAGAAATCTGATCTTGAGGCGAGTTTCGTGCTTAGATGCTTTCAGCGCTTATCTCATCCAGACATAGCTACCCTGCGATGCAGCTGGCGCCACAACAGGTACACTAGAGGTCTGTCCATCTCGGTCCTCTCGTACTAAAGACAGGTCCTCTCAAATTTCTAACGCCCACAACAGATAGAGACCGAACTGTCTCACGACGTTCTGAACCCAGCTCGCGTGCCACTTTAATGGGCGAACAGCCCAACCCTTGGGACCTGCTCCAGCCCCAGGATGTGACGAGCCGACATCGAGGTGCCAAACCTCCCCGTCGATATGAGCTCTTGGGGGAGATCAGCCTGTTATCCCCGGCGTACCTTTTATCCTTTGAGCGATGGCCCTTCCATGCGGAACCACCGGATCACTATATCCTACTTTCGTACCTGCTCGACTTGTAGGTCTCACAGTCAAGCGCCCTTATGCTATTACACTCTACGTACGGTTGCCAAGCG
>JACJZP010000015.1:0-47500 GCA_020635535.1 Flavobacteriales bacterium | reverse complement strand
TGCAATGGGAATATACTTCCATCCTTTGCCCTGCGAAGCGGCAAATCCCGCCAATTCTTCAAGCTTTTCGACTCTCCTTGCAATACCTATCACCTTCTGCACTCGGTCATCCAAGATCAGTTTTTTCACCAATTCATACCCAACGCCAGCGCTGGCTCCTGTTACAATCACATTCATTTCGATGTCTTTGCAACAAACTTAGCGATGATGATCTTTTGGTCAGCCAATTCATTTTACTCACAGAATTTCCTTTCTACATTCGAAGTATGAATCGATGGCTTACAACCCTTATTATATGCTTGGTTTCGATGAGCGCAACCGCTCAGCTCCGAGATTTCTCCAATAATTACGCGGAATACTTTGCGGAGGCTTATACAAGTCATCCAGAAATTCCAACTGGATTACTAGAAGCCGTTGCTTACAATAGGAGCAACTTTCGCTTTTTGGATGAGAATGAATTGGAAAGTTGTTTTGGTATACCAACAAGCTTTGGCGTTTTCGGGCTGGTAGAAGACGGCAAAGGATATTTCGCCAACACATTAGAATTGGTTTCTGACCTGTCTGGTAATGCGTTAGAAGAGGTCAAATCAAATCCTGCTATTCATATACTATCATATGCTGATGCTTTATCGGCAGTACCTGTCGATGATTGGAATGCTGAAGGCCTGGCCCAACGGCTTATGCACCTTTCAGAACTTCCACACGAAACGGATGCGCAAACATTTGCTTTGGAGATTCAACTTTTCGAAATCCTATCGCTTCTTAACAATGACGAGTTCATGTCGCGGTTCGGATATGAGACACTACGGTTGGACCTTGAAGAAGTGTTTGGGGCGAATCTGCCTGTAGTTGCTTCCAAACGAATTCTGATGAATGGCGAACATATATATGGTGAAAGTGGTGAGACCTACAGAGCGGGCGGTGGCATTGCGCCATGCTATGATTATGCGGCCGATACGTACGTTCAAGCGCACAGCACCAACTACAGTTCGCGAGGTGGTACAGCGGTAAGTGCGGTAACCGTGCATACGATTCAGGGAAGCTATGCAGGAGCGATTTCTTGGGCACAAAATCCATCAGCAAACGTCTCATACCATTATGTGGTAAGTAGTACGGGGCAAATAACTCAAATGCTCTGCGAAGCAGACAAGGGCTGGCACGTAGGGACCGAAAACCCATATACAATCGGAATTGAGCACGATGGATACGTAAGTGATCCGAACAACTACACGCTTCCGATGTATTCAACCACAGCAGCCCTCTGTTACGACATCACCAATAGCGGGTACGGAATCAGCCCACTGCGAACTGCGTATTTTCCATGGGCGGCTACCACCAACTACAACGCATCAAATATTCCTGGGTCGTGTGTCCGTATTAAAGGACATCAGCATTTCCCCAATCAGACCCATACCGATCCTGGTCAATATTGGGATTGGGATTACTTCTACAAACTCATCAATCAGAATACGCCAACAACAACGTTAACGGATGCCACTGGAAACTTCTACGATAGTGGTGGCCAAATAGGCGTATATAATAGTGATGAACGAACGCTGACGTTAATTGCTCCAACTGGTGCCAGTTCCGTTTCAGTAACATTTCAAGAATTCAATCTGGAAAACGATTGGGACTACCTACATGTATATGATGGCACGGATGTATTCTCTCCGCTGATCGGCATTTATACCGGGACAAACAATCCTGGAACGGTTACTTCCACCAACGGAACACTGCTATTTGAGTTCAGAAGCGACTGCGGAACCGCAGAAACCGGTTGGGCAGCAACGTGGGAATCGAATGGTGCAGACAATATTGCCCCCACGGTTTCGGTGAATACCAACAACTGGGAAACCCAGAACTTCTATGCGTTTTATTCTGAGAATGACAATCTGGGAGGCAGTGAAGTGAATCAAGACGAACGCTTCTCTCAGGTTTTGGATTTCGATGGTTCGCGCTGGAGTGCCAATGCCGATCACGGATACCTATATGATTATTTCAATCCCGCATTGCCGAACTGGACAAACGAAGTTGGCAGTTGGGGCATCAACAACGGAACGGCCGCTCAGTCGGACGAAAACGAATCGAACACCAACCTTCACATTCCAGTTGAGCAGGTTCAGTTCAACAATTACATGTACACCTTTAATATGAAGTTGGGCGGAGCGGGCACCAACCGAAGGGCTGGCATACACTTCATGTGTTCGGACGCCACCCTCTCTAATCGAGGCAATTCCTACTTCGTTTATCTGCGTGCCGACAACGACAAGGTTCAGATATATAAGGTAACCAACGATGTTTGGGAATTGGAAACCGATGATGACCTCACGGTTGACGCCAACATTTGGTACGATGTGAAGATTGTTTGCAACCATTTTAACGGGAATATCCGCGTTTATGTAGATGATGTTTTGGCGAGCGAATGGACCGACCCAAGTCCGTTGACAAGTGGCAACAGCATTTCGCTCCGAACAGGAAACTGCACGGCTGAGTTTGATGACATTCGCGTTTACAAGAATCGAATTGGTGCCCAACTGATAACAATGGGAACTGCAAACGATGAGGTCCGCTACCAGAACCCAAACCCAAGCACACCTTCTTGCGAGGTGAGAACCTACATTTTCGACAACGCAGGAAATCTCTCCACCGAAGATGTGATTCAAGTGAATGTGGATTGGACACCGCCCGTTTTGAATGGTGTTGAAGACGGAACTTCATCAGATATTGATGTAACGAATGATGGCACACAGCTTTTTGCCAACTGGTCAGCGGCCACGGACTCCAATTCTGGAATTGACCATTATGAAGTAGCCATCGGTGATTTTGCTGGCGGAACGAACATATACAATTGGAGCAACGAAGGTTTGAACACTTCCATCAATATTCCTTACGCGTTAACACCAAACCAGTGGTATTACACCACCGTGAAGGCGATTAATGGGGCAGGATTGGAAGAAACGGAAACCTCCGATGGCCAGCAGTTCATTGACATTGCCACCGATGTAGAAGAGCTCATGCGCCAAGCTGTTTATCCCAACCCAACAACAGGTATCGTAAACCTACCGCAGATTGAAAACCTGAAGTGGCAATTGTTTGATGCAACCGGTAGAATGCTTGCCAATGGAAGTGGCGAAAAGCAGATTGACCTAAACTCCTTAAAGCTACCTGAACAGGTTTATTTTCTCAGGCTTCTCACCAATGAGAATTCAACTACCGTCAAGTTGATTTTACAGTTGTAGAAATTCGGCTTTCTAAGGCGAATGAAAACATGTTAATGTAGCGGACGTTTTAGGCATATCGAATCCATATTTTTGGAGCAATGTCAAAATCCGGTCAAGACCAACTTTCGCTGCCACTGACGCAATTCGCCATAGTGGATATTGAAACGACTGGAACCATACATGATGGCAAGATCACCGAGATTGCCATCATCATCCACGATGGTGAAAAAGAAATCGACCGCTTTACCACCCTTCTGAATCCGCAACGGAAAATTGACCGCTACGTGGTCAAGCTCACGGGCATTACCGACCAAATGGTGGCTGATGCTCCGCTATTCGAAGACTTCGCAGAGCAGATCTTTGAAATGACCAAAGACCGCGTCTTCGTTGCTCACAATGTTTCATTCGACTATGGTTTTCTGAAGAAGGAATTCGCGGCTATTGGCCAGGAGTTCAAACGGGAAACATTGGACACCATTGACATCTGTAGAAGGATTGTTCCAGGATTACCATCTTACAGTTTAGGAAAACTATGCGCCACGTTGGGCATTGAAATGGATAGCCATCACCGCGCGCTTGATGATACGGCTGCAACAGCCATTCTTTTCGAACGGCTTTTCAAAAAAGACCCGACCACAGTATTCAGTCGGATAAAACCTGATATGCCCGATGTGCGGATTCCGCCCAATCTACCTGCATCTGAACTGGACGGTCTGCCCACAGTGGCAGGTGTTTACTATTTCTACGATGGAGATGACCAGATTCTTTATGTGGGAAAAAGCATCAACATCAAAAAGCGCGTATTGAGTCATTTTCATCCCAAGGAGAAAAAGAAATGGGCTGAACTTTGGAAGAATGTCCATTCCATTTCTTACGAAGAAACGGGAAGCGAACTGGTGGCACTATTACTTGAATCGCAGGAAATAAAAGAACTGCAACCACCCATAAATCATGCGCAGAAAAAGGTGGTTTTTCGGTACGGAATCTATGAATCGGAAAACACGGATGGATACCTCAGTTTTTCCATCAAACGAAATAGCAAGGAGGAAAATGCACCGCTGGTTGAGATAAGGAACTATCACGAAGGGAAGCGTCTGCTACTTCGCCAAGCCAAGAAGCACGAATTGTGTCAGTGCCTAATGGGGCTACATAAACTGAACGGTCGTTGCTTTCATTATCAGATCAAGAATTGCCGTGGTACAGCCATGGGGTTTGAACCACCAGAGGATTACAATCAGCGCGCAAACAAGGCCAAAAGTGCATTTGGAATGACCATTGACAACACCTTGGTCATTGGCGAAGGCCGCAATTCGGATGAATATTCGTTGGTACAAATTGAAGATGGCAGGTACATTGGCTACGGCTTCATTCCAAAAGAGAATGCCAATGGCTCTTTAGAAGATGTAATTGCCCACATCAGAGAACAAAAGGACACACCGGATACCAGAACCATAATCCGAAATTACCTGAGCAAGAATAAGAGCGACAAGGTGATCACCTACAAGAAAAATCCCGACCGAGGCCGGGATTTCTGAGGTATATGGTCGTCATGTCGAGCGAAGTTTACGAAGTCGAGACATCTATATTTAGCTTCGCTGAGTTACAGTTCTCCACTACGGTCGAAATGACGGGAGATCAG
Organism: Flavobacteriales bacterium; assembly: GCA_020635535.1. Taxonomy (GTDB): domain Bacteria; phylum Bacteroidota; class Bacteroidia; order UBA10329; family UBA10329; genus UBA10329. The sequence continues at coordinate 42,640 of JACJZP010000015.1, read as the reverse complement.
CATCGGTTTATGAATCTGTCAAGTTCCCTCACACTGCTTGAAAACCAGAACACATCGTTCACTATGAAGAAATTCTCGCGGTCAGTGGCAAACTGGTAGCTGAACTTGGCAATTTCCAATCTGCTCGATTCAAAACTCATCAGCTGCATGATCTCTGCAATTTGCTGCGAAGAAATTGGATTTGTTCTGATGATCTGCTTTGCAACGCGAATCCGGTCAGAATCGAACCATTGGGCCTTGATGCTTTCAAGTGCGCCAACAAACGCTTCTGGATGCATACCGATGTACGCTGGCGGGCAAACAACCGGCTGAACAACTGGTTGATGATGCGGAAGTGTACTCACAAAACCACCGTTTCCATTTGGGCTTGGGATGTGCGTTGTGCCCTGGCTCTGACCATTTCCATCCCAGTAGTTGCCACCATGCTGATGCGCCAATGGAACCGCATCAACAGTCATTCTGTTTCGGGCAATTACGGCATGAACACTGGAGCGACCTGGCACTTGTATAGTTCCATTAAAAACCACTCCCTGATCTCCCCAGTGGGTCGGACGCAGAATTTGCACAGGGTAATTTCCGGGCATCAGTCCATCAAGGTTAACCACGTTCTGAAGTGAACTGTACTTCTGTCCATTGATCACAATTAGTGAATTCGGACGGTGTCCCAAAACCTCAACGGTCAACTGAGATCCGTTAGGAAACGCCATCATAACGGTTGCTGTTAGGACCAGCGCTAATGTTGTTGTAAACGTTTTCATGACTATGATTTTTAAAGGTTCACTCACTCAGAACCAATTGACGTGCCAAAACGATTTCATCAAATTCTGGAAACATCAACTTTCTACATTTGGAGCATGAAAAAATTTGCCGCCCCCGCTGCCATTCTGGTAGTTGTTCTTGTTGTTTTCTTCGTGATCTTCAACCGAAAATCGCACTCCAAAAAGAACATTGAAGTGGTCTTCTATAACGTGGAAAACCTTTTTGACACCATTGAAGACCCTACGGTTTGGGATGATGAATTTCTTCCCGACAGCGCCAAGGACTGGACGCAAGAACGGTACAACAAGAAATTGGCTGACCTTGCCAAGGTGCTAACCGAAATATCTGAAGACGACCTACCTGAAGTAGTGGGCGTATGCGAAGTAGAGAACCGACAGGTGGTGGAAGACCTTTTCCGAACAGATTCTCTGGGCAAAGGCAAGTTCAAGATAATACATGAAGACAGCCCAGATGCTCGCGGCATTGATGTGGCCTTGGCGTATAATTCAGAATTGCTTAGCGAATTGTATCATGAGAAGATCCGCTATTCTTTTCCTTTCGAACCTGAGACAACCACAAGAGATATTCTCTACGCTAAATTGCTTTCGTGTGGAGATACGCTTCACTTCTTTGTAAATCACTGGCCATCAAGACGTGGCGGTCAGGAGCAAAGTGAACCCAAACGACTGAAAGCTGCATCAGTTCTCCGCACAAAGATCGATTCCATTTTGCTCCGCGATATGCAAGCCAAGATCATAGCCATGGGCGATTTCAACGACTACCCAAACAATAGATCGATGACGGAAGTGATGAATTGTGAGCCTGGTGCCAATCAACGCCTTACCAATCTCACCTATCAATTTCACGCAGGCGGTTTAGGCACCTACAACTACCGTGGCGAATGGGGCATGCTTGATCAATTTATTGTTTCAGACGGATTGCTTTACAGTGCAGAAGGTTGTGCCACATCAGATTCTTCGGCCACCATTTTCAAGGAAGATTGGATGATGTATTTCCCGGAAGAAGGTTCTCCATCGCCCAGCAAAACGTACGGTGGCCCGAACTATTATGGCGGCTATTCCGACCACTTGCCAATCCGTCTCACGCTCTTCTGTAACTGAGGAAAACCTGTTGATACAAATCGTTCCTGTTTCCGAGTAAAGGGGCCCAACCAAACGTATCTTTGATGCATGCAAAGGGGCATTTTCAGCGTGCTGGTGGTGGCTATTCTGTCTGCAACGATTTCTTCGTGTAAGAAAGACAAGGATACGTTTACACCTCCCGAACCGTTTTTCGTATCATTTGAAATTGATGGAGCTGAGATTCGGTATGAGGATGGAGAGAACAATTACGGTAATGGCCCAGGCATAAACTGGTATCCCGATTCTCTTGGCATCCTTTATAGCCAACTGACCACATTTATCAGAAGTAGTTTTGACCCGAATTATGTGAACGACATCCTCACAATTCAAATGGCTGAATATGTTTTCGACTCGGTGCCACCAACATACAACGAAAGCATTCAGTTGTTCGCTGAAGGAACTTACGCCTATGGCGGATGGAGCGATGTTGCTACAAATCTTGGTGTTGACGGGACCATACTCACTTACACAGATTCAAATGGCCGGATCTGGACAAGTGACAGCCGCGGAGGAGACCAAGAAAACTGGGCGAGTTTTGAAATTACCGACCACGCAACTGTTGAACAGCAGCAGTACGGAGCCAGAACCAAAGGAACATTTGAATGCAGAGTTTACGATGGAACTGGAAATCATCTCGATCTGCGAAACGGCAGTTTCTACGCTCGAACCATCTTTAAAACTGAGTAAAACATGAAGCAGTACCACGACCTCATGCGCCATGTAATGGAAAATGGCACAGTAAAAAGCGACCGCACTGGCACAGGAACCAAAAGTGTTTTCGGTTATCAGATGCGGTTCGACCTAAGCGAGGGCTTTCCTGTGGTAACCACCAAAAAGCTTCATCTCCGCTCAATTATCCATGAGTTACTCTGGTTTCTAAAAGGCGACAGCAACATCAAATACTTGAAAGAAAACGGTGTTTCCATATGGGATGAATGGGCGGATGAGAACGGTGATCTTGGACCGGTTTACGGTGTGCAATGGCGTTCTTGGCCTACTGCCGATGGAAGACAAATTGATCAGATTGAACGCCTGATTGACGGCATCAAGAATAAGCCTGATTCCAGACGACATATTGTGAATGCTTGGAATGTAGCCGAAGTTGAAAATATGGCTCTGCCGCCATGCCATACCATGTTCCAATTCTATGTTGCGGAAGGGAAACTGAGCTGCCAATTGTACCAGCGCAGCGCAGATATTTTCTTAGGTGTTCCGTTCAATATTGCTTCTTACGCATTGCTTACCATGATGGTAGCTCAAGTGTGCGATCTTGAACCTGGAGAATTTGTTCACACATTCGGAGATGCGCACATCTACTCCAATCATTTCGAGCAAGTGGAATTGCAGTTGAGCCGTGATTTCAGACCATTGCCGCAAATGAAGATCAACCCAGAGGTCAGGAATATTTTCGACTTCACGTACGAAGATTTTGAATTGGTGAATTATGACCCGCATCCAGGAATCAAAGCTCCAATTGCAGTATGATCTCAATGATAGTAGCTGCCGATGAGAATAACCTTATTGGCAAAGACAACCAGTTGATATGGCACTTGCCAGATGACCTGAAATTCTTCAAGGAAAAAACAAGTGGGCATTGCATTATCATGGGGCGGCACACGTTCGAATCGGTAGGAAAACCATTGCCTAATCGAACCAATATCATCATTACGCGAGACAAGAATTATTTGGCGGAGGGATGCAAAGTGGTGCATTCTCTGGAAGATGCTCTTGAACTCGCGAAGGAAGATGAGAATCCATTTATTGTGGGAGGTGAACAGATTTACCGATTAGCACTACCAATTGCCGACCAGATCTACCTTACGCGTGTACATCATGAGTTTGAAGGCGACCGCCATTTCCCTGAGTTGGGCGAAGAATGGGTGGAAACCGAAAGCGTACCCCATGCGGCAAACGAAAAGCATGAATTTGCTTTCACTTTCAAGACGTACGAAAGACGTTAATTGAGTTACTTTACAATCTCAACAACCAGAAACATGAATAAAAAGCTGATTTTACCGATTGCGCTTGTAGTTGCAACCTCCGTTTTTATCTCAGGATGTAAGAAATTCGTCCATCAAGACATCAAGGCGGCAAGCAACAGTTCCGTTGCCATCAGCACATTCAATGATGTTTTTGAGCAACTGAACAGTGCTGTGAGCTATGAGGTTGCACTCAGCGGCATGACAAACCCGAGCTGGAATCTGCATGGAACAATCTGCGCTGATGTAACTCTTTCTCCGTTGGGCACCACTTTTCCTAAGACACTGACAATAGATTACGGAACGGGCTGTATTGGTAGCGATGGTGTTTCAAGAAGCGGAAAGATCATGGCCATTTTCAGTGGTGATTTTAGAAGCGAGAATACAACGGTCAACATTTCGTTTGAGAATTTCACCAACGGTCAATACACAGTAACAGGCACCGATTCCGTCACCAACACTGGAACAGATGCCAATGGAAATCCTATATTCTCTGAAGTGATCAGAGATGTGACCATTTCATGGAATACTCAGGAAATTCTGTGGCATGCCGACCTGAATCGTACTTGGCTGGAGGGTGATACGACCAATTTCACAACCGATACCATTGGTGGAACATTAGGATTGGCTGGCCTGAATGACGATGTGTTTACACTTTCAGGTACTGCCATTGGAAATGATTCTAACACCCATCCATTCTCATTGGAAGTAACTCAGCCTTTGGTACTGCCTACCAGTTGTAAGTGGATCACTGAAGGAATGCTGATAGTTTCTCCGGTTAACTTCAATGCTGGAACCGTTGACTATGGAACTGGTGACTGCGACAAGCAGGTGACCATTGAGGTGGATGGTGAAGTGTTCAACTTCACGCTATAGGAACAAACACCGAATCCTCTACCCGAGGCATTCCAAACTGTTTCCCTACCTCATACATTTTTGAGATCGCGGCTTTTCCCTTTTCGCCCAGATCAAGGCTGTAATCGTTTACATAAAGGTTGATGTGCGAACGCATCACGGATTCGTCCATTTCCTGTGCATGGCAGGTAACGTAATCCTTTGATGCATCTGGATGGTCAAATGCGTATTGTACACTTTCTCTGAGAAGCGAATCAAACCTTTGCCTCACGCTGGGTTTAATCCTTCGGTGAATGGCAATACCCCCAAGAGGAATTGGAAAACCCGTTTTCTGTTCCCAAACTTCTCCGAGGTCGGCAATTTTCACCAGACCTTTTTCTTGATATGTAAATCGGTTTTCGTGGATGATGACACCTGCATCAACCTCTCCATCCAAAACGGCAGATTCAATTTCCGAGAATAGGAATTCCTGTTTGTTCTGCGCTTCGGGATAGGCGAATGACATCAAGAAATTGGCCGTAGTGTTCTTACCAGGAATGGCGATGGAAGAGGTTTTCAACTCCTCATCTGACAACGGCATTTTAGAAATCAGCAACGGACCGCAATTATTACCCAAAGCACTTCCAGAATTCAACAATTGATAACGATAATGAACATGAGCAAACGCATTATAACTGATCTTGGTAACGTCCAGTTTTCCTTCCAATGCCATGCGGTTGAGTTCTTCCACATCGGCCAGCACAACTTCTACCTCAATGTCTCCCAATTCAATTCGTCCATTGACCATGGCATCGAAGATGAACGTGTCATTCGGACAAGGAGAAAAACCGAGCGTGAGTTTAGAGGTCATCTTCGAAACGGATTTGAATGCGAGAATGCAGGATTTTTTCACCAGATAAGGCGCGGAAACCGATAATAGCTGTAGCTACTTGAGGCTTTTCGCAACGAAATATGGTGGAAAAAGACCAGTTCGTAGCACAAAGTTTGTTTTGAAGATGATCTCTACGCTTCATCATTCAATTTTTGGAGATAAACCGATACTTGATAATAAAGGTTCTTCAATGCCAAAGGAATATTCCAATTGGCCTTATTGCGAGGTTCTACACGATTGGAAATGGAACGAATTTGACACCACTGAACACCCAAATTTGAGCAGACAAAGCCAACTGCCGCACCTTCCATACTTTCAATATCTGGGTTGAACTGCTTTCGGATACTGGCAATACTTTCTGCATTTCCATGAACACGGTTTACCGTGATTCCCGAGACAGCTTGAATGTTTGAAATCCTAACATCAGTGGTGAATTCCAAATCAGACCCATTGATGAGTTTCATTTCATCAGCTGGTAGAAACTCCTCATGGTCTTCAGCTCCCAGTTCTGCCAATCGATCAGCTGTAACCTGAACCACCGAACCGATTTCCAATGATTCTATGAATGAACCAGCAATTCCAACGTTCATCACCAGATCGTACTTGTTCTGGGTCAGCTTTTGGGTCAATTGAAACGTGGTTGCAACCATACCAACTCCCATTACCAATGTTTCCACCTGCAACTTGGGAATGTCAAAAAATGACGTATCAGGAAGTTCACTTGAAGTGGCAGCCACAATCAGAATCCTTGCTGGATTTTCGGTCATGCGGCAAAGTTACTTAACGCACAGATCATTCTATATTTGCGCCCCGTTTAAGAGCACCATGATTTACATTACCAGAAGAGAGCGATTCAATGCCGCTCACAAGCTTTACAACGAGAATTGGAGCAAGGAGAAGAACGATGAGGTGTTCGGAAAATGTGCCAATGCAAACTGGCATGGACACAATTTCGACCTTATTGTTACCGTGAAGGGCGAAGTTGACCCCGACACGGGTTTTGTAATGAACTTGAAGGATCTGAGTCAGATCATTAAAGATGAGGTGATTGAAAAAGTTGATCACAAGAATTTGAACTTGGATGTGGATTTTATGATCGGCAAGTTTCCATCAACTGAAATCCTTGCTATGGAGTTCTGGAGAATTCTGGAGCCTTTGATCAAAGCTGAAGGAGCACAGCTTCATTACATCAAACTGGTTGAAACGGAGAATAATTACGTAGAATATTACGGAGAGTAAGATGAAGGCATACGTATTTCCGGGTCAGGGATCGCAGTTTGTAGGCATGGGCAAAGAGCTTTACGAGAGTTCTGATGAGGCCAAGAAATATTTCGAAAAGGCGGACAAGATACTTGGGTTCGAGATAACCAAGATCATGTTTGAAGGAACAGATGATGACCTGAAGCAAACCAAGGTTACGCAGCCTGCCATTTTCCTTCATTCCGTTATCCGTGCATTGACTTTGGATGACTTCAAACCAGACATGGTGGCGGGTCATTCTTTGGGTGAGTTTTCTGCGCTTGTGGCCAATAAGGCTCTGACGTTTGAAGATGGCCTGAAACTGGTTTCGGCCCGTGCACAAGCAATGCAAAAAGCATGTGAAGAAAATCCATCCACCATGGCAGCCATCTTGGGAATGGAAGACGAGAAAGTTGCTTCCATCTGCGCGTCAATTAAAGATGAAGTAGTTGTTCCTGCGAACTACAACTGTCCTGGCCAGATTGTGATATCGGGCTCGAATAAAGGTGTTGACATAGCTTGCGAAAAGCTGACCGATGCAGGTGCACTTCGAGCTATTAAATTGAACGTAGGCGGAGCGTTTCATAGCCCGCTGATGGAACCCGCCAAATTGGAGTTGGAAGAGGCGATCCATTCAACCACCGTCAGTAAACCTATCTGCCCGATATACCAGAACGTAACGGGCCAGGTGGTTTCCAATCCTGACATTATCAAAAGAAATCTGATTGCACAATTGACGGCTCCTGTAAAGTGGACCCAAACGATGAACCAGATGCTGCGGGATGGTGCAACTTCATTCACGGAAGTTGGTCCTGGAAGGGTTCTTTCCGGACTCATTAAAAAAGTGAACCGCCAAGTGGAAATCACTTCGATAGGATAATCTGTACTTTTCAACTCCGAAAATAAATTGACATGCTAAGAATTCGAATTGGCCTGCTTGCACTTGCTTTGACCGTACTTATCGTTCCAACAGGTTGCAATGATGATGTGCCGCAAAAAGTTGATACGGAGCCAACCATTACCTCGCCCAAACAGATCAGTCAATGGCTTGAACAACTCAATGCCATTTTCCGCGCTACCAATACTTCTGGACCTGAAGCGTCAAGAATCTTGGCATACGCCAGTATAGCATACTACGAAGGCTACGCGCTGAGCACAACAGAAATGCGTACGCTGGTCGGACAATTGGAAGGTCTGGACGCGCTACCTCAGCCTGAACCTGAGCTTATCTATAACTATGGTCTCATTGCTGAAGCAGCCATGTATAAAGTTTTGGATGAGATGTTTGCCAATGCCCCCGCCAACATTCAGTTGGTGCTCTCCTCCACCTATACCAATCACGAACGAGATTACTTTTATTCAGGGCTAACCCAAACTATTATTGATCGCTCAAGGAATTTTGGATATGAGCTTGGTGAGGCCATTCTTGCCTGGAGTGCCCAAGATGGTCATGATCAACTTGCAAATTGCACCGCTACCATTCCTAACGAACCGGGCAATTGGCGCCCTACCCCACCTGATTTTGCCAGCCCAAAGGACGTATGCTGGGGTGAACTGCGAGCCTTCACGTTTACACCATCTCAGTTGGTTGCGCTGTGTAATCCTGGACTTCCACAGGATGTGAACACTCAAAGTGGCTCTGCTTACATGAATGATATTGTTGAAGTGCAAGAGCTTGGGGATAATCTTAATTCTGCCCAAGAAGAAATTGCACGTTTCTGGAATGATGGCCCAACTTCATTTACCGTACCTGGGCACTATATTTCCATACTTGGACAGTTGGTTGACCAGAACATTCTTAATGGACAACAAACGGTTGTTGCCTTTGCGCAGTTATGCATTGCCATGGCCGACACATACATTTCAACTTACAAGCAGAAATACACCTATTTCAGACCTCGTCCAGCTACCATCATTCAAGATGAGCTTGACAATAACTGGGAATCTGAGCTACTGGATCCATCAACTCCTGAATATCCTTCGCTTAGAGCAACATTGGGATATGCGGCTAGTCAGGTTTTCATTCACAGATACGGAGAACGCGAATTCACAGATAGAACCTACATTTCAATTTTGAGCATTGACGAACGCATTTACAGCTCTTTCAGCGAAATGGGACAAGAAGCCGCATTGAGCAGATTGTATGCTGGAACAAATATCCGGAGCACAATTGAGGCTTCTGAATACCATGGACGCTGCATTGCGCAACGCGCCAACGAACTGTTTCTTACTGAGTAACCTGATTGCCGTAGTGCTCGGCAAACCACTTTATGGTTATGTCAAGACCGTCACGGATACTGACCTTTGGATCATATCCGAGGTAAGCACGCGCTTTGGAAATATCTGCTAAAGAATCGCGGACATCTCCTTTTCTGGCTTCGCGATATGTTGGATCAATATTCGAACCTACTATTTCCTTCAACGTGAAGTAAAGTTGATTGATGGTGGTTCGCTCGCCAAAGGCAATATTGTACACCTTTCCAGCTGCACCAGGAACTTGAGAGAACATGGCACGGATGTTTGCCTGAACCGCATTCTCCACAAACGTAAAATCACGCGATTGTTCACCATCGCCATTAATGAATGGCGACTTCCCTTTCAGGAGAGCATCCATGAACAATGGAATAACCGCAGCGTATGGTCCATCAGGTTTCTGGTTGGGTCCGAAGATGTTGAAGTAGCGTAGTCCGACAACCTCAATTCCGTAGTTGAGCGCGTAAACACCTGCGTAAACCTCATTCACAAACTTGGAAGCTGCGTACGGAGAAAGCGGATCGCCAATGTGCTCTTCCACCTTTGGTAATTTCAGACTATCACCATAAACCGATGAAGAACTTGCATACACGAAACGCTTGACCTTGGCATCTTTTGCTGCAGTCAGCATGTTCAAGAAACCAGTTACGTTGGCTTCGTTGGTGAGTAATGGTGTTTCCAACGATCGTGGAACCGAACCCAACGCAGCCTGATGCGAAATATAATCGACACCAGCACAGGCTTGCTTACAGGTTTCGGCATTGGAAATATCTCCGTTGATGAACTCGAAATTCGGTTCATTCAAAAATGGTTCGATGTTTTGAATTTTCCCTTCACAGAGATTATCGAGAACACACACTTTTCCAGCACCGTACTTCATAAGGTAAGCCACAATATTGGAGCCTACAAAACCAGCACCACCAGTTATCAGGAAGGTTGAACCTGAAATATCGTCCGTATGAAAAGGCGTTTCGTACATCTTACCTTTCTTGATACTGCTGTTTGAAGTAATTCTGATACTGTCCCGATGTTACGCGGTCTAACCATTCCTGATTGGCGAGGTACCAATCAACAGTTTTTGGCAAACCTTCCTCGAACGTAAGGCTCGGCTGCCAGCCCAATTCGGTCTTAAGTTTGGTTGAATCGATCGCGTAGCGAAGATCATGACCTGCTCGATCTTTTACGAAGGTGATAAGCTTCTCCGAAGTTCCTACTTCCCTACCGAGTTTCTCATCCATGATCTTGCACAGTAGTCGAATCAGGTCGATGTTCGTCCATTCGTTGTTTCCACCAATGTTGTAAGTCTCACCGTTCGGCCCTTTGTGGAATACCACATCAATAGCCGCAGCGTGATCTTCCACGTACAGCCAATCGCGAACGTTCTCGCCTTTTCCATAAACAGGAATTTCCTGATTGTTCTGTATGCGATGGATGGCCAGCGGGATCAACTTCTCTGGGAAATGATTCGGCCCGTAATTGTTGGAGCAGTTACTGATCACAACCGGCAATCCGTACGTATGAAAATACGCTCTCACCAAATGATCTGAACTTGCTTTGGAGGCCGAATAAGGGCTTCGCGGATCGTAAGCCGTAGACTCATAGAAGAAACCTTCTTCACCCAACGAACCATAAACCTCATCGGTAGAAACATGATAGAAGCGTTTCCCTTCCCAGTTACCGTCCCACAATTTGCGAGCAGCATTCAGCAGGTTAACCGTTCCAATAATATTGGTCTTAACGAATGCCATCGGTCCAGAAATGGATCGATCAACATGTGATTCAGCCGCAAGGTGAATTACTGCTTCAGGTTTATACTTCGAGAACACAGCTTCAATAGCAGCTTCATCTGTAATGTCGGCATGCTCGAACACATAGTTGGAGGCATTTTCAACGTCCTTCAAGTTCTCGAGGTTGCCTGCGTAAGTCAACGCATCCAAGTTCACAATCCGATAGTTCGGATAGTTGTTCACAAACCTGCGCACTACGTGCGAGCCGATAAATCCTGCACCACCTGTTATGATGATCGTTTTCATGCGTTCTGTTTTCTGTAATTCTGTTCCCAGTTCCAAGATGAACTGAGCGCTTCTTTCAAACCAAGTTCAGCCTTCCAATTGAGCGCCTCATTAGCAAGCGATGTATCTGCCCAAACCTGTGTAATGTCTCCTGCCCTTCTGGGCCCGATCCTATAATTCACTTTAATTCCTGTCGCCTCCTCAAAGCCATTGACGACATCCAGAACGGAATAACCGTTGCCCGTACCGACATTGAATACTTCGTATGCCGAATCCATCCGGCCATCCTCAATGCGTTTCAATGCCTGGAGATGGGCCTTTGCCAGGTCCACCACATGGATGTAATCTCGGATGCATGTTCCATCAGCCGTTGGATAATCATTACCGTGTACTGTCAGCGTTTCGCGAATCCCTGCTGCTGTTTGCGTAACGTACGGAACAAGATTGTTGGGGATTCCAACCGGAAGTTCACCGATCTTGCCTGAAGCATGCGCTCCTATAGGATTGAAATATCTCAATGAAATACTGTTGAAGTGCTCAACAGGCGAAGCATCACGGATGATGTCCTCGGCCATGCTTTTGGTATTTCCGTAAGGAGATTCTGCTTCTTTTCTTGGCGTGGCTTCCGTAACCGGACAAACATCTGGCTGACCGTAAACGGTACAACTGGATGAAAAGACGAAATTCCTGATGTCGTGCTTTTTCATTTCCTCCAGCACGTTTACCAAACTGAAAAGGTTGTTCCTGTAGTAGAGCAACGGATCCTGAACTGATTCTCCAACCGCTTTCTTGGCTGCGAAATGGATGGTCGAATCTGCCTCTGAACCTATCTGCTCAAACACCGATGCAGTTGCAGCAGCATCGGAAAGATCCACCTCAAAAAACTCAGGACGAACACCCGTCAACTCCTCAATTGCATCAAGTACTTCGATATTTGAATTTGAAAGGTCATCAAGAATTGTAACCTGATAACCTGCTTGCAATAGTTCTACAACGGTATGCGAACCAATATATCCTGTTCCTCCCGTTACAACTACCATTACAAACTCCAGTATTCGAGATTATTGATCTTGCCTTTGAAAACGCCTTTCACATCGACAACGATTCCGTTGTTCGAAGAAAGTGATTCAAAATAGCTTTCGTCCTTGCTCACGTATTCAGCGTGGTTCACAGCTACAATGATTGCATCATAATTGTTACCAACCTTGGCTGCCAATTCGAATCCATACTCGTGCTTCAATTCCTTTGACGATGCATGTGGATCAACCACATCTACCCGAACCCCGAATGACTCCAACTCACGAATAACATCCACAACCTTCGAGTTTCTGATATCAGCAACATTCTCCTTGAACGTTGCACCCATAATGAGCACTTTCGCTTTGCTTATGTCTTTTCCGTTGGCGATGATCTTCTTCACCGTTTCGCGAGCGATATATGGTCCCATCTCATCGTTGATGGAACGACCGGATGTAATGACCTTGGAATGATAACCGAGCTCGCGAGCCTTGTGCGTGAGGTAATATGGATCGACACCGATACAATGCCCACCGACCAGGCCAGGGAAGAACTTCAGGAAATTCCATTTTGTACCTGCAGCCTGAAGCACATCGAACGTATTGATGCCCATTCGGTTGAAGATCATGGAAAGTTCGTTCATCAACGCAATGTTCACATCACGCTGGGTGTTCTCAATGATCTTTGCCGCCTCAGCAACTTTGATCGAAGATGCTCGGTGAACACCAGCATCTACCACTAACTCGTAGGTTTTCGCTACAATATCTAACGATTCTTCATCGCAACCAGAAACGACCTTGATGATCTTGGCCAGTGTATGCTCCTTATCTCCTGGATTGATTCGCTCTGGTGAGTAACCTACTTTGAAATCTTCATTGAACTTCAAGCCTGAAATTTCTTCCAGAACCGGAACACAATCTTCTTCCGTACAACCTGGATAAACGGTGGATTCGAAAACCACATAATCACCTTTGCTAAGAGCAGAGCCGACTGTTTTTGATGCACTCAATACTGGTCTGAGGTCAGGCAGGTTGTGTTCATCAATAGGCGTAGGAACAGCCACGATGAAGAACTGCACATCCTTCAGATCGTTAGCGTCTGCAGTAAAGAGAATGTCGCATCCTTCAAATTCCGAAGCTTCCAGTTCCTCGCTTGGGTCGATGTTCTTTTTCATCAACTCTACACGGTCGGCATTGATGTCAAAACCGACAACTTTTATCTTTCTCGCAAAGGCCAGCGCGATAGGTAAGCCAACATAACCAAGGCCAATAACCGCCAGCTTTGCTTCCTTATTAACCAGTTTCTCGTAGATATTCATATCACGAATGTTTTTTCGATAGTAATTCCTTTGGACGCAGTGCGTAGATACGCTCAATGATATCTACCACCTTCAACCCTTCCAAAGCGTTTGTTGTAATTGATTTGCTTCCACGCAGATTCTCAACCACATTCTCTATGATGAAATGATGGTTTGCAGCAGAACCTTTGTATGCTCCATAATCGTTAGCGGGACTTGATTCTTCCAACTCCGGCATGTCATAGCCATCGATGTTGCAATACTCCACTTCGTTCATGTATTGCCCACCGATCTTCACACTTCCCTTTTCTCCGATAATCGTGAGGCTGCTCTCCAAGTTGGAGTTCCACACAGAAGTCGAATAATTGATGCAGCCCATTCCACCATTGACAAAATTGAAATGCACTAAACCAGAATCTTCAAAATCAGTGAGGTTGTGATGGTTGAAATCGTGGAAGTTGGCTTTGATGTCGGTAATGTCTCCGAAAAGCCAATACATAATGTCAACGAAATGCGAGAACTGCGTAAAGAGCGTACCTCCATCCAGTTTCCCATCGCCTTTCCAAACTCCAGGTTTGTAGTAGCGTTCGTCACGGTTCCAATAACAGTTGACCTGCACCATGAAGACGTTGCCGAGAATGTTCTCTTCAATCACTTTCTTGATCCAGACCGAAGGTGGCGAATAACGGTTCTGCATCACGCAGAAAACCTGTTTAGAAACCTGCAACGATTGAAAGATGATCTTCTCGCAATCTGCTTTTGTCAACGCCATCGGTTTTTCGCAAACGATGTGTTTACCTGCTTTCAGTGCTGCAATGCTATGCTCCGCATGAAATCCATTCGGAGTACAAACGCATACCACATCGATCTCTGGAACCGATACCAACATCTCTTCAAGAGACGAATAGAATGGTACATCAAACCCCTCTATACCAACGTCTTGCTTAGCTCTAACGTCACTGAGAGCCACAAGCTCGCATTCATCGTTACGCATGATCATCTCGGCATGCCGCTTGCCAATGTGGCCGCAACCAACTACACCAAACCGTATTTTCCTGTCGCTGATAATCATGATAACTTCTTAACTAATCCATCCATCAACTGGTACTTTTCTCCGCTTTCAGGACAAATTGCAAATCCATCCGCATCGAATTCCAATCGATGACCGAATTCACTCATCCAACCTATCTGACGTGCAGGGTTTCCGACAACCAACGCATACTTAGGAATGTCTTTCGTTACCACCGAACCAGCACCGATAAAAGCATATGAGCCAATGTTATGACCACAAACTACGGTCGCATTCGCTCCGATGCTAGCACCTTTCCCGACCACCGTTTTTTCGTATTGTCCTCTGCGATTCACCGCACTGCGTGGATTGGTGACATTGGTAAAAACCATGGAAGGACCGAGAAATACGTCATCCTCGCAAGTAACACCTGTGTATATGGAAACGTTGTTCTGAACCTTCACATTATTGCCCAAAACCACATTTGGAGAAACCACCACGTTCTGCCCAAGATTGCAATTCTGTCCTAATACACAGCCCGTCATCAAATGCGAAAAATGCCATACTTTGGTTCCTTCACCAATGGTGCAGCCTTCATCGATAACCGCTGTTTCGTGGGCAAAATATCCCATCACTTTCTAATGTAACCTTCGAAGGTATTGTGATCCTTTTTGAACAACTCCTCTTCAGGTAGGCTTTTGAAATATTCGTAGGTGATCTTCAAGCCTTCTGCGCGGCTAACCTTCGGTTCCCAACCAAGAATAGCTCTTGCGCGATCAATGTTCGGTTGACGTTGCATCGGGTCATCCACTGGAAGCGGCTTGTAGATCACTTTCTGATCTGTACCAGTGAGTTTAATGATCTCTTCTGCGAACTGCGCAATGGTTATCTCATCTGGGTTTCCAACGTTCACCGGCTCCGCATAATCGGATTGAAGCAAACGGTAGATTCCTTCAATCAGGTCATCCACGTAACAGAAGCTTCTTGTCTGACTTCCATCTCCAAAAACCGTAAGGTCTTCGCCACGAAGCGCTTGACCGATAAATGCAGGAAGCACGCGACCGTCATTCAGTCTCATACGTGGACCATAGGTATTGAAAATCCGCACAATGCGGGTTTCAACTCCATGATAACGATGGTACGCCATGGTAATGGCCTCTTGAAAGCGCTTTGATTCATCGTACACACCACGAGGCCCGATCGGATTCACATTTCCCCAGTAATCTTCCGTTTGCGGATGAATCAATGGATCGCCATAAACTTCAGAAGTTGAGGCAATCAGCATTCGCGCGCCTTTTGCCTTGGCCAGTCCCAAACAGTTGTGTGTTCCCAACGAGCCTACTTTCAATGTTTGAATTGGAATCTTAAGGTAATCGATCGGGCTTGCAGGCGATGCGAAATGCAGGATGTAATCCAGTTCTCCGGGTACGTAGATGAACTTACTTACATCGTGATGGTAGAATTCGAACTCCTTCAGTTTGAACAGGTGTTCAATATTCTTAAGATTTCCAGTGATCAGGTTGTCCATCCCGATCACGTAGTAACCTTCCTTTATAAATCTGTCGCACAGATGTGAGCCTAGAAACCCGGCTGCACCCGTGATCAGTACTCTTTTCATCCTTGTGGGATTATGGTTCTTCGTCCAATACTGCTGTAGTAGAAACCGAGATCTTTCATTTGATCGAGCTCGTAAAGGTTACGTCCATCGAAAATGACCTTCTCCTTCAGTTTCTGCATCACCACATCGAAGTCAGGTGATCGGAAAACTGACCATTCGGTAGCGATGATCAATGCGTCAGCATCATCCAAAGCACTGTATTCATCTTCCGCAAATGAGATCTTATCACCTACTCGGGCTTTCACATTTTCCATTGCTTCCGGATCGTATGCTGTGATGGTCGCTCCAGCTTCTAGAAGTTTATCAATTACGTACAATGCCGGTGCCTCTCGAATATCATCTGTATCTGGTTTGAAAGCCAAGCCCCAAAGCGCAAAGTGTTTTCCTTTCAGTTCACCACCATAGAAATCCTTGATCTTAGGAACGATGATGGTTTTCTGATTCTCATTCACACGCATCACCGAATCAAGAATGGTAAAGTCATAGTTCACCTCAGAAGCTGATTTTGCCAAAGCTTGAACATCCTTCGGGAAACAGCTGCCTCCATATCCGATCCCTGGAAAAAGAAAACGCTTACCAATACGCGTATCGGTTCCAATTCCGATTCTCACCTTATCCACATCTGCATCCAGAAGTTCGCATAGGTTAGCAATCTCGTTCATGAACGTGATCTTGGTGGCCAGGAATGCGTTGGCCGCATATTTGGTCAACTCGGCCGATTTTTCATCCATGAAGATGATCGGGTTTCCTTGGCGGACGTACGGCTTGTAGAGCTCTTCCATGATCTTCTTGGCCTTGTCAGAAGAAGTTCCAACAACCACACGATCAGGCTTCAGGAAATCATCTACCGCAAATCCCTCACGAAGGAATTCTGGATTCGATACCACATCGAAATCTACTGTTGCGTGCCTCTGAACTGCCGCAGTCACTTTATCAGCTGTTCCTACAGGAACCGTGCTTTTATCAACAAGAACCTTGTAATCCTTCATGATCCTGCCGAGGTTGTCGGCAACACCAAGGACGTACGAAAGATCGGCAGAACCATCTTCTCCCGGAGGAGTTGGAAGCGCCAAAAACACAACTTGTGCTGGACCAACTGCTTCCTCAAGATCAGTCGTGAATTTCAATCGGCCCTGTTTGATGTTTCTTTCGAAAAGAACATCCAAGTGCGGCTCATAGATCGGAACTTCTCCGTTCCGCATCTTATTCACCTTCTTCTCGTCAATATCAACACAGATAACGTGATTTCCGGTTTCTGCCAAGCAGGTCCCCGTTACCAACCCAACGTATCCCGTCCCTACGACTGCAATATTCATTAGCTCTTATTTATGTATTCAATAACTTTTTCAATGATATGATCCTGCTGCTCCGCTTCCATTTCAGTATGAATTGGAAGTGAAATCACGCTGTCACACAACTTCTCCGTCACAGCAAAACTTCTATTCGAATCACTATTGACAAACGCCTTCTGTTTGTGCAACGGAATCGGGTAATAGATCATGGAAGGAATGTCGTTCTCCTGCAAGAACTCCTTCATTCCATTTCTGTCAACTCCATTCAACACCAATGTGTATTGATGAAAAACGTGCTTCGACCGTTTGTCTCTAACTGGAGTTTTAATCTCATCAATGTTCGAGAATGCCGCATCATATTTATCAGCCACTGCAATTCTCCGAGCAATGAAATCGTCCAAGTGACGAAGCTTAATTCTCAGCACCGCTGCTTGCATCGCATCCAAACGCGAATTGACACCAACTACATCGTGCGTGTATAATTTGCTCTGACCGTGCGATGCGATCATGGCGGCCATTTTGGCCAGTTCATCATCATTGGTGAAGATGGCTCCACCGTCACCAAAACAACCTAGATTCTTGGATGGAAAGAAAGAGGTGGTTCCAAACGTTCCGATCGTTCCTGACTTGGCAACGCGTCCGTTTGAGAAAAAATAATCGGAACCGATGGCTTGAGCGTTATCCTCGATCACGTGGATTCCGTGCCTATCAGCCAACGCCATCAATCCTTCCATGTCAGCACATTGACCGTACAAGTGAACAGGAACAATGGCCTTGGTATTCGGCCCGATGGCAGCCTCTACTTGGTTCAGATCCAATGTGAAGGTTTCCTCATCCACATCAACCATAACAGGTGTAAGGCCAAGCAATGCTATTACCTCAGCCGTAGCCACGTAGGTGAATGTGGGAACAATGACTTCATCTCCAGGCTTAAGCCCCAACGCCATCATGGCAATTTGCAGTGCATCCGTACCATTGGCACAAGGAATTACATGCTTTGCACCAAGATATTCTGCTAACTCAGTCTTGAAACCATCAACTTCTGGACCACCGATAAATCGTGTTGAATCCATCACCGCGAGCACAGCATCATCAATTTCTTTCTGCAAACGCCTGTACTGCGTCTGCAGATCCACCATAACTATCTGTTTCACTATCGCGGGTTTGATTTCCGTGCTCATTCAGAGGCGGCAAATATAGCTAAATAAGACCCCGAGAAACACGTAAATTGTACTAAGCGATAAGCGTTAGGAGTGTGTAGAAAGTTACTTTACCTGATTGGCCAAAGCCTGAATCTCGGAAGCAAAAAAGTCCCAAGAGAACCGTTTCTTCTCTTCTTTGATATTCGTGATGAATTCATCTGACTTTTTCTCCTTGAAAAACGTTGAAATCCCTTCAGCCACGGACTCTGGAGTAGGTTCGGTAACGTAACCAACTTTGCCATCTGGAACCATCTCGGGAAGACCACCAACATTGGTGACGAGCATTGGTGTTTCGAAATGATACGCGATCTGAGTAACTCCGCTTTGCGTGGCACTCAGGTAGGGTTGAGCCACAATATCAGCCGCACAGAAGTAGAATTTCACTTTGTATTTGTCCACAAAACCGGCATTCACCGTGACGTGTTGCGACAGCTTCAACTTGTCAATCAATCGTGTGTAAATAGCTCGGTCCTCGTAGAACTCTCCAGCAATCACCAAACGTAGATTCTCCTTGTCCTCCATTTTGGAAATCGCTTTTAGGAGCAGCTTCAATCCTTTGTACTTGCGGATGATTCCGAAGAACAGAATGACCTTGGCATTCTCTGGAATTCCAAGGTGCTTGCGAGCAAAAGACTTTTCGACCTTCTCCCCAAAATGATCGTAAACGGGATGGTAGAGCAGCTTGCGTGGTTTTTCCGAATCGAAATCTTTCAGGTCATTCATCACCGTAGATGACATTCCAACGTATGCATCACAGTTATTCAGCACATATTTTGTAAAAGCTTTATCAAACGGCCTTTTTTCATGAGGAATCACATTATCTAGAATTCCAATTACGGGAACACCGAGCGAACTCTTCAGCCACTTACAGATCGTTCCCAAACACGGGCCCATGAATGGCAACCAGAATCGAACAACCACAAAATCGGGATTGAAACGCTTTATCTGTCTAACGGTAAGCCACCAACTGATAGGATTTATGGAGCTTATGGTCGGTAGGATTTTCACGCCTTCCGGACCTTTTCGATCCGAGGCTTCTTCTTGAGTTGTTCCTGGGAACAAGAACGATGGGTATTGTAGGTAGAATGAGAAAATCGCATTCTCAATTCCTTGCCGCGTAAATTCTTGCGAAAGCGATTCATTGAGTTGCGCGATTCCTCCGCGCAGAGGAAACGCAGGACCGATGATCACGCACTTCTTACTTGCAGCCAATTCAGTCTATTGTTTCCGCAATCTGATAGTTGTTCCTATCGTGCGATGAGCGCGAGATCATTTCTGCCAAGAAACCGGCCATGAATAACTGTGTACCAATGATCATTGCCAGAATTGCCAGATAGAACAACGGTTGCTCCGTCACCTCCCGAACTTTCAGCCCATTGGTAATGGCAAGTACTTTCTGAACAATGAGCCAAGCACTAACAGCACCTCCCAACACGAACATGAGCACACCATAGACCCCGAAAAAGTGCATCGGTCGTTTTCCGAAACGACTCATAAACGTGATGACCAAAAGGTCAAGAGGACCATTTATGAAACGCTCCAAACCGAATTTCGTGACCCCGAATTTGCGTTCCTGATGTTGCACAACCTTCTCACCAATCTTAGTGAAACCTGCCCATTTGGCAAGAATGGGAATGTAACGATGCATTTCACCATACACCTCAATGCTTTTCACAACATCCTGCTTGTAGGCCTTCAAACCGCAATTAAAGTCGTGCAAATAGATGCCTGACATTTTCCTTGCCGCCCAATTGTAAAGCTTGGTGGGAATGGTTTTCGTGATGGGATCGTATCGCTTCTTCTTCCATCCCGAGACAAGGTCGAAACCATCTTCGGTGATCATTCGAACCAACTCTGGAATCTCATCTGGGCTATCCTGAAGGTCGGCATCCATTGTAATAACGATATCGCCTTTTGCCGCATCGAAACCACGGTTCAAACCAGCAGATTTACCATAGTTTCTCCGGAATCGCAGCGCACGAACTTGAGGGTATTGCCCCTTGAGCCCCTCAATTACTTTCCACGACCCATCTGTACTTCCATCATCTACGTAAACAACTTCATAGTTGAAGCCGTTTTTCTGCATCACATCATCAATCCACCTTGTAAGTTCAGGCAGCGATTCGTGCTCATTATAAAGTGGGATGACAACAGATATCAGCACTGCTTCTTAGTTATCGTCCGAATCAGAAGATACGGAGGCAAACGGATCGCCTTCTTTTTTGAGAATTGCCGAAGTGATCAGCGAAATAATGAACCCGACAAATGTGTAGCTCAGCACTACAATGGCCGCCATTGGTCCAGGCATCATGAATTTACGGGTCATCTCCATGGCCATTTCCACTTGATCATCTGGCAAACCCTGCTCATACATCTGATCCTCAGCACGAAGCACCATCTGCTCCAGCATTTCAGGGTCGATCATGCTAAAGAAAATGAACGTATAAAAAGCAACTAATATGCTACCAAAAAAGGCTACACCTACCCCATAACCTAAACCCTCACCATAAGAAATGATACCATTCTGCTTATCGCGCTTATTCTTGGTGGCCAGAAAAATTCCGGCTGCGATAATACCGTAACTCACATACTGAGCTGCCTGAGATTCTGTGGCTCCCAAAGCATAAAGCACCAGCGAGTAAGCGATGAGTGCCAGACCCAGGATACCTCCCCAATTCATTAGTTGTTTCATGATTCCTTTGGTTAATGGTTGGAGGCAAATATAACTGAATGGTGCGTGTAGCCTGTACAGCTTCACATTTGTTAGCAACAACATTAGAGTTGCGTCAGAAAAGAAGGTTACTACCTTTGCGCTGGGGTAAGTCCTGTGCGACCAGCTCCTACTGAATCCCCCAGGGCAGGAATGCAGCAAGGGTAGGTGGTTGTAGCGGTGCGACATAGGTAGCTTGCCCCTTTTTTGTGCCCATTTGTTCCGTACAGATTGTAAAACGTGTTCATTTCTTTTGAACATCAGACTTGCCTGACCATCTCAACTTGGGCACCTTTGCAACAAACAAATTCTGACCATGAAATTCTTCATAGACACCGCAAACCTCGACCAGATAAAAGAAGCACAGGACCTTGGGGTTCTTGATGGAGTAACCACAAATCCTTCGCTAATGGCCAAGGAAGGAATTCATGGCGATGCCCGTGTAAAGCAACACTACATCGACATCTGCAATATTGTGGATGGTGATGTAAGCGCTGAGGTCATTTCAACCGACTTTGCTGGAATCATAAAAGAAGGTGAAGCGTTGGCTAAACTTCACCCACAGATTGTTGTGAAAGTGCCGATGATAAAGGACGGCATCAAAGCCATCAAATATTTCAGTGACAAGGGAATAAAGACCAACTGCACGTTGGTTTTCAGTGCAGGTCAAGCGCTACTTGCAGCGAAAGCAGGCGCAACATACGTTTCGCCATTCTTGGGCAGATTGGACGATAACAGCTCAGATGGTCTGGAGTTGATCGAGCAGATACGGTTGATCTATGACAATTACATGTTCGACACGCAGATACTTGCTGCCAGCATACGCCATACTATGCATATTGTAAGATGTGCTGAAGCAGGTGCCGATGTGGCCACCTGCCCTCTTGGACCTATTCTGGGTCTGTTGAATCACCCGCTTACAGATATCGGTCTTGCCAAGTTCTTGGCCGATTTTGAAGCCAACAAGTAGGCACCATGCTTATCCGTATCTACGAGGAGAACCCGAATCCAAAGGCCATTCAACAAGTAGTTGATTGTCTCCAAAAAGGTGGGGTTATCATATATCCTACTGATACGGTCTATGGAATAGGTTGCGACATCAACAATCGGAAAGCTGTTGAACGCATCTGCAAGATCAGAAACATTCGTCCAGACAGGGCGCAGTTCTCTTTCATTTGCCATGATCTGAGCCATATTTCCGACTACTGCTCGCAGATTGACAACGCAACGTTCAAACTTATGAAGCGTGTTCTGCCCGGACCTTACACGTTCATCTTGAATGCAACGAACAATGTTCCGAAGCTGTTCCAAAGTAAAAAACGCACCGTAGGTATCAGAATACCGAACAACAACATCCCATTGGAAATTGTGCGTCAATTGGGGAACCCCATTATGACAGCGTCCGTTCATGACCCTGACGAGATCATTGAATACACCACTGACCCGAGTCTCATTTACGAACGGTTTGAAAATCAGGTTGACATGGTTATAGATGGAGGATACGGAGGCATTGAGGGTTCTACTATTCTTGACTGCACCGATAATGAGGTAGTAGTACTTCGCCAAGGAGCAGGCCCGGTTGACGAACTCTGAACGGTCGTTTACCGATACATCCGAAATTCCTTTATGCTTATCGAAAACCACCTGTGCCGTGGTCGAATAATCGTATCCTTTGATAAGATTAGGGGTACTACTGTATAAACGTGCAGTTTATGCTCCGTGTTGTAGTTTTCATATCATTCCTTGCTATCTGGTCCATCAGCTACGGACAAGAGATGATGTTCGATGACCCGCATGCTGAAGACGGAGCCATCTATCTCCGAAATATCAACGATGAACAAGTAGCGGTAGACCTGAATGGCGAACCAATTCCAATACATGATGTCTTTCGGTTGGCAGCGGAAGAGATAAGCTCCAACGGTTGGGGAAAGTCTGTATCCAAGCCTGAATCGAGGGGTCTTCGCGATGGTGGACCAACATTCAACCTTACTTATCTGGATCAGGTTAATGGAACAGGAATTGGTTTTGATGACCCTAACTTGGGAGCCTTGAGAAGGGGCACATTGGAAGCCGCCTTTGAATACTTCGCGTCAGTAATTGAAGATGTTGGAACAGCAGATATTGAAATTCGCGAATCATTCTCTGGCAATCCGATAAGCAACCCGTTTGCGTACTCTGCGGCATATTACTTTGGCTCCAAAGGGTTCAACGAGCCATTTACCAGTGTTCATCTTACCACAGGAAATGACCCATACGGTCCTTACCCTGATGCATATATGCAGTTCAACTTTCACTCGAATCTGGACTACCACTATGGCGTTTCCTCATTACCAAATTCTTCGCAATACGATTTCTACACCATTGCTCTACACGAGATTCTCCATGTGCTGGGGTTCACAAGCTACTCTACTGCAAACGGTGCATCGGCTGCATCGGCTGATGTCTATACTTCGTTTGATGAGTTTTTGGCAGATGTAAATAAAAATCCCGTTTTTGAGGTCAACGGCTCCGGTTCTGGAGCAGTGGTAGACAAGCCTGATGATGGTGTTCTAACCAGCAACCAGATATGGTTTGAATTGTATCCAGGACAATTTGCTCCTGTCTTCTCGCCCGACCCGTTCAATGGCTCAAGTATCGATCATTTCGATAATTCACGTTCAGATGATGGCCAATACCTGATGCATCCTTCCCTTACAAATGGAGACGCATTCAAAATGCTCCACGAAGATGAAGTTCGTGTTATGGAAAAGCTCGGTTATACGGTTAACTATAGCATTGCAACCGCAATTGAGGAAGGTTTTACGGAGGGCTCACCCGTTCAGGTAACCTCTGGACTGTACCCGAATCCAGCCTTTTCATCCAGTGCTGTGAAGGTGGACATTGGTCAGGTGGATGCGAATGAGATTCTTGTTATTGTTTACGATATGATGGGGCGCCAATCTTACTCGAAAGTGATTCTGAATCATGGTCCTGGTCCTGTAACGGCCATAGACCCATACCACAATCTAACGCCCGGAATGTATATCGTGGTGGGATCCACTAAAGATGAACTCTTCAACGAGAAATTGGTCATCAAATAGCCAACTCCCGAAAGGCGGAATTCAAATTTGAGATTATATCTGATGCAATCAGAGCTTCAGAAGTTTGTGAAGCCAATGCCGCATCTCCCGCTGCACCATGCAGCCAAACCCCCATAACAGCAGCTATTTCTGGAGCATAACCTTGAGCCAGTAATCCGAGAATAATTCCAGTGAGAACATCACCGCTGCCAGCAGTTGCCATTCCGGCATTACCGGTTGAGTTGAAAAAGGTCTGTCCGGCAGGAGTTGTAATGGTAGTATGCGCGCCTTTGAAGACCACTACCGCACCGTATTTTGCCGAAAATTCCTGCTGAAGTTTCAATCGCTCGAATGAGTTTTCCCATTTTCCAGCCAATCGTTCAAACTCCTTGGGGTGAGGCGTAAGTATGGTTCCCTTCGGCAAAAAAGAGAGCCATGTTCTGTTTTCAGATAGAATGTTCAGCCCATCTGCGTCTATAACCAATTTGACCTTGGCATCTTGAAGTAGCCGCTTCAGCACATTGGCCGTGTCTTTGTCTGTGCCAATTCCAGGACCTATTCCAATCGCACTGAAACCCTCAAGTTTGGGGAGTTCGGTCAGAAGATTCTCATTGGAATCTGCTGAACACATCACCTCAGGAACTCCAACCTGCATAATATCCATACCACATGATGGGAGATGGGCGGTAACCAGACCCACGCCAGAACGCAGGCATGCCTTGGTGGCCAATTGGGCTGCACCCATTTTTCCTTTCGAACCAGCCAATAGCAGCGCATGGCCAAAAGTTCCTTTGTGTGAGAATTTGGGTCGTTGCCTATGGAACTTTTTCAATTCCTCGCCATCTAAATACTCGTACGGACTGACGGGGTTCATTTCCTTCGCCATCAATCCAATGTCAACCACCTTGAAATCACCGACCAGATTGCCCGTTTCAGGTATCAGAAAACTCAATTTGGGGCAATGGAATGTAATGGTGTTATCCGCTCGGATGACCCTTTCCAGATTGTTGTTGGCGTTGTCTTCGGCAAACAGACCCGTTGGAATATCTATGCTCACCACATGGTTCTCTAAAGAGTTGATGTGGTGTACTGCGTCTGCAAGCAGACCTTCCAGTGGCCGCGATAGTCCGGTTCCAAGAATGGCATCGATGATAACCGCATCAGGATCTATCTCCGGAAATTCTTTCATCGAACGGACATGAACAACCTCCACATCTGTTTCATCTGAAAGCCGATAGAGGTTCTTTGCAAAATCGGCAGAACCTTCTTCCATATGCTCTAAGACGATCACAGTCACATCCCAACCTTCTTCCACATCAAGCCGAGCCATAACAAGGCCATCTCCACCATTGTTTCCTTTTCCGCAAACGTAAACTAAGGATGATGAAAAATGCTCCACCAGCCCATCCATGGCATAGAAACCATAAGTGGCTGCGCGCTCCATAAGGTCAACCGAACTTATCGGTTCGTTCTCTATGGTGAACCTATCGAGTTCGCGAATCTGTTGTGCTGTAAGGACTTTCACTTCTTGCTAAACTTCTTATGCAGCTCCAATACCTGAGGAATCAACATTTTACTGCCGTCATTGTTGACGATGTGGTCGGCAAGTTTGGCCTTGCGTTCCTGTGTCCACTGATTCTTCATCCGTTTCATCACATCTTCACGAGAGATGCCATCACGCTTTACAACTCGGTCAATTCTAACATCTTCTGGAGCAATTACCAGTACGGTAAAATCAACCGCATGGTAAGCACCGCTTTCGAATAGAATTGCGGCTTCTTTCAGAACATAGTCGGCAGCCTTTTGGCGTTCAAGCCACTCATCAAAATCATCTCCAACTGCGGGATGAACTATGCCGTTTAACACGGACAATTTCTCCTTTGAATTGAAAACCTCCTTTGCCAAATAGGTGCGATTCAGTTGCCCGTTCAGGTAAGCGTTCTCCCCAAACGCTTGAATGATCTTTGACCGCAATGGCTCCTGCGTCATTAGTTCCTTGGCGCGAACATCTGCATAGTAAACAGGTACGCCCAGCTGCTCGAATATCTTGCAGGTTGTGGTCTTGCCGCTACCTATACCACCAGTTATTCCGATCACTCTCATCGCTGCAAAATATACTCCACATGAGGAGGATTGACCCTTGTCTGACGCACCTGAACAGGAGTTTCATCCAATTGAACAACAAGCAACTGGTCATTTCTATTTTCCTCCACCTGAACTGAGGCACGGAACATTTCCGGTGTTATCTTGTCGTAATCTGCCAATGGCACCTGATACTTCACTTCAACTTCGCTGGGGTAAACCTTTACCGATTCTGGGTTATGTGCATTGATATTGACAGGTATGGAAACGCTTCCTTCAGTAAACTCGGTAACATTTACCGCAACTTGAACTTGATCATGGCTGTAGCGAACCAATCGGGAATTGCGAATCTGATTCAGAGGAACTTCCACTGTCAGGCTTTCGCGCAAATCGGTCCAACTCTGATGTTCTGTGGCAACGAATTCAATTTGTTCGACCTCGCTCTGTAACCCAGAAACAGTGATCGTGTCTGGATCCACAACCGGTGAACTTATGAGTCCGAATTGCTTTGCGAAAGAAAGGTCTGCATCAAGCTTTACGGGAACGGTCTTTATAAAAAGCGGCTTGAACTTGATGAACAGCGTGTCAGGATAGATCTTGAGAACTACTAACTGGTCGTCTCCGATTGACATCTTGCCAGTTCTTTCCTGAGTTAAAAGAAAGTGAATCTCCTCGCCTCCTCGTTTCACCGAAGGGAGACTTGATGGATTGGCCGGCACAGTGATCTGCACCTTATCTAAACGAAGTGAATGCCATAGCAGGTCAAATCCGAAACCCTGAACCTCTGCTGTAACCGCAGCAATCGGTTCATTGACAATCAGCAGATTTTCTGGCAGATTCTCATATTCCACCGGAATAATCACTTCATCTACATACTCCTTTGACAGGGAGGTAAGCAACCAAAAAAGTGCAGACAGCAGGATACATAAAAGAAAAGCCACAGACCTCCTATTGAGTCTGGGCTTTAAGAAATCCACAAATTCGACCACAGTCTTTTTGGACATGCAGCCAAATTAGAAAAAGATCAATTGCTCTGCTGAAGGCCAACGCTGTTGTCTCGGGAGATAGCGCTCTTCTCCACTCTCAGCTTGACATTGTTTGAAACCTCCAAGATGACGGCACTCTCCTTCACATCTGCCACCTTGCCATGAATACCTCCAATGGTAACCACTTTATCGCCTTGCTTCAGTTCATCTCTGAACTTCTTATCGTCTTTGGCTTTTTTGCTTTGAGGTCTGATCATGAAGAAGTAGAACACCACGAACATCAAGATGAACATGATGATCGTTGATCCGCCTTCGCCTAATAATTCTTGCATAGTGATTAGTTTACGGTTGACAGTAAACGGTTAACAGTAATTGAGTATTCTCGTTTTGGAGACCTACCGCAAACTGTCAACCGATGACCGACAACCAGATTATTCCTCTACTGGAACTTCTACCATACCATTGATGGCCAACACTTTGGTATTTGGAACCGTATTGGCAACAATGGTAACCTTCTTGTTCTGTTGGCCAGACTTGCCATCGCTGTTGAATACCACATCGATAACTCCTTCTGCTCCTGGAGCCACTGGGTCGGCTGGCCATTCTGGAACAGTACAACCACAACTTCCTTTGGCAGAAGTAATGATAAGGTCGGCTTTGCCGGTATTCTTGAACTTGAAAGAGTAAGCCACCTTCTCGCCCTGAACAATTGTTCCGAAATCGTGCACTTCGGTCTCAAATGTAAACTCAGGCACCTCAACTCCTTCGGCAGCACCAGCCTCATTTTCAGCAGTAGCCGGGTTGGCCACTACATCCGTATCAATGGTAGCTTCTTTTTCAGCGTTCTGTTCACCTCCACAGCTTGCGAGCGCCAATGCGCCAACCAGAACAAATGCAATCTTTTTCATTGTGATACTATATTGTTGTTGAACTTAGTTAAGGAATCGGAGGTCAAAATTAATGATCGCTGGCAGATTAACCACCGATAAGTCCTTTTCCAATTTTCTTGATCTTTCCTTCGGTTTTGAGGTCAGCCAAAAGTTTATCGAGGATACCATTAATGAATACCTTGCTCTTTGGCGTACTGTACTCTTTCGATATTTCGATGTATTCATTCATGGTAACCTTGGTTGGTACCGAGTTGATGTTGATGAACTCGCATAGTGCCATTTTCATCAGCAGAATGTCGGTTGAGGCAATACGGTCCAGATCCCAGTTCTCCAACTTGGCCTCTATCATTTTCTGATACTCTCCACTATTTGTTGCCGTCTTACGGAATAGGTCGAGCACAAACTGCTTGTCTTCCTCTTCATCCTTGTAAAGCAATGCCAGCGGACCACCGAATTCAACGTCCTTTTTGAATTCAGAAATGGTACGCACAACCATCTCATTCACCTGCTCAAAATCATTTAGCCAGAGTATACTTTTCTCTTCAAAAATTGACTGTAGGTGTTCGTTATCCATCAGAAAATCCTCAAACAACCGATAAACGATCCTTCGTTCATCCTTGTAGGTCGGCTCTGGGCCATTCATGTAGTTGATGTAATCTTCAGACTCCTTGAATGAGGCGAAAATCCTACGGATAAGTTCAAGTTGATCGGCCCAATTGATCTTGCGGGCTGAGATCTGTTTCTCCAGTTGCGGATTGTTCTTCAACTGCACCAACACGCGGTTCTCAATGAAACGCAGGTTCGGATTCAGATCATCCTGACTAGGCATCAGTTTGTGCTTGGCATCTTCGATCTGACGTGCGGCAAACGAGTGTATCTCCGTAATGAGCGAAAGCTGATGAATGTACAGGTCGAAAATGCGCTCCAAGCTTTGCTTGAGTAGTTTTTCTCCCACGGCCAATTCCGCTCCCTCCGACCGTTGATAGGCGAACAACGCCTGCATCACTTTCACTCTTAAGTGTCTTCTACTCAGCATACTGCAAAGAACCTTTTTTCCAACCTCCTGTTATGCTCTGAAACCGCCTTTTTTCAACAATTGAAGTTTCAACATTGAAGCGGTCAAACATTCCTAACTTTGGGCAAAAGTATGGTAATTTTTCTCATGGCATTTAGCGGAATTCCGGAACTGTAACATGCGTTCGCTGGCACATCTCAATAAGTATTTCTGGCGCTACCGTGTGCGGTTCTTGTTGGGCGTTGTATTCATTACAGCCAGTAACATCTATGCCATACTTCCGCCAAAAATTGTGCGCATCACATTCGACCTGTTGCGGGAGGTGAGTTACATAGCGCCACATTTCAAGGGTACACCGTTTGCCGATTCTGCCATGGAGACCTTTGCCGGAATCTGGATCTTCTTTGGTGGACTCATTGTGGCTACCGCATTACTGAAGGGCGTGTTCATGTTCTTTATGCGGCAAACTATTGTGGTAATGAGCCGCCTTATAGAGTACGACCTCAAGAACGAGATCTATAACCACTATCAGAACCTTTCGCTGGCATTCTTCAAACGCAACAACACGGGCGACCTCATGGCCCGCATTACCGAGGATGTGAGCAAAGTGCGCATGTATCTGGGCCCGGCCATGTTGTATGCCATCAACCTCGCGGTATTATTCGCCCTGGTCATTTACAACATGCTTCAGGTAAGCCCAACACTAACCGCCTACGTGCTTATTCCGCTTCCTGTATTATCTATTACCATTTACCATGTAAGCAGGCTCATTAACATAAGAAGTGAAAAGGTGCAACGCCAACTGAGTGCGCTTAGCACGTTTGTGCAGGAAAGCTTTTCTGGCATCCGTGTACTGAAAGCCTACGCCAAAGAGGAACTCTGGGGTAAGACCTTCAACGAGGAGGCGGAAAAGTACAAGGAAACCTCATTGGAACTTGTTCGCATCAACGCACTTTTCTTCCCAACCATGTTGATCCTTATCGGATTGAGCACCATCCTAACCGTATATGTTGGTGGGAAACAGGCCATGGCGGGAGTAATTACCTCAGGAAATATTGCCGAGTTCATTATATACATCAACATGCTTACTTGGCCAGTTGCCGCAATTGGTTGGATAACCAGTATTATTCAGCGTGCGGCTGCCTCGCAAACGCGCATCAACGAATTTCTTAGCACTGAACCTGAAATTCTAAACCTGAATCAGACACCATCTGAGGTGAACGGTGCTATCACGTTCGAACATGTTGAATTCGTTTACCCGGATAGTGGCATCAAGGCTTTGAATGATGTGAGCTTTGAAGTGAAGCAAGGAGAAAGTCTGGCCATTTTGGGCAGAACCGGAAGTGGGAAATCGACCATTGCTTCATTGATTACCCGAACATATGATGCGTCTTCAGGAAGTGTGCTTATCGATGGGAAGGAAGTTCATAGCATCAACCTGAACTCATTGCGCTCCAATATCGGTTATGTGCCGCAGGATGTGTTCCTGTTCTCAGAATCCATCGCCAACAATATCGCCTTTGGAGTTGATTCTGACATAGAAAAAGAAGCCGTGTACAACGCAGCACGGCAAGCAGACATCTATGACAACATCAGCGAATTCCCTATGGGCTTCGATACGCATATTGGCGAGCGTGGCATAACGCTTTCTGGCGGACAGAAACAACGGATCTCCATTGCTCGGGCAATTATCCGGAATCCGAAGATCCTCATTTTTGATGACTGTCTTTCTGCAGTTGACACTGAAACTGAAGAGAAGATCCTTGGCCACTTGAAAGACCTGATGCAAGGAAAGACCACGGTCATTATCAGTCACCGCGTTTCGTCTGTGAAGCATGCAGACCAGATCATTGTTCTGGAAAAAGGTCGCATCATTGAACGCGGCAAACACGATGACCTACTTGCCCAAGAAGGCGCTTACTTTTCGCTCTACCAGAAGCAGCTTTTAGAGGAGGATCAGCGGAGCAACGCTTGAAACTTCGACCAACGCTTGGTTTCAATCGATAGAAACATTTATATATTTGATGTAGTCTAGTTGATAAAGTAACCCTGAGCAGATGGATGGACAGGATTCGAAAAGGCGGGAAGACATCTTCTCATTGCCAATAAGAGCAGGAAAACGCACCTATTTTTTTGATGTAAAAGCTACGCGAGGTGATGACTACTATCTCACCATTACCGAGAGCAAGAGGCGTGTTGATGACCACGGCAAGTTTCATTACGACAAGCACAAACTTTTCCTGTATAAGGAAGACTTTGAAAAGTTTATCGAGGGGCTGAACGATGCCATCAAATTCATTAAGGGCGAAAAGGGTGAAGACTATGGGTCTGAACCTGAAGAGGAAGAGGTTTCCGTAAGTGAAATAAAGGAAGCTCCAGCTCCAAGTGCGAATGGCGATAGTTACGCATCCGACATCAGTTTTGATGACCTGGATGATGATGACAGATAAGATCTGATTCGATTCTCAGAAATCAGCCTCCGAAAACGGGGGCTTTTTTATGCCATGAAATAAAGGTCGATAACGACAAGAATGAAATAAGGAACGAGACCGCCAGCGCCTGCATAATCTTTTGCAATGCGCTGCCCGAAGAACAGCATGACCAACGAAACAGCGCTGATCAGACTTCCGAGAAAGGCAAAACAGTAGGAGCGATAGACAAGCACTTCAACCACCCCAAGGGCCGAAACAACTCCAGCGGCTATTTCAAAAAGCGTAAGCGTTCCAAGCAGAATCGGAACCATACCAGAAAGAAAGGATCTGGAAAAATGACCAGTAAGCCATTCCAAATTACCTTTCCAATCTAAGACCTTATCGAGTCCAGATTGGATAAAGAGAATGGCAAGAAAAGAGGACACCAATGCTTGTATAGCCCACATTCCTTGAAATGGTGCAACTAAAGAACAATCAGTGATAATGCAGAGATACATGTCGTTTGTTTTAGGATCCTTCGACTTCGCTCAGGGTTGCGAATAATTTCGCTAAAAAGTTACAAAACCTTTCAACTGCAATCCGATCTCGCGGTTCAGCACTGCATTCTCAATCTCTCCATCGCTGGTTAGCGATTGGTTGATCTGCGAGAGATAGACCTTCTTACTATAAACCTCCGATCCGAGATAATGCAGAATGCCAGTTAGGTGATCCAAACCTCGAACATTCCCAGCTCGGCCACTGGCCAACCCCATCAACGCCACCTTCTTTCCCGACCAATCTCCATGGTCGCAAGCATCCATGAAGAACTTCAAGTATCCTGGAAAACCACCATTGTATTCTGGGGTAATGAAAACCAGTTTATCAGGTGTACGGATGTAGCGGCTGACCACTTCTTCAAATTGCGGCACGTTTTTACCGTAATTACTGTCTTGAATCCAGTTGGCATCCACTTCTTTCAGATCAAGGATCTGGCTTTGTTCCCCCATCTCAAAAAGTGCATCATGGTACATCTGCGCAACTTTTCGAGTGTTACTGTCAGGGCGGTTAGTAGTACAGATTATGGTGATCATTCGGTCTTGTTGGTCGACATCTGGTCGAGGTAGTTCATATCCTTCTGTATCAATCCACGACCCAAATAATACACATCATCAGAACGGACATTATCCAAAAAACTGACGGTTTTTTCGAAAATGGCCATACCTAAGTAGTAAAAATCGTCTTGCACGATCTTGTCGAGCTCGCTCTTGTTGCCCGAAATAAGCGCGTTGCCAAGAAAGTACAGGTCATCACTTTTCAGGTAATTGAGCATTTCCGTAGATCTGAAGAACATGGCCTTGGAGAGATAATAAACATCGTCACTTTGAATGTTCGACCATGCCGAAGTGTCGCCAGTAAGCATTACGTATCCTAAGTAATGAAGGTCGTCTCCTGCAATAGAAACTGATTGTTTCTCTTGCCCAAAAGATGCACTACCTGACAGCAACAGCCAAAAACTGAACACTAAGAATGCCACTGTTCCAATGGTTCTCACTTGCTGAATTCGTTAATGGTTGTTTTGATGATGTCTATGCATTCGCGAAGCTGTTCCTCGGTCATGACAAGCGGTGGTGCAAATCGAATGATATTTCCATGTGTTGGTTTTGCCAAAAGCCCATTACTGGCCAAACGCAAGCAAATATTCCAAGCTGTTTTGCTTTCTGCCGAATCATTGATCACCACAGCGTTCAGTAAACCCTTACCACGAACCAATGTTACGAGTTCATTCTCCGAAGCAAACTTCTGAATCTCATCACGGAAGATCCTTCCAAGACGTTCAGCATTCTCCGCCAATTTTTCATTCTTAACAACTTCCAATGCTGCCATGGCCACTTTGCACGATAGCGGATTACCACCAAAAGTTGAGCCATGTTCTCCAGGTCGGATGCACATCATCACCTCATCGTCTGCCAATACAGCCGAAACCGGCAACACGCCACCTGAAAGCGCTTTGCCAAGAATCAGAACATCTGGGCGAACCCCAACATGATCAACGGCCAAAAGCCTTCCTGTTCTGGCAATCCCGGTCTGAATCTCATCGGCTATCAGCAGCACATTGTTCTTCGTGCAGAGTTCTCGGGCAGCTTTCAAATAATCGTCATTCGGCACATTTACTCCAGCTTCTCCCTGAATGGGCTCAACTAAGAATCCGGCCACATTGGTGTCCTTCATTGCTTCGCGAAGAGCCTCTACATCATTGTACGGAACCGAAATGAAACCTGGCGTGTACGGGCCGAATTCATCTCGAGCATCTGGATCGTTAGAAAATGAAATGATCGTTGTGGTTCTTCCATGGAAGTTACCATCACAGACAATGATCTTGGCAGTTCCAGCTTCAAGCCCCTTTTTCTGATAAGCCCACTTTCGGCAGAGTTTGATTGCTGTTTCAACCCCTTCTGCACCTGTATTCATGGGCAACAGTTTATCAAAGCCAAAATAGGAGGTGGCATACGCTTCAAACTCTCCCAACACATTATTGTAGAATGCGCGGCTTGTCAGCGTAAGCTTCTGTGCCTGATCATTCAGAGCCTTGATAATGGTTGGATGACAATGGCCTTGATTGACCGCAGAATAAGCTGACAGGAAATCGTAAAAGCGTTTACCGTCCAGATCCCAAACAAAAACACCCTCTCCTTTCTCCAACACCACTGGCAACGGATGGTAGTTGTGCGCTCCATGGCGATCTTCCGTTTCAATGATCCTCTGTGCGTTGGCAGATATTTCGAGAAGTTCTTCAGTCATAGGATAACCGTGGTTTTGTCTCAAACAGAAGTCATGACTGACTCCAAATTCCTTGCAAATATACCAATGCCTAACGGCCTTCAGATTCAATCATAGAAATTGCCTTTCAATGTGCAGGCTCGAAAAAACGGCTATTTTTGCGCATCCCTGCCCAGGTGGTGAAATTGGTAGACACGCTAGCTTGAGGGGCTAGTGGCCGTTAGGCCGTGCTGGTTCGAGTCCAGTCTTGGGCACTTCTAATTGACCGACCCCAACATGGCGAGAAATTTGGTAGAATCAATCAGTATGAGAATCATTTTCATCCTCCTTGCTCTATCAGCCCTAGGCGTTTCTGCACAGGAAGTTCAAGTTGGCACCAACTTCAATAATGTTGGAACCTTGCGTGAAGAATCAAAGGAATGGAAAACCAATGAGTTCCCCTTTAAGTTGGTGCTGATGTACCGAAACGGCAAGACCACCATCAATGGAAATGCCATGTTTTTCCTAATTGAAGGAGACAAAGCGTCTGGTGTGGCCGCGGATGAACAGAAGATCGTGGTAGGTCAGGGGCGCAATTGGGCAGCTTTCAAGTATGATTTCCAAGCTCCCGGAAGCTACACCATTACGACCTTTGACCGTGAGCACACGAAATTGGCATCTTCAACCATCACTATTGAGGGACCAAAGAAACAGGAGAAGCAACCTGAGCCTCCGAAAATAGTTGAAGCTAAACCTGAGCCGAAAAAAGAGGAGCCGAAAGTTGAGAAGGTAGAGCCGAAGAAAGCTCCAATTACCAAGGAGGAAATTCTTGAAAACGCGCCTGAGCCTGTGTTTGTGGAATCTGTTATTAAAGAAGAGCTGACCGAGGAAGAAAAGGAAACGCTTCTGTTTGAAAGTTTCTACATGGCATTTGGCCGCTCCGTACAAAGTGGCATGTTGATGGGTCAGAATGAAAAATTCAAAGGAGTTCCAGGTGGGGTGAATCTTTACGGTCTTTTTTCAAACAATGAAGGTTTTGGTACCGAAACCGTTGTTGTTGACATCTGGTTCAAGCCACTTGGTGGAAAAGATTACAGCGAACACATCAAAGAGCTCCGTGTTCCAATTGCAAAAAACGCCACTCAGGCTAACTTTCCAGTCAACCTTCGAGACCGCGGCAGCTATAAAGTCTCATTGTACACAGGAGATGAGGATGCCGTATGGATCGGGTCGAGTTACGTGTCTATCTACTAGGGACACAGGTAACGATCACTGCTTCAACACACAGGTAACATTTGCTGTATCTCTATGGTAGATACATTGAGCCGATGTACCAATGTCGGCCGCACCAGCATCCCAAGACGCCTTTATACTGTCAGTAAAAGCCCTGTCTCCGCAAAGTACACCTGAGTAAGCATTCCCTGCTCCCGTATTGACCGAACATTCAATGCATGTATAATCTGCCCTGAGTCTGTCTTCTTCCTCCTCAACCTTTTTGTCGGTTCCACAGAATTCATCAACCGAACCGATCACGGTCTGCGATTGCTTCAAACGCACTTCGCATTCAACACATTTCTTACATCCAAAGAAACATGTGGCAACAAGAAGAATGATGGAATTTCGGACCAGCATCAGTTCATGCTTACCATCCAACCGTATGGGTCAGCTACCTCGCCATAGCGAATGGCTTTCAGGCCATCTGCTATTTTCTTGGAAAGCACTCGACCATCAATTGAAGGAAGTACCATATCTTCTCCACGATATCCGATCAACTCAATGGGAGCGATGGTTGCAGCGGTTCCAACCCCAAATGCATCATTGAGCTGTCCTCGCCCATGTTCCAACTTTATCTCATCAATACTGATTCTTCTCTCCTCTACCGCAATGCCCATGTCGGTTGCAAGTCTTAGCACACTGTCGCGGGTAATTCCTTGAAGAATGGTGTCTCCTGTGGGTGGAGTAACAAGTGTTTCCCCTATCTGGAACATGACATTCATCGTTCCACTCTCTTCGATATACTTATGCTCGAAAGAATCTGTCCAGAGAATCTGATGGTATCCTTTTTCCTGAGCCAATTTGGTAGGATAAAGAGCGCCACCATAGTTACCTCCTGCTTTTGCAGAACCGGTGCCTCCCTTCGGTGCTCTGGTATAATGTTCCTCCACCATTACCTTGAGTGGTGTTTTGTAATAAGGTCCAACTGGACCTGTGAACATGATACATCGATAAGTTTCTGATGGCTTAACTCCCAAGAACTCATCGGTTGCAAACATGAATGGACGTATGTATAGGGCCGATTCCGTGTCTTTTGGCACCCATTCTGAATCGATTCTGATCAACTCGCGTAATGCCTCCATCATCAGATCAACCGGAATAGTGGGCATGCACATACGGATTGCAGATCGATTGAGACGTTCAAAATTGTCTGTTGGACGAAACATCATGATCTCTCCATCGATGTTGCGATAGGCCTTCATGCCTTCGAATATCGTCTGCCCATAATGGAGTCCTAACATGGCCGGTTTGTACTCAATAGGTCTGTACTGTTCAATCCTGAAATCGCACCACTTACCATTCTTGTAATCTGCCATGAACATATGGTCGGAAAATTCACGACCGAATGGAATATTATTGAAATCAACCTCGTGAATCCTCGTCTTTTCTACTCTATCTGTCTTGATCTGTATGATTTCACTCTCCATGACAATGGGTTTATTGATTACTCAAAAAATACGAAATCGAAACGATTCCGTGATGTGAAAGTCGGTAAATGCTACCGAACCAACAATCGCTGAACATTGCGTTCTCCATCCGCAATGATCTCGCAAATGTAAACGCCTGCCGATTTTGGCACATTGACCGAATTCAATCCGTTAATAAGTTTTGATGATCGGCTCACCAAACTGCCCCTTGCGTCATAAATGTTCAGCATGCAATTGTCAATTTCCATTGGTATAAGAATATTGACCGTTGCGCTTGCTGGGTTCGGATAGAGCGATATGGTCTTTGCCATCTGTGAATCTTCAATTCCAGTTCCCTCTATCACTTGGAAGTTATCCAAGCCACCTTCTACCAAATGTCCTGGGTCGGTGTCTTCTACCTCAATGATCAGTTGCATCTGATCTGTTGGTGTAACAATTTCCGAAACAGGGAATGAGAAAAATGACCAAGCACTTTGGCTTTGACCTAACGTTGCAACTGTGGTAGTGCTGGCCCCATCATTCAGCCTAACGACATAACTGTCATTAACCGCTGAGTTACCTCCCGCATTGAAAAACCAATAATCGAAAACAATGGTCGGGTTAGTGTAAGTGGTAAGGTCCATAATTGGGGAGCGGAGAATCGTCACGCCATCATCCACATCATCATCTCCCGCGCTTCCTCCGCCATTTCCTGTTATGTATGCCTCATTCCCACAATCTCCATCAACATCTTCACCTGGGTTAGAAATTACTGCATTGAAGGTGGTCTGAATAGGAACATCCCGCTCCCAAACTCCCGCGGTTGCAGAACCAGTTACTGTCCATCCAAAATCCGTTGTGAAATCATCATAGTATCCCTTCTGAAGGTCAAAATCCAATGATGATGAACCACCCGTAATGTTGAAACTGGCACATTCGGTCACGTATCCCCATGCCGAAATGACCACATTATAAGTGCCTGCAAAGAAGGTGGTGTCCAGATAATTTCCAGTTCCACTGGAGGTGTATTCCAGATCAAAGAACTCATTGGTGAACTGAACCGTAGCTCCTTCTATCGGCATACCACTTCCCTCTTCAGTAACCATGCCGCCCACGGTAAACGGAGTCTCAGGAACCAATGCTACATCCAAGGTTGTGATCTGACCATTTACCAACTCAACACCTGTAATGGTCTGTGGAATATATCCACCCTTGATGAACGAAACATCATAGGTTCCAGCAGCTTCCATACCTGTTGCATACTCACCGAAGAGGTCTGTAAATTCAGAAAGAGAGGTTGAGACAATCTCAACTTGCACCCCGTTAAGTAAAGCTCCGCTTCCGGATTCGGTAACCGTGCCCTCCAACCGCGCAGCACGCTTGTAAGTTGGGCCAATAATGAAAAGTCCTTCTTCAATGTCTGATACAAGGATATTTCCTGAAGGCAGAAACGGCCAAGCACCCCAAGCACCGTTGAAACCACCACCGGAAAACGGGCTGGTATCGAAATAGCCTGTCAGGATCATATTCGATGGGTCGGACACATCGTGTATGGTCAAACCATCACGGTAATGCGATGTGACCAGATAATCGTTGATGAAATGCGTGTTATGGGGAATAACATTTTCGGTCAATGGATGTCTTACCCTATCAGCCTCCTCCACGTCTTGAAAATCACTCATGTCGTATGCAGTAACGAACCCGCTTTCCACCTCATCGGTTGTAAAACAATAGAGGTTGTCATCAGAAGGCCAAACGTTATGACCGAATTCACTCGGTGTATCCCAACTTGTAAGAACAACTGGATTGCTTGGCGTTGAAACATCCACCACAAACGTGCCCGCCTCAAGACAGGATGCCCAAAGCGTATCTCCACGCACAAAACCATCATGAATGTAGTAGTCATCCCAAATGCCCAGTTCAGTAGGGGCCATCGGATTGCTGATATCGAGAATGATGACTCCACCTTCGCTGTAGTTCGAACCGAAGATGTATGCCTTCTGATTCGGTGCATCAATGAACATGTTGTGAGCCGTTGTCCAAGGGTAAGTGCTACCTGTGTAAGTAGTTGTGTTCAAATTGGTGCTTCCAGGCAATGGGCTCATATCAACAATAACAAGTCCGCCACCACCTTCGGTAACGCAGTAGGCATAGCCATTGTAGTAGAATGGATCGCGCCAAATGGAATTCGGCCCCTGTGTGAAAAACACCTCTGTAGGGCTTGCGGGATTCTGAACATCTACGATTGAAAGGCCGTTGTGAACTCCCACCAATGCGTATTCATGACCATTATGAACCGCTCCTCGAACCTCACTGAGGTCTTCCTGATAGGCCAAATGGCCAAGTTGAGTGGTATTGAGCGAAGCTTGCGCAAATGCATCAGCTCCTATAAGGGTCACCAATGCAAAGCAGAGTAGTTTAATATGATTCATTCGGTTTGTTTGGAATGCTTGCAAAAGAACACTTTTACTATTGCTGGGCTGTCGTAGGTATGACGCCAATCCCTACAATAATGTCTCTTGCCTTCCTAAATGAACGTTGGTTGACATTCAACTGTTCATTGGGTGGGAGACTCCAAATTCTTAATGAATATTCGTGCAAGGTTGGCGGCCATGGGGTCATCGCGCTCCATGCGTTCAGGATGCCATTGAACACCAAGAACAAAAGGATGTGAAGATTTATCCTCCCAATAAAAAGCCTCCACAATAGAATCTTGAGCCACGGCCATAACCTTGAAACCTTCGGCAAGCCTATCAACCGCTTGGTGATGATTTGAATTTACCGATCCACTGTCTTGTTCTAAAATGTTGGCAAGCCAAGGATGGCAATACACCATGTGGTGCGCATCTCCTTCTTGCTGCTTGTGGATATTGGAGTTTCTCGTGGTTGGAATATCGATAATAAGCGACCCACCTTTAGCAACGTTTAATAGCTGCATTCCACGGCAACCACCAAAAAGTGGAATCTTCTGCTCAAAAGCGTGGCTTACTAAAGCCAACTCCAAGGAGTCTCGGTACTCATCTATAGGGCCACACTGGGCAATCAACGAATCTTTTCCTGACAAACTGGGGTGAATGTCCTTGCCACCCGTTAGAATTATTCCGTCAATCTGCTTCAATACGACCTCCAACGAATCTGATGACATTCCGTATGCCTGATAGAACGTAAGCGTACTATCGAAATGAAGCAACCAACGCTGATAGTCGTTATTCGGGTAGTACATGGAAATCAGTATTTCCCGACTATCAGCTGGTTTTTCAATACAGCCGAGGAACAATAAAACCACCAGTAGCAAAGGCCAGAATCTCATTTGGTTAAAGGTATTGCATCTGACAGTATTGCAACAAAATTGAGGCGTGACAAAATATTCTGAAGTGAAATGCGGTTATTGGAAAAAACTCGACCAAATGAAACGAAGAAACTTCATCAAAAACAGCTGCGGACTTTGCGCTGCGGGCATGGTTTCGGCAGTGGTGCTGCTGGAAAGCTGCGACAAGAATTCAAGAACACCAGAGGGTCCAACGGTCAATTTTACATTGGATCTTTCCAGTTCGGCCAACGCTGCATTGAACAGTGCAGGAGGTTCACTGGCATCCAACGGAGTTGTTATTGTTAACACCGGTTCAGACTTTGCGGCCATTGCTCAGCGATGTACTCACGAAGGATGTAGTGTTGCTTATTCTGCTTCGGGAAACGAACTGCGTTGTCCTTGCCACAGCGGTAAATTCGATCTGAACGGTAATGTAACTGCTGGCCCACCTCCTGCCCCTTTGAAAACCTACACGGTTACTCAGAACGGAACCGTTCTAACCATTGAAGGATAGTGGAATTTAGGCCAAAGCCTTGTCCAACGCCAGCTTGATGATCTGTGCTGCTTTTTCGATGTCTTCATCCGAATGCGCAGCACTCACAAATCCCACTTCATAACCTGACGGGCCAATGTAGAATCCATTGTCAAGCAGGGCGTGGTAAAACTTGCGGTAAATGTTCATGCTTTCTGGGTCTATCTCAGCCGCACTTCTAATGCTCGGTCTATCGCTGAAAGCAATCCAATAAATAGAGCCGATAGAGAACATCTTCACTTTGTATTCTTTTTCCTCTACATGCTCAAGCACGGCCGAAACCAGCTTCTTGGTCTTCTTTTCCATGGCTGGGTAGAAGCCTGGCTCCAGTAATTGCTCCAAAGCAGCTTTGCCTGCGGCCATTGCCACTGGATTCCCACTCAGTGTTCCTGCTTGGTAAACGGGGCCAAGCGGTGCAATGGAATTCATGATCTTCTCGCTCGATGCAAAAGCACCAACCGGCATACCACCACCAATGATCTTACCTAACGTTATGATATCTGGTTTGATGTCGTAAAGGCCTGATGCACCTTCAAACCCAACGCGGAAACCACTTATGACCTCATCAAAGATGAGCAGTGCATTCTCATCAGAACATATCTCGCGCAGGAACCGAAGGAATTTTCCGTCCTGCAAAAGCAATCCGTTGTTGGCCGGAATCGGTTCAATAATGACTGCGGCAATTTCATCTTTGAACTCCTCAAATGCCGCTTTCACCGCTTCTATATCGTTGAGTGCAATCACG
The DNA here is from genome assembly GCA_020635535.1 of Flavobacteriales bacterium. Taxonomy (GTDB): domain Bacteria; phylum Bacteroidota; class Bacteroidia; order UBA10329; family UBA10329; genus UBA10329. The sequence continues at coordinate 917 of JACJZP010000015.1, read as the reverse complement.
ATGGTCTCATCCACAAAACTCTTCGGTACACCTGCCGAACTCGACTCACCGAATGTCACCAATCCTGAACCGGCTTTCACTAAAAGTGAATCCACGTGTCCGTGATAGCAGCCCTCAAACTTGATGATCTTGTTTCTTCCAGTATAACCACGCGCCAAACGAATGGCGCTCATGACAGCTTCTGTTCCTGAACTCACAAAACGGATGCGTTCGACATATCTGTGGTTCGACAGAATCAGGTCCGCCAGCTCATTTTCTTGCACTGTCGGTGCTCCGAAAGATGGGCCGTTCTTCACTGCTTCAATGATGGCGTTCTCCACCTTCTGATTGGCGTGACCGAGAATCAGCGGTCCCCAACTGGCGCAGAAATCGATGTACTCGTTTCCATCCGCATCCCAAACTCTGCTTCCTTTTCCTTTGGTAATGAAACGAGGCGTTCCGCCAACGCTACCAAATGCCCTAACTGGACTATTTACTCCACCTGGGAAAAATGTTTTCGCTTTCTCGAAAAGTTGTTGTGAATGTTCTGTACTCATTGATTTGTTTGAAGCGGCAAAGGTAATCTTGCAACGGAACCTTTATACCAAATCGCTTCAGTTGAAAAATGTTTTACTTTGTTGCTGTATGAAGTCAATCAGCTAAGTGAAGAGAAAGGTTCGACCAGCCAGTAGTCTCATTATCATTCTCTATTTGGTAATCCTCCATTCGTTTCAAGGATTCGCGCAGGATTGGCTCTATTTTCTTGACGGAGTTGAAATGGAAGTCAAGATAACCGAGGTAACCACGGATTACGTTAAGTACAAGAAGCTCAAAGAGCCAGAAGGGCCAACACTCATAATGTTGAAGGCTAATCTGTTGAAGATCAGTCACGACAATGGAACAGAGGAACTGATTGAAAACAGAGCATCTGTTGAAAT
>JACJZP010000014.1 GCA_020635535.1 Flavobacteriales bacterium | reverse complement strand
TCAGTTGCCTCAAGAGGGCATTGCCTCGCTGAGCGTTCTGGATGTGTCGGGAAGAACGGTGTATCAGACCTCCGTTACTCAGACCAACAGAACCATTGAGCTGAATGTGCCGACAGGCATCTATCTGGTGCGCGTTGAAGCGGCAAGCGGCACAGAGACCTTCAAAGTGGCATTACAATAATTGAACGCTTGTGTTGAGTATAGTTGAAACATTAAACATAGAACCATGAATAAAAAGAAGAAAACATACACCAAACCCGAAGTAAAGAAAGTGACCATTGACAACGAGATAAGCATGGTGATGATGTCGCCTTATGGACCGGGCGGTGATCCTGGAAGCAGCATCAAGCTGCTGAACCCACTGAGATGGTGGAGATGATATCATTACAACATCCAAGGAACAGGGCGTCAATTTGATGCCCTTTCTTTTTTAAGTTCGACACATGGAAATGGAAGCCTTGAAACAGACCAAGGAGCGGTTTGCAGAACGAAAAGTGGGCAATGAGACCATTCTTGTTCCTCTGAGTGGAAATGTGGCCGATCTGAACGAAATGTACACCTTGAATGAAGTGGGTTCGTTCATTTGGGAGAAACTTGACAGCATGGATTCTATAGATGAAGTGGTTGTCTCGGTGCTCAATGAATTTGACGTAGACAAGCATGAGGCGGAGCAAGATGTGAATACTTTCTTGCAAGAGCTTTCTCAATTCATTTCCAAGCATCGATGACGAGTACCGAGAAGCCCATTCATTTGCGGATTGCTGGTTTCGTCATTTCGTTGCAAGCAGACGGAGCAGTTTATATTGACGATGGCTACGCACCGTTTGTGGTAGATGGAAGTTCTTCTGAAATAAGTATTGCCGTTACATGTAGTAGCGGGTTGGAGCATGCACCAACGTGTTCGGGCAGACCGTTGTATGAAGCATCTGACGAAAATGGAAAGCTTTGGGAGATCTTAGAGTCTGATGATGGTATGTTCATCAATGTCTACTCGCCTGAGGCCCCGTACGCTTTGCAGCAGGTTTGTCTGGTTAGCGAAGATCACCGCTCTTGGCAGGTTTGGTGCAACCCCAATGAAAACCGATTGCTCAACTCATTGGCCTATCCGTTGGGTCCGCTCATCATGTATCATCTCACCTTGATCGAAGACTGCATGATGATCCATGCATCGGGAGTGGCAGTGCATGGACGAGGGAAGATCTTTACCGGTGTTTCTGGAAAAGGAAAGACAACCATGGCGCGCCTATGGTTCCAAAGTGGTGCCGAGGTGTTGAACGATGACCGGCTCATCATCCGAAAGGAGACGATCGGCTACTCAGTCCATAACACGCCCATGTTCTATGCAGATGAACCTCGAAGCGCGCAGCTTGATGCCATTCATGTCATTCATCATGCAAAGCAGAATAGCCTGAGAAAGCTTGATGGTGCTGAGGCAGTTTCGGCAGTGCTGGCAAATTGCATTCAGCATGGATACCGGAAAGAAACGATTGATAGACATCTCGCATTTCTCACAGAAATGATAGAGAGCGTGCCTGTCTATGAAGTGGGTTTTGTGCCCGATGCCAGCATTGTTGCACATATTCAGGATGCAGGCAGCTGACCCAACCAAAATTGCGGAAAAGCAATTGCTGCGCGAAGCAAGACTGTCCATGCTACGGAACGGACATCAGATCCGTGTGACGCTTGATGGTTATAGCATGTTCCCGTTGTTGCTGCCCAATGACGTGGCCATTGTAAAACCACTGCACGATGCACTTCCGCAATTAGGTGACATTGCCCTGGTCGAACTCCCGGAAAAGTGGATTGCTCATCGCATCGTTCAGGTCAAGTCAAAGGATGGTTATCGCCTTGCGGTTAGCCAAGGTGATTCATTGACCAGACCGGATCAGGTACTCACCAAAGAGATGATCAGTGGAGTGATACAGGAGGTTTACAGAGACGGTAAGGAAGTTGATCTATGTTCAGGTTGGCGCGGTATGGTCGGGAGGTCGATGGTTGTGTTGAGGCCGCTGCCCCAGTTCGCATGTCGGTTTTTGCTCAAACTGAAAAGGTCAGTTCAGAAACTTTTTCCCAAGAGCTAAGCACAGTTTTGCGGTCAGCTCCAACGGCCGGTAGGCGTACCACATAACTACAGAGCCGCCTGACCTGATGTTATAGTTCTGATGCATGAATTCCTTTTTCGGAAAAATGTAGCGCACCAGAAAGGTCACTTTCTGTGGTAGCGTTTCCAGTCGCTGCATTCGTTTCAGGTTGGCAGAAAGCCTGAACTCTGCCATTCGGGCTGCGGTTTTGGGTTTCCGCTCCAAAAACTGGAGGAACTTGAACTCCAACTCGCTATCCTGTTGCATGCAAGCCTCAGGAACATCAACGTCCCAATATTTTGCGCATAGATAAAGCACTCCGAATGCCTGATGAGTGCATTTGTACTGTTGGCAAAGCACTTCAAATCTTTTCCAGTCGAAAGCTGTGTTCTGTGCCAACAGCAATCGGATGTCCCAAAAGCTCAGCATCTTCACCTCATGGCCGTTGAGGTGTTTATGTAAATGCAAACACCAATGCTGAAGTAGCATTTCCGGTTCAAACTGGCAAATGCTTTTGCCCGAGAATGTTTCTTCGGAGGAGTGGCCCCAAAGGGATGGGATGCTGATATCGGCCCCAATTTTTCGGTCATAAAGGTGTGTATGGAGCTCTATGGTCACACCATCTTTGTAAAATGTGTATGGATGTGCAACCTCAAGTTCTCGCTGCGAAAGATCGGAATGGGCCTCGGCCTTTTTGATCTGCCAGTTATTCATCCCCATCAGATCAACCACCTCCTTCACGTTCTCAGGCCGTATAAGAAGATCGATATCGCTCAAATGCCTCAGGCTTATATCCTTGTACAGCTTTTCTGCGGCATAGATACCCTTCAGCGGAATGACAGGTATGCTGCGTCCGTTCATCTCGGTCATAAACCATTGAAATGCCGTGTAAAGCCGCATGTTGCGCACCAGCACCTGGTTCCGGGTGTTTGCAAGAGACTCCAGCACAGTGGAGGTAACACCATTGACATGCGTCAGCTTTTCATGCACAATGGGTGCCAAATGGGTTGCTGTACACAGTTTGAGAAACGCGGTTTCGTCTTCAATTTTTGGGAAAGACCCTGACTGCTTCTCAAACGTTGACTGAGATTCGCTCGATACCAATAGTTGAAGAAGAATGTTCTGGCCTTCTGAATTTGCCGCAACCATGTTCGTTTCGTGGTGTTGCTAAGCTATGGTTCATAATGTGAAAATGAAACTGCTAAGGCATTCGACATGGACATCGGTTGCAGGTACGATAAACCTTATCTTTACGTTCCTTCAAAAAATGAGGCAGTTGTACGCACAATTTCGTAGAAGATCGGGGAGTTGGCTGGTTGTGCTGATGCTATTGCCGTTCACCTCGGCATTCGGTCAGTTTTACAACGGGTCTCAGATGGAGTTCGGCAAGAACCGCGTGCAGTACGGGAAGACCGATTGGTTCTTCTATCGTTTCGATCGTTTTGATGTCTACTTCTATTTGGGTGGCAATGAACTGGCCGAGTACACCATGCGTGCCAGCGACAGAGCACTTCGAGACCTTGAAAAGACCTTCGATTATACGATGGATAAACGTTTTCAGGTCATTATTTACAACAAACTTTCTGAACAGAAGCAGAGCAACATAGGTCTTGTAACCGATCAGCAGTATAACACAGGAGGTATCACAACCATTGTGGGCACCAAGCTCATCCTGTATTTCGATGGCGACTATAAGAACTATGAGGAGCAGCTACGTGCGGGGCTTGCCCGTGTAATGTTGGATCAGTTGATGTATGGCGGAAGCTTCAAAGATGTTATCAGAAGCAATTACCTGCTCAACCTGCCTGAGTGGTTTGTAGAAGGTCTGGTGTCTTACCTCAGTACCGATTGGAACACGGAGGTGAATAATGAAGTGCGCGATGCCGTGATGAGTGGCCGCTGGGAGAAATTCAGCCAGTTGACGGGGAAGGATGCTCGCTACGGAGGACATTCTATTTGGAAGTACGTGGTTGAGAGTTATGGCGAATCGGTGATCAGCAATATTCTCTACATGACGCGTGTAAGTCGGAATGCCGATAACGGATTTCTGTTCGTTCTTGGTGTTTCGCTGAAGAATTTGGCCGCTGAATGGCTTCACTATTACGATAACATGTACTACAAGCAGGAGACCAAGCTTGCTCTACCTGCCGAAAAACCCTTGAATAGAGTTCGGAAAAAGGCACAGCCTTACTGTGCGGTAGAACATCCAAGGCTAAGTCCTGACGGAAGACAACTGGCCTACGTTTGGAATGACATGGGTAAGATCAAGGTGAAGTTGCAAGACCTTCAGAAGAATAAGAAGAAGACCATCCTCAGACAGGGATATAGAGCATACACTACGCAAGACCACAGTTATCCCATTGTTGCGTGGCATCCAAGTGGCAAGCTGGTATCCATTATTACGGAACACAAAGGCAAGATCAAGCTCTTTCAGTATGACCTTACCACCAAGAAGAGAACTTGGCGCGAACTGTTTCACTTTGAGAAGATCCTTTCTGTAGATTATTCAGATGACGGAAGGGAGTTCGTGTTCTCAGCTGTTCAGATGGGTCGATCGGACGTGTACATCTACAACATCATTTCAAACGTTTACCAGAAACTCACAGACGATAAGTTCACGGATGTGGATGCAAGGTTCATTGACAGATCGCGCAAGGTCATTTTCAGTTCCGATAGGAATAATGATACCATTAAGCAGTTCGACATGAATCTGCTGCCCAGAAATCTAAATCACGACATCTTCATTTATGATAGAAACTCAAATGAGAATGTGCTGAGACGCGTTACAGAAACACCATTCATTGACGAACTTATGCCCATGGAGTATGACGGTAACAGCCTTTCGTACCTGAGTGATGAAAAGGGGGTTTTTAACCGTTACATTGCCAGATTGGATAGCAACATTGCCTACATAGACACTTCCATTCATTATAGCTATTTCACGCGTTCGCGCATGGGAACCCAATATCCCCGAAGCATACTTGAGTATGATGTGGATACTACCAACGGGAAGATCGCTGAGGTGATTTTTGCGAAAGGAAATTACAGGCTCACCATCAAAGACCGTGAAACGGAAAAAGCAGCAGTTCTGTCAGATATTTCACGGACAGGATTCAAAAACAAAGCGGCAGAGGCGCCTAAAAAGCAACGCAAAAGAACATCCATCCTGAAGGAAGACGAGAAACCCATTCAGAGGGTAGAGACCTACGAGAAGCCTGTGCCGCAGAAACCTTCAGGTAAGCCAGGCGAGATCGACATTTATAATTACCAGTTTGATGTGGGCGGGGAATCTCAAGAATCGGTCACCGACCAAAACATGCAGCAGGAAGCCCCAGTCATTCTTTCAGACCAACCGCGCACAAGAAGGGAGAAGAAGCGAGAAGAGGTAATGGCCCGTATTGATAGCCTGCACAAGGCGCTGGAAGCAATGCAAGACATGGCATTGGAAATGCAGCTGCCACCTCAACGTAACTATGATGTGGCATTTAAGAGCGAGTATGTGGTAACACAGCTCGACAATGCGTTTGTGAATAGCACCTACCAGACCTTTACCGGTGGCGGATCATTCAACAACCCAGGTTTGAACGGATTCTTCAAGACCGGGATCACCGATATTCTTGACGATTACAAGGTGGTTGGTGGTTTTAGGGTAACCGGAAACCTGAAGACCAACGAGATGTTTATTTCTGCACAGAATTTCAAACGCAGGTTAGATAAACAGTTGGTATTTCACAGACAGTCCATTGAGGATGTGATTTCCAATACCACCGTTGCCCAGGTATATACTTACACGCTTACTTGGAAAATGAACTGGCCTTTCAGTGATTTTTCGGCCATTCGAGGTAACGTTCTGGGCCGTAACGATAGAACGGTTTACAAGAGCACCAACGATAGAAATCTGGAACGCCCAGATAATTGGCAGTGGCGTGGTGGCCTGAAACTTGAATACGTGTTTGATAACACGCTTTCCTTAGGGCCAAACCTATATCGGGGCACGCGACTTAAAATATTCGGAGAGTATTTCCAGAATATCGATAAGGTGGCAAACAATGTCTTTGTCATCGGGTTCGATGCACGTAATTATATCAAGGTTCATCGCGAACTGATCTGGGCCAACAGAATGGCTGCCAGTACATCTTTCGGCAAGCAGAAATTGGCCTACTTCCTTGGAGGTGTGGATCAATGGATCGCCCCAACCTACAACTACGATATTCCAGTGGATTTCAATCAGGATTATGCCTTTCAGGCCTTGGCCACCAATATGCGTGGTCATCCTCAGAATATCCGAAACGGGAACAGCTTTGCTGTGATAAACAGTGAATTACGTTGGCCTATTTTCCGCTATTTCATTCATAAGCCTATCAAGTCGAACTTCATCTATAACTTCCAGATAGTTGGATTTGGCGACATTGGTACAGCCTGGACGGGTGCGCATCCATTCTCAGATGAGAATTCACTTAATCGTGAGGTGATTCAGCAGGGTTCTGTGGTGATAACGGTAAACAATAGACGAGAACCCATTGTAGGAGGCTTTGGCCTCGGGGTTAGAACCAAGTTCTTGGGTTATTTTGTACGAATAGATTACGCGTGGGGCGTGGAGAACCGCAAGGTGAATGATGGTTTCTGGTACGTTTCTTTAAGTATGGATTTCTAATGTCTGAATCGAAAGGGTCGAATATGAGTTTAACAACGGTACTTGTTTTATTGCTTATAGGTGCGGCAGCGGGGTTTGCCAGTGGATTTGTTGGTGTAGGTGGAGGTATAATCATTGTTCCGGCATTGGTGTTCTTTCTTGGCTATACACAGCATATGGCGCAGGGAACCAGTTTGGCCATTATGCTACCACCCATTGGTCTTCTCGGGTTCTACAACTACTACAAAAGTGGTAACACCAATGTAACTGCGGCTTTGGTAATTGCACTGGCATTTGTTGCCGGTGCATATTTCGGGAGTAAGATATCCATCGGTATGGATCAGCGACTGGTTAAGAGGATTTTCGGTGCTGTGATGATGTTAGCTGCCGCCAAACTACTTTTCAGTAAGTGATGACAGACAGGGTCAAACATCTTGTGGCTGCTAACGCCAGCCAGATTCTTGACATCAGAAGGCATTTGCATGCCAACCCTGAACTGTCTTTCAAGGAATTTGAAACAAGCAAGTTCGTGTGCTCCAAACTTGATGAGTGGGGTATTCCATATACCAATGGTTATGTGAAGACTGGAATTGTAGCACACATAGAAGGGAAGAATCCCAATTCAAAGGTTGTTGCTATTCGTGGCGATATGGATGCATTGCCTATTCTGGAAGCGAATGATGTTCCTTACAAGTCGAAGAACGATGGTGTCATGCACGCTTGCGGACATGATGTTCATACATCGTGTGCACTTGGTGCCGCCAAAGTGCTTCATGAATTACGGGATGATTTTGAAGGGACACTGAAGGTTGTTTTTCAGCCAGGTGAGGAACGTTTGCCCGGTGGAGCTTCATTGATGATCAAGGAAGGTGCACTGGACAATCCCAAGCCAAGCTCAATGGTTGGTCAGCATGTACTGCCCGATCTGGCGGTAGGAAAGGTTGGGTTCAAAAGTGGAATGTACATGGCTTCTGCAGATGAGGTTTATTTCACTGTTATGGGAAAAGGGGGTCACGCAGCACTACCTCACAAGCTCATCGACCCGGTTCTGATCACATCTCACATCATTGTTGCTTTACAGCAGATCGTAAGTAGAAGAACTAAGCCGGGAGTTCCGTGTGTACTCTCATTCGGTAGGGTAGAGGCCAATGGGGCAACCAACGTTATACCTAATGAGGTTCATGTTCAAGGTACATTTCGCACCATGGATGAAGAATGGCGTTTTGAAGCCCATCGCATCATGAAGAAATTGGCAGAAGAACTGGCCGTTTCTATGGGCGGAACCTGCGATTTCCGCGTGGATGTCGGTTATCCGTTTGTGTACAATGATGAGAAATTGACCGAATTTGCACGTAAAGCAGCAATTGAATACTTGGGTGAGGACAACGTAGAGGAACTTGAGATGCGAATGACGGGAGAGGACTTCAGTTATTATACCCATCATATGCCCGGTTGTTTCTATCGCCTGGGCGTTAGTAACGAAGCAGAAGGGCTTACTTCTGGCCTGCACACTCCCACGTTCAATGTTGATGAGCGTTGCTTGGAAATTGGCACAGGAGTAATGAGCTACATTGCCTTGAAGCAGCTGCAATCTCAATAGAACATCAGGTAGCGTTTCTTCACTGCGTTTTCCCGTGTTTTCGGGTTCAGAAATTCGAGGGTCAGTTTCTGAACCTCAAAGTTTTCTATCACTACTTCACGCTTTGGCGGGTAGCCCCGTTTTATCAGGTCGTTCCTGAATTTCTCAGTGGCATAGACAACAGTACTGTCCGAGATTGCGCTGATGGTCGACTTGGCATCCTTCATCCACGGCAAGGTTCTTCCAGAATAAAAATCGAAAGCTCTTCCACCAGTGGAAAAGGCTAAGAACTTACCTTCTGGTATTCCGGTCTCCTTTACCCATCTGCCGACATAGGCATCAGCCTGATATGGAAGAAGATGCGGATAGAAGTGCAGATTCATTCCTAATCCGACCGCCACATACATAATGAATGAAGGCCAAATGACCTGAGCAGACCTGTAAAGGTTGAAGAACAGGACGATTGCACCAACAGCAATAACCATCAATAAAATAGGAACTGCCCATCCACCTGCAGGAAATGAATAGGAAAGCAAGAATGCAAGCAGGAAAACTGACAACGAGGATAGTATCAGTTGTACCCAAGCCCACCGACTAAAGCGAGTTAGGTTCTCAAGATGTTTGGCCGCGAGAATGCTGATCAGAGGATAGACCACGAAAATGTAATGTGGCAGTTTGAAGCGTGACAATGAAAGCGCCAGCCAAACCATCGCAATACCCGACAGCAAGTAAAATTCAGAACCTTTCTCTTTTCTCATCTTCGGAAATGCCCGCAATTCCTGAAGAATTCCGAAAATGCCTAAGAGAGCCCAAGGAAGGAAGGACCAAACATATACATGTAAGAAGAACAGAGGAGTGGTGTTGTTGCTCCACTCACTGTGTCCTGTTATCCGTCCGAAGCTCTGTGTCCAGAAGTAGAATTTCAAACCCTCAGTTCCATGCTGCTGATAAAGTCCCAAGCACATAGGGACCAATGCCATTGAAACGAGCACAACCACTACTAACCATTTTGCATTGAGCAGCGCCTTCCAATTGCCTGAGACAACCACATGACCGCCAATGGCAAGCGCAGGCATCATCAACCCAATTGGACCTTTAGTAAGCATGGCCACCCCAATACCCAAAGCAGAGCCAATGAAGTATTTCAATCGGTTGGTCTGAATGGCCGAAACCAACATCCACAGGGAAAACACAATGGCGGAAACGAGAATGGTATCTGTTTTCACATCATTGTTGATCATGACCATGGCAAAGGAACTACCGAATAAAATGGCCGCATGATGCCCAATTCGCTCTGAGTACAAGCGCTTACCGAGTTTGTAAGTGCTGAAGATTCCGAGGAAACTGAACAGGATGGAAGGAAGCTTATACTGCCAATTTCCAATACCGAATAGCTTGAAACTGAATGCTGATAGCCAAAACAACAATGGTGGTTTATCCAGATAATTCTGGTGGCGGTCAAAAACCTGTAGCCAATTGTCGGATCGCAGCATTTCCAACGACATGCTGGCATATTGGGCCGCGTCTACCTCCATCACATCCAAATTGGCACCGGTTGCATACACAATCGCAATTGCCAGATACGGCAGCCAATTTCGGGTGAAGTGTTTCAGGTTCATTTTAGCACAGCGACAAAATAAAAACCCCATCCGCATTAAACGAATGGGGTTCTTAAACTCTTTATACTATTCCTTAGTTCACCAAAGCCTTTCGGGTAAGAATACCCTTGTCTGTGGTCACTTTTACAAGATAAAGTCCTGTTGGAAGGTTGTTGATTCCGTTCATCTGATGGCTGAACTTGTTCAGGCCATTCTCAGTACGAACAAGCGAACCTTTCATATCGTAGATCTCAATATCAGTAATTCGGATTCCCTGATTTGTCTTAACAACCAAGTAATCGCTGGCTGGATTTGGATAAACGTAAGTGTTCTCATTCAAGAAATCGTTTTCCTTGATGCCGATGCTTGAATTGATGATGTTGTGCAATCTTGGCGCAAGGAAACCATGGATTGAATCCAAGTAAGCTTTACCCATAGCTGGGCTCATCTGTGGACTTCCACCGATTCCATTGTCATGAATTGCCTGTGCAGCAGTAGCTCCAACAAGCGGGCTGGCAGCAGCTACAAGAGAAGTTTCTTCCCAGAAATCCCAAGGACTAGACTCTTGGAATGGCCACTGAATTGCAGGGCGAAGGAAAGGGAATAAACCTTTGTAGTCTGCAGGGTTAAGTCCCAAAGAAGGGTGGCTTGACTGAAGCGCATTCTGAGCTGCAATTGTGTAAGGATCATTGTATGGAGTCTGTCCGTAAAGTGGATCGTTGTTACCCAATTCGTTGGCTTTACCAACGGCCCAGCGGCTACCAACTACGTCAACCACGGTTTCTTGCGTTGTAGGAACGATAACCACACCTTGAGTGAACGGAGCAAATCCGTCATCTGGACAATGGAAAGAAATGATCGGTGGCTCACCTGGTTCAATCCAAGCAGAATCTCCCAAAGCACCGCCAACGTTAACACAGGCCAATACATCATTTGAGTAACCGTAGTAGTTCGTGTCGTTGTACTGACCACCAAAACCGTCAATACCACCTACAAGGTCAGTGTTGATGTAAAGTTGATTCTCAACGAAAGAAGTATTGGGAACCGTAGTTGTGCTCAACCACTTACCAGAAGCTTCGTTTTCCAATTCTTCAATTCTGTCAAGCGAACCGTAAGCCAAAGAGACATAACCTCCAGAACCGTGTCCGTAAATGATGATTCTGTCTGGGTTTACACCGTAAGGGTTTCCATCTTCGGCAACGGTTTTTTTGATGTAGCGAACCAGCGCTTTGGTATCGTTGATAGCACGGTAAATCGCATTAAGAATTGTACCTCTACGAACATCTGCTCCGTAAGTGGGGTCAGTTGTAGTTGCATCCCACCCCAAACGGTAATTAGGGGCAAATGCCACATAACCCCTTTTCGCAAACATTTTGGCCGAAACAACCAATGAGCTGTCTTTGTTATCTCCGGTTGCGCTTTGGTTCAAATACTTAGGAAGGAAGTTGCCTGTGTGCAAGAGAATTACTGCTGCACGATTTCCTTCGCTGTCGCCATTTGGCTCATAAACATCTGTAAACAAAGGGAAGTTGGGAGTAGGTGAGCCGAGCAAAAAGCTATAGTTGGCACCATACTGTACTTGTGCGGCCACGTCCACATCGGTAAAGATTTCATCCAGATAGCGTTCCTGAGCATTAGTGCTGCCAATGAGGAAGCCCGCTGAAAGAACAGTTAGTAAGAGTTTTTTCATGATTGATTAGTTACAAGGTTTAGATTCAAAAGTAGTAAAAGATCAATATCAGTTCCACTGGAAGAAAATGGAGAAGTAGGCCATTCTTCCAACACGGGGCCCACCATACACTTGTGCATTACGATTATCGAAGGCATTTTCGAAACGCTGGCTGGCGGTTCCGTCTTCAAACAGTGGTTGAATTCCGAATAAGTTCGATGCTCCGAGCTTGAATGTGATGTAATCGCTTGGAATTCGGTAACTCACTTGAATATCGAACATATCATAGGTGGGCACAAATCCGGTGAACTGCGGAGAACCTTCAAACAGGAACCCTTGGATCCATTTATAGTTCAGGCTGAAACCGAAATGTCCGAGCTTTGCTTTTCCGAGGTCTCTTGCTGAAAAACCAAGGTTGAATTTGTGCTCAGGTGTGTTGAAAGCTGGAATGATCGGGTCATTCTCATCCGTCTTCTGAAGTCTGTTCCAAGAGTAATTTCCAGTTACAGTGTACTTGTTTTGGAAGTAATAGTTCAGCCCAATGGAAGCTCCCTGTGTGATCACTTGATTCTCACTGTTGGCAGAAACCCTATAAACCTGCGTGCTTTGTGGAAGACCCAGCACCGTATCGAACGTTGCCTGAACTCCTAGGTTATATCCGATGAAATCATTGTAAAAGCTCAAATAATATGAGGCGTCCACATACAGTTTTCCGAAGAAGAATCCGCGATAACCTGCTTCAATTGTTTTGACCTTTTCTGGAACAATAGGAGCCACGTTGAAGTATTCAAGTGTATCGCTGTTAAGTCCCGTGTTAAGGTAATTCACGAAAGACTCGGTTGTAATGAGGTTGTTGAAACCGTCTATGTTACCAATCAGTATGGCTCTTCCCACATCGTAATACAGATACTGATCGGCCAATGTCGGGTTACGAATGGCCGATGAGAAACCTGCTCTTATGGTATGATCCCTATGCGGCAGATAAACCAGCGAGAAGGCTGGAGATGCAACAAAGGGGAAGTTCTGATTCTTGTCTACACGTGCAGCAAAACTCACCTTCAGCTTTTCGTTGAAGAATTTACGCTCCCAGCCAAGATAAACTCCAAACTCCCAGTTGAATATCTTCCTGAATGTGGTGTCATAGACCGCAGAATCTCTCAATCCACCAAATCCATCGGGAACTTGAACCTCTCCTTTTGAAATTCGCATTTCATCGAATATGGTTCCTCTTGAGTTTGGTGCATAAAGTCGTCCGTTACCACCGAAAGTGAACAGCCCTAATTTGGTTCCCTTTATCTCAGGGTTATCGAGTTTATATTCTCCATGCAAGTGATATAGAGCCGACTTATCGTAGAAACGGGAACCTCCCCCTTGAATACTATTGTCGGTATATGTGGTAGATCTTATCTGGTTGAAAAGATCGTTGTACAACTGCGTACCAGGGCTTGGATACCCAAGAAGTGGGTCGTTGGCCAGTGCGTTTGATGTTTGCTGATGCCACATCATCAACGAATCCGGATACTGAGAAAGAACCTGAGTTATTGCTTCCGTGTCCCAACCAACCCCGATACCACCGAATGTTACGCCATTGTCGGCCAAAAGCGCGCGCACTTCAGGACGTATCTTCTGGATCCAATAGTTGGCGTAGGCCGTGTTGTAATCTTCAAGCGTTCGTTGGTTGTTCAGCAGTTTGAATGCCGTAACCACGGCATCATAAGATTTACCGGCATCTTCGTTAGTAGCATACGCCCGAACAAACCATTTATCCTGCTTGGCAAATTCAATGCGGTTCTGGAAGAAAAGCATGTCTTTAAGCGAGAAACGGTTCTGCCCCTGATATACCGTTGTTCCTGTACCGAAGTTGAATGAATAGATGAACTCAACATCAGGTTTTATCCTGTAGTGGGTTGCCAAATTGGCCTTGAAGTTCCGCGTGTTGTAGTCCACAAGATCCTTTTCCATGTAACCTCTACGGTAAAAGATACCCAGCCCTGGATAATTGGCTATCTGCGTTCTGTAATCATTACCACCTGCAAGGTCTTCATCGCCATATCGGTTTACAGCATCGTAGCCTCCTGGATTGTCTTTGCCAACTTCCAAGTCATAAACCGGGTCGGTGTTGTCTGCAACCCAATCATATGCCTGCAGATAGTATAGGTTGACCTTATATCCGAATTTGTCTTCACCATCCTTGTTCTTGATAACATGAGCCCAACGCACGGCCGCTTCACCCAGATTACGTTCCCCTATCTTCACCTGAGCTTCCAAACCAGGCTTAACAAATGGGCTTCTGGTCTTCATGTCAATTACACCATTGAAGGCATTCGGACCGTAGAATGCAGAACTCGCACCCTGAACAATATCAACCTTCAGAACATCCAGCTCAGATGAACCAAGGAAGTTTCCAAGACTGAAATTCAGTCCGGGAGATTGGTTGTCTACCCCATCGATGACCTGAAGTGATCGTACAGGAGAAGTACTATTGAATCCACGCGTGTTGATGACCTTAAAGCCGATACTTGCAGCCGTAAGGTCAACACCTTTCAGGTTTCCAAGGCCGTCATAGAAATCTGCAGCGGGGGTCTCCTTGATGGCAATGATATCCATACTTTCTACCGTGAGTGCAGACTCTTTCTGCTTTTCGGAAACCCGTACATCTGAAACCGTAACACCTTGAAGTAGAACGGCATCCGTAGAAAGATCGATTTTCAGTGGCTCGAAATTCTTCACCTCAATCTCCTGACTTTGATAGCCTATGTAGGAAATAGTGACCTTGAAAGGCGGCTGTTGACCGACCTTGAATTTGAAGTTTCCGTCAAAATCGGCAGTTCCACCTACAGCTGTACCTGTAATGACCACACTTGCACCGAAAAGCGGCTCACCGGAGTCAGCATCTTTGATGGTTCCACTCAATTCCTGTGCGGATGCCAAATTTGAAAAGCCTACCAAAAGGGCTACCAGTGCCGCGAGATAAAACTGTAACTCCAATCGTATCATTCTGCTCATACGTGCTTATTCAAGAATGTCAAATATACCTAAGTAATGAAATGTGAGAGTTGATTGAAGACTCAGGCTACCGCAGCCTCCTGTGTGTAGTAATTCCTGACCTCTTCCAAAATTTCTCTGATGATGTCATTATCCATCTCAGAAACCAACCGCGTACGGAAAGGTTTGAAGTTGATGAAGCCTTTGAAGTAGTTGGCGTAGTGGCGCCTCATTTCAACATTTCCAACGCGTTCTCCCTTCCATTTGATGGAGAATTCAAAATGCTTCAGACAAGTGTCAACGCGCTGATCTATTGAAGGTGGAGCAAGTTCGTTTCCTGTTTCTAAAAAGTGCTTTATCTCATTGAAGATCCATGGATAGCCGATGCTCGCTCTGCCGATCATGATACCGTCAATACCAAAAGTGTCGCGCATTTCTTTGGCTTTTTGCGGACTGTCCACATCGCCATTTCCAAAGATGGGGATTGAAATACGTGGGTTTTCTTTGACCCTCCCAATGAGTGTCCAATCCGCATTTCCCTTGTACATCTGAACCCGTGTTCTGCCATGAACACTCAATGCTTTAATGCCTACATCCTGAAGACGTTCGGCAACTTCTTCTATGTACATCGATTCGCTGTCCCAGCCCAGTCGGGTCTTTACGGTTACAGGAAGATGCGTGCTTTTAACGATCTCTTCCGTCATCTTCACCATTTTAGGAATGTCTTTCAAGATGCCGGCACCTGCTCCCTTGCAGGTTACTTTCTTTACCGGACAGCCGAAATTGATGTCGATGATATCTGGTTTTGCAGCGGTAGCAATCTCTGCCGATTCTTTCATTGCATCAATATCGCCACCAAAGATCTGAATGCCGATCGGCCGTTCGTATTCAAAGATGTCGAGCTTCTGAACACTTTTGGCAGCATCTCTGATCAGTCCCTCAGATGAAATGAACTCGGTATACATGATGTCGGCCCCGTTATCCTTGCACACTGCGCGGAAAGGCGGATCACTCACATCTTCCATAGGAGCGAGCAACAGCGGGAAATCGCCAACATCTATATCACCTATCTTTGCCACGCCTGAAAAACGGCCACAAAGTTACTCAATATCAGCTGGAAAGAATCTTTAAGGGCCTATGTGAAGCGGTCTCCCTTGCACGGAGTGCTCTTCCTGTTGCTTCTGGTTTTTACGGGAGCTTCGGTGT
Organism: Flavobacteriales bacterium; assembly: GCA_020635535.1. Taxonomy (GTDB): domain Bacteria; phylum Bacteroidota; class Bacteroidia; order UBA10329; family UBA10329; genus UBA10329. The sequence continues at coordinate 62,063 of JACJZP010000014.1, read as the reverse complement.
TCTCGTTTATCGGATTTGTGTTTTCTGAGCTTTTTCTTGGAATTCCACTTCTGAGCAATCCGACTTTGTTGGATGATATGACTGAGCCTGAAATGGTGCCGGCACTCCGGGTAATGCAGGTTCTTCAGGCGCTTGGCATGCTCATTCTCCCTTCGGTTTTCTACTTATGGATTGCTTCTTCATGGCATGAAATGAAGCGGCTTTTCGGAGCGCCCGATAGACAGGGAGTCTTGGTCAGTATTGCCTTTTTCCTGGTGGCATTTCCGTTTGTGAATTTCGTTGCTGAATGGAATACAGGTATTGAGATTCCAACAGAGTTAGGCGAGTGGATGCTTGGCAAAGAATCTCAGGCAAGTGAATTGACCAAGCTTTTTCTGGACATGCCAAGTCTTGGAATTCTATTCTTCAACTTGGTGATGATAGCCTTGCTACCTGCTCTTGGAGAAGAGTTGATTTTCAGAGGCATAGTTCAACGGGGTCTGATCAAACAAACAGGCAATCCGCATTTGGCCATTTGGGTGGCTGCGGCATTGTTCAGCGCCATTCATCTTCAGTTCTTCGGGTTTGTGCCAAGAATGTTGATGGGCGTTGCAATGGGCTATCTGCTGCTATGGAGCGGCAACCTTTGGTACCCGATTGTGGCTCATTTTACCAATAATGCGATGTCAGTTGTGCTGGCTTATGGAATTCAGCACCGATCAATCGACCCGAAAATCGAAAACCTGGGATTGGATAATGGTGCTATTGCCAGTTTTTCCTTGGTCTTTTGTATGATGCTCCTGTACATTTTTAAGCAACATCAGGCCAATTCGGTTAAGGAGTAAACAAAAACGGAGTTCCTATTCAGAACCCCGTTTCCAATACGTTCAGCGTGAATTACTGATCAATCTTGCTTGTCTACGATTTTGCTGGTAGAGTAGTTGATCTTGAGTGCCTGCGCCTTTCTCAATTCTTGCTTTACATCTACCACAATACCCATTTTGGTATCTCGGTCTACCTTAAGCGAGTAAGTAAGAAGTGGAACCTCAGCCTCATTTGTTTGCGACTTCACAGATTCAACAAACGTTGGAATATCCTTTGGCGTAGCAAATGCATCGTCCAATTGGATACGTGGCTCGGTTCCATATATCGGCTGCAACGGCTTCAATGGAGGACCAATATGTATGTATGCCACCAAAGATTTACGCTCCAATTTGGCAACCTCTTTGGCCTTTGGAATAATGTGAACCACCTTCAACGAAGTTTCACGCATTACCGTTGTTACCATGAAGAAGAACAACAGCATGAATACGATATCTGGCAAAGATGCGGTAGATACCGGTGGAACGTCCTTTTTCTTTTTCTTCCTGATCTGCATTACTGTCCGATATCTTTAGGTTCTGCTTCAGAAATACGCTGCGGAACAAGTTTCTTAACGGCCTTGGCCTGCTCCTGCTCAACTTCATTTCCTTTGGCAAGTTCGTCATACGATTTGCCAAATCGCTCTTTCGCTACCTCATCGCGAACTTCTTGATACGCACTTGCCAACGCATCTTGAATAGCGATGTAAAGTTGGTAAGAAGTGCCACGGTCGTTTTGAAGTGATATGATCTGCTTTGAGACCAATTTCTCAGGCCCCCAGTATTTGATTACCAGATCATAGCTTTCGGGCTTGTTCTTGGCGGGCTCAAATTGAGGAAACGCCATGTCTGACGGGTCATTCGGTTTACCGATAATGAACTCCTTAGCAGCATCTTTCAGATCTTCAATCTGCATGTACTCGTCCTCAACAAGAAGGTTGTCGGCAGAGTTTGCAAGCACCACAAACACGTTACGCTTTATAACGTCTGGCTGATCCTCAGGCGGCTCTTCCACATAGGGAGGAAGTACGCGCATAAGACCAGTGTCTACGTCCATAGTGGTGGTAACCAGAAAGAAGATCAGCAACAAGAAAGCGATGTCGGCCATTGAGCCGGCATTGATCTCCTGTATTTCTCTTTTAGTTCTGGCCATTACTTGAACAGTTTAGCTACTTCTGAATAAACAAGAGCAACAATGGCTACCGCGGCAAGAATGTAGAAAGCATACAAACCTGTTCCTACCTGCTTAGCAGCCTCTGGTGTTATTTCCATGTTGCTTGGATTGTTGTCTGAAGCAAGTACATAAGAAATACCTACTACAACGATCAGCGCACCGATTCCCATCAATGCGCCTTTGGCATTCTTTGGGTTCTGAGCAAGCTGAATTATCGGGAATACTACCGCAGACAGTACCGCAACAGCCAAAAGGATGTAGCAGATAATGATGCCATAGTTTGCCATGAAATCTCCCATGATCGAGTCTTTAAACGGTTATTACTAACAGTTATTATTTGCTGCTTTTTACAAGGATGTCCATGAAAGTGATGGACGCGTTCTCCATGTCGTTTACCAAGCTGTCAACCTTAGCAATAATGTAGTTGTAGAATACCTGAAGGATCATTGCAACGATAAGACCGAATACAGTGGTCAAAAGTGCAACCTTAATACCTCCTGCAACCAATGAAGGAGAAATATCACCCGCAGCCTCGATAGCATCGAATGCACCGATCATACCGATTACCGTACCCATGAAACCAAGCATTGGAGCAAGGGCGATACAAAGTGATATCCAAGAAAGACCTTTCTCCAATAGGCCCATTTGTACAGATCCGTAAGAAACAATTGACTTTTCAACCATGTCAAGACCTTCTTCTTTTCTGCTCAAACCTTGATAGAAAATGCTGGCAACAGGGCCTTTTGTGTTTCTGCAAACCTCTTTGGCAGCTTCAACACCCCCTGAACTCAAGCTGCTTTCAATTTCACCCAGAAGTTTCTCTGAATTTCCTGTGGCCAAGCTCAGGTAGATGATACGCTCAATACAAAGTGCAAGACCAAGGATAAGAACCAAAAGAACCACACCCATGAAACCAGCACCACCTTCGATGAATTTTGTCTTAAGTGTTTGGTGGAATCCTTGTGGAGCTTCTTCGGCTTCCTCAACAGCAGCAGGTGCTTTGGCCGGAGCAGCTTCTGGCTCGGAGGTTACCTCTTCTGCTACTTCTTCTGCCGGAGCTTCTTCGGCTACTTGTTCTGTTGATTCACCAGCGGCATCTTCTTGTGCAACTGCCATTGGTGCGTAGCTGAAGTTCAATACTGCAGCAAAGGTTATTAGAGCAAACAACTTTTTCATGATTCAGATTAGTGGTTAGTTTTTCAACTATTATTTAATGGTTAACAATTAACAATTTCAAAAATTCCTCTCGCGGAGAGAGAGGGATTCGAACCCTCGAAACCCTTTTGGGGTTTACACACTTTCCAGGCGTGCGCCTTCGACCACTCGGCCACCTCTCCTTTCAAAGGCATAAGCCCCAATTTGGCGCGCAAAATACAAAAAATGTCATTCCGCATAAGCACAACATTTAACTACTCATTTCTCCTCTAAGTGGCCGTTCCATCAGTTCAGCGCGTTCTTTCGTGTCATCAGTACTGGCAAGTACGTACATGGCCTTGGTCAATGCGGCTTCAATTGTAATGTCATCTCCACTTAATACACCAAACCTGGCCAGATCGGAACTGGCTTCATATTTTCCCATCTGCACATGCCCCTGTCTGCACTGGGTAACGTTGTAAACCAAGACATTATTCTCTACCAATTTTCGAATTGCCGAGAGAAATCCTTTGTCAGTGGGTCCATTTCCTGAGCCGTAGGTTTCTAGAATTACCAGTTCTGTGCCTGTTGAAATAAACATGTCCACAAACGGACTGAGGTCAAGTCCGGGAAACAGTTGCACCATTCCTACCTTGTTGCTGAGCGTATTTCTTACAACCAGATCTTTATTTGGATGAGGTAGCAACCTATGCTCAAAGACCTCGATCTTAACTCCCACCTCGGCCAGAATAGGGTAGTTGGGAGATAGGAACGCATCGAAATTCTCGGAGTTGAACTTGTAAGTTCTGTTTCCTCGGTAGAGTTGATCCTCGAAATAAATACAGACCTCCGGAACCAAAGATTGCCCTTGTGGGTTTTTCATTGATGCAATTTCCAAAGCTGTAATAAGGTTTTCGCGGGCATCCGTGCGGGGAAGGCCTATCGGTAGCTGACTTCCAGTAAGGATCACTGGTTTAGCCAGGTTTTCGAGCATGAAGCTGAGGGCCGAGGCTGTATGGGCCATTGTGTCTGAACCGTGGAGGACAACAAAGCCGTCAAACTTTTCATATTGGTCACCGATGATTCCTGCCAATTCTATCCAAACCTTAGGCGTCATGTTAGATGAGTCGATGATCTCTTCCAGCTCCATGGCATGTATTTCAATTCCCAGGTCCAAAATGGATGGAATGGACTTGATCATTCGGTTCAGTCGGAAAGGCTTGAGTGTACCCTTCTTCTCATCGCGGATCATGCCGATGGTACCACCTGTATATATAATGAGAACCTTAGCCTGTGCCATCAGTGATATTGAAATAAGCGGTGAGCATTTTCAGTGGTAATTGGACGTACGTCATTGTACCAATCAAGTCCTTTTATCTCTGCGATCTTTTTGGCCACATCAACCACATAGGCCGATTCATTGCGTTTTCCTCTGTGAGGAACCGGAGCCAGATAGGGTGAATCGGTTTCAAGTATCAGGTGTTCCATATCTATCTGTTCCACAACCTTGTCCAAACCACTGTTCTTGAATGTTATAACACCGCCAATGCCGAGCATAAAACCGAGATCAATGAGTTTATTGGCCTGATCCATATCTCCTGTAAAGCAGTGTAACACACCTTTGGGGCGTTGGTTTCCCATGTTTTCGATGGATGACATGACCTCATCGTACGAGTCCCGACAGTGCACCGCAACAGGCAGGTTGCGTTCATGTGCCCAAAGCATTTGCTGCTCAAAAGCGTCTACCTGAATGTCCAAGGTGCTTTTGTCCCAGTAAAGGTCAATACCTATCTCTCCTACAGCGATGTACGGTTTTCCATGTTCGGATTGGTAACCGCTGTCAAGTTCCTCAAGCACATGGGCCAACTCACTCTTGTAATTCTCTTGCTTTACCGAGCACGGATGCAATCCCATCATAGGATAGAACATCGGGTGCTTGCCGCAGGTGAGCTTTAACCGTTCTGTGGTGGAACTGTCAATATTCGGTAGCAGAACCACCTGCACGTTCTCATCCCAAGCGCGGTCTATCACCGCATCAATGTCCTCATCGAATTCTGGCAGATAAAGATGGGCGTGCGTGTCTGCGAAATACGGCATGGAGGCAAATGTAGTTCAGAAGCCGCTTGTCATTCCGACCGAAGCGGAGGAATCTTTTTCGTTGAGTTTGGATTACGCAACGCTTAGAGCATATCTGGCTAAAAAAGCCCCGACATGTCTCTTGTTTGGGTGTTTCTTAACGCTGAAAGCGGCAACTTCAGAAAGCCCCTTGAATTTGCCCATTGGTCGTTTACAAAAACGTTGCCTGTCATAAATTGCATAGTCAGACCAAAACCCATGATTGAAATCGCGGGCTTGATTTTAAGAACTTATAGATAGCTTTCCTGTCCATTTCGGTGTGCCGTTCACAGTTATGTTATAAAGGTACAGACCTTGAGGAGCATCTATTTCGATGGCATTTATTCCGTTACCCAACTGTTGGGCAAGCACTTGTTGCCCGGCAAGATTCCATAATTGTAATTGAGCCGCTTCTCCTTCCTGTAGTTTCAACTCAACCGTAAATGCACCTGTGTTCGGGTTGGGGTACACCGACAATTCATCATTCTTAATTTCTAATTCATCATTGATTCCTGTAATGCTATCAGGCACTACCGACACATCATCTATGAAATACTCTGAGCAACTCCAATATATGTTGGAATGCCATGGATTGACACCTCCACCGGGCACGAAAAGGGTTTCCGTATCCTCATATTTGTCGAAGTTGCCGATGCTCAGGAATCGTTCACCTCCGGCCGCTACAAAACTACCTGACACACGTGTCCACCCTTCCCTATCGGTAATGAAATCCCCATCATACCGCACCTGTGGCTGACAGCTCTCTATGCTGTCATTGTCGCTATCCGGTTGTTGAACAGAAAAATAAGCCCCCACATCCTTGCTGGCATACCACATACTGTCTGACATGCTCAAATAGAATTCAACACGATATACTTCTCCCTCAACCAATGTTTCAATAAGCGGAACTCCCAGAACTTCACGATTGATACCGGATATGTCATTTACACACCAGACCTTAAGTCCAGCATACGCCTTCCCAGTCCTTGCATACCCCCCCCCTCCGTAATTTATAGGAATACTTGCTCCATTAGAGCCACACTCGTGATAGTAATCGCATGATGAACGCACACTATACCAAGGAAGAGCATTTATTATCTGTCCAGTATTTTCAGGACATTCTGTGTAATCCTCAAAAGAAGGATTCGGCACTAGGTTCTGAGCATGCAGATGCATGCTCAGAACTGATGCCAAGGTTATCAATAAGAGCTTATGGATACCTTTCCACTCCATTTTGGTGAGCCGTTCATGCTTATCCTGTAAAGATACAGACCCTTTGCCAGATCCAACTGAACCGTATTGTTGCCGTTGACCAGTGGTGTTGCATACCCCCGCTCCCGCGAGTGTTCCGAAGGGTCACTCGTGTGGAAGTGGTGCGATCAGTCTTAGACTGATCTTCATACCAACCACCGTAAGTAATTCCATCACCCATCAATCCGTTCAATTTCGAGCAGACCTTGACCATCTGCATAGTTGATCGCACTACTGTAAATATAGTGCTCAGGAAACTCAACGACCCCCTCCTTGACGGGGTTGTTGTGAATATAATTGAGTTTCTGATGAACCACCTGAGCACTGTAGCATTCTATGGGATGATTGTCCTGCCTCCAGAACTGATACTTTTTGTTGTTCGGATTGTGTGCACCAGCATTTCGGAACATGGAGAGGAGCCATTCCTTCCGACTCTCCTGCGGATTCTCCTCAATGGACTTGATGATCTGGGTTGAGGTGTATTTTTTCAGGTCTCTGATGATGTCGTTGAGCCGATGGCCTTCCTTTGCCCTTACCAGTAGATGGGCGTGATTGGTCATCAGGCACCAGCCGAAAAGTTCCAGACCCTTGTGCCGCTGGCAGTGACGCACGCTTTCTGCGAAAATCTCCTTGTAAAGCACTCGGGTGAAAACATCTGTCCAACCGACCGTTGCAAAACTGACGAAATAGATCCCTTCGGGATCATGGAATTTATACTGCGTGCTCATAACTCTACCTTAACGGAAAGGTATAAAGATCAGTCGGAGACTGATCGTGTTCTGCTGCGCACAAGAGATCCGTTGGAACTCTTGCGCGGGCTGTGCGGTGGTTCTTCCGTTTAAGTACTTTTCTGACATGCAGGAAGCACGAAGAGAACCGAAACACTTTCATTTTAACTGCAAATGATCAACCCGTAACTGAAGATGTGCTATGGAAAACCGAAGATAGGATACAGTTAACTGAAGATAAGCTATGGAAAACCAAAGATGGGTTACGGCAAACTGAAGATGGGTTACGAACAACGTGAATTAAAAGTGCGCTTTATGCACACTTAACTGCTGTTAATGTGGTCTGTTCAGTAAACAGACCCTTTTTTAACAATTGTCCGATACTGCATACACAAGGGGTGCGTTCATATTATTGAACATGGGTCGTTGCTAGGTGAAAATTAGCACTTCGCCTTTCTACATTTGTTCCGTTGCAACGCATTCTCATCATACGGTTCAGTTCCATTGGAGATATTGTGCTTACAAGTCCGGTTGCGAGGGCATTGCGGGCCAAATTCCCTGATGCTGATATTCGATACGTGACCAAGAAGCAGTATGCTGAACTGGTGCAGCCGAATCCGTATTTGAACGGGTTTTTTCTGCTGAATCAGGACATTAATGATCTTGCCAAGGAGCTGAAAGCATTCAGTCCAGATGTGGTTATTGATCTTCACCATAATCTCCGCACGCGTATTCTGAGAACATTGATTGGAGGTAAATGGTATTCCTTCAATAAACTGAACGTGGAGAAATGGCTGAAGGTGAACTTGAAGGTGAACTGTTTGCCAAATGTTCATATCGTTGATCGTTACATGCAAACGGTGAAACCACTCGGAATTGAGAATGATGAAAACGGGTTGGATTTCTTTTTTCCGCCAGATTTTCGAGTCCCTAAAATTCTCCCCTTTGGGGAGATGCCACAGGCAGAGGGGTTTGGTTTTGTGGCCGTTGTGGTAGGGGCAAAGCTGAAGACCAAACAATTGCCGCAGCATAAGCTTTTGGAACTCTGCAATGGAATTTCAAAACCCATATTGCTGATCGGTGGAAAGGAAGATGCAGATCTGGGCCGATCCGTACAGGAAGAAGCAGAAGGAACGGTTATAAATGCTTGCGGAAAATATTCAGTACTTGAGTCGGCTTGGTTCATCAAACAGGCGGAGTTGGTCATTACGCACGATACCGGCATGATGCACATAGCGGCAGCATTCAACAAGAAGATCATTTCCATTTGGGGGAATACGATTCCTGCCTTCGGCATGTATCCCTATCTCCCTCAAGGAGGGGAATCTTATCTATCAGAAGTAAATGGGTTGGATTGTCGCCCTTGCAGCAAGATAGGTTTCGACAAATGTCCGAAAGGCCATTTCAGATGTATGGAAGACCAAGATATGGCCAACATTCTAAGACAGGCCGAAAGACTTCTTTCCTGAAACTAATCTTCAAACAAAGCCTTTAGTTCGGTGGCCTCACTTGGCTTCATTTTTCCGGAAAGGATAAGACTCAACTGTCTTCTTCTCAGAGCCCCATCGTAGCGCTGTTTTTCCTCTTCCGTTTCTGGCGTTATCTCAGGAACACGGATAGTGTTTCCCATCTGATCAACGGCCACAAAGGTGTAAATGGCCTCGTTCACCTTTATCTTCTCAGAAGTTGCACGGTCTTCAACAAAAACATCAATGAATATCTCCATGCTGCTATTGAAAGAGCGGGAAACTTTTGCACGAAGCGTAACGATATCGCCAAGTTTAATGGGTTGATTGAACGAAACATTGTTGACCGATGCCGTTACACATACCCGTTTGCAAAGCCGATGGGCAGAAATGGCAGCAATCACGTCCATCCAATGCAGCAGCTTGCCACCCATCAGGTTGCCAAGGGTGTTGGTATCGTTAGGCAACACAATTTCCGTGTTAATGGCAAGGGTAGATTCGGGTGTTCGCTTTTCTGACATGGCACTGAAATTTGGCGCAAAGATAACCCCGCGCATTTTGCAATGGCGGGGTCATTGAAAACCATATCGGTTTCAGATCAGAGCTTGGTCAACTTCTCTACAAAACGCTCGTTGGTTTCGGTGTCTGTCAATTCAATGAAGTAAACACCTTGGCTCAGATCCGACACATCTATATTCATGTTATCTCTGAAACTGTTCTCAGAGCGGACCAATGAGCCATCCAAGTTAAGGATGTTGACACTGTAGTTTCTTCCATTGTCCATGAAAACTGTGACCATTTCTTGAGCCGGATTAGGATACACCAGTAATTGAGAACCGGTTTCTTGTGCAATAGGGTCGTCTATGCCAGTATACTGTTTAGTGTAAATAGGCAATTGGATCTGTGTTGGATGATCTGGTGAGAAGTGAACACGCTGAATGGCCACGCGTGGTGCATATTCCTCACCTTCAAAAATGTAGGTCTTACCATCGCCTGGTTTTCTACGGAAATACTCTCCCGGTTCTATCGGAACATTGGGGTTTACCTGAAAACGTGTGAAGTTGCTACTGCTTATTAGGATCTTGACCTTATGACCATCACCGAACGTATAGGCAATAGGCAACATTTGAAAATAGTATTCATAGATCTCTCCAATGTTGATGTTTGTGAACGGTATATCATCTCCAACAAACGGAATCTGCCAATCCTTCCACGGTTCCTCTATTAACATGCGCACATAGTCTCTGGCTCTTGCGTTTACGCAGCCATCTTGAACAAAATATTCCCTTCCATCAGGATAAACGTCCACAATACGAATATGGAAATCCGTGTCAGTAGGGCCTTCATTCAATCCGGCAATGTTACTTTTTGCATATAGTTTGACCCTCGGAAAACCGATTATGCAAAGAGAATCTACAACTGGGGCGCTTTCAAAGCTTATTACCCCTGGGCGGTTCATGGTGTAAGGCTCATAGCGTGGGTCTTTTAGGTTGAATTGACCTTGGGCATCTCTTTCTCCATCTGGAGTCCTAACGATCATGTTAGCTCCACCAACTGTTCTAATTGGATCATCAGGGTCATGCACATACATCTTGAATCCTTCATCGGTAGTTGGAGCATTCTGGTCAAGTGTTCCATTCTTGTGCATGTAGAAGGTCTCGCGTTGAATAGCGTCCCATGGCCTGCCTTCTGGCAGTGGAAACGTGTCTGCCGGCAACCAATAGTTAGACAGATTGACATTCTGCGGCTCAGTGTCATTGTTCGGTCCTATTACGTAAAGACGAACGTTGGGTATCTCATTCGGATCTGCAAAGTCGCGGTAAGGAATAGGATCTATATCCTGAGCGTTGAGGCCAGGGATCACATTGTCCAATGGAATTTCGGGTAGATCAATCGGGAAACTCTGAGAACCAAGCGGGCTGTTCAACACCAGTTCTGCCTTAAGACCAGAAAGGGGTTCAACACCTGTAAGCACACTGATCAACTTCGTATACGGAAGACGTACTTCTTCTGCCGGCACCCTTATATCCACCGTTCCTAACAGGCCAAGGTCTACAAGTGGATAGAGGTTATCTGACTCAGGGAGAATGAATTTGGGTTCTCCAATGAACTCATCTGGGTGATAGTTCAGATTATATCTGAACCAGCCAATAACCTCAGAGTTCAAGGCCTTGTCAATTGGAATGTTCGTTTCACTGAAATCATCGAAGTTGATTCCAAGCAGGTCGTTCACATTTTCAGGGTAGGTACGGTCACCGGTAGTTGTGGAGCCAATGGTCTGGTGCGCCCATGGGCCGAGCACCAACTTTTGCAGTTCGCGGTTGGTAACCCCCGGACGATTGAACTTGGAAGTACTCAAGTGCCGCCTCATGTTGGCCCAACTTTCGGTCTGAGAGTCTACAAAGATGTCCCACCATCCGCAAAGGTGGTATCCGGGCACCTCCATGTTGCGGAATCGGTTGTACATTCCATTCGGGTCTGGCTCTCCATTAATATCGGTTCGTGCGCGGCTTACATCAATTTCAGCACGCCCAACAAAGTTCGGATAGTAACCGCAGGTCATGTTGCCATTCTCGTCAGGATATTGTACCGAAACGAAGTGGTCGATGGCCAAGTTGGCCGCATCGAATTTGTTCTGCTGGAAGTCTTTCATTACTGAGTTCACCTCAATGGATTGTGGAAGGTTGTAGTCTGCAGAACTGTGGATGTTGTTCTGCATATCGTTGTCAATCGGTATCAGATCATCGTCCGTATCAAAGATCTGCCCCTTTAACCAACCGGTTACAAGCCTGTCTCTTAGCACACCGTTCGGATATCCCACACCTTTGTAGAAATCGGCAGGTGCCACAATAGGCATGATGGCCTTAAGCCCAGGTTCATTCTCATCTATCATATGGGCAGCTGCGGCCTGATATTGATTGTAACCTAAAGCAGATGCCCCGAACATGGCGTAACGGCCAGTGTAGAGCAGGTCGGTAGTGTCTGTTACACCATCACCATCAAGATCATAGTCACGCATCAACCGCGTTTTGATGTACTCTTTGGTATCATATCCGTCTTCGTGATAGTTGCCACATTTGGGGTCAGAGAAATCGGTGGCGTCCAATACATGTTTGAAGTTTGGGTGATATTCGTGTTTACGCCAACCATCACTGGTAAGCGGTAGGTAAACACCCTCTGATGCGTAGCGTCCGCGCTGATCCTGCTTGAGGAAAGCATAGCCCAAGAGGTTCATGATCGGAGCTTCTTCAGCATTCTGGTCTCCTTTGTTGTAAGGAGTACGGGTAAGTACTATGGGCAGTTTGTATGGATTCGGATTGGGCTGACCGTTCAAAGAGTCATAGATCACGTATTGTGTTCCTCGCGGAATCAATTCCAGATCGTAATCAATGGAACCACCACCGAGAGCAGCCGGAAGATCAATGCTTATCGGCACCAATAGGCAATCGCGCATTACAGGCAGGTAGACGTCAGTTACCAGTTTAACGCTGTCGTGCATGACAAACTCTTCCGAGTAAACCGTTGAGAACTCAAGTAGGTTATCAATCTTACCGTTAAGGATGATGTTGGCATTCTGACCAATGGCAGAACCTAGTATCGATCCGAACAGAACAATGGAGAATAGAACTCTTTTCATGGTAATTGGGGGTTAGAGTTTTTTGATATCGAATGTAATGGAGCCATAAACCATGGTGCCAATGGTAGGTGCACCGAAAGCTTCTTGACGTTTCAAGTTATAAACATTTGAGGCACCCAACCGTAGGGTAGAATACCATTTTGGCAATTCGTAGCTGAGCTGTAGATCGAGGAAGGAGTACGATGGTACAATACCGTCTCCGAAAGTACTTCTCCAAACGTATTTGTCTACCCACTGGAAATTGGCAGAGAAGCCAAGTCCTTTCCAAACCCTTCGCCCCTTCAAGCCAACGTTAACCTTGTGTTCAGGAGTGTTGAAACCAGGAATGATAGGGTCATCAAGATCATCATCCACCAATTTGGCCCAGTTGTAATTCAGCGTAGCTGTAAACTTATCGTTGATGTAGTATGCAAGACCAATGGTTGCTCCCATTGAGCGGACCTGCTGTTGCGCATTCACTGGGATCTGGTAGCGGATATAGCTCTCGTTGGTTGACGAGTAGGATAGCAGCTGATCTACCCCGCTCTGATCATTTACAGAAGCGTTTTCTGGTTGCACAACGCGTATCTCGCCAATGAAATCGGTGTACCAGTTATAGTAGAAGTTGGCATCTATGTAGAGTTTCTTAAACACCACTCCTCGGTATCCGACCTCGATGGTCTTAACCTGCTCCGGACGCAGTTTCTTGGCTGAGAATGTTTTGAGTTTACCAGCAGCATCGTCATAAACCGAGTCATACCAAACACCTTGTGTTTGAACGCTGTCCAAGAAATTGTTGAAGGCAGTAACCGATTCCAATGTGTATAGATTATCCCAACCATTCAGGTTGCCAGCAATGGTCAGTGGTCCAATATCCAAGTTGATGTACTGATTCTGAAGAGTTGGAATACGGAAAGCGCTCTGCCCAGAAACACGGAGTACATGCCCTTTGAAGTTGTACATAATAGAGCCTCGAGGCGAGAACTGAACGGGGAAGTTCATGTTCTTATCCACCCTTACCGATGCCATGATCTTGAGGTTGTCATTGAAGAACTTCTTACTTAACTGCATAAATCCACCCACTTCCCACACCGAGAGGTTCACAAACTTGGCATCAAGATTTGCGGCACCGTTTGCAAGGGTATCACCCGCATTTATGAGCGTATCGGAGAAGATGGTTCCGAAAGATTGCGGATCAAAATGTCTGAAGTTGGCACCCACCAGCACATCCAACCAAGGCCAGTCAAAATTGTACTGGCCTTCAACATGTTGCAGATTAGACCTGTCTGTAAATTTTGAACCCTTCTGAAGATCAGCATTGTTGATGATCTCATTTCTCAACGAGTCGAACTTGGTCGAACCTGCTGGAATCCAACCGTTGGCATCAGCCTCATCACGTGCATGCTGATGAGCGATGGCTACTTCTTGCGCAGTGGCATCATCGTCAAAATCTTGTGTCATGATTCGGAGCGTATCGAAATACGCGCCCAAGTACTCACCCACATAGTCAGCAATTCCCTCTTTTGAGATGTTGATACCAGTGAAAACGATGTCGTAAGAATCTCCTGCATCTTCCCATGTTGAGTAGGCTCTGAAAAGCCAGTTGCGGCCTTTCACTTCGCCCTTCAACTGATGAAACTGAATGTTATTGATGCTGTATCGATTGGATGCTTGATAAATGGCCGAGCCTTGTCCGAAATTATAAGCTACCGAGGCTTCAATACCTTGCTTGAAACGGTAGTGAAGTGATGACCTCAGTTTGCCAGTAAATGTGGTGTTATTGGCAAGGTCTTTTTCAGCATAGCCCGGTGCCTTAACATTGATTGTTCCAGGATAAGCATTCGGAGAAACAAGGCTTAGCCAGTTATTCAATTTGATGAAATCATCTCGCTCCTCCTGAGAAAGGTCCGGATCTGTCTGTGCTTGCTCTACGATGGCAGAAAGGTCAATGTCGGCATCAATGTCGCCATACAGGTTAGGGGCAATGCTGTCTGTTGGGTCGTCATAAACAGGGCGATACTTGGTATCGTTGGCACGCCAGTCCAACGCACGTTTATACTGACCTGAGATTTTGAAAGCAAAGCGCTTTTCCTTACCGATGGTTCTGGCATAACGTGCCTGAATATCTGCGTAATCACGCATACCACCAGCTACTTTCACAGAGAGGCCTGGGTAGTCGTAAGGGTTCTTGGTTGTCATGCTGATGACACCTTGAAACGCGTTAGGACCGTAAAGTGCTGATGCTGGGCCATTGAGTACTTCAACTTTTTCGAGGTCAAGGTCGTTGGCACCCACAAGGTTACCAACCGGAAAGTTCAAGCCAGGAGCCTGATTGTCCATTCCATCAATGAATTGCACAATTCTGACGGGCGCGGTAGTGTTGAAACCACGCATGTTCACCACCTGAAAACCAAGGCTGGAGGTAGTTACATCAACCCCTTGCAATGTGCTAAGACCACCGTAGAAATCGCCTGAAGCGATCTCTTGAACCTCCTTGGAGTTCATTTTAGTGATGGTGGCGCTCGACTCCATAATTGTTTCCGATACCCGAGAACCCGACACCACAACTTCCTGCCCGAGCATGTTAACGGTCTCCATTTCAACAGTAACATTCGTGTTGTCTTTGCTTACCGGAATTTCAAAATCCTGATAGCCGAGGTACGAGACCACCAAGGTTTTGGGTTCTGAGAGGTCAAGTTCAATGGAGAATTTGCCATTTGGGTCAGTTTGAACCCCTGTAGTTGTACCTTTTACAATTACAGATGCTGCTATCAGGGTTTCGCCATTCTTCTTGTCCTTGATCACACCAGTAACGGTGGTATTCTGTGCAAAGGCAATGGCGGTTAATAGTATGAAAACGAGTAGGGTAGAAAGTTTTCTCATTCGATGGGGTTGGTTAACGTTTTCTTAAAGCATTCCAAGGATACAAAGATTTTCAAACTTGTCAATACCTAAGGGTCAAGTTGTCGGTGTAAAATGAAACCAAATCGGTTGCATTTAGTCAGGTTTGTTCAGTACCTCTTTCATGGTATAAACCGTCAGTTGATTCGACTATCAGCTTACTTTGTATGAAATTTGCATACATGAAGGAGTTCCTGCAACACGAGCTTTTTGTCTACAAGGATTATCACTTATCTGTTTTACAGTTGTTTGTGGTTGTGGTTGTTATAGCCATAGCATGGGTCTTTACCAAGGGGCTTAAAAAGATCATGGTAGACCGAGGCAACTACACTGAGTTGGAAAGAGGTAGAAGGCTGTCTGTTTTTCAGTTGGTTCAATATACCATTTGGGTGGCGGTTCTGCTGCTTACATTAGAGGCATTGGGCTTCAAACTCACCCTTCTGCTGGCTGGTTCGGCTGCACTTTTGGTAGGTATAGGGCTTGGGTTGCAAGAGGTGTTCAAGGATTTTATAAGCGGTGTGATCCTGCTTTTTGATGGAACAATTCGAGTTTCTGATGTCATTGAAACAGACGGAGTTGTAGGCAGGGTCAAAGAGATAAGATTGAGAGCTTCTGAAGTTGAGACGAGAGATGGAATTGTAATGATCATTCCCAATGGTCGTTTCATTTCTGGCAACGTGGTGAATTGGACCCACAATCGAAAATTAACGCGTTTCAACGTTGAGGTTGGCGTTGCCTACGGGTCTGATGTTCGGAAAGTGGAGCAGATACTCATTGAGTGTGCGAAAAACCATCCTGACGTGGTTAAAACCCCAGAGCCATTCGTGTTTTTCACAGATTTCGGAGATTCTCAACTCACGTTCAAGGTCCTGTTCTTTTCGCGCAATGTGTTCAAGATTGAATTTGTGAAGAGCGACCTGCGTTTTGCCATTGAGGATGCGTTTCGTAAAAACAACATCACCATTCCGTTCCCGCAACGCGACATTTGGATCAAACGTGATAAATGACCCTTCAGGAAGTATATCACGGAGTATTGGAGGCAATGAAGCTGCCATTGCAGTCAGTTGTAGATTCAAACAGTAGGCTTCATTTGCTCTACCTCTTTTCTTCTCTCGGATTGGCCTACTATGTTTATCGGAAATCGAATGAACAGGGTTCTTTCTGGTCTTACGTATTCAGAAAAGATGTATGGCTCAGTCGCTCGGCCTTTGTGGACTACAGCCTCATCTTTCTGAACTCATTTTTCAAGGTTTTTCTGATAGGGCCCTATTTCGTATTCGGGTTTTATCTCTCTTACAAGCTGGAGATACTGCTACCGGAATGGTTCGGTTATCCTTCGCAAGGATTGTCTGCCTCGGCAACATTGGTTCTATACACCATTGTGCTCACCGTATTGAGTGACTTTTCCACGTACGTGGTGCATTACGTCATGCATTATGTACCCTTCTTTTGGGAATTCCATAAAGTGCATCATTCTGCAACCACACTCAACCCAGTTACCCAATATCGCATACACCCGGTAGAGCTGATCATCAATAATGTCAAGGGTATTTTGGTGCTTGGTCTGGTTACAGGTGTTTTCCGTTATTGGTCTGCCCATCCAATAGAAGAGATAACACTCATTGGGGCAAACGTGCTGAGTTTTGCTTTTCTCTTCTTCGGCTCCAATCTCAGGCATTCGCATATTCCGCTTAAGTACTTCAATTGGTTGGAGTACATTCTGATCAGCCCATTTCAGCATCAGATACATCATAGTGACGATGAGAGGCATTTCAATCGGAATCTGGGTTCCAAGTTGGCTATTTGGGATTGGATGTTCGGAACACTGGTACGCTCAGAATCTGTTTCCTCCGTCAATTTCGGTATCGGAAAACAGGAGGAGAAACAATACGATTCCATTTGGAAGAACCTTTTGATGCCTTTTGCAAATATCTGGCTACGATTGAAACCTGCGGTTGCAAGAAAAGTTAAGACGTTCCTGTAACTATTGGTAGAGCAATGTCATCTACTACTTGTCAGGCGGATTGCTTGGTTAACTTTGTTATGGCATGCGGAATTTCCAACTCTTCTTTCTTACATTTCTATTTGTCTGGGGTGTTGCATGGGGAACCGTGCAGGCACAAGGCCAGTATTGGGGTCGTCACGCAGGTGGTGTCACTACGGATGAGGCCACAGACATCTCAGTTGATGCTTCAGGAAATACCTACACCACCGGGCATTTCACGGGATCTGCCTCATTCGGTTCCATCAACCTTTCATCTTCTGGGGTAACGGACGTCTTTATCAGCAAGACCGACCCGAACGGATTTTTTCTTTGGGCTATAAAGGCCGGAGGTTCTGGATCTGATAGGGCACTTTCCATTAAAACAGACTTAGCAGGAAACAGTTATATCACGGGTTATTTCTACGGAACGGCCACTTTTGGCACGCAAACACTTACCTCAGCAGGTGTTCAAGACATTTTTGTGGCTAAGTATGATAATACAGGTACGTTTGTTTGGGCTGCAAGTGCTGGTGGTTCGGGTTCTGACATTGGTAACGCAATTAATGTAGACAATGCCGGCAATGTTGTTATTACCGGTGAGTTTGCCGGCACGGCAACGTTCGGTTCGCAGACGTTGACGAGTCTCAATGGGTCGGTCGATGTATTCACTGCTAAGCTTGATGCCAACGGTAATTTCCTTTGGGCAAAGAAAGGCTCGGCCCACGCCACTGACAGAGGTATTGATGTGGCGTGTGACCCTTCTGGAAATGTTTATGTCACGGGTCAGTTCACCGATACCATCACATTTGATAACACCTACCAAACCAACATGTACAACGCCATTTTTGTGGTTAAGTACAATGCGAATGGGTTAGAGCAATGGTTCCGAAGAGCAGGCGCGGCTGCGTTTAATGTTGTCAATGGTATTGCGGTAGATGCCAGTAGTAACGTTTATATCACGGGCGATTTTTCGGGCAATCTCATCTTCTTCGGCAGTCCGAACACAACGCTCACACACGCCTATACCAACAGAATATTCCTTGCCAAATACAACTCAAGCGGCTCATTGCTTTGGACAACAGCTGATGGTTCGGATGGAGAGATCACTTCGCGCAATTTGGCGCTTGATCAGAGTGGCGCACCTTTTATTGTAGGTAGTTATAAGTGCCGCTTGGGTTCATATTCCGACCAATATGGTGAGGGAATCTTTAATAGCATCGGATTTTGGGACATCTACATGGCCAAATACAGCACAGCTGGGCAATGGCAATGGGCGCGTTCTTTCGGTGGTCGGCAGGATGATCTTGGAAATGGCATTACGGTAGACCAGCTGGGCGAAGCCATAGTGGCAGGAACTTTTCAACAGCAGATCTATTTCCCGGTTCCAGATGATTTTGAAGATCACGATACTTATCCGGTTTATTCTGGTAATTCTTATTGTAGCGACTCAGAATACAAGCGGTTTCGCGCCACCAACTCCAGCGGAAACACGGATGCCGTCATTGCAAAGGTCTTTGATGCTGACCGGGAACCGTATGATTATTACTGGAGAACCGGTTCTGGATGCGACCGTTCCTTGGTTGGAGTTTGCATTGGAGGTTCATTATGTCCTGATACACTCACATTCTGCGGTCAGGGGGTGTTGAGTTCTTATTCAAATACCATTCAGGTCGGACCGAGTTTTACTTATCAATGGTCAACTGGCAGCGGGGCTCCCTCGTTAAGCGTAAATCAATCAGGTTATTATTCTGTTACTCAAACATCTGCCGATGGCTGCTTTGTGAGTGAGGATTCTGCCTATGCTGTCATCAACCCGAATCCTGATCAACCGCTAATTTCTGATGGGTTGGGAATAAATGTGGACGAGGTTTTCACGGAGGAGATCATACTCTGTGCCCCGGATTCCGTGCTACTGACAGCAAGCGGTTTTGGGAATAACCCACACGGTTGGTCAGGGTCAAACACCTCAAATACCGATGAGGTCTGGGCAACTGAAGAAGGAAATTACTTTTTCAGTTACACAGATCAGAATGGTTGCATGTCCGAAAATTCTGTGAGTGTTATTATAGATAGCCTTTTTCCCCCCGTAGTACCGGAAATGATATGTATTACAGATATGGATGGCAATGACTCGCTTATATTCTGTGAAGGGCAGTCCTTTTCAATGCATATCTTCGATACGATTTCGAACCCTTCGGGATTGCTGAACTGTATTGAAGATGCGGTAGTTACCTGGAATGTAAACCCTGCCACGGTCGGTTATTCAGGTCAAACATCTTGCGGAACCTGGATTAATACGCTTACACCCGAACAAACAGGAGAATACCTGATTGAAGCTACAATACTTCGAATCAATCATTGCGATACCGATATGGTTATGGTCAGTCGCTCGATATACGTTGAGTTGTTGCCGCTTCCCAATCTTGGCCCTTTGGATATTGGTATCATCGGAGATACCCATCTGTGTCCGGGAGATTCGATTCTTCTGGTGGCCACAGAGGCCATCAACTACCTGTGGGGAGGTTCAGGAATTGTAGGCTCCACCAATGACAGTGTTTGGGTGTTTCAGCAAGGAACATACACCGTTTCCACCAACGCGTCAGATACCAATGAGTATGGATGTATCGCCTCCGTTTCCGCTTCGGCCTCGGTATTTGTCCAAGCGCAGCCGCAACCGGTCATTACCATGCAACCCGGAAACGGAGTGATCTGTCCAAATGATTCTGTGATTATCTCGTGCAATGGAACAGGTGATTTTCAATGGCAGGGGCCATCTGGTCCGATAGGTGGAAATGAGAGTACGGTACCTGTTAATGTTCCAGGCATATATTATTGCATACGAACCGATCAGTATGATTGCGAAGTAGTATCCAACTCAGTCGAGGTGGATCAATATGCCATCCCATTTATTCTTACTTCTGGGGAACCTATACTGTGCGAAGGAGAGACGATTGATCTGTCGGCTGTTTCAAATCCTGGGAGTACCATCAGTTGGCAGCCACCGCTTTCCGGCAATAGTATCAGTCAAACGGTCAGTCAGGCAGGAACATATTCCTGTTTCATAACCTCCTGTGGAATTGAAACGGAGGCCGAGGTGAATGTGGTCGCTTCCGAGGTTACAGCATCTATCTCGGTTGTAGGGTCTTCCACCGTATGCGAAGGAGACTCGGTGATCTTGCAGGCCAATGAAGGGCAGTCCACTTATACATGGAATCCCAATGGCACGCCAGGCACAGAGCTGACCGTGTTTGAAACGGGATCATACAGCTTAACCACTACTGACGAGAATGGGTGTACCGAGGTTTCAGAACCGGTTGACGTGACCATGGTGGAGAACAACCTAACGCCCCCTTTAGCATCGGACACCGCCATTTGCCCCAACGGCTATGCAATTTTGACCGCCTCTGCAGGGGGTGTTATTTATTGGTACAATAATGCGTATTCGGAAAGTCCCATTGAAACCGGATCGACCTACATTACTCCAAACCTGAATCAGAATTCCACCTATTACGTGCAACAAAAAGGTACTTATTGTACCAGCGAAAGGGCTTCAGTTCAAGTTGAAATGGATGACTGTGAGGGTATTGAAACACCAAATGTCTTTAGCCCGAACGGTGACGGCATCAACGATGTATTCTATTTTCCACAGAAAGGAGGAAAGTGCTTCCGCTGCCGTATTTATAGCCGTTGGGGGCGTTTGCTATACGAGTGGACAGATCAGAACCAAGGTTGGGATGGAAGTATTCAACCTTTTGGAGGAACAGTTCAAGATGGGGTTTACTATTACCTTTTGGACTACTGCGACTATAAGGAAATGTTCATACAAGAAGCAGGGTTTTTGGAAGTGTTGGGAACTCGATAATCCTTCTTGGGTAACAATTGGTGGATTCTATCGTACCAACTTCCGACCAAAAACCTAACGTTTTGAATCGTTTTGTCATTGTAATTGCTTTGTTGCTGCCTACAACCTGTTTGGCACAGAAGTATAACAAGTGGACGTTGAAAGACCGCTGGAGGAATTCGGTCGGTGCTTCAGTTCATCTACTGCATGTTGGAGAGAATGTGAGCCCAGCGTTTGGCATTTTCTACAATCCGCAGATCAATATCATCAACAAGTTCTCAGATTTTTCTTTGGCTGCTACTATGCCTCTTACCCTTGGTGCTCATGTTAAGGACAGCTGGATAGACAAGACATTTTTCTATGGTCATATTCCTGCTGTTCTTGAGGCAAGTTTGGGTCATTATTCAACACGAGATTTCCGTTCAAATATCGGTATGTCTGTTGGCGCTGGTTATGGAGCCCAGATTACTGGCGAAAGTATAGGTTCAGGACCAGTTGGAACCGTTTCTGCCCGAACATGGTTTTTTAAAGGAAGTCTCACTATTCGTTACATGTTCCAGTACCACGTGGTTGGAGATGGCTACCTCACACATTGCCTGTCTGTTGCGGTCAACTTGGGCAACTATTTTACCAAGCTTGATAACATGAATAAGATGAGCAAGTTTCAGAACTTCAAGTAGAAGTTGACGCATTCGGTTTGCACAATTCCTGCGTTGCATACATTTGTCCTTCAACTAAATGAGCAGTATGACACGACTCTTTACGCTGGTCTTGCTACTTACAGTCAGCCTACAAACCGCTACAGCGGGTGGCCCGTGGCCTCGAAAGAAAAACACCGGCTATGCTCAGCTTGGCTTTACATATGTCGGTTACAATAGCTTCTTCAACGACAAGGGGAAGGTTACACCTTTGAGGAGATACGTGACCGATTTTACCACACAGGCTTACATCGAGTACGGGATTACTGACCGTCTTACCATGATGACCAATCTACCGTTCAAATATGTGTCAAGTGGAGATGCGGTTTTGAATAGTGATACTACTTATTTCAAAGACACTTTGCAGAGCGGCAATCTCTTCGGTCTCAGTAATGTCACTTTCGGGCTCAAATACAACATTATCAACAAGAAAGTGCTTTTTAGCGTGGGTCTCAACACAGAGGCAAATGTTGCCAAGTACGATTCACTTACCACACTAAGAACTGGCCCAAGTGCTTGGGTCTTTCATCCATATCTGAGCGTTGGGTCAAGCTTTGCCCAAGGTAAATTGTATACCATGCTTGATGCTGGATTCCGTTTTCGAACCAACAACTACAGCCACGAAGCCGATTTCAATTTCGAACTGGGTTATTCTTGGAATTACAAGACGTATTTTATCTTGAGTGTGGCGGGTCGGTTCTCGGTACAGAATGGTAGTTACGACAATAATGTAACCCCTGTTGTGGATGAAACGGATCCGAATAGCGAGAGCCTCCATCCGTTTGGTAGAGACTTACATACATCGCTCTATCCGAATAACCAGCAGTATGTAGGTTATGGTCTCAAATTCATTCAGAAGATAAAGAAGGTTCATCTTAACGCTGGAGTTTACTTCGGTACTGGTCAGATGGTGGCCGCTACACCAAGTTACAATCTGGGCGTAGCTTACGAATGGTAGATGGTCAGAACATAGAACTGCTACGGCAGCTCAATGCGTCAACCATTGGTCAATTGGCCAATGTGCTTTCTCGGATCGATCAGAAACTTTACACTTCTGTGAATACCAAGGGAAATGCATCTGTGGGTCAGCATGTTCGCCATACACTGGAATTCTACCAGTGTCTTTTCAATTCTGATGAGACAGTGAATTATGATCTGCGCAGACGGGATATCATGATAGAATCAAGTCCGCAACACGCCCGTGCCGTGGTCGAAGACATTCTTTCAGATCTGAATACCGTGGTGCATGACAGGCAACTTACACTTGAAACCGAGGTTTCGGCATCGGAAACATCGCTACGGCTGCCTACCTCATTTTTCCGAGAACTGTTTTATGTTCTCGAACATGCCATTCATCACATGGCACTTATACGTGTGCTCATTAAAGACCTGCAACCCGATTTTGAATTGGAGGACGGATTTGGCGTAGCATATTCTACCTTGGTCTACCGAGACCAACAGGCCAACGGCTGAACCCACACCCATGAAACCCCTGCCGCTTTACACCCGATTGCACATCTGGCTGCAACGTTTGGTGCGTTGGGAATTCTGGCCATGGCGAGTGGTTTATATTCCAGTTGCGGTTTATTGGTTCTTTCTGGCCATTCGTGCTCGTGGATGGGTCTTTTTCAGCGCGGCAAATCCGTGCATGCGTTTCGGTGGGCTTTTGGCGTATTCAAAGTCGAAGGTCAATCAGCTTGTACCCGAAAAGTATACCCCAAGAACACTTTATGTAGATAGCTCAGAAACGGTGAATGAGGCTTTGGCTGATGTTGCTGCTGCTAAGCTTAATTATCCTCTAATTGTGAAGCCGGATATTGGTGAGCGCGGCTGGGGAGTGAAAATCGTGAAGACAGAAGAAGGCCTAAAACATGCTCTTGGTTCTCATCCTGGATTGAAATTGGTTCAAGAGTATGCAGACCTTCCGATGGAATTGGGAGTGATGTACAGCCGTCATCCCGATGAGGAGAATGGAAAGATCACTTCCATCGTTATCAAAGATTTTCCAAAGGTTGTTGGCGATGGCAAGAACACGTTACAACAGCTGATTCTGAATAATCCAAGAACGAGATTCAGTTACGATATACATGAAAAGCGATTGGGCAATCGATTCAGTGAAGTTCCGAAAGCAGGTGAGGAAATTCGGGTGGTACATATCGGAAATCACATGTTGGGTACCACGTTTTTTAACGGTAATCATTTAATCGATAGTGAATTGGTACAGGTTTTCGATGAACTGGCAAAGCAGATCTCTGGGTTTTACCTCGGTAGATTCGACCTTAGAACAGCCTCAATTGAAGAACTGAAGAAGGGTAATTTCATTGTGGTGGAAGTAAATGGGGTCAACTCAGAACCTTGTCACATTTTCCATCCGGGACGGTCCATTTTCTTGGCTTGGAGCGACCTGTTCAAGCACTGGAAACGAATTGCGGACATTAGCATCGCCAATCATAAGCGTGGTGTTCCTTATGCATCGTATTTGGACATCAGAAATGAGATCCGCAAACATCGGGAAATGCTCCAAACACAGGAGTAATCACCGCCTCAAGTAGTAGTTCAGCCCAAGCGTAAAGCCGAAGGTAAAGTTGTGCGATTTGTTGTAGTTCTTCCCATCATTCTGAACAGGGTGATCCTTGGCATTGATGTCGCCAGAAAAGGTCGTACGCATTCCCACGCTAAGCATTAACCACTTCGTGAAATAGATCTCCTTTTCCACACCTAACACAACGGAAACGTCAATCGGTTTGAAGTAATCCTTGTCGTTCGCTTCAGGATTGATGATTGCGCCAAGAGGATATTCATTTCCGTTGTACGTGATTTCGGCCGAACGAAGAATGCCAATGTCGGTTCCCAAGTTGATCACCCAAGGAGATTCAAACTTCTGCTGTTTCTTGATTTTGAACTTGTATCGAAGAATGACAGGCACATGGAAGTACTGAAGCTTCACCTGCCGTCTGGCCACATTTCCGTTCAATTTATCGTCATAATCCTGCCCTTGGCGCGAATAGAAGATAAAACCCGTTTGGAATCCATATTGTCGCTTGTAAGTGTAACCGATTCTAACACCTGATGCCAACCCGAAAGTAGGCTTGTAGGCCAGCTCCTTGCCATCAAACGCACCGTAGGTGTTCTGATTGAATATCAATGGTAGATTGAAGTTGACGTGTGCTCCTGCAAAAACCTCGTGGTCCCGTGTTCCGATCAGGTCTTTTGGTGATTCTGGCACTACTACTTTGCTCAATGAATCTTCAGCTAATTGAACTGAAAGATGCGGTGGAAGTACCTTCATCAACTTCCATCTAAAGACGTTTTGCGTCTCAGGATTCAGTATTCCAACAGTTGTTGTTGCCTCACCACCTGCTGATATTTCATGACTGGTCAGATCAGTATTTCCATCGTTCGAAGTTGCAAATGGTTCGATCGAATTATCATCCGAATTGTTGGAGACCATATCAGTTGCACTGGCATCTGTGTCGGTTCTTGCGTCATTGGAATCCACATTCATTGTAGCTGATCTCCCGGAATTGGAAGTACTGGAGCTCAGTTGTTTCGAAACGCTGTTTGAAGAGGTTTCGCTGCTTGCGGTATTCGTTTTGTCCTCGGCTATTTCAGGAATGAAGTTATCTGCATTTGAAGAGGTCGATTGCGTTTTTTCGGTGTCTGATGGCTTCGCATCATCCCTCTCATTATTCGTGTCAGTGGCATTCTCCGAACTCAAACGGGTTGATTGGTTCATTGCCGTGTGCTCTTTCTGAGGAACAGATTCCATTGTCTTGGTAATATTCACAGAGCTGCTTTCCGAGGCGGAAAGGCTTTTTGAAAGATCGCTTCCGTCAAAAGCGAAAATTGACAGAAGTAGAATGAGAAGCATAATGGTCGTATCGTTCGTTATTATCCAAAGCAGGCTGCGTTTTTGTTTCGAGTCCTGCGTGTTGGCATTGATGTTTTCCCACATTCCAGCAGGAGGTGCCATTGAATGGCCACCCAACTTCTCGCGGAAGATGCGGTCAAAGTTCTGAGCGCTATGTTGGTCCTTGCTCATGCTACTTGCATTAATTCTATTACCCGTGTTTGGAGCATTTTCCGTGCGCGGTTCATTCTCAATTTCGAGTTGCCCTCGCTTATCTCAAGCATATCGGCAATTTCGTTGTGGCTGTATCCTTCCACCGCAAAAAGGCTGAAAACCTCGCGGTAGCCATCGGGCAGTTCCCGGATCAACCGCATCAGGTCATCGGCACCCATTTTAGAGAGCACATCCTGATCGTATGCTACCTCTTCATGGTTTTCCATTTCCACATCTGCCATGGGTTTTCGCTTGCGCAGATGGGTAAGGGCCATGTTCACCATAATTCGCTTGGCCCAGCCTTCGAACGAACCATCAAAACGGAACGATTTCAGATTGTCCAGAAGCCTCACAAATCCCTCTTGGAACACATCCTTTGCATCATCTTCATTGCCCATGTAACGGAGGCAAATGGAGTAGAGCACGCCCGACAACTCATCATAAATATAACGTTGGGCCCGTTGGTCGCCATCTGCGGCTTTCTTCACCCAATTCTCTATGCTGTTCTGGCTATGCACGGTGCGTAACAAGTTCGCGTTTTTGGTTCATTCGGGTATAAGATGCAGGTCGAAAAGGAATAGTTACAACGATTTACATTTTAAAGCCACCGATGCACAGATTTTCTCAGATTCGACACGGATTCAAATTTTCTTCGGAGCAATCTGTGTTCATCTTTGAATCTGTGGCTGATTCTATGTCCTACCTTTATCATCATGGAATTCCTATCAAACCTCGAGTTCAATATCCTTTATATAAAGGCGCTGCACATCATTTTTGTAACCACTTGGTTTGCGGGGCTGTTCTACATCGTTCGGCTGTTCATTTACCATGCGGAAGCGCGGAACAAGGAAGAACCAGCAAGAAGCATTCTTGAGAAACAATACAAACTGATGCAATGGCGCTTGTGGTACATCATCACTTGGCCATCGGCCATTCTTACCTTCGTGTTCGGGTTTTGGCTGGTTTACGAATTCAATTTCTGGTTACAGCCGTGGATGCATGTCAAGTTTGCCATGGTAGGCGGGCTGTTTCTTTATCATCTTTATTGCCATAAGATCTTCCGCAAGTTTCAGAAGGACGAGGAAACGTGGGGTTCTGTCAAACTCCGCATTTGGAATGAGGTTGCCACGCTGTTCCTATTTGCCATTGTTTTTGTGGTGGTGCTGAAGAACTCCGTTACTTGGATATGGGGTCTTGGAAGCCTCATTATGCTTTCGATAGTGATGATGCTTGCCATCAAGTTATACGGTAGTGCAAGGAAGAAGAACGAAGAAGTAAGTGAGAAGGGAGACGGAAACTCAGTTTCCTGAAACGATACGAGCTTCCTTGTTTGAGAGGCTCACCGAAGCCAGCATTTTCTTGGCGTCTTCCAGAGAATTGTAAGTGCCGTATGCAACCATGTGGCCTTGCGAATCTTGTCCTGCATATTCAGCAGAAAACCCGCGTTTTATCATTTTGGCAACGTAGTCAGCGGCATCGCTTTTCGAAACAAATGTTGCCGCTATTACCTTGAAACTCGGGGCGGCTTCATTCACAATTTCGGCCGTAGGTGCTTCCACTTCAAGTTTCACTTCTTCAGACGGAACGGCATCGGTTTTTACCACAATGGCATTACCCGTGTTTTTGGCCAGATACAGCTTCAAATACTCGTGGTTGAACTTGTCAGCCAACACATCTTCCTTTTCAAATCCTTTAGAAAGCCAAGCTTCATCAAACTGCCGCGATTGATAAGCCGATTCGGTTGTAACCGCAAACGGATTGAGTTGATGAACCAACATTTTCCCATTGTTCAATGCACCATTCTGAATCGGCATCCACATAAGGAAACCTACCGCAATGGCAGCCGCAGCATAACTGGCAATTCGTTTGATCGGTAGCGTTCTGACCTTGGTTGCCACAGGCCCATCAGCCGCAACCAACTCACGCACCTTGTCCACATTGTCTTTCTCAACACGGACGAGTGAGACAGGTTTCAATCCAAAGAATTCATCCTGTATCAGCGGTAACTCAAGCGCAGTAAATTCAATGCTTCCTTCAATAGATTTCTTCAATTGGCCCAAACCATCCAAGGAAACCATTTCTCCATTGTTCAAACTGAACCTGATTTCTGAGATGGCATCGGTCAGCCACTTGTCGGCATCTGAGTAGGTCATCTCCAATTCGGATGCAATGGCAGCTAAAAGAAGGCCATCATTATGTGCCAGTTTTGAATTGAAGATCACGGAATTCTTTGGTGGATGAATCCGATTTCTCAGTTCATCCAACTCCGCCCCGAATGCATCTTTCACAAAACCACCGAAACCAGGCAGCACAACCAAAGGCTGCTCGCGCAGTTGTTGGCAAATGATATGTCCGAGTTGGTTTGAAAGCATGGCTTTGTAACGCTACAAAGTAAGCCAAATTATAGGTTGCCCAAGGCAAGAATTCGGTCCAGATCTTCGGGGGTATCTATCGAATGGCTTTCGTATTCAGTTTCAGCCAGTTGAATCTCATATCCGTTTTCCAACCATCGGAGTTGTTCCAGACTTTCGCTCTTTTCGAGAGTTGTTTGAGACAGTTTGGAGATGGATTTCAGCACTTCAGCCCGATAGCCGTAAATGCCAATATGCTTGAAATACGTTGCTTGATTGAGCCAATCATTCTGTTCCACGCCTTTTTGAAATGGGATTGCAGCCCTACTGAAATAAAGGGCTTTTCCAGTTTCAGACTTCACGGCTTTAACCACAGAACTACTCCATAGATCCTGACCATTTTCTATTCTCTTGACCAATGACCCGATCTGTGTTTCGCCATGCAGGAATAACGCTGCAACCTGATCGATCTGTTCAGGTTCAATGAACGGCTCATCCCCCTGAATGTTGATGACCACATCAACATCCGCAAGCTTGGAGAGGATTTCCGCGCAGCGGTCGGTACCTGTCTGATGCTCTTCTGAGGTCAACATCACTTCACCACGGAATTCTTTCACGTGGTCAAAAATGCGTTGGTCGTCAGTGGCCACAATTACACGGTTCAGCTTGGTGGCTTTCGAAGCTTGTTCGTAAACCCGCTGAATCATGCTTTTTCCTGCAATGCCAACGAGTGGCTTGGCGGGAAACCGTGTACTTGCGTACCGCGCAGGTATAATTCCTACAATGTTCATCAGTAAACAAATGTATGGGTTGAATTGCTCTTTACTACTACCTTGGCAGGACTAAGAAGAGCGGATGATCATTTATAACGTAACGGTCAATATTGATGAGAACGTCCATGACGATTGGGTGAAATGGATGCGGGATGTGCATATTCCCGATGTGATGGCAACCGGGTTTTTCTTGGAAAATCGGTTCGCAAGGGTCTTGGTCGAAGATCAAGGCGGAATTACTTACTCCATTCAATATCTGTGTAAGAATATGGCCGATCTGGAAGATTATCAGCGCGAGCATGCAGCACGCCTTCAGTCGGATCACAACAGACGCTACGAAGGAAAATTCGTGGCATTCCGAACATTGCTCGAAACCGTAGAGTAGTGGTACGCCCGAAGAAACATCTCGGTCAGCATTTTCTGAAAGACCAGAACATCGCCTCCAAAATTGCCGATGCCATGACGGGGCATGGCGGATACAAGACCGCATTGGAGGTTGGACCAGGAACAGGCGTTCTCACGCAATTTCTATTGCAAAAGGAATATGAGATTCATGCGGTTGAGATGGACACAGAATCGGTGGTTTACCTAAAACAGCATTTCATTCAGCTTTCAGACAATCTTATTGAAGGCGACTTTCTGAAACTCGACCTTAAACAGATAACCGAGGCGCCACTTTGCATCATAGGCAACTTCCCATACAACATCTCCTCACAGATATTCTTCAAGGTGCTTGAAAACCGAAATAGCGTGCCTGAATGTATCGGGATGATTCAGAAAGAGGTTGCCGATCGTATTGCTGCAAAACCAGGTTCAAAGACCTACGGAATACTGAGTGTACTTCTTCAAGCTTACTACGATATCGATTATCTTTTCAAGGTACCACCCGGGGTTTTCTTTCCGCCACCCAAGGTAGATTCCGCTGTTATCAGGCTGAGACGGAATGATGTTGAAGCACTCGGCTGCGATGAGGTAAAATTCATCCAAGTGGTTAAAGCCGCCTTCAACCAAAGACGTAAGACCTTGAGGAATGCACTCAAAACCTTTACTTTTGCCACCGCTCCAGATGAGCATCTTCTGACACTGAGGGCCGAAAGGTTGGCTGTTGAGGATTTTGTTCACATCACGAAGTGTTTGACCAAGTGACAGCGGGCCAAGTTGAACGAATACCTACGCCCTTGAACCATGCAGTTCGAACTCTCGAACGAATTCCTCAGCATTCTCAAAGAGGATATTGCACGCGGTGACAAAGACACGGTCGCTGCCAATATTAGGGCGTTATATCCACCAGACATAGCCGAAATTCTTGACGAGGTTAACCTCGAAGAGGCGCAGTTCATTTTCCGTTTGTTGGAGAACGAGGTCGGTTCTGAAGTTCTTATGGAACTGGATGAAGACGTGCGTGAGAAGTTTCTCGCTTCCTTATCGGATGATGAGATTGCGGATTTTGTAGATGAGCTCAATACCGATGATGCTGCTGATATCATTCAAGAACTTCCTGAGGAACGACAGGAAGAGGTACTGGAAAAGGTTGAGGATGAGGAGCACAGCGAGAACATTGCCGATCTTCTGGCCTATGATGAGAACTCGGCCGGTGGTCTCATGGCCAAAGAGCTTATCAAGGTAAATCAAGACTGGACCATTCTGCGCTGCGTGCGCGAAATGCGCAAACAGGCAGAGGATGTGGATAAGGTCTTCACCGTATATGTGGTGAATGATGAAGGTGTTCTATTGGGAATAGTTTCTCTGAAAAGGATGCTGCTCAATTCAGAGCGCACCATTATTAAAGACATATTTGAAGAAGGCGCCATTTCGGTAAAGACCGATGCCATGGCCGAAGAGATCATTCAGGTTTTTGAGAAGTATGACATGGTTGTGCTTCCGGTGGTTGATGAATTCGGTCGGTTGGTTGGACGGATCACGGTGGATGACGTTATGGACGTGGTGCGTGAAGAGACGTCAAAGGATTACCAGATGATGTCAGGTATTTCTGAGGACATTGAGACCACAGACAGTGTATGGGTCATGAGTCGGGCGCGATTGCCGTGGTTGCTCATTGCCATGATGGGCGGAATTGTGGGCGCCATGGTTATTGCCAATTATGAAGACGAATTGAAGCTTAGCCCACAAATGGCATTTTTCATTCCCTTGGTGGTTGCCATGGGTGGTAATGTTGGTATCCAATCATCGGCACTCATTGTACAGGGTTTGGCCAATAACACGTTGAGTAAAGATGGAATGCTCAAGCGGATACTGAAAGAACTGATGGTTGGGCTCTTGAATGGTTTAGCCTGTTCCATAGTGTTGATCGCGTATAGCTATGTGTTCAGTTATCCGGTGGCTTTGAGCCTTACAATTGGCGCATCGCTCTTGGCTGTAATTCTATTTGCTGCAGCTTTCGGAACGTTCATGCCGTTAACGCTTCACCGCATGAAAATCGACCCAGCCTTGGCCACTGGGCCTTTCATTACTACAAGCAATGACATCATTGGGCTTTTCTTCTATTTCATGATCGGTAGGTTGATGTACGGATTGGCTTTCTGATATGCGCTGTTTGTTCTAATTTTCGGCCCCGATGCGCATCCTTTTTCTTGACACTGTTCACGACCATTTGGCCTCCCACCTTTCACGGATGGATTTCCAATGCGAAGACGGTTCAAAACTTACCCGAGACGAAGTGCTGGAAAGTATTTCCAATTATGAGGGCATCGTGATTAGAAGCAGGATAAAACTGGACAAAGAGCTGCTTGATAAGGCCACGAAACTTCGGTTTATTGCACGGGCAGGTGCGGGAATGGAGAACATAGATGTTGATCACGCCAAAATGCTTGGCATCCGCTGTTTCAATGCGCCAGAAGGCAATCGCGAAGCGGTGGCCGAACATGCAATGGGTATGCTCTTAACGCTGTTCAACCACATCAACACGGCCGATGTTGAGGTTCGTAAAGGTCTTTGGAGACGCGAAGAGAATCGTGGTGTAGAACTGCTTGGTAGAACCGTTGGCATTATTGGATACGGCAATACAGGGCAGGCATTTGCCAAGCGGTTGGCAGGTTTCGGGGTACTGGTTTATGCGTACGATAAGTTCAAGAAGGATTTCTCGGGCGATCTTGTTCTCGAAACCAACTTGGAAAGTATTCTGTACGAAGCAGAAGTTGTCTCTCTGCATGTGCCCCTCACCGAAGAAACTCACCACATGGTGAACGATGCATTCTTTGAAAAACTGAAGAACCCCATTTACCTCATCAATACTTCACGCGGACCTGTGGTAGATACAGAAGCTTTAGTTCGCGCCATAGAAAGTGGTAAGGTGCTGGGTGCGTGTTTGGACGTGTTGGAGTTTGAGAAGTTCAACTTTGAGCAGATCGAGAATGAGGAGATTCCAGCATCTCTTCAGTATCTGCTCGATTCAGACAAGGTTATACTCACCCCTCACGTGGCCGGCTGGACCCGCGAAAGCAATGCTAAAATATCGCACGTGTTGGCAGAGAAAATTCAGACGGAATTCTCTAAGGTTCATTGATCATTTCACCACCAACTGTGCGGAGGTAGGCGTACGGTGATCTAACAGCACATTCTTGCCTTGGGTGGTAAGCGCAATCGTCTTCTCGTCATAGTATCGGATGGTCACCAACTCGGCACCCTCAACAAACGCCAAGTAGTATTCATCCTGTAGGCGCCTTTCCAACTCTTTCAGTTTTTCTGGATTGTTATCTGTGCTGAATGAAAAGTTGACGGCAGAATTCTGGGCACAATTCGCCTTCATTCTAATTGCACTCAGCACCGTGTAAATGTTGGTGAAGTGCGTTTCCGTTACGAAAGAATAATCCTTCGGGGTAATGGAAACCAATACCTGATTTGGCTTGACAATGAATGATGGAACAATTTTCAGGTCGCTGCGGTTGGAGACCACCGTACCCGCAGCATCATGGTTTACAAACGACCGAACATAGAGCGGAATATTGGCATTCTGTAGCGGTTTGATGGTTTTGGGGTGGATGACACTCGTGCCGAAATAGGCCAGTTCCATGGCATCGAAGTAAGACATTTCGGGTATCAGCACTGTGTCTTTGAAGAACTTAGGGTCGGCATTGAGCACACCGGGAACATCCTTCCAAATGGTCACGTCTTCGGCACCCAAGCAATAGGCCAAGATCGCTGCTGTGAAGTCAGAACCCTCACGGCCAAGTGTGGTGGTAAAGTTCTCGCTGGTACCGCCAATAAATCCTTGGGTAATAACCACGTTTGACTTTTCGAGCGCCTCTGAAATGCGTCTATTGGTCATTTCCTTGGTGGTGTCCCACTCAATTTTTGCATCCTGATAGTTGTTGTCGGTGCGAATAAGGTCGCGGGCATCCACCCATTCGTTCTCCAATCCCTGATGCTTCAAGTAGGCCGAAATGATCTTGGTGGAAAGCATCTCACCAATAGACACGATCTGGTCGTACTGGAAATGACGGTCCAATCCATCTGGATCGTCCAGTGCCCATTCCACCTCAACCAACGTGTTGTCTATTTCTTCCAGCACGGGCTGCGCGTCATCACCAAAAAGTTCTTTGACGATTTCGCCATGGCAGGAACGAAGGTCTTCGAGAATTGCTTCAGTTGGCTGTTTCTGAAAATGGGCATTCACCAATGCCTCAAATTTATTGGTGGTCTTACCCATGGCAGAAACCACAACAACCAAAGGCTGGCTGTTGTACTTTGAGATAATGTTGAGCACGTTCCGAACGCTCGGAGCATCCTTAACCGATGCACCACCGAATTTGAAAACCTTCATAGTGTTTTGAAATCTTGTATCTGCTGGCGGGTCAGTTTGCCGTTCAGCCACTCCCCGTCCAAGTTGGCATTGTACTTTTTGTAAAAGTTGATGGCGGGTCCGTTCCAGTCCAGTACCTGCCATTCCATACGCGCTGCGTTGCGTTGCTTTGCAACCGAGATCACGGCTTGGAACAAGCGGTGGCCCAGCCCATTACCTCGTTCACTTTCGGTTACAATAATGTCTTCCAGAAAGATGCATCGGCCTTGCCAAGTAGAGTATTTCTCGTAATACAGGGAAATACCAACAATACGGCCTGATAGTTCGGCCACAAAAAGCCCGTAAATGGGATCGGGGCCGAAACCATCTTCTTCCAATTCCTTCAGGGTGAGTGTTACCTGTTCAGGTGCCTTTTCGTAGAGTGCCAATTCTTTGATCAACTCAAGAACTTGCGGAAGGTCATCTTTACGGCCAGAACGAATGGTTGCGAGCACTTTTTCCATCGGTCGGCAAAAGTAGGAATTGCATCTATCGCAATGGCCGGTTCGTCTGTGGTCGTTACAAAAAGAAAACTATCTTTAGCCGTCCTAAAAAACAATGGATCATCTGGCTTAATAAACGCTTCCTGACCATGCAATTAACCATGTACAGATTATCAAGAATTACTGCCAAAGTGGCTGTTGCGCTGACCGTGTTCGTGTCTGTAAACGTAATGGCTCAAACCAATAACGTAGGTATAGGAACTACAACGCCAGACCCAACGGCCATCTTGGAAGTTGCAAACCCTTATAACCCCATTTTGGGTGTTCGTTCTAAGGGCATGTTGATTCCTTACCTTAACCAATTGCAGCGTTCGCAGATGGAGGCAGCTTATAATGATACCATTGCCAATGGTCTGTTGACCTACGATCCGGAGAATGGCAATTTCTGGTATTACAAGTATGACAGCCCGGTTCCTGCCACTGCTCCATTTGGAGATTGGTATTCGCTTACCACAACCATTCAGGCTCAGAACTCAAACGTTCCGGTGGGTGGTATCATCATGTGGTCAGGTACAATTGCTTCCATTCCTTCAGGTTGGGCACTTTGCAATGGTGCCAATGGAACGCCAGATCTTACCGATAAGTTCATTATTTCTGTTGCCAGTGCGGCAGAGAACCCAGGTACTGCGCCTGTTAACGGATTTTTTGTGGATGTAGAGCCAGGTTCTGTAGTTGCGCCAGATAGACGCTTCTTCAAACTGGCATATATAATGAAACTGTAACCTAACAATAATCAATTTGAGAGGCCTGCCAAGCGCAGGTCTTTCTGTTTAATAGAATCTGTAAAGAGATGGGGAATGTTAAGTCGCTTGGAGAGTTCATTGTAGAACGGCAGGACGATTTCAAATACGCCAAGGGAGAGTTATCTCGATTGCTGAGCGCCATTGGTTTGGCGGCAAGAGTTGTAAACCGTGAGGTGAACAAGGCAGGTCTGATGGAAGACATCCTTGGTGATGCGGGTGCAGATAACGTGCAGGGCGAGGCGCAGAAGAAGCTGGATGTTTATGCAAACGATGAGTTTATCCGCGCGTTGAAAGATAGAGGCGAGGTCTGCGGATTGGCATCTGAAGAGAATGAAGGAGTTATCGAGTTCAAATCGGGTTACTCGGTTGATGGTCAGTACGTGGTTGCAATCGATCCGCTTGACGGCTCATCGAACATCGATGTGAATGTTTCGATTGGAACCATTTTCTCTATTTACCGAAGAACCTCAAAGTCTGGTCCAGCAACGTTTGAAGATTTTATGCAGAAAGGTGTAGAGCAGGTAGCTGCCGGCTATGTTATTTATGGCTCAAGCACCATGATGGTTTACACCACTGGAAATGGTGTTAACGGCTTTACATTGGACCCATCTATCGGAGCGTTCTTCCTGTCGCATCCTGACATGAAGATTCCTGAGAATGGCAAGATCTACAGCATTAACGAAGGAAATTATGTGCATTTCCCGGAAGGGGTTAAGCAATACATCAAATACTGTCAGGTGGAAGATCCATCCACAAGTAGACCCTACACTTCGCGGTATATTGGTTCACTCGTAGCCGATTTCCATCGGAACCTGATAAAGGGCGGGGTATATATCTACCCAACAACCACATCATCGCCTAATGGTAAGCTGCGATTGTTGTATGAGGCCAATCCAATGGCATTCCTGATTGAGCAAGCTGGGGGAGTGGCCACTAATGGTTACGACCGCATTCTCGATATTCAACCAACCTCATTGCACCAACGCACCCCACTTTTTGTGGGATCGAAGAATATGGTGAAGAAGGCCATGGATTTTATGGCAGAACACTCACCAAAAGGAAAATAGCATAGAACGAAAGTTCCATGACCAAAGATGAATTGGTCGGCCTGTACGATGGGTCGGGCCATTTACATGAACTCAAAAAAAGGCTGAAAACCGATTCGGCCAAGGTTCGCCTACGCGGTGTTTCGGGTTCTGCCTATGCGTTCTTGGCCCAAGACATCATAAGAAACACCAAGGATCATCATCTTTTCGTACTCACAGACCGCGAGGCTGCGGCCTATTTTCTGAGCGACCTCGAATTGCTTATGGGTAAGAAGAAGGTGCTCTTTTATCCCATGTCGTACAGACGTGCCTATGAGTTGGAAGAGACCGACAATAGTAACGTCATCCAGCGTGGTGAGGTGCTGAATGCGCTACAGGCAAGCACATCGCAACAGATCATTGTAACATACGCCAAGGCGCTGGCAGAAAAGGTCATTTCTAAAAAGACCCTGCGAAAAAGCACGTTCACGGTAAATGTTGGCGAAGAACTCGACCTCGATTTCATTAATGAGATGTTGCACGAGTATCATTTCGAACGGGTGGATCAGGTTTATGAACCAGGTCAGTTTGCCATCCGTGGTGGAATTATCGATGTATTCTCGTTTGCACAGGAATTGCCTTACCGCATTGAGCTTTTTGGAGATGAGGTGGATAGCGTACGGGCATTTGACCCTGCTGAGCAGCTTTCGGTAAAATCGCTTCGCAAGGCCACCATTGTACCCAATGTGCAAGACGAGGTGCTGCTTGCAGAGAAGGTGCCTTTCTTCGATTTCCTTTCCGGAAACACTACCGTTTGGGTTCAAGACGTGGAAGACCTCAAACTACGGGTAGATAAGGAGCTGGACGAGGCTAAATTGGCTTACGCGCAACTGGACCATACGGTAGGCCGTGCGGCACCGGCAGATAAGTATGTCAGTTCTACCGAGATACTCGAATCGTTGGAACAGAAGCGTGTGGTGGAGTTCGGGCAGCGAACCTACTACCGCAATTCAGAGGAGGTTGTCTTTGATATTGCACCACAACCAGTGGTGAACAAGGATTTCAAGTTGCTTCAGAAGATTCTGATAGACAACAAGAATCAAGGTTATGAGAATGTGCTGCTGGTGGATAATCCGGGGCAAGTGGAGCGGCTTCATTCCATTTTCGATGACCTGCCGTTGCCAGACGGAACCCGTGTTCAGAAACCGTTCTTCACATCTATCGTGTTGTCCATTCATGAGGGTTTTGTCAATCACGAACTGAAACTGGCCTGTTTTACGGATCACCAGATTTTTGAGCGCTATCACCGTTTCCGCATGCGCGAAGGTTACAAACGTGGAAAGGAGGCACTGACGCTGAAAGAAATTTCAGGCCTGAATCCAGGCGATTATGTCACGCACATTGACCACGGAGTGGGAAAATTCGCTGGGCTGGAGAAGATCGATGTGAATGGCAAGTTGCAGGAAGCAATTCGATTGGTGTATCGCGACAACGATATTCTGTACGTCAGCATCCATTCGCTGCACCGCATATCGAAGTATTCGAGCAAGGAAGGCGAGGAACCGAAGATCAATAAGCTCGGTTCGCCAGCATGGAAGAACCTTAAGGCCAAGACCAAGCGGCAGGTAAAGGATATTGCCAAGGATCTGATCAAACTCTACGCACAACGAAGAGCTAAGAAGGGTTTTGCCTTCTCGCCAGATACTTATCTGCAAACCGAGTTGGAGGCCTCTTTCATTTATGAGGATACACCCGATCAGGAGAAAGCCACCATCGCTTTCAAAGCAGATATGGAAAAGGATTACCCGATGGATCGCCTTATTTGTGGCGATGTCGGATTCGGTAAGACAGAAGTGGCCATCCGCGCAGCGTTCAAAGCAGTTGCTGATGGAAAACAGGTTGCGGTTCTGGTACCTACCACCATTCTGGCGTTGCAACATGCGCGTACGTTCCGTTCAAGATTGAAGGAGTTTCCGTGCACTGTTGATTACATAAATCGGTTTAAAACGGCCAAACAGCAGTCTGAAACACTGAAAAAAGTGGCAGATGGCGCGACCGATATTCTCATAGGAACGCATCGAATTGTAGGCAAGGATGTAAAGTTCAAGGACCTCGGACTACTGATCATTGATGAGGAGCAGAAGTTCGGAGTGGCGGTAAAGGACAAACTCAAGAAGATGAAGGTGAACGTGGACACACTCACGCTTACCGCAACACCTATTCCGCGTACGCTGCAATTCTCATTAATGGGTGCACGAGACCTATCGGTGATCAATACGCCACCGCCCAACCGCTATCCGGTAATAACCGAATTGCACACGTTCAACGAGGAATTGATCCGAGATGCCATTATGTATGAGGTCGGTCGTGGCGGTCAGGTTTTCTTCGTCAACAATCGTGTGGAGAACATTCAGCAGGTGGCTGGTATGATCAATCGGCTTTGTCCGGATGTTCATGTTTGTATCGGACATGGCCAAATGGAGGCGGCCAAGCTGGAAGATACCATGATGCGCTTTATGGAAGGTGAGTATGATGTGTTGGTTGCCACAACCATTATTGAAAGCGGTCTTGATATTTCCAACGCCAATACCATTATCATCAACAACGCTAACCATTTCGGGCTGAGCGATCTGCACCAGATGCGTGGCCGCGTTGGGCGTTCCAACAAAAAAGCCTTCTGCTACCTTTTGGCACCACCCGTTACAATGCTTACACCTGAAGCCAAAAAGCGATTGAAAGCCATTGAGGAATTCTCCGATCTGGGTAGCGGGTTCAACATTGCCATGCGTGATCTTGACATTCGCGGAGCGGGAAATCTGCTCGGTGCGGAACAGAGTGGATTCATTAGTGATATTGGAATAGAGATGTACCACAAGATTCTGGACGAGGCCGTGCAGGAATTGAAAGAGACAGAGTTCAAGGAGCTCTTCAAGGATGAACCTCAAAGGCCGTTTGTTCAAGACTGTCAGATCGATACGGACTTGGAAATTCTACTTCCAGATAGGTATGTAAATGCCATTGCCGAGCGCTTGGCACTTTACCGAGAGCTGGATGATCTGGAGAAACCGGAACAGCTTTCTGCGTTCGAGAAAAGGCTGGTTGACCGCTTCGGACCAATTCCGGATCAGGGAAAGCAATTGTTGGAAACCATTCGTCTGCGTTGGATTGCCAAAGCTTTGGGTTTCGAAAAGTTGATACTGAAACACGGTGTTTTGGTGTGCTATTTCGTCTCAGATCCTGAGAGCCCATATTTCCAAGGTTCGATATTCTCAGATGTGCTGATGTTCATCAAGGATCATCCGCAGAAAGCAGTAATGCGGCAGAAGAATGATAAGCTTACGCTGCGTTTTGAGAAAGTGACCAGCATTCAGAGGGCCATTGCCGTTCTATGCGAGGTTTCGCCTACTCGGACTCAACCTTTTCTCCACGTTCCCGAGCCAGCGACCGCTGAATGAACTCATGGATGTGCTCGGCAATTTTCTTGCCCTGATCCTCCTGCAAAAAGTGACCAGCACGCTGAATGATGATCTCTGGTTCATCTTTGGCTGTCGGAATATTCTTCCGGAACCATTTGTCAGCACCTTTAGTGATCGGGTCATTTGCTGAGAAGAGGACAAAGGCAGGTTTATTCCACGTTTTCAGGACTTCCCTTGCACGTTTCATTTGACGTACGCCCTGATCGGAAGATTTCATTGGAACCAAGCTCGGCCAAACACGTGGACCTGCCTTGAAACGTTTGTCTGGAAATGGTGCTTCATATGCGGCAATGGTCGCCTTGTCGAGTTTGGAGTATGTTCCTCGCTGCAAGATCTTTCCGATCGGAAACACGGGAGCATATTTGGCAAACGCTCTCCAAAGCCTGAAAGCAAGCGGCATTTTTCGGTTTCCAATTGGCAAGGAAGTATTCATGATCACAACGCGCTTAAAAAGCTCAGGATGCTTGCCAAGAACGCTCAACCCTATAAGTCCGCCCCAGTCCTGCACAACCAGTGTAATGTCTTTCAGTTTCGTTTTCTCAATGAACCGAATAAGCGTTTGGTAGTGCATGTTGAACGAGTAGTCCTTGGCACGGACAAACTTGTCGGATTGCCCGAAACCAAAGAAATCAGGCGCAATAACACGGTAATGCTTTGAAAGAATGGGAATCATCTTTCGGTAGAGGTAACTCCAACTTGGCTCTCCGTGCAGACAGAGAATGATCTCACCACTCCCTTCATCAACGTAATGCATCCTACCTCCTTGCACATCCACATAGTTTGGTCGGTAAGGATACCCTGGTAATCCAATGAAGTTGCTCTCTGGCGTGCGGATCATCTTAATCATGCCGCCAATATAAACAGTGATCTATTTACTTCGGATGGCCTCCACTGGACTGAGTTTGGATGCCAAATATGCAGGAACAATTCCTGAGATGATACCGATGCTCACCGATATCTCAATTCCAACAATGATGTTTTGTACGGTGAGATAAATGTCTGTGCCCGCCACCCACGATATGATGTTGGTTATCACAACCACTAAAAGAAGCCCAACAATGCCACCGATCAGGCTCAAAAACACCGATTCCGATAAGAATTCCATCAGAATGAACCAGTTCTTGGCGCCCAATGACTTTTCTATTCCAATGAGGTGTGTCCGTTCTTTTACCGAAACAAACATGATGTTGGCAATACCGAAACCACCGACCAGAATAGAGAAACCACCAATAATGGTTCCCGCAATGTTCAGTATCTGAAACAATCCCTCCAATGAGTTGGAAAGCACGCTGATCTCGTTCAGAGCAAAGTTGTCATCAGCTTTTGGGTGCAATCTTCGGATGCTGCGCATAATGCCCCGCAGTTCGTCTTTGAGTTCTGCAGTGGAAACTCCAGGCTTGCCTTTGACCATGATCAGCGGATTGGATCCTTGTCGGTCAATTCTCATCACCTGTCGTGCCCAACTTATCGGAATCAGAACTTGGTTATCGACAGAGTTCCCGAAAATGCTCTCGCCCTCAACGCCAAAAACGCCAATAATGGTCAGCTTTCGCTTGAATACCTTGATGCTCTTTCCAACAGGGTTCTGCTCTCCGAAAAGACCCTGAGCCACGGCCATTCCTACAATACACACGTTTTTTCCAGCGGAGGATTCCAAAAGGGTGAAGTAGCGTCCGGCCACAATATCAAATGACTTGATCTTGTCGTAGTCATGTGTCACCGCCACTACGCTAACATTCTCAACAACGGTTGATGCATGTTCAACACTTTTGTTTTTGGACGCCATGAATACAACCGATTCTGCTGCTTGACTTCTGCGCTGAACTTCCTTGAAATCGTTCAGGTCGGCTTCGGGTCGTTGCCAGAATTTCCACCACTCGTAGTTACGGCCAGTGGCCCATTCCCATTTCTGAATGTAAACTGTGTTGTCGCCCAACGATTGAACATTATCGCGGATGTTCTTTTCCATCGAATCCACGAACGTGAAAACAAGGATGATGGCCATGATTCCGATGGTGATGCCCAACAACGAAAGAATGGTGCGCAGCTTATTGGCCACCAACGCATTCCACGCCATCTTGATACTTTCGTTGAAGAGTTTGAGGAATATGATCATTCGCTGTTGAAAACTTAGGCGGAAATGCTACCGTCAGCGGCCCAAAGGTAACCGATTTGTGCTTCAAAAGGCTACCTTTGCCGTGCTTGGAAAAAGTTCCTGAAACCCTTGATTTTATTGGATTTTAAACTGATGGGAAAACGGTTTTTCCGGCAGAATTGTTTTTTCGAATTGCTAATAGAAGAACGTGGCGAATAAGACCATCAAAAACGCATTGATCTCCGTCTTCCACAAGGAAGGTTTGGAGCCGATCATCGAACAGCTGATCAAGCATGGAGTGAACATCTATTCCACGGGCGGAACGCAGACCTATTTGGAAGGTTTGGGCGCAACCGTGTTGAAAGTGGAGGAATTGACCTCGTATCCATCCATTTTGGGCGGAAGAGTAAAAACCTTGCATCCGAAAGTGTTCGGTGGAATTTTGGGTAGGAGAGAAGAGCAGGGCGATTTGGCGCAACTGGCCGAATACGAGATTCCAGAGATCGATCTTGTGATTGTTGATCTCTATCCATTTGAGGATACGGTTGCAAGCGGTGCTGAAGAGCAAGCCATTATTGAGAAGATTGATATTGGCGGCATTTCGCTGATTCGCGCGGCTGCGAAGAATTTCAAAGATGTGGTCATCGTTCCATCCAAAAACCAATACGCAGCTTTGGCGGGGTTGCTTCAAGACGGAGCTGAAACCACGCTGGAGCAGCGCAAGCAATTTGCGACAGCTGCGTTTGCGGTTTCATCACATTACGATACGGCCATTCACGGTTACTTCGCTGGCGAGGAAGGATTCAGCCACAAGGAAACAGGAACGAAAACACTTCGCTACGGAGAGAATCCACACCAAGATGGATTCTTTCATGGTGATCTGAATGCGCTTTTCGATCAACTTCATGGAAAGGAGTTGAGTTACAACAACCTTTTGGATGTTGATGCGGCTGTAAATCTGATTGCTGATTTTGACGACACGACTTTCGCCATTCTGAAACACAATAATGCTTGCGGATTGGCAAGTCGTCCAAAATTGATCGATGCTTGGAAAGATGCTTTGGCTGGCGATCCGATCTCAGCTTTCGGTGGAATCCTCATCACAAACGTGGAAGTAGATGCCGAAACAGCTGAAGAGATGAACAAATTGTTCTTCGAGGTTGTCATCGCGCCAGCTTACAGCGAAAAAGCACTCGAAATTCTCAAGCAGAAAAAGAACCGCGTAATTCTGATTCAGAAGCCATGTGAATTCCCAAAACGCCAATTCCGTTCGTTGCTGAATGGTGTGTTGGAGCAGGACAAAGACCTCAGCACGCAGGCTGCATCAGACATGAATCCCGTAACGGAATTGAAGCCAAATGACGCGCAATACGAAGATTTAGTATTTGCTAACAAATTGGTCAAGCATACCAAGTCAAATACTATCGTTCTTGCAAAGAACAAACAGTTGTTGGCAAGCGGTTGCGGAATGACCTCACGCGTAGATGCATTGAAATTCGCCATTACTAAGGCAAAGTCTTTTAACTTCGACCTGAACGGAGCGGTTATGGCATCAGACGCGTTTTTCCCATTTCCAGACTGTGTGGAAATTGCCCACAACGAAGGCATCGACACGGTTGTGCAGCCAGGCGGATCGATCAAAGACCAAGAATCGATCGACTACTGTAACAATAATGGAATGGCAATGGTAGTTACTGGTGTAAGACACTTTAAACACTAAGCTGGATGGGGCTTTTCGACTACTTCAAGCAGGAAATTGCAATTGACCTTGGAACGGCCAACACGCTGATCATTTACAACGATAAGGTGGTGGTCGATGAGCCTTCGATTGTTGCCAAGGATATCCAAACAGGAAAGATCGTTGCGATAGGGAAGAAAGCCCAGCAGATGCATGGGAAAACCCACAAGAACATTGAGACCATTCGTCCGCTGAAAGATGGTGTAATTGCGGATTTCGAAGCGGCAGAGCAGATGATCAAGGGGATGATTCAGATGATCAACCCTGGCCGCAAATACTTTATGCCCCCACAGATCAGAATGGTGATCTGTATTCCATCTGGTATTACGGAAGTAGAGAAACGTGCGGTTCGTGACTCGGCAGAACATGCTGGCGCGAAAGATGTGCGTTTGATCCAAGAGCCGATGGCAGCCGCAATTGGTATCGGAATCGATGTCGAGGAGCCGATGGGTAATATGATCATCGATATCGGTGGAGGTACATCGGAGATTGCGGTCATCGCCCTTGGCGGAATCGTTTGCGATCGTTCCATCCGCGTTGCGGGAGATGATTTTACCGCTGACATTGAG
This sequence comes from Flavobacteriales bacterium, assembly GCA_020635535.1. Taxonomy (GTDB): domain Bacteria; phylum Bacteroidota; class Bacteroidia; order UBA10329; family UBA10329; genus UBA10329. The sequence goes on along the minus strand of JACJZP010000014.1, from coordinate 18,182 downwards.
GACTATATGCGCAGACAGCACAACATTCTCATTGGCGAGCGTTCCGCAGAAAGAATCAAAATCGAGGTTGGTTCGGCTTTTACAGAGTTGGAAAATCCACCACAGGATTATGCTGTTCATGGTCGTGACCTCATGACAGGTATTCCGAAAGAGATCACGGTTTCCTATCAGGAAGTGGCGCATGCGTTGGATAAGTCGATCACCAAGATCGAAACAGCGATTCTGAACAACTTGGAGATGACGCCACCTGAGCTTTCGGCAGATATTTACCGAACGGGTCTTTACCTCGCTGGTGGTGGTTCCATGCTTCGCGGTTTGGACAAGCGGATCTCACAGAAAACAAAACTTCCTGTTCACATTGCAGACGACCCGTTGAGAGCGGTTGCGCGTGGAACAGGCATTGCACTCAAGAACATCGACCGATTCCCATTCCTGATGAGATGATCGGTTGCAATACGGATGAAACATGAGGAACGTCCTGCTTTTCATTTACAGGAATCATGTGTTCTTCGTTTTCCTATTGCTCGAATTCGTTTGCTTTTGGCTCATTGTCCGCAACAATAATTTTCATCGCGGAAGCGTGCTCAGTTCCAGCAATCGATTGGTTGGGAATGTGTACGAGCTGAACAACAACGTTACCGAGTATTTCAGGCTGAAAACGGTCAATGAAGAACTGGCTTTGGAGAACGCTGCGTTGCGATCCTTGCTCAACGAATCGAAGTACATTTCATCAGGCCGAAAAGGCGAAGTGAAAGACTCGGTTGCTCGCCAGCATTACACATACATTCCAGCAAAAGTGGTCAACAATTCAACCGATAGAAGGAACAATTACTTGACCATCAATCGTGGAATATTGCAAGGCGTAGAACCCGAAATGGCGGTGCTTTCATCTGAGGGAATTGTCGGAATTGTGAAAGACGTTTCAAAGAATTATGCATCGGTGATTTCTGTCTTGCATCAGAATTCCAGCATTAGCGCTAAGCTGAAAGATTCGGGCTATATCGGTTCGTTGGTTTGGGATGGAAGAGACCCGCAAGTGGCGCAGTTGATGGATATTCCCAACCACGTTGAATTGGCGGAAGGCATGTTGATTCAAACCTCTGGATTTTCGTCCATGTTTCCTGCAGGAATCAACATCGGAAAGGTCAAGGAATTCCATGTAGATGAAGGTGATAATTTTCATTCCATTGATGTGGAATTACTAACCAACATGAGTACCGTGAGCATGGTTTACGTGGTCGATAACCTCATGCGAATGGAGCAAATTGAATTGGAAGAACAAGCCCAGACAGATGACGACTGATTCGCTCAAATATCTGTGGCAGTTCGCGCTGCTTTGTCTGCTTCAAGTGCTGATTTTCAACCACCTGAATTTGGGTGGATACGTCAATCCGTTTCCGTACATCTACCTTATTCTCATTTTGCCGATTTCCATCGGGAGAATTCAGCTTTTGCTCGTTGGTTTCCTTCTCGGATTAACAGTTGATGTGTTCTCAGACACGGGCGGTTTGCATGCTGCAGCTACCACGCTAATGGCGTTTTACCGACCACTTTATCTCAAGGCACAATCGCCTCGCGAAGGGTATGAGTCGGCTGCTGTTCCGCACATCAAAACGTTCGGATTTGCTTGGTTTCTGCCGTATGCCGCATTGATGGTCATCATCCATCACACCGCACTTTTCTATCTCGAAGTATTCCGCTTCTCCGAGTTCTTCCACACGCTACTGAAAACGCTGCTGAGTTCAACGCTCACATTGGCATTCATCTTCTTGGCCGAGTACCTTTTTGTAAGCACCCGAAGACGTAGGTAATGGCATTCGAGTCGAAACATACCGACCGCATGTATGTGGTAATGGGCATTGTTTTGCTCGTGGCAATCACGTTCCTCGGAAGGCTGTTTTACATTCAGGTCATTGATGAATCGTATCGCCTTTCGGCTGAGAACAACGTATTGCGTTATGAGACCGAGTATCCCGCCCGTGGCTTAATGTATGATCGAAATGGCGAGTTGCTCGTGTACAACGAAGCCGCTTATGATCTTATGGTTGTTCCTCGGCAAGCAACCGAAGTTGACACGGCAACTATCTGTGAAATTCTTGGGATTGAACGCGACCAATTCACGCGTAGAATGGTCAAGGCCAAAGCTTATTCTTGGCGTAAACCGAGTGTTTTCGAAAAGCAGATATCGGCAGAGACTTATGCGATGCTGCAAGAGAAACTCTACCGACTGAAAGGCTTTTTCGTGCAGAAGCGTACGCTGAGAAAATACCCGAAACCTATCGCAGCGCACTTGCTTGGTTATGTAGGCGAAGCCAGCCAGCGTAAGCTGGAAGAAGATCCGTATTACAAGCGTGGCGATTATGTAGGAATCAGCGGTTTGGAGAAGTCTTATGAGGAGGAACTACGGGGTAAGAAAGGTGTGAAAGTGATCATGGTTGACGTGTTCAACCGAACCAAGGGTAGCTACAAGGATGGTAAATATGATACCGTTGCAGTTGCTGGCAAAACAATCACGTGTAGCATTGATGCGGAGTTGCAGGCATATGGCGAAAAACTCATGCAGAATAAAACGGGTGCAATTGTAGCGTTGGAGCCCTCTTCTGGGGAAATTCTGGCGTTGATCAGCGCACCAACATTTGACCCAAATCTATTGGTCGGCCGTGTTCGTTCAGAGAACTACGTCAAGTTGCAAAAGGATACGCTCAAACCACTTTTCAATCGAGCATTACAGAGCGAGCAAAACCCGCCTGGGTCAACGTTCAAACTGATCAATGCACTTATCGGTCAACAGGTCGGAGTGGTCAATGAGAACACAACTTACAGGTGTCCACGCGGGTATGTTTCTGGCAATTTCCGAATGGGATGCCATGACCACCGCTCGCCACTCAATCTCCGAGAATCCATTCAACATTCTTGTAACGCGTATTACGGCAATGTATTCCGAAATATCATTGACCACACAGGGAAACCATGGGAAGGTTTCCGCATTTGGCGACAGCATGTGATGAGTTTCGGACTTGGAAGGAAATTCTTCACCGACCTGCCAATTGAATATGCTGGCATTGTTCCATCCAATGAATTCTATGATAAACATTACGGTAAAAACCGCTGGAAATCACTGACCATCATTTCCTTGGCAATTGGCCAAGGAGAGTTAGGAACGACACCGATACAACTGGCGAACATGACAGCTGCCATTGCCAATCGCGGGTATTACTATCCACCTCACTTGGTCAAAGCCATTGATGGTGAACTGATTTCAAATCGCTTCACGGAGCGACAGAATACGACCATCGACAAGAAGTATTTTGACCCTGTGATAGATGGAATGGCCATGGTTTTCCAGCAAGGCGGAACGGGTTATCGTTCGCGGCACGATAGTATTGTGATGTGTGGTAAAACAGGAACGGCTCAAAACCCACACGGAGAAGACCACTCCATTTTTGTGTGTTTCGCTCCAAAAGATGACCCGAAAATTGCTTTGGCTGTATTTGTAGAGAACGCTGGTGGAGGTAGCCAGTATGGTGCGCCAATTGCCAGTCTCATGGTTGAAAAATATCTGACTGATACTATTCAGCGCCCTCATTTGGAGAAACCCATTTTGGAGGCCAATCTCATAGACCCCAAACTGAAAGTGGTGCATTAATGAGGGAGCAACGTAGCATATTTGATGGCATTGACTGGGTGTTGGTCATACTGTTTCTGCTGCTCGTTTTCATGGGCTGGCTGAATATCTACGCAGCTGTTTTCAACGAGGAACATCAGAGCATTTTTGATACTACGCAGCGTTATGGGAAGCAGTTGATCTTTATTGGCTTTTCGGTCTTTGTGGCCTTGGTCATTCTACTGATTGACGGGAAGTTCTATTCCACATTCTCTGTCCCGATTTACATTGCGAATATGCTGTTGCTGATAGTCGTTTTACTTACGGCCAAAGAAGTTGCTGGAGCACGTTCGTGGATTGACATCGGGCCGCTGAAACTCCAACCTGCAGAGTTTGCTAAGAGTGCTACCGCATTGGCGTTGGCGTCCTTTTTGGGAGACATCAACACACGGATGAAAGACCTGCAGACCAAGGTCATCGCAGGAATAATTCTTGGAATTCCAGCGGCTTTGATTCTGCTTCAGAACGATACAGGTTCTATGCTGGTTTTCGGGGCGTTTGCTTTGGTGTTGTATCGCGAAGGATTGTCTGGAAACATCTTGCTACTCGGGTTAGCATTCGCTGTACTGTTCATCTTCTCATTGCTCTTTACACCGTTAACGATGCTGATTATTCTTGGAAGCATCGGTTTGATTGCTTTCTTCTTTCAGCGAAAGAAAACCTGGAAACTCGGATTGGGAATTGGTGGAATTCTAGTGGTATTGATGGGTTTCGTTTATAGTGTCGACTACCTTTTTAATAATGTTCTGGAACCACATCAGCAGGTTCGGATAAATGTACTTCTCGGAAAGGAAGACGACCCGAAAGGTGCAGGATATAACGTCAATCAGAGTAAGATCGCCATTGGTTCAGGAGGTTTTACAGGAAAAGGGTTTTTGAAAGGAACACAGACCAAATACGACTTTGTTCCGGAGCAGACCACCGATTTTATTTTCTGTACCGTAGGTGAGGAGTGGGGTTTTCTGGGAACGTTTGTGGTCATTGCGTTATTCACTGCCCTGATTCTGCGCATTCTTTACATTTCCGAAAGGCAACGTTCTGCGTTTACGCGCATTTACGGCTATTGCGTAGCGAGCATTTTCTTGTTCCATTTCATGATCAACATTGGAATGACCATAGGTTTGATGCCAGTGATCGGAATTCCTCTTCCGTTTTTCAGTTATGGAGGTTCATCTCTACTCGGATTCACCATCCTGTTGTTCATCTTCATTAAGTTAGATGGATACAGGTTACAACAGTTGAGATAAACAAAAAGCCCTGCCAGAATGCTGGCAGGGCTTTCGAAATAAATTCAAAATCTCTTAGAAGAATTTAGAGCGGTTGTCTTTAATGTCCGCTTTCTCTTTCAGCGCTTCGTACACTTCATAATCCACGCGGGCAGAAAGAGAGCTATTGAGTATTTGCTTGTTGTTGGTAAGGTTCATCTGTTGATCCGGCAATGCCGATTTTGATTCCAACAATACAACATAAACTCCCTGATCTCCTTTAATTGCCTTTGAGATATCACCTTCTTGCATGCCACTGATTGTTCCAATAAGCGCAGGCTCACGTCCCAGACCTGGAATTGCGGTAGAAGAGAACGTTACGTTGTCTTTCACCTCAACAGGAAGATTCATGTTATTGGCAATGGTCTGAATATCGCCAGCACGTGCAGCATCAAATTCTTTCATGAATTCTGCCGCCTTTTTGTCCTTGATAACCTGAGTTTCCAATTCATCACGGATCTCATCAATAGCTGTGTAGCCTTCCTCGCGTACTGTGGTAAGAACACCCACCACGAAATTGTCGCCCAGTTCAAACACCTCGCTAACATCTCCTTTTTCGGCCTCAAAAGCCCAACGGATCAGCGCACGCGGATTTTCCAAACCGGCAATCGTATTGTCGTTCGGTTTCAAATTGCTTGCAATTCGCTTGTTCAGACCACGATTGGCTACTTCTTGATCGAAAGAAGCAATTGATGTAATGCTACGCTTGAATTCATCAGCTTCGCCATACTTTACTTGGAACGTTTTTGTACTCGGTTCAACCGCACGATCAATGAAAGTAACTGCACGTTTTTCGGTCTTTCCTTTCTGATCCAGTACCTCAATAATGTGGAATCCGAACTGAGATTCAACCAGAGTCAGGTCGCCTTTTTTACCGTCAAAACAAGCATCGTTGAAAGTTGGAACCATCTGGCCTTCTTTGAACCAACCAAGATCACCACCTTCTTTACCTGAACCAGGATCTTCTGAGTTTACAACTGCCAGCTCTGCGAAGTCTGCACCATTCTCAATCATCTTTTTCAAACTGTCTGCAACCGCTTTGGCCTTATCGTAGTTGCCATAGGTCTGAGGGCGGATAAGAATGTGACGGGCGCTAACCGAATCCGGTGCCATTTTAACACCGATCAACTTCGCCATGCGATAGGTCTGTCCTTCTAAATACGGACCGTAAACAAATCCTTTCTCAGCTTGGAACATCAATGAGTCCACAAGACCACCCAGTTCTCCTTTCGGTAACCAACGAGCGTTGAAACGCATGTCAGACTCTCGGTTCACAAGAAGCGTGTCGTTCTCAGTGGATTCGAACTCTGGCTTCAAACGCTCTGCCCAGTTCAACACCTTGGCGAAATCTTCTTGAGATGGATTAACCTTGAAAGACACGAATTCCACATCGCGCGAAGCATCCTGCTCGTACTGAGATTTGTGATCGTTGTAATATTTCTTGATGTCAGAATCGCTCACCTCAATGGTTGAATCAGGGACACTCGCGTATCGCTTAAGCACAAACTTTATGGTTGCTTTCTGATTCTTAGCTGCGAAATCGCTCTTTGCCTCTGGGTCAGTAACATACAGGCCTTTCTTTATAAGGTTGTTGTACTTCTCGTTTCTGCGAAGCTTAGCGATGTCTTTTTCAAACGCTACCCAACGCTTTTTGATGTCTTCATCCTGCTCCATTTGCTTAAGGAAATTCATCACCTGAGCACGGTCGAATTGACCGGTTTCCGGGTTGGTGAAAGCCTGAATAACCTGCGGATGAGGATTGTTTCCCTGAACCATGTCATACAATTCTTCCTTGCTAACGCGAACGCCAACAGCTTCGAACTCCTCGCCAAGCACAATCTCTCGAACCATCTGGTTCCAAGCTTGATCACGCAATTGGTTAGTTGTATTGTTGTCGAGAGAAGATTGACCTGTTTGATTCTTGTAGTTGGCGATGGTCTCGTCAACGCGCTCCTGAAACTTACGGCCTTCAATTGTTTGTCCAGCAATTTCACCAACCTCGGTTGGCGATCCGTTTAAAAGAAAACCACCAGAATTTAGGAGGTCGCCAAGTATGAAAGCCAACATGGCTCCACCAATTAGGAGCAACAACAGGGTTGATTGCTCACGAATTTTACCAATTACCATCTGTAATTACGCTTAAAATTTAGGGTCGCGAATATACGTTATGTACATCTAAATTGAAACATGCCCAATTTGTGCTTGAAAGTGCGGTTCTCACACTGTCTGCTTGCCATACATTTTAGCAATGAGTGAAAGCTGTCCGAGATGTGTTCCCTCATGGCGAATGGCGTGCATTGCCATAAATCGCTTGGATCTGTTCTCACCAAAAGCAACTCCTAACGCATTGTCAACATCCAATTCATCGTCACTCATTTTCGAGAGATTCTCCATAGCAACCGCGTGAATCTCCTTCATGGCGGCAAGCACTTCCTCCAAAGAAGGTTCATTGGCCGGTTTTGAGTCTTTGGTTGAGCCGATACGATAATCTTTTAGCCATGGAATATCCACGCCTTTGTGTCCCATACATTGAAGCAAAAGCATATTCTCGGCCCAACACAAGTGCGCCATGATCCAAAAGGGGCTGTTAGTGGTAAAACCATTTACGTCAAATTGCCGGTGCATGTCTTCACCTTTCAGCTTGCTCAGGTAAAAACGCGTCAAGTTTCGCGTTTCATCCATGGTTTCGGCAAGCACTTTGCCTGAAGTGTACGCCATTATGCCTTGCCGTGACACTGCTTGTACTTCTTGCCGCTTCCGCATGGACAAGGGTCGTTCCGACCGATTTTCTCACCAACAGAAACGGGCTCAGGTTTGCCCTGTGGTTGCGCTGGCAACGGCTGTTGCTGTCCGCCATTCTGTGCTGGTGCAGGTTGACGCTGTGCCGCCAATTCTGGATGCGAGGCTACAACACGTTCTTTTTTCTCTTGCGCTTCGCGAACCCGCGTGTTCTCCGCATTCGGAAGGTCTCCTTTGAAAAGGAATGAGATCACTTCGCGGTTCATTCTGTCCAACATTTTCTGGAACAGATTGAAACTCTCGAACTTGTAGATCAACAGTGGGTCTTTCTGTTCGTAAGATGCGTTTTGAACTGATGTTTTCAGTTCATCCATCTCGCGTAGATGCTCTTTCCACTGATCATCAATAATCGCCAGAATGATGTTCTTCTCAAACGCCAAAGGAAGGTTGGAACCACGCAGTTCGTAGGTCTTCTGAAGATTCACCACCACATTGAGGTTTTTGATACCGTCTGTAAATGGAATAACGATGTTCTTGAATTTTTCACCCTGCGTTTCAAACACGTTGGCTATGACCGGGAATGCGCGCTCCGCAATGCTTGCCTTTTTGCGCTTGTAACCTTCAACAAGTGTATGAACCAGTTTGTCTATCAGTGCATCTGCCTTAGAAGAACTGAACTCCTCTTCCGTAAACGGAGATTCTGAAGAGAACACACGGATAACTTCCAGTTTGAATCCTTCAAAATCGCGCGCATCGTGGAATTCTTCGATCAACGCAGCAGCCGTGTCATGGATCATGTTCAGCACATCAACCGATAGACGCTCGCCTTGCAATGCATGTCTTCTGCGCTTATAGATCACCTCACGCTGCGCATTCATAACGTCATCGTACTCCAGCAATCGCTTACGGATGCCATAGTTGTTCTCCTCCACTTTCTTCTGCGCACGCTCAATGGATTTGGAAACCATGCCGTGCTGGATGACCTCACCTTCTTCGTAACCCATTCGGTCCATCAACTTCGCGATTCTATCCGAGCCGAAAAGACGCATGAGGTTGTCTTCCAACGAAACGTAGAACTGCGAAGAACCCGGATCTCCCTGACGACCCGCACGACCACGCAACTGGCGGTCAACTCTTCGGCTTTCGTGGCGCTCGGTACCAATAATGGCCAAACCGCCTGCTTCTTTCACGCCAGGTCCGAGTTTGATATCGGTACCACGACCCGCCATGTTAGTAGCGATGGTCACCGCGCCCGGTTTACCTGCATTTGCCACAACATCAGCTTCCTGAGCATGGAGTTTCGCGTTCAGCACGCTGTGGTTGATCTTCTTCATTTTGAGCATGCGGCTCAAAAGCTCCGAGATCTCCACCGAGGTCGTACCAACAAGAACAGGTCGGTCTTGTCCTGTTAGGTTTACAATCTCATCAATTACCGCATTGTATTTCTCTCGGGCCGTTTTGTAGACAAGATCGTCCTTGTCATCTCGTTGAATCGGACGGTTGGTTGGAATCACCATCACATCCAACTTGTAGATGTCCCAAAGTTCTTTTGCCTCCGTTTCCGCAGTACCCGTCATACCCGAAAGCTTGCTGTACATACGGAAGTAGTTCTGTAGCGTAACGGTTGCCCAAGTCTGGGTTGCGGCTTCCACCTTCAGATTTTCCTTTGCTTCGATGGCTTGATGCAAACCGTCTGAGTAACGCCTTCCGTCCATGATTCGGCCGGTCTGCTCATCCACGATCTTCACCTTATTGTCAAGAACCACGTACTCTACATCCTTCTCAAAAAGAGTGTACGCTTTGAACAGCTGATTCATAGAGTGAACACGCGCGCTCTTGATGGCAAAATCGCGCATCAGCTCGTCTTTCTTCTTGGCCTTTTCCTGATCGGAAATACCCATTTTTTCAATTTCGGCAATACCCGAACCAACATCCGTCAACACGAAGAACTGGTCGTCTTCCATGTTGCGGGTAATGAGCTCTAGCCCTTTCTCCGTAAGCTCAATGGTGTTGTGTTTCTCATCGATGACGAAGAAAAGTTCTGCATCAACTTTATGCATTTCCTTATTCTGGTCTTGCATGTAGTAGTTCTCCGTTTTTTGGAGAATCTGCTTTACGCCAGGCTCACTCAAGTATTTGATAAGCGCCTTATTCTTTGGTAGAGCGCGATGGCAACGCAAAAGCGCCATACCACCTTCGCCCTCCTTATAACCATCGTTGCCAGCAGCAATTAGTTTTTTTGCATCAGTTAGGGTGGTATTGAAAAGCGTTTTCTGAACGTTGAGCAGTTTCTCAACCTTCGGCTTCAGTTCATCAAATTCGTGCTTGTCTCCTTGTGGTACCGGACCAGAAATGATGAGCGGAGTTCTCGCATCATCGATAAAAACCGAGTCAACCTCATCCACAATAGCGTAATTGTGCTTTCGCTGTACAAGATCACCCGCTTCACGGGCCATGTTATCACGCAAGTAATCGAAACCGAATTCGTTGTTCGTTCCGAAGGTGATGTCGGCATTGTAAGCCCTTCGTCTTTCAGTTGAGTTCGGTTGGTGCTTGTCAATGCAATCCACCTTCAGACCGTGGAACTCGTACAACGGGCCCATCCACTCGGAGTCACGCTTTGCCAAGTAGTCGTTTACTGTTACCACGTGTACACCGCGACCAGCCAACGCATTAAGGTAAACCGGTAGTGTTGCCACAAGGGTTTTTCCTTCACCCGTTGCCATCTCTGCAATTCGTCCTTTATGAAGCGCAACACCACCAATGAGCTGCACATCATAATGAACCATGTCCCACGAAACCTCAGTTCCGCCAGCAAGCCAAGTTTTTGGGTAAGTGGCTTTATCTCCTTCAATGGTAACGTAGCCTTTCGTAGCCGCAAGGTCTCGGTCCATTTCTGTAGCTGTAACTACCAATTTTCCGTTCTCTTTCAGTCTTCTGGCCGTTTCCTTCACAACAGCAAAAGCGCCTGGAAGAATCTCCATCAGTACTTCCTCAACCTTTTCAGTAGAGTCTTTTTCTATCTGATCTATTTGGTCATAAAGCCTTTCCTTCTCCTCAACATCCGTGTCAGGATTTTCGGCCTTGGCTTCCAGTTCTGCTACTTGCTTTCTTTCTTCTGAGAGATACTCGTCAATGCGTTGCTTGAATTCTGTTGTCTTGGCGCGAAGTGCATCGTCAGAAATGCTGCTGAGTCCAGCAAAGATCTCGTTGATCTGGTCAACGAACGGCTGAATCTCTTCAATGTCTTTATCTGCCTTGGTTCCGAAGAACTTCTTGGCCAGATTATTAATAAGATTGATCATTACGTGTGATTCCTTTTTGAATGGCATTCGGGAAGTCAACAACCATTCCGTTGGAGGTATTCGGACAACCTGTCATGCGGGCGGGCGAAATTACGCCTTTTTTACCTCCATAACCGTTTGATTATTGACGTATCTGGTGAAACAAAAAGAGCGACCCCTGTGCTGGAATCGCTCTTTGATAAAGTCGTTTTTTCGGTTCAATATTCATCTTCATTAAAGAAGAAGTCATCCTTGGTAGGATAATCTGGCCAAATGTCTTCGATGCTTTCGAAAACTTCGCCATCATCCTCAATTTCTTGAAGATTTTCCACCACTTCCATCGGTGCTCCCGATCGCATGGCAAAATCGATGAGCTCATCCTTGGTAGCTGGCCAAGGTGCGTCCTCCAGACGAGATGCTAATTCGAGTGTCCAATACATAATGACGTTCTAATTAGATGGTTTGTGGTTCAATTTTGCGCAAAGCTAAAAATTATAACAAGACATGAAAGCCCCCTCGAAATTTCCTTGAAATATTGTCTGAATCCCTTTATTTACGGGGCTTCCAAGGAACCTCGTTCAGCTTGTCATCCTTTGTTATTTGTCGGCTCAGCACAAATAGATAATCGGAAAGACGGTTAAGATATTTTACAACCAACGGATGAATAGGCTCTTTTTCGTTGAGCAATACGGCCAAGCGCTCCGCTCTGCGGCAAACGCAGCGTGCAATATGGCAGAAACTAACGGTGTCATTTCCTCCAGGTAAAACGAACGAGCGCATCTCTGGAAGTGCTTCATTCATGCGGTCAATCTCCTTTTCGAGGAGTTCGATGTCTGACTCGTGAAGATCGGGAACCACAAGGTTGGATTTGCTTGGGTCTGAAGCCAAAATAGAACCGATGGTGAAAAGCCTGTCCTGCACTTCGCCAAGAATGGCTTCTGATTTAGGATCGATCTTTCGATGTCGGACAAGCCCGATGTAGGAATTCAGTTCATCAACTGTTCCGTAGCTTTCTATACGGATGTGATGTTTTGGAACCCGAGCACCACCGAAAAGTCCGGTTGTGCCGTCATCGCCAGTTTTGGTGTAAACCTTCATGCCGATTGCAACACGGTTTGAACGTTCTGGTTCAACTCATCCGATTCTACCAGACCATCTTTTAGTCGGATAATACGGTGGGCGTGCTGCGCAATGTCTTCCTCGTGGGTTACCACCACAATGGTGTTTCCATTTCGATGGATTTCTTCAAAAAGCCCCATGATTTCTATGGAAGTTTTAGAATCGAGGTTACCCGTTGGTTCATCGGCAAGTATCAGTGCAGGTCTATTTACCAATGCCCTTGCCACGGCCACACGCTGACGCTGACCACCTGAAAGTTCGTTCGGGCGGTGTGTCATTCGATCTCCCAACCCTACTTGGTTCAATACTTCTTCGCCTCGGACTTTTCTGTCGGAACTGCCCACTCCAGCATAGATCAGTGGCAATGTTACGTTGTCCAATGCAGTGGAGCGGGGCAAAAGATTGAACGTCTGGAAAACGAATCCGATTTTTTTATTGCGCACTTCCGCCAACTGATTGTCGGTCATTCGGCTAACGTCCTGTCCACCCAAGTAATAGTGCCCGCTTGTCGGTGTGTCCAAACAGCCGATCATGTTCATCAACGTGGATTTACCAGAACCGGAAGGCCCCATCAATGCCACATATTCACCTTCCTCGATGGTAATGGAAATGTCGCGCAAGGCGTGAACTTGCTCTGTTCCCATCACATAAACTTTGGCAATGTGCTCGGTTCGGATAACGTCTTTCATGCGTGGCTAAGTTACAATCAATACCTGATGATGAAATCCTGTTTGGGCTGCTGCTTTCTCAAGAAAACGATACCAACCTGGAACAGATCAAGTGTTACTGTAACACGCTCATCGGTCTTGATGTTCTGCCAAGCTTCGGCCATTCCTTTGCTCCAGTAAATATCATCGAAAAGCAAGACCGAATCGTTGTGGCATTTATCCAAACATTGCTGGAAATAGCGGATGGTCGGTTCTTTCTGATGGTTGCCATCAATAAACGCCCAATCCAGTTTTTCGATGGAATCGAGATAAGGTTGAAGCGTATCGTCAAAGTTGCCTTCAATGATGGTCGGATTCACACTTGCTTCCGCGAATTGTTCCCGAGCAATGGCAGCTGTGTTCGGACAACCTTCAAACGTGGTCAGGCTTCCATTCGGGTTTCCTAATGATTGATAGAGACTTCCAATTCCAAGTGATGTTCCCAACTCGATCATGGTTTCGGGTTGAAAATGCCTTGCCAATCGGAAAAGCAATTCGCCCCATTTTCCGCCTTTGGCTGAATTCTTGGCAATGTCGGCCACCTTTCTTCGGTTGGAAGTGTTGATGGTTGAACCCGCTCCGAGGTCGGTTATTTCAATCTCATCTGTTCGGTTTAAAAGTGCTTGGCGAATCGATTCTACCGTCTTGTACTCTTGATAACTGGTTCTATCGTAAACAACCTCATCCAACAACTGATAAACGAAAGGCGAATGGATTCCATGGCGATTCTTAGCCTTGGAAATGTACTTGGTGTACTGCTTGGCGCGCCACAGATGAGACATTGGGCGAAGGTAACTGACCTCGTGAAACAAAACAGCCCGATCGCATATGCATCGGGCTGTTCTTTTCAAAAACTTTGTGTGTTACGCTTTCGGCATGTGCACATCCAATTGCGGGAACGGAATGGTGATTTTGGCAGCATCCAGTGCTTCCTTTCCAGCTTCGTAAATGTCGAAGTAAACATCCCAATAGTGTGCTGGGTCGCAATGCGGACGAACAGCCAAGTTGACCGAACTATCCGCCAATTCCACCACCCCGACAAACGGAGCAGGGTCTTTCAACACCTTCGGATGTTCATGCATCACCTTTAGGAGAACCTCCCGCGCCTGTTTGATATTGGAACCGTAGGAAATTCCCATCACCAGATCAACACGGATAACGCCTTTTGTGGTGTAGTTCGTGATGTTTCCGTTGCTGATGGCTCCGTTCGGAACAATGACCGTTTTGCTATCAGGGGTACTAAGAACCGTTACGAAAATCTGAATTTCCTCTACAACGCCCAGATGCCCCTGCGCTTCAATCAGATCACCAACCTTATATGGTTTGAATATGAGAATGAGTACGCCACCTGCAAAGTTGGCCAGCGTTCCTTGAAGAGCGAGTCCGACCGCCAAACCTGCGGCACCGATAACTGCTACGAAAGAAGTGGTCTCGATCCCAACCATGCTTGCCACACTGATCAGCAGCATCACCTTCAACCCCATGCTCACCAAACTTTTGAGGAATGGCTGAAGGCTTTTGTCAATATGTCGTCTGTCCAGCAGATTACCCAGAATGGTAACCATTCGGTTAATAATCCACATACCGATGATTAGAACTACAAGCGCCAAAAGAAATTTGGGCGCGTATTCCATGGTCAATTCAATGAATCGTTGGGTGTATTGCTCGAGTTGTTCTGTATTCATGATTATTGGTTTTTAGTCTTTGTGAAGATGCACATCCATTTGCGGGAATGGAATGTTCAAACCGTGGTTTCCGAATTCCTTATAAACACGTGCATTCAGATCGAAGAAAACTGGCCAATAGTTGGCAGATTCCACCCAACCTCGAACAGTGAAGTTTACCGAACTATCCGCTAATTCAGACATGGCCACGAATGGCTCTGGGTCTTTCAGAACGCGTTCGTCATCATTCAGCATGGCAAGCAGAACTTCCTTCGCCTTGTCGGCATCATCACCATAACCGATTCCAACCGTCCAATCAACCCTTCTTCTTGGTTCAGTCGAAAAGTTGACCATGCTTCCAGTAGACAGTCCGCCATTTGGAATAATGATGGTCTTGTTGTCTGGAGTTTTCAGGATGGTGTTGAAGATCTGAATTTCCTTGACGGAACCCGTGTAGCCTTGCGCCTGAAGTACATCGCCCACCTTGAATGGTTTGAAGATGAGGATCATCACACCTCCAGCGAAATTCTGAAGCGTTCCACTCAATGCCATACCAACGGCCAAACCGGCCGCTCCGAGAATGGCCACAAATGAGGTCATTTCTATTCCGAGCGTTCCCAAAGCACTGATGACGACCAGTACTTTAAGTGTTATACCGATCATGCTGCCCAGAAAGCTTTGGAGTGCAGGGTCAAGATTCCTTTTCTCCATGATCTTCTTAATGGTGTTGGTCAACATTCCGGCAATCCAAAGCCCGACAACCAGAATTACGATTCCAAGGCCAAGCTTCTGACCATATTCCAAAGCCAGTCCTTCCCAATCTGTTCCGTTGTCTCCGAATAATTCGTTCATAGGTGTATGCGTTTTGTTTGATGCAAAGGAAACAAATTGAGTATAAAGCTTGGGTAAATTTGGATTAAACATTTGTTTAAATCAAATGATCAATTAACCTTTGTGCGGTCATGAGTGAGAAAGACCTCGATACGGCCAACAAGATCAAGCAAGCGGCAAGTGCGCTGTTTTTAGAGAAAGGTTTTGGCAGAACCACAACACGCGATATTGCTTCAGCCGCAGGCGTGAACCTTGCGTTGGTCAACTACTATTTCCGAAGCAAGGAAGAGTTATTCAAGACGATCATGATGGAGACTGTCCAAGGATTTATCGGACAGCTTCATGTGTTGATGAACGACCAGCACACGTTTGAAGAGAAGGTCGAACTGTTCGTGAGCAACTACACCGAACTACTGAAAAAACGCCCCGACCTGCCCATTTTTATGTTGAGCGAAATACGGAACCATCCAGAAGAGATGGCAGAGAGATTGGGCATCGAACAGATAATTAAAGAGGCCAAGTTCTTTCAGGAATTGGCGCAGCGCTGTCCAGACGGAATACATCCCGTTCATCTTTTCATGAACCTCATTTCCATGACCGTTTTCCCGTTCATCGGCAAGCCGATCATATCTGTTGGCGCAGGAATGGACAACGAAACATTCATATTGATGATGGAGCAGCGCAAACAACTGGTGCCGCAATGGTTCCTCAGCATGCTCAAACCGCAAACCGAAGGATGATGAAACGACATTTTTCCATCGCAATTTTGTTCTTGATGCTGGCTTTTTCGGGTCAGGTACGAGCACAGAAATTGAACCTATACGCCTGTTTGGACAGCGCAGAAAACCACATGCCGCTACTCAAGCAGCAACCGATTATGGCCGATATTCTTCAGAACAAGTTGAAGACCTACAACCGGGCGTATCTGCCGATGGTCACGGCCAACGGACAGGCCACTTATCAGTCCGCTGTGCCTGAATTGCCGTTCTCGTTTCCAGGAGTTCCATCGCTGGATATTCCGAAATTCCAGTACCGTGGGTATTTGGAATTGTACCAACCCGTGTTCGATGCGGGATTTTCGAGTGCACAGAAAGTGGCAGAGAAAGCGCAGAACGAGGTTTCGTTGAAAGTGCTGGAGGTTGGCCTTTCTGAATACAAAAAGCAGGTGGCGCAGCTCTATTTCCAAATGCTGTTGGTGGATGATCAACTGAAGATCATTTCCAAAACACTCACGCGAATGGCCGAGCGGGAAGACATGCTGAAAGCCGCGCTCGAAAATGGTGTGGCGCAGCAGAACGACCTGCTCAAATTACAGAGCGAAATACTCAATCAAGAGAAGAAACAACTGGAATTGGAAAGCGCGCGAGAAAGCGGTTTGGAGGTGCTTCAGTTACTAACAGGAATTGAAACTGCTGGCCGCGAGCTGGAAATGCCAGTTATCCAAACAGCCATTGATTACGCTTACGCGGACAACCTCGAATTGCAACTCATCGATACCAAACAGAAAGGGCTGATGGCCACGGAAAAACTGCTGAAAGCAACGCGAATGCCGCGTGTAAATCTGTTCGGACAAGCGGGTTTCGGGTCGCCTAATCCGTACAATTTCTTCAACAAGGACCTGAGCGGTTACGGCATGGTCGGTCTCAAGGCCACTTGGAACATTTGGGATTGGGGAAAGACCAAATTGGAACGGAAAAACCTGCGGTTGAACAATCAATTAATGACCGAACAGCAGAACCAAAAGAAAGTGGAGATTGAGAGCAAGATTTCGCGAATGCGAAGTGAAAACGACAAGCTGACCAAGGCATTGGAATGGGACGAAAAGATGCTTGGACTACGCTCGCAGATCCGAAAGAATGCCGAAGTACAGGTTGAGGAAGGCGTGATCACTTCCATGGATTATCTCGATGAAGTTTTGGCCGAACAACTGGCCGAACTCACACGAAGTGTCGATCAGGTGAGCCTGTACCAGAACCAGATCATGTTGCAATTCGAAACAGGCGTATTGAAATGAAAATAAGTTACTCAATTGATAATACGAAATCCTCCGCCTCGTTCCTCGGCACCTCCTTTAAAAAGGAGGATCTGGCGGTTCCCCCTTCAAAAGGGGGTGCCCGAAGGGCGGGGGATTTGATGAACCACAAAACCACAATTCCGATGAAAAACGCATTTCTGATGTTTTCCCTTTTGGGCCTGCTGGCGGGCTGCACGGGCAATGGCGACAAGGCCGATGCCTACGGGAATTTCGAGACCGATGAGCTGACCGTGAGTGCCGAAACAAGCGGCAAACTCTTGGTTTTCAATGTCGAAGAAGGCCAAGTTCTGAAGGCTGGCGACCTCATTGCCGTGGTCGACACTATGCAGCTTTACCTGAAGAAAATGCAGGTGCAAGCAAGCATTGCGGCCGTACGAAAGAAACTTCCGAATGAAGCCGCGCAATTGGCTGTTTTCGACAAGCGGATGGAAAAACTGAACACGGAGATCATCCGCATTGGCAAATTGGTGGAAGCGAATGCCGCGCCATCCAAACAATTGGATGACCTGAAAGCCGAATTGGACGTCACCATGAAGCAGCGTTCGGCCACCGCTTCCACTTTGGGAACGCAGACACAAGGTATGTTGGCCGAGATCGATCCTTTGAAGTATCAACTCATGCAGATCGAGAATCAACTTCGAAAATCGTACATCTACAATCCGATCAACGGAACGGTGCTGACTACGCTGGCCAAAGCCAGCGAACTCACCATGCAGGGACGGCCGATGTACAAAATCGCATCACTTGACCCACTGACGCTGCGCGCTTACGTGAGTGAAGACATGCTAAGTCAAGTGAAGATTGGCGATAAAGTGAAGGTGAATAAAGATGCTCCAGATTGCACCATGAACTCTTCTGAAGGAACCGTGACTTG
>JACJZP010000013.1 GCA_020635535.1 Flavobacteriales bacterium | reverse complement strand
AAGGATGTTGGATGACGAGATGGAAACACCAGAAGAGCAGGTGTACGTTACGCAGTTCATCCGCCAGAACAAGGGCGAAGGCTTTAAGGTGAAGATGAAGGAATTCGACTTCTTGGATGACCTCCTCAAAGAGGTGAGTCTAGAAGATTTCGGCTGCAAGAAGGCGCACATCATCCCGAACGGTGGGGCGAAATTCCCTTTCACTGAAAGGGAGCAATGGACCGACAGCTGCAACTTTTTGGCCATCCGCGAAGGTGTGATCATCGGTTACGATAGGAACGTACACACCAACCGCTCGTTGGAGCAACGGGGCTTCAAGATCATCCGTGCCGAAGATTTCAACGCACAGATGGATGCGGGTGCCAAGTTGGAAGACCTCATTACAGGCGATACGCTCATCACGCTACCATCGGCCGAACTATCGCGAGCCCGTGGTGGAACCCATTGTATGAGTATGCCGCTGCAACGCGAAGAGATATGACCATCTTTCGAATGAATCTTTTAAAATCCTCCGCCTCGTTCCTCGGCACCTCCTTTAAAAAGGAGGATGGACGCCCTTCCCCCTTTCAAAGGGGGTGGCGCAAAAGTGAAGCCTGCGGAACTTTTGTGACGGGGGATTGAACGATTGACCATGCCTGCACAGAACACCTCCAACATATTGATGATACGGCCCGTGGCGTTTGCCATGAATGCCGAAACGGCCAAAGACAACCACTATCAGAATCAGAGCGCGGCCATTACCGCCCAACAGGCGCAGGCCGATGCCCTCAAGGAGTTCGATGCTTTTGTGGAGAAACTCCGGGCTGCGGGAGTGAACGTAATGGTGGTGGAAGACACATTGGAACCCGCCACGCCCGACAGCATCTTCCCCAACAACTGGGTATCGTTCCATGAAACGGGTATGGTGGTGCTCTACCCCATGTGTGCTGAAAACCGCAGGTTGGAAAGACGCGATGACATCCTTGAACTATTGAAAAGCAATGGCTTTCGCATCAACGAAACACTCGATTATTCAAGCAGCGAAAGTGATGGTTTCTTCTTGGAAGGAACAGGAAGTTTGGTATTGGACCGCGAGAACCTGATCGCTTATGCCTGTATTTCGCAGCGCACAAATGAAATCCTTCTGAAAGATTGGGGTGAACAGTTGAGCTATGAAATTGTGAGCTTCCATGCCTTGCAAAAGTTCCAAGGACAACTTCTACCCATCTATCATACGAATGTGATGATGAGCGTTGGAGAAGAGATTGCCATCCTATGTGCTGACAGCATCAAGAATGAACTAGAAAGAAATGCGGTCGTTTCAAAATTGGAGCAAACACGGAAAACCATCGTTTACATAACCGAAGACCAGAAATCGAGCTTCGCTGGAAACATGCTTCAGGTGATCAATAGTTCTGGTGAGCGGATTATGGTCATGTCAACCCAAGCATTTAACAGTTTGACACCAGAACAGATCCACGCCATTGAGAAAACCAACCGCATCTTCCATTCCTCACTCACAACAATTGAAACGTTGGGCGGAGGCAGTGCCAGATGTATGATGGCTGAGGTTTTCCTACCACAGAATTAGTCCTTCTTCCTCAATTCGAAGACGTCTTTTCGTCTATCGCGCAGGTTGCGCACGCTACCAAACTGGTGCAATTCGCGAAGCAGGTCAATATCCACATCTGCAATAAGGATCATTTCTGTATTTGGAGTAGCTTCTGCCTTAATTCCGTTGGTCGGAAACGCAAAGTCGCAAGGCGTAAAAACCATTGACTGAGCAAACTGTATATCCATGTTGTGGACTTTGGGCAGGTTTCCAACACTTCCTGCAATAGCCACATAACATTCGTTCTCAATGGCGCGGGCCTGAGCACAGTGTCTCACTCGCGAATAGCCGTTCTGCGTATCCGTTAGAAAGGGCACAAAAAGGATATCCATTCCTTCATCTGCGAGTAGACGGCTCAACTCTGGGAATTCAGAATCATAGCAAATCAGCACTCCTACCTTACCACAATCTGTATCAAAGGTCTTAAGTCCATGACCTGGCTGCATTCCCCAGATCTTAGCTTCATCAGGCGTTACATGCAGCTTCTCAAATCGCTCAAGACTACCGTCTCGCTTACACAGATAGCCCACATTGTAGAGAAGGTCGTTCTTCAGTTCGGGCATGCTACCTGTAATGATGTTTATGTTGTATGAAATTGCCAGCTCCGCGAACTTCCGAACAATGCTTTCGGTATGTTTTGCCAACTCTCTAATAGCCTCAGACTCCGTCAGATGATTATGTTCGGCCATGAGTGGCGCATTGAAAAACTCAGGAAAAAGCGCAAAATCACTTCGATAGCCAGACACCGCATCTACAAAGTATTCTGCTTGCTGCATGAGGTCTTCAAGATTCTTGTAGAGTCGCATTTGCCACTGAACCAGCCCGAGCCGAACAACCTTTTTCTTGGTAAAAGCTTTTCGCTTTTCATGGTAAATATTATCCCATTCCAATAGCACGGCATACTCACCAGAAGCCTCATCGCCCGGTAGATAGCCCTGCAGAATCCGGGTTGGATGAAAATCATTGGATATCTGAAAGTTCAATACAGGGTCGTGTATCTCACGCCTACGTACCTTTTCAATGTATTCCTTGGGTGTCAGTTCTCCCGCGTATTTGTGATAATTAGGGATACGTCCTCCAAACGCAATTCCCCTCAGATTCATCTTTTCGCACAGCTCCTTGCGATAATCATAAAGGCGTCTGCCCAATCTCAGACCACGAAACTCAGGTTTGATGAAAACATCGATACCATATAGTACATCGCCATTCTTTCTGTGTGTATCGAAAGTGTAATTACCCGTGATCTGCTGATAGGTGTGGGCATCATCGAAGCTATCGTAATCCACAATAATGGAAAGTGCGCAACCCGCCAGCTGATCATTGATCTGAATGGCCACTTGACCTTCAGGAAACTTCTTTATCAGGCTGTTAATGTGCCCTTCACTCCAAACAGAACCCTGCATGTTCGTGTAAGCATCCTTCATCACTTCCCGAAGCTCATGATAATCGTTAGGTGTTAACAATCGTAATTCGATATTCTGTATTTCTCTTGCCATCTAATCTTGTTCAACAAATAGAGGTGAAAACTATAAGATCTTGAGTTGTCTTACTGGGTTTGAAAGAATATCCCTTCACCTGGTCGAATCAGTATACCGTATCCACAAACGCCTTTACATGATTGTAAATGGGTTGGCGAGGTGTTTGGTTGTTCTCAAGGACGCCCCAGGTTTCGTTGCTCCCCTCAAAGTCGTTGAGTCCCAACCAGAAGAAAGCCTGCATGTCTGAGAACTGCTCGGCAGCCACGTCAAACAACTGCACTTGGCTCAGTTCTCCATTTGGGCCTGGCACAAGGTCGGGGTCGCCAAGCTCCGTTATCCAAATAGGTTTACCGCCATCTCCATACTCGGCCATCTTGGCCCGCACGGTGGCTATGGTGGCGGCCATATCGGCATACTGGTCGTACGGATGGTACGCCACAATATCGAATGCATCCTTGGCACCATAGGAATAAACCTCATCCAAAAAAGACAGTGGATCTTGATGCAGCGTAGCACTCGAAAGCCCTCCGAGTATGATGAACACATCCGCATCCTCTTCGCGTATGGCGCGATGCACTTCGCTCAGCACTTCGGCATACAGGGCACTGTTTACAGGCTGCTGCCCACCATGCGGTCCCCAGCCACAACACGGATAATTGGGTTCATTTATCACTTCCCAGTATTTTACACCATAGTTGCCAAGGCCGTGTTCTTGGGCGAAATCGCCACCCGGTCGGTACCGTTTTACCAGCAGCCGTGTAAGCTGATAGAGTTCGTGTTTCATCTCTTCGGTATCGTCTAACCAAGTAGGCCAATAATTGCCCACCGACATAAGCACCTGAACGTCCCGTTCGGCCATGGCCAAAAAGAACGCATCATAGTTTTCGGCTATGCGATAAACGTTCTTCTCTCCTTCCACCGTGGGCCAATGAAAACCATTGAGCACCCACTTGAGGCCAATATCGTCTATGGCATTGAGGGTGGGCTGCGAGGTCTGTTGCGAACCATGAATGTGCATGCCGAAAACCTCGGTATCTATGGGCGCATTGCTAATGGTGCAATGGTCGAAGGATACGGTAGGCTGCCCTTGTGGCGTTAGGTCTTCTATCACCTTTTTCTGATACCAAGGGAGGTCTTCTTTGGAGCATGACATCAGCAATGTTACCGACCCGATGATGAACAGTCTTTTCATGATGCGTGAAGGTAGTGCATCATTCGGCCAACGGCCACCAAAGTTTAACACCAAAAACAAGCAGCATTTCTGTTTTCTTACATCTTTGCACGCAGCAAAATGGAGAACAACTACTACAACCTCATCGATCAGACCTTCGAGTTTCCGCAAGAGGGTTTTGAAGTAAAGGACAATCAACTGTACTTCCATGGCATCGACCTGATGGCCATCATCAAACAGTACGGAACACCGCTTAAACTGAGCTACCTGCCCCGCATTTCGGAGCAGATACAGAAGGCCAAGGTCTACTTCAGCACCGCCATGGAACAGTACAACTACCAGGGCAACTACACCTATTGCTACTGCACCAAGAGTTCGCATTTCAGCTACGTGCTAAACGAAGCGCTCAAGAACGATATCCATATAGAGACCTCCTCTGCCTTCGATATTCATATTGTGCGCAAGCTGTATGAGCAGGGCCGCATTAGTAAAGACACCTTTCTGGTACACAACGGCTACAAGCGCGATCTGTATGTTCAGCTCATTTCAGAACTGATAAACGATGGTTTCAACAGCCTTCCGGTACTCGATAACTTGGACGAGCTGGAGCATTTCCGTCCGTTGGTGAAGCGCGAGTGCAACGTGGGTATCCGCATTGCCACGGGCGAAGAACCGCAATCGAACTACTACACGGCCCGTTTGGGAATCCGACATCGCGAGATACAGGATTACTACATGAACGTGCTACGCAAGGAGAAGCACTTCAAACTGAAGATGCTGCACTTCTTCATCGATAATGGTATTGAGGACAGTCTTTACTACTGGAACGAGTTGCAGAAATGCCTCCGCGTGTACTGCGACCTGAAGCAGGAATGCCCTACGTTGGACTCGTTGAACATCGGTGGCGGTTTCCCCATCAAACACTCGTTGGCAGATGAGTACGATTACCAGTACATGGCGGGCGAAATTGTGCGTCAGGTAAAGGAGTTCTGCGAGAAGGAAGGCGTTCCGGAACCGAACATCTTCTCCGAATTCGGTAGCTACACAGTTGGGGAAAGCGGAGCCACCCTCTACTCCATCATCGACCAGAAAAAACAGAACGATGTGGAATGGTGGAACATGATAGACAGTTCGTTCATTACCACCCTGCCCGACACATGGGCCATCAACCAGCGTTTCATTATGCTGGCCGTAAACCGTTGGGACAGCACTTATGAGCGGGTCAACCTAGGCGGCCTTACCTGCGACAGTCAGGACTACTACAACACGGAAGCCCACGTGAACAACATTTATCTACCTGAATTCCGCAGAAACGAACCGCTTTACATCGGCTTCTTCAATACGGGCGCCTACCAGAATGCCTTAGGCGGCTACGGTGGCATACAGCATTGCCTCATTCCATCGCCCAAGCAGATCGTGGTTTACAAGGATGAGAATGGTAAGATCGTATCCGAACTCTTTTCAGAAGAGCAAGGACATAAAGGAATGCTTGAAACCTTGGGATACTGATTTTTTCGACAAACGGTAACCTTTAGTATGGTTTTACGTTACGAGATACTCGTAAATATGGACTAAGAGAAATTTGGAAAACCGACTTAGTTATTATTTTCGGGCGTCTTAGGACAAACAGGAATCGGGAACTGAAACTTCTTAAAAGAACTGAATTTGAGACTTAAGTTTCTGTATCTGTTATTGCCTATGTGGGTGTTGATCATTTCCACTGGCTGCCAGTCAAACTCGGATCAATCAACTGGTAAAAAGCGAATAACCGAAGGCAAGATCGTTTACACGCTAACCTATCCGCAGTTTAAGGAGGATAACATTTTCACTTCCATGTTTCCGAGTGAGATGACCTTCCGTTTCAAGGACAATAACACTCGAAATGAACTCACAACCTCTATGGCAGTGTTCAGCACGTTGCTGTTGGCCAACAACAAGGAAAAGAAGGTTACCCATCTTGTGAAAATTGCAAACAAGTACTCTGGTCTTGAAATGGATAGTGTAGAGATCATGGAGGAGTATGGCAAGAAGCCAGATGGAATGACAATTACTCCAACTGACAGCACAAAGATGATTGCCGGCTATGAGTGCAAGCATGCTTTTGTAACGTTTGTGGAAGACTCTACGAAAAACTTCAGCCTATTCTATACCACTGAGATAGGAGTTGAAGAGCCAAACTGGTGCACACCATTTCATGAAGTTAAGGGTGTTCTTATGGAAGCCACCGTCAACAAGTTCAACATTGACATGCATATGATCGCCAAAGAAGTTGTTGCAGAAGAGTATCCTGACGAAGATTTTGTGATAACGCAGCAATATCAGCCCATCTCTGTTCAGGAGATGGCCGACATCTTCCAAAGCTTCTAATTCAGAATAACCACTTTCCTGTTGCTTTAACTAAGTACTGTAAGCACGCTTGTTCGCGTTTTTCTTACATTTGGAAGCTTAGGGAGGAATGGCCGAGAAACAGGAAAAATCCAGTTCAAAAAAGACGAATTCCAAGGGAAAGAAAGACGGTAAGAATAGCCTCTTCGAATTCCTTGCAGATTCGCGTACGCGCACCATTCTTGGCATCTTTTTCATTGTCATTTCCGCGTTTCTAACACTTTCCTTCATTTCGCATCTGGTAGATGCTGGCATGAACGACCAAAGCCAACTTCAGGAATTTGGCGACACGCTCATCAACCCAGAAGAAAAGGTTGACAATTGGATGGGTAAGTTTGGGGCAATTGTAGCGGAAAAGTTCATTCATAGTTGGTTCGGCATTTCAGCCTTCCTCTTCCCTTTCCTGTTCTTGCTCATTGGCTTTCAGGTGATGTTCAGAAAGGCGCTTTTGCCTTTGGGGCGCTCGGTTAAACATTCATTGTTCTTCTTGTATTTTGTTCCATTGGCAATGGGTTACCTGTTTACCGAAAACGCCAACCTAAGTGGCTCACTCGGATTCCAACTCAATCGCTGGACAAGCAGTCTGATCGGTTCGGCCGGTACAGCAATGCTTCTGCTCTTCCTTGCCGTAATTTACATGGCGGTTGTGTTCAATTTTTCGGTTGATGCCATTCGGTCCGTGTTTGCGAAAAAGGAATCTGCAGATATTGATTCGGAAGCAGAAGAAGACTTTGCACCCGTTGCAGATGTAACGGTTAAAACCAACGAGCTCAACCTTGCAGAAGTTCGAGAGGCTGAGGAAGAAGCTGAGTTGACGATGGAAGAAGAGCCTGATGAACCGCATACGGAACTTGAGTTGGAAACATCAGCACCAGAAACAACCGTTACCAAAACTGAAACGGTTAAGATGGTGGAAGATGAATCTGACGTGGCATTTGAAGTTGAGCAAACAGTGGTTTCAGAAGAAACTGTTGATGAGGATGATGGCGAAGGAATGGGCGAATACGACCCTACCCTTGACCTGAGTCACTACAAGAAACCCACTCTCGACCTACTTGAAGCCTATGGGAAAGGAGAAATCTCCGTGGATCAGGAGGAGTTGGAATCGAACAAGAACAGAATCGTCTCCACCCTTAAGAATTACAACATTGAGATAGATCGCATTAAAGCTACCATTGGGCCAACTGTAACGCTTTACGAGATTGTTCCAGCCCCGGGTATCCGCATCTCCAAGATCAAGAATTTGGAGGATGATATCGCTCTGAGCCTATCTGCGCTTGGAATCCGGATCATTGCCCCGATTCCAGGTAAGGGCACTATCGGTATCGAGGTACCGAATCAGAACCCGGACACGGTTTCTATGAAAGCAGTGTTGAGTTCAGAAAAGTTCCAGCATTCAAAAATGGAGCTGCCCATTGCATTGGGCAAGACCATCAGCAACGAAACATACGTGGCAGACCTTGCCAAGATGCCTCACTTGTTAATGGCCGGTGCCACGGGTCAGGGTAAATCGGTAGGATTGAACTGTATCCTCGCTTCCATCCTTTACAAGAAGCATCCCGCACAGGTCAAATTCGTGCTGGTTGACCCGAAAAAGGTTGAACTCACCCTGTTCAACAAGATCGAGCGACATTTCTTGGCCAAATTGCCTGATTCTGAAGAGGCCATCATAACCGACACACAGAAAGTGGTAACCACAGTTAACTCTCTATGTTTGGAGATGGACAATCGGTACGAATTGCTTAAGAATGCGCAATGCCGCAACTTGAAGGAATACAACGCCAAGTTCATCGCTCGCAAACTGAATCCCAGAGAAGGGCACAAGTTCCTACCTTACATTGTACTGGTAATTGACGAGTTTGCCGACCTTATTATGACGGCCGGTAAAGAAATTGAAACTCCTATTGCACGTTTGGCACAGTTAGCACGTGCCATTGGTATTCACTTGATCGTTGCTACTCAGCGACCTTCGGTAAACATCATTACAGGAACCATTAAGGCCAACTTCCCCGCACGTATTGCATTCCGTGTTACTTCCAAAATTGATTCAAGAACCATTCTTGATGCGGGCGGTGCCGATCAGTTGATAGGACGCGGAGACATGCTCCTTTCCACAGGTAATGACATGGTACGTATTCAATGCGCGTTCATAGACACTCCAGAGGTTGAGAAAGTGGTGGATTACATTGGATCGCAACAGGCATACCCAAGCACTTACGAACTGCCTGAGTATATCGATGACAGTAGTAGTGATTACGGAGATTTCGATATGGGTGACCGTGATGCGCTGTTTGAAGAAGCCGCAAGAATCGTTGTTCAGCACCAGCAGGGTTCTGCGTCCCTACTTCAACGCAGATTGAAACTGGGCTATAACCGCGCAGGTAGAATTGTGGACCAATTAGAGGCCGCAGGCATCATTGGACCACATGAAGGAAGTAAGGCGCGACAAGTGCTGATACAGGACGAAATGAGTTTGGAACAGAAGTTGCAAAACGAGAGTTGAAAGAATTGAAAATGATCACACGCATCCTAACCATATTATTGATTCCATTTGCCGTTGCGGCACAGAATGACCCGAAGGCCGAAGCCATTTTGAAGAAGGTGAGCGATACAAACAAAGCTTACAAAGACATTCAGGTGAAGTTCAGTTACACATTGGAAAATCAGGAAGCAGGCATTAATGATACACGAGATGGACAACTGACGCTTTCTGGGAATAAATTCCATCTGCAACTCATGGGGCAAGACATCTACAGCGATGGTGAAATTGTGTGGTATGTGATGAAAGAAGACCTTGAGGTTCAGATTAAATCATTGGAAGATTTCAAAGCCGAAACTGATCTCGACCCAAGTAACATCTTCAATCAATATGATAAAGGTTTCAAGAGCAAGTTCCATGCATCGGAAACAATTGACGGAAAATCTGTTGAGACCGTGGATCTCTTTCCTGAAGACCCGGGCAAGAAGCCCTATTCAAGAGTAAGATTAGGAGTGGATGCGAAAACCAACCACATCGTTTACTCTAAAACCTTTGGAAAAGATGGCACAAACTATCTACTGAAGGTAAAGGAGATGAAAACGGACACCAGTGTTCCTGCTTCGGTTTTCGCCTTTGATAAAAAGAAATTTGAAGATCAGGACTTTGATGTGGTAGACTTCCGTTGATCAACGGACCAGATTAACACTACCAAGAAATTTCCTAACCTCTCCTTTTACATCCAGAATTTCAATTCGGTACACGTAGGTATCGATCGGAAGTTCAAGTCCATTGAACCAGCCTCTCCAAGGCTGATCCATCGTATTTGTATAGTAAAGTTCTTTTCCCCATCTATCAAAAATGGTCATCTTGAAATCTTCAATTCCAATACCCTTTGGAATGAAACCGTCATTCAATCCATCGCCATTAGGGGTAAACGAATTGGGGATATAGAGGAATGTTTCCGGGTCGATATGCAGTTCTCGTACCGTGGTAGATGAGCAGATGCCATTGCTTGCCACTAACGTAACCAAATAATCCCCTTCGGCCGGATAGGCATTCATTGGATCAGACTCTGTTGATGCATTCTCATCCCCAAAATCCCAATAGAAATCCACGGCATTGATTGATGTGTTCCTGAAAAATATCCTTGGATCCAGCATGCTGGCATCAGTTGGTCTGAATGTGAATGATGCTCTGGGTGTAAGATAGATACTCAAAAGACTGCTGAGTGTAATCGTGTCAGAACATCCACCGATATCTGTTGTAGCCACCAAGCTTACATCAAACTGACCATCAGTTACATATATATGGTTTGGCGATGTTTCTGTAGAACTCGTTCCATCCCCGAAAATCCATTGGTAGCTACCAATAGCGTAATCTCCATCAATGGTAGATTCGTTGGTAAATGAGATCTCCATTGGTGTACATCCCTCAATATCACTCACACTGAATGCAGGCTCAGGATATGGATAAACAGACAGCTGGGTTGACCCCACGGCTGCACAGCCACTGTCAGTAGTAGCCGTAAGCTGAACCAGAAACGTATCGGCAGTTGCATAAAGGTGAGTCGGTTCAAACTGGTTTGAAACTTGACCGTCACCAAACTGCCATTCCCACATTGCTATAGTATTGTTGGGAGTAGTTGAATTTGTAAACGAGGTTTCATCTCCAAGACAACCGTCTGCTGCCGTAATCTGCACATTTGGTGTTGGATTAACAGATACTTGATGATAGACCGTATCTCTACAACCTTCATCAGTCTGCGATATCAACATAACGTTATAGCTACCTGTAGTAGCATAGGCATGGTTCAGAGTAGAACTGTATTCAATTGGCGAACCATCATCAAAATACCATTCCCAACCAACAACGCTGCCCGTGGCAACAGTAGAATGGTCGGTAAAACCAGTTGATTGACCTTCGCAAGCAGATGTAAATGAAAAGTCCGCTACGGGCAATGGATAAACCTGAATTTCAACCGTTTGTGTATTCATACATTGATCAGGTGCGGTCAGTGTCAACAACACAGAATATGTACCTGGAGTTGAATATACCTGAACTGGTTGCGTAGATGCCGATGTGTTGCCATCACCAAAATTCCATTCGTAAGAGGCAATGGGTCCAGAGCTATTATCAATGATCTCCAGCTCTTCCCCTACGCAGATGTCCGGGCCATTGTCAACCGAAAAATCTGGAGTTGGACCATTGACCACCTCTGCTGTTCCACTGGTGCTTGAGGTACATCCATTGTTACTCGTTACAGTTAGCGAAACATTATAGGTGCCAATGGCAGGATAAACATGGGAAGGATTGGCTCCCGTCCCTGTCTGTCCATCACCGAATGTCCAAAGGTAATTGACAACGTTCCCGGTGGAATTCTCACTGAATTGAACCGGATTTCCATCGCAGGCTGGAACCGGGTCAGGAAAATCTGCAACAGGTATCGGATCAACATCAACAACTACACTATCAGTAGCACTGCAATTGTTAGCATCTGTAAGTGTCACGTAATATGTGGTTGTTACAATAGGGTTCGCATTGGGGTTGGCAATGGTTGTGCTGCTCAAGCCCGCTGAAGGAGACCATGAAAAGTTTCCCACACCAGTTGCATTCATCTGAACCATGTCTCCTTCGCAGATATTCTGATTCTGTCCTGCATCAACGGTTGGTGCGGGCACAACCGTTACAGTAACATCATCGGTGGCGGTGCAGTTGTTTGCATCTGAAACCGTAACTGTGTATGTGGTTGTTGTAGTTGGAGATGCGTTGGGCGTTGCTGAAGTTGGGTCATCCAAAGAACCAGCTGGACTCCAAGCATAATTCACCCCACCAGTTGCCTGTAATTGCGCCTGATCATTCTGACAAATGGTTGCATCTGTACCAGCATTGGCCACTGGAAGTGGATTGACAATAACTTGAACATTGTCTGAACCAGAACAACCGTTGTTAGAGGTGTAAGTCAGTGTATAGTTGATGGTTGACGTGGTTGCGGAGGTCGGGCTGGGTGCCGATGGACTGCTCAAACTCGTGGTTGGCGACCAGGAATAAGTACCACTCCCGAGATTATTGGGATTGTTCAACTGCACGTTATCTCCCAAACATATATTCAGATCAGGCCCAAGGTTAACGGTAGGAGTTGGGTCTATCGTAATAGGAATGATCGTGTCTTCAGTACAACCTTCTGTAGTAATGGTCAACTCTACGTTGAAGTTGCCAGAAGTGGAGTATGTATGCGTAGCGGGATTTCCTGTTCCAGTGGATCCATCTCCGAAATTCCAGCTATAGTTGGTAATGTTTCCAGACGAAGTGATCGATGCATCTTGAAACACGATCTGATCTCCAACGCAAGATGAGTTACTGGTAATCGTATAGACAGGAAAGATCGCATTGCAGAAACGTTGATCAGCACTGGCACTTCCAGTTCCACCTGTCCAACCCCAATAAACATTCGGGTTTCCATTGAAGATGTTGTTGATGATATCTCCAGTGTAACTCGTTCGGAAAACCCCATCAAAATAGACAGTGAACGAATTCAAGCTTGGACTCCAAACAATCCGAATAAGATGCCATTGGCAGTCTTCAATGTTGTTCTGGGTGGAACTTGCCGTAACAGGTCCTGCCAAATTGTTGACCGAACCGTGGTTGGGATCACCATTCCTAAGAATGGCAATGTGATCTTCCTGTGGGTCGCTCATCGTTTGGTCATTCGGCCATGTATCCACTTCCACGATAAGCGATGGTACAATTCCGCCATAGCCCAAGGAACTTGATGGCCCACCCTGATTGACATTGACGGGCTGAAGAACGAATCCGATTCCATCGGCACCCCATTCATCACAACCAAGAAAAACTTGGAAGCTATAATCAAATGGATTGGTCAGATCAATCTGGTTCACATTCCAAACCGACCCGCCTACATTGGGAGCATCGGGCGTTAGCTGAAAGCAGTTGCACGACATCTGACTTGCGGCACCATTTATCTGATATTGCGCCACCGTTACCATGCTATTCAATAAGCACAGCAGCAACAATGAAATACGAATGAATGATTGTGCGCGCATCGCTAAAAACCGCCTCTACTCCTCTATCTGGTTAAGGTTACATGCCCGCGATATTTATGCGGCTCGCCTTTCACGTCCATAAGGTCGAATTGATACACGTATACTCCTTTTTGGACCTGTTTGTTCCTGTATGTTCCATCCCACGGGTAATCCTGCTCGTTCGATTCAAAAATGAGTTCTCCCCAACGGGTGTAAATGCGCATCTGATAATCCAGAATCCCTATTCCTGAACCATAGAATGTTTCATTGATACCGTCATCGTCAGGTGTAAAAGCAGATGGTATGTAAAATCTGAATTCCGGGTCTACACGAACCTTGGCCATGGCTGTATCCACACAACCGAATTCGGTTTTGACGATCTGTGTTATGTCATAATAACCCGTGTCTGCATATTCATGTACGGGGTTAGCTTCAAGAGAAATGTCACCGTCTCCCCACTCGTAGAACCAATCAACCACATTCGGACTGGCCAGATCAGTTATTTGGAACTTCGGGAAGATGATATCTGTTCTTGACGGATCTACCGCGAAAAGCGCATCAGGTTTAGGATACTCGGTAATGTAGTCAACATAGGTGGTGTCTGAAACACAGCCGTTGGCCGAAGTAACCCGCAACCACACAGAGTAAATTCCAGTGTCAAAATCGCCCAGTTCATCATCCCAGTACGTATGCTCAGGGTGCTGTGATGAAACCGTTCCTGGCTCATCTCCAAAATTCCACTCCCACGTGCTCAGCAAATATGGATCAGGAATGGTGGTAAGATCCGTAAACCACACCCTGAAGGGCTGGCAACCCGCATTTGTATCTGCTGTAAATGCAACTTCTGGAAGTGGATAGATCTCTACTGCTTTAAAAACGGTGTCCTGACAGCCATTATTTGTGGCAATGGCCAACATCACATCATAGAACCCATCATTGGCATAGAGATGTTGTGTATCCTGTGCGGCACTCAATGCGCCATCTGCAAAATCCCAACTCCAAGTAATTATCTGATCGTATGGGTAGTTTTCAACGGTCGATAGGTCTTCAAAGACCGTGGTATCATTCAAACAGTTGGCAATCGCATCGCTGAAATCAGCTTCAGGTTTTGGGTAGACCCTCGCAGGTCCCAGCGTTGTGTCGGCCACGCATCCCGCAGCTGTGGTAATTATCAATTCTACACTGTAATCTCCCCAATGGGTGTAGGTATGGGTCGGATTTTGAACACCACTCATTGTAATTCCATCACCGAATTTCCACACCCAATTGGCAATTGGGTAACTACCGCCTGAACTGGAAAGATCTGTAAACGGGGTGGCAAATGGATAACACACCGAATCGAATGTGAACATGGCTGTGGGTATCGGAAATATCTCAATGCTCTGTTCAATCGTGTCTGAACAACCATTGTTAGATACCGTGATCAATTCCACATCATAGAATCCTGCAGAGTCATAAAGTTGTCCAACAGGCTGCTGCGCACTGGATGTATTACCGTTCCCAAAGGTCCACGAATATCCAGTAATGGAACCTTGCTGTATGTTTGAGTTGTTCTGAAAAACCGCAGCATTGTAAGCACATACATCGGTAAAACTGAAATCGGCAACCGGAAGCACGAACACCTGCGTAGGATGCGACACCGTGTCCAAACATCCATTGTCGGTTTCCGTGATCAGCTCCACATCGAAAATCCCATTACTATTGAAAATGTACCACGGGCTCTGATCGGTTGATGTGCCAATATTATCTCCGAAATCCCAGTTCCAACCCACCACTTGCGAACCTGTGGCAACGGTTGACTGATCCGTAAATTGGTTGGTATCATTCAGACAAGCTGCATAGGTCAGAAATTCTGCATTCGGCTTCGGATAGACGATAACGTTCTGAGACATAGTATCGATGCATCCGAGATCTGATTGCACCGCCAAAGACGCTGTGTACTGCCCACCAATACTGTAAACATGAATCGGATTCTGATTACCTGAAACGCTTCCATCACCGAAATACCACGACCACGATACAATGTTTCCGGTAGGAACGGTTGATGTATCCGTGAAGGTCAACTCCAGTTGAGCACAGACAGTGTCATTGAAAAAGCCAGCAGTTGGGGATGGATGCACAGTAACCTGCTGCGTAACCGTATCTCTGCAAATAGAGTCGGTGGTCACAATCAATGTCACATCAAAAATCCCAGTATCCTGATAGGTGTATACTGGGTTTTGAAGCGATGACATACCACTTCCATCGCCAAAATCCCATTGCCAACCTTCTACTGAACCCGCAGAAACTACCGTAAGATCATTGAATCCTGAAACATTGCCGATACAGACATCAGTCGGTGAGAAATCTGCCACAGGCAACGGAAATGAATAAACCTCTTGCGTTAAATAAGACGGACACCCACTGTCTGAAACAGCCAACAAGGTTACATCATAGTAACCCGGATTGCTGTATTGATGTGTTGTATTCTGGACTTGAACCGGTGCAGATGCATCTCCAAAATCCCAAGCCCAACCAACGATCATTCCTGTGTCAATGGTTGATTGATCTGTGAATGTGAACACCGTATCGGTACATACGTTTTCAAAAACGAAACCCACATTGGGCGGTGGATTGGCCCATACCTCGCTCCAAGCCGTATCACGGCAACCGAGATCGTTCGTTACAATGAGCTGAATCTGATAAAGTCCCGCTGTATCGTAGGCATGAGATGGATTCTGAACACCAGTTACCACCGTTCCATCCCCAAAATCCCATTCCCAATCCACAATATTTATTGGAGGCAGATTTGCCGGATAGTTACTGAACGATTGATCTACAAAGTTTATGACCGAATCAACACAGGCACTTGGCGGGTCGAAAAACGCCCCCTGCGGATCATCCACATAGTACACTTCAATGGTGTCGCTTCCAGTACAACCCTCGGCATCTGTCACTTCAACGGCATACTGTCCTTCGCCAACCCAACGGCTCGGGCCAACAAATCCATCACTCCATAGAAAGCTGTAGGGCGGTGAACCGTTCGACACCAAAGCATTCATTTCAACAGAATCGGCACAAGAAATTGCTACGGTATCAATATCCACATCGAGTTCCAGCCCAGTAATTATGAACTCATACGTAAAATTGGCAAATCCCACTACGGGACAGTTGTCATCAAAGGCTGTGAAAACGACCACTTGGTTTGTCCCGACAGTTCCTTGATCAGGCGTCCAAACAAACTGACCGACAATTCCGCCTGGGGCCGAAGGGTCTGGAACATTGGTGAAAGTAGCCCCGGAAAAGTCGCTCAAATTCTCCACCACAATATTGTAATTCAAGGTGGGAACAGTATTGCTCAAGTACACATCAAGCTGAATGGAACTGTTGGAACAGAGAACAATTGTATCAGAATCAAAAATCCCATCCTGATCGATGTCAAAGTTGTTACCCGGGTTTTGAGGACAGTTGTTGATCACCCGAATCTGCATATCGCGCACTACTCTACCAATCAGAACTCCGTTCCGGTATTCCTCCACCATAACGCCAACCACGGTAATCTGACCGTTTGAAGTAGGCCGTGTGGTAATGACCCCATTGTTGAAATTGTAGTAACTGCTGTTCAGTGGATTATTCGGGCTGAAGCCCCCGGTGTAACTCACACTCTGCCCCGGATTATGCCATGGAGTATACAAGCTATACACCAGCAGGTCACCATCGGGGTCAGTAGCTGTAGCCAGAACAGTATTATCCTCATTCAAACAGAGAAATCCTCTTGCTGGTACATCAAATTGCGGTGAACTGTTGCAAGGTGCCGCTTGATTGTTCAGAAACGCACTTACGTAAATGTCCTGACTGCCTGGCGCGTTAATCGTTGTGATAGAGGCAGACCTGCAACAGAGGTCATAACTCATGGTCCAATCTGCACAAGGCGGAAGGTTGACCGTGGCCTCATACACATACTGTTGAATTCCTGGATTGGATCCGCTGCCGCAATTAGATGCTGCACAGTAAACAGGCAACTCATAATCAACCAAATACTGATCAAATGGTGGAAACGGTGGTTCTGGCGGCAACAGCGTCATTCCCAGATTCTGATTGCCGCAAGAAGATGTAATGCTTACAGTAGGCGCTGTAGGAGCAGCAATTCCACCACAATCCCGATAGAAAACCAAGCGGACCCGATACTGATCTCCACCCAAACATTCGTATGTGATCTCCGCACCAAGTGCATGAGAAGCCTCCGCCTTTTCAGACATAAGCAGAAGGACAGGAAAAACCGCTAACAACCAGCGGTAAAGAAGGTTTCTCATGTTGGTCCAAACGCCTCAGCTAGCGTTTAATTCAAAAACGCCTGAATTCGGTTGCGGTTGCCTGAAAAAGACAGAGTTCCATGCAGGAATCAGACACAACCAAAAGTACCTAAACTGAACTCGAAACCTGTCAGCCAGCTGCCCAATCCACACCTTTAATGAGGCGGTTTAAGGTATCCGCTTCAAGGGAGTTTTTTGTTGGCCTGAAATCATAGACCCATGAAGCATTTTCAGGAAGGCTCATGAGAATGGATTCAATTCTTCCATCGGTCTCCAATCCGAACTTGGTGCCTTTGTCGTAAACGAGGTTGAATTCCACATATCGGCCTCGTCTCAGATTACGCCATTTCAAGTTCGAATCAGTGTAACTGGCATTCTTATTTCTCGATACGATGCTTCGGTAAGTTGGTGCAAAGGTTTCGCCCACGGCTTTAACAAATTCCCAAATTTGCTGTTTGCTGTGACCAGCATCTTCCTTGAGTCTGTCAAAGAAAATTCCACCAATACCTCGTGTTTCCTTTCGGTGTTTGATGAAAAAGTAATCGTCTGCCCACCTTTTGAACTCAGGATAGTAATTGGCATCAAACCTATCGCAAGTATTTTTCAACTGCTGGTGAAAGAATTTTGCATCGTCTGTTTGAACATAGTGCGGTGTCAGATCTATACCGCCACCAAACCAGTAAGTGCCATCTCCAAGTTCAAAATACCGCACATTCATGTGGATGATGGGCACAAACGGATTGTGTGGATGGATAACAATTGACACACCCGTGGCGAAGAAATTCCGATCATTCAACTCCAGTGCTTTCATGATCGGTTCAGTCAGTTCGCCATGCACCGCAGAGAAGTTCACACCTCCTTTCTCAAACACATTACCGTGCTGAATAACCCGAGTGTGCCCCCCTCCTCCACCGGGTCTCTCCCAAGAGTCTTCCTCAAACTTGGCCTTACCGTCTTCAGATTCCAGTTCTGAGCAAATATGGAGCTGTAGCTGCCTGAACCAATCTGCAATCTCTTCCTTAGACAAACTCAATCTGTGGCCAATTTCAGTTCATAATTCGTGTAATCAACCATCCGAGGGGCGGCATTCTCCAGACCACCGTTTGGAGCCCGTTTCCAAGCAAAATCATTTTGAAGCCCCGTTTCCTGAACTGACTCCAGGTAACTTGGACCGTATTCTCGGATTCCAGCAAGGTTCCTCACAAGATGCATGGCAAGATCATAACCACGGAAAGCAAATGTGCTGGGTTCCGTCTTGAACTTTTCACGGAAACCTTTTACAAAAAACTGCACATCCAGCCGCTCGTAATCAACATGAAATGGTGTAGGTACATGAATTCGGAACTTATCGAAGTAATCCATTTCTATATTCTTGAATCCTTGCCACGAATTGGGGGCAAAACCAACCAAATAGGCGTCTTCCAACCAATTGGACATTTTGCGCAGCAAGCTTGCCAATCTCACTTCATTCTCCGAAAGTAGAATCAAATTATTTCGGCCTGTAATTGAAAGCGCATTACGAACAGAGTCTGAACCAGCTTTGTTGATGTTCATTTCTCGGAACTTGGCGGTTTTCATTCCAAGACTGGAAACGCCTGATTTGAATTGCTTTATCAAATCCAGCTCGTTTGCTGCTCCATAATGAACAATCAGGTTTTCTGTAGAATCTGAAAGTGCCAAGTATCTGCCCATGGCTGAAATCATGGCCGGTTCAGATGGAATCAACCTCAAAACAAAATCATTTCCATTCATGGAACTGTTTCCTTTCAATGTTGGTGTTACAACTGGAATACAATTCTGGTATGCAAAGTCAGCCACTTCAGAAAAGACCTTACCGTACAACGGCCCAATGATCAGATCGAAACCTTTCAGTTTACCCTGTTTAATGAACTGCTGCACTTTCCACGGTCGGTTTTCCGTGTCGAAAACTGAAACTTCAACCTCATAACCGACATTGTTCAATGAATCAAGGGCCATCAAAAAACCCTCATAGAATGCCAAACCGATTTCAGACCGCTCGAAGACCTTCTCCGGCTCCCCTTCCACACGGTGCGTGGCAATCGTATCGTTCTCATCCAGATAAAGCGGCAGCATCAAAGCTATCTTTCCTCCTTTTGAAGCAACTGAGACGGGACTTTGAGCCTCAGTTTGCGTTACTACCTGCTGCTTGATGATATCCGGCAAACCGACCATCTCCACTTTTCCAACATGTTTCTCGCCCAGCATTTTCGGAACAGGAATACGAATACTCATTCCAACCTTCAGTCCATCTGCCAACTCCGGATTTGCATCCACAATTGCTTCAATGGTGGTGTTATACTCCTTCGAAATGGCATAAAGCGTTTGTCGGGGCGGAACGGTGTACAGTACGTACTCACCATCCAGCTCCAGTTTTTCGGTTTCCTTATTTTCTTCGCGCGTTTCGCCAACAGCACTCTCAAGAATTTTGAGGTACTGACCGAGTTTCAGACCATCAAGAACACCTGTATTATCAAATGCAATGCGGCTGAGTTTAACCTCATACGTCTTGGCAATGGAAAACAGTGTCTGCTTGGGTTCAACCTTGTGGATGATATAAACTTCACCTTCGATCTTTGCAGTACTGTCACTTTTAGCGACCTGCGTTTCCTGCGCCAACAAAATTTGTGTGCAGAAAAGAAGACATGCAAATGTTATGATGATCAGTTTCCTCATTCAGAGGCTTTCTTACGTTCTATTCCCACTCAATGGTTGCAGGTGGCTTGGAAGAGATGTCGTAAACCACACGATTGATGCCACGAACCTTATTGATGATCTCGTTAGAAACCTTGGCCAAGAATTCATAAGGCAAATGGCACCAATCGGCCGTCATTCCATCTCTTGATGTAACCGCCCTTAGACACACAGCATTCTCATACGTTCGCTCATCTCCCATTACACCTACCGAATTAACAGGAAGGAAAATGGCTCCAGCCTGCCAAACATCATCATACAGATCGTGTTCCAACAATGATGAAATGAAGATGTGATCGACCTCCTGAAGGATTCTGACCTTCTCAGGGGTAATATCTCCAAGAATTCGGATGGCGAGACCCGGACCAGGGAACGGATGTCGGCCAAGAAGTCGTTCTGGAAGACCAAGGTGCTTCCCAACTTCTCTCACTTCATCCTTGAACAAGGTCTTTAACGGCTCCACCACTTTCAGTTTCATTCTTTCGGGAAGGCCACCAACATTATGATGCGACTTGATGGTGGCAGACGGCCCGTTTACCGATACAGACTCAATTACGTCTGGGTAAATTGTGCCTTGCGCCAACCATTTAACATCTGTTATGAGATGTGCCTCCTTATCGAACACGTCAATGAAAACACGGCCAATGATCTTCCGCTTGGTCTCAGGATCGCTCACACCGGCAAGTTCACCGAGAAACGCTGCCTTGGCGTCAACACCCTTCACGTTGAGTCCCAGCCCCTGATAGGTTTGCAATACTGTCTCAAACTCGTTCTTGCGTAGCAATCCGTTGTCCACGAAAATGCAGTAAAGATTATGCCCGATGGCCTTGGAGAGCAACATGGCTGCAACGCTACTGTCCACTCCTCCGGAAAGACCAAGAACAACGCGGTCATCTCCCAACTGAGCCTTCAGTTGAGAAACCGTGCTCTCAATAAATGAATCAGCTGTATGATCTTGCGTACAACCGCAGATTCCAACCACGAAATTTCTCAGCAGTGTCAGTCCATCCAAAGAGTGCGTTACTTCTGGGTGGAACTGAATTCCATAGGTCTGTTCGTTCTCAAAACAGAAGGCCGCCACTTCAACATCCTTGGTGCTTCCGATAAGCTTGGCACCATTCGGAAGTTTGGTGATGGTATCGCCATGCGACATCCAAACCTGAGATGTTTCTGGAACACCCTTCATCAATGCATTTCCACTGTCTGAGAAGGAAAGATTGGAACGACCATACTCACGAGAATCTGAGGCTTCCACATTTCCACCATTCGACATGGCAAGGAACTGCGCTCCGTAGCAAACGCCCAGCAACGGCAACTTGCCTTTGATATTGGCAAGTTCTGGAGTTGGCGAACCTTCATCACGAACGGAAGATGGACTACCCGAAAGAATCACCCCTTTGATGTCAGACGTAAGCTCAGGGATCTTATTGAACGGATGAATCTCACAGTAAACATTCAGTTCGCGAACTCTACGAGCAATCAGCTGTGTGTATTGCGAACCGAAATCAAGAATCAGAATGGTCTCTTGCATCTATCGGAATTTCAAGGGGCAAATGTACCCTTTGCGAAGGGGAAGGTCAACGATGAACAAGGAATTATCAAGACAGTTGTTAACGACCGCGGTCCATCACCGATCAACTGAATAAAAAACGCCCGGAACCAAGGTTCCGGGCGTTCTCAAATCGAAGAGAGAGCACTCTCAGTTCACAATAAAGCGTCCTATCTTTTCGTCTGTTCTGAGTATGTATACTCCCTTTGAAAGTGAACTCACATCAATGGTTCCTCCAACCAGTTTGCCTGAAAGCACCTGCATTCCTACACTGTTCAGAACTGCGTAATTAGAATTCTGTGAGGCAAGATCAGATACGATAACCACATCGGTTGCAGGATTGGGATACAGGTTAAGAACCTCCAGACCACGAACATCGGCAATTCCAGAAGCCTGACCAGGAACAACGCCATTGTACAGGCCGCTTACTTCAGAAGAACTCAATACACGGTCAAAGAAAAACACATCATCCAAAGCACCATTCACAAAATGACTTGACGGAATATTCATTGAAAGTCCGAACTGCAGGTTTCCTTGGTGCGCTGCACTGACAGAGGCATTGGTAATGGTGTAATCTGCCCCGGTAACACTGCCGCCTGTTGGGTTTCCACCAGAGTTGACCGTCCATGTCTGGATGTCGTGCTGAGCACCATCCAGATACAATTTGATGATGTTGTTTTCTCTATCAACGGTTACCGTGTAATGATACCAAGTGTTCATTTGAAGGTCGGCATTGTATGTACCGAACTGAATCGCTGGTCCAGAACCCATGTAAAACACGGCCTCTTTTACCGCATTCACCACATTAGTACCACAACGGAATCCGTTGGAAGTGCCATCGCCATTGGCAATGGCAGACGCTGCAATTGAGCTGCTGCTTGGTTTGAACCAATAGGAAATGGAGAAACTGTTTGTTCCAAAATCCAGTTCTGCGGGCTGACCAAATCCTATTCTACCTTGACCTCCAGTAGCCAATGAAGGGAATCGATAGGCGGAGTTTGACGTACCATCATGCCCGTCCACCAAAACAGGTGGGTTGTCATCGGCAAATGCAGATATCTTATATGTTTCGAGTGTACCGTTTATGGCGTTTGCTGAAATATCATCAGCATTTCCATTGAAATAATAACCGGCCACGGGAGCCTGCGCAAAGGCATTAAGGCTTAAAAGTGTACTTAGAGTAAAGGTTAACGTTCTCATGTTCTTGTGTTAATTGTTTCCACAATTTTACACTTCGAATATCTCACCGATGCTACGTTAAACATCGTATTTATAGAAGCAGTGAAAACTTGCAACAGGCGGTTTCATCGACTGCTATTTGCACTCTGATGCAATTCCATTTACATACTTTGATACTTCGGAAAGCGGCAAAGCATCGCTTCCATCAAAACCGGAAACATCACTTGCCTTTACATTCTTTTGATGATGCCGGAGAAAGGCTCTAGCCAATGAGATGTAACTCCAATGCCATTCCTCTTCTTCGTAACCGTTCGGTCGGTCTGTTCCTTTTTGGGAATACACTTGGCAGAAACCGAATTCGTAAGCGTGGTCGCGCAGCCATTCGTACTCTTTTTTGCCTTTTCCATTTTTGAAATAACTGGAATTGAGTGAGTTGATATCGATGTCTGTTCCCCAATGGTGACGGGAAGTTCCAGGCATGGAACTATACTTCAGAATTTCCTTGGCGCGTGCTGCCTTGTCTGGAATGGCAGTTCTCAGATTCTGGCCATTTACCAAACGTTGTCCGTTCCATTTGGCCTCCCAAATGCGTTTCTGATGGTCAAAATTTCGCGTGGCGGAAATGATAGTGAGAGCTATACCATCCTTCAACGCTGCTTGCCGCATGAGTTTGAATGCGTCCAATGCTTCTTTCCTCAAGTACATTCCATCTTTATTGGCGTATGCCGAGGGAATCTTCACAAAATCGGCATGCTTGGTATAATCGAACCGTCCGAGCACGTATTGCAACGAATCGACCGACTGCCCGCAAACCGAAACTGAGAAAGAAATGAAGAATACAGACAGAAAAAATCTCATTCGTAAAGCACCTGCACATACCCAGCATGATCTATGCCACGTATAACCGAGATGTAGTAGTAAGTTCCTTCTGGAACCATATTACCGCCTTTGGTTCTTCCATCCCAACAATGTTCTTGTCCAGCAACCGACTCAAAGATCAGTTCACCCCAGCGGTTAAACACTTTCAGCTCATAACACTCGCTGAACCGTGCATCGAAATCCGGTTTGAAGCAGTCATTCAGGCCATCATTATTGGGTGTGAAGACATTGGTGTATTCAATCTCAATGCTGTCATTGCTGAACCATTGTGTTGAATAGTCAATTGTGATGGAATCAACACACAGCGAATCGTTATTGTAAGCGTAGAGCGTTACAATTGGTCCTGCCCCATTTTCATACACCTGCGATGGTTCAAAATCTGAAGAGGTTTCTCCATTGCCAAAACTCCAAGAATATGATTGTGCATTATTCGACTGATTATCGAACAGCGCATAAACACCATCACAGGTTGCATCAAAACTTCCGCTGAAAGCAGCAATCGGTAAACTCAACACCTGCACATTCACCTCGGTTTGCGCCACACATCCGAACTGACTGATCACTGAAATGATATAATCCGTTGAGACGGTAGGACTCAAATATGGTTCTGAAGAAACCGTATCGCTAACTCCTATAGCAGGTGACCACACATAACCAGCGCCACCAGAAACACTGGCCTGAACACTATCATTTAAACAGATGATATAACTTCCTGAATTCGCAGCCACTCCAAAAATTGTAATACTGACCGAGTCGGATCCGATGCAGCCGTTGATGTCCGTGCCTGTTACGTAGTAAGTGGTCGGGCTCAGAGGTGATGCTGTTGGTGTGGCGCTCTGTGGATCGCTCAGTCCGATGAGCGGGGTCCAAGCATAGCTTGCCGCTCCATTTCCCTGGAGAACGAGACTGCCGTTGGCGCATATCATGCTGTCAGGGCCTGCCTCAACTATCGGCAACGGGTTCACCGTAACAGTGGTCGAGTCGCTGTCCGTACAGTTGTTGTTGTCCGTTACCGTTACCGTGTACGTGGTGGTCTGCTCTGCGGTGGAAACGGGTAGCTGCGCTGTGGCATCGTCCAAGTAGGTCTGTGGCGTCCACTGGTAGATCGTGCCTCCCGATCCTTCCAAGATGACACTTTCTCCTATACACACCTCATGGTCAGGACCTGCATTGGCCGCTGGCAATGGATTCACCGTCAGGGTCATCTCATCAGTATCCGTACAGCCGATGTTGTCTTCCACTATCAGGGTGTAGGTGGTGGTCAGGTTCGGGTAGGCATCGGTGGTCGGGTCTGTGGGGTCCGCAATGCCGATCGGTGGCACCCAGGCGTAGGTAACGCCTCCTGCTCCTTCCAGTTGGGTGGTATCGCCATAGCATATCTGTTGATCCTCTCCTGCATCGGCCTCTGGCAATGGGTTGATGGTGACCGTTACCTCTGCTGTATTGGTACAGTAGGTACTGAAGGTGATGTCATCCAACGCGAAGTCGTTACCGCCCGTGTTGGTGTTCTGGTTCACCACACAGATGGTGGCCGTGGTGGCCGTGCCTGAGTTCCATGTCTGATAGAACTGACTCCAGTTGTTGATGTTGAAAGGTGCTGAGAACGGT
Source organism: Flavobacteriales bacterium (assembly GCA_020635535.1). Lineage (GTDB taxonomy): Bacteria > Bacteroidota > Bacteroidia > UBA10329 > UBA10329 > UBA10329. The sequence continues at coordinate 59,143 of JACJZP010000013.1, read as the reverse complement.
GCTCCGAGTACCTGTCCGTTGATGGAGAACTGCAGAATGGCCGGGCTGCTGGCAACAACCGTACTTACCCATGCTCCGAAGAAGTAGTCGGTGTTGGGCGATACGGAGATGGTCTGACACCAGACGTTCTGATTCGGGGTGCCTGCTCCGTTCACCACCATGAAGCTATCCACCGGGGCATTGCCCGTATGACCTGTTCCCTGAAAGGCGTTGTGTATTGAGTTGGCATTGGCCACCACTGAAAATAGTGCTTCACCCATGTTCGGTGGACCGTCATAGTAGGTGTAATCACTGTTGAATCCGACATTGCCTTGGCTGAAATCTCCGTTGAAGATCAGGTTGCCTGTAGGCTGACCGACCGTTACCGTATAGGTGGTGGTGGTAAGTGGTGTGGCGGTAGGGTTCTGTGCGTTCGGGTTGTTCAGTCCTGCTGCGGGGCTCCAGCTGTAGGTGGTCCCTCCGCTGGAGGTGAGCTGTACGCTCTGCCCTGCACATACTGTGGTGTCCGGACCTGCAACCGCATTGGGCAATGGCTCTTGCCATATCGTTACCGTATCGGTGTTCTCACAGCCGATGTTGTCTGTTACCGTAACCCAGTAAGTGACCGTGTCTGAACTGAACGTTACAACAGGGTCAGCGATGTTCGGGTTGCTCAAACCTGCGGTAGGCATCCACTCATAGCTCACTCCACCTGTAGCGTTCAATTGGGCGGTGCCAGCTGAACAAACGCCTTGATCGTAGCCAGCAAATGCATTGGGTAATTGCTGAACTGCGACAAGAACAGATTCCGTGATTTCGCAGCCATCGGAAGTTATTACATCTAAAAAGTAAGTGTTTGTTGAGCTTGGCCAAACCTCTGGATTCGGAATGCTTACATCGCTGATATCAGAATTCGGGGACCAAGCATAACTGATGCCTCCAGATGCGTTCAAGTTGATGGTGTCTCCAATACAAATGGTCGTATCCGCAGAGACATTCACACTCAGACCAGCAACCTCTACAAGCACTGTGTCGAATGCGGAGCAGCCTTCCGTATCAAACAGCTGAAGCACAAATTCAGTGGTCACATCAGGGAAAGCCAACGGGTCTTCAGCGTTCGGATCCGAAACAAAAGCGGCTGGCATCCAGCTGAAAGTTCCCACCCCGAAGCCATCCAACTGCACCGTATCTCCAGGACACATGAACAGATCGGGCCCTGCACTTACAGTATCGCTGTTTGTAACGGCATTGACCATTACCGAAGCTGTGTCTACGAATTGAGCACCATCGCAGTTTGTATTGCGACCTATCAGCAACACTTCATATGTGCCAGGAACATTGAACGTGTAGGTTGGATTTACCGCGTTTGATGAATCTCCCGTTCCAAAGTACCACACGAATTCAGGAGCAATGAGCGTGTCTGCAATGAACTGTAAAGTGAACGGAACACAACCTGTTTGAACCGTATCTAAATTGATACCGACATCGACCAGTGGAACCTCAAGGTCGAGTTTGATAACCCCGAGATTACAGTTCGGGCTATTGTTGGTGTTGGAAACCGCTCCTGGCGTAGTTGGAAAAGCATCACTTCCACCACAACCTGCACAAACTGCTTCGTGAATTACTCCAGCAGAATTGAACCTACTCGTACCTCCGTCAACATGTTCATTTACTCCATTACCACCAAAGAAGGTGGCATAAAGCAGTGAAGATGCATCGGCCTCCAGCACCATGAAATAGAAATCACTTCCATCTGTAGTCAACTGGAATCCGTTCGGAGTTGTGGGAAGACCAAAAGTGTTATTGGTTGTGTTATTCCAAAAGTTGTTGGTTCCCCCACCCCATCCAGCTATGTAGATCCGCTTGCAGACATCAACCAGAAATGCGGTTGGAGAAATGTTGATCCCTGTACTTCCATTACCGAATACGGTAGATACGATGGACGTGCTCAGGTCGGCTGACAGCTTTTGAATGAACTGCCTGCTGTTCGGATTAGAGTAGACACTTCCCACAACAGGATAATTTCCCTCAGACTGACCATATACATACACATCATCATCATGGTCAACCTCCACAAAATAAGACTGGTCGTAGGTGGAAGTTCCAATGAATGTACTACCCACAATTGAGGTGGCACTGTTGTTCAACCGAACAATAAAACCGTCTGATTGCCCACCTTGATAGGTTGTATTGAGCGTAGAGCCAACAATTGGAAATCCCTGCCCTTCTGTACCTCCAGTAACATATAACTCATTCAAAGAGTTGTGCTTCATTGAATATCCTGCATCAGCACCATCTCCTCCTAAATATGTACACCAAATGAGCGTAGACACATTAGGACTGAACTTGGCAACACATGCATCTTGATTACCAGACAGTGTCTGCCCGATGGTTCCAGCAGTAACTGGTAGATCGGAAGAACCTGTACTTGAGGCGATATAGATATTGTCCAGATCATCAACGATAACCTCGCCACGGAAAATGTCTCCATAATTGTAGGCAAGGTCGGTGTCCTGATTCAAGCCGTCATTCTGGGAACCTCCCAAGTACGTAGAACCGATAAGAGCCGAACCATCAGCACTTAGAACCGAAACCACTATGTCGGATCCATTCTGAAAATTGGTTCCATTGGAGGTATAGTTAATCGCGACACCACCATTGAAATCGGTATCATACGCACCTGAAGTTGTTGGGTAGTTCAACGAACTGGTGCTGCCCAAAACCACCAATTGACCTTGACTGTTTACAATCATACTGTGCGGAACATCGGCACTTGAACCTCCGATGTATGTTGAATAGATCAGCGTACTTCCGTCAGGCGAGAATTTTGAAATCGCCATATCGATCAAACCGCTGAAACTCGTTGAGTAGGCACCAAGGGTAGACGGATAACCACCTCCAAAAACAATTCCGCCACCGTAAAGCGCACCAGATGCATCATAGGTTGCGGTAAATCCGAAATTGTCTGAAGTTGAGCCAGTATAACTTGAGAAAATGAGTGTTGGATCAATAACGAGTTCCAGATTCTGATCATAACCATTAGGAAACTCAAACGAGACTATTTCACCTTCCAATCTGTACCGACAGTCAACAGGAACTCTCAGACCATTTATCCTTTGATACGCCAACGGAATGGATTCCTCTACGGAGTTGACACTATTCTCAACAATGAGTTTCCCATTTCGCAGTTTCAGGGAATTGACTCCTTCATATTTCATCCGAATTTGAGAAGGATCGGCACCTGCTGCCACTTTCACATCATACTTCAGATTTCCTTCATACCCGAAGTAATCAATATCAATACCCGGATAAATTTCATTGTATTCAATTCGATCAAACGAACTGACGTGGCCAACTGATCTATTCTTCAGAATAAAATTCTGATAGTCAAGATATTTCTCACCTGTTGCATGAACATCAGCATTTGGATCATGCCCAAGAAAATGCATGCGGTAAGCGTGCCCCATTTCGGGTTCAGAGCCTTTGTGATGGTGTTCGGCATGATCCGCAAAAACCTCAGGGTCGTAAACATTAAACGTTAGCGCGCCAGTCTCGAAATACAGATCGGCATTGGCAACCCGAAGCTTGAAATGAACCTGTTCAGGATACTGACCCTTGTTCTCTACAAACCTCGGGTTACCCTCTCCGAATACATTTACAACAGCTACAAGCAAAAGGAGCATGACCAACGGCCATCTCCAAACTCCAAAATTCGACATATCAATGAAGTTTAGTAGATCAGGGTAACATACCCATGATTCTCATAACCTTTCAAAGATACAATGTAGTAGTAAGTTCCTTCATCGCAAGGCTTTCCACCTTTGGTTCTTCCATCCCAACAGTGGTTCTGACCTCCAGTAGACTCGAATATAAGTGCTCCCCAACGGTTATAAACCTTTAGATCGTAGCAGTCGCTGAACCGTCCATCAAACCCAGGTTTGAAGCAATCATTGATTCCATCATAGTTCGGAGTGAATACATTTCCGTACTTGATATCGATGGTATCGTTACCGAACCACTGCCCAGAGAAATCAACAACGGACGAATCGACACATAGGCTATCGTTGTTGTAGGTGATCAACGTTACAATGCTACCCACCCCCGGCTCAAATGTGTGGGTTGGTTCAAATTCGGTAGATGTCCCCCCATCCCCGAAACTCCAATAGAATGTTTCTGAGTTTTCCGATGTATTACTGAAATCGGCATAGATGCCATCGCAAGTTGGTTCAAACTCAGCCGTAAATCCAGATACAGGAAGCGTCAGAATATCAATATCAACCTCCGCAGAAGCCGCACATCCATACGCACTCAAAACCGTAACCGTGTATGCTGTACTATTGAATGGGCTCAGATACGGTGATGACGAAGCAGTATCGCTAACGCCTTCAGAAGGACTCCAACTGAACGAAACACCTCCACTTACAAATGCCTGCACACTATCGTTCTGGCAGATCACACTGTCAGGCCAAGCTGTTATCCCAAATATGGTAATACTGACCGAGTCAGAACCGATGCAGCCGTTGATGTCCGTGCCTGTTACGTAGTAAGTGGTCGGGCTCAGTGGTGATGCCGTGGGGGTGGCGCTCTGTGGGTCGCTCAGTCCGATAAGCGGGGTCCAAGCATAGCTTGCCGCTCCATTTCCCTGGAGAACGAGACTGCCGTTGGCGCATATCATGCTGTCAGGGCCTGCCTCAACTATCGGCAACGGGTTCACCGTAACAGTGGTCGAGTCGCTGTCCGTACAGTTGTTGTTGTCCGTTACCGTTACCGTGTACGTGGTGGTCTGCTCTGCGGTGGAAACGGGTAGCTGCGCTGTGGCATCGTCCAAGTAGGTCTGTGGCGTCCACTGGTAGATCGTGCCTCCCGATCCTTCCAAGATGACACTTTCTCCTATACACACCTCATGGTCAGGACCTGCATTGGCCGCTGGCAATGGATTCACCGTCAGGGTCATCTCATCAGTATCCGTACAGCCGATGTTGTCTTCCACTATCAGGGTGTAGGTGGTGGTCAGGTTCGGGTAGGCATCGGTGGTCGGGTCTGTGGGGTCCGCAATGCCGATCGGTGGCACCCAGGCGTAGGTAACGCCTCCTGCTCCTTCCAGTTGGGTGGTATCGCCATAGCATATCTGTTGATCCTCTCCTGCATCGGCCTCTGGCAATGGGTTGATGGTGACCGTTACCTCTGCTGTATTGGTACAGTAGGTACTGAAGGTGATGTCATCCAACGCGAAGTCGTTACCGCCCGTGTTGGTGTTCTGGTTCACCACACAGATGGTGGCCGTGGTGGCCGTGCCTGAGTTCCATGTCTGATAGAACTGACTCCAGTTGTTGATGTTGAAAGGTGCTGAGAACGGTGCTCCGAGTACCTGTCCGTTGATGGAGAACTGCAGAATGGCCGGGCTGCTGGCAACAACCGTACTTACCCATGCTCCGAAGAAGTAGTCGGTGTTGGGCGATACGGAGATGGTCTGACACCAGACGTTCTGATTCGGGGTGCCTGCTCCGTTCACCACCATGAAGCTATCCACCGGGGCATTGCCCGTATGACCTGTTCCCTGAAAGGCGTTGTGTATTGAGTTGGCATTGGCCACCACTGAAAATAGTGCTTCACCCATGTTCGGTGGACCGTCATAGTAGGTGTAATCACTGTTGAATCCGACATTGCCTTGGCTGAAATCTCCGTTGAAGATCAGGTTGCCTGTAGGCTGACCGACCGTTACCGTATAGGTGGTGGTGGTAAGTGGTGTGGCGGTAGGGTTCTGTGCGTTCGGGTTGTTCAGTCCTGCTGCGGGGCTCCAGCTGTAGGTGGTCCCTCCGCTGGAGGTGAGCTGTACGCTCTGCCCTGCACATACTGTGGTGTCCGGACCTGCAACCGCATTGGGCAATGGCTCTTGCCATATCGTTACCGTATCGGTGTTCTCACAGCCGATGTTGTCTGTTACCGTTACCCAGTAGGTGACCGTATCTGAACTGAACGTCACAATGGGGGCTGCGATGTTCGGGTTGCTCAAACCTGAGGTAGGCTGCCACTCATAGCTCACTCCGCCTGAGGCGTTCAATTGGGCGGTGCTTCCTGCACACACTCCCTGATCAAAGCCTGCAAAAGCAATAGGAAGTTGACTAACAACCACAGTAACCGTATCGGTTGCTAAACAGCCTGAACCATCATCAGCTGTAACGGTATACACGGTGGTGGTAGTTGGATTAGCAGTAGGATTCTGAACTGAAGCATCACTGAGCCCTGTGGTCGGACTCCAACTCCAGCTCACACCTCCAACAACACTTAGTTGAGCCTCATCACCAATACAGATTACGGTATCTCCGATAGCATCAACCAAGAATACATCAACGAAAACCGTGTCTGTATTGCTACATCCATTGGCATCAGTTCCCTCAACCACGTATTCGGTCGGAAGGCTCGGTTGAGCGTTAGGGTTGAAAACAGTTGAATCGCTCAATCCGGTTCCAGGATACCACAGATAGGTATCTGCACCAGATGCTGTAAGTTGAACTGTTTGCCCGAAGCAAAGGGTCTGATCAGCTCCTGCATTTACCGCTGGAAGCGGGTTAACAGTAACAGTTATTGTATCAGTACTTGAACAACCAGGAGTTTGTGGACCAAAAAACAGGTCATCTAGGGCAAAATCATTTCCTGAACCAACCGTAACCAAATCCGTCATACAAATAGTTGCAGTGGTAGCGGAACCTGAATACCAAGTGGCCGAAAATTCCTGCCATTGATTGAAAGGCCACGGAGCAACAAAGTCGTTACCGACAGGAGTTCCATTAACAGTGAATCGCAACGTAGCGACCTGAGAGTTCGGATTGACAAACACTGTTGCAATCCATGCAGAAAGATCGTACCAAGTATTGGGCGAAACTGATACGGTCTGACACCAGAAGTTCTGACCTGGAGTGGTTGCACCATCCGCCACCATGAAATTACCAGTTCCAGAAGTATGATCTCCAAGACCAGACCAGGATTGCTGAATATCTGCCAAATCATCTACTACCACGTACTGTCCGAAGGTGATATTGGGTGGTGGCGGTGGATTCAGAACAAACTCAGTATAATCGGTTGTAAAACCAATATTTCCCAATTCAAAATCTCCATTCACAACCAAATTCTGACCACTTCCCTGCAAGCTGCTTGTTACAGTTACCACATAAGTTGTAGTAGAGTCTGGACAGGCCGTTGGGTTACTGGAATTCGGGTCTGACAAACCAATGGATGGACTCCAGGCATAAGAATCGCCACCAGAAGCCTGAAGCGGAACACATTCTCCTACGCATATTTCGACATCCTGTCCTGCATTGGCCAATGGAAGTGGTTGAACCGATACAACAACCGAATCAGTTACCTCACAGCCATTTGCATCAACTGCCTCAACCACGTAAGTAGTGGTGGTAGACGGCCAAACTTCTGGATCAGCAATGTTGGGGTCTGAAATATCCGTTACAGGACTCCAAGCATACGTGATTGCACCAGCAACCGATAGTTGGGTAGTGTCGCCAACGCAAATTGTCACATCCGATGAAACTGTTAGAACAGACTGGAACAACTGAACCAATACCGTGTCGGTTCCTATACATCCATCAGCATTGGTTACTGAAACAACATAAGCTTGGTCTGAAGGTGGAAATACGTTGGGGTCGGAAATATTGACATCATCAATGAACTGATTTGGAGACCACTGATAATCCACCCCACCCGATGCTTGAAGCTGAATGGAATCTCCTGAACATATCTGAACATCCGGACCGGCATTTGCGCTTGTATTGGGCAGCAAACTCACGGTTACCGAATCCGAGCCCGTGCAGCCAACCGCATCTGTAGCAGTCAAAACGTAAGTTATCTGACCGGTTATTGAAGCAGTAGGCTGAGAGCTATTCGGATCATTCAATCCAGTGGTAGGACTCCATTGATAGGTCCAACCAGGAATAGCCGCAGCCCCAATCTGCACTGGAATTCCAGGACAAGTGGCTACATCTGGACCCGCATCTGGTATTACCGTATCCTGAACCGTAATAGTTTGAACTACAGTGTCGGTACACAACGGGTCGCTTGGGTTAATGGGATTGTAAACTACAAGTGTGAGATCATATGACCCAGGACCAGGGTAGGTCCAAGAGGTGGTAGCGTTTGTAGATTGATCGGAAGTTGTGGTAGGATCGCCAAAATCCCATAAAATATTGAAACCTGATGAGCTACTTGCCTGAAACTCCACGTATTCAGTACAGTTGATAAAACTGTTAGGGATGATCTCATTCAAATCATCAGGTGAAGCAACTGGCGCTTGGCAATTCACTACGTTGATCTGAATTCCTCTTCTGGTCTCGCCCAAAAGGATGCCATTCCTGTACTGACTCACACAGATGCCGATAACATAAGTTCCTATGGCATTCGGAACTGCGTTCAACTGACCTGTTTGAGGGTTTATGGTAAGTGGAACACCTCCCATCATATCATTGAGTGAGTAAGGTGCTTGCCATGAAATTGGCGTGTAAGGCGGACTTGATGGTGGATTAGGTTGCGGTGCCGTACTCGATGCTCCTTCGTAAGGTGTACAAAGCGAATAGACCAACGAATCGCCATCAAGATCGAAGGCGGAATGATCGAACTGAAATGGAAGATTGGCACAAACGTACAGCGGAGGAAGGTTGGACCAGATAGGACTTGAGTTTGCCGGTTGAGATTCAGAGCCCGGTATGGTGGCAACGTAAGTAGCGCCAACATTGCCCGGATCGACAATATTCTGAACAACCGCATTCCTACAGCAGCGCTGATAGGCAATTGTATACCCGCCAACAATTGGAGGCAATGTTACTATCTCTGTATAATAACCTGCTTCTGTGCACACGTTATTGGGTGCTGTAACGCAACTGGAATTGATGGTAGACTGCAAGGTGACAACCGAATCAAGCGTAAAATTCAAATCCTGCACGAGTGTATTGCTTGAATTGAAAATTCCAATTGCAGCAGGGTTATCGAATGCTGCCTGACCACTTAAACAATCGCGATAAACGATAAGGGTTATGGCATACTGGCTACCACCCAGATAAGTGTATACCAATTCACCACCAACGATGTGTGTTGCTGATAATCTGAGTGTGCCAAGAAGTAAAAACGGTATGAGGAGGAGTAGAAATCTTTTCACAGTTCACCTGCTTTGATTAGCAAGCACTAAAGAAAGTGAAAAAACGATCATTGTTTAGAGGATGGTCGGTAATATTGACCTATTGGTCGGGCACAGGATATGATTCCTCCTTTTCGAGCTCTCCTTCCTTGTTCCAATATTTCCACTTACCCACCTTGGTCTCACCAAAGTAGTTTCCCTTGCTTTTCATTTGACCGTTCTCATGCCAGAACGTCCAAATAGCCTTACGTCTGTCTTCAAAGTACTCGCCTTCACTCTCCTTCCTTCCATTGTCATACCAGTAGGTCCAAGGGCCATGCTTAAGTCCTGCAAAATAGACCCCTCTGGACTTTATCTTACCGTTCTCATGCCATTCTTCCCACTGACCTACCTTACGACTCATTTTATATTCTCCCTGATCGCGCTTAATACCATTCTCGTAGTATGTAACCCATATCTCCACCTTCATCCCGTTCTTCAGCACTCCTTCACTACGCGGAGTACCATCGTTGAAAAAGGTATAAAAAGGACCATTGGGTATTCCTTGAACCATATATCCTTCCTCCACCTTGGCTCCATTCATATCATGATCTACATAGCGGCCGTCTCTCAGATCGTCTTTATAGTTGGAAAGCGTCCATAGCTTTCCGTTCTGATACCATTCCTGCCACTTACCTTCCCTTTTGCCGTTCAGATAGTTTCCTTCCAAACTCTTCTGGCCGTTCTCATACCATTCGGTGTACTTGCCGTTCTTTACACCATCAACTACTGTTGCCTGAGATCTGAGCCTACGAGATTCATAGTATTCCTTTACTTCCTCAGTTTTCTGTGCACAGACCCAAAACGGCAACATTAGGATGAAAAGTGTAAAAACAGTCCTCATGGCGAGTGGATTAATCATAATTCTTCTCTTCAATTAGCTTGCCATCCTTATAAACCTCTTCGCGCTTCAAGCTACCATCAATATACCAATAGGTCCATTTTCCGTTTGGTACATCATTAGCATAAACACGCTGCTCCTGCATTTGCACATCATCATACCAAGTTGTCCAAATTCCGGTCTTCAGCCCATTTTCAAGTTCCCCTTCAAACACCAACGTGCCATTGTTATCAAAACACTCAAAGGAACCGCTCTGAACTCCATTTGCAAATGTGATCCGTTCCTTCAATTTATTGCCTTTCCAATATCTGCTAACCGTGCCATGAACTGCACCCTTCATCATGGGAGTAATGCTCAGCGTATCGCCATTCGCGTAGTATCTGATCTCCTTGACAAGATTTTCAGGAGCTTGAACTTTCGTGTAGATCAACTCGGTATTACCGCTCTTATCTTCTACAATTACAGAGACGACTTTTTTACCCGAGCCGCAAGCCGATAGCAGAACAACCGACAGGATGAATAAAGAACGGAATGAAGAGGCTATAATGGTCATTTCGGGATTAGCTGCAAATGTAAAGAAAGTGGCTTCCAATCAAGAACAAAAAAAGGAGGCAATTGCCTCCTTTTTCCGTGTGACCCTGTAGGAATCACATACTTTTCACCTAGATTCTTCTAATTTCATCATTTTGAACCTAATAATAAACTCAAACGAGTTTCTTTAGAGATGATTCGAAGTATCAAATAGCACAATAATGAATCAATTGTTTTACCCATTGTTTTACCTATTTTGCAGTGAAATAATTCAAAATCATGCCTTCAATAAAACCCATTCTCCGGGAAGATAAACTTAAATCAAACGGGGAAGCTCCTCTTTATGTTAGAGTAATCGTTGACAGGAGACCTAAATACAAGTCTCTTGGAGTATCAATTCCACCAAAGTATTGGGACCCAATTAAAGAACAAGCGAAAAGAACCTTCGCAAACTCCGTGCGCTTCAACCACCTTGTTCAACAAAAGCTTGCTGAGGTTAGAGAAGCCGTAATTGAATCAGAGACCACAAACAGAAAGAATGAGGCTTTAGATGTTCTACGCCATCGTTCAACTGGCTTCTTGACCTATGCTGATTCATTCGTTAAACGAAGAGAAAGTATCAACAAACCAGGCATGATCAAGAGAATGCGAACCGTTGTAGCAAAAGTTGAAACCTACTTAAACGGAAAGGACATCATCCTCGAACATTTAGATGTCAAATGGCTCAACAACTATGAGCACTATTTACTGAATCATCTCGGAAACTCAACAAATACTGTAGCTTCAAATATGAGTGGTTTGAGAACCATATTGAATGAAGCTTCTAGAGAAGGAATACTGCAGCAAGGAAGGAACCCATTTGACATTTATAAGATCAGAAAGAAAGAGGTTGAAATAGAGTTTTTGACAGATGAGGAGCTAGAGAAGCTCAAAAACTTACAACTCAAGGAAAATTCCAGAATGTGCAGGCATCGAGATCTGTTTGTTTTTGCGTCATACACAGCTGGCATCAGAATATCAGATCTGCTCACCCTTAAATGGAAAAACTTTGATGGTGAACGATTAACCTTCACCACCCGAAAAACCGGCCAACAACTGAACATAAAACTTGGCAAAACCGCTCTTGCCATTATTGACTCGCTTCCAGAAAATTGGAGTAAGGAATCCTTCATCTTTGGATTGATACCAGAGACAACTGACCTGCAGAATGACAAAGTAGTTCTTAGACACACCTCATCCGCGAATGCCTATGTCAATAAGAATTTGGGGGAAATAGCTAAGAAAGCAGGTATTGAGAAGCATCTACATTTTCATATGTCAAGACACACATGGGCTACTCGAATGCTCCGAAGAGGCATGCGAATTGAACATGTTTCAAAACTACTTGGCCATAAATCCATCCGAACAACTCAGGTCTACGCCAAAATTGTAAACGCGGATCTTGATAGTGCTATTGATCTATTCAACGATTGAAATGATGAATAAAGAAGAACCAACCGAGAAAAGCTCAATATATAGACTCGATTTTTTCCAAGGAGAAGTCGATGTAGAATTCGAAGACAAAGCCAAGGCAAAGCCTAAAATCAAGGGACACAAAATATTTCCAGATGTAGAATACTGGGAACCTGTGCTTGGAATGAGAATCGTTGATGAGTTGAAAGACCCGTATTTCACAAACAACCCTGTACTGTTTGAATTCTATTCCAACTACTGGGTCGAGGAAGGTTTGTATTCGGCTGTTCTTGAATTATGCAAAGAACAATCTATTGACCATAGCTATGTCGATGATCTATGTGTGCCTTTGTCAAACTTTAGGCGTACAAACTTCAATGTACTTGGCAATGATAACCATATCGTTGCAGAGAATACTATTTCCCTGCGCAACGCCTTCGAACATTTGAATGAACACGGAGTAGAAATTGTCAACATCAGTCTTAAGCTGGGAAAACATAAAGACTATAAAACCCAAAGCCTGCCAAACCTCAAGGAACCGAATCAGAAAAAACGAGATGTTGGATTCGACCCAAGGTTTTTGGAGGATACTTATTATGATACCAAGTCATTCAATGTTTCAACCTCAAGAGCTTTACTTCCATTAACTAATGCGCTCAGAAAATTACCCGAACTAAACGAAGCCTTGTACAGACACTTGAATAATCCAGATTTGGAAAATCAGATGAACCGAAGTCCCTCAAAGTTTTTTCGATTACGAAAAGACAGGATGATGCATATCGTCTACAGGTTTCTGGTTAACAACGAAATCGCAAGGAGCACAAACGAGGCTCGAGGGATAACTGGCCTATTAGTATCACTAGTTGATTCAAAATACGCGATGAGCGAAGACGAGTTCCTTAAAAGACAAACTGAAGATCTTGCAAGTTACAGTTCACGTAAGGCATATTTTGCTGACGTGTTCAAACACAAAATGAACGAATTCGATAAATGATTGGGTAGAAACCTTGTAAAGAATATTTTTTCTACCCAAAAACCTCCTTCCTTCTTCTTCCAAAATTTGCTCAACGTTTCATTAAAACATTGAGTCATGGAAGTAATTACAATACAATCAGATGCATTTCAAGCTATTCTAACAAGGCTTGAAGAAATCGAGAAAAAGGCACTCGAAAACGAACCAGACCCAGAAAATGTCTGGCTCGACAATCAGGAGTTCTGCCAACTCCTGAAAATCTCAAAACGGACGGCTCAGTCCTATCGAGATCAGGGGTTAGTATCCTTCTCTCAGATAGGCTCCAAAGTTTACTATCGACTTTCGGATGTCCACAAACTTCTGAATGACCACAAACGTCAAGCTTTCAAGTAATGTCTGAACCTTTGAAAAACATGGAAGAACTGGCCAAGGATGTTAATAGCTACTCCTCACCTACTCATTCAGAAAAGCTTCTAAAACTACTAAAGACAGAAGAGCTAATAAGAGAAACCAAAAAATCGAACATCAGGTTTGCTCCACCGCTGATTACTTGGGAAGAATTACCTGTGATATTTCCCAACACCATAAGCGTTATTCAAGGGCAGCATGGCGTACATAAAAGCCGGTTAGCTGAAATCATATGTGTTTCGCTTCTATCAGGGGGCTCCTCGGTTGGTTTTAGAGGCAACAAGAATTCTCCTATTGATGTCATTTATCTGGACACTGAACGAAACTGGAAAGATCAGTTTGCAGCCGCTATACAATCAATCCAGAAATTATGTGGCATCAAAACCACGGAGGACATTCCCAATCTGAGATACTCATCCTTATTGGACTTTAAGAGATCGGAACGATTTGAAGCACTCCATGAGTTTCTTGAATACATTAGACATAGCTCTAAAAACCACATTGTAGTTATTCTGGACGTATTATCAGATTGTGTTTCTGACTTCAATAATGCCGAGGACAGCCTCCAGCTGATTGATATGATGAATAGTACGGTAAACAACCACAACGCAACGTTTGTGGCAGTAATACACGAAAACCCTAATAGTCAAAAAGCAAGAGGGCATCTTGGAACAGAGCTTTCCAATAAAGCGTCAACCGTCATGCAGATTTCTCGCGCAGACAATTCCTCTGGAGAATCGGACATCATCAAAATCAGTTATCTGAAATGCAGAAGATCACAACGACACCCAGACCTGTTTGTCAAATATTGCCAGGAGCAGCACACTCTAATACCGGCAAGCGAAGATGAAATTGTTCAGACAAGACAGGAGCGACAACTGAAGGCACCAATAGAAGGTGTTAAAGAAGCCGTTCGGGTACTCATGAACAAAAAGAAAGACATCAAGAAAACTGATTTGATTTCGATTCTCGCTGAATCGTTCATATGTAGTGAAAACACCATCCGAGAACGCCTTGATCACCTCATTGAAGACCAGACTCCTATCGTTGCAAAGGAAGATCAATCCACCAAAAGGCTAGATGACTACAAAATTGGGCGAACTGTTTGGCTGAAACTTTCCCCTGTTACAAAGAGCTGAATCAATGTTTACAATTTACAACGGCCATATAGGGACTTTGTAATTGTAAACATCCGTAAGCAATGGCTGAAGCGTTCATATACCAACTCGAAAAAGGCAGCAAAAAACACCACTGTCCTCATTGTAACAAAAGGAGATATGTGCGCTACAAAGACTCTCAGACCAATGAATATTTGGAATACAAATTCGGACGATGTGACAGAGAGGTAAATTGCGGTTACCACCTAAACCCCTACCAAGAAACCGCTTTCGCAGAAGGCCACAGACTTGTTACAACTGGAAAACCTTCAAACAGAGCAATTGACACAATCGACTGGAAACGCGTAGTCCCAACGTTAAACCGCAAAAACAACCTCACTGAATTCCTTTATTCCAGGTTTGATAAGCAACTGGTGAACGAGGCTCTCGAACTATACATGATCGGTGCGTCAAAAAAGTGGTCGGGCGCAACAGTTTTCTGGCAAGTTGATCATGGATCTAAAGTCCGTACTGGCAAAATCATGCTCTACGAATCAACCGGCAAAAGGGTCAAGGAACCGCACAATCATATTTGTTGGGTGCATTCAGAACTACACCTTCAAAACTTCAATCTAAAGCAATGCTTCTTTGGGGAGCACTTGTTACAAAAATTCCCCGATAAGGTGGTCGCAATTGTAGAGAGTGAAAAGACCGCCATTATTGCTTCTATCCAATTTCCAGATTTTGTTTGGCTTGCATCGGGCAGCAAAACGTTACATCAATTGAATTCCAGTTCTGGCCTGTTTTCAGACAGGCACGTTGTCCTATTTCCGGATCTTGGAGCGTTTGATGGCTGGAACCACAAAGCAACGCTTGTTCACGCAAGATCAGTCCGTGTTGCCGACACGCTTGAAAAGCATGCAAGCGCTAGCGAAAGACAACAAGGTCTGGACCTGGCAGATTACATCCTTGATCTGAATACCAACTTGGACCCTACCACTCCAGAGTCAAATTTTTGGCTTGGAATGAACCCTTCTGAAGTATTGCATGCGCTGGGAGAGATCCACTTCCCTTAACAGCAGCTTGAACCTGCAACAATTGTAACAATTGGTTTGCGCGTTGTCAAAAACGGGTTACATTGGTCTTTCCAATTGTGACAAATGCCCAAAGCAGACATCAACTTTGAAAAAGAACTCTGGGATGCCGCCAATGAGTTGCGCGGTGCCGTATCGGAGAACAACTACAAAAACTACATCCTGCCGCTGGTGTTCCTCAAGCACCTCAGCGAACGCCACGATGTGGTGAAGGAAGAACTGCAAGCGCAGCTCAACGACCCGAAGTCTGACCGCTACACCATCGATACCGATGAGATAAACTACGTGTTGGAAGACGCAGACGAGTACCGCGCTAAGAATGCGTTCGTCATACCCGAAAAGGCGTCATGGCAATACCTGAAGGACAATGCCGAGCAGGACAACATCAAGGTATTGGTGGATGATGCCTTCGACATGCTCCAAGGACTGCTTACCGAATACAACCCGCAGTTGCAGAACCTGCTACCAAGGATTTTTGTCAAGAGCGAACTTTCAGCCAAGCAGACCGCTGGCATCATCAACCTGCTCAGCCACCCCAAGTTCTCGGAGAAGGAGAACCCCGAAAGCGACATCCTTGGCCGCATTTACGAATACTACATCGGCAAATTTGCCATGGCCGAAGGCAGCGGTGCAGGGCAGTTCTTCACCCCGGGCAGCATTGTGCGCCTGTTGGTAGAAATGCTGGAGCCTTACGAAGGCCGCATTTTCGACCCGGCCTGTGGTAGCGGGGGCATGTTTGTGCAAAGCCTCAAGTTCATCAACGAGCATGGCGGCAGCAAAAGCAACATCTCTATTTACGGGCAGGAGCGCACCGCGCAGACCCTGCGCCTGTGCCTCATGAACCTCATGTTGCGCAACCTTAGTTTCGACATCAAACTGGGCAACTCTTTGCTTGATGACAAGTTCCCCGACCTGAAGGCCGACTACGTGATAGCCAACCCACCCTTCAATGTAAGTGGCTGGCACCCCGAAGACCTGCCCGAGAACGACCCGCGCCTCTTTGGCCCGCGCGAAACCTTTACCACCGATGGCAACGCCAACTACATGTGGATGCAGACCTTCTGGCACCACCTCAGTGATACAGGCACCGCAGGCATCGTAATGGCCAATGGCGCCATGACCTCCAACAGCAGTGGCGAGAAGGCCGTGCGTCAGCACATGGTAGATAACGGTATGATAGATGCCATTGTGCGCCTGCCCGATAAGCTCTTCCTTACCACAGGCATCCCCGCTTGCCTCTTTATACTGAGCAAGAACCGCGATGGCAAGGATGGCACCCACCGCCAGCGTATGGATGAGATACTCTTTATTGATGCCAGCAAAATGGGCACCATGGCCAGCCGCAAGCTGCGCGTATTTACCGATACCGACATTGCCCGCATTGCCGACACCTATCACGCATGGCGCACGAGCCCTGAAGCGGACGTTGAGGCTCTCGAAACGTCAGGGGGGCAATCTCAACCTTATACAGACCAAGACGGCTTCTGCCGCTCCGCCACCCTGCAAGAAGTGCAGGCACAGGACTACAAACTGACCCCGGGCATCTACGTGGGCACCGAAGCCGAAGAGGATGACGGCATTCCATTTGAAGAAAAAATGGAAACCCTCAAAGCCACCCTTACCCAGCAGTTTGAAAAAGGGGAGGAATTGAAGAGACAGATACTGGCTAATTTCGAAAAGTTATAGTGCGACAAACGATCGGATGGAAGAAGTGATCATATACAACACGCCTGATGATTCGGTAGAGGTTCGGGTTCAGTTTGATGGCGAAACCGTTTGGCTCACCCAAAACCAAATGGCTGAGCTTTTTGAACAGACCAAACAGAACATCAGCTTGCACATAAACAACTGTTTCAGAGAAGGTGAATTGAATGCTGGTTCAGTTGTCAAGGAATCCTTGATAACTGCCTCCGATGGCAAAAAATATAGAACAAAGAGCTACAATCTGGATGTCATTATATCAGTAGGGTATCGCGTAAAATCACAAAGGGGCACACAGTTCAGAATTTGGTCAAACAACGTACTCAGAGATTATCTGCTAAAGGGTTATGCGGTTAACGAAAAGCGCCTACAGGAGAGCCAGCAACAACTACAGGAATTCAAGAAGTTGGCTCAATTGCAAGGCAAGGTAATTTCTTCTTACACGCTAGAACCAGACGAATCGCAAGGGCTAATTAAGGTTATTACCGCCTACGCCACAGCATTGGACCTGTTGGACGACTACGACCACCAACGCCTAAAATTGCCCGAAAAGGGTAACGAAGAAGTAGTGAGAATCGACTATGCCGAAGCAAAAATAGCCATACAGGAATTGGGTAAGCAAACACAGTTTAAAGGCCTTTTCGGCCAAGAAAAAGATAGCTCGTTCAAAAGCTCTCTAGACACCATTTACCAGACCTTCGGAGGCAAAGACCTCTACCCTACAACAGAAGAGAAAGCCGCAAACCTACTCTACTTCGTTGTCAAAAACCATTCGTTTACGGATGGCAACAAACGCATTGCAGCATTCATTTTTGTCTGGTTCTTAGAACGCAATGGCCTGCTGTACGATGGTCATGGGCAAAGACTTATTGATGACAACACACTTGTTGCGCTTACGCTGATGATCGCACAGAGCAACCCAGCCGACAAAGACATGATGATAAAAGTAACCGTGAACCTTTTGAGCCAAAGCCACCCTTACCCAGCAGTTTGAAAAAGGGGATGAATTGAAGAAACGGATACTTGAAAATTTTGAGAGAACATAAACTTCTCAGGTTATAAGATTCAAAATTGAACCAACCCCTAATTACATGCATATTTCAAAGATTCTGATTGAAAACTTCAAGTGCATACGCAAACTTGAAATCTATCCAAATGAAAACTTCAATGTCATTATTGGTGAGAATAGTCAAGGAAAAACCACCGTATTTGAGGCGCTACAGCTATGGCATCGGTGTTATCACCTTTACATACAGCAAAACAGAAGGCAGTTCTATGCGGGGAACAACTTATACATGGCCTACAAAGACTTGAACTTTCTACGTTTAAACGATGATTTAGACTTATTCAGAGAAGCTCCGAATGAATGCCAGATTGGGTTGACGCTTTGTAAAGATGGGGATGAATTTGAGCTGGTGTTTAGGATTAACCGGCCACAACGAATTTCAAATGCCTACTATCGAATACTCAAAAGTCGAAATCCACCGTTTCAGGATTTTGCCAGACGCATGCAACATCATGGTATTCGCTTAGACAACGCGATATTCCTTTATCAGACCAGCCCTGTCGCTAGTGTTTTAGCGCAGGAACCTTTCATGAATAAGGGACAAGTCGACAAAAAGATGATGCGAGGCAAGTCCCAAGAGGTCTTGAGGAATAAAATCATGAAACATCAAAATATTGTCGTTCTTAACGAACAAGTCTCGCATGTACTCAACAAAACTATCGAGTTTCAGGTGGCGAATAGGTCCAGAAGGGAAACTGATGAACACATAGATTTAAGGATAAACGGTACAGGTCGGGGAAGAGAATTGTATATGCAGGGCAGTGGGGTGGTTCAGGTAACTGAGATCTTTGCCACCATTAACTACTTAGCTGCGGAATTGAACATCCTATTAATCGATGAACCGGACAGTCACATACATGCGGCTTTACAAAAACGCCTCATTGGTAAAATAAAGGAGCTAACAGATAATCAAACCTTCATTATTTCCCACAACGACATTTTTGTAAGTGAAGTACAGAATGGTGAACTCTTTTATTTGAATTCCGATGCGAAATCTATTGGTGAATTGAGACCGTTAGGCGATTTTGATTTAATCAAAAGAGACTTCGGTAACCCGATTATTGCTTTAGAAAAACTCAATCATTCTAGTAAAGTTGTATTTGTCGAAGGAACTGATGACAAAGAGAATATTGAGTTGTTCTTAAAAAAGTATGAAGAGGCTAACCTCATACCAACTGGCTCTTCCCCATCGATTTGTCAGTACTTCCAGATTCGGGGAAAGGATAATCTGGTAACCAAGATTGATAACAACAAAAGAACACTTTCACAACTGTTTCGGGATAAGTCTTACATGGTAATTACAGACAAGGACTTCACCAAAGTGACCGACAACAATCAATTAAACATCAATTTGGTAGGAAGACTTGGTGCAGGGTCAAAGGCGATCTCTCATGATGGATATTGCTTGGAATCCACTCTTTTTAGTGATTTGAACGTGCTATATGATTACTTGGCTTTTAAATCAACTAGGCCAGTTGCTGATATAAGGACATTTTCTGAGAACTACTTTGATGGTTTGCTTTCGGACCTACGTGACATAGGGTCAGCTGAATATCAACAGCTGGAAGTGAAATTTGAAAGTCAAAAGCGCAATCGACCGGAAATGAGTGGCACACTTTACAACCAAATGCTACTCGATGCAACAGCGAACAGAGATACACTGAAATACATTATGAACAAGTGGCATATTCGCAAATACGTGAAGGCTTTGGAGGCTCATTTAGGTATTGAGATCGTTCCCGTCACTACAGATGACTCAGATGAATTCATCTCAGGGAAATTGGTGAATGACTATACCAATATGATACCTATACATGGCCTGGTGTTTCAAGCGCACAAGGATTTACTAAACTCAGTTTATGATTTGACCATAGTGTAAGCTAATGCCCCAAAACTGGAAGACATGTAAGCTCGGTGAAGTTGCTTCTATCAAAGGTGGAAAGCGAATGCCAAAGGGCACGGATTTGGTCGGGTTCAAAACCAACCATCCGTATATCAGAGTGCGAGATATGGGAACTCGTACAATTGATAAGTCTGCACTGCTTTATGTGCCTGAAGAAGTATTTCCAAAAATTTCCAGATATATAGTCAACACAGAAGATGTTATTGTTTCAGTTGTTGGTACAATCGGCAATGTGGCTTTTGTCAACTCGGATTTAGACGGATCTAATCTGACGGAGAATTGCAATAAGATTACTGATTTGTCGAATCTCGACCCAAAGTATCTTTTCTACTTTTTAACGTCATCAGAAGGCCAGCATGAAATGGCCAAGGGGGTTGTTAGTTCAACTCAGCCGAAGTTACCTCTGTACAGTATTCAGGATATTGATGTTCCCGTTCCACCCCTCCCTGAACAAAAAGCCATTGCCTCCATTCTCTCGGCCATAGACGACAAGATCGAGAACAACCTGGCCATGAACTTCACCTTGGAGGAAATGGCCATGGCCCTCTACAAGCATTGGTTTGTCGATTTCGGCCCCTTCCAACACCAAGAGTTCATCGACTCCGAGTTGGGCAGCATTCCCAAGGGGTGGGAGGTTAAAAAGCTTGGTGAACTTATTCATATAAAGCATGGGTTTGCCTTTAAAGGAAAACAGTTCACTCAGGAAGAACGAAAGGAGCTTCTTCTTACCCCAGGTAACTTCGAAGCATCAGGCGGAATAAAATTCAATTGGGGAAAACAGAAATTCTACTCTGGAGATTTTCCTGAAGAGTACATTCTTAACCAAGGTGATCTGATTCTTGCTCTAACGGATTTAACACAAGACTGCGCAATTCTTGGTGCTCCAGCAATTATACCTGACGAGGACTTCCACTATTTACACAATCAGCGCCTCGGCCTGGTTCAACAACAGTCGTACTTGACAAACGAGATAATGTACCTGATTGCCAACTCACACGATTTTCGAGAATACATCAGAGGTTCGAAAACAGGCTCAACAGTTTCGCATACTTCTCCGTCTCGCATTTATGAGTTTGCTATCCCAGTTCCGCCTAAGGAACAACTTAGCGCTTTGAACACTCAGGTATATCCTGTTTTACAGAAGACTTACTCAAATCTCTCAGAGAATAAAGCCCTATCAAAACTCCGCGACACGCTTCTCCCCAAACTCATCAGTGGCGAGGTACGTGT
This sequence comes from Flavobacteriales bacterium, assembly GCA_020635535.1. Lineage (GTDB taxonomy): Bacteria > Bacteroidota > Bacteroidia > UBA10329 > UBA10329 > UBA10329. The sequence goes on along the minus strand of JACJZP010000013.1, from coordinate 37,690 downwards.
AAAAGATGCGGAGCAAACCGTGGCCAACGCCCTATGAGCACCCTGCTGGAACATACCGTGCAAAAGGCCGCCATAGAGTGGTTGCAGGCATTGGGCTACACCTACCAAGAGGGCAATGCACTCAAAAGAGACCTTAAAAAGGTGGTGTTGCAGGAAGAGCTTCGCAGCCATTTGCAGCGCACGTACCCGCACGTGCCGCCCACGGCCATTAACGAGGCCATGGCCATCTTTACCCAACACGAGGGCATGGATGTGGAGCACCGCAACCGCGAGTTCCACCGCAAACTCACGCAGGGCATAGACATAGCATGGAAAGACGCACAGGGCAACGAGAAGGCCGAGCATCTGTACCCCATCAATTACGCCCAACCGCAGCACAACACCTTTGTGTGTACCGATGAGGTGACCATCATCGGCAAGAACACCCGCAGAACCGACCTGCTTATTTACATCAACGGTCTGCCGCTGGTGGTCTTTGAGTTCAAGAACCCCTTCGATGCCAATGTGGGCATCGACAATGCCCACCAGCAGATAGAGCATTACGTGCTCGATATTCCGCAGTTGTTCGATTACAACGCCCTCTGCGTGGTAAGCGATGGCCGCGAGGCATTGCATGGCATGTTCAGCAGCAGCATGGAGTGGTATGCACCATGGAAGAGCCTGCACGGAGACGATACCGAGCAAAACAAGGACCTGCAATTGGAAACGCTCATCAACGGGCTGTTCCCCAAGGAAACGCTGCTCAATTACGTGCAGCACTTCATCTTTCATGAAGACCACAACGGCAAACTCATAAAGAAAGGCGCCAAGTACCACCAGTTCTGGGGCATCAACAAGGCGGTTATCAGTGCCGTGCAGAACATCAAACCGCAGGGCGATGGCCGCTTGGGCGTTATCTGGCACACACAGGGCAGCGGCAAGAGCATCAGCATGGCCATTCTTACGGGCATCTTGCGCCAGCGCCCCGAACTGAAGAACCCCACCATTGTCATTCAGGTAGACCGCTCCGACCTTGACGAGCAGTTGTACGACAACTTCGTACTGGCCAAAGACCTAGTGGGCGATGTGCAACACGCCACATCCACAGACGAGCTGCGCGCCCTGCTCAGCACCGATGGTGGAGGCGTGGTCTTTACCACCATTGAGAAATTCCGATTGAAGGAATTGGAAGAAGGCAAAGAGGTGGAGCACCCTGTGCTATCAGAGCGTTACAACATCATTGTGATGGCCGATGAAGCCCACCGCACCCAATACGGCTTTAAGGATGGTGGCTTTGCGCAGAACATCCGCAGGGCATTGCCCAATGCTTCGTTCATTGGCTTTACAGGAACACCCGTTGATAGCAAGGATGCCGATACGCAACAGGTATTCGGAACAACCATCCATACCTACGACATCAAACAGGCCGTGGAAGATGGTGCTACCGTGCCCATCCATTACGAGCCCAAGATGGTGCCGCTCAACATCAAGGCAGAGTTCACCGAAGAGCTGGAGGAAGTGACCGAAACGGAAGAATCGGCCACCAATGCCGTATGGGCGGCCATAGAGGATGCCGCAGGTGCAAAAGACCGTGTGGAGCGCGTGGCCAAGGACATTCTGGAGCATTTCACCGAGCGCACCAAGTCGCTCGATGGCAAGGCCATGGTGGTATGCATGAGCCGCAGAAACTGCGTAAAGATGTACGATGCACTGATGGCGTTGGACGGCTGCCCGGAGATTGCTGTCATTATGACCAGCAACCCCTGCAAAGACCCCAAGGAATGGAATCCGCACATGCGCACCAAAGATGCCATGGAGGCCATCAAGAAACGCTTCCGCAATCCGGACGACCCATTGAAAATGGTGATTGTGCGCGATATGTGGCTTACGGGTTTCGATGCGCCCTGCGCGCATACCATGTACGTGGACAAGATCATGAAAGGCCACAACCTGATGCAGGCCATTGCCCGCGTAAACCGCGTGTTTCAGGACAAGCCCAACGGTCTGGTGGTGGATTTCATCGGCATTTCAGGGTTACTTGCCAAAGCCACTAAGAAATACACGGGTGGTGGAGGCCAAGGCAAACCCACCATTGATATTGATGCTGCCGTGGAACTGTGCTTGGAGCAGTTGGCAACCGTAAAAAGTCTGATGGGCGGTTTTACCATTGAGGAATTGACTGCCATGACAGCAGCACAGAAAATGTCGTGGTCAAATAAGGTGGTCAACGACCTGATGGTGAACGACAATACCACGGAGAACTTTCTACGTGAAGAACGCAAGCTAACCGACCTTGTGGCCATGACCAACTCCGACCCACGCATCTGGGAGATTCAGGAAGATGTGGCCGTGGTGCAGCGGATCCGAGAAACGGTGCGCAAAATCAAGTTTCCACCCGGAAGGTCGCGCAAGGAGAATGAGCGCATCAAAGACCTTATCAGCAAATCGTTGGAGGCCAACGCCATTGTTGACCTTGCTGCCATGTACGACCTTGATGAGATAGATATCTCCATTGTGGACGACCGCTTTCAGGCCATGGTGAAGGATAAGGGCGAGGAGAACATCAAGGTGGAACTGCTGAGGCGCATCATCAACGATGAGATAAAGGTGCGCATGAGTAAGAACATCCAACGCATGACCAACCTCAAAGCAGAGTTGGAGAAAACCCTGAGCAAATACCACCAGAACAGTCTGGACAGCATAGCGGCCATCAAACACCTGCTCGAACTTGCTGAAGAACTGAGGCAGGATGACATCCGCACCAAGCAGCTCGGTCTTACCGAAGATGAACTGGCCTTCTACGACCTGCTATCAGCCAACTGCAGCATCCTCAACGAGCAGGGCCCCATCCAAGACTTGGTGCATCGCGTGGTCGATTCCCTCAAAAAGAACCTCGAACTCGACTGGACCAAGAAAGGAAACGCCAAAGCGGCCATCCGTCTGGCCGTTAAAAAGGAATTGAAAGGAAAAGTCCCGTTCTCCGAACTGGACAGAATCCTAAAAGAAGTCATCGAACAGGCCGAAGGTCAGTACAAGGATTGGCCGTTGGTGGGGTAACGTTTATCCGTGGAGCATCGCGGCAATGTCCGCGGCACTCAAGGCAGACTTCACAGATTCCTCGGCAACTACCTTAATTGCACTTGTACTGCCAGAGCGAATCATCCTCCTAAGGATATAAAACACCACTATGCCTATGAAACCAATTCCGATGGCAATTGCAATCTGTTCATTAGTGTATCTTGGTTGGGCCAGCTCCGCTGAGCCTTGTTCATTAAAATCCATCTCGTTGCTCATTTAGAATTTGATTATACAGTTCGGAATACGCGATTTTCTCTGTGTCATTGACTGCTACTTGATTGATAAGCTCAGCAGCGGTGTTTCTGTATAGTTGTGACTGCTCATCGATATCATCTCGAAGTTCTTCTACTTCTGATTCCAATTCTGAAATCCGATTATTCAGCCGCTCCTCCTCTTCCCTGTTCTCAATGTAAATAGGTTCCTGAGGGTTAAAACCTTTAGACACAAGAATGCCTAACATTTTTGCAAAGCTGACACCAAGCCGTTCGGCTCTCTCTGAAATTTGGTGGGCCATTTCCGGGTCAATTCGGGTTGCTACCGAAATCCCGTACTTCTCTTTGGTTGTAACAAGTTTTGCCATCGTTGTAACAATTAGTTACACGAAGCTATCTGCTTACAACAACGGAAGAAAATTTTGGGTGCTTTTGCGTTGGGCTGCTCCGAAATGTATAATTAGGCTATCCCTGATTAATTAACCACAACCTTTTTTGCGTAAACTTCAGATTCGCCAACAATAACAATGGAGTAAACCCCTGCTGCATTGAGATAGAAATCATAAGAACCTCCCGATTGTGACGATAGGTCAGATTTGAATTCAACCAATTTTCCTAACGAATTAAACACTCTGATTTCCCTAACCTCTAACGTTCCCGTATTGACTAAAAACGACCCGCTATTTGGATTCGGATACACCTCAATCAAACCAGTACTGTTCATGTCTGACAATCCAGTAACCATCACAACCACTGGGCTTGAAATTTCAGTACAACCATTAGCGTCAGTATATTCCACGGTGTAGCTACCTGAGGTGGGATTGTTCAATACCTGTCCTGTTTCTCCAGATAATTCCTGCCCATTCAAGTACCACTGGTTACCGGTTGCATAAGATGATTGCAAGTAACCGCCTAAATCGGTAATTACAGGCGCTGAAGGAAGGTTGTGTACTGTCAGGTCGAGCGTTCGCGTACTGTCACAACCGCCCTGTGAGATGAACGTGTCCGTGTAAATGCCCGTGGACGTGTATCCCTCGAAGCTCTCACCCGTGCAGATGGTCTCGGCAAACGAACTGGTGATGGCAGGGACAACCGTCAGGTCGAGTGTTCGGGTACTGTCACAACCGCCCTGTGAGATGAACGTGTCCGTGTAAATGCCCGTGGACGTGTATCCCTCGAAGCTCTGACCCGTGCAGATGGTCTCGGCAAACGCACTGGTGATGGCAGGGACAACCGTCAGGTCGAGTGTGCGCGTACTGTCACAACCGCCCTGTGAGATGAACGTGTCCGTGTAGGTACCTGTGGCAGAATACCCCTCAAAACTCTGCCCTGTGCAGATGCTCTGCGTGACATTGGAAGTGATTGCGGGAATTTCATGTAATTCTACAGGAGTTCTGTTTTCACTTGTACAGCCAATACCAGTTGTTCTGAATGATCGTACAGCCCGGATGCCATGAGCACCATATTTGGTAAAGTTAATCTGGTCTCCAGGACCGAAAGAAAGAAAAGTACCAAAAACCTGACCCGCGGCCCCAGTTGCACTGGTCTCACTGGAGCTATAATAAGTGTTCTTCTGAAAATCACCGATACTCTGAGCATGAAGATTCATGAACAACTTATTCAGCTCATCTTTACTCGGCAAATACCAGTCATCGTAACCACCAATGACCGTATCCGCTACAAGTTTTGCAGCTACCGTTCCATCATTTTCAACATGACATTGAGTAGGATTGGTGTAGTAATCTGTTAAATTATCATGAAAACTTAGAATAGATTCAGTATTGTCTTTACCTGAACCTAAAGTAAGGAGTGTCCCTCCAGCCAAAGTTCCACCACATCCCCACTCTGCCAATCCCAAATCAGAATCTGAAACAATAAACCCATTTACCTCACCCTGAACATACCCAATATCTCCAGGTTGTAAAATGTGTGCGATTATCCCGCCTTCATAATAATCTCCTACAGATAGTTCACTGTGCACTCGGGACTCTGCGAAATACACCCCAGAGGTTGTTGGTGTGAACGAATTCGTGCTTGAGGCAACAAGAGTTTCGTTTGCATCGTACCAATCTACCGTGGCCCCTTGCGGAGGGGTAACGGAGAGCGCAACGGTTGGTGAGCCAGAACAGAATGACACATCTCCCATACTTACTGGTGGCGATACGGATAAGGAATCGGTCAAATCAACCTGAACATCAAAGCTACAGGTAGATTGTATTCCCTGTGGGTCAGTAACTTCCCATAACACAGTTGTCAGACCAACGGGATATATGCCAGATGCATTATCCGTCCCGTTGAAACTGTTGACCAAAGCGGCATTCCGACATTCAAGTATGGAAGGTGTTGGTAATTGAATGTTTGCTGTACAGCCAAACTCAGTTGTAGAAAACACCATCTGCTCATTTCCAAGAAGTTGGAACGACAGCCCATAAGTGTCTCCATTGTTATGTGTTGTCGGAGTGTAGGTATTGCTAGTACTTGAAGAAATTAGGCCATTACCAGTAACGGCAACATTATGTTGTGAAAGTGCTGGCACCCACACGGGTGCATTTAGGGATCCCTGAAGCGACCACTCCAGCCAATAAGTGCCTTGGGGCAGTTGCAGATTAGGTAATGAACCATGTACCCGCATAATGGGTCTCTGGGTACTACTAATGTTTTGTTCTGACGCCCGATACACTCCGGTCCATTCGGATGAGGAAAGGATATTTGTGGCGAGGTCACCAAAAATCACGTTGCCGACCCCCGGAATATCATCCCAAATACGCACATACAACCCAGTTATCGTGGACGTGAAACTTGAACCGGTTTGGTACCCGAATAGAACAACTTCGTTAAGAACCCACCCAGTTGGATTCGTAACCACGAAATCATCCGCAACCATAAATGAACCTTGCGTAGCATTCGAACCCAAAAAATTATGCCCCAACGATGTTTGTAAGGTGCTTGCGTCAAAACCCTCAAAGGCAACTCCTTCGTCAGTTGCCACGGGGCCATTCTGGTGGAGGATTAAATTTGAGCAATCAACAACAATTCCATCCGGGCAAAGACTGAAACAATCACTGAGCGGCAAAACAGTCAAATCAAGTGTTCTGATACTGTCGCACCCATTGACAGCTATCAATGTGTCCGTATAGATGCCCGAGTTGGAATAACCATTGAATGTTTCTGTAGCACATATCGTATCTGCATGAGATGTAGTGTATGAAGGAAGTACACTAAGATTGACCGTTCGGATACTATCACAGCCATTATTTGCAGTAAAAGTATCGGTATAAATACCTGCTATAGAATAGCCCTCGTAGCTTTCCCCCGCGCAGATAGTCTGGGCGAAAGATGTACTCACAGGCGCACTTACAGTGAGGTTCAACTGAACCAATGAATCACAGCCGAATGTGCTGGTCAATAATTGGGTGGCCGTGGTGTTGTTTTGTGAATATGTATTGCCGTCTATCCATGTGAATGGTCCACAGGATGTTCTTGTATCTACAATCGGGAAGGTAAAGACCATGACCCTATTACCTGAACCAGTACTACCAACAGCCACGAAAAGGTCATTACCATATACTACAGATTCCCAATTGTTGTCGGCTGCCGATACACCCAATGTCCAATTGATGCCATTGGGGCTGGTCATTACCCTATTGCCTGATCCAGATGCGGCCACTGCCACAAACCTACCGTTACCATATGTAACAGATTCCCAATTATTGTCGGTAGCAGCGAGTCTGGTGGTCCAATTGATTCCATTAGAACTGGTCATTACCCTATCGTTAGTGCCACTGTTTGCAACTGCAACAAATAGCCCGTTGCCATATGTAACAGATCTCCAATTGCGTGTTACCGAGCTGTTATAAAAGCTCCAGGTGATTCCATCAGTACTTGTCAGAACTTGGCTTCCCAATGTGGTTCCACAAACCGCAACAAAGCGACCACTTCCATAGACAACTGAATTCCATGCCTTATCATACTGAACCACCTGTGAGGCCCAATTAATACCATCTGAGCTGGTCATTATACGGTCCCCGGATCCAGAGTTTGCTACGGCAACAAAAAGTCCATTCCCATAAGTAACGGATTTCCAAAAATTGTCTGTAGCGGGTGTTCGTAGAGTCCAAGTAAGACCATCATTGCTTGTCATTACATTATCAACGCCAACAGCCACAAATGTCCCATTGCCGTAGCATACAGACATCCATGAACCAGTTCCAGGGCTTGTTCTCAATGTCCAATTTGCGCCATCAGGACTGGTCATTATTCTTCCGTCTTGCGATCCGCTGTTTGCCACAGCCACGAATAGCCCGTTTCCGTATGATACAGACCTCCAATATATGTCAGCAGCTGATGATTGCAACTGCCATCCCGCACTGACGCTAGGCATGACGGTCAAGTTTAACACGCGCACACTGTCACATCCACTTTGTGCCGTATAGGTGTCAGTATAACTGCCAGAACTGTAATATCCTTCGTAATTGGACCCAGCACAAATCGTATCGACCAGATAAGTGGTAGGTATCGTTGGATGCACAAAAACATTCATGGAACGAACAATACTTTGACCACAGCTATTGAGAGCACTAACTGATACCACTTGGCTACCAGGTGTGTTAAAAATGACCCCAATAATATGGTTGCCCTGACCGGATATGATCTGTCCACCGCTTACCGACCATGAGTAAACAATGCCCGGTTCTTCGGAGACCGAATATGTGAACACATCATTTTGACATGCTCCCCCGCTGCCTGATATGGAGGATGGCTGAGAGGGGGCCTGACAACTTACATTGAACGTTCTTGTATAGGTATTGTCCAACTCATTGGATTCAGAAACAGCATTGTTTGCATCAACAACCAGCTTGAGTTCGTGCAATCCTGCCGAAACGCTACCTAAACTATAGTCATTCCACAGATTATAGTTGCCCGCAGGTAGCCCACCGGAACCACCGGCCCAATCAAGAATTTCAACGTTGTCTAGATAAAGCTTTGATGTAAAGGCCGATGCGTTGACCGATCCATCGTTTATCTGAGAAAGGTCGAGATAAACATTGTCCAACTGGTTAATAACAACTGCATCTGTTGTGGTGCCGCTAACGTTGGAAACTACCAGAGGTGATGAGTAACCTGATGGTGTGAAGGGCCGCAGGTTAGGCAACACCTGATCCACATATATCACAAGAGAGTATTCATTATTATACTCATTGCTTTCAATGACCTCAGAATTCGCATCCACAACCAATCTAAGTTCATGATACCCGGCAGATAGGTTACCAATGGAAATATCCATCAGCGATTCATCATCGTAACCCGCAAGCCCCCCGGGGGCAGCCCCAAATTGGGGTTGATTGTCCAAGTACAGCATTGTAACGAAGGGGCCGCAACTGGAGGAGCTTGCGTTCCAAAACCCAATATCAATGAAGATCTCCTGATCCGTATTGTACACACCCGAACTGTAAGTGGTTCCCGTAACGGTGGAGGCAATAATTGGAGCTGTCCAACCACTAGCGGTATAGGGACGGAGATCAGGCTTTGGAAGTTCAACCCTCGTCACTGTCACCTCCAATGAATAGCTACCTCTGAAATTGGGGTCGCTGTAGTAATCCCCAACAACAAAATAGGCGGTACCACCATCGCTCAACGAAAAACTAGCAAGTTGTTGAGTATCCCAATTTGACCAGTTCCCTGTCTGAGATGACCAAGAGGCGTATTGTGTATAGCCAGAATAGTTGATACCATCAGTGGACCCGAAGGCCGTCTGCAGTCTTGAACTTATCGTGTAGTCATACCCAGATGGTAACGACAGCTTAAAATAGTCCTGTTCGTTACTTTCAGAGTAACCCGTACACGCCCCACTGGTCTTAAATGTGAACTCGTCATTCGTAAAGACCACTGGAGAAATCTCGTAATCATCACCGATCGATGGGTCGTTATTCGATTCGTAGGGGTCATTACAATCAACTCCACCACAGGCATTGATGTAGAATGTTCCTGTCTGACTCCAACTGCCCCAACCATTTTGGTTGCGTCCTCTAACCCGCCAGTAAATGGTCACATTTGATGTGTAATCCGAATTGAACACGAACGTGAAAAAGTTGTCCGTCTCAGTAGCAACATTACTTCCGTTAAATGTAGGTTGTGTAGCAAACTCGATTTGGTATTCCGTTACAGCACATCCAGAAACTGGGGTCCAACTCCATGGAATACTCGTACCAGCACAACCCATAAATACTGTATAATCTGAGGGGCTTTGAAGCAGCACCTGAGGGGTGCCACTACAGCCTCCACTACCCCCACCACAATTACCTGTAGTAAAAACCCTTGGCTGAGTATAATCAGAAGTAAGATAGGTTCCGGCATCGTACACGTGAACGGTCCAGTAATAAGTTGTGCTCGATGACGCCCCCTGCCAATTGAAGAATGCATTGCTGCCCGTATTAACGCTAACGATCGGATTGGAGAAACCTGTTTCCGGATTCCAGTCGTTTACGGTGGAAACCTGTATGCGGTATTCCACAGGACTGACATTGGAAGACCAACTGAAGTTTACCCCTGAAGAACAGGAAACGGTCGCTCCATTTGAAGGTGACCCCAGACTAAGCTGAGGACCTGCCTGAACCAGCGAATAGGTTGCAGAACTGACGCCACAACTCACACTGAAATCACACTGCCTACTACTGAGAGAGGTATTTCCTCCGTAGTACACGGTCACGTTCTCAGTACCAAAGCCCGAAAGTGGGCCCATACCAATTATCCAATTGCAGTTGGGCGAGGTGATGCTCCAACTGTCGGTTGCATTCACTGTAAAGGTATTGGAGCCTTCATTGTACCCGGTTGAAGTACTCGAGACCGAAGGAGAGACAGAAAGTGTACAAGGCTCCGGTTCTGGAAGAACCCGTCTATATGCCATGGTATATTGACCATCTCCAGAGCTTGCGCGAATTTTGAGATAGACACTACCCGAATAATTGGCTGTCCAAGTGAGTTGAGAAGACCCGTTGGCAATAAACTCGCAAGATCCATCAGACAACTCCAGTATGGCAGAAAAATCTGACGATGCTCCGTCTCCACAGCACGTTTTGAACTCATAGGTCTCACCTGCTGTTGCAGTGAAGCGATAGAGACTCCAGTAATCATCGTAAATTATTGAATGGTGCGTTTGCCACGATGTGTTGGGTATGATGGGGAAATCGAATTCAGGACAGAAACTGTTGTAGATAACCTTTTCCACAGCCCTGCCTGCATTGATACGGCCATAACCAACTTCCTCATTCCAGCTCTCACCATTGGGCATAGTGGTGTTATAATCGTAAAGGTCAGGACGGACTTTGTCGCAGGTTGATTCTAAAACGTAACGTGCTTGGTCGGCTGTGAGGTTGGGATTGGCCGATAGAATAAGGGCCATAACGCCAGCGGCCATCGGACACGCGGCAGAAGTGCCGCTAAAATGAGAATGATAGGCACCATCTCCTAATATTCCGAATGCTGGATTATAGCCTCCGAATCCGACAATGTCTGTTGTGTAAATTTTAACGCCTGGGGCAACCACGTCCAATGATGGACCACCGTGACTACCCCAGCTGGTTTCACCGTCACACGAGGTTGGGCTTTTTCGTTCATCACACATGGTCGAAGCACCAACCGCGATAGTACCATCAGCAGATGCTGGATAGTAAACAGAGCCCAGGTTATCATTACCTGAACTCGCCAGAAATGGAATCCCGTTGCCGTCACGTCCATTGTTCACCGCGTTGTTTATCGCAGGATTGACCAATGAGCTATATTCAAAAGGCCATCTGTTAGAACAAGAAATAACAGAACAATTGAAGTTCGAAGCCCAGTTAATTGCATTTGCAATAATTGCCGGACTAGTTTCATAACCACCATTGGCGGTTAACTCAGAAGCAACATTGACTGCAAGAGTCTTGACCAGATAAGCTACACCTTTTGTACCTATGTTATTGTTGTCAGCTGCAATTATTCCAGAACAAGCAATTCCATGGGCACCATGATCTTCATCATCATTTATTATTTGAAAACTTGACTGGGTTGCATCATAAGAGTAATCGATTGGGTTATCAGGGTGTGTCAAGGCTTGTGATGGGAATACGTCTAAAACCGCTACAATCAGATCTGAATCCCCGCCCCCAACCAAGGCCCATGCATCTTCAGCATGAATTGAAGCATTTGGGTCACCAGTTGGTGGGGACGAGAATCCATATCCAGGATAATTTGTTCCTGAATTGTTTAGTCCCCATTGTTCACTGTAATGTTCATTGGTCGGATATACCCGAAAAATAAAATCCGGTTCGGCAAAATTGAATATATCAAGATTGTATAGGTATCGTGCTACCTCGAATGAATTACCAAGTGAGAATTTGTCTACTGTACAACGGAACACATCATTTCTCCAATGCGAAACAGAAAACCCTAAAACTTGCGCGTAGTGAAGCAATGTATCAAGATTCCCCTGCGCGCCCAATTCCACATAAAAATCCTCATATAGCCATAAAGTTTCACCATCTTCATCAAATAGTACAGGAGATATGTAGGATACCTCTTGTAAATGTTCCAGTCTGGCCATTGTTGCGAGATACCCCCTTTGACCGTCAAATATCAATGGTATCTGTCTTGCCTTGGCTGAGTTTAGCGAAGTCCACTCAACGGAATGGTCGAGCCCTTTCACTCCTTTGGTTTTAAAACGCTCAAAATCCATTGGATTGTTGAAGGAAACAAAGAGGTGGTCGGTGTCAATAGAAAACTTCAAAGCCTTACCGCCATAAAACACCGATGAGTACTCCCTAAGTTCAAGATGAACTTCATTCCTGATGGATGATACCGAGCTTATCGCTTCATCTCGCATCATTCTTTGGAGCATTCTTTGACCTGCCAGCGAAGTCAACCGTGTCTTTAGACCGATGGTCAGGACACCATCTTCAAACCGCGAAGAGTCGATTGAAAATTCAAACCTCTCAGCGTTCTTCGTTAACGCTGCAACTGCCTGACTAAGAGAAGTTGGTTCGCGGAACGTAATTGTCAGTTCTTCTGGTACCCGCTCGAGAAAAATCTTCTCGCCTTTGTAATAGTAATAGAGGGAGGTGTCCTGTGGTTGAGTCTGTGCCTGAATGTGGGTGTTTCCCACAAAAAGCGTAAGCAATAAGAAAAGTATAAGTGTTCTCATTTGGGGTTGGTTGAACAAAGCGACCTATTCGCTGACATTCGGACGAAAAATAAGTAAATCAATGCAACGATCTTCTTTCATAAGTTCATTGTTAAAATATTGAATGACTGATGAACTTTACTGCACAAGGTGTATTAAACACTCTGGAATTGCCACTTCACGCAGCAATTCAATTTCTCGGCAAACGACCAACTGCATTAAACATGACGGATAATGCAACAGCTCTATGAGCGAACTGGTGTAATGTTTTACCTATGTTTCACCCATAAAAGAAAAGTCCTTGATTTTCAATTGAAAATCAAGGACTTAACAACATTAGGTGTGACCCTGTAGGGATTCGAACCCCAAACCTCCTCATCCGTAGTGAGGTGCTCTATCCAGTTGAGCTACAGAGCCATCCCTTTTTTGGGGCGGCAAATATACTTATAAAGTTCCTTTGAATAATCACTCCTCTTCGAAAGACCGCACAAAGTTTCTTCTCTGAATAGCCGTGCTCAACACGTAGGTGATCTTCGGCTTACCATTCTCAGCCTTCTTGGTTCGCGCATCGTCTTTGGTATCACGAATCTGAGCATTGAAATCATCATGTGATGAGAACGCTCCCAATATTCCGCGCTTATAATTGAAATAGAACCAGCTATCATCGCTCGGCTCCAAATAAAGACCAAGCTCATCGCCATTGCGTTTCTTCTTCAACTCAATTAGGCCATAGACCATCTTATTGACCTGATACTTGTCTACAGACGACACTCCGATGAATCCTTTATACCGATATGCACCAGCTTGCGCATCCCAAGTAAGTTTAACATCAGTAAGGAAAATACTCTTCTGAATTTCCTTGGGTAGCTTTTTGAATGAGCCGTAAAGGTTAAGGTCCTGAATAAGCTTAGTGGCTTCTTCCTTACCTACCAATTCAATTAGCGCCTTTTCATATTCAGTGCCGTAGAAAACAGCGTCCAGGGGCGGGAAATGATTGGTCAATTTGTCAGCCATTATCCGCAAGCATTCTTCGCTGAAAAAGAAGTCAAGCCCTAAGAAAAGATTGAACTTGGTAGAGTCATTGTTCATATTGTGCTCAACCGTTCCGAGAGGCGTAAGTTCAACCTGTCCGAGGTCAAGTCCCATTTCGAGCTTGCCCTGTCCTCTTGCAATACACTCGTTACTCAGGCTCACGTAGTTGCCGCCAACAACCGCTCCCTGTAGCTTATCCTTGTTTGAGATACGGTATTCCTGACTTTCATTGTCAAAGTGGAGATAGCCCTCTGCGGCAACTATATCTATGTCGTTCGCATTCTCCTTGGTCGACAGGAATGTTGGGTACACCTTAGTTGAATCTCTGGCAATGACCACTCCTGATGACATTGCCTTTCCGCTGGCGTCTTTTGGATCTGCAGGTATGGGGATATAGATGTCGTTCGGATCAATATCAGCTTCAAACTTCAACCAATCGCGGGTAATTCCCTGACAATCGTGTTTGATACGTGTACTACCATCATAAGTGAGAAACTCCTTGCTGGCAAAGAGCTTAGCACTGCCCTTGTAATCGAAATTCGGGCTGAGGGTAAATGCTGCTTCCTCTTTGATCTGACCGAGTGCAAAGGTCTGTTTTGCTGAATCGACCCCTATGGTTGAGAACTCGATCAACTGCTTTCCGCCTGTAACATCTGTGTAATCGTATTTACCAGTGGCGTTGTAGTTCCACTTGCCCAGCACATTGACGTTCGACTCATAGAATGTATGGAATTTGGTGATCCTGTTGGCCACGATCTTTGCATCGGTAAGCGGATCCATTTTTGCTTCCTGACGGATGGTAACCTTTCCACTGTCTGGATAAACTATGGCATCCGCTACGTCAATGTGATCTACTTTCTCTGCCGAGATAATGAAATTCTTCAGGTCGAATTTGGTAAGAGGCGAACGCCATTCGAGAGAATCCTGCTTTGGATTTGTGGATACGTACCTCGAACCTTCTCCATCAGAAACAACATCAATGTCTTTGGCATCAATATTCCAAACAAACTCATCTATGTAACAGATGTACTGATTTACTGGAAAATCAACGAAATCTCCTCCAGTATTCGATTTGAAGTGACCTTTTCTTTCATCAAGATCAATGTCCATTTGTACGTTCTGCGTTTTAAAGGCATCAGCCGTGGTTGAGGTTCCCTTCAGTTTGAAATCGGCCGTGTCTGCGTGAATGTCCCGATATAGGAAGTTGAATCTATCGGATCTCATATAGCTATCTGCAAAGTCGAGATTTCCGAAGCCATCCAGCCCTTTTGGAGTGAGATCCAAACCTCCATGATGCACCACCTCACCACCATACATATCGAACGGATTCTCAATCTTATAGCTGTAGAAGTGGTCCAATTTTGGCATCCAATGCACCTTCACATCTTTTGCCACAACTGGAGGATACTCAACAGGCGACTTCTGCTCTTTGATGGTAAAATCCTGAGCAATACCGTTCACAGAATCAGGATAAAAGATGAAGTCGTCAGACTTAGAAACCGATGTCAGATACTCCAGATCGCCATCTCCTCTCAGACCGTCATGGCTAAGTTTAATGGTAGCCTTATAATTGCCCTTGCCACCGTACATGTCATAACCCTCTGGTGGGGTCTCTCGCACAAAACCAAGCGAGAAATCGGGTTGTAGTTTGAGTGTTTCCTCAAAATCTGGAAAAATGCCAGCTGAAACGAACGTTCCACCGAACTCCAAGCCTTCCTTGGTGAAATCTTCCAAACTATCAATACTGAAGGGTTTCAAGTGCATATAGAAATCCTCCTTATTGTAAACCCCATCTTGAATGGAGCGCCTGTCATAATAAACGTATGAATCGCTGGTGCTGTTGAACACGGGATACCGCGGGTGATCCACCAACCCCGATTTATTGTCTGGCCTATCTACCAACAGTTCTCCTGTTAAATCTCTGAGCACTGTTTTAACGGCACGCAGTTTTTGACGACCTCTTTCATCCGGTTCTCCATCGGGAACCTTGAGACGCAGAGAATCAATCTTGGTCATGTTGATCTTGAAATCATCGAAACTGAACTGAAAATCATGCCCGAAGAAATCCAAACGCCCTCCAATTACCTTACCATCGAAAACAAAGTCGCGATTCTTTTTAAGGGTAAGTTGCTGTTCGTAAGGGAAAACGACCACATTCTGAGAATCTGAAAGGAAAATGCGCCCCACTCCGCTCATGTCCATATCCCAATTCAGCAGGTTCAGTTTTGCATTTGGAAGTCCTTCTATGGTCGACTCGAACTGAATGATATCGTAGTCGGTCTTCTTTGAACGTGAAAGCACATAATGGTGCAATCGCGGATTGATGACCACTCGATCCTTGTCATAGTTATAGGTCATGAATCCGGAATTGGAAAGATTGATCAGGAACACTTTGGTATCGCTGATATCGGCATGAAAAAGTTGAGCCACCTGATCAACTGTCAATTCCTCCTGCCCCACCTTCTTGGCGTAGTCTCTGATCTTCCACAGCGGGTGTGTATCGGCCGTTCCTCTCAATCTATCGTAGCGGTACTCATCATAATAGGTCTCCGATTCGAAGAGCGCACTATTGTCCGAACCTCCTGAGGTGTTCTGAAGGGTCATCCAATCCTCTATCATGTTCCACTTTATTTCATCCACGTGCATATCAACCTTGTGAAAGCTGTCGAAGAAGGGACTCAGACCAGAACCTTCCTGATCCTTACTGAAGGAAACCTCATGGTCCTCTACATTGTAATTGACCCGAAGGCCCGGATGATAGATGGAATCGCCCTCATAATACATGGAAACCTCAGCCTTGCTGGAAAGCACCTTTTCAGGCCTTATGACAAACGATTTGGAACGCGCCTCAATGAACTGCTCATTCTTCTTAGTTATGTGATTCATCTTCTTGAAGATGAGCGTAGCTGGTTGATCGGCATCTCCAGAACCTATGAACTTGATTCCATGCTGCGAGAAGCCTCCTGAATAATCAATGTCCTTGTACATGTTCTCAATAAGAATGCGCTTGTTATAAGAATCGAAGCGAGGATACGAGGCATCTTCCTGTTCCACATCGGCCAAGATCTTTTCCGTCAGACGGCCCAAGTGTGGTTTATCCAAATAATCAGGATGATGGAAAGTAACCGAATCGATCACATACTGCGATTTGCTTGTATTGAGCACATAATTCCCAATTTCAGCATAGGTCTTATTCGGATCAAAACCTGCACGGCTCCAGTCCACTTTGCCGCCCTTTCCTACCCATTTGGCCAGTGTTGGATAATACACTCCTTCAGTTCCGTAGATCACAGAGCTATCTCGCTTGGAGTAGGCTCTAAGGTCCAGTTTGCCGAATACGATCTTTGGCAGCGAGTCGAACTCGATCTTGTACGGATCATAACGGGCAACCCATTTCACAGCAGGAGATTCGAAAAGCACATACTCTGTAAAGAGGCCTTTGCACACTTCCAAATACTCGGTAAATTGTTTTCGCGACAGCTTTGTAATGGTCTTCTCCATCCCATCATGAAAAGCATCGAAATCAGAAGCCGGCTTCATACTATGCGCAAAACTCATCAGCGCGTAGAGGTAGTTTTCAAAATCCACCGCCTTCTTGCGCTTATCCAACATCAGGTCAGACATCTTGTAAACACGCTCTTTCTGCTGCGTATTGTAATGACCACTGTTCCAAACCGGCAGAAAGGTTTCCTCAATCAGTTTCTTGGCCGCTTTCGGGTCGCCCTGCGCAAAGAAACCCTGAAGTTCTTCGATGTACTTTTCGTTGTCGTGTGTGAAGGATTTGAGCTGCTGCGCCTGTGTTGCAGTGATTGAGTTGAGCACGAAAAAGCCCAGTAGAAAGAGAATTTTTCTCATGTTATTGTTTGATGAATCGGGCCGAAACCCAATTGTTCTTTTCAAGATTTCCGTTAAAGATAAGACCTGCTTTTTGAGCCACATCACGGATCATGTTAAGGTCTTCTGAATAAAATCCACTCACAAAAAGCTGGCCGTTTGTGTTAAGCACATCAACATATTTCGGGATGTCTTCCAACAGCACGTTGCGGTTGATATTGGCAAGAACTGTATTGAATTTCTTCTTACCCAACAGGCTTGCATCGCCCTGTAGAATGACGATATCATCAATGTCATTCAACTCGCAGTTTTCGGGAGCATTCTCAAACGCCCAATCGTCAATATCGATGGCCGTGATATCCTTGACACCAAGCTTGTGCGCCACAATGGCAAGCACAGCCGTTCCCGAACCCATATCTAAAAGCGGACCCTCCACTTTGGTGGTCATGAGATATTCGGTCATAAGTGAAGTAGTGGCGTGGTGCCCCGTTCCGAAACTCATCTTCGGCATGATAACAATTTCGAGTTTGAAACCCGATCTCGGTTCATGGAATGGCGCACGGATGCGGCACAGGTCTTTGATCTCAACTGGATCGAAGTTCTTTTCCCATTCCTCATTCCAGTTCTTCTCTTCAGCAACCGAAGTGGAATACGAAACCTCAAACTCAGCATCGCGAATGCGGGAAAGAACCTCCTTCACTGCATCCAGATCGAGTTCTGCTTCTTCGATGTAAGCATCCACGCCTTCATCCGTTTCAAGAAACCCCTCAAAGCCAATATCCGTGAGTTCAGAAATTACGATGTCGCGCCCTGGCTCCTGTGGGCTGACCGCGATTGCGAGCACTGCGTGTGCCATATCAGAAAGAATGAATGATTTCTAAAAAGTCTGGAGCGCTAAGAGAAGCACCACCAATAAGGCCACCATCAATGTCCTTTTGCGAGAAAAGCTCTTTGGCATTGTTCGGCTTCACGCTTCCACCGTAAAGAATGGAAACCTCTTCGGCCTCATCCACCAGCACCTGCGCCAGTTTCTCTCGAATAAATTTGTGCATTTCCTGCGCCTGTTCGGGAGTTGCCGTAACGCCTGTTCCAATAGCCCAAACCGGTTCATAAGCGATGACGATCTTCTTCAATTCATCCTTTTGGAACCCTTGAAGCGCGGATTGAATCTGCTCCTCCATCACCTTGAAATGCCTTTCGGACTCGCGCTCTTCCAGAGATTCGCCACAGCAATAGATCGGAATAATTCCGCTTGCGAGTAAACGCTGAATTTTCTGGTTGATGAGTTCGTCCGTTTCACCGAAATACTGCCGTCTTTCCGAATGGCCAACTATACAGTATTCCGCTCCGAACGACTTCAACATTTCTACAGAAACCTCGCCTGTAAACGCTCCTTTTTCCTCTTGATGACAATTCTGTGCCGCCACAGAAATGGCACTTCCATCAACCCCAGAAACGGCATCTGAAATAAACGGAAACGGAACTCCAAGAATCACTTTTGTATCGGTATCTCCTACTCCATTCAGAACGCCTTCTACCAGCAACAGTCCCTCATTTTTTGTGAGGTTCATTTTCCAGTTTCCGGCAACAATTTTCTTTCTCATTGATCAGTTGAAATGAAAAAGGAGAAAATGAAAAACTTGAGTCCGCTTTCCCCTTATTCTTTTTTCGTTTTAGCTAATACTCACTCGTGGGTCAAATATACCATAGAGGATATCAACCAGCATGTTGATAACCACAAAGATGACCGCCACCAGAATGATGCAACCCATGACCACAGGCAGGTCATACGTGTTTAGCGCATTGAGCATGATGAGCCCAAGGCCTTTCCAGCCAAAGACAATCTCTACGAAAACAGCTCCAGCAAGAAGCGATGCCAACCAACCAGAAATAGCGGTTATAACAGGATTCAGCGCGTTGCGAAGCGCGTGTTTCATCACCACCGTTCTGAAGGATAGACCTTTTGCTGTTGCGGTCCGAACGTAGTCCATCGAAAGGACTTCTAGCATGGAATTTCGCGTTAGTTGCATGAATACCGCCAAGGGACGCACACCCAACGTGATGGCTGGAAGAATCAGATTCTTCAGCACGAGTTTCTTGCCTTCAAACTCATCAATTTCATAGAGGCTTCCCGTCACTTCCAGACCTGTTATGTGACCGAGCAAATAAGCAAACAGCCACATGATGAGAATAGCAGCCACAAATGATGGTAGACTCATCCCAAAAATGGAAACCACCATTAGCAGCTTATCTGGCCATTGCCCCTTAAATAGTGCTCCGACTATTCCAAAAAGGATTCCGAGAATGGTAGCAAAGGTGATTGCTGAAACCGCCAAAACAGCGGTGCTTGGCAAGGCTTCCAAAACAATGGCGGTAACGGTTTGCTGCGATTGATATGACCGCCTCAAATAAGGAGCTTTCAGCACTACGTTGGTTGAACTTCCAGACCAAAGAACATTGGAACTTTCGTGCTCCGTTGGTTTGAAATAGTATGGACTTTCTTCATCCGCATGATTATAAAATGCCAATGGCGAAAGGTCATTCAGGTAAACCAGATACTGCGTAAAGATCGGCAGATTAAGGCCAAGGTCTTTTCGAATCATCTCCACTTCAGATTGATCGGCCCGTTGGCCAAGCATCAATCTTGCGGGATCACCCGGTAGTGCTGTAAAAAGCAAGAATACCACAGTCACGATACCCAACAGCACCGTGAAGCTGTAGAGTAATTTCCGTGTGATGTAGCTTAACAAGTGATGAAGTTTTGAGGAAATGAAGGGATGAAGCAAAAAATCCCCCGATTCGAAAAGTTCCGCAAGCTCCATTTTCGAACCACCCCCTTTTCAAGGGGGAACAAGTCCATTCCTCCTTCTAAAAGGAGGTGCCGAGGAACGAGGCGGAGGATTTTCTTCAAACTCACTCCTTGTTCAAATATTCCAATTCCAACACTTGTAGTTCAGGCAGGTCGTTGTAGTGCCATTTGCCATAAACCTTTCCGTCTTTGATCAGCATCAGACCTGGATTTGAACGAATAATGGTCTTTAGCACGATCTGATCACAGAACAGGTAATTGAACGGATTCCCATTTCGTTGTGCAAAGTCAATAGCAATATCTGGTGTACTGGCTGTAAGACCCACAATTCTGTAACCGCGCTCCTGAAGATTTTTGGCCAACTCGTTGATTCGTTGCTGCGGCTGCTCAACGGCTTTTGTCAGGTCGTTTGAAATGACGAAGAAGGTGAAATTCTCACTCTGCAAGAAATCTTCAGTCAGGTCTTCACCTTCGGCCGTCATGATGGAGAAATCCATAATCTTCGGCTCGACTCCCTTCTCAAGTACCTCGGTTCGAGAATCAACATACTCGTATTTCTCTTGATAATTATCAGGGAATTTCTCGAACTCTTTCTCTTCACCCGTTTCCTTGTCGCGAAGGATATAGAAGTACTTCAGTTTATCCGGAACGCCTTGCATCTGTTCAGAAATACTCTTACCCGATGCATAAGCACGGAAATCTTTCACTGGCAGGTAACTGTACGTGTAGAACGTGAAGAAGCTCATCGCAACAGTTGCCAACACTGTAGTAATCCATGGTGCTTTGATGTGGTCTACCAATCGTACTAAGAAGAACACTGTGAATGTTACAAACGTGAACCAGAATGGGAAGAACCACTCTAAGTCGTAAGATAGCTTTAACATGACCAATGAACCGACTCCTGCCAGCACAAAATCGTTCATTCCCGTTTCGGAGATGCTTATCTGCTTCTGACGGATGAAAATGATGACGATGAGCACAGTTAGAACTACGTCCTTGTAGAAACTTTCCCAAGCTGTGAGTGGAATCGCATCACCGAAGCAACCACAGGTTTTTACGATACCGAAATAGGCCGATGCGAACGTTAAAGCCGTGAAGAACAGGATCAACAACAACAGCAACCAAGCTGTTAACCGTGTGCGGAATCGAACAAGAATGGCCACGCCAAGAACTACTTCCAGTATCACGATGAAAATGGCCTGCGGTAGGGCGTACTCATGACAGAAATGGAAGAACGGCTCCAAGAATCCAACGTACTCGCCCAATTTGGCAAACTCCTCAAAATACTCTTCTAGCTTGTAGCTGAAACCGAGCGGATCGTTGGCTTTTACAATTCCGGAGAAGATGAAAAGCACCCCAACGAAATACCGCGCTATGTCTGTTATCAGTTTCATAAATAGTGGGTTTGAAAGGCAAATTTAACCGATGGAACAGTAGTTCAAAATTCAATGTTCATGGTGGTTACGAAACGTAAGTTCAGTGAAGCTAATTACGAAACCGTAAACGGTACGAATATGACGAATACCGCATCAGTCAATGTGTCCAGCAACATCGAAGCACGTTGTAACCGTGATTCGCATATTCGCATTAATTCGTAATTCGCAACCGTCACTCCGACAGCTTAATAAGTGCGAAAATGGAATAGTTGATCATATCGTACAGATTGGCTTCAATTCCTTCGGAAAGTTCGCTCTGTCCTTGATTGTCTTCCATCTCTTTGATACGAAGAATTTTAACAAGAATTAGATCTGTCAGCGACTTCACACGCATGTCGCGCCACGCCTCGCCATAGTCGTGGTTCTTGCGTTCCATCAACGCTTTGGCCTCGGCCGCGTACTCATCGTACCACTTGGTGGCACGGTCAAGATTGAGGTCGGGCTCATCTGCATGGCCGTGTTCCAACTGGATCAATTCCATGATGGAATAGTTGACCAATCCGATGTACTCGGGATAGATCCCCTCGCCTACTTTGCTCACGCCTTTCTCTTCCAGACTGCGGATGCGATTGGCCTTGATGAACAGCTGATCGGTAATGGAACTCGGACGGAAAATGCGCCACGAAGCACCGTAATCCTTCATCTTGCCCACGAAGATCTCGCGGCATTCGGCAAGCGCCTTATCATATTGTGCGTTGGTATCAGCCATCGGTTCTGAACCGTTAACTTCGGCTCGATGATGAGCGGCAAAAATAACCTTTTGAGCAAGAGCAAAACGCTGAATTGCCGTGGGCGATTGGTGGTGATTGAACGTCCGCTAGTGATGGGCATTCTGAACCTGACTCCCGATAGCTTTTTCGATGGAGGAAAATACAATGAGATTGATGCAGCTTTAAAACGTGCCGAGCAGATGCTGGAAGAAGGTGCCGACATCCTTGACCTTGGAGCATACAGCAGTCGACCGGGCGCTGAGCATATTTCTGAGGAGGAAGAATTGCAGCGGATGATTCCTGCGTTGGAAGAAATTGTAAAGCGGTTTCCTGATGCGCTGATCTCTGTTGACACATTCCGTTCGGGTGTGGCAGAGAGAGCGTTGGAAGTTGACGCGCACATCATCAACGATATTTCGGGTGGGAATTTGGATGAGCAATTGCCGTTGGTGGCGGCCAAATACAGTGCGCCTTACATCTGCATGCACATGAGAGGCACACCACAGACCATGCAACAGAACCTCGTAGAGACGCGATTCATCGCGTCTGAAAACAAGACCGACCGACCACGTGAGACGCGATCAATCGCGTCTGACATTAAGACCGACCGACCACGTGAGACGCGATCAATCGCGTCTCTACTGGAATTCTTCGCGCACCGCGTTCCGAAATTGGTAGCGCAAGGCGTGAAAGATGTGATCGTTGACCCTGGTTTTGGGTTTGGGAAAACCTTGGAGCAGAACTACGAAATAGTGGAACACCTTTCTGATTTTGCCATTATGGACAAACCGATTCTGGTGGGCGTTTCGCGCAAAAGCATGATCCGTTTGAAATACGGAAATACGAAAGATGAAACCTTGAAAGGAACCATTGAAGTGAACCGCCAACTGCTACAGAATGGTGCAGATATTCTACGGGTTCATGATGTGAAAGAAGCGGTTGAATTAATTTCCGAACTTTAAACCATGAAAGCCATTAATACGCTCAAAACAAGTCTTATTGACAAGATTCTGACCATTGAAAATCAGGAACTGCTTGAAGCTTTACAGACCATTGTCAACTCAGCTTCTGATGAGAAGGTGAAATTTACGGATGCTCAAAAGGCCATGCTTCAAATGAGTGAAGAAGACATCAAATATGGTCGTCTCACAACACAAGAAGCACTTGACGAAGAAGATATGGCATGGCTAAGCGGACAGTAGTTTGGACAGACACCGCCAAACTCCAAAGACGAAAGATTTTCGAATATTGGAACAATAGAAACGGTTCTACCCGTTATTCCAAGAAACTGCTCAAATTCATCAGCACTCGAATTCAACAACTGGTTGAACATCCATTTTCAGGAAAGGAAACCGAAATAGAAGGAATAAGAATTACTTCATTAGGTCACTTCAGTATTGTTTATAGACTAACCGAAACCCGACTAATTGTTATTGGATTTTGGGACACACGTCAAGACCCCGAAATGCTGCTTGGGTCCATCAAATGAAAGACTACCGATCCACAAACCGAGACGCTTGGAACAAACGCGTTGCCACGCATTTGAAATCAGAGTTTTACGACCTCGAAGGTTGGAAAGCAGGCAAAACCAGTCTGAATGACATTGAACTGGGATTACTAGGTGATGTAAGTGGGAAATCGATTCTTCACCTGCAATGCCATTTCGGTCAGGATACACTTTCGTTGGCACGGATGGGTGCTGATGTGGTTGGCATTGACCTTTCAGACGCCTCCATCGCGGCAGCACGAAAATTGAATGATGAATTGGGTCTGAACGCTCAATTCGTAGAAAGCGATGTACTGGAACTCATCGGTAAAATTGACCGTCAGTTCGATGTGGTTTTCACCTCTTACGGCACCATTGGTTGGCTACCCGACCTTGATCAATGGGCAAAAGTGATTGCGCATCATCTGAAACCAGGCGGCAAGTTGGTTTTCGTGGAGTTCCACCCCGTGGTATGGATGTTCGATAGTGCGTTTGAAAAAATCGAATACCGCTACTTTAAAGACGAACCGATCATTGAAACCAACTCAGATACGTATACCGAGAATCCTGAGTTGAGTGAGAAAACAGAGATCAGCTGGAATCATGGACTTTCGGAGGTTTTCCATGCCTTGGAAAACAATGGACTTATCCTAAAAAGCTTTGATGAGTTCGACTACTCGCCCTACAACTGCTTTGATGGAATGAAGCAACTGGCCGACCGCAAATTCATCATCGAGAAACACGGAAACAAACTGCCATTGGTTTACTCGCTAACTGCAACAAAGCGTTATTAAAAATAGTCGGTTCGGTTTTGTAGTATTGCAACCGAACGATGGCAAAATCGAAAAAGAAGCAAAGACGCGAAGCGAAAAAGGCCGGAAAGCAGCTCGAAAAGAAAAAGTTTGTTCTGCCAAGCATTGTCAAGAATTTTCTAATACTTGGCGGTGTATTACTGCTCCTTAAGACCCTGAAAGAGAACAATGCCGGATACAACTGGGTTGTCGAATCTCAGATCATACAATCTCAAGAGAGTATGAAGAAGTTCAAAGACCTTACCTATCAACAGAAGATGGAGGCAAAACTGGGCTTCACCATGCGTTATTTTGACTTCATCAGAAAGAACACTCCTGATACGGCTGTTATCCTCATGCCTCCAGATACGGTAATCCGTCCGCCTGGCCAGGTGCACCACACCAAAACCGCCATGAATGGCTATACTACCATTTACACTTGGGTAAGCTATTTCATTTATCCGCGCAAGCTGGTCTATGAAGACCGGAAAGAACGTTTTCCGCAGCTTACAGACAAAGTGACCCATGTTGCGATAATCAACAAATGGGGCTACAACAAACTTCCTTATCGGGTAAACCAAGAGAATGAGTATTCCATAATGCCCATTAAAATGCCTCAACAATGATACTGGTAGGCTGGAGCGTTATGTTTTTATTCGGAATGGCAATTTGCAATCTCATTGCATTCGGTATGAGGCCATTGGAGAAGATCGGTTTTTCATTACCTGTAGGAATCGGTGTCACTACACTCATTATGATGGTTTTTGAGCTGATGGGCCTTCCGCTCAACAATACACCATTATTGCTAGGAACCATTGGTGTTCTCTCAATTCTGTTCGGGTTTATGGGCTATTGGAAACATAAAGGGCAGGAGAATTTCTTAGATCGGCTGAAAACCACAGATTGGAAGAAAACGCTTCTTCCGGTAAATCTTGGATGGCTCCTATTGATGGCATGCATCTTTGTTGTGGTCTACGCCAATGTTTCTAAGACGCTGTTCTGGCCCGTATTCATACACGATAGCGTGAACGGATACGATTTCCTTGCACGGGTCATTATGCAAGAAGGAACGTTCAACAATTCAATTTTCGACCCAGATTACCCGCTTTACTCTCCCAGAACATTGTATCCACCTCTGGCACCGTTGAGTTTCAGCATTTCATACTTGTTAGGACACGAATCTGCCAAGATAGTTACGGCATTGTTCTTTGTCTCCAACGCGCTTGTTTTCTATTCCATGCTCAAGCGCCAGTCCAGTCATTTGGCGGCTGCTTTGTTCTCGCTTATCTTCCTTATTACGCCAGAATTCGTTGCTTTTTCGGCTCTTTCATCGCCAAATCCCATATGCACTTTTTACTGCGCCATGGGCATGCTCAGTCTTTACGTTTGGTATCGCGATGGTGAGTCATCTTACTTCAATATGGGAATGCTTTCCATCATGTTGGCGCTTTGGACCCGTTCTGAGGCGCTTATCTTCTTTGCTGGAGGCGGTTTCTTGATTCTGCTCAGATCCTGGCAAACACGGTCTTTCAAACGCCTTCTCATATTCGGTATAGCCGGAGTTGGAGTATTCATGTTCTGGCAGCTCTACCTGCGCCATGAGCTGTTGGTTGAAAACCCAGATAATATCATCAAGCATTTCTATTGGGACGGTGCAAAACTTGGCAGAATGATGGAACGGGTCTGGAAAGTCACCTTCAACACACAGTTCTATGGCATACTTGTGTATCTGTTCTTGGCCACAGTTTTGGTCAATGCTTATTTCACGGTAAAAAATCGAGAAGGAGTTGTTCTCCTTTCCATTATCTTTCTTCCTTGGCTTGCATACATGGTTATCTATTACCAATTAGACACCACCTATCTGCCTGATGGTGCTGTTTGGATAGAAAGCGGTTACAAACGGGGATTGTTCTATTTCTTTCCTTTAATGCTCTTCTATTGCGCCAACAATCCAATTGCCGATAAGATCTTTAACCATTGGCTAAAGCTTTGAGAACCCGCTTTCTCTTACTGACCTTTCTGGTTGGAGTAGAACTCTGCTTGGCACAAACAATTGTTCCAGGTCATGCGCATAACGATTACCTGAATAGACCCGCCTTATTTGAAGCATTGGAAAATGGACTGATTTCGGTTGAAGCGGACATCCATTTTATGAAAGGCGATCTGTATGTGGCGCACGTTCGTCCGTTGGGAAGAAACAAGAAACGCTCGTTAGAAAACCTGTACTTGAAACCGCTTTTTGAGCACGTGCAGAAGAACAATGGCAAGGTTTACCCAAATTATGATGGACCTTTTTATCTGATGATCGACTTTAAAGGTGGAAGTTTGGCGATGTACAACCGGTTGGTAGAACTGTTGGAGAATTACAAAAGCATGCTGACCGTATCGGAGCATAGCGAGCTGAAGCAAGGTGCAGTCACGATTTTCCTGTCGGGTTCGAGGCCGTATGAGGCTGTTGCCAACTCAGAACCGAAACTCTGTTTTCTGGATGGCCGGCCCAGCGATATTGGAAAACAAATTTCATCGCAACTGATGCCTGTTATAAGCGACAATTACCACAATCATCTGAAGTGGAACGGTACGGACGAAATGCCCGAAGAGGAACAGCTTAAACTCAGGAAACTGGTTTCACAGGTTCATGCCGAAGGCAAGAAACTACGTTTGTGGGCTTCTCCCGACAACCCTATCGCGTGGGGAACTTTCCGAAAACTGGGCATTGACCTGATCAATACCGACAAGCCGAAGAAGTTTGCACGGTTCATCAACGCAACTTCCCGATAATCGGAATTCTTCCATCCGACAATCTGTTAAGTTCATCTTGCATCAGGGTCAGTATTTCCTGATTGATATGGTGCACAACCGAAGGATCTTCTGCATCGTCAGACCTATACTTATCGACATAATAAGGTTTCAAAATACTCATGGTCATCTGCGATGGAAGCGGAAATTCCAAATGTGGTAAATGACCCAGATGGAACCCGAATGGAAATGACCAATAGAACGGCCAAGTGTGAATCTTTCCGAGCTTCTTCAAACCTGTAAACTCCGCTATTTTTTCTCCAGAATTGATCACAAACAAGGTTTCGCCACCTCCACAGCCCACTATCGGAAGAATAGGAACCTGTGCCTTCAACGCCATCTTAACGTAACCCAAGTGATCGAAGAAATTAACCTTATGGCGGTCTGCATACGAACGGGCAACGTCTCTATCGCCTCCCGGGTAAACGGTTACAGCATATCCTGCACGTAAAGCTTGCATTGCATTTTCACGATTGGCTTCCAAGAAACCAAGTTCATTGACTGGCAACTTAACCGTTCTGGCCAGCCTGTGCGTCATGTGATGAATGAGCGTGAGCATGGGAATTTTACGTTCCTCCGACTGGTATTTGGCCACCCAAAGCATGGATTCGGGCATAAAATGCATACCCGTATGATTCCCTACTCCGAGAAAAACCCGTTCGGGAATATTCTCCAAACCAAGCCACTTGGCACGATGATAGGTTTCCATGACAGGTAATGTAGCCTTGGCAACTTTCCTTGCCTTTTCAGGGTCAAATAATTCGAGATGGTCTTCCATGAACTTGATGGTGGAACAAATTTGGCAATAGTTGAAAATTCAAAAACTGATATTCGACAACAGAAAAACTGCATTACGCTAACTTTGAGGCTTTCGCTATGCTGCTCAATCTCGTCTTTGGCTTCCTTACTTTCCGTTGGCTCGATGCCTTGGACATCCTCATTGTGGCCATTCTGCTGTACCAACTTTACAACTTGGTTCGTGGTACAGCCGCCATCAATATCTTCCTTGGAATTCTATCGCTTTACCTGCTTTGGTTGTTGGTACGCGCACTGAACATGCAGCTGCTTGGCTCCATTCTGGGACAGTTCATCGGAGTCGGTGTGCTGGCACTAATCATTGTATTTCAGCAGGAAGTAAGGCGCTTTTTGCTCTTGATAGGTACCACGGGGTTCATGAGCGGTAAGGGAAGTCCGTTCAAGTGGCTTCAACTGAAGCGGAATATCGGCCGAGACTCGCTGAATATCAACGCAGTGGTTTCAGCCTGTCTGAACATGGCACAGGATGCAACAGGGGCAATCATTGTTATCAGTCGCGAGAGCAATTTGCAATTCTATTTGAACACTGGCGAAAAAGTTGAGGCTGAAGTTTCTGCCAAGCTGTTAGAGTCAATTTTCTACAAGAACAGTCCGCTACACGATGGCGCTGTCATCATTTCTGGTAATCACATTAAAGCTGCGCGATGCGTGCTTCCAGTTACGGATGATGAGGAATTTCCAGTGCATTTGGGCATGCGCCATAGAGCTGCTGTTGGCCTTTCTGAAACCACCGATGCCATTGCCATTGTGGTTTCAGAACAGACAGGCTCTATTTCCATTACGCACGAAGGTGAATTGGAGTACGAAGTTTCGCCCAAACAGCTTCGCGATTTTCTGGACAAGTTCTTCGGAAAAGGAGCTTAAGTAAACCGAATGGCCTTTAGCGGCTGGATTCGCGAAACCACCATCGAAGGTAGTAGCAACATCAGGAAACAGAAGAAGAGTGTTCCTAAGTTGAGCAGCAAAATATGCATCAGCTGAAGATTGATCGGAACAACCTTCACATAATAACTAGCTTCATCTAGCGTGATTATTCCAAACTGATCTTGAATCAGGCATAGTACAATTCCAACCAAATTCCCCCAGAACAGACCAACACCCGTTAGATAAAGTGCTTGATAGATGAAGATGTTACGGATTTTCCCATCGTTCATCCCGAGCGATTTGAGTGTGCCGATCATATAAACGCGCTCAATTATCATGATGAGCAAAGCAGAGATCATGTTGAATCCAGCTACAACCAACATGAGAATTATGATGACACGGACGTTGGTATCCTGAAGTTCCAGCCAATCGAAGATCTGAGGTTGCAATTCTTTAACTGTTGCTGAAAAAAGGTCTGTCCCGATGGAATGATAAACCACATCATCCAGCTCATCCAACCGACTGAAATCATCTACAAAAACCTCGAATCCGGCCACCTGATCTTCATCCCAGCCATTGAGGCGCTGAATATGTGTAATATCAGTAATTACATAACGTTCGTCATACTCAGAAAGACCCGTTTTATAGATTCCCGACACGTCAAAAATCCGTGCTCGTTGACGTTCATCCTGAATAAAGAACACCTGCATTCTATCACCCACATTCAGCTTCAGTTTTTTAGAGATGACTTCTGATATCAGGATGTTCTTACTACGCGATTCATCGGTTGTTTCGAACACATCGCCAGCCACCAAATGCTGCTTGAAGAAGCTCCAATCGAAGTCGCTGCCAACACCTTTTACAACAACACCTTCAATCTCCTCATCGGTTTTTACAATGCCCGCTTTGGTGGCGAATACCTGCATGTGACGAATACCATCGATTTCGGTCAGACCTGGATAGAAATCCTGCTGTTTGGAAACCGGTTGCGGCTCAATGGCATTCAGATTGGAATACTCGGTAATGATAATGTCGGCACCAAAATTGACCACCTTGTCGGTGATCTCCTTCTGAAACCCCGTAACTATGGCCATGGAAACGATCATCACCGCCAAGCCAAGTGCAATTCCAGCAATGGCGATACGAACGATCGGTCGAGTGCCTGAAATATTGCTACTTTCGGCTCGCCCACCCGTTCGGATGAGGCGTTTTGCAATAAAAAATGACGTATTCAATTGCGTGCCGTGAAAGAGATTTGTGCTGTAAGGATGATGGCTAAAACTATCAAATATCTACTGATTGTCACGTGGCTTTCGGCCTGTGGTCAACCTACACCTGCCCCACCGCCAGCAGAGCAACCAAAAGTTGTTGAAACTGTTCAGAAACCACTTCGATTGGGAGCCGAAAGAACCGAAGTTTACTTGCCGCTTGTCCAAGGGAAATCAGTTGGGATTGTGGCCAACCAAACTTCAGTTGTTGGCAAAACGCATTTGGTGGACACGCTTCTAGGCTTAGGAATAAACGTGAAATCTGTGTTTGCACCTGAGCATGGTTTCCGTGGAAATGCCAGCGCTGGCGCGAAAATTTCAGACAGTAAAGACCCGAAAACTGGTTTGCCTATCGTATCGCTTTACGGCAGCAACTACAAGCCGGAACCTGAAATGTTGGAAGGTTTGGATGTGGTGATCTTTGACATTCAGGATGTTGGTACGCGATTCTACACCTACATCAGCACTATGAGCTATATGATGGAAGCTTGCGCTGAAAATGGAATTGAGATGCTGGTTCTAGACCGTCCAAATCCCAACGGACATTACGTGGACGGACCAGTTCTGAAAAAGGGGCTTTCCTCTTTTGTGGGGTTGCATGAAGTGCCTGTTGTGCATGGAATGACGGTTGGTGAATACGCCAAGATGGTGAATGGTGAAGGTTGGTTGAAGAACAATGTCAATTGCAATTTGACCGTGGTTGAAATGGAGAATTACTCTCGGAAGAAACCTTACGAACTTCCAATTGCACCATCTCCTAATCTCCCAAACCAAACCGCCATTTATCTCTATCCAAGTCTTTGCTTTTTTGAAGGAACGGAAGTGAGTGAAGGCCGCGGAACGGATAAACCGTTCCAGCAATTTGGTTATCCGAAAATGCCAAATGGCAACACTAAGTTCACCCCAAAAAGCATTGATGGTGTAGCCAACTATCCAAAGTTGGAGAACAAGAAATGTAATGGCATCGACCTCTCAGATATTCCGTTAGATTCACTTCGAAACAAAGGTCAATTGAACTTGGAATGGCTGATTTCGACTTACCAAGATTACCCTGAAAAAGATAAGTTCTTCAAAGCCGATTTCTTTGATAAACTGGCCGGTTCATCAGAATTAAGAAAACAGATCATTTCCGGAAAATCAGCCAAAGAAATCAGAGAAACGTGGCAAACCGAACTGATTCAGTTCAAGATGATGCGTAAGAAGTATCTCTATTACAAATAGCTATTTTCTTTCTTAACTTCAGTTCCACTGAATGGGAGGAGATTTCGGTTCTATACAGGCTATGCGTGACGCTCTAAGAGCGAACAAGGCTCTACTAGGTGAGCGGATTAGATATTTTGAGCGAGGCAAACAATTTGCAGAAATCAAAAAAGCCTATCAGAAGGCGAAAAAAGAGAATTCGTCCAAAAAAGTAATATCAAAAGAAGAATTGGAGGAAATCCGTCACAGAGTTGTTCGAATTAGAAGAAAAGACCAATTCATCAAGTTGTCGATTTTTAGCGGTGTTCTTCTGATAGTTGGTTTCATAGTTTATTTGAATCGTGACTTTCTGAAACCTGAAACCAACCACCAAACCATTGTTACCATAGATAGTATTGAAAGGAGGGAACGCGTTCTATACTGTATTGAAGACGGAGACAGGTGGCTTAGAAAAAATGGGTGGCATAACGCCATTTTCCAATACGAGGAAGCTTTGAGACTTAGTCCTGAAAACACTGCGGTAAAAAAGCGATTGGCAATGGCTTATACCTACAGATGTCGCGCTACTAAAGTTGATTGCGAAAAAGCAAAAACTTCAATTGAGGAACTTATCAAATCTGAACCTACCAATCCAAAGAATTACGAGTTACTAGCAAGCTACTGGTTTGGAGTTGAAGATTCTCTGGCCGCTACAGTTGCTCTTGGACAGGCCAGTTCGTTGAGTTCTTCCAACTAACACTCCCACTTTTCCACCTTCAATTCACCACCCTTGAACTTGAACATCATTGGAATTACTTCCCGCGTGCATTTGAGTTCAATGGTAAAAATGACCTTCCCGCCAATCTCAAAATCCTCAATTGTATTTACTTGTAGTGGGTATTTGCACTTCATATTTTCCCGCACCCAATAGGAATCTCCATGCATAAAAAGTTTAGGGTCCAAAACCTTATTCGAACTTGGAGGTTCTTCAAAATCGGCTACTATTTTCAAATTGTCGTTTGGCTCCATTTTAATCCATAATGTAGGCCGAACCGCTTCATTGGTTCATAAAACAAGTGTAAATGATTGTAAAATGAGTTTGTCCCATTTTCAATAGGCTCGGTAACACAATAGATTTGCAACATGCTAAGGTGGCTACTTACATGGGGTGTTTTTGCGTTCATTTCGCTGAGTTGCGTAGCGAGTGACACCAATTCTGTCCTTCGAACTGAAGCCAACAAGCAAGTCGCGTTACGAATGATCGGGCATCAGCTGCTATTGAGTGTTGGCGATAGCACCTCCCGTGTTCTTCCCGTCAGAACCGAAGGAAACACCCACATACTATCTTTTGAAAATGCGTTCAGTTTTCAACCAGATACCGTTTCCGCGATAATTAATAGCCTAATTGAGTCAACAGGTTTAGCTTCGAACTACATTGTTCAGTTCGTAACATGCGACTCAAACCAGATTGTTCACAGCTACAAGGTCAGTTCCATAGAAGAGGAAAGCGTGCCAGCCTGTATGGGCCGAAGTCAACCAAAGGCATGTTACTATCTGAAGATCATTGACCTGGACCGACCCGATTCCGCTTCTGTGGTTTCGGCTGAAACCACAGCCGCCCCGTTGGAAACCGAAGATTTCAGCAGCATCACTAAGGTTTGGTTGCTTCTAACGCTATTCATCATGCTGCTGGCCAGTCTGCTGATTTACTTTTTTAGCAGCAAACCGAAATCAAGTGCCAAGATCGAGTCCATTCAGATCGGGAAGTATCGGTTCAATCCAAAAACAATGGAACTGATCTTAGGAAATGAGAAAATTGAACTGACAAGCAAGGAATGCGACCTGCTTCAATTGTTGTACGAGTCTGTGAACGATACCGTAGACCGAGATACGATTCTTCGCATGGTTTGGAACGATGAAGGCGATTACGTGGGTAGAACTCTGGACGTGTTCATATCCAAACTGCGCAAGAAACTGGAAGCTGATTCAAGAATCAAAATTGCCAACATACGCGGAGTTGGCTACAAGCTGATCATTGACGTTTAGAGCGTTCTGCCCGGATAGGCTTTGAGCCCTGCTTCAATTACCTCAACCGAACGTTTCAGATCCTCTTCTTTCAGCACATACGCAATTCTGACCTGTTTTTGCCCGAACGCTACAGTTGAGTAGAAACCACTTCCGGGAGCCATCATCACGGTCTCACCATCAAAGTCGAATTCTTCCAGCATCCACTGGCAGAATCTGTCACCACTGTCAACAGGCAATTGCGCCATGGCGTAAAATGCCCCAGCAGGTTTCGGACAGGTAACTCCTTCAATCGCATTCAAACCATCCACAAGTGTGTTCCTCCGTTGCACATATTCTTCCTTCACATGGTCAAAATACTCTTGCGGTGCGTCCAAGGCGGCTTCACTTGCAATCTGGCCGAGTGTAGGCGGACTGAGTCTTGCTTGCGCAAACTTCAAAGCATTGGTCATCAATTCTTTATTTCTTGAAACCAAGGCCCCAACACGCGCACCGCACATGCTGTAGCGTTTGCTCACACTGTCAACCATAACCACGTTCTGCTCTATTCCTTTCAGATTCATGGCCGAGAATGGCGTTGCTCCTTCATAACAGAACTCACGGTACACCTCATCTGCAAAAAGGAATAGATCATACTTCTGCACAATGGCGGCAAGTGCTTCGAGACTCTCTTGATCATAAAGTGTACCTGTCGGATTTCCTGGATTGCAGATAAGTATGGCGCGCGTGTTATCGGTAATTCGCTTTTCGAACTCTGAAATGGGCGGCAAAGCAAAACCATCCTCAATTTTGGCAGTAATTGGTTTCACATTCAATCCTGCCATCGTGGCAAACCCGTTGTAGTTTGCATAGAATGGTTCTGGAATAATGATCTCATCACCTGGATCCATGCAGGTCATAAAACCAAAGATCAATGCTTCGGAACCTCCCGTGGTAACCATTATGTCCGCTGGCAGAACATCGATTCCAACACCTTGGTAATATTTCGCCAAGCCATCACGGTAGCTTGCATATCCTTCAGAGTTACTGTACTCAATAACCTTTCTGTCAAGATTCTTGATGGCATTCAGAGCCACTTCAGGGGTTTCAATATCGGGCTGGCCAATGTTCAGGTGATACACCTTCTTACCCGCAGCTTTAGCGGCTGTTGCGTACGGCACAAGCTTCCGGATAGGCGATTCCGGCATTTGTTTTCCCTTTAGCGATAGTCTTGGCATCCTTCAGTTTCAGGCATAAAAAAGTCCCGACAATTATCGGGACTTTTCTTTCACTCTGAAAGTGTTGTTTCTTACTCCTCAACAGGAGTTGCGCCTTCAATCGTTTCGCTTTCCGGCATTGCATCTTCCTCAGTTGGAACCGCCTTAACCGTTCCTTTGATCTTCAACAGGAAAGTGCTGTTATCAACAGAGTTTGAAGTAATGGTAACAGACTTGCTGATAGGTCCAACACGCTTGGTGTCATATTTAACTTTGATTGCAGACTTTGCTCCTGGTGCAATCGGCTCCTTTGGCCACTCTGGAACAGTACATCCACAAGAACCTTTTGCCTTAGAAATGATCAATGGTTCGGTTCCAGTGTTGGTAAATACGAACTCGGTTGTTCCATCGCCTCCTTGCTCCACCTCACCGTAATCGTGCTCAGTTCTATCGAACTCAATCTGTGGTCCAGCTACTTGAGCTGCAACATATGCAAACGATCCAACGACCATTGCCATAAGTAACATTGCTTTTTTCATAATGATTTAAAATTTGTTGTTGGTTTCACTTGATCAAACTGAAATTCAAAACTACAAGTTGTCTACAGATCAACCTGTTAATGAAGTGTTAATGCCAAAAACCTGACTCTATTTCGAACCCATACCAAACGAACAATTGAAACTTTTTTTGACCAAACCGATAGAAAGAACAAATACATTTTATAGCATTGACCCCCGAAAACCAATAAATCATACAACACACACCAAAATGAGTACTTCAAAACCACGGATCGTAAAAGACTATGACAAGTTGGACACAACGGTCAAAGAACAGATCAAGTTGGAATACCCTTATGGCTTTGAGGACTATTTGGTAACCTTCACCAATGCTGAAGGAAGACGTGTTTCTGCTTTGCCGTTTGAAACTGAAGACCGTTACTATCTGGTGCGAATGACTGTTGCTGAAGCTCAGGCGATCATTGAAGATGATGATGATTATGATGAGGATGGCAACTTGACTGATGAGGCAAGAGAGGAAATTGAAGACCGCTTGGATGATGCAGATGTTGAAGTTGAAGACGATGGCGGTGATGATGATGATTCTGACAACGCTGACGATGACGCTGATGCAGAAGATGATGATGATGACGACCGAGATTAGGTCGCTTATACGTCTGTAGCTCTATCACACGTATTTTACCCGATTCGATTGTATAAATGAACTCAAATTGAGTTCGGAAGCTGCTTACAATTCCTAATTTTGCACCCTTCAAAATTTAGGATTCCATGAGCGAGATTGCAGCAAAGTACGACCCAAGCCTTACCGAAGACAAATGGTACAGCTACTGGATGGAGAACGGATATTTCCATTCGGAGCCGGACGAGCGCGAGCCGTACACCATTGTCATTCCGCCACCGAACGTGACAGGCGTGCTGCACATGGGCCACATGCTCAACAACACCATTCAGGATGTGTTGGTGCGTAGGGCGCGAATGTTGGGAAAGAACGCTTGTTGGGT
Organism: Flavobacteriales bacterium; assembly: GCA_020635535.1. Classification (GTDB taxonomy): domain Bacteria; phylum Bacteroidota; class Bacteroidia; order UBA10329; family UBA10329; genus UBA10329. Next base: position 1,503 of record JACJZP010000013.1, on the reverse strand, counting down.
TCCTGGTACCGACCATGCTTCCATTGCCACAGAAGCCAAAGTGGTGAAGAAACTGGCCGATCAAGGTATCAAGAAATGGGATCTTTCGCGTGAGGAATTCTTGGAGCATGCTTGGGAATGGACGCACAAACATGGCGGCATCATTCTCGAACAGTTGAAGAAACTCGGAGCTTCCTGCGATTGGGAACGTACGCGTTTCACGATGGAGGATGACCTGAGCGATGCGGTTTTGGATGTGTTCATCGACCTGCACGAAAAAGGATTGATCTACAAAGGTCACCGAATGGTGAACTGGGATCCATCGGCTTTGACCGCGGTTTCGGATGAAGAAGTTAACCACAAAGAGGTTCAGTCGAAGCTTTACTACGTGAAATATCAGGTCGACATGACCTCCCCCGACCCCTCCTTCCAAGGAGGGGAGCGCTCGGCAGACTCTCCCCCTGGAAAGGGGGAGTCGGAGGGGGTCTATATCACCATTGCCACCACCCGACCTGAAACCATACTTGGCGATACCGCCATTTGTATCAACCCGAATGACGAGCGTTTCACGCATTTGCATGGCAAGCGCGCCATTGTTCCGATGGTGAAGCGTAGCATTCCGATCATTCTGGATGAATACGTGGATATGGAATTCGGAACGGGTTGCTTGAAAGTGACGCCAGCGCACGATGAGAATGACTACAACCTCGGGCAGAAACACAACCTCGAAACCATCGATATTCTTAACCCGAATGGAACGCTGAGCGAAGCAGCTCAATTCTATGTTGGCGAAGACCGTTTTGTGGTCCGTAAGAAGATTGCGAAAGACCTTGAGGCGGCTGGTCAGATCGTGAAGATCGAGGAGTACATGAATAAGGTCGGTTATTCGGAAAGGACCGATGCGGTTATTGAGCCACGCCTTTCTGAGCAGTGGTTCGTGAGCATGAAAAAACTGGCCGAGCCTGCATTGGAAAACGTGCTGAACGGCAACATTCAGTTCCACCCGAATAAGTTCATTAACACCTACAAGTATTGGATGGAGAATGTCCGCGATTGGTGCATCAGCCGCCAACTGTGGTGGGGACAGCGCATTCCTGCTTGGTATGATCCGAATGGCAACTATCAAGTAGCTAAATCGGCAGAGGACGCGTTTGATAAGTTCAAGTCAGCGAACTCAGATTTCAGATTTCAGATTTCAGATTTGAAGCAGGATGAAGACGTAGTAGACACGTGGTTCTCATCTTGGCTATGGCCAATTTCCGTGTTCAACGGTTTCAAAGACCCGGATAACAAGGATATCAACTATTACTATCCGACCAATGACCTCGTTACCGCTCCAGAAATTCTCTTTTTCTGGGTGGCGCGAATGGTGATGGCGGGCTACGAATACCGTGGCGAACTTCCGTTCAAAAACGTGTATCTAACGGGAATTGTACGTGACAAGCTTCGCAGAAAAATGAGCAAGTCGCTGGGCAATTCACCCGACCCGCTTGACCTGATTGCAGAGTATGGCGCAGATGGCGT
>JACJZP010000012.1 GCA_020635535.1 Flavobacteriales bacterium | reverse complement strand
AACTGGGAAAGCAGCATATCCGTTATCAGGTACTCAAAAATGGAATTCCTGTTTTCGGAGCCTTTCTATACGCCCATGGCGAAAATGACATCATCACTTCGTTTAACGGTCGCTATCCAAAGCTGATTTCGGCCTCATCCAATACAATTTCTGAATCATCTGCACTGGAATCTGCCAAGACACATGTCGGTGCCGAAACGTATAAATGGGAACTTCTTGGAGAAGAGGAGCACCTCAAGTGGGAAACCGAAAACCCTTCGGCAACTTATTTTCCGCAAGGCGAATTGGTGTACATCAATCCCGATTTCGACTTTGCTAAGACCACGGATTTCCGCCTAGCTTACAAATTCGACATCTACGCTCACAAGCCGCTTTACCGTGCTGAGGTGTTTGTGGATGCCCAAACTGGCGAGGTGCTTTTTGAGAATCATCGCATCCATATCGCTGATGTAGCAGGAACTGCCCAAACGGGTTATGTAGGCACTAAAACCATCATCACCGATAGTTTCAATGGTGGTTACCGTCTTCGTGAGGCAGGCCGTGGTGGTGGCATCCGTACGTTCGACCTTAACGAAGCAACAACTTATGGCGGAGCAGTGGATTTCACCGATGCGAACAACGTTTGGAATAACGTGAATGCCGACCTGGATCAATACGCCACCGATGCGCATTGGGGCGCTGAAATGACTTACGATTACTATCTGAATGAGCACGGCCGAAACAGTATTGACGATGCCAACATGCAGATCAACAGCTACGTGCATTATGATCAGGGCTATTTCAACGCGTTCTGGGATGGTCAGCGAATGACCTATGGAGATGGCAACAACTCTCCGCTAACGGCTTTGGACATCTGTGGCCACGAAATGACCCATGGCGTGACCGACTTCACCGCAGGGTTGATTTATCAGGACGAATATGGTGCGTTGAACGAATCATTCTCGGACATTTTTGGTGCAGCTGTGGAATGGATTCAGAACCCTTCTTCTGGAGATTGGCTGATGGGCGAAGATGTTGGAACGCTTCGATCCATGAGCAACCCGAATGCTTATGGCGACCCCGACACCTACAACGGTACAAACTGGGCAACAGGAACGGCCGATAATGGCGGAGTTCACACGAACAGTGGTGTTCAGAACAAGTGGTTCGTCATTCTGACCGATGGCGAAAGCGGCACGAACGACCTTGGGAATTCATATAACGTTACGGGTGTTGGCATTCAGGATGCACAGGCCATTGCTTACCGCACGTTGACGGTTTATCTCGGTGCAACATCGGAATATGTAGACGCACGATTCTACTCCATACAGGCTGCCATAGATCTTTTTGGCGGATGTTCTCCACAAGTAATTGCAACCACCAATGCCTGGTACGCGGTTGGAGTTGGAGATGAGTTTGACGCAACGGTGATCAGTGATTTTGCCGCTGCTATCACCTCCAATTGTGAAGCGCCAATAACCATCGATTTCACAAATTTCAGTGCTAACGGTGCAAGCTATACTTGGGATTTTGGTGACGGTAATACAAGCAATGCCGTGAATCCGTCTCATACCTACAATACTAATGGCGTGTACTCAGTTTCGCTTTTTGTCGATGGTGGAAATTGTGGTACCGATAATCTGGTTATTCCGAACTACATCAGTATCGACCCGAACAATCCGTGTGTGGCGTTGATGCCTGATGATGGAAGCCAAACGCTTACTTGGTGTACCGGAACGCTTTATGATGACGGTGGTCCGAACGAGAATTATCAGGACAACAACAGTGTTGTAACCACCATTTCGCCAGTTGGTGCAACTTCGGTAACCCTTAACTTCAGTCAGTTCTCATTTGAATCAGGGTACGATTATCTCTACGTGTATGATGGCCCAACCATTGGCAGCCCATTGCTCGGACAGTATGATGGCAACAATCTTCCCAATGGAGGAACAATCACCTCTTCTGGAGGCGACATTACGATCCGACAATTCTCAGACACTTATGTCAATGAATCAGGATTTGCGCTCACTTGGACCTGCACACAGCCAAACTCACCACCCACCGCAAACTTTGCATCCTCAGTTCAAGAAACTTGCAGTGGGTTAGTAACCTTCACCGACCAATCCATTAACGGTGCTACTTCCTGGTTATGGGATTTTGGAGATGGCAACACCTCCTCAGATCAGAATCCCACTCACACTTATCAAAATGAAGGAACATACACCGTTACCCTAACTGCAACCAATGGTTTTGGTAGTGATGCGGCTTCTTACAACAACTTGATCGTGGTAGACCGTCCAGATGGTCCTGATGCGGCAGGTGATTTCCGTTGCGATGCAGGCTCACTGGCTCTTTCTGCAACCGGAACTGGAACGTTGAACTGGTATGATCAGGCCACTGGCGGATCGCCTGTTGGTAACGGAAGCACGTTCAATACCCCAAGTTTGAGCTCAACCACCACGTATTATGTCGAGAATGAGGTCGCATCGGCCACATACAACGTAGGGCCAGCCGACAATAGCTTTGGTGGTGGTGGTTATTTTGATGGAACTCAACACTTGCTATTTGATGCTTTCGAGGCCTTTACCTTAAAAAGCGTGAAGGTTTACGCGCAGGGAGGTGGCAATCGAACCATTGAACTCCGAAACAGCAACGGTATGGTTCTTCAAACTGCCACAGTCAATATTCCAAACGGAACGCAAACGGTAACGCTGAATTTCAATGTGCAACCAGGAACGAACTACCAGTTGGGAACATTGGCAAATGCAAGTCTCTATAGAAACAATGCCGGCCCAAGCTTTCCATATGATGTTGCAGGAATCGTATCCATTACCAACAGCAGCGCTGGTACAGATTATTATTACTCTTTCTACGATTGGGAAATTGAAACCGAAGGCTGCATCAGCCAAAGAACTGCAGTTGTTGCTGAAATTTCGGCAGCCCCCGCAACTCAGAATGCTTCAAGATGTGGAGCCGGTTCTGTATCGCTTTCAGCGTCTGGTTCAGGAAATCTGAACTGGTATGATGCTGCCGCTGGCGGCAACCTAGTGAACACTGGAACGAGCTACAGCACACCAAGCATCACCACAACCACTTCGTACTACGTTGAAAGTGAGATTGCTCCTTCTCCATTAAGTGGCGGTCCGTCCAACAACAACTTCGGAACAGGGGGTAACTTCAATAATCTTCAGTCATTGTTGTTCGATTGCTACGAACAGGTGACCTTGGTTTCGGTTCGTGTTTACGCCCAAGGAGCAGCAGACAGAACCATTGAGTTGCGAGACAACAACGGAACGGTGATTGAAAGTGCCACAATCAACATTCCAGATGGTGAAAGCGTGGTGCCATTGAATTTCACATTGCCGATTGGAACCGACCTACAACTCGGAACGTCAGCAGGACCGAATCTTTACAGAAACAACAGCGGCCCGAGCTATCCGTATGACATTCCAGGCGTACTTTCAATTACCAGCAGCACGGCTGGAACCGACTACTACTATTTCTTCTACGATTGGGTGATTCAACAGGATGGCTGCACAACCGCCAGAACGGAGGTTATTGCAACGGTTGACCCTACTCCAACTGTTTCCATTTCTGGAAACACAACGATCTGTGAAGGAGAAACAGTTGAGTTGACCACCTCTTCTACAGATGCAGATTCCTATTCTTGGAACACGAATGAGACAACGGCTGATATTTCGGTCAGCCCAACTGAACAGACCACGTACACCGTTACGGCAAGTAATTCTTGCGGAGATGCAACAGACCAGATCACCATTGATGTTAACGCGCTTCCATCTTTGAGTGCTTCTGCAGATAGCGAGATCTGTGAAGGAGAATCGGTGCTATTGACTTCCGTTTCCAATGAAGCTGTGGAGTGGCAGCCAAGTGGTGAAACCACGAATGACATTACAGTAAGCCCTTCTGAAACCACCACCTATACCGTTACGGCAGAAAATGGTTGTGGAACTGTAACGGAAGATGTTGAAATAACCGTAAATCCTTTGCCTGTTGCGAGTGCTGGAGATGATCAGACCATTTGCGAAGGTGAAACAGCAAATCTGACTGCGAATGGTGGAACCTCTTACGCTTGGAATACGGGTGAAACGACATCATCAATCGATGTGGAACCCACAGAAACCACGACTTATCAGGTACAGGTGACCGATTCGAATGGTTGTTCTGATTCTGATGACGTAGAAGTCATGGTAAACCCTCTTCCAACTCAACCTGCAATTTCTGTCAATGGTTCACAATTGGAATCAACCGCTGGAGATTCATATCAGTGGTATCTGAACGGAACGCCTATTGAAAACGCAACCAGTGCTGCTTATGAGCCCTTGGAATCTGGAGATTACACTGTTGAAGTATTTGATGCCAATGGTTGTTCATCCATATCAGAGCCGTACAGTTGGATCACTGTTGGAATTGATGAACTCGAACTTGGTTTGGAGGTCTATCCTATTCCATTTACATCCGAACTCAGAGTACGGTCTGAAAATCTCATCACCCAGATAACCGTTGCTGATGTTAGTGGAAGAATTGTCTTTTCCGATGCGCCAAATAGGCTTTCAGTTGCTTTAAATGGTGAAGGCTGGGCAAATGGAGTTTACCTGCTCACTATCTCACAGCATAAGTCTGTCATTCAAAAGCGCGTCATAAAGACTGAATAATGTCGGTTCAGATCACCTGAGCAATTGTTCTGCTTGGTTTATCTTTTCTGCATCGGCTTTTAGCATTAGGAGGAACTTTCCCTCTTTGAGGTGCTCATGATACCTCACAACATGGTCTTTATTGATTCCCAAAGAAGTGAGAATGGTAACTATTCCACCGCCAACCAGACCAATGTCAAAACCACCTATTGCACCTATAATGGCACCTGCTCCATAAAGAATTCCGAACCCTGGAATGGCAAAAACGCCCATACCTGTGAGAAGTCCAACTATTGCACCTGCACCTGCACCAAGAAATGCCGGTGCATCTTTAATGGGTTCCATGGATCTAAGATGAATGTGGTCATCCACCAATTCAGCCTTTCCGATAAGTGAAATCGACTTGGCATCGAATCCATTTTCAATTAACAACTCAGCGGCTTTGAGTGCCTCGGCATGTGAATTGAATACTTTGATATTTGCTTCCATCACTTTGATTTTTTGGATTTCCTATTTGGTTCAATCTAAGGTATGAAAGTACCGGAGGGCCATCGGAAGATTCACATAGTTTAACAGAAGTAATTGTGAACCTCAAAGGTTGAACATGCAAGCAGCCAAACGGGTCACCGTTCGCCAAATAGTTGCTTTTGCCTATCAGAAAGCTTTTCGATGTGTTCCATTCTTTTGAGGAACAGCCTCTTTTCCAAACAGTCTTGAGCCGGGGCATCACTAATTTTCCAAGGGTGTGGTAAGCATGCTTCTGTCTCCGACAATTCAAGAAGTTGTTGTAGACGACCTGCGTAAAAAGTCGGATCGGATTCCAAACCATCGGAAAATAGAGATGGGTTGCACATAGCTTGGTCTTCAGCATCATGAATAACCTCTATCCAGTTGATAAGAGGATATGCAAGCAGCTTATTGAAAACTCTGTAGTAGACTCCTATCAGGCGGTCAAGCAGCATCTTCCACCCAACCTTGGTAACCTGAAGATTGGAAACAAGTCTCCATGCACCATTTACCCAAATATCTGCGTAGGGATAGTCTGATATCTCAATACCATCAAACCCAATGGCCTTCCAGTATTGAGCGTTCCATTGAAATGCATTTCCATCATCAGCGGTAGCCTGCATCCACATTACGTTATAAGTTGGGTCTACAGGAATTTGGGTTCCGTTGAGTTCTATCAAACCTACCGTGTGTTGCTTAGTTATGAGAAATTGTCCAGAAACATTGAGTCTATCAAGAACTGTGAGCATACCGTTCACCCGTTGGTCGCACATTCCCATTCCACGCACAAGATCCGTGTAAACGGTATGGTCAATAACTGGGAATGGAGGGAATGGATCGACCTCATTCAAGAAAAAAAAGCCACATGTCGCTTCAACCCTATCGTTAGGTGTACTGGCAACTTTTTCTATCCGTTCTGCCACATGTAAATAGACCATCTCACGCAACCAATATCCAGCAACCTCAGGGTGCAGAACAGCAACAAACGGAATTGCCGCCACTACCGCGAAAAGCAATAGAGATATTCGGAAAGTCAATCTCATCATTCAACCAATATTACTAAATGTAATGACCCGCCTCTTGCTGTCAGCATGAACTTATACCAAAAGACTATTTGGCATCTTTCGCGAGATTCAACAAAAAAGGGCCGCAATTGCGGCCCTTTTGCATTCAGTCATAAACCCGATTACTTCAGCACAACCATCTTCTGAGATGTGCGAGTGTTCGAATTACTTACCACAACATGGTAGATGCCCGCGTCAAGGTTTTCAGAAACTGCAAGCTGACCAGCAACAGTAACATTGAAAGCTGAAACTAACTGACCGGTTGCACTGAACACCTGAACAGTTGTTGCTTCATTTACTTCAGAGAAATCCATGAAGAAATTTCCATTGTTCGGATTCGGATACAACTTCATGGCCGTGGTAATGATCTCTTGATCTATACCTACGGTGAAGCAGTTTGACGCACCTGGATCGGCAAACACCTCAGTTGCCGGAACCGTTTGAACCGAAAATCCTGCAGATACCGATGCCAAGCTCCAATTGTTTCCATCGTTGTTGTCTGAAAACGGATCGCAAAGCACCAAAGAGTAGCCGTCACCATCAGCCTCTGTTGGCCACGGACTACTATCATCATATGCTATTGAATCTGCTACAGAACCTGACGGAGCGGCCAGCACAAGCTCTTCTCCACTATTGCTGGTTGCTCCGTTCGCCCACTCGTAGGCCGTTCCTCCAAACCATGTGCTAAATACATCAGCATTTACGGCTGTAACAACAAATTCAAATGGCCCTACCTGCGCTCCCTGCGGAAAAGTGAATTCCACTCCTTCTCTGAAGAAATACCCGCTCAGATCCACCACGTTTCCTGTTGGATTATAGATCTCGATGAATTCTAAACTATCTGTATTAGCCTCTGGTGGATTGTACATGATCTCCGTAATAACCAATGGATCTGCAGTTGGCAGACCACTCACACTGTAAACAGAGATGCTCCCGCTTACTTCGTTAGAAACCAGTAACAAAGGGTAACCTGTTGGACTTTCTCCTGCCGGGATGAAATCGATGTCTTCTGGTCCAAGGCCGCCAGCAGCTGGAGTTCCTTCGGTTTCGCTGAAGTTTCTGTCAGTTCCATAAGATTCGAAAGAAACGTTGTTCGGATCGGTAATGTCATAGACCATTACACCGCCTTGACGCTCAAGACCAATGAACGCGTAGGTTTTGCCCATCATGCTAACCACCTTCAACGCTTCAGGCTCTGGACCTTTGTCATCGCTACGCGAATCGAACGAAGTATTATCGTCATTGTTCGAGTTGAAATTGGCTGCATCGTAAGTTGAGATGAATGTTTCGAAGTCGTTTCCGCTATCGTAAACCAAGTTGCCAGAAAGATCCCAAATGGAGAATGAACGGGCTCCGTAGCTGTAAAGTTGGTCGTAGTCATTGTCGGCACCAGCGTCTCCAAGTGTAACTGTAACATTCAGTCTTCCAAGGTTCTCATTCATTTGAAGTGTTGATGCGGTTGGAAACGCAGTTGCATCAAGTGTAAGGCTACCAATTCTGGCCTCTTCGCTAAAACCGCTGTAATCACGAGAATCCCCCTCGTTTGCGGTCACCAGATAGGTAGAGCCATTGTAGCTGTAGTTGTCAATGGCATCTGGCTGATACATACCATATACGGGCCAATTCTGGATGTTAATTACACCATCCTGATTACTGGCATCGATTCCATTACCTGCTGCGTTAAAATCTTTGTATCCGAGAGACTGGATAGCAATAATGGTGTTTGTACTCAGATCAATACCTGCAATGGCGTTGTTTTCCTGACATACAACCAATGCAAGCTGCGAATCGTGCGTTATGGTGATGTATTCCGGCTCAAGGTCCTGAGCAACAGAAGCATTCGGGCCGAAGATTCTAATGTTCGGGTCGATAGGTGCTGGAGAATTATATGCAGAGAAATCGAGTGTTGTAACGTCTGTTTGCTGAAGGTTGGCAACACCTCCAGAAATATCGATGATACTAACTGAACCAAGCGGGTCGACCGTGTAATCATCATTCGGCTCTCCTTCATTTGCCGTAAGAACCTTCATTCCATCTGGAGAAACAGTGATCATATCTGGCATGGCACCAACCGTTACCTGAACCACAAAGTTCCCGTCAGCATCAAAGAAAACAGCAGAACCATCGGCCTGTGGGTCATTTGCCTCAACGGCTGCCACAACGTAACCATCAATGTAAGCCACACTGTTCACACCTGAACCATAGCTTGTAAGGTCGATGGAAAAGTCCAAAACCGGAGTAGTCGGATCAGAAAGATCTATGGCATCAACAGCGGTGGTAGAACTGTTAGTGGAGTAAACGCGCTCATCGGCAGCATTCCACGCCATAATTTCTGTTGCGCTTTCCCCGAAAGTACCGGTGTGGTAACTACCTATGGGGGTCAATGTAACCTGCGCTGATGCCGCCAAACCGCTGGCCAGCGCAAATACAGATAGTAAAGTTTTTTTCATGATTGATTAGGATATGTTTTGCGCAAACATATCCTTGCAAAAACCCCTGAACTCTAAGCAAATTTTAAACTTGGATTAACTGAAACGGGCGCGTATGAAGATTGCGTTAAACCTTCTTCATGCGTTAGTAAAACCACATTATTCCATTCTCACCAACCGCTTCACGCTCAGGTTGTTCGATGTCTGCATTTCTACAATGTAGATGCCATTAGCTGGAATCGTTTTTGGCGAATATTTGAGCTTATGCTGGCCGCTTGGGTATTCCTTTGCAGGGAATTGTTGGATGATATTCCCTTTAACATCCATGATGCGCAATTCTACCTGTTCTGTTTTTTGCAGTGAGAATTCAATACTGAAATCTTCCTTGAACGGATTGGGGAAGACGTTCATTTGCGCTCTATCGTTCTCGTCATATTCATTCACTCCAGATGGACTTGCTGACTTCAGGATCACAAACTCATCCAACACGGTTCCTGTTGTATCTATGAACTTCGCATTCAGTTCCAAACCGTTCACATCAATTACCATCGATCCATGATAATCTTCTGTAGACATGTACATGGCCGGATGATTCAAATCGCTGTTACCACTTCCTTTCTGTCCGCTGCAACCAACCACCGCGTACACAGCACCCAAATTCGGGTCATTTCCATCATAGTACTTCTGGTAAGCATTGCCATTATTCGGGTTGCCATTTGTTCCATCCACCAGCATGGTTGATGGATTCCACGAACTGGATGTTCCGTAATGGCCATTGATCAAGTAAGAACGCTCATAACTGTGGCTATGGCCATTCAGCACCATATCCACCCCATAATCTTCCAACATTGGCACCACATTCTGACGCATGAACTGCATACGACTGAAAGCCTCATCAGAATCGTGTGTTCCTTTTGAGTACGGTGGCTGATGCCAGAATACAATGATCCAATCAGAGGTATTGGTGGTAAGATCCTGTTCAAGCCAAGTGTGCAAGGCGGTTCCTGTTGTCAGTATCCAAGGCAGGTATTCAGAGTTGATGGAAATGAAATGAATATTGCCGTAGTTGAAAGAAAAGTAGCTTTCCTCGCCACTGGCCGCACCACCGGCCTCACCATTCTCTGGCAAGGTCATAATATCGAAATACGGGCCGTTGTTGAACAGATCTACACTACCATAATCATGGTTTCCAGGGCATGGCCAAACAACGGAATTCCGCAATACCTCTGGGTAAACCTCAAATACATTTTCTTGATACTGCTGGTCGGTCCCGTCTCCGTAGGCATTGTCTCCCAACCACATCCAAACATCGGTATGCACATCTCCAAAATGCTCCGTGTAACCTGTTTTCACATCCAATTGTGCTTGGCTTCCATTTCCAAAATCGCCAATGGCCCAAACCCGAATGGGTTGAGCCGTTCCGTGAACAGGAGATGTTCTGAAATAGTAGCCTTCCTCGCTTGGAGTGTAACTGGAGCCTGCGCTTCCAACAGAATAGTAATAGGTTGTGTTGGGGCTAAGGTTGGTAACATTTACCTCGTGTTCGGTAGTTGCGCTACCTTCAAACAGCGTGTCGGTGAGATTGCTCATGTCTGTGCCGTAAGCCACATGACCAACCTCAGAACCCGTGGTACGCCATCTTACCACCATGCTCTCTGGGGTGCCGATATTCAGATATGGACCACGCACAAGGCCTGACTGAGCGAAACTGAAAGAATAACCTACAACAAGCAGAAAAAGAGAAATGGAACTTTTCATTCTATGATATTTCGGTTTCAAAGATGGTTTGCACCGAAGCTAAATTCGGCAGCCTATACAATTGTTAATTGCAACTTAACCTTTGCACAACCTACACTGCATCTATCTTTGGCTTCGTGTTCAAGTTGCTTCTTTTCATAACGGTTCTTTTGCCTCATGGCGACCTTAGTGTTCGCATTGCTGAAAAGACCGCTGCCATCCGTGTTGAGCCAAACAACGGACTGTTATATCTACAGCGAGGTGAACTCTATTTTCAGCACGAGCAGCCAGACAGCGCATTGGCCGATTATCGGAATGCGTTAAAGCGAGGACTCGACACTTCATTGGTGCATGTGTTGATGGCAGAAGCATTTCTGGCAAGTGGCGAGTATGAGTCCGGTTTGAAATCCGTGAGTGAGTTTCTTGCGTTGGAGTCCAATAATCTGAAAGGCATTCACACACGCGGAAAGCTCCTGGAAGCTTCGGGAAAGTTGAAACAAGCCATTGCTGATTTTGAATTTGTGCTTGCCAGATCAGACAACCCGCGACCGCAAGATTTTGTGCACATGGCCGAACTGTATCTGAAATCCGACCCGGAGGATACGGAAAGCGCCATTGCCATGCTGAAGAATGGTGTTGATAGGCTCGGTAAAGTAATCTCGTTGCAGATGAAGATCTACAACTTGGAGAAAGACCGCAAGAACTATACTGCCGCCCACCAATTGCTTGACGAGATGATGGAACCACTTTCGCGCAAAGAGCGGCTGCTGGTGGAAAAGGCCGAACTCTACCTACTCGAAAAGAAGAACTTTGAGGCTGCGCAAGCATTGGTTGATGCGGAAAACGCAATTGCTGCACTTCCTATTCGGTTCCAGAATCTCGGAGCCACAAACAAACTCAAAGAACACATCCAAGAACTGAAACAGCAACTATGAGAATTCTGAACTTTTTTGCCTGTCTTTTACTCTCTCTCAACCTGCTGGCGCAGGATGTCCACATTATCCGAGGGCCGTATTTGCAGAGCGGTTTCACCGATAAGGTGACCGTTTGCCTTCGCACTGACAACGAAGCACAACCTACCGTTTTCTACGGCACTGACCTCACGGCACTGACCGATTCTGCCAAGGCTTCCAAAACCGGAACAGACCACGAGATTGACATTACAGGACTTCAGCCCAACTCAAAATACTTCTACGAAATACATGATGGAGAAACCGTGCTTGCAACAGCCAGCGATGACCTTTTCTTCCGCACACACCCTACTTCTACCAAGGGAATGACGGTACGTGGATGGGTGCTTGGAGATTGCGGAACTGCGAATGATAACCAACGCGCGGTACGCGATGCGTACTATAACCATGTGGGATCGGAACCTACAGATATGATGCTTTTTCTTGGTGACAACGCCTACCAGCGCGGTACGGACAATGAGTATCAGGGCGCGCTATTCGAGAACATGTACGAGAACCGATTGAAAAACACCATTGCATGGTCGTGTATCGGAAACCACGATGGATATTCGGCCAAATCAGAGACACAATCTGGTCCATACTACGACATCTTCCATTTCCCGACCAAAGCTGAGTGTGGCGGAACGGCTTCTGGAACCGAAGCTTACTACTCGTTCGATTATGGTGATGTGCATTTCATATCGTTGGACTCGCATCAATCAGACCGTTCAGTTGGTGGTGCCATGTACACTTGGGCTGAGAACGACCTTGCCAGTACTTCTGCCAAATGGGTCATAGCGTTCTGGCATCACCCGGCATATTCCATGGGTTCGCACAACTCAGATAAGGAGAAACGCTTGGTGGAAATGCGTGAAAACTTTGTTCCGTTGATGGAAAAGTACGGGGTAGATGTGATCTTCTCTGGGCACAGCCACAGCTACGAGCGCTCGTACATGCTACATGGTCATTATGGCAATTCCGACTCTTTCGATAAAGAGAAAATGACCGTTTCGAACGGTGGCGGAAATGGTCGCGAAGATGGCGATGGTGCCTACCAAAAAACCGCTGACCTTGAAGGAAAAGGCATGGTCTATCTTACTGCGGGTTCGTCAGGCAAGATCTCTGGATTTGAAAAGGAACTGCATGAAGCCATGCTGTTCTCCTTGAACGAACTCGGTTCATGTGCTTTTGAGATCAAAGACAACCGCTTTGATCTGAAGTTCATTGACAACAACGGTAAGGTGGAAGATTACTTCACCCTCGTTAAGGAATAGACTATTCTACCACGGAAACGTGGCCCACGAATTCTCGGTTCTTACCTCCTTCGTCCCGCTCCAGCTTAATCATCCAAACGTAAACTCCACGTTGGACGGGTTCATCCTTATAGGTTCCATCCCAACCAACGGTCGGGTTATCGGTTTGGAATATGCGTTCTCCCCACCGGTCAAAAATCTCGAAATGATAGGTCTCGGGCTGTTCACCGCTGAAAACAGGTTTGAACACATCGTTTATATCATTGCTTGAGCTTGGGGTGAATGCATTGGGTATGTAAATGGTAAACAGCGGTGTAACGTCAACATAATTACACGTGGTATCCACACAACCTTCTCCGTTATCCGCAACCAGACAAACAAGATAAGTTCCCGGTTCATTATCGTAATCATAGGTCGGATTCTCTTGGTAAGACGTACTTCCATCACCAAAAAACCATGTGTAGCTAATAGCCCCAGTAGAATTATTATCGAACTGAATCTCCGATTCAAACTCGCGTACCAGGTTGGGTCTTGCTATGAAATCTGCCACCACAGGAAGACCGGGCACCACGATTGCCGATGACGACCCAAAACATCCGTTCGCATCCTGAACCAAGATCGGATAATTGCCAGCACAGAGATTTTCAAAGAAGTCCGTTTCCACCCAATGAATACCACTATCAATACTGAACGAATCAGCCATTGCAGACTGTATCAGAATGGTTCCATCGCAATCGCCAGCACAACCTTCATCTTCCACCGTAATTCCACTGATGATAACCAATGGCGGTTCAACCACCACAAAGTTTGTATCGACACTGCAACCACTATCATCCGTAACTGTGAGTGCGTAATTTCCTGCACAGACATTGCTGACCGAAGCAGAAGTTTCCAAAAGCAGCCCTGACCAACTGTAGCTGTAAGGGGCCGTTCCGCCCGCCACGATTACCGAAGCGGTTCCGTCACACTCTCCAAAACAGGAAACATCTGTGGCTGTAAAATCGAAAGTGATCGGATTCGGAACATTCACGGTTACCGCCAACGTATCCTGGCAACCATTGGCGTCTTCAACAATCACCACATACGCACCATCACATACGTTCGAGAAGTTTCCAGCGGCCTGGAAATTAGCCCCCGCATCAATACTGTATTGATAGGATGGCGTTCCTCCATTGGCACTGACCGTTATGGTTCCGTCACACGACCCAGAACACGTGGCATCTGTAGACGAGGAATTTCCAGCCAGAACAGTAGGCTCAAGCACAGTGGCCTGCCCAAAAGCTTGACAACCAGCACCGTCATCAACCACCACATCATAGGTGCCAGCACACACGCCTGTGAATGAACCCGTGGACTGGAAACTCACACCGTTGTCAATGCTGAAATCAGTGGCACCAGTTGCAACGACTTCAATAGTACCTACGCAGCTTCCTTTACATGGAACGTCTGTGGCAGTAATACTCGTGATGACTGGCGCCCCACTGTTTGCAACTGACCCCGTTTGAGTGGTCTGACAACCATTTGCATCTTCAACCACAATATCATAGTTGCCGGCCAACAACCCTGTAAAAACGCCTGACGCCTGGAAGTTTGTGCCATTATCGATACTGTACTGAAGTGGGGCCGTTCCGCCACTTGCCGTAATGTCGAGCTGACCATCAGGCTGCCCACAAGTAGCATCAGTAACCGACACGTTATCTATGGTTGCACCGCCAGAACTGTTGATAGTTACCTGTTGCGTGGCCGGACATCCCTGCCCGTCATCAACGACCACATCATAAGTTCCAGCATTTAGCCCAGTAAAGCTGCTTCCTGCCTGAAAATTGGTTCCATTATCGATGCTGTACTGCAATGGAGGTGTTCCTCCAGAAGCAGTAATGTTGATCTGACCGTTGGAAGAACCACACGTTGCATCGGTGGTGCTTACATTGTCAATATTGGGCCCTCCGCTACTGCTCAATATGACCTGATCGAAAGCTTGACAACCCGTGGCATCTTCCACCACAATATCATAAGTGCCTGATGTTAGCGTGCCGAAAGATCCGGAAGCCTGAAAGTTTGTGCCATTGTCAATACTGTATTGCAACGGTGCCGAACCTCCGCTTGCCGTAATATCTATGGTTCCATCTGTAGCACCACAGTTCGGATCTGCTGACACCAAATTGTCAATTACCGGTCCGTTGGCGTTGTTCACTGAAATGGTTGAATCTGCCTGACAGCCATTGGCATCCTCAACCAGCACATCATAGGAACCTGGTGCCAAGGCCGCGAAACTGGTGCCAGCTTGGAAGTTAGTACCTCCATCAATACTGTACTGTGTAGCAGATGTGGCCGTTATGTCAATCTGTCCATCGCTATTACCACATGAAGCATCTGTTATTACGATGGTCGTAATTGATGGAGCACTACCATCCAACAGTGTAATGGTGAATGTCGTATCGCAGGTCATATCGTTCTGATCTGTGATGGTCACTGTATAATCTCCTGCGGCCAGTCCGCTAACGTCTTCGGTGGTTTGTCCGCTGTCCCATGAGAAGTCATAGGTGGATGTTCCGTTCACCGTCAGATCAATTGAACCATCAGATCCTCCTTCGCAAGCTGGGTCTTGAGTGGTGAAACTCACCGTAGGAATGTCGCATTCTGTGCACGGAGTTAAGGTATTGGGATCGTTGATGACCAGTGAGTCGCCTACCACATCTACCACTCGAACAGGATAGCTTGGAGGTGTGGCCGTTGTTCCAGTTCCGAAGTTCAGCCAGCCTGCAGATGAACTACAGGTGGTTCCTCCTGAGCACGTATTAACAAAGGGAATCCATGTAAAGCCACATGCTTCGCATTCCGCCTGATTTGTTATTGGAGTAGAAACTCCTGTTGCCCAATAATCCCATGTATAGGGTGCTGTTCCATTGAGTACGGTCAGATCTCCATTGTTTTCTAAACAGACCTCCAACGGTGTACATGGGCTGACTGTTATCTCTATTGAGTCTGCCCCACATGGAAGCGTGTAAACAATGGTGTGTATGCCCGGACCGGCAACCGATGGGTCGAAGACTCCAGTTGATGCGTTAGTGATTCCATTGCCTGTCCAAACTCCTCCAGGGTCACCAGCAGTAAGCGTAACAGGAGGATCGGTTTCACAGAATGGACCTGCTGGGCAGATATTCGGATCACAACAGATCAATTCCTGAGGGGCACAGGCACTCAATGACAAAGATTGAACATAACCAGTTCGGTTCACGGTAGAGTTCGTTCCCGTGGCCCCTGCCGCAATCACCTCGCCATTATAATTCACCTTTACATCGTACACCTTAAAATTGGTGGATGCAGATGTGATGAGGTTAAGGTTTGCATCAAACTTGTAAACTCCATTGGTGGAACCAACATAGACGTTTCCGCAATCGTCAAGATCAATACCGCAGTTCTCAATGACATTCAAACCCAAGCTGGAACTTGACTGACCACCAGGTATGGGAGCACTCGCCAATATTGCCCCACTGGTTAATGACCTCTTATGAACCGTTGTTCCATTCTGCGTGTACACAAAACTGTCGTTCGCTCTGATGGCCTCTATTCCTGCATTTCCATTGTTCGGACGGTAATTCTCCATCTTGTAGCCGAGTGCATAACCGTGGTCGGTCTTGAAGATAGGATCGCCATTGAAGCAAGGGGAGAAGCTTTGGTCAATGGCACCAAGTGTATCATGGGTTATGAAATAGTACCGCGAATTCTTACTTGGTGAAAGTGATCGAACTTCCTGCACAGTTGGTGGGAACCCAAACGCATTTCCAGTTGCAACCACCTGGGTATTGGTAATGGAGCCATTGTTCGGGTTCACATTGAATATGGCAGCTGTCAGATCCACAAGACCAGAAGCATAGGTTCCACCGATGACAAGCTTGGTCTGATCGCAGTTGAATGAGATTGTCCAATACTCATCGCTCAATCCTCCTCCATTCACATTCCACAACTGGGAACCACCTGTGTTCACTTTTAGCAAAGCTGCAGACGAGCCATTGGAAACAAAGCTGTTTCCGTTGAAATCAGTTGCCAAGGCACCAAGCCAACCACCAGCAGTATCGTACGGTGTGGTGTAGGTCCATTGCAACGCGCCTGCTGGGCTATACTTCAAAAGCTTCAGCGGCATTTCGCCACCAATAATGTAAACATTGCCTGCTTGATCCACATCGCACTCCCAAACACCATTGGAATCGGCCAAGGTGGGAGTCTGTACCCAAGGGTCAATCACCAGTGTTCTGGTGGTATCATAATCTCCTATGCTGAAACGAACAACATTTCCATCCAGCACAAAAGATGATCCAACCTTTGCATCAATCTCGTTCTCAAGGAATGATACAGGTTTGTGTTCGAGAATATCACCAAATAACGTTGGAAGGTGTAGGTTTCCTGAACCATCGACCCTGATTCCATCAGAACTGCTGTAGCGCATGGCAATCTTTGATGGATCTGCCCCTGAACGGACAATGAAAGAATATTTGATGCCTTCTTCTGGATGAAATTCGAACAGAACGTCAATTCCCTCATATACATTCAGATATCTGAGACGCTTGAAAGCCGGGACACCATCTATGGAATGGTCTCCAACACCGTAGTTGTAATAGTCCTCTGTCTTTCCTTCGGCAACAACCTTAAGATTCGGGTTGGCATCAACCCAGTCCATATGAACCAGATCAGTGGTTACCACCATTTCATGCTCGAGTTTTTCGCGCTCAGCGTGGCTCAGACCTTCCCATTCTTCATGCTTCTCTTTCTCCCACTCCTCGTGCTCTTCATCCTCATCCCACTCTTCAAACTCGCGTTCAAGGTCTTCTTCGTATTTCCTTTTCTGCGTAGTGAACCGGTAGGAGACTCCCTTTTCCGTAAAAAACACCTTTGTAGTGCCATGGTCCACTGCGTAAAGAACTTTCTCCGGACGTTGATTCAGTCCGTCAAACTGAGAGCGGTTCTCCACGAAACTCTTGGGCGGTGCAAGCTGCTGGCTCCAGTTTGATCCGCCCTGCTGAGCAAACGAAACCATACAAAACGCTAAGAAAATCAGCGTAACTCTAAATGCTCTCCACATACAGAATCAATCGGGTTGATATTCGATTCGCACGGCATTCACCTCGGAAACCGCGCGCCCGAAGCTATCAAAATTTCCGAGTTTTCAGTATTGAATGAATTACAAATTGGGATTGTCTTAAGAAGAAATCCTTGCGTCATCAGTTTATGTAATTACTGATGTTTCGTTTTTCGATCTCCCGAAAATGACCGAAAAATGTCAGGCTGGCCGAATGGAGCCGATTACTTTCTGGAGCTTTTTCTCGCGCTCTTCGGCACTTAAATCCTTAACCCGTGAGATTCGATGGACCTTAACCGGTTTAATGCCGCAGAATTCCATGGTGGCATTCTTGATTGCCCCGAGATCACCACTGCCGTAAACAAAACGTATCCAGAGGTCTGGCGCATCAGATGTACGAATGATCTCTCCTGTACGACCTTTCAACAGCTTATCCCACATGGGGTCTGTCTTATGGTATTTGAACGCGAAGCCCGGCAATAATGCTCGGTCGAAAAACCCTTTGAGCAACGCGGGCATGGCTCCCCACCACATGGGATAAACAATGACCCACTTTTCGCACCAAAGCAGGTTCTCCTGTGCTTGAATCAGGTCTGGTTCCAGCGGCTGTATTACCTTGAATCCTTTGTGGAGAATCGGGTCGAAATCCATCTCTCCGATTTTCTGATAGCGTACATCGTGCCCTAATTCTACAGCACGCTTGAAGTACGCGTCTGCAATTGCCCCGTTGAGCGAATCACTGTCTGGATGTCCGAGCAGCAGGTAGATTTTCATGGCGTTCAGTTCTTCTTCAAAACCTCGAAGTAGATCTCTGGCCTGTCTATGTTGATCATATCAACGCCTTTGGTAGAAAGAACCTTTTTGAAGTAATCCTCATCTTCTTTGCTACCGTAAAGCATGATCATAAGGCCATGTTTTTGGCAAGTTGCAATGAACTCGTCTGTTACGCTGCCAATGCCGCATTCAATGATCTGCGGGTTGAATTCCACCACCGCCTTCTCAACATCAGCAACGGAACCAGCATTCACTTTTAATGGTAGGTCCGTTGAGAGTTTGCGGAACTGCTTCATCCACTTTTTCTTACCCGACCAGAAGAAACAATCGTTTTCCATTCCAACCTCCTTCACCAAGTTGATGAGCTGTTGCGGGTTGGCATCCTTCACATCGAAATAAACCTTGGCCTTACCCTTTATCCAGTGCAGATATTCTCTCAGGTTCGGAACGCGTTCTCCCTTGAACTCCTTCCCGTACCAACTACCTGCATCTAGTTTGTCAATCTCTTCGCTGGTCATCGAGCCGAAAATTCCAGAACCATCCGTAGTACGGTCCACGGTTGGGTCGTGCATAATGTAGAGAACGCCATCTCGGCTGGTGCGAACGTCAATTTCCACGTAATGCGCGCCAAGTTTGATGGCCGCTTCGGCTGAAGCCTTCGTGTTTTCAGGTGCCAAGTGATTGGCTCCGCGATGCGTTACAACTTGAATTTGCGCTGTTGCGGAAAACGCTAAAAGGAGAAAAGGGAAAAACGAAAAGGGTATTCTCATCAATGCGAAAGTTGAAATGGTGTGAACGGCCTTCGTTCATCGTTCACAAGGTAGCCCGCGCGTAGCATCTGACCATGATGATGGTCGAAATATTCTATCTTCAATTGGCACCTCCCCTTATCAACATGTCGCCAAAGAGTGCTAAAGCGAAGATGTGTTTCATTTGGTTGGTTGATGAGATCGCGAATCCATCTTCTCAAAAAGGCCAAAACTTTAGCGTAACATGAACTTAACCTCACCATTTGTGTGTAGTCCGGTCGAATTGTTACCTTCAATTGTTAACGGAGATTTAGCGCTTTCCGCAGATCGGAATCAAAAGCCAAACAGAGATTTATGGCATGAAAAAGTCGCACTTCAGAAGACGTTCAGACCGACTGAAATGGCACACAAACCCTAAGTGCCCGAAGTGGCCTACAAAAAACTATGTGGAAGACGCGCCATCTGGCCCATTAGGACACTTGATGATATGCTCAAAATGTAAGGAGTTGGATGGGGAACAAGTATCAGTGGCACCCCCATCTGGCAACCTCGGGTAGTTCTAACCATCAAATTCTGTACGCATTCTTATCAGCTCCGCGTTAATCCATTCATGGCACTCGTCACGCAGTTGTTCCCAATCCTTTCCGACTCTTGCAGTACCGAACGCCACTTTGACATTGATCTCTTTGTACTTGCCAAAGACCTCCAAGAAATGAGGAATGAACGTGTCTTGGCCAACCCATGCCACATCCTGCTTTTCGAACTCAATGGCAATAGGCACCACTTCAAAACCTCCTTCAACAGCCGTCATGAAAGTTCCCGGTCTGAATTCGCCTGCACCTGGCCCGATGTAAGTGGTTCCCTCCACAAACACAATGGTTGAAATTCCTTTCCTCACGAAATCAGCTATCTGCTGACGCGTTTTTCTCCTACTCTCTTTGCTTTTGCGGTCAACGAAAACGGTTCCTGAATGCCGCAACCCAAAACCGATGATCGGCCACTTGCCAACCTCAGCTTTTACCACCGGACAAGCATCCAGATGCTGGAAAATGCAGATGGAATCGAGATAGGAACGATGGTTGGTAACCCCAAGTATTCCTTTGTTGGGAATAGTGCCCGAAACCTCACATTTCACATTCAAGAAACGGACAAGTCGCTGGGCAAGCCGCCTTCTAATGTGTATAGCGTGCTCCACATCCTTTCCGTTGAAAACACCCAAGATCAAAATCTTAGCGATGGCAATGCACGTGAAAGTCAGAAACCCGAAAAGACGATAAAACCCGCGAATGGTATTCAAATCAGTTCAAGTCTCGATTAAGATTTTCCAGTGTTTCCTGCGGCACATCCTTCATATCAAGAACCATCAGACCATCCAACGCATTACTGAACTTGGGGTCTACATTGAATCCGATTATCCTTGCTTCCTGCTTCAGGTACTTTTTTATGAGTACCGGCACCTTGAACTGTTCCGGTTCAATGTCTTCGATCAACTTGTCCAGATCTTTCATTTCCGGGGTGGTGTTTTCCAGCAGTGCATCAATATCCACATCCTTCTGTTTGGGTCTGAATGCTTTGCGCGGCTTGACAAACTCAGCCATTTCTGCATTCCAATAGAACTTGTTGATGAACGCAACGATCAATGCACGCGATATGGTAGAGTAATCATTGCTGATGCTTACAGGACCTATCAGATAACGGTACTCGCGATGTTTCAAAATCACAGACAGAATGCCCTTCCAAAGCAGAAACAATGGGAGTCTGGCCTTTTGATATTCTGGTACTACGTACGAGCGGCCAAGCTCCAACGACTGCTCCAAAACCTCCTTGAACCGCTTGCGCAACTTGAAGAGAGAATTGATATAAAAACCCCTTTTACCGTGCGTTTTCATGATCTGCTCCCCGAATCCGATGCGATAGCCGCCTGCAATCCGTTTGTTGATATGGTCCCATAGCACCAGTTGATGATAGTAGACATCGTATTCGTCCAGATCGTAAGCCTTTCCAGTGCCTTCACCAACCGCGCGGAAAGTGACCTCCCGCAAACGACCGATCTCCTTGATGGCAATAGGAATGGCGGTTGTAGGTGCCAGATAAATGGTGAACTCTCCTTGCGATAGCACCTTACATTCTGGCGAAAGCCGCTCAAATTCCTGTTCCACAAGATGGCTGTCCAACGATAGCGCAGATGGATCGGCCACCTCTGTTTTCGGTCTGAACTTTTTCAATGAGAAGAACGAACTGACATCGAGCGGGCTTCCCAAAGCATATAGTTTGGCCCTCAGGTATCGGCTGAAAACCTCTGCATTGGCAAACGATGTTTTAGCTTTCGTATCAATCGGTTTACCGATTCTCACCTTCACCTCTTTCTCTCTGTCATTCAGGTCGTGAAAAATGGCCGTCATTCTATCGAATGAGAATGTCTTTGAATGCATCAGATGCACAATGGAAGCCGTACTCAGATACACTGGAATAACCGAAGTGTTCAAGGAGTAGATGACCCGCATCAATTTGGGATGCCACCGTTTGTCCAATGCCATGTTGGATGTGATCCTACTGATAGCTCCCTTTCTGGCCGGGAAAACAACTACGAGCAGACCTTGGTCCAACAGGTTTTGAAACCTGCTGATCAGCATTGGCTCAGTGCTTTCAATATCAATGAATGATATGTGCTGATCCAACTCAGAAGAAGATGAAAAGTCAAACGAGGTGAGCACAACCACATCTGAACGTACTGCCGAAATGGTTTTCAGCAACAGCAACGGATCAACGGTTCCAAAAAGGCTATTGACCACAACTATGCAGGCTCCTTCCTTCGGAATTCGCTGAAGATTGGTGGAGTCGTAATTCAATGAAATGTTGGCAGATTCCAGAAAGGAATCAGAGAAATCCTGCCTTTCCATACTTTGGTAAGCAGTGTCGTACAACGGTGATGGCATTTACAGAACGGTATTTCCAAGCAAAGTTCAAGCAACCACAATTCGTAGACTTGAAGCGAACATTATGCTTTCCGTCTTGAAATATTACCGAATTGTTCTTCTAAGATCAGAGCAGAATACTTGCAAGGCAGGACATTAGCGCTTTGCAGTGACTAAATCTCATTTAGCAACCCGACCAGGTCCTTGCCTTCTGGAACACCCAACTTCCTGCCAAGTCGATAACGGGCTTTACGGGCAGAGCCTGGAGAAATGTTCCGTATCTCCGCAATCTCCTTGTTCGACATTCCTGAGCGGATCAGGGCGCAGAGCTCCAGTTCCGTTGGAACCAACGCGGGATACTTCGTGCGCAGTCTATCGTAAAACGCTGAATTGATGTCTTCTACCTGTGTATGCACCCATTCGCGTTTCTCATCGGCCTTAATACGCTTTTTCAGATCCTTTTCTATGTTCTTCAGGTCAACGGGGGTTGGTTTTCCGGAGGAGTTGGCCTTCAGTTCGTCTATGTAGCTCAGCACTTCTTCCGTTACCTGCTTACGCCTTGAAATGTCCATGGCCAGATTGCCAATGTCGCGGTTCTTGTGGCGCAACTCCATTTCCAAGCGCTGATTCTGCATTTGACGCTGTTGTAACCGCACTTTATTTATCAGGTATCCCGTTCCAAGCAACAATGCGGACACAAAACCAATGAACAGTAGCATCAAGGTTCTGAAACGCAACTTCTGTTCGCTCAATTGCAAACTTTTCTGATACTCCCGCTTGGTCTTGTCCAAGGTGATCTTTGACAAGCGTTGAATGGATGACAGCTGTCTTTCCGAACGTTCCTCGTCAACCTGCTTTGCCAAGTTCAGAACCGCTCTAGAAGCTTGTGTTTCCGCCTCGGCATCTCCAACAAGGGCCGCCAATTCGTACTCCATCTCTGCAATGCTCAATGCATGTTTCTTGGTCTGCATTTCAGGATGCTTGCTGAAATATGAACGCAAACTGTCCAGTGGTGTGATGGCGGCATTCCAATTTCCATTATGAATTTCCAACTTGGATTTTTCCAGACTGTAACTCACGTATTTGGAGCACCAGTAATCATCCTTGTTCTCGCGTTGCCTGATCATGTCCAGATTCTGTGAAACCAACTCGATCGCTTGGTCCAATCGGCCGTTTCTTGCTTCATTATCGGCAAGATTATTCCTCACTGCTAATTCCAGATAGAACGGTTTGGGGCGACCGCGCCAAATACGATCCATGGCTACAAGCGAAGAATCGAAGTACGCTTTGGCCAATTCGAATTCATTCAATTTCAAGTAACATAAGCCAACGTTATTCTGGGCAGTGGCAATGGTGGTTGTGTCAAACCGTCTTATCGCCTCAAGAGAGCCCAATGCCAGCTCCAACGCACTTTCTGCACTGTCCATTGCCAACAGATAAGCCACTTTGGTTCCGGTACGCATGTAAATAGCAAGCGGGTCAGCTCCAGAACTCTTTGAGAGGTCGATACCTTTCTGAAGATAGATCAGCGATTGTTCCCGAAGGCCAAGATTCCAAAGGTCTGTGCCTAAAAAAGAGTAGAGTTCTGCCAACTTCGATCGGTCTTCGACCTCATCTTCAACGGCCAATCCGCTGAGCATCTTTTCAAAGCGTTCCTCAAGGTTCTTGTTCTTGACCTCTGGTTGGAGCAGAAGACTGATGACGGAGTCTGCTGGTAGCACCGACTGAGCATTCAGCTCGTAGACACCACAGAGAAAAAAAAGGAGCCCCAAAAAGTACCGCGCAAGGATTTTCACAGCCCAAAAGTCGCAAAAACGCAACAATTTCTTACTGAGTGTCCACGCATTGTCTACGCCAAAAAATAGGTGTAGACAGATGATAGAAATAGCTTTGCTTTCCTAAATCGTTTCAACCATGAAAAAACTGACCACCACATTCACGGGCGCAATTCTGCTCCTCTATTCACTCACCGCGTTTTCGCAAGCAGACATCACTGGCGACTATTACATTGATGGAAGGCTTGGCATCGGCCAGAGTATTACCGGTAGTGAAAACCTGCAATATAAAACGCTGTATCTGTCGGATGATAACGTGAGAATATTCTTCAATGATGCATCTACCACCTCCGGCTTCCCAACAAATGATTGGAGCATTGAAGTAAACGGTGTCGGCAGCGGTGCTGACGACTACTTCTCGGTAGTTGACCAAACGGCTGGAAACACCCCGTTCCGGATCGATGCCGGTGCAGGTGCTGATGCCATGCGCATATTGAAAAACGGCAGCGAGCAAAGGGTTGGTATAGGAACCTCAAGCCCTTCTGTAGAATTACATGTTGCAGATGGCAATACAGCTGCGTTCAGATTGGAGCAGGATGCTTCAGGCGGTTATGGAAGTCAAATATGGGATGTGGCAGGTAATGAAACCAACTTCTTTATTCGGGATGTAACCAATGGGAGTAAGCTCCCTTTCAAGATCATTCCGGGCGCACCGACCAATTCGCTTTATGTAAATTCCAATGGAGACATTGGATTTGGAACCAATGCCCCGTCAAGGGATCTGCATCTCAAGACCAACAACAGTCCAACTCTTCGTTTTGAACAGGATAATACCGGAGGTTTTGATGCCCAGATCTGGGATCTGGTAGCTCATGAGGGCGCATTTTCAATTCGTGATATAACCTTCGGAAATCTGGTGCCATTGTATATCTCCACCGAAACGCCTACCAACACACTTTACCTGACACCAACAGAGCTGGTGATCAACCAGAACGGGAATGATTACAATACTCGAATTGAAGGAGATACGGATGTAAGTCTCTTTTTCACAGATGCTGGCACCGACCAAGTGGGCATCGGTACCAGTACACCGAACGAAAAACTACAGGTCAGCGGTGCAATAAACATTGGTACTACTTCAAACACCAACGCTGGTAGTGTTCGTTGGACGGGAACTGATTTTGAAGGATACGATGGTTCTGCATGGAAATCATTTACATCCATTACTTCGATGGCTGACGCTGATGCTGATACCAAAATTCAGGTGGAAGAATCTGCCGATGAGGACATCATCCGTTTTGACATTGCCAGTACAGAACGAATGGTGATCGGAGCAAACGCAGAAGGAAATACCACGGTGCAGGTATTCGATGCGGGCTTCAACACCTTCTTCGGAGAATTGGCTGGTACAAGCAATACAAACGGTGGAACAGACAACACGTTTATAGGTTATTCTGCAGGACGTGAAGCCGATGAGTGCAGTGGAAACATTTTTATTGGAAAGCAAGCTGGTAGTTCCAACATATATAGCTTCAACAACACTTTTATAGGAAACTCTGTGGCTGTCAATAACATCGGTTCGAGTAACGTGTTTGTTGGCGATCAATCCGCAAAAGAAATGCGAATTAGTGGAACCAGCCTGATAATGGGTGCACAAGCAGCGTTCAAAGCCGATACGGCAAACCGCAATGTTATTCTCGGCTATCAGGCGGGTTACAACAGCAATGCCCATTACGGAAACGTGTTTCTGGGATATCAAGCAGGTTACAGTGAAACTGGAAGCAATAAGCTGTATATCGACAACTCCAGTACTTCCTCTCCTCTCATTTACGGTGATTTCGCCTCCAACGCGTTGACGGTGAACGGATCGCTGAGAATTAATGATGGCACACAACAAGCGGGTTATGTGCTTACATCTGATGCCAGCGGCAATGCCACTTGGGCAACCCCTGCCACGGCCACGGCCATTGCCGATGCCGATGCTGATACCAAAATTCAGGTGGAAGAATCTTCAGATGAGGATATTATCCGTTTTGACCTTGCAGGCACAGAGCGTTTTGTAATGGCTGGTTCAAGATTAAGGGTGCTGAATTCTGGCAACTCTGTCTTTATGGGTGATGGCGCGGGTGCCAATGATGATCTCACCAATAACCAGAACGTCTTCATTGGGCAAGATGCTGGAACCACCAACACCGAGGGGAATGAAAACGTTGCCTTGGGTTATCAAGCACTGTACAGCAACACAACCGGTGGAATTAATGTTGCTATTGGATCGTTAGCGCTGCAAAGCAACACCGTAGGACAAGCAAACATTGCCATGGGAGCAGAGGCCCTGCAGAATAACATTGGTGGTAGTAGTAACTGTGTCATGGGTTATTCAGCCATGGTCAGCAATACTTCAGGCTCTCAAAATATAGCTTTGGGTTCTTCTGCCCTTGCTTCGAACACTAGCGGCACCGAAAATGTGGCAATCGGCACAGCAGCGCTCATCGTAAATCAGACAGGAGCTGATAATACCGCTGTAGGTAATCAGGCCGGATTCAATTCTACTGGTAATAGGAACGTGTTTTTGGGAAATCAAGCCGGATACAACGAAACAGGAAACGATAAACTGTACATCGACAACTCCAACACTTCATCGCCTCTTATCTATGGTGATTTTGCTTCAAACGCATTGACCGTAAACGGGTCGCTGAGAATAAATGATGGCTCGCAGCAAAATGGCTATGTGCTTACATCTGATGCCAGTGGAAATGCTGCTTGGACCGATGCCAGCGGATTGGATGGTGCTACAGGACCAACAGGACCAACTGGTTTGACAGGATTGACGGGAGCAACAGGCCCACAGGGGCCTCAAGGCGTTGCCGGTGTAGATGGAGTTGACGGTGCGACCGGGCCGCAAGGACCGATCGGTTTGACAGGCGCAACCGGACCGCAGGGAATTCAGGGAGTAGCCGGTGCCGATGGAGCAACGGGTCCACAAGGACCACAAGGCATCCAAGGTATTCAGGGCGTCACTGGCCCAACTGGCCCACAGGAATGCAGGTGTAGATGGTGCCGATGGTGCAACTGGCCCGCAAGGACCAACTGGTTTGACAGGTGCAACTGGACCGCAAGGAATCCAAGGTGTGGCTGGAAATGATGGCGTAGACGGTGCCGATGGTGCAACGCCTCAGACATCAGGAATCAAGGCGTCACTGGCCCAGATCTCAAGGAATTGCAGGTGTAGATGGTGCTGACGGTGCAACGGGCCGGGCCCAATCGGATTGACTGGCGCTACCGACCACAAGGAATTCAGGAGTGGCTGGTGCTGATGGCACGGATGGTGCCGATGGGGCAACGACCGCAGGACCAATCGGTTTGACTGGTGCAACTGGATACAGGGTATCCAAGGCGTTGCTGGAGTGATGGCGCTGACGGTGCCGATGGTGCCACTGGTCACAGGGACCAACTGGTTTGACAGAGCAACCGCCAGGAATCAAGGTTGGCTGGACGGATGGTGCATGGTCGGCAACTGGCCAGGAATGGAGTCGGTGCATGACGGGTCCTGACCCAAGGAATCCAGGGAATCAAGGTGTGGCTGGAGCGGGATGGTAATGACGGAGCCGATGGTGCAACAGGGCCACAAGGACCGACTGGTTTGACAGGTGTTCAGGGAGTTGCCGGACCAGCAGGGCCTACAGGACCTCAGGGTCCAGCTGGAGCGGATGGTGGAGATGACCAAACCCTTTCACTCAACGGAAACATCCTGACCATAGAAGACGGAAACACGGTAGATCTTACCTCAGTTCTACAACCATTGTTGGACAGATTGGATGCATTGGAAGCAGCGGTGACCACTTGCTGCGGTACTGTTTTCATCAACGAGCCAGGTGGTTCAGACAGAGCCGAGCTTTTCCAGAACTACCCGAATCCGTTTGATGAGAGCACCATTATCGAATACTACCTGCCTTACGGTTATTCTCAAGCTCATATTGACATATTCACGATTGATGGCTCTTTTGTAAGTCGTGTTCCCGTGAAAGCAGTTGGGCAAGGTTCCGTAGTTATCGGGCAGAATGCCATGGCTGCTGGAAACTACGTTTACAGCTTGATTGCTGATGGTGAGTTGATCGGAACGAAACAAATGACAGTTTCTCATTAATGCAGGGCGCGAACCGCAGCCAAACCAAATGAAAGGAGCCGCCACTGTGCGGCTCTTCTTTTATGGAAAACCACCTGTTACCTTTATCAGAATAGAAATCAAATGACAGAAATCCCGAAAAGAGTTCACGCGTTTACTGATGATGTGTTGGGCGAATTGGATGCCGTGGCACTGGCAGAATTAATCCGCACAAAGCAACTGCACCCGCGCGAAGTGGTGGCCGCATCCATCGAACGGGCCAAAACGGTGAACCCCATCCTCAAAGCAGTGGTCACGGATAATTTTGAGAGAGGATTGGAAGCCGCCAATGAAGACAGAAAGGGCTTCTTCAACGGCATTCCCACCTTCATTAAGGACATGACCTATGTGGAGGGAATTCCTACCCGATTCGGTTCGAAAGCATTTGAGAATGCGAAACCGGCCAAAACGACTGACCCCATTGCCAAGCAGATCTTCGCGCAGGGATTTGTGAATCTGGGTACCAGTTCCATGCCCGAGTTCGGGTTTACCTGTTCCACCGAATTCGAACATCAGGAGGATACCCGAAACCCATGGAACACCGGCCATACACCTGGCGGTTCTTCGGGTGGTGCTGCAGCGTTGGTGGCGGCCGGGG
The DNA here is from genome assembly GCA_020635535.1 of Flavobacteriales bacterium. Lineage (GTDB taxonomy): Bacteria > Bacteroidota > Bacteroidia > UBA10329 > UBA10329 > UBA10329. The sequence continues at coordinate 58,382 of JACJZP010000012.1, read as the reverse complement.
TGGTTCCGTTGGCGCATGCAGCTGATGGTGGCGGTTCAACCCGAATTCCTTCTGCCTGTTGCGGAGTTGTGGGCCTCAAACCCACCCGTGGCCGATTGTTGCGAACCAGCATGTTCAACACGCAACTGGTGGATATTGCCATTGATGGCGTGATCACGCGTTCGGTGAGAGATACAGCTCATTTTTATGCGGAGGCCGAGAAGTATTACAAGAACCTCAAACTGCCACCTGTTGGGTTGGTAGAAGGTCCTTCCAAAAAGACCTACACCATCGGCTTTTCGGGAGATTCGGTTGGCGGCATGAAAGCCGATGATGCCAGCATGAAGGCACTGCACGAAACCGCAGAATTGCTGGAATCCATGGGGCATACGGTCAGACCGGTGAAGCCTCCCATTGCAGACCAGTTCCTCGATGATTTCATCGACCTGTGGGCGCTGAATGCTTTCTACTGCCACAGGTTCGGCAAGTTGATGTTCGGGCCTGACTTCGAACCGAAGAAAGTATCTAAACTCACGAAAGGCCTATCGGAACACCACCTCAAGAACATTCACCGCACTCCATTTTTCGTGCATCGTTTGAACCGGTCGTACCATCAGCACAGAACCATGTTCGCAGAAATGGGCGTGGATTTCTTCCTCACTCCTACCCTCGCCCATCCCGCGCCTGAATTGGGCTACATGGGCATGAATCTGGAGTTCGATGAGCTGTTCCCGCGCATTGTAAAATGGGCCTGCTTTTCACCTTACGGCAATGCTTCTGGCGGTCCATCCATATCATTACCTCTCGGACATGAGGAAGAAAAAGGACTTCCCATTGGCATGCTCCTTTGGGCCAACCACGGACAGGAAAACCTACTGCTTGACTTGGCTTACCAACTGGAAGCGGCCAAGCCTTGGCGGAAGATCAATGAATGAGCACTTGGAGCTTTTCTAAATCTCATTGAGAAGTTCCACTAGATCCCGTCCTTCTGGAACCCCCAGTTTCTTGCCTAACCGATATCGAGCCGTGCTGGCTGATTCTGGGGTAATATTCCTGATCTCTGCAATCTGCTTATTTGACATTCGAGAGCGTATCATGGCACAGAGTTCCATCTCTGTCGGCACCAAGTTCGGGTACTTGTCTCGGAGTCTGTTGTAAAAGGACGAATTGATGTCCTCCACTTGCGAGTGCACCCATTCCCGTTTTTCATCCGCTTTTATACGTTTCTTCAGGTCACGTTCCACAGTTGCAAGATCAATTCGCTCGGGTTTGTCCTTCTTGGCCGTTTTCAGTTCTTCCAAATAGCTTAGAACCTCTTCTGCCGCCTCCTTCCTTCTGGATATGTCCATGGCCAGATTACCGATATCGCGATTCTTGTGGTTCAATTCCAATTCGAGTCGTTGGTTTTCCATTTGCCGTTGTTGCAATCGCACCTTGTACACCGCATAGACCGATCCTATAAGCAAGAACGACATCAAAGCAATTACAATTAGCATCAAATTGCGGGAGCGAACCTTCTGATCGCTCAATTGCAGGCTTTTCTGGAATTCCTGTTTGGTTTTATCCAAGGTGATACTGGACAATCGTTGAATGGATGCCAGCTGGCTTGCAGACCGTTCTTGATCTATCCGGTCTTTCAAACTCAGAATGGTGTCTGACCATAACCGTTCGGCCTCTATGTTCTGCTCCTGTCTCGCAAGATCCCGTTCCAACTCTGCCATCACAAGGTCGTGTTCCTTGGTCTGTCTTTCAGGATGTTTCCTGAAGAATGCTCGCAGGCTGTCAAGCGGTGGTCTTGCCGCTGGCCAATCTTCAAGCCTCATCTCCAATCTGGCTTTTCGAATGCTATAGTTCACCAATTTGGAACACCAGTTATGGTCTATTAATGGTAAGGACGGTAATGTGTTGATGTTCTGGGCAACCAAGGCTTTCGCTTCGTTCAACAGTCCTTTTCGTTCTCGTACATCCGCCAAGTTGTCCCTTATCGCCATTTTCAGGTAGATCAACTGCGGATGGTCAGCCATGGCCTTGGGAATGGCTGCCAATGCAGAATCGAAGTAGATACTTGCCGTCTCCAGATCATTCAGATCAAGGAGGCAAAGCCCAATATTATTGAGTGCGGCCGCAGTATACATACTGTCTCTACCATGCATATACTGGTGTGCCTCATGCGCTACGATCAGCGCACTGTCTCCCCGGCCCAATTCAAGCAGATAGGTAAGCTTAGTACCAACACGGTAAAACACCACATTGGAGTCCAACGCAGCCTTCTTTGAGCAATCAACACTACGCTGGATGTAGTGCAATGCCTGCTCTTGCAGACCGAGCTTACGGAGGTCGAAGGCCAGGATGAAGTAGAACTGCGCCAACTTTTCCTGATTTGACACATCTTCCTCAACAGCAAGGCCACCGAGAAGTGCCTCGAGATGCTTCTCTGGGTTGTCATACTTGCTTGAGCTCCGAAGAACACTATCAAGAAGTGCATCAGCTGACGATACATTCTGCGCATTTGGCCGAGAGAAAATACCAACACTTATGAGCAATACACAGCAGAGTAGAACCCTTTTCATTCGTCCAAATTCGCAAAAAATGTGACGCATCTGTTCTTAGTGTCTATGAATTGTCTAGGTCCATAGACAGGCGTTGCCGACCGTTGGAAATAGCTTTGCGTTCCGAAATGCAGTGAACGCCAAAGGAATCATCTTACGGATTGGTGAACACCAACTGGCTTAAAGCAAAATCAGATGAGAAGAATTCAGGCAATTGCGGTGTTACTCGTATGTAGCACTTGGGCTTCTGCCCAGACCGACCTCGTTTCAGTAGGTGGAGAAGGTACAGGCTCAGGCGGAACCATGAGTTTCAGCATTGGCCAGGTTTTCTATACCGAAACCAGCGGTTCAGGTAAAAGCAGGAGCGAAGGCGTACAGCAGGGCGAGGATTACGGCCTGATGTGGGTCGGAGCAACATCAACCGATTGGTCGGTGGGCAGCAACTGGAGCAAAGGAGTTGTTCCTTCAGCTTCCGATAGTGCCATCATCACCGCCTATCCGACCAACCAGCCACACATCACCACCGATCTGTCATCACCTACCGAGATCGACAACATCAACATCCGCAGCGGAGCAAGTCTAACGGTGGATGCAGGTAACGGACTGACAGTTTTCGAGCAACTGTACAATGACGGAACCATGCTCATCAAAGCTGACGCATCCAGCATCGGTTCGCTCCTTACCGAAGGCAGCATCAACGGAAGCGGCTCTTTCCAAATGGAGCAATACCTGCAAGGTTCGGGCGGAGGAACTCCTAACGGACTGTTCTTCTATGTGGGAAGTCCGGTAGCCGATGCACAGGCATCAACCTTCAACATCGCCAGCGGTAACAAACTCTGGAGCGCAGATGAGACCAGCACCAGCTACCCGCAGATAACCAATGGCTCAACCGTACTCGACCCAATGACAGGTTACGTAGCTCGAATGGGCTCAAACGGAATCGTAACCTATGGTGGAAGCGCCTACAACACAGGCAATTTCAGTGAAACCAACATCACCCGAACAGGGACTACAGATAATAACCGTGGCTATAACCTGCTCAGCAATCCGTACCCAAGTACGGTGAGTTGGGATGACGCCACCAAGAGCAACATCAGCACCACACTCTGGTACCGCACGCATCAAGGAACCACCATGCTTTACGATACCTACAATGCCACCAGCATGGTGGGTACCAACAACAACGGAAACGGTGCGGTAAACGGAGATATTCCGCCCACGCAGGCGTTCTGGGTACGTGTTCCTACGGATGGATTGACAGGTTCACTCAGCTTTACGGATGCCATGCGTAGCCACGCAGGTTGGAGCAGCATTTACCGAATGGCAGCGGAAGAAGGAACGGTAAGAATGACCCTCAGCAACGGAAACGTATCGGACGAGACCATCATCCTGTTCAACTCAGACGCACAGAATGGCTTTGATGATTACGATAGCCACAAATTCTGGGCAGCGGCAAGTGTGCCACAGCTGTACACCACAACCGGAACGGACAGCCTTGTGATAAATGGACTGGAAAGCGTGGCCACCAACCCAGTGGTAGACCTTGGCGTGAAACTGCCCACTACGGGCAATTACAGCTTAACCGCTACGGAAATCACCCTTGCCAACGAAGTCTGGTTGGAAGACAGACTGCTCAACATTTTCCAAGACCTGAACTTGGACAACACGTACGATTTTACGGATGAGGCAGGCAACATCCCAACACGGTTTGCCCTGCATTTCGGTATGTCCATCACAGACATTCGCAGCAATGATGCCTTCAGAGCGCAGGTGTTCTCTTCAGGCAATGAGGTAAACATCATCCTTTCTGAAGCCGCCAACGGAACAGCTACGGTTTACGACCTGGCAGGCAAGCTCATCGCCACTGAAAACATCCGATCGGTCCGAACCGCTTTCCCAGTGAATTCGGCCACAGGTATCTACATCGTGAAACTGGAAAGCGATAAAGGCACATCTACCCATAAAGTACATCTGCGATAAAAAGGATGTCAGATAACAGATGTCAGACTTCAGACAGCCACACCTTGAACCTTAAACATTGAACTCATGAACTCAAAAAGAAGAACCTACACCAAGCCACAGGCAAAGAAAGTCACCATTGATAACGAGATCAGCATGGTTATGATGTCCTACGGACCAGTTGGTGGCGACCCTGAAGGCAGCCTTAGAAAATTCAATCCATTGAAGTGGTGGAAATGAAAAGCATGTCAGATAACAGATTTCAGGCCTCAGACGCATTGACCTTGAACCTCAAACTCCCGATCATGAAAAAGCTCCTTGTTCAAACCCTCATTTTTCATTTTTCTCTACTCATTTTTCATTCAGCAAGCGCGCAAGCGCCAAGCGGTTTCACGTTTCAGAGTGTGCTGCGAGATGCGAACAACGACCTCATCATCAACACCACCGTTGGTACGCAGATAAGCATATTGCAAGGCAGTAGCAGTGGCTCGGCAGTTTATGTAGAGACGCATTCGGCAAGTACCAACGCCAACGGACTGCTTACGCTGCAGGTCGGTAGCGGTTCGGTACAGAGCGGCACGTTTGGAAGTATAGATTGGAGTGCTGGTCCGTACTTCGTAAAGACAGAGACCGATCCTTCAGGCGGCACTTCATACACCATTACCGGAACCCAACAAATGTTGAGTGTGCCCTATGCGCTGTATGCCGAAACAAGCGGTTCGGGAGGAGCCACTGGCCCAACAGGATCGCAAGGGCCAACAGGATTGACGGGAGCTACGGGTGCAACGGGTCCCGTTGCTGGTTCCGATAAACAGGTGATCTTCAATGATGGGGGCGATGCAGGAGCAGATGCCCAATTCGTGTATGATAAGACCAGTAACCACTTGGCTATTGGCACATCAACCGTCAATGCAAATGCTGCATTGGATATCAGTTCAACCACCGGTTCGTTGCTGTTGCCGCGAATGACAACCGCACAGCGGGATGCACTTTCGGCATCAAAAGGAATGGTCATTTACAATACTTCTGACGATAAATTTCAAGGGGCGGTAGAATCAGAAGGTGTCATAGCCAGTAATGCTGTCGCCACCAGCTATGTTACAGTTGATCAAGTATATTTTCCCGGTCAATCCTTTAGGCCATCCGCCAATTCTACACTGGTATCAATTTCTTTTGAGGTCAACGGACTTGGCGGTGGTTATATATCAGGGCCTGTAGTCTTTAATTTATACCAAGGTTCTCCAAGTTCCAGTTTGGCAATGTTGTTCCAAACCTCGCTTCCTATCAGTTCTACCGGAACCGTTGTTGTTCCAATTCCAGGGAATATTCAGCTCACTTCCGGTACTGATTATTATTTCGAACTCCGCATAACCAGCTATTCCATCCCAGGCTATCTTCAACTGGCAACAAGTGTTGCTCCCGGTTACGGACAGTACGCCAATGGTAGTACGTGGGTCTATGATGAATCAAATGGTAGTTACATAGAAGACCCTTTGAATGACCTGAAATTCGAGGTCATAGGTTTGGAATCAGGCTGGCAGAACATTACCCCCGATGCTGATGGAGACGGAAGTTCGACCAACGAAATACAAACACTCAGCATCAGCGGCAACGACATTTCCCTCAGCAACGGAGGAGGTACGGTATCCGTACCCAACGATGCCGATTGGACCATTAGTGGCAATGATCAATACGCAGCTGTAAGCGGTAATGTGGGTATTGGCACTACAACTCCAGGTTCCAAACTGCATGTAGTGGGAGATGTGGCGCTGAGTGGCAACGTAGGTATTGGTACCACCGCGCCCAACGCCAAATTGGATGTAGCGGGCGATGTGGACGTAAACGCCAATGGCATCATTTTCACCGACCCCGAGAACAGCAACAGCGCGGTAGAGATACGCGCCAGCTACTCCGATTATCCGGACGAGGGGATAGCAGTGCGAACCCTCGTAAATCCGGCCGATGGTGAACCGATATTCCGCGTGATGTCTGCGGGTGGAGCCGAGCGCCTGCGGGTGGAGCACAACGGAGCCGTGGCCATGGAGAACACCATACGTATTGAAGGTGGTTCGCCAGCTGTTGGCAAGGTGCTTACTGCTACAGATAATAGCGGTAATGCGGTTTGGAGCTCCAATAGTGATAGAGCCGTTTTCGTCATAGACAATACGGTTGACTCGTATTCTGATGGCACAAATGGAACCTATCATACCGTGTGTGACCCTACAGGATGGTTGTCTGTGAATGCGGGCGAAACCGTGATCGTACAGGCAACTTTCAGATACCGACTCGGCCCTGGATCGGGCCAGGATGAAGTAGAGTTTTTTATTGATGCCGAAGGTCAAAATGGGTGCTCTGACCAAGCCGCAATAGGTACTAATGGTGCGGGATCTGGCACTCTTGATGATTTCGAAGCGCACCGATTAAGTTTCATGCCAGTGCATTTGCAGACCGCTTTCACAGCTGCTTGTACTGGGCAGTATAGATTCACGGTTTCCATGTATACCGGTTGGACGGATGACCTCCAAGAAGTAGATGAGGTAAGAATTACCGCTGTGAAGTATTAGACCCTGCGCAGCCAAACCAAATGAAAAGCCCCGCATACAGAAGTAAGCGGGGCTTTTGGTTTGGTGGAGAATACCGGATTCGAACCGGTGGCCTCTTGCCTGCCAGGCAAGCGCTCTAGCCAACTGAGCTAATCCCCCAAAGCGGACGGCAAATGTAATTCTTTTTCATGTTTTAGATTCGCGACTGTGAATACGGAATTCGAGCACGATCTGGGCAAACTGCTGGCCCGGCACAACTTGGGTGTGCTGGTTTCCACAGAAAGCGTTTCGGGAGGCGACATCAACGAAACCTACCGCCTGAAAACCACCGAAGGACAGTTCTTCCTCAAAAAGAACAGCGCTGTTCGATTTCCGAACATGTTCGAAGCTGAAAAACGCGGACTGGAACTGATTTCAGCCTCCGATTTCATTGTTCCAAAGCCTGTTTTAGTAGGCCATGTTGGCAATCAACAGATTCTCATTTTGGAATGGATTGAACGGGGTTCTCCGAGACCGGAATTCTGGAGCGTATTCGGAAGAAACTTGGCCAAAATGCACTCTATTTCGAATGGATCTTTCGGCCTCGATCATGACAATTACATCGGATCGTTGCTGCAAAGCAATTCTGAAAAGGAAACTTGGGCCGATTTCTACCGTGAAGAACGGCTTATTCCACAGATGAAACTGGCCGAAAAGAATGGTCTACTGACCTCTGCAATGAAACGAGGGTTCGAGGCGTTGTTCGTGGAACTTGAGAACATCTTCCCTACCGAGAAACCGAGCCTGCTGCATGGCGATCTTTGGAGCGGAAACATGATGGTTGTAGCAGATGGCCTGCCCAGTATATACGACCCGGCCGTGTATTTCGGCCATCGCGAAATGGATCTGGCCATGATGACGCTTTTCGGTGGATTTGGCAATGCCTGGGTTGAGACTTACAACGAAGTTTACCCGCTGGAAAGTGGTTGGCAGGAACGTGTTCCCATAGAGCAACTCTATCCGCTTCTTGTGCATGTAAACCTGTTTGGTGGTGGCTACGGAAGCGATGTGGAGCATATTCTGAAACGGTTTTAATGAATAGACCTCGAAGGTTTTGAAAACCTTCGAGGTCTGAGGCGGCTTAAAAAAGAAAGGGCCGCCAAACGGCAGCCCTTCCCGACCGAACAAGAATCGAAACCCATCAATCGACTCTCATGAATTTACGTGTTACGCTAAAGTTGCCATTCGCATCCTGAATGTTCAGGAAGTAGTAACCTTCCGTAAGACCATCAACATTGAACCTTACTTGGTTCTCTCCGCTGGAAACTGAGCGAGAAACAGTTGAAATGGTTCTGCCAGCAAGGTCAAGAACAGAGATATTGACCATTACTTCGGTCTCCAAGTTGAATTTGATTGAGGCATTCTCTCCTACAGGATTCGGGTATACCTCACTGATCGCACCATCAAAGTCGAACTCTTGGATTCCTGTGGTAATCAGTGTCTCCGAGGCAAAAATGTGAAGGTCTTCTACCGAAGGTTCGTTCGGGCCAATAGTTACGTAAGCCGGGTCGGTTTCAACTCCAAGTTGCTCCACGTAAACCTGATAAGAACCATAGGCCAAGTTGCTGAATCCGAACTCTCCATTAGCATCCGTGTAAGTGTACATGATAGCGTTGCCACTCAGATCGAACAACATTACCTGCATTCCTTCCAACGCGTCTCCCGGATCAACCTTATTTGCCCCTTGGGTCACATCGCCACCAATAAAGCCCGGTCCGCCAGGGTTGTTGGCACCGATAAGGAAGATATCGGCCGTTACCTGAGTGTTCGCCTGACCTAACGATACGGTCTGTGCAAAGCCCCAGAAAGGAGAAGTGCCATAATAGGTTGGTATATAATTGCTGTAATACTGGCTTCCAGGATAGGCTGCCGCTTTGATGAGATAATTGCCACAGGCCAATGGACCAAAGAAGTAGTAATTGCCAGAATCGACCACCATGCTGTCTACCGCAGTCAGTTGATTGGTGTTCGCATCATAAGTGATGAGGTAAACCACGCCTTGATCCAAAGGTTGGTTATTGCTTCCTGCATACAGCTGGCCGCTGATGTAACCATAGCAGTTGTTGCCACCAACAGTTATTGTAAGGCACTGATTATCTGAACAGTTGTTGAGAGAATCGATAACCATCAGGCATATTGTATGTACTCCGTTACCAAGAGCTGGAGCATTTGCCTGATAACCACTGCTTACAAACTGGTTGTCAATGGTCCAGTAGTAGTTGATGTTCGGGTTCTGAACATTTGCTGAGAACGTGTAACCGATTGGGGTTGGCCCTGAAGAACTGAACGAAGCATTGCAACCTCCATTACCCCAGTTTCCAACATAAACCGAGTCACAGAACGTCTGCTGGCAGGATTGATCTGCGTTTACAATGGTAAGACAAACTAAGTACAGGCCCGAACCGCTGTAGGTGTGCAACGGGTTCTGATCCGTTGATGTAGTGTTGTCACCAAAATCCCAGAACCAGTAGTTTGCTCCTTGAGATTGATCTGTAAACTCGACCACAGGCAGCGGAGAGCCGGTAATGTTACTCTCTTCCCAAGTGAAGTATGCTTGGCAGCCTCCTGTATTTCCAGAAAGCACCTGAATCGTTTCACAATAAGTGTCTGAACAGTTGGCAAGACTGTCAAAAACCTCCACACAAACCTGATAAATACCCGCTGAAGGAAAAGTGAAAGATGGATTCTGATCATAGGCATTCATGTTTAAGCCTGCGCCCTGAACAGACCAGAAGTAATAATTGTACTGGGCCATACTCCCGCTGTAATTGAACTGTACTGTATTTCCAGCATAGATCGGTGTATTCGGATTGCTTGTCTGATACCAGAAATCTGCAAAGCAGTTGCCGCTGCTTATTGGCAAAAGGGTATCGCATGCCGTTGCAGTGCAGCCGCTGCTGCTGGTTGCCACAACGCAGTATGGTTGTCCGTTCAACTCTTGCTCAAGCACAGTAATTGATTGACCTACAGCACCGTTTGGAATCCAGTCATAAGTTGCAAAACCACCAGAAGCAGTTAGCGTGTAAACCAAACCTCCACTGGTAGAATCAACGGTTGTGGTAATGTTAACCGAGCAGCCTTGACTAGGGTTCGAAACAGTATCACACGTGGTAACTGTACACCCTGTAGCATCGGTCACGGATACACAGTATACCCCTGGTTGAAAAGGCATTACAACGGTGGGAGTAATGTGTCCAGTATTCCAGATATACGAAAACGGGGGAACGCCATTTGCCATGGCGGATAATTCCAGCTCGTTATTCAGATTGGTTACTGCTTGGATCGCAGCAGAACATCCGTTTGGATTCCCATCCAAGTACAGCGTGTCTCCGGCAAAAGCCTGGCAGCTGTCTGCCCCTGTAACCGTAAGGTAAACTCCTACTGTTCCTCCAAGAAACGTATGTATCACGGTTGGGGTCGTGTAAACAGCTCCATCAATCCACCATTCATAACTGAGAGGTGCCTGTCCCGAACCATTGGCTTGGAACGTGTACACATAAAATCCACTTGAGCTATCAACCGTTGCAGTAAACGAGGCATCACAAGAGATAGAATTTGCACAAATGGTAAAGTTGACATTTGCTGTGTCTATTGTGCCTTGATAATTCTGCCGGATCTGCGTAAGCGGCACAAACGAACACGGGTCAACAGTACTTACCTCGTAGGTAACGTTTGGCCCTGAAACTGAGCCGTTCTGTATCTCAATGAAGTAATACCCATTGGCATTTGTTGTGGTACAAACCGTGTCTGATGGCAAAACAGGGTTGTTCGAAACAAAGGCAACACATACCTGCTGATTATTCTGCGCCAAACCACTTCCATCTACAACATATCCAGAAATAAACATGTTGTCTGGATTCGGTTGCGCCCATGCTGCAACAGCTGTGAGCAGCAGAAGACCGATTGTTTTTAACGTTTTCATGACCGTTGATTTTTTGATTACGATACAAATGTTGTCAACCAATGTCAAGTACCGAATCTGTTATTCAATTATTCTTACTCTTCCAAATATTGATTTTATTAATGATTGCTTCTTAATTTTCTTACGCATCAATAGATAAGTAGGTGAACATTTTCCTTACTTGAACTGTAACTGTAACTTTGGGACACAAAACAGAAAATCATGATTGACGGTAAAATCGAAAAGCTGCTTAACCATCAGATCGAACTGGAATTCGAATCATCGCAATATTATCTGTCCATGGCTTCTTGGGCAGAGAAGAATGGTTACAACGGTGTAAGCACGTTTCTGTACAAACACTCGGAGGAAGAGCGCGGACACATGCTCAAGTTGTTCCATTACATAAACGACCGTGGTGGTCACGCTCTTGTACCGACCATTGGCGCGCCACCAAAAGAGTATAAGGGAGTGAAAGAGGTCTTTACCAAGATTCTTCAGCACGAGCGCATTGTAACCAGCGAGATAAATGACCTTGTTGATGCTTGCCTGAAAGCGAAAGATTACTCCACGCACAACTTCTTGCAGTGGTACGTTTCTGAGCAGATAGAGGAGGAGCGTTTGGCGCAAACCTTGCTTGATAAACTTGACCTTATTGGGGATGACAAAGGCGGGCTATACCTCTTTGACCGTGATCTGGAAAGTTTTATTCCGGCCGGTGACGGAGCAGCGTGACCGTAAGAATTCAATCAATGTTTAAATCATTTGGCATGAACGTAGTAGTTCAGGTTTTAATGTTGGCCACACTTTGGGCCTGTGCAGGAGACAGAACCAGCGATCAGAGTACAGAAATAGGTCCTATTGAACCCACCAGTACTCGAATGCATGTTGAATTGAATTTGGTCGGTGCAGGTAACGATATGGCCAAATTGCTGGGGGTTTTTGGAAATCAGAATTATCTGGTAGACTCTGCAAGGAGCGATGCCAATGGCAAGTTCATATTTGATGCTGACACACTGCTTCCGCAAGGATTCTATTATGTAATGCTGGCTTCAGACAACAGTTATTTCCAAATGCTTTTGGGTGGTGATCAGGAGTTTTCGTTGAGTGCCACAAAAGGCGATTTTGTCAATTCCATGAAAGTGGATGGTGATGTTGACAATGACCTGCTTTACAAAAACCTGAGGTTTGAGGCTGATTTCGGAAACCGACTCAACCCGGTGAATAAGCAATTGGAATCTCTTACAGAAGGAAGTGCCGAATACCAGCGCTTAAAGGCTGAGCAGGATAAGTTGGTTGCAGAGCGAAAGGCTCATGTTGATTCGTACGTGAAGAAACATCCAAATTCGTTCTTCACGCGCTTCAAGGTTTCTGGGCAGAATCCGGAATTGACCTACCCCAAATTGCCGAATGGCGAAATTGACAACAACACCCAGGTTTACCGCTATAGGAAAGCATTCTTTGATGGCGTTGACTTCAATGCAGATTGGACAATGCGGACGCCCGTTTATGCGAATAAACTAAGACGCTACATCCGCGAACTTACCCCGCAGAATGCCGATTCATTGATCAAATACTCAGACGAACTCATTTCCAAAACGGTGGGAAACAAGGAGCTTTTCAAGTTTACCGTAAACTGGATAGCCTTGGAGTACAAAACCCCAAAAACAATGGGAACCGAGGCGCTTTACGTTCACCTCATTGATAAATATTGGACCAAGGAGTTGGCCTTCTGGTCTAACGATGAGGAGATAAAAGGTCTACGTGGCGAGATAAGCCTAATGAAGCCAAGTCTTATTGGAAAGATTGGACAAGACATCAGTATGTTGAATGACAAAGGCGAGACAGTGTCCCTTTACGGACTTAACACTCCCATTAAGGTGCTTTTCATGTACTCTTATGACTGTGAGCACTGCCAAAAGGAAACACCTGAATTGGTGCGCGTTTACAACCAGTGGAAAAACCAAGGCGTGGGTGTTTTTGCGCTATGCTTGGATGAGGACAAGAGCAAATGGCTTGAATTTATCCGCAAGAACAACATGACATTTACCAACGGTTTTGATCCGAAACGGGAAAGCCGTTATGAACGGAAATATCATATTGACATCACGCCAGAACTCTACGTTCTGGACAAGAACAACAAGATCATTGCAAGCAACCTGAGCCCAGAACAGTTGCCAGAGTTCTTGGAAGCCGAGCGAGGCCGGAATCCTTGGTAGAGTCTACTCTTTGATACGAAAGTCTGGGTAATCTACGTGTTCCCGATTCTGAGATATGACATTGGTAACCGCTGATTGCGGTGAGCCTTGCCAACACCATTCTTCCAGCTCGTTAAGCTGTTCTTCGGTACCAACAGCCTCAATCATTACATCGCCATTCTCAAGGTTCTGAACGGTTCCCTTGAGGCCAAGTTGGCTGGCTTTATCATGAGTGTATTTGCGGTACCAAACCCCTTGAACTTTTCCTGAAACAATAATGCGTTTTGACGAGCTCATAATCTGACGCTCATAAGCAGCATGTCGTCCATTTGTCGGTGGTCTCCCATCCACTCATACATCTGCGTCTCAAAAGAAGCATGAACACCTTCAAGTTGATTATGGTGATTAGCAGTAAGATGCTCTTTCAATTTCCTGAATCCGAACTTGTGCTTGCCGTCCGAAGAGAATTGGTCGGTAACTCCATCAGAGAACATACTTATCACATCTCCTTCCTTGTAATGGAACTTCTGCGCCTGATAAGGTTTGCGCTTTCGGTATTGTGTTCCACCAATGCTCCAGAAATCGGCCTTGTATTCCATCAGATCTCCATCACGCAGATGATAAACGGGGTTTCCAGCACCCGAGTACATCACTTCCGAATTCTTCGGGTCTATTCGGCATAGCGCCAGATCCATTCCATCATGCACATCAGAATCAGCCTCCTGACCCAGAACCCTAACAACCTCGCGATGCAATTCACATAGGATCTCATTGGTTTCCAACAGGTTCTGCTCCTTCACGATCTTGTTCAATAAGAAGTAACCGATAAGCGACATGAATGCTCCAGGAACACCATGTCCGGTACAATCTACTGCGGCAACAAAATGATAGTCTCCCTTTTTGAGATACCAAGGGAAATCGCCACTTACCACATCGCGTGGACGGAAAAGCACAGCCGAATCGGCAAAGGCCGATCGAAGTTCCTGTGTGTTGGTTACTATGGCGTCCTGAATACGTTGCGCGTAATTGATACTCTGCGATATGCGGTGTAAGCTGTCTTCCAGCTCACCTTGCATGGTACGCAACTCTTCGTTCTGCTCATGTAGCATTTCAGTACGTTGCTGCACCTTCAGTTCCAAGCCTTCGTTCATAGCAATCACTTCCTTCTGCTTGATTCCGGCCAAGCAGGAGAAGAACCCGAGAAAAATCGGGGCAGAATCAATTATCCAATGAAGTGGTTGGGTCTTCTGGGTTTCAATCAATGAGGAAATCCCAAATCCCATATCTCGCATAAATGCATCGAACAAGGTTGCGATAACCGGAAACATCAATCCGAATAGCGCACCATAAATGGCGTAGACCAGTCTTACATCGGTCTTTTTCCGTGGAGCCATAAAGCTTTTATAGCGTTTTCATCTCGAAAGGCAATTCCAGAATACTGGAAAGCTCCTCACCCTTCGACTCTATCATATCATCGCCTTCTTTGTAAAACCAGACCACTTTCACATCTCCGCCATCATCTACAATATCTTCAAAGCACATGAGCAGATTGAATATATACCTTGTTGCTGCAGAGTTGAAGTAATCTATGCGCATCTCAACAGTTGTGGTTTCCAACGGAGACTCTACGTAATCCTGTACCCATTCTTCAATGGGTTTGAAAAACTCGTGTGCGTCTTCTGGTAGTGCGCGACCAGTGACCTTGAAGACACCTGTTTCCATGTCAAAATCGATAAGTGGAGTGTCCTCGGTAGCTTCTATTCGTAATGATTCAGCCATTTACTTTAAATTTTACGTTAAACGTGAAGAAGTACTTGTCCTCGCCCATTTCCTCGAAGCTATAATCCAGCTTCTCAGAACTTTTCCTGGCAATTTCAATCAGTCCCAATCCGGCTCCACCCTTATCGCTGAAAGACCCTTCCCGTAAGGTCTTCTTATATGCTTTTTTAAGATCCATGGCATCCATGGCATTCAAACTGTCAATTCTTTCGGTCAGCAGATCCTTTGTCTGCTTATCAACCACGTTGCCTACAGATGTCCAATATTCGCCATCACCAGCCTCGGTGATCATGAATATCCCGTCTTTAAAGCCCTTAGCTTCAATATTGTGTCGGCTTACATTCTGCAGAAGCTCAACAAGAATGAGAAAGAAGCCTTTAGGTCCTACCTCATTCTCTGCCCTCATCTTCTCTTCAATGATCTGAATGATGGGCATGATGGAATCCTTCCCAAAATCTCCCTTGTAGACCATTAGAACATCGGACTCTTTAATGCGCTTGTCGAAATCTTTTGTGAACCGTAGCGCTTCACCCGGCTCAGTCTGCCCCTCATCTCCCTTGAGTTTAAGCGACAAATAGAAGTTGGCCAATTGCTCATTCAGATCCTCAAACTCGAACGATATAGGCTGCCCAGCCTTCCTTGCAAGTTGTATCAGACCCAGACCAGCTCCACCTTTGGATGAGAGCTCTTCATTGTTCAAGACCTCCAGATACAGTGCCTTGAGTTTATCCTTCTCAATGGTATTCAGCTGATTGAGCTTTTCACGCAGCTTCTCAACCTCCCCAATATCTATCATGTTGATGGAGCTCACGTAATTGGCATCACCCATCAACCGGGCGGCAAATAATCCTTCAGACTTCTCCTTCTGTACTCCTGCAACCTTACCATGGCGCACCACATTCTGAAAGCACTCCACCATGATAAAGGAAATGCGTCTGCTCAGCTTAGTAAGTGCTTCAAAATTGTTGACGTTGAACTCTGTGATCCGGATTATCCCATCCGTAATGTCATCGCTGACATCTCCGTTGAAAATAAAACTCAGACGGTCATTTTCAAGTTCCCTGTAGTAATCGTAAAGTCTTTCCAATGGTCTAATTGAAATAGGTTTGGTGGTCTTGAAACGGATGCAACCGATCTTGGTTACATTTTGCCCGATTTTTAATCTCGATGTGTCAGAACCTTTGAATCCGAACAGGAGTTGGTCAACGATCTGCGTTTCATGCCGGCCTGAAATCCTCCCTTTGCAGACAACGCCATTTAAGTACATTTGATATCCATGTTACTGCTGACCTGTCTTCTCATCCTTTGCGTACAGATTGCATTTCCTCAATCAGATTCTACTGCATACAGGTTAGGCATTGAAGGGATAAAATTGATTGATGAAGGCGATTTTCAGGAAGGGATCAACTACCTCAAAAAGGCTCGTAAACTTGAACCTGAACAGTACGATTACACCTTTGAGATCGGACACGCCTATTACCTGAGTGGAAACTCCAAGCTTGCAGAGAAATACCTCTATCCGCTGCAATATCATGTGCACGTGCAGCCCGATCTTTACATTCTTCTGGCTCAGTGCTATAAGGCTCTTAACGAGGAAAAGAAAACGCCAGATGAGAGTAGGAAGAAGGAATTGGACGCCTTGCGTTATGGGGTGCAGAAATTCCCGAAAGTGGGTAGCCTTCAGCTTGAGCTTGGAAAGCGGAACTTGGAAATGGAAGAACCACTAAAGGCGCTTTCCATATTTGAGGATGGCATAGTGAATGCACCGAATTTTGCGGAAAATTATTTCTGGGCCGCCAAATTGCTGAAGGCCACCGGTAACCCACTTTGGACATGGATCTATGCTGAGGTGTTCTTCAATCTGACTGAAAATGATGAGATGAAAAGAACCGCTGCTCAATTGATCAGTGAATCAACCGAAAAAGTGTTCTCAGAAAATTGGAAGGCTGACCCAGAAAGCATGGATCAGGAACTACGGTTTCTTCTCACATCCGAGTGCAAGAGCATTAACTCGAACTGGGATCTCTATATTGAAAAACGAGCCTGCCTACTGGATAAATGGAGAGATACTGCGTTTCCGATATCAGTCGTAATTGGTAGAATGGCCCAACTTGAGGAGAAAGGTCTGTTGGAGCCATATCTGGCAACCATTTATCTTGAGAACGACAAGGGGCTATTCCTACCATGGGTTGCAGCCCATGCCAAGGAGTATGAAACCTACCGTAAGTGGCGTAATTGGAACCCGATAACGATCAAGGAACCGGTCAAACGACTGTAAACAAACTGCTATACTATGGCCAAGCGAGAAGAATTACTTAATGAGTTTGACCGCATGGAATCAGAACGCCAACAACTGTTGGGCAAACTGAATTCCATTTCTCTCGAAACTCTGGAGAAGAAGCCAGATGGAAACACTTGGTCTGTAACAGAGGTAATGTACCACTTGAAGGTGGCTGAAGAGGGCGCTCTCAAATACATGCAGAAGAAGCTCGATGTTGGTGGTCATTCAAAGGCCGCAGCCAGCGCAGGCCTGAAGCAACAATTCCTGAATTTCATGATCTCTCTACCCATTAAGTTCAAGGCACCCAAAGTTGCTCAGCTTCCAAAAGACTCCTCAGTAAATTACACTCAGGCTCTGGATGAATGGAATGCTGTACGTAAGGGTCTCAGAAAAGAATACGAATCAATTGACGAGTCCTTGATCGCAAATGAGTTGTTCAAGCATCCTGCAATGGGAAAAATGAACCTGATTCAAAGCGTCCGCTTCATGCGGCAGCACATGAACCGGCATTTTGGGCAGATAGAACGAACGCTTGAAAAAGTGAAGTAGTTCAGAACCCGACCACAGGCAACGACCAAGCCTGATTGCTGGATATCAACTGAAAATACAGGAGTGAACCTTTGCTCTCTACTGGAATGCAGTTCCCATTGATAGGGCCGCCATCCAATTCTCTACCAAGAGCATCAAAAAGTTTCCACCCCTCCACATCGGGGCACTCTTGCAACCTTACACACTGATTGAATGGGTCATATTTCAAGCAATTTGAGATCGGTTCTTCCAAAGAGCGTGTATCGAGGATATCCGTCATCTTAGCAATGAATGCATCTCCATTTTGAGCTGCTCCAATGGTGATATTGTCAAAATCGGCATAGTAGAAGTAGTAGCCGCTTATGTAAAGGCTTTGGTCAGGGCCGAGGCACGCGGCCATGCCGAAATCTGAACTGGCAGCGCCTGCTGCGCGCCCATACCTAACATCACCTGACGGATTGTAGCACAGCACAAAAATGTCGTATCCATTCCCTTCAAATGAAACGTCATCGGCAAACATCTCCCCATCAAACATCCCGGTCAGATATGTGGTCCCGTCCCAAGCCACATCCATTCCCAGACAATTATCAAGTGCGTTGCTTCCAGCACTGCTCAACCAAATACAGTTTCCGTTCTCATCAAACTGACTCAGGAAAACATCATTATATCCCAACGCAGTTGCGCTGTGATTCTGGAAGTTGGTGGTGAGTTGGTAGTAGCCGCAAACGTAAACCTTGCTGTTGAGGTCTACACCAACTCCGGTAGAAACGTCTACGTTGGTACCTCCATTACTACGCACCCAGATCTGCTGACCCGCTTCATCAAACCTTGCAATGTACATGTCTGAACTTCCGACAGATTCGAGTATCTCTCCATCGAATTCTGCCTGTTCATAATAATCCCCAACCACGTAAACCGACCCATTCGTTTTGTCAACGGCCACGGCCGATGCAATATCGTGCTCGTCTCCTCCTCCATTCCAAACCCAGTGTACATTTCCGTCAGCATCAACTTTCATCAGAAAGGCATCCGTGAGGCCATTTGAGAGTATGGGAGTATTGCCAAAGATGCCACGCCCCTGAAATCCGCCACTTACATAGAACATGCCGCTCCACTGGTACCAGTCAATATCGGTGGCGGTATCATCTGCAGGGCCTCCGCAGGTGATATGCCAAACATAGTTGCCATCAGGATCATACTTCACAACAAAAACATCCTGACCTCCTTCTGACCTTGCTCCAGCCATTGCATCTTGACCCTGATAGAATGTGACCGTATCGGTAAAATGACCCACCACATAGATGTGACCATTCTCTTCAGTAACCACACTACGGGCCATGTCTTCGAGTGGGCCTGAAATAACCCGTGCCCAAAGTAGATCTCCGTTGGGGCTGAACTTGGCAACAAATGCTTCTGAAACACCATCACCCGAATACCAGGTACCTGCTATTGAGGCTGTTCCGGAGAATGATCCTGCCACAATAACATTTCCTTCTGAGTCTGTGGTAAGTGCCCTTGCGGCATCCAAACCAAGACCACCAATGTTTTTTGCCCACTCAAAATGTTGGGCTACCGTGGTGGACGCGAACAGACACAAAAAAAGCGACCAGAGTATTGATCGCTTTGTGAAATTCCTGTAAGAGAGCATAGACCGAATTAAGCTACTGCCCAAGCTCTGATCTCATCGATCTTTTCAAAAACCTCCTTCATTTTCCCCTGATCGACCGTAGCCTGCTCTCCTTCTCCAACTCTTATCTCCTTAGCTATAAGGTGCTTGTCCAATTCAATCAATTTGGCTTTGAATTCATCAACCAACGGGTCGTCTTTGATCAACTCCATTGCCGAAAGGATCTTGTCCAGAACCACATCCTGCTCCAATATTCTGAGCGAAATGATGTCTTCCGGTCTTCCGCCATCCGCACCCAAATTGGCTGCCAGATACATTGACTCTATCCACCCACCTGCTATCATAAGCACTGAAGTGTTCATGCGGTTATTCTGCTTCAGGTATTCATTGGCCACATCATACGCACCGCTAAGGATGTGCAACAGCGAATCTCGGTTCTCAATGTTCGCTTCTACGCGGTCAAAAACTGCCTGATCGAACGCATCGGTCAACCCGATAGCATCAGAAAGTTTTCGAACGTTGTTCAAGTAGAAGACCGTCTCCTGCGTTTGCTTGTAAAGTGATGTATAGCCCACATCCGCACTATACACGCCCATGTTCACTGTTTTCTTGCCAGTGGTAACATAATCATCGATGTGTTTTACATCGTTTAGCAAGGATGAATTATACTCTCCACCAGCATGCTTTACCAGAATGGCCATTTCAATTGGAGACGGCATCTGCTTGATCATCTGGTCTGCTTCTGCCAGATCCTCCTCGGTCATTTCTTTAACCTCAGCGGCTTCTGCATGAGATGTCTCCTCTGCAGCAGGTTTCTGCTCGGAGCCACAAGCTGCAAACAACCCACAGACAGCAAAAAGTGCGATAGTGTTTTTCATCGATGTTTTCATTCCTGATTCTATTGATGGACTGATCAAATGTAATACTTAGAGAATATCTGGCGTGATCAATGTGCTTCAAGCCAGTTTTGGCCAATTCCGATGTCTACGACCATTGGCACTTCAAGGTTTACTGCTCCAACCATCTTTTCGCTAACCAGCGACTTCAATACGTCCAACTCCTCTTTGTGCGCGTCAAATACCAGTTCGTCATGCACTTGAAGCAACAACTTTGAGCGCATCTGCTGCCTGGTCATCTCCTTGTGTACATTGATCATGGCCACTTTGATGATGTCGGCTGCCGATCCCTGAATTGGTGCATTGATGGCGTTGCGCTCTGCGTAGCCACGTACGGTTTGATTGTTTGAGTTGATGTCGCGCAAATAGCGTCTTCGCCCCATAATGGTTTCCACATAGCCATGTTCTTTAGCGAACTGAATATTCTGATCCATGTAGGCCCTAATGGTTGGAAATTGCTTGAAATACTCGTCAATAATGTCCCTTGCTTCTGTTCTGGATATTCCGAGATTATCTGCCAGCCCAAAAGCCGACTGACCGTACATCAACCCGAAGTTGACGGCCTTGGCCTTGCTGCGCATGTCGCGGTCAACCTTATCGATGGAAACTCCAAATACCTTGGCCGCAGTGGCCGCATGGATGTCTTGCCCATCCTTAAATGCCTGAATCATCGGGCCATCCTTGCTCAAAGCAGCAATGATGCGCAATTCTACCTGCGAGTAGTCTGCCGCCATAAGCACAAAGTCCTCGTTGCGAGGAACAAACGCTTTGCGGATCTCCCGACCACGCTCCGTGCGGATGGGAATGTTCTGCAGGTTCGGTTTATCTGAACTCAAACGACCCGTGGCTGCTACGGCTTGATTGTAGGTGGTGTGAATTTTTCCCGTTGTGGGGTTAACCAACTCAGGCAGCGTATCCACATAGGTCGATTTCAGTTTCTGTACCGAACGGTAATCCAGAATCTTAGGAACAATTGGATGCTTGTTCACCAACTTACTAAGCACATCCTCGCTGGTCTTGTACTGCTTGGTCTTGCCTGTACGCTTAGCCTTATCATCAATCTTCAAATGGTCGAAAAGAATGTCGCCCAACTGCCTCGGAGACTGAATATTGAATTCGACCCCTGCCAGTTGCTTTATCTCAGTCTGCAATCGGATAAGGTCTTCATTCAGTTCCTCCGACATGATCTTTAGCGCAGGAACATCCAACCGGATTCCTTCCGTTTCCATGGCACCGAGAACAGGAACCAGCGGCATTTCCACCTCATTGAAGAGTTTGCGCGCCTCCACTTCATCAAGCATCGGCTCAAATTTCTCGTACAACTGGAACGTGATATCGGCATCCTCGCCCGCGTATTCCGTCACCTTGGCAAGAGGAACATCCTTCATGTTCCCCTGATTTTTGCCACGCTTACCAATAAGTTCTGAGATGGATTGCGGCTGATAACCCAGATACGTCTCTGCCAGCAGATCCATACCATGCCGCATATCTGGATTAATGAGGTAGTGCGCAATCATGGTGTCGAATGTCTTTGCGGCTATGGTCACTCCATACCGAAGCATCACGCAGAGGTCGTATTTGAGGTTCTGTGCCACAATGGTCTTACTGGAATCTGCAAATAGAGGCTGGAACTCAGCACAAATACTTACTGCGGCATCCATTCCGTTAGGAATGGCCACATAGAATGCCTTTCCTGTTTGCCAAGAAAACGCAATGCCCAACAAGTCGGCCGTCAATGGATCCAAACCTGTGGTTTCGGTATCGAAACAGAATCTGTCGACTTTGGTCAGGTCTGAAATGAGCTTTTTACGCTGTTCTGCTGTCTCAACCAATTGATAATCGTGCTCCGTGTTTGAAAGCGTTCCATAACCTGAATCAGTACCGGTTTCAACCGTTGCGCCAGACGAAGAAAAAAGATCGAACTGGCCACTGGCAGCGGTAGCGGCTGTTGCTGGCTTTGCGGCCTGTGTAATGGCTACTTCCTGACCCAATACCTTCTTGGCGATGGTTCTGAACTCGAGTTCAGCAAAAAGCTCTGCCAATTTCTCCTTGTCAGGCTCTTCCATAACGATGTCGTCCTCATCCAGATCAATGGGAACATCGGTAATGATGGTGGCCAACATTTTAGACATGAAGGCCTTTTCCTTATTGGCTTCCACATTCTCTTTCATCTTGCCCTTCAGCTCATCCGTATGCTCGTACAATCCTTCAATAGAACCGTATTCCTGAACGAACTTGGTGGCCGTTTTCTCTCCAACTCCGGGTATTCCTGGAATGTTATCTACCGCATCTCCCCACATGCCCAGAATATCAATCAATTGTTCTGGTCGGTCAATGCCATACTTCTCGCATATTTCCTTCGGGCCCAGCACCTCGATATCGTTACCCATCCGCGCGGGTTTGTACATGTATATCTTGTCAGATACCAATTGTCCGTAGTCCTTATCGGGAGTCACCATGTAGGTGGTGTAACCGTGCTTCTCTGCTTTCTTGGCAAGTGTTCCGATCACATCATCGGCTTCGTATCCTTCCATTCCGAGTACTGGAATTCTGAAGCCACGAATCAATTCCTGTATCATGGGAATAGATGCCGCAAGATCATCAGGCATGGCCTCACGATTGGCCTTGTATTCGGTAAACTCAACTTCGCGATGCGTACCGCCAGGCATATCGAAAACCACAGCAATGTGCGTGGGTTTTTCTTTTTCGAGGAGTTCGAGCAGTGTATTGGTGAAACCGAAAACGGCAGAGGTGTTGACACCCTTGGAATTGACCATGGTGTATCCACTCGACCTATTTCCGTGACGGTCGACACGGTTGCCTGCGAATGCAAAATAAGCACGGTAGATCAGTGCAAAAGCATCAAGAAGAAATAGGCGTTTGTCTTCGGATGGGTCTTGTTTTGTCATTTTTTATTGGAACGCGGATAACGCTGATCAAGCGGGTCTTCGCGGATTTTTTAGTTCCGATTATTCGAGAATATCTTTCGTTTGTACTGAGGTTTCGTGCCGAAGTTAAGCAGTAACCCGACTTCAATGTCTGTTGCTTTTAAGTAATTGATGAGCTGATATTCGTGTTCTTCGCGAAGACCTTCGGCTGCCTTCAATTCAATTATCACAAGGTCTTCAACAATAATGTCTGCATAATATTCACCTACTTCATCTCCCTCATAAAGCACTTTAATTGGATATTGAGAAACGCACTGCAATCCAGCCTCACTCAGCTCAATCATTAAAGCACGTTCATAAACTTTCTCCAAAAAACCATAGCCTAGTGTATTGTACACTTTATAAAAGCATTCAAGTATTGTTCCTGTAATCTCTGAATGAAGGAGATTGGACATTTTCAATCCGTGATTGTCGGCAAGGTCCGCGCCATCCGCGTTCTACAAACCTGCACCTTTTTTGATTTCTTCTACAACACTCGGGTCAAGTAAGGTTGATGTATCTCCAAGATTGGAGACATCTCCTTCCGCAACTTTTCTCAGAATTCTCCGCATGATCTTTCCCGAACGGGTTTTCGGCAATCCTGAAACCACTTGAATTCTATCGGGCTTGGCTATTGGTCCGATCATGTCAACTACAACCGCATTGATCTCCTTCTTGAATGTTTCCAGATCGCCTGGCTCATGATAACAGGTAACATAAGCATGAATTCCCTGTCCCTTAATATCGTGTGGGTAGCCCACAACAGCCGTTTCCACAACGTTTTCGTGTTCATCAATGGCGTCTTCAATTTCAGCCGTTCCAAATCGGTGGCCGGAAACGTTGATCACATCATCAACTCGACCCGTAATACGGTAATAACCATCCTTGTCTCTCCTACAGCCGTCTCCCGTAAAATACTTGCCTTTGTAGGTGGAGAAATAAACGGTTCTGCATCGTTCGTGGTCTCCGTACGTGGTTCGCAGCATACTTGGCCATGGGAACTTCATGCAAAGATTGCCCTGCACATCATTTCCTTCAATTTCGTTGCCATCATTATCCACCAAACAAGGCTGAACACCTGGTAATGGTAGTGTAGCAAAACTCGGCTTGGTTGGCGTGATATTGGCCAATGGCGAAATGAGAATACCACCTGTTTCTGTCTGCCACCATGTATCTACAATGGGGCATTTTTCCTTACCGATATTCTTGTGATACCATTCCCAAGCCTCCTCATTGATGGGCTCCCCAACAGACCCGAGAACCTTCAAACTATCGAGTTTGTACGGCTTCACATAATCCAAACCAGCGGCTTCAAGAGCACGGATTGCCGTAGGTGCAGTATAAAACTGATTGACCTGATGCTTATCGCAAACAGCCCAGAATCGACCCGCATCCGGATAGGTTGGAACACCTTCAAACATCACAGTTGTTGCACCAGCCAATAGCGGTCCATAAACGATATATGAATGTCCTGTTACCCAACCGATATCTGCAGTACACCAATAAATGTCGCCCTCCTCATACTGAAATACGTTTCGGAAACTGTACTCCGCGTAAACCATGTAGCCACCGCATGTGTGAACCACACCTTTCGGTTTGCCGGTTGAACCCGAAGTGTACAGGATGAAAAGCATGTCTTCGCTATCCATTTCTTCGGCAGGACAATCGGCACTTGCTTGGGCCATGGCCTCATGCCACCAGACATCGCGGCCATCGACCATGGTCACAGCTTCTTTGGTCCTTTCGAAAACGATGCATTTTTCGATGCTCGGGCAGCTTTCCAGCGCATCATCAACAATGGATTTTAGACCTATTGATTTTGCTCCTCGGAAACCGCCATCTGCTGTTACCACAATATTGCATGTGGCATCTTGTATTCTATCGGCCAATGCCTTGGCCGAGAAGCCAGCAAAAACCACCGAGTGAATAGCTCCAATTCTCGCGCAGGCAAGAGTTGCAATTGCCAATTCAGGAACCATTGGCATGTAAAGACAGATCCTGTCTCCTTTTTTAGCACCATTCGCTTTGAGCACGTTGGCAAACTTGCAGACTTCTGCATGCAGTTGCTTGTAGGTAAGTTTGATGGTCGGGTCGTTGGGTTCGTTCGGTTCCCAGAGAATGGCCACTTGGTCACCTCGGGTTTCCAAATGACGGTCGAGGCAGTTTTCCGTGATGTTCAATTTTCCACCCAGAAACCATTTAACCGAAGGCGTTTCAAATTCCCAGTCAAGCGTTCGGTTCCACTTCCTTTTCCACCTGAAAGTTTCGGCTTTCTCGTTCCAGAAACCTTCGGGATCCTCTACACTTCGTTTGTATTGTTGGTGGTACTCTTCGAGCGAATTTATCTTCTGAATCATATCCTTGCTTTTGCGCGGATACCAAATATAGAAAATGCCCAGACCTCGTTCAGACCTGGGCATTCTCTCAACTGTTACAGAAAGCTATTTGTGCAGCTGTTTATTCTGTTCCTTAAGCAGTTCCACCTCCTTTTGGAGCTCCTGAATGGCCTTGACAAGGATAGGCGTTAGCTTACTGTAGTCGATGGCCCAAAGCTCTACCGATTCATCTTTAGGTCTACGAACTACTTCCGGATAGATCTCAAAAACCTCCTGCGCCAAAAAACCAAGTTCCGCATCCTGACTGGCAGTTGATGAGAAGTTGAGCAGCGAGCCTGGATCGTAATCAATTTTCCTATAGTTGTAACGTATTGGTTTAAGCATCATCACCTTGTCAATGGCGCTTTCCATTGGACGCACATTTGTCTTGGCTCGAGAATCTGAAATATTGTTGAAAGCCCAACCGCTGAATTCCCCTCCATTTCCGTTGAATTGATTGAGCGTTAAATCTCCCTGGCCTGAAAGTGTGGCAAGTAGGTTTTCCTCACAGGTGCCTCCGTTGTTCTGGAAATTCCTGAATTGAAATGCCCTGTAAGAAACCGAAGTTGCCGCAATTCCATTATTTGGATCCGAACTGTTCCAAAAGTCAACATTGCTAGTACCTCCAGACCTATTCATTCCAACAATCAACGAACCGACTCCACCTGTCCATGTAGTAACAGGTGGAAGTCCACCAACATTGGGGTCTGAATTCAAATTACCGATAGATGTGTAGCCACCTACCACCGAAAATTTGATCTGCGCATTTTCGGAAAAAGTTGTTCCTCCACATTGGTTACCGAATCCTGTAGACCCGATGCGAATATTGCCAACCTCCGTAATTCGCATTCTTTCTGCATTGTTAGTTCTGATAGTCCACGGAGAGTTGTCCGTAGTCCCGATGAAGTTAACTGGTGGAGTTGTTCCAGCATTTCCGGTTAAAGACCATGCATTCAAAGCTCCATCTGCACCCGTAGCGCCAGTTGGACCCTGAACTCCCTGCAGACCTTGCGAACCAGTTGGGCCAATCGGACCTGTGGCTCCTGTAGGACCTTGCGCTCCTGTGGCTCCCGCTAATCCTGTTGCTCCGATCGGACCTGTAGGACCGGTTGGGCCGACAGAACCTGTGCCTCCCGGACCTGTTGGGCCCTGAGGACCAGTTGGACCGGTAGGACCCGTTGCACCATTTGCTCCGTCTGCACCTGCCAGGCCTTGAGCTCCTTGTGGACCTGTTGGGCCAACAGCACCATTCTGCCCTGGAGGGCCCGGAACACCCTGCAGTCCCTGTGGTCCGGTTGGGCCTGTTACCCCACCGCTACCAGAACATAGATTCTCCCAAGCATTGCTGGTTCCGTTGAAATAGAAAAAACATTCGAAATCGGTGTCGTAAACCAATAGCCCCTGGGCCGGACTGTTTACTGCCAAGCGTTGAAGGGTGTTCAATCGCGGAATCAACATTCCTTTTTGCGTTGACTCCACATCCAAAATGGCACTGGCATTGGGAGTATTGGTTCCAATTCCAACGTTGTTGTTCTGGGCAGTTACAATTAAGGATGCCCACATGAACATTACAGTAAGTCTGATTCTCATTTTACTTTAATTAATTTCTTGATTGTCGGCCAGACCAATAGAAGCCATCATCCAGCACAAATTTGAGCGACACTTCCAATCCTCCTTGATATCCTGATGCTCTACGAAGTTTTGAGACGTTCACATCATAACTCACCCCAAGTCTGAACCAAAGATATTCCAAAGAAACCATTGGCGTAATGGCATCTGCCCAACGGTAAGTGGCTCCCAATCCAATTGCTCCACCTTTCACAAAGCCAGTTACCTGCGCTGCGTCTCTGATCAAGAAGCGGTACATACCTCCAAAAACCGCTTCGGTAGATGGTCCTTGCAATTGGAACAGAAACATGGGCACAATATAACTTCTTCCCGAGCCGATTCCCATCATGGCATCTGCATGGAGCGTCCAACGCAAATGAAGCTTGTCATCCTCACCTAAATTGAACTTCTGCCTTGGTCGGTTCAAGTGAAAAAGCCCTGTGCCAGCTCTTGCCTGCAAACTTCTGAAGGGTCCGATTCCGTTAGGCTCATTCATGTTCCAAGCAAAGCCAAATGAGACATCTGGCGAGAGGAAATTATTGAACTGGTTTATTTCGCCAGAAGCCATGGTTGGGTCGTAGCCGTCTCCATCGTACTGGCTGCCCCAAACAGCCTTCGACATATCTATGCCGCGGTAGATAACACCTCCCTGAACACCTGCGGTGAGGAAGTGCTCTCGGGTCAGGATCAACGTACTGGAAAGGCTGACCACACCGGAGGTTGTGTGCATACCAAGGTCTCCGGCATCATCACGGTAAGCGGCCAATCCCACAGAAAGGTGCGCCTTTTTCCACTTCTTTTTGGTAATACGATGGTCGTAATTGAAGCCAAAGGTCCGATAAGGTGCATCAACACTTGCCCATTGGTCGCGGTAGTTGACAATAACCCTGGCCACGCCATTGAAAACACCAGTCTGGCCCGGGTTAATGAGTTGTGGCGTTTCCGTGAACTGGACAAAATGAATGTCTTGCGCCCTTGCAAAAAGCGAAGCCAATAAGAATATGCCCAAGATCAACTTTCTCATCTCAGCAACGTCACATTTCCTTTATCAATTACCTGGTCGCCACTTAGAACATAGTACACAAAAACAGCGCTGTTCATGGCTTTACCACGGAATGTTCCATCCCAACCCTTATCAATCTCATCAGAAGTGAAAACAAGATTTCCCCAACGGTCGTAGATTCTCAATTCATAGTCAAACGGCTCTGTTCCCCGAGGTTTGAACACGTCATTATGTCCATCCTCATTCGGTGAGAAAACGTTAGGCACAAACAGCTCTGTTGAATAAGCTGCCAACGCTATTTCAGGGCTGGAGAAATCCCAGCTTATGGTCTTGTAAGATGTCAATTCGGGTCCCGAACCGAGTAATGGACCTTCTTCCGTTCCGGCATTCTCTCGCCAGAAATCAGATTCCAAATGCGCCAGTGTTTCGAAAAGTCCGTCTTCCGATTCCTCATAGAAAACCGTCAATGCTCCCGAAGAAAAACCTTCGGTAGCTTCCACCTGGTGGTAGAATATCGGGTTGACATAGTACAATTCAGCACCACGCTGGGTGGCATTTGGAGTTGGGCCAGGAACATACCTCACCTTATATGTGTTGTTTCCACTCTGTGGAGCAATGGTAACCGGCCGTATCTTGAAATTGTTGACCGTACTGCCAACAGGGAAGAAATAATCCTGCGAACTGTTGGTCATTCTTGAAAGTCCACCACCGGCATCCGCGCTAATGAACCCTTCGTTATGGATAGCAAGAACGGTAGCAGCTGAGGTGTTGGTATGATAAACGGTATGAGATGCTGCCCGAAGTTCGCGATCCGTAAGGTCAAGGGTTCCAGCTGTGGATATGTCCTTCTGCATGTACTTTATGCCACTACCAGTGAGGGTAAGGTCATAGAAATCGAGTTGTTGACTTCCTCTCAGGAATTGGGCATCACCATAAAGTTCAAAAAGGCTCTGACCAGGCTGCATGAGTCCATTGTTCTCCACATCATTCAAAACCCTGAAAATCCCTGAGGTAGCTCCACCAGAAAGTGTTCCGCTGTTGATAATGTTTCCCTCAACCACAACCTCACCGGCATTGGAGAGCTCTCCAGAGGCGTTCTGAATTCCTCCTTCTGCGAATATTACTTGACAGCCAGGGTTAATGCGAATATCAGTGCCGTTGTTGATGACAAACTCATCCTGTGCCACGGCAAAAAGGGGCAACAGCAGCAGGGCTATTTGAGTTTGAATTCTCATTAGTTGATCCTTCGCCAAAAAATTACTGCTACGTTATCAGGTCTGGTTTCACCTGCGTAGGAACCCGTGGATGCGCCATTAACCGTAACGTTCAATGGATGCGTGTGGCTCGCAATGGTATGCTGATGATCAGGGCCATTGCTTGTTGCCCTTTCCTTAATCCAGTGTCTGTGTGCGTAGAAATCCATGCTGTGTTGGTGGCTGCCATCCGCACTTATGGTATGATCATGGTTAATACAGCTATCATCCAATCTCCCAAGGAAATTTCCAACAGTTTCAACGGAGTTCCAACTCGAGCCACATGTGGTACCATTGCTGCCGGAACCCAAGCTGGTTGCATTTGAACTCAAATTGTCATCATAGGGAAACCACTTATTTCCAGAGTAAGGATTGGCACCAGACGTTGAACCGCCATGACTGTGACTTCCATTCGATGTGGTCTGTCTCGTGGTATAATCAGTACTTGTCCCGTTGGGTCCTCCCCACCAGAACGTTCCATCCGAAATGGTGTTTCCTAATCCATCTCCGTTGCCAGATGCAAAATCATATTGCCTTGAATCATCAGTACTCCACCAGCCACCCCAATTGTGGATATGGGCACCAGACGCACTTGTATTCAGAACGCCAGACCCTCCAGTAGTGCCTGCTGCTGCGTGTTGGTGATCCTGAAAAGCATCTTGCTGTACGGCTCCTGTCAGCGCGCCAACGGTTGAAACATTTGCCCCTCCGCCCCGTGCTCTTATGAAACTACCATTGGCCACATCAGTAAAAACCCAGACCGTATTCGGATAAATGGTATTGGGATCAGCGGCATTGGCCCACTGAATGTAAGTTGAACCTATTGGTGGTGTATTGATATTCATCCAAGCAAAGCCATTGTAAACCTCCATGCTACCCAGATCTGTATTCCACCTCATCGCGCCAGTTGGAACTGTTCCTGAAGGTCTTTGTGCCGTTGTTCCTGCAGGAACACCAATCGCATCATTTGTAGCCACCTCCAACGAGAGTGTAGCTGTGGTAGTTCCAATACCAATATTGTTCGTGTTCGGATCATTGAACAGGTTGCTTGTTGCTTCCCATGTGGTTCCGTTATGCCGCAGTGTTTGACCCAAATTTCCAGGTGCAATCAAACCACTTGGACCCGTTGCTCCTGTGCTTCCTGTGGGGCCAGCTAAACCCGTTGGTCCTGTCGGACCTGCAATTCCCGGAACGCCTTGAGGGCCTGTAGGACCAGGGTTGCCCTGAGGTCCAATTGCGCCTGTAGGACCTACGGGGCCAGTGATACCGGGCGGGCCTAAAGCTCCTGTAGGACCGGGTATTCCCGGAATGCCAGTAGCACCCATTGGGCCAGTTGGTCCAGGCAATCCAACTCCTGTAGGGCCAATTGCACCTGTGGGACCCGGCACACCCTGAGGGCCCGTGGGTCCAGTTGGGCCTGGGATTCCTACACCCGTTCCTGTTGGGCCTTGTACGCCCTGAGGGCCGGTCGGGCCCGGAATTCCTTGAGAACCGGGAGCCCCTGTGGCACCCGTTGCTCCGGTTGGACCGATCAGCCCTTGAGAACCCGTAGGACCCTGAGGACCTGTGGGACCCGATAATCCGGCTCCTGTGGGGCCAATTGCACCTGTGGGGCCCGGTACACCCTGAGGGCCCGTGGGCCCTGTTGGACCTTGTATACCTGCTCCTGTGGGTCCTGTGGGGCCTTGTGCACCCTGTGGACCTGTTGCACCATCAACTCCTATTACGCCATCTGCTCCCGGTGGACCTGTTGGTCCGGGAGGGCCTTGAGGCCCGGTTGCGCCATTAATCCCTTGAGTTCCATTGACCCCTGCTGGCCCCTGGGGCCCTGTTGGACCCGTTGGTCCGGCTGCTCCTGCCAAACCTGCAGGACCTGTAGGTCCCTGCGGACCTTGAGGGCCTTGTGGCCCGATGGCTTCAACCCACTGGGTTCCATCGAAATACCAAAAGGAGTTGGTATTGAGATCGTATACAAGAAGACCCGTTGCGGGATTGTTTATCGAAAGTTTCTGAGTGGTGGTCATTCTTGTTATGAGCAGCCCCATGTCGGTGGCTTGCAGCTCTAGGAGTGCAGACTGATCTGGGTTGAGCGTACCGACACCCATATTCTGTTGCTGAGCCACCGAACCCAAGGAGGCGAACAGCAACACTATTAATATGAATCTCAATTTTCTCATGCTAAAATCCTGTTCCACCCCCATTTGAACTACCTGGACGCTGATCATCCGTCATTTCAACCTTCACAAATAATACATCAACACTCCAGTCTTCCGTATCGGCTCCTTCGTTATCTCCTTTAAACCACCATGTTCCACCATTGCTGTACATCCGCGCACGGGTTGATTCTGAGCGTTCGTTTGCTGTTGGATAAAACCCGGCTACCCACGCAATATAGTCCGTGGTTGACATGCCAGTATTCCTGTTTGGATTGTCGCAGTTGTTGCAATAGTATCGTTTCAGCAAGAACGGTTTGCTTCCATCTACCCAAATATCCCCGTTGGAAAGCACGCGCATCCGCTCGGAATTATTGGTCTTGATATTCAAATCCTGCGCATCGGTTGTTCCAATGAAGTTATTGGTGGAATTGGTTCCGCCATTACCAGTTGTCATCCAACCGGCCTGTTGTGCATTAAGGGTTGATTGAGGGTCGGTGACGGACATCAACCCATTGCTATTTATGGCGATTGCTGTATTGAAGCTGGGTGGGCCCATTGGGCCGGTTGGGCCTAAAATGCCTTGTGTTCCCTGCGAACCATTGATCCCTATAATTCCAACCACACCTTGCGGCCCCGTATTTCCGATCGGACCTGTTGGGCCAAGGGTTCCAGGAATTCCTTGCACGCCTGTTGGCCCCGCCAATCCCTGCGGACCAGTAATACCAGTAATACCAACAATTCCCTGAGCTCCCTGCGGCCCTTGCGGGCCAATTGGTCCTTGAGGTCCCTGCGCCCCGGTTATTCCTACCACTCCTTGTGCCCCAATAATGTTGGACGGTTGACCCGTGGGGCCTTGAGCACCTGTTGGCCCCTGTATTCCAGTTGGTCCAACAGGACCTTGTGCACCAACCGGACCAAAAGGTTGAACCCACTGAACGCCATCAAAGTACCAGAATCCAACAGTGGTTACATCAAATACCAGAAGCCCGTTGGTTGGATTTGGAATCATCTGGCGTTGCGCGCTGGTCATTCTAGGAATAAGAACGCCCTTATTCTGTGCGTTCAGCTCAAGTTGAGCAGAAGGATCTGGATTGAGTGTTCCAACACCTACCCGTTGTTGCGCCATAAGGTGCAGCGAAAAACTGAGAAACAGCGATATGAAACCAGTGCCTCTCATTAAAATCCTGTACCTCCACCGTTAGAACTCGCTGGCCGTTGGTCATCCACCATTTCCAATTTGATGAATACAATATCAACGCTCCAATCTTCTCCACTCGGGCCTTCCGTATCTCCTTTAAACCACCATGTACCTCCATTCGCATACATCCTTGCTCGGGTACTCTCCGCATCATTATTCGAAGTGGGGTAAAATCCACCAATGAATGCCACATAGTCTGCCGTTGAAACACCGGTATTCCGATTAGGACTATCGCATCCGTTGCAGAAAAAACGCCTTACCAGAATGGGTTTGGAGCCATCTACCCAAACATCGCCATTGGCCAACACCCGCATCTTCTCCGTATTGTTGGTTCTAATGGCAAGCGCCTGATTATCTGTGGTGCCAACAAAGTTTGTTGCTGGATTTGTACCTGAATTTCCCGTTGTTAGCCAAGAGCCTCCGGTAGTTGTAAGGGTTCCACCATCATCCGTAAGACTATATGTTCCGTTGGGGTTGGATGTGAAAGTCAAATTATAGCTGGCAGAACCTGATGGACCCGTTGGACCTTGAATTCCTTGAGGACCTGTAACCCCTTGGGGACCCTGAACACCTTGAGGACCTGTTGGACCTATTGGACCTTGCGGACCCGTTGGGCCTTGGATTCCTTGAGGGCCAGTTGGACCCTGAATTCCCTGAACTCCTGTTGGGCCTTGCGGGCCTTGCAACCCTTGTAGACCAGTTGGACCGATTGCTCCTGTGGGGCCTGTTATTCCCTGCGGACCCTGTGGTCCTTGAGGGCCTTGAGGGCCGGTTGGGCCAGGTACAAATGAATCTGCTCCGGGTGGACCTGTTGGGCCTTGAATCCCTTGTGGACCTTGCGGCCCTTGAGGACCTGTTGGACCTTGTGGCCCGAGCGCCTCCACCCATTGCGTACCATCGTAATACCAGAACGATTCCGTATCGGTATCAAAAATGAAAAGTCCCTGTGCTGGGTTTGGAATCCCGTTTTTCTGTGCCGATGTGAGCCTAGGAAGGAGTACGCCTTTATTGGTGCTTTGAACTTCCAAAATGGCCGAAGGGTCTGGATTGAGCGTGCCAATTCCCATGTTGTCTTGAGCAACTGAAATGCTCAATCCAAGAATCAGAAAAATGGGAAGTGTAAAAATGTATTTCATGCCCGGGGTTGAAGCGGCATGAAGTTAATCGATCTGATGGTTCAGCCGAATACGAAAAACACGTAATTCTTTGGGCTTACCAGTCGAGCAGCCAAGCGAAAATGAGCGGAGCCACAATGGTGGCGTCACTTTCTACAATGAATTTTGGTGTGTCGATGTCGAGCTTTCCCCAAGTAATCTTCTCATTTGGAACAGCACCAGAATAAGACCCGTAGCTGGTTGTGCTATCCGAAATCTGGCAGAAATAACTCCAGAATGGAATGTCGGTCATTTCAAGATCCTGATACAACATTGGCACCACACAGATCGGGAAATCTCCAGCAATTCCACCGCCAATTTGGAAGAATCCAACTCCTTTTCCGCCTGAATTCTTGATGTACCAATCAGACAGATACGTCATGTATTCAATGCCCGATTTCATCGTGGATGGATTCAACTCTCCTTTGTAACAGTACGAAGCGAAGATGTTTCCCATGGTGCTGTCTTCCCATCCTGGACAAACAATCGGCAAGTTCTTTTCCGCTGCCGCCAACATCCAAGAATTCTTTGGGTCTATCTGGTAGTACTGCTCTAGGTCTCCGTTCAAAAGAATCTTGTACATATACTCGTGCGGCAGGTAGCGTTCTCCAGCATCTTGTGCATCTTTCCACACTTTATAAATGTGTTTCTGCAACCTACGAAATGCCTCTTCTTCAGGGATACACGTATCTGTAACTCTATTAAATCCGTTTTCCAAAAGCTCCCATTCGTCCTTCGGAGAAAGGTCTCTGTAATGCGGTACGCGCTTGTAATGATCGTGTGCCACAAGGTTCATCAGATCCTCTTCCAAATTGGCTCCAGTGCACGAAATGATGTCGACCTTTCCTTGTCGAATGATCTCGGCCAATGAACGTCCCAACTCAGCTGTACTCATTGCGCCAGCAAGCGTGATCATCATCTTACCACCTTCGGCCAGATGGGTTTCATAGCCTTTGGCGGCATCCATCAGCGCAGCAGCGTTAAAGTGTCGGAAATGTTCTTCGGCAAATTTGGAGATCGGTCCTTTCATGGTGTCGGTTACTAATTACAAATGGGCTACGAATATGCGAATTACGAATGGATCGCAGTAGAAAAACGAAAAAGGAGAAATGAAAAACGTGTTCGCAAGTTTCCCTTACAAATGATGGTAAGAAACCCCGTTTCACGTCCTTTGTAGCGTGTCGACATTAACGTTCCTTCTGGTGCTTTCGAGCGCGCTGCTGCACGCATCATGGAACTTCATCGCCAAGAAACACGCGGGCAATTACAGCATCATTTACCTTTCGTTCTGTATCAGTTCGATTATTACGAGCCTACTGGCCATTCCGCATTTGCGGGAAGTAGAATTGAATCCAAACCTTATCGTCCTTCTCATCGCCACAGGCGTGTTTCATGCGGTTTATGGATTCGTGCTGACATTCACCTACAAGAATGGCGACATCAGCACGCTTTATCCGATTGTTCGCGGAAGCGGTATTGCTGGAGCGGTGGTGCTTTCATTGGTTATTCTACATGAAGTGGTCACAACAAGTTCCGCATCTGGCGTTGCGATGGTGGTTTCTGGAATTGCGATTCTTTCCTATCGAAGAAACCGAAAAGCAACATCACCGAAGGGAATCTTTTTGGCGCTTGTCTGCGGTTCGCTGATAATGAGTTACACCATTATGGATAAGATGCTGGTGGCGGAAATCCATCCGATTCCTGTTCTGGCGGCTTCGCAAGTAATTTCAACCTTGATGTTCTTGCCTTACGTAATTAAAAGTAGAATGACCGAAATGCGACTGACGTTGAGGACATTGATGAAACCGACCGTTTCCATTAGCATAATTGCCACCAGCAGCTACCTCATCATCTTGTATGTGATGCAGATTGCGCCTGTGAGCAGAATTGTTGCGGTGCGAGAAGCTTCTGTGGTTTTCGGGGCCATTGCTGGTTATGCACTTCTCAAAGAGGATTTCAGTAAAACCCGCCTGATCGGTGTCGTGTTTGTGATGCTTGGGATAATTCTTGTGAAGCTCTGACCTCCCCTAACCCCTCCTTTCAAGGAGGGGAATTGTAAGACGGGAAAAAGTAATTTCGAATCCAGTAAGGCACTACATTTCAACAGCTAGTCAACTAACCATGAGATACGTTTTTCTTCTTTCACTTTTCATTTTCTCCTTAAATCTGACCGCACAGAATTGCCGCGGACCGATGAATCCACGTGCGTTTCAAAGTCAGCTGCAACAGTTGAGGAGTTTACCGCAGGAAGCAGCCCGTTTCCGAACGGCCATGCAGCAGTTTGAGCCATTCTGTTTAAGCAGCGCCCAGGTTTATCAGGTTTGCCAGATTCTAGGTCAGGATGCTTACAGAATTGACTTTGCATATGCCAGCTATCCGCGTATAACCGACCCGCAGAATTTTTACGATGTATATGATTCGTTTCAGCTTTTCAGCAGCGCATTCCGCTTGCATGATCTTGTGGTTGGCAACATGGCCGTTGAATTGGTTCCTATACCACAACCGCTGCCACAACCACAACCTGTTCCGTTGCCAGAACCTGTTTGCGAAGTTTCTGCTCAGGACATGAACGAAATCAAATCGCTGGTTAAATCTGCCACGTTCAAAGATTCGATGGAGAAACAGGCGCAAATGATGATCAAGTCAAAGCAGTGTTTCCGTGCCGATCAGATCGTAGAGATACTTAGCGTTCTAACCTATGATGATTCGAAATTGGCGGTAGCGAAGTACGCGTTCGATTACTGCATTGATACGCAGAACTACTACCGCGTGGTGAATTCATTCACCTTCAAAAGCTACAAGGACGACCTGACGCGGTTTATTGAGGCGAGGAATTGACACATCCCTAACCCATCTCAAGATGGGAATAAAGAATTGGCCTGAATGTAACTGGCCATTGTCTGAATGGAATAGAAAACGTTTTTACCCTCTTCTGGGTCAGCAATCTGAATGTTGTATTCCTTATTCATCAGAACGATGAGCTCCAAGGCATCAATTGAATCAAGCCCAATACCATCATCACCGAAAAGTGGGTCGTTGGCATCAATATCAGAAGGCTCAAGGTCTTCCAAGTTCAGCGTTTCAATGATCTGCACTTTCAGTTTTTCAATCAGCTCTTGTGACATGGCTTGGTTTTAAAATGCTTTAAGGAATCTGTCGCGAATTTGTTCAATTATTTTTAATCATACCGACCTCCCCCGACCCCTCCTTTCTAGGAGGGGAGTTATGCGGATTCTTGGCTTAGAAAAATTTTCATTTCGCAAGATGCGATGACGTTTTTACCGCACTGCACTTCGGCTTCTACCACTTGCATACCCATTACCTCGTGTAGCACTGTGACTTTGGTTTTGAGCACAGAACCAACCGATGGAAGATCAGAAACCACGAAGTTTTTCAGCGCTCCGATAAATCCGATAGGCGGTTCTTTCTGCTCGCCACCTTCTTGCATCTGCTGCGAGAAATGAAAGCCAGACCGCAAAGCCGATGTTTGTGCAATATTCTCCATCAAACCGGAAGGAAGAAACTTTCCATCACGTACAAAAAGATGATTTTCCTCCACGTGAAACTCAGAAACAGATGCGTTTTCGGAATGCTCAAGTAGACCATGAACAACCACGATAGGTTCGCGCTGCGGGATGAATTTCAGTACATCTTCGCGGCTAACCAGCATGTTTTAGCAAACAGTAAGAAGTGCGTACGCGTACGAGAAACGGGCGCTTTCTGGAACCATCAACAGAATCTGCTGACCTTTCTTCAGTTTGCCCGAATTGAAGAGCTCTTCCAACATTATATATATGGAAGCTGAACCAACATTTCCAACCTCCACGAGGTTTGTAAACCACTTGTCTTCGGTGATTTCCATTCCATCTGATTTCAGCTGGTCATAAACCTGCTGACGGAAGAAATTAGACGAAAGATGCGGCAGGAAATAGTCAACCGAAGAAACATCCAGGTTTCTGCGCTTCGCGATTTCAGTCAGGTACTTTCCGCCTAATGGAACAATCGTACTGCTCAGCAATTTGACGTCCTGTTTCATGGCAAAAACGCTGTGGTCAAGCCATTCCTCAGGTTCAAATTCTTTCCAGCTTTTTACTGAGCCGTCTTCATTCTTATCTGCCGAAGAATACATGCACGTTTCATACTGATGCGCGTACGAACGGCTTTCTATCCATTCTACTTTCAACGAAAGTCCCGAATCGTTCGGTTTGTCTTGCAACAGGGCTGCGCCCGAACCATCAGAAAGCATCCAACGCAAGAAATCCTTCTCAAAGCCAATGAACGGATTGCTTTCCAACTCCGATTCAGAACGCGATTCTGCCTCAAAATTGCGGGCCATCATCATTGGAGAGATCAACTCAGAACCGCAGGTAATGGCTTTCTGCGCTTCGCCAGCCTTAATGCTCAGGTAAGCGTACTTCATGGCATGGATTCCAGAACAACAGGCTCCGCTTGGCGATACGATTTCCATCTCGGCATCCAACAAACCATGAACCATGGCTGTGTGTGATGGTAAGGCTTGGTCTGCCGCAGAAGTACCGCATGCAAGCACATCCACTTCATTCAGATCAACGCCTAATGCCTTGATGGATTCAACCACCAACTCTGCGTTAGAATGACTGAGTGTTCCGTTTGGTCTGAGTGAATAGTAACGGGTTTGAATCCCGTTGTTTCTGAGCACAATTCTTCTTGCCCGAGATGGTTTCCCACCGATCATTCCAAGAACCGACTCCATTTCATCATTCGAAATGGGTTCATTCGGCAGAAACTTTGCTAAACCTGTGATATAAACTTCCTTCAACTTCGCTTTCTAGATGGGTCGGCTATAAGCCGCGCAAAGGTATGCTTGCATACCACAATTTCAAATAAGTAGTTTCCCGTAGAATTGTTCACTCGCGCAGCGAATTCTGTTTGAAGTAGCGAATCTCGGCAGCCAATTCCTTTCGTTTAATGACCGAAATCAAGAAAGATGACAAAGTTGTTATCGGAGAAAGAATGAATGCACCGATCGGTAACAGGTACGAAAGCAAGCCAACCCGACCCAACCTCTCTTTATCGAAAAACCCTCCTTTTTTGATGAGGAAGTTGCCGTACATGTGAAATAGCTTGGTAGCGCGCTTCTCAAGAATCACCAATGATGGATTGATCTCTACAGCACCTTTTGCATTCAATTCTTCCTGCATGTCAGAAAGGTTGTTCTGCTTCAGTCGGTTCAATAGAACTTCTCCGAAACGGTTGCTCGACTCAATATCTTCTTGAATAATTCCCGCCCGAGGGAAACCCCAGAACGGATCTTTCTTCCCGTAAAACATCCATCTTATAATGGTGATGATGCTAACGAGATTCTTGTTGCGGTCGATAAGGACGATATTGCCAATTAGGTCAGCTTTCAGCTCCTTCAGATGGCGCTTAACACGTTCTTGCGCCAACACCCACATGTTGCGCGAACCAATGAGTGTGACCACTTTCTTTCCGTTGAAAATCCGTTTTGCCTCTTCGTTCTGAAGTAAACTGGAGATCGGAATACTCGGATTCAGATACCAAACGGTGTACGCCAAAATGATGAGGTCGTAATCTTTCGATTCATCAACTTGAATCGGTTTAAGTTTGAACGGAATTCCGAAAACAGATTCTGGAAACGCGTTGAAAAAAGTGAGCCTGGTCCAAGGAAAAGGAAATTGATGCTCTGTTTCCACTTTCACAAAATTTACGTCTACAGAATCATCATTCACCAAAGGCGAAAGACAGTTGTTGGCAATGTCTTTCAACTGCCCGGTCTGAGAATAATAGAGTACGAGAACCTTCATTTTGTGCTAAACGACAATGATATTCACTTTTTGTCGGTTGGCGATAAACTATGTCGTTTATCAAGAGTGGCGTGTCGTTTGTCGGTAATTGGAAACGGAAATTATTCCTATGCAGTTAAACCATTCAGAACACAACGAAACGGTCGAAAAACATAGAAATCATGGAAACAGTAAAGAAAAGAAGGCTCACGGCATCTGAAAAGCGTTTCGCCAAAGAAATGGAAACACTGGTCAAGATGTCTCTTACAGACCTCCTTACGGTTGAGAAGAAAAGAATGCCGGTAGGTGTTTAATGCAAACTGAATTGGAGCTGTAAAGCGCGGTAGGACACTTATCCTGCCGCGCTTTTCTTTTAGTATTTGTTTAAGCCAAGTCATTCTCTCGCATTGTTGGTTTTATATCTTTGGCTTCCAATCTCTAACAAATCAATAGTCAAAATGAAAAAAACTCTACTCTCAATTTTCTCAATTGGTGCATTTGTCGTTGGGGCCAATGCGCAAACATTTGTTCCTGCTGCAGGTTCTCCCTTAGCTGGTGCAACACAAGGAATGGTTTATGCGGGTCAGACCATCAATGCTGACATTCCTACAAGTTCTTCCATTACTGGGCAGGACATCTTGAACGTACTTCCATCTACGGTTCAAGCTATTGCAGGATCAGCCATTGACCCTAACACTTCTTACCCTATTACGGTAACATCAACTGTTCTTACGGTAGAGGGTCTTCCTTCTGGCCTTACCGATAACTGTGGCGGTTGTACCGTAAACGGTGGTTCAGACCGAGATATCGTAATCTCAGGAACACCGACTCAGGGAGGTTCTTTCACAATTAACATTACTTCTGAGACTGCTGGTGAGACCACAATTCAAGGATTCACGATTCCGTTCGGTGGCAACTTCGATCCAGGTATCGGTTTCCCAA
Organism: Flavobacteriales bacterium; assembly: GCA_020635535.1. Classification (GTDB taxonomy): domain Bacteria; phylum Bacteroidota; class Bacteroidia; order UBA10329; family UBA10329; genus UBA10329. The sequence goes on along the minus strand of JACJZP010000012.1, from coordinate 17,707 downwards.
TTCCGGTTCCAACCCTTCCTGGAGTTATGGATGCTGAAGGCTACACAATGAGCGTCACAACAGGTATCGAAGAGGCAAACGAGGTTTTCGCTCTTAGCTTCTACCCGAACCCAACCGAAGGAAACGCCACGCTTCAAGTTAATTCTGTTGAGGGTGGAGTTGCTACAGTTGAGGTTTATTCGATTACTGGAAGTCTTGTGCTTTCAACAACTGAAAGCATCCGTGTTGGCCTTAACAGAGTTGCTGTTGACATGAATGGTATACCAGCTGGTATTTACATGATCAAAGCTGATATCAACGGAGCTCAAGCACTTATCAGAACTCAGAAAATCTGATTCAATTAGAATGATATTGAAAGGCGGTGAAATCACCGCCTTTTTTTATGCTCGATTTTTAAAACCTTTGTGTTTATCTTCTCAAGATTCATAACATGAGAAAACTCTTACTAACACTATGGGCATTTTGGCTCTCTTGCTCCGTGCATGCGCAAATGTTCACCCCATCCGCATCGGCCCTCCCTGATGGACAATTGAACCAAGCCTACTCTGGTCAGGTCATTAACTTCACTGTGCCTCAAAACGCCACCGTAAGTGGTTCAGTGGTTGAACAGGCAATTGGAGTCGTATTCCCACAGACTCAACCTGTTCTCGGGCTTTTGAATATTGACAATCAGAATTTTGACCTTCTTGTAGACAGGACGAGTCTTATTGTTCAAGGTTTACCAAATGGCCTTTCTGCCACTTGCGATGCCACGCCATGTACTTACATCGTAAACGCATCCGGGTACATTACGATTGATGGAGCGCCAACCGAAACCGGTCAGTTCAGCATTGACATTTTAACGCTCACCGAAGGTGATGTGGATATCTCTTCGATAACTGGCGGTGTGCTTTCATCATTCGGACTGCCTACTTCGTTTGCACTTCCAACACCAGTACCCAGTAGTTTGAGTGAGGAGGGATACACCATGACGGTAACAGATCCATCAGGTATCAGGTCCATCAATGATGTATTCTCAATAGATGTTTTCCCAAATCCAACCAACGGGAACTTTACGTTGTCCGTAGATGCGAAAAAAAGTGGCATGGCGCTGATTGAATTGTTCTCAATCGCAGGTAAATTGATTCTATCAACATCCACAAAGGTCGCTGTAGGTCAAAACCGCTTGCCTTTATCATCCGATGACCTTTCGAAGGGAATTTATTTCCTGAAACTTACTTTAGGAGGAAATCAGACATTGGTGAGGATTGAAAAAATTTGAAATGAATCGTTTTAAGGTAATTCTGCTTTCCATTCTACTGTCGCAAAGTGTAACGGCACAGGTAAATTGTCCTCCACATCTTCCGCTCACACTTTTAGGAAATACTCAGTACTGTATTGGATCACCTGGAGCCGAGTTATCGGTACAGCAGACATATATTGGGTATGAATGGCTGCCTACTGCTGAAACCTCACAGAATGTTCTTCTCACGGCCGGCAACTATCAGTTGGTTGTGACCCATTACACAGGGTGTACAGACACTCTTGAAATTGAGGTTGAGCAGGTTTCAAACCCACCACAACCTACCGTAACGGCAAATGGCCCTACCGAATTCTGTGAAGGTGGTAGTGTTACGCTTTCAGGTCCAACTGGATATCCTTACTACCTGTGGAATACCGGATCCATTTCAGAAGAGATCACAGTACTTCAGAGTGGGGTTTTCGTGTTGTCTGTTATTGACTGGTTGGGTTGTTCAAGTTCCTCAAATTCAATTGCCGTTACGGTCAATCCTTTACCGACTGCCATTTTTTCTCCCGATATAAACGAGTATCAAGTTGAATTCAATAACCTGTCTTTGGATGCCTCTGACTATCATTGGAATTTTGGAGACGGTTCAACAAGTCAGGATTTTGAACCTACCCACAACTATTCCATTGATGGGATGGTGGACATGTATCTGGTAGCTTCAAATGATTGCGGGTCTGATACAGCCTTTCTCAACATGACAAGTGTCTCTGTAAATGAAGTGAAGCTCATAAGCGAATTCAGTGTATATCCGAACCCAGCTACAGATTACGCTATCCTCGAATTCAATTCCACGAACTCGGAAACCATGAACCTGACCATCTACAACATGATGGGGGAGTTAGTGCTGACGAATAGTTTTCAGGCACAGACCGGCCGTAATCTGATCAGATTGAATACCCAAGAACTCTCCGCTGGAATGTACTTGGCTGTTTTGACCTCAGAGTCGAATATCGCATCTGTACATATCCAGATATCTAAATGATGACATTCGCAGCCGAAACCTTTGTTTTCGGTTTGCGTACTCCATTGGTTCAATCAAAGACTCTCACGTCCCTAAATCAGAATGTACTGGTCAAGTCAAGCGTGTAACTTATGTTGTGCCTCGCATAACAGAAATGCGAAAAATCGTACTTTAACCCCTTCAATTTAGCATTGAATTGAACCGACAACCTGACTATCTTATAAACCTCCCAATATGAAGCGAGTTTTACGCGAATTATTCTCGTTCGGAATTCCTTTTCTCCTGTTTCTTGGTTTTACCGGAACAACTCAGGCACAGTGCCCTGTTGTGATTGATTCCATTGTAACCACTGATGTAACATGTAGTGGCGCTAATGACGGGTCGATCTGCATCTATGTTTCTGGAGGAACAGCCGACTACACTTACCAGTTGTTCAATGGCCCACTGGTACTAAGTTCTGGCCCACAATCAGTTACAAGTTATTGTTTTACCGGATTGGGTTCGGGGGTAACTAATTATCAGGTAATTGTGGTTGGAGAAGATGGTGGAGGTGGAAGCTGCCCTGCAGCCATTGCTTTTACAACGATCAATGACCCCGCTCCATTCACAATGGTAACGACAACGACAAATGACACATGTCCAGATGGAAACGTGGGAACGGCCGTTGTAACCGTTAGCGGGGGTGTTGCGCCATACTCTTATTCATGGCCTCCGTTTGCCGAAACCAGTGACTCAATTTCCGGTCTGGATGCGGGCACTTACACAGTCATTGCCACGGATCAGAATGGCTGTTCAAATACTGATACGTTCACCATTGTATCTCCACCAGATTGGAGTGGAACATTTACTGGGACAGACCCAAGTTGTCCAGGTAGCACAGACGGTTCAATTGCCTCCTCGGGAATAACGGGTGGCACTCCACCATATACCTTCTCTTGGTCCGGTACTGCTCAGACTACCGAAAACATATTAGGTCTTGGCGCTGGAACATATACGCTAACGGTAACAGACTCAATCGGGTGTCAGCATGTCTTTCCCTCTGTAACACTGACTGACCCTACACCGATAAATATTTCTGAAACTCACAATGACGTTAGTTGTAACGGAGAAAATGATGGCTCAATCAACATCACGGTAACTGGTGGAAATAACCCCTATTCGTACCTATGGTCTCCTGGTGGTTCTACAAACCAAGATACTTCAGGCCTTGGTCCTGGAACATATGAGGTTTTTGTAGTAGATGCTAACTCTTGTGAAGATTCATTAGAGATCCTGATATCTGAACCTGCAGTTTTGGAAGCAAACCCTTTCAGTACAGACGCCACATGTTCTGGATTGTGTGACGGTACAATGGGTGTAAACCCTACCGGTGGCACCCCGATCTATACGTTCAATTGGTCTCCGGCCAGTAATTCAGGTCCAAGTTCCGTGGCTGCATGCGCAGGTAATTATGAGGTTGTTGTCTCAGACATTAACGGTTGCTTAGACACTGCCTTTTTCTCCATTTCCGACACGCAATTATCGGTAAGCGTAACCACCACCGATGTGAATTGTAATAGCACATGCGATGGTACCGCCACCGCTGTTGTTACAGGAAATAACGGCCCATTTACCTATGACTGGCAACCATCAGGTGGTAATGGACCCTCTGCTTCTGGCCTCTGTGCTGGTGGATATTCTTTGACAGTTACTGATGCAAACGGCTGTTCCGTTACTGAGTTCTTTGTGATAAATGAACCTGACCCAATCGTTATTTCGATGGCTGTTACGGATGTTACTTGCGAGGGCGGCTCTGACGGTGCAATTGACCTTACAGTTATTGGTGGAACCCCCCCATACATATATCAGTGGTTCCCAGGAGGACAAACAACCGAGGATCTATCCAATATTCCCGCAGGCGATTATTCAATTCTGGTTACAGATGCTAACGGCTGTACTTCTAGCACGGTAACGTTGGGTGGTGGTTTTGCTGGCGGCACATTGTATTTGCCAGATGGAAACGGTGACTCTTATACGACCTCAATTAATGTCACCGGATTCCCATCTAACGCTACATTGACAAGCCCAACGGACTTTCAGGCAATCTGCTTGAATATTGAGCATTCTTACTTAGGAGACCTGGACATACAACTTACCTGTCCGAATGGAACCACGGTTGATCTGGTTCAATCCATAGGTGTAGGAACTCCAGGTTCTATTTTCTTAGGAGATGCTGACGATGAGAGCTTGGGTTCCCCTGGTGTTGGTTGGTTGTACTGTTGGAATGACAGTCCGACTTACGGAACAATGGAACAGGAAGCCAACGCCAACAATACGGTTCCGGTTTCTGAAGGAGTAGCATTGCCTTCAGGCAGTTATACTCCCGTTGAGTCTTTAGGAAATTTTGTTGGTTGCCCAATGAATGGAGATTGGACAATTACCGTTACCGACAATTTCAGCATTGATGACGGTTACATATTCGATTGGAACATTGCATTCAATGGGTCAGGAAGCAATGACTCTTTGGCGGTGGTCAATGAACCTGGGCCAATAACCATCTCTGAAAACGTTACGGATGCCACCTGTGGTTCCTGTGACGGTTCAATCACAGTTACTCCAATAGGAGGTGTTGCCCCATATACTTACCTGTGGAATACTGGTGCCACCACTGCTACAATAACAAACCTTTGTGCTGGTGTTTACAACGTTGAGGTAACCGATGCAAACGGATGTCAGGAAAACTTCTTTATTCCAGTAGATCACTCTGACGGACCAACTGGTGCGAACGTTGCAATTGTGGATGCATCATGTTTTGGGGTTTGTGATGGTGAAGCTACCCTTTCGGGCATTGGAGGAACCCCGCCCTACACTTACCAGTGGGTACCGGGAGGTTACAACAGTGGCAATGTTACTGGTCTTTGCGCTGGAACTTATAACGTACAGATTCAAGACTCACTGAACTGCATCCATACAGAAACGGTTACCATTGGCCAGCCTGCTCAGATCGTAGTTGGTCAAACTGTCTTGAACTCAATTTGTGGCATGTGTACAGGTGAGGTTGAGCTTACGCCAATTTCTGGTCAGGGGCCGTTTACCTATGATTGGTCTCCTGCTATTCCGAACACCGACACATTGGCGACTGACCTCTGTGCTGGTGTTTACAACATCACCGTAACAGATATAAATGGATGTGAGAGGGTAGTTACTTCTCTGGTCAATGATATTCCTTCTGCATCTATTGCCATGACCGGGATCGACCCATTGTGTAACGATTCTTGCAACGGTCAAGCTATTGCCACTCCTACAGGTGGTACTCCACCGTTCACATATTCTTGGGATGACCCATTAAATCAATCTGACTCGATTGCCACCGATCTCTGTGAAGGCCTTTATACCGTTACGTTGACCGATGTGAACGGATGCGTGGCCGTCAACCAAGTCACTTTGACTCAACCAGCGCCAATTGGCCTGTCGCTATTGATAATTGATAATGGTACCTGCGCTGGCAATTGCGATGGAGAAATAACTGTAATTCCTTCTGGAGGTACAATTCCTTTCACTTATCTATGGAACGACCCTCTGGCTCAAACAACATCAAATGCCGATAGCCTTTGCGCAGGTACTTACATTGTTCAGGTTACCGATGCTAATGGTTGTACAGATACGGTCTCTGGATTGGTCAACAACCCCGTAGGACTTACGGCCACAGCAACGCCTACTAATGTTACTTGCTATGGTGCTTGTGATGGGTCTGCGTATGCTACTATTTCTGGAGGTACTGCTCCGTTTACTTTCCAATGGAGTGACCCATTGGCCCAAACCACAGATACAGCAACTGGGCTGTGTGCTGGTTCATACACGGTAACCGTAACGGATGTCAATGGATGCGACTTCATTGCTCCGGTTACCATATCTGAGCCCGACTCAATTGAAATTACTTTCTCGGGAATTGTCAATCTTCAATGCGATGGTGAATGCATTGGAGAAGCAACGGCCGATGTTATAGGTGGAACAGGTCCATATTCATATCAGTGGGATGATGCACTTTCTCAAACCACACAGGCGGCAGATAGTCTTTGTGCAAGCGTGTATACCGTAACCGTAACAGATGACAATGGTTGTGTTGCCAGCGACCAGGTGACCATAAGCGGTCCAAACGGATTAACCTCAAGTATCGTAAGTCAAGTAAATGCAAGTTGTAACGGTAACTGTGATGGTTCTGCCGTTGTTGTAGGTTCAGGAGGTACGCCTCCATATACATACATATGGAACGACCCCGCTAATACTGCCAACGACACGGTAACTGGACTATGTGCAGGCATCTATAACGTTACTGTTACCGACAATAATGGTTGTGTTTCTATTTCCTCTGTGGTCATTAGCCAGCCAAATGCTCTTAGCGGATCAACCACTGCAGATGACGTCAGCTGCTTTGGAAACTGTGATGGCGAAGCAACCGTATTCCCAACAGGAGGAACATTCCCTTACTCATACCAGTGGAACGACCCCAATAACCAAACAAACCTTACTGCCACTGGCCTTTGCCCTGGTCCTTATCAGGTTGAAATAACCGATGTCAATGGCTGTACGGCCATAGCCACGGTAGATATCTTCCAACCCACGGAAATAACCATCGACACAACTATTGTTGATGCCACCTGTGGCGAATGCAACGGAGAAATTACCGTTACACCTGATGGTGGTGTGCCTGGGTACACTTACCTATGGGGTAATGGCGAAACCACCGGAAGCATAGACAGTCTTTGTCCAGGTGTCTATACGGTTGATGTAACGGATGCCATTGGTTGTACAGTGAACTTCGATATTGCTGTTAGCAATCAAGGAGGGCCAACCAGTGCTACCGTCTCGTCCACCGATGCTTCGTGTTTCGGTGTTTGTGACGGTAGTGCAACTGTGACTCCATCCGGTGGTACTGCTCCTTACACGTATTTCTGGGTTCCTGGAGGTTACACTTCTTCTTCCGTGTCTGGTCTTTGTGCAGGTAATTACAATGTTCAGATAAGTGATGCGCTTGGGTGTATCTACACACAACTGGTAACCATAGGTGAACCTTCGCAGATTGATGGAAACGCCAATGTTACGCAGGCTACCTGTGGCGACTGTAACGGGCAGATCATCCTTTCCCCATCAGGTGGAGACAGTGGCCCATACACATTTGTTTGGGCACCGAATGTTTCAACTAACGATACGGCTACCGGTCTTTGCCCCGCCATTTACACCGTAACCATTACCGATGGCTCTGGCTGCCAGTCTGTTGAAACGATTCCAGTTAGTAACCAAGATGGCCCAATCATTTCCGCGTCAAGCACAGATGCTTCATGTAATGGAAGTTGCGATGGTACAGCTGTTGTTCAAATAACAGGCGGTACTTCTCCATTTACCATACTGTGGGATGACCCAACTGGTCAAACAGACACACTGGCAACTGGCCTCTGTGCTGGAATCTACAATGTAACTGTGACGGATGCGAACGGATGTCAGACTACCGCTCAGGTTGAGGTTGAAGAACCAGATGCGATTTCGTTAAGTCTTCAGCTGGTTCAAGACGCAACATGTCCAGGAGTTTGCGATGGGACAGCAACGGTTGTTGCTTCTGGTGGCACACTTCCATTCACTTACAGCTGGTATCCTTCAGGAGGAAATAGTTCGACCGCTTCTGGTCTTTGTGCAGGTACTTACACGGTTACCGTTACTGATGCAAGCGGTTGTCAAACGCAAGAATCCGTGGTTATTGATGAGCAAGCTTCTCCGATCACAATTAGTTCCACAGTAACTGATGCGTCTTGTGGTCAGTGTAATGGAGAAATCTCAGTTATTCCAAGTGGCGGAACTCCAGCTTACACCTATTTGTGGGGTACTGGTGAAACCACTGCAAGTGTGGACAGCCTTTGTGCGGGTATTCACACGGTGGATGTGACTGATGATATTGGCTGTACTTCCAACTTCGATATTGCAGTGAGTAACACTGGAGGCCCTACAGGTGCCAATGTCTCAGCCACAGATGCTTCATGCTTTGGCATTTGTGATGGAGAAGCAACCGTGTCTCCAATAGGAGGTACAGCTCCATATAGTTTCCTTTGGATACCAAGTGGTCAGACAGACTCAACCGCTACTGGACTTTGCGCTGGTAGCTACAACGTTCAGGTAAGCGATTCATTGGGATGTATTTATACTGCTACGGTTACCATCGGTGAGCCAGCAGAGATTATCGGCAATGCCAATGTAACGGAAGCCACCTGTGGCGTTTGCAATGGACAGATCATTCTTTCTCCATCAGGAGGAGATGGTGGTCCATACTCCTATAGCTGGTCTCCTGCCGTTTCATCGAACGACACGGCATCTGCCCTTTGCGCGGGAATTTATGCGGTGACAATTACAGATGGATCAGGCTGTCAATCAATTGAAAGCATTTCATTGAGCAACACGGATGGACCAATTATTTCGGCCAGCGCCACGAACACCTCATGTGAGGGCATTTGTGATGGAACAGGTCTGGTACAGATAGTTGGTGGAACCCCTCCATACAGTATAGTTTGGGATGATCCTTCAGCACAGACGGATTCACTGGCTACAGGTCTTTGTGCTGGTACTTACAACGTTACCGTGACCGATGCAAGCGGTTGCGAAACTTCTGCCCAGATTGTTGTAGACGAGCCAGACCCAATTTCAATCAGCATTCCGTTTGTGGTTGCCGCAACTTGTTCAGGTTCGTGTGACGGGTCTGCCACTGTGGTAGCATCAGGCGGTACTCTTCCGTACACTTACGCATGGTCGCCATCTGGTGGCAATTCAGCAACGGCCAATGGCCTGTGTACTGGAAGTTACACTGTAACCGTTACCGATGCAAATGGATGCCAGAACCAAGAGACCATTAACGTTGAAGAGCCACCAGCAATCGTCATCAACACGAATACGGTTGATGCGAGTTGCAATGGACTTTGCGATGGTGAAGCCTATGCCGAAGCAATAGGTGGTTCGGGCGGATTCACTTACCAATGGAATGACCCATTGAGCACGGCAAATGACACCGTTACAGGACTGTGTGCTGGAACCTATCAGGTAGTTGTGGAAGACATTGCCGGTTGTTTGGATTCAACCACCGTTACCATCAATGAACCGGATTCAATTACTATCAGCATTTCTGTTGAAGGAACAACCTGTAATGGAGACTGTGATGGAAGCGCCATAGCAGTGGCCATAGGAGGTAACGCCCCGTATACCTATCAATGGAACGACCCGAATTCGACCATGAATGATACGGTTATGGATCTTTGTGCAGGCATCTATAGCCTTGTGGTAACGGACTCTTTGGGATGTACCGCAACATCTGCTGCAGTAATTACAGAACCGTTACCACTTACGTTGCTTGATTCCGCAGTGAACATAAGTTGTGGTGGTACCTGCGATGGAATTGCTGGTGTACTTGCAACGGGAGGAACCGCACCTTACTCGTATCAATGGAACGACCCGAACGGCTCCACCGACCCATTAGTTCCAGGTCTTTGTGCAGGCACATATCAAGTTGTGGTAAGCGATGCTAATGGCTGCACCGACTCAGTGAGTGTTACCATTACTGAGCCGGCAGTTCTTGACGCGCAGGTTTCGGTTGTTAATCCAACTTGTGGTGGTGTTTGCGATGGAGAGGCCACCGTTACTCCTGTTGGTGGGACTCCTCCGTTCACAGTGCTCTGGTTGCCAACATTTGAAACTTCATTGACAATAGACAGCCTTTGTGCTGGTCAATACACAGCCATTGTTCTCGACTCTTTGGGATGTACGGATACAACAACCATTAACCTGACGGAACCACCGATTTTGGAGGCCAACATTACAGACGTAAGTCAGGTTCTTTGCTCCAGCGGGTGTTCTGGTGAGGCTACCGTTACCCCTTCTGGTGGAACACCGCCATATAGCTACAACTGGAACACTTCTCCTACGCAAACCGATAGCACTGCGAGTAACCTTTGTGTAGGCATCTGGTCTGTTACTGTAACCGATGATATTGGCTGTACGGCAAATGCTTCAGTTGCCATTACAGATTCAGCCGCACTTGTTGCTGCGATACCGATCTTCACAAATGTTACCTGTAACGGAGAATGCGATGGAACAGCTACTGTTTTCGCTTCTGGTGGAGTTGGTCCATACCAGTATTTCTGGGATGATCCGAACTTCCAGACCACGCAAACAGCCACAGGTCTCTGTCCTGGCACTTACACGGTAACGGTTGTCGACTCGCAATCGCCTGCATGTACTACTCAAGCATCGGTAATCATTATTGAGCCATTGGAACTAACCATTTCTGCTTCTGCAACGGATGTTACCTGCGGTAATGTCTGTGACGGTACTGCAACTGGCCTTCCGATCGGTGGTACGCCACCTTATACGTTCCAATGGAATGACCCATCTGGGCAAAACGTTGCAGAAGCTACCGACCTGTGCATCGGAACATACACGGTAACTGTAACAGATGCCAATGGTTGTCAAGCTCAAGCAAGTACAACAGTAAGCGGGCCTCCGCCAATTGTCTCAAATGCTACTTCAGTTGCTTCAACATGTAGCAACATTGCGGATGGTTCGATCGATCTTACTGTGGTTGGAGGCGTCCCTGGTTATTCTTTCAGCTGGTCTCCAGGAGGTGCTCAAACTGAAGATCTTGCTAACGTAGAAACTGGTACATATACTGTAACGATTACAGACGCCAGCGGATGTTCCATTACTGCTTCTTACAGCGTTGCAACGCTGGTGAATATCAGTGCTGATGCTGGGCAGGATGATACAGTTTGTGTCGCCTCGCCAATCATGTTGAACGGTTCTGGTGGTGGAGATTATTCCTGGAGTCCTGCTGCATCATTGAGCGACCCAGCCATTGCAGATCCAGTGGCCACGCCATCTGACACGACCACCTACTATTTGACAGTGACCATTGGCAACTGTGTAGATGTGGATTCAGTTACCATATACACATTCCCTGTTCCACCTGTTGATGGCGGTGCAGATGTTCAAATCCCTGCAGGTGCATCAATCAATTTGAATGCGAATGGAGTGGTAACTGAATGGCAATACACATGGGAACCTTCTGAATTGTTAGACAATCCTAATGTGACCAACCCTCTTGCCACTCCAAATGAAACAACCATGTTCTATGTAACTGTTACAGATGAAAACGGCTGTACAGCTACAGATTCAGTTCTGGTTGAGGTGCTTCCGGGTATAGTGTTCCCTGATGGTATCACGCCAAATGGCGATGGAATCAATGATGTTTGGAGAATTGACAACATCGACCTGTTTGATGATGCGATTGTTGAGGTATACAACCGATGGGGACAGATGCTGTTCCAATCAGCACCTGGTTATCCAACACCTTGGGATGGTAAGTTTAAAGGAAAGGACCTACCAGTAGGCACTTACTACTACGTGATTCATTCAAGCAACTTTGAGGAACCATTTACGGGGCCGATAACCATAGTTAGATAATAGCCATGAAGAAACTTCTATTCATATCGACACTCGTAATCGGATTCTCAGCCAGCACGTTTGCACAGCAGATTCCGCAATACAGCCAGTATATGCTGAACGATTACATTCTGAACCCGGCTATGACCGGTCAGCATGATTATTGGGAGGTAAAATCAAACAACCGTTTGAATTGGATCGGTATAACTGATGCTCCCAGAACTTTCATTCTTTCTGCCCATGGCCCATTCCGCAAGTATAATATGGGTATGGGTGGTTCTGTTTTTGCCGACATTACAGGGCCAACAAGTAGAATCGGATTCTACCTCTCATATGCGTACCATTTGAAGCTGTCGAAGTCACTGCGTCTCGGAATGGGATTGAGTTTGGGACTTCTTCAATATCGAATTGACGGTACAAAAGTAACACTGTACGAAAATGGCGATCCGGTTTTCCCAAATCAGGTTATGACCGTTTATACAGCTGATGCAACTTTTGGTGTTAACCTCAAACACAAGAACTTCAATTTTGGAATTTCCATTCCTCAGATAATTGGTAACCAGCTGAAGTTCTTGGAGAACCAGGAAAGCACGAAAAGCTCCTTGGCCCGACACTATATGGCAATGGGTGGATATACATTTCACGTAGGCGATTTCGGCATTATGCCTAACGTGCTACTCAAGTATGTGTATCCAGCTCCACCACAATTCGATGCTGGTGTCAAATTCGACTGGAGAGATCAGATATGGATTGGTGCATCTTACCGTCATGACGATGCCGTTTCGTTCCTGGGCGGATTCGCATACAAGGATTTCCTTCTTGTTGCATACAGCTACGACATGAGCACCTCTAACCTCAGAAACTATTCTGATGGTTCACACGAATTAATGGTGGGTGTTCGTTTCAGGCCTTGGAAAAAGAAATCTTCCGAAGATGCAGATGCTGCGCCTGCGGGAGCTGAAGAATAAAAAATTGAACCGTCTGACAGAAGGGCTCACAAGTTGTGAGCCCTTCTTGTTTTAGACCCATTTAACATTCTTTAATTTGTTCAAGCTAATGATTCGGTCTACCAGCCGTTAGCTAACTACCAAACCAAGAAGATTGTCAGTATTAAAGAAGCTTGCAGGCCAGACCGCCATCTACGGAATGAGTTCCATTGTGGCGCGATTTCTCAACTACCTTCTTGTACCGCTTCATACAGCCGTTTTTGTTCCACAGCAATACGGGGTCATTACAGAAATGTATGCCTATGTGGCATTCCTCATTATTCTGTTGACATACGGAATGGAAACTGCCTTTTTCCGGTTTTCCACCAAAGAGGGAAATGACCCGAAGACTGTTTTTTCAACCATTCTTACATCGCTTGTCACCAGTACCTCGGCCTTCATTCTTATGGCCATCATCTTTGCACAGCCAATTGCCGATTGGCTCATGTATCCCGACAACAAGGAGTATGTGGTTTGGTTCGCCATTATTGTTGGGCTTGATGCTATTTCGTCCATTCCCTTGGCAAGATTACGTTCAGAGAACAGACCGAAACTGTTTGCCGGAGTCAACATCGCAAACGTGGCAGTCAATGTTGGCCTCAACCTCTTCTTCCTAAAATATTGCCTTCCATTGGTTCAGAGTGGAGGCAGCAGCTGGCTGACCGATACATTTTATGACCCGAACACAGGGGTTGGCTACGTTTTCATTGCAAACCTGTTGGCAAGCGTGGTCAAGTTTCTGTTGCTGTCACCTACCATGTTCCGTGGGATTGTCAGGCCCCAGTTCAAGATACTCAGACCAATGCTTGTTTATGCATTCCCCCTTCTCATTGCAGGGTTGGCCGGAATGATGAATGAAATGTTTGACCGTGTAATGCTTAAACGCCTTCTGTACCCGACTCTGGGAGAAAGCAAGGCCATGTTCGAACTTGGGGTCTACGGAGCCTGCTACAAACTTTCAATCATTATTTCATTGATGATACAGGCTTTCCGCTATGCTGCTGAGCCGTTCTTTTTCTCACAGGAAAAACAAGCTGGCAGCAGGGAACTTTATGCCAAAGTGATGACCTATTTTGTCTGGGTTCTTGCAGGAGCCTTCCTATTCGTCATGCTCTACATTGACCTTTTCAAGTTCTTCATTCCAAATGAGGATTATTGGGTTGGACTAAAGGTTGTTCCGATTCTATTGATGGCTAACATTTTCCTAGGCATCTACTACAACCAATCTGTTTGGTACAAACTCACGGACAAGACAAGTTTTGGGGCTGGTTTGGCCATTTTCGGAGCCGTCATCACCATTTTGCTGAATCTTATTTTCATTCCAACCTACGGCTACGTGGCCTCTGCTTGGGCAACCTTTGCATGTTACGGCAGCATGATGGTGGTTTCATATCTACTGGGCAGAAAGCACTATCCTGTGCCATATGAGTTGACCAAACTCGGTGTCATGTTAGGTTCAGCTATCGTTTTCTATTGGGCAAGTGTGGTGCTACAAGTTGGCCAAATGCAATATGGTTTGGCTTTGAACGTCCTATTCCTGTTGGGTTACCTCGCAGTTTCATGGCTGCTATTGAAAAAAGAAACACTGTCGTAACAATAAGTTACCTATATTCAGTGTGGTCAAATTTAAACTCCTATTACTATGAAAACATTCTTAAAAACCATTGCTGCCACCAGTATAGTTATTGCTTTTGCAAAACCGACAACTCTGTTTGCTCAGAACATTTTTCCCACCCCAACCGGAAATGTTGGAATTGGCACAGTAACACCAGCGGATCTGCTTGAAGTGTCTGGTGGCGACATTCACATCAGCACTTCTACAAGGGCATACCGCTTGGGGGGCAACAACTTTTTGTGGCACGGTGGTAATGCCAAAAACCTGTTTGCAGGAGTCAATGTGGGTAATGCAACTTTGTCTGGCGAAGGCAATATTCTTGTCGGAAGTGCCACTGCTTCAACTCTGACCTCTGGCGATTACAATACCATTATGGGGCTGACCAGTGGAAATAATCTTACTACTGGTAATTACAACAGTTTCTATGGTGAAAGTTCGGGACACGAGAATACTTCTGGGTCTGAAAACACATTTGTTGGGGACAAGGCGGGCTACTCTAATGCTACGGGAAGTGCCTTAGTTGCCTTCGGCACATACGCTGGTTACAGCAATACCGTATCAGACAATACATTTATGGGTTACGAGGCTGGGCGAAACACCACAACTGGCACGGAGAACACATTTATTGGTTTCAATGCTGGAAAAGGAAATGCAACGGGCAACTATAATACGGTTACGGGCTACCAGGCTGGAGGATTAGGTGGCGTAAGCTACAATCATAATACGATTTACGGAACAAGAGCAGGTAAAGACAATACTACAGGAGGAATCAACACCTTTATTGGCTATTCTGCCGGAGCCTCCAATACCACTGGTGGATATAGTGTAGCCGTAGGAGCTTTGGCTGGAAGTAACAGCACTACCGGCCGGAACATGACCTGTGTTGGGTACCTGAGTGGTCAGAATACAACTACAGCATACTACAATACATTCATGGGTTATCATGCTGGGCGTTACAATACCACGGGAGGTTACAATACCGCCATTGGCACACATGCCGGTGGACAGACCTCTACAGGAACTTTGAACACATTCCTAGGTATGAGTTCAGGATATGCCAATACCTCAGGAACGGGCAATACTGCCATAGGCCACGAAGCTGGAAATTCCTACGCAACGGGAACCTATAACACCTTCCTTGGCTATCAGGCCGATGCCAATGGAAACTATTCCAATGCTGCCGCTATTGGTAGAGGAGCGATTGCCATTGCTTCAAATACCATGTCGTTTGGTAATGCCTCTATTACCAACTACTACAATACAACAGGTCTTTGGACAATCAGTGATGGCCGTTTCAAATTCAACGTAAATGAGAACGTAAGTGGACTGGATTTCATTGAGCGGCTACGCCCAGTTACCTATCAGATGAACACACAGGCATTAGATGAATTCGTTCGAGAGGACATGCCTCAGCCAATTGATACGGGTCAAGGAGCTCAAGCAAGTCAGATAGATTTTGGACCATCCACCGCTATGATTCATGCGGGCTTTATTGCACAGGAGGTAGAGGAGGCTGCCATACAGTCCGGTTTCATCTCCTCCATTGTGAGCACTCCCACCCATGATAATTCACCCTACGCTGTTTCATACGCGCAGATAGTCGTACCATTGGTCAAGGCCGTGCAGGAGCAGCAGGACAGTATAGAGAACCTTGCCCAGCGGATGGGTCAGCTGGAGGATGCCTTGACACAGATGCAAGATGCCCTGCTGCAGTGCTGTGGCAGTTCGAATGCGCAGTACAAAATTGAAGGAGAGAACAATTTACACAGAGTGCCCTCTATAACGGTGGAACTTTCCTCTTCCGAAGCCCCCGTACTCTATCAGAACCGTCCCAACCCCTTTACCGATGGAACTGTGATCGCCTACTACCTGCCTAAAGGAACACATGCAGCCATGCTCGTGTTCCATGGTCAGTCAGGTCAAACGCTGCTCGAGATACCGTTGACCGACCGGGGTCATGCCTCTATTTCGCTACAGACCGATAGACTGACCGCAGGAATCTATACCTACAGCCTTGTGGCCGATGGCCTCACGGTGGAGACAAAGAGGATGGTCAAAGGCAAATGACCTGAAGGATTTTGATTGGAAATAATATACCGCTTACAACAATTTACACACATGTTCTGATGCTGTGTACAGTTTTTAGTGTTTATGCCCAGCGACAGGGAGACACTTGGTATTTCGGAGATGGCCTTGGTCTACACTTCAGTAACGGGGAACCCACACTGTTGACAGATGGGGCAATGTATCAAAATGATATTTCATCGGGTATCCCCCCCCATTCAGAGGCCAGTTCTGTGATATGCAATAGCAATGGAAACCTGCTTTTCTATACGAATGGAGAAAAAATATGGGACAGGAACCATCAGGTGATGCCGAACGGGGATGGCCTTCTTGGACACTTTTCTTCTTCCCAAGGCGCGCTTATTGTTCCACAGCCCGAAAGTGACAGGTTGTTCCATGTGTTCACCACTGATGACGGTGTTTTCAACGAATTGAAAAACGGCTTCCGCTACTCGGTGGTCGACATGTGCCTGAACGACAGCATGGGCGATGTGGTGGAAGGACGGAAGAATATCCTATTGCTCGACACCGTGGCAGAAAAGCTCAGTGCAGTTCGTCATGCGAACGGCACCGATTATTGGGTGGTCGTTCATAAGTACTACTCAGATGCCTTTTATGCCTATCAGTTAACCTCTTCTGGCATTAATGACCCTGTAATCTCCAAAATCGGTTCAATCCATCCTCATCCATTGGCTTTCCAAGGAACCAATAGCGCAATTGGCCAGTTGAAAATCTCACCAAATGGTAATCGGCTTGCGGTAGTGACAGGGGGTGGGGGTTACGGGATTGCTGAGCTTTTTAATCTTAACAAGGCAACAGGCGAGATAAGCAATTGCATACCGCTTCAGACAGAAGAAGACAACCAACAGTGTTATGGTCTTTCCTTTTCGCCCGATAACAGCAGACTCTACATGTCATGCATATCAGGCAGCAATGACAGGTTTCATCAGTTTGACCTTTTAGCGGGAAACGGAGATCCCGATAGCATCATAGCATCAAAAACAACCATTTCGTATTCGGCTTTCGGATTACAACTTGCGAACAACGGAAAGATATATGTGTCCAGAAGCCAGACCATCCACTATTTGGATGTGATACATGAACCCAACAACCTCGGACTTGCATGCAATCTTGAAGATTCGGCCATTTGGCTCGGAGGCAGGGTGGCCAGTATGGGGTTGCCCAATTTCATAGACTCTTATGCCTATACCAATGGTCTTGTGAGCTGCACGGAGAAGGAGCCCGTGGAAGACACGCTCACCGTACCCTCCGCAATCACCCCCGATGGCGATGGCATCAATGATGCCTTTGAGGTGGAACACCTGCCCGATGGCAGCGGT
>JACJZP010000011.1 GCA_020635535.1 Flavobacteriales bacterium | reverse complement strand
GCTTCGGGCTTTCGTTCCCAGAAGTTTTGTATGTGCTGCACGCGCACGACATCATTTCCAAAAAGTTTGAAAAGGAACTGGAGGCAACGATTGCGCTGTTGGACAAGCACGAAAACGCGATCGTAAAAGAGGCTCTGGAAATCACCGAAAAGCTGTTTGGTAAGATTCCTGTGATCTATGCTGCGGATGGATTTGGAGGCGTTGCCACGCGTTTCCGTCAGCAGATAAATGAGAACAGTAAAATGCTGTGCTGGCACCACGTCATTCCAGAAATGAACCACAACGAGCTTGTCGGGTGGCGCTCTAAGAATGATGACCTGGCGGTGATACTTTTCCGTAGCGAATCGGATTTCGACCGCATTCAAGCACGGATGAACATCAACAAGGGAACTTTTTCTGAGTACACAAACACCGTTGTGGAGGTTTGGTCGAAGGGAACATCGGACCTTCAACGCGCCTTATACCTCGTTCATATCGGTGATTGGATTTCCTACTTCTTGGCCGAAAAGAAAGGCATTGACGAAACGGAGGTTAAGGTCATCGATCACCTAAAAGGCGAATTGGCAAAATTATAGCCCCCTAAATCCCCCAAAGGGGGACACACTCTGCGAACTCTGTGTCCGACTTTGTGTTCTCTGTGGTTAAGGAGTTGAACTTTAAACATCGAACCGTGAACTCCCCTCGGGTTTATTTCGAAGACAAAGGCCTCGTTCCGTACAAGGAGTGTTGGGATTATCAGTTGGAGCAGTTTCACGAGATGGTGGAACGCAAGAAGTGGAACAAACTCAATCCAGAATTTCCAAAGCTCACAGAAAGCAGATTGATCTTCTGTTCGCACCCGCATGTTTACACATTGGGTAAAAGCGGAAAAGAAGAAAACCTATTACTGACGCAAAGCGAACTCAAGATTCATGGTGCGGAGTTCTATCACATAAATCGAGGTGGCGACATCACCTACCACGGTCCAGGACAGATAGTCGGTTACCCGATCTTCGACCTCGATTTCTTCTTCCACGATATTCATAAGTTCATCGATAAGTTGGAAGACGCCATCATCGCAACACTGGCCGAATACGGCATTGAAGCCGGTCGCGGGCCCAAAGGCTTTACTGGCGTTTGGATTGATTGGGAAAGTCCAGAGAAGGCACGGAAGATCTGTGCTTTCGGTATGCACACAAGCCGTTGGGTTACCATGCACGGTTTTGCCCTCAATGTGAACACTGACTTAGAATACTATAAGCACATCATTCCTTGCGGAATTGACGACAAAGCCGTTACTTCCATGCAAGCAGAATTGGGTAAGGAAGTGAATGAGCAGGAGGTGAAAAACAAGCTCAAAGCTCAGATTGCCAAAGAACTAGATATTCAAGAATTCTTGTAGCGCTTTCCGAAGCGGTTCAGATTCACTTCTTGGTCAAGTTCCACCCCTTCGTAAATATGGCTCACCAGTTGCTTCGCGAAGTAAGGAGCAAGCATCACGCCTTTTGAACCCATTCCATTGAACAGGAACATGTTCTCGATTTCAGGATGTCGACCAATGGTTGGCCTTCTATCTGCCACATTTGGACGAATGGCCGCCTGAGCATCCAACACTTCAAAATCAATGTTCAAGGCTTTCTGCGCCCGCTCAATCAGCTCATCGGTTGATTCTTGGCTTGGAGTCTCATCCAAATTGTGCCATTCGTATGTGGCACCAAGACGGAAGACGTTTTTCTGTTCGGTTGGAAAAAGCAAGAATTGCTGATTGTAGATCTTATCAGGCGTCATACTTTCTGGAACTCGGACGGTAAGCATTTGACCCTTTGTGGGCCTAAAAGGAAGCCAATTGAAGAACGGGTTTTCCGAAATAAAACGGCCTTCGCAGAAGATGATTCTATCCGCTGAAATGCCTTTGTATGAGACTTTTTGCTCAGCCCTTACTTCCTGATAATTGAATTCTTCTTCAATCAAAAGACCCTTTTCTTGCAGGTAATTCCGATAGGCAAGAACCAACTTTCCGATGCGGACAAAGCCTGAGTTTTTAATGGTTGTACTAACCAAAACGCTCTTCTGAAATGGCCCATTGGGAGGCTGTTTCTCTATGGAATCAACGTACGGTGAAAGTCGGCTGTCATCAACGGCCTGTTGCCACTCGTTCAGCTCATTTGCGGAGCTTATGGGCTTCAGAATCGGAAAATCATGCAGTAGAAAATCAACACCAAGTTGGCTTTCGAGTTCTCGGTAAGTCTCAACTAGAAATGGAAACAGTTCATCCACCTTCCAGCTTTTCACTTTGCGCTTGAGCACGACTGGATTGTAAATTCCTCCAGCAATCAGAGAAGATGAATTTTCGGGGCAACGGTCTATGACCAAAAACGACTTTCCGGCCTTATCGAGCTGATGACAGAGATTAATGCCGGCAATTCCAAGGCCAACAATTAAGTTCTCGGTCTGTTTCAAGCGTTATAGTTTGGACGTGTA
The DNA here is from genome assembly GCA_020635535.1 of Flavobacteriales bacterium. Lineage (GTDB taxonomy): Bacteria > Bacteroidota > Bacteroidia > UBA10329 > UBA10329 > UBA10329. The sequence goes on along the minus strand of JACJZP010000011.1, from coordinate 101,202 downwards.
ATTGGCGCCAAACATAGACAAGGGAATGAACACAATGAAATCCAAATAGAACCATTCTGGGTAACGATCGATCACGATCATATTAATAAGGCCAAGAATGGTCATCACCGCACCAAGTGTAAGCCCAACGTTCATAGTGTCTTTTCTTAGAATTCTACCAACGGTAATACCACCCGCCAACGAGCCCAGTGCGTGGGATGCGATAATGACGATCAATCCTATTGGTCCGTTAGACGAAATACTTGCAACCAAATCTCGCGCACCGCTAAGTGACGGGCTGAAAACATCAAGATTTCCAAAGTATTTGGCAACAGCAAAGGTTCCAGCAGTTACAATTACGAATGCAACAGAAAGACCAGCAATTACGGCAAGGAACTTTTTCATGGGATGGCGGATTGGTTACCCCAATTTAATGAAAAAGTAACGCTATTCTACTCAGAATATTTTGTTAAGGCCAGTTTGGCCGCATTGTGCGCGTTAACGATTCCACCTGTGTTAGATAGCTTCCCGAATTTGGTTGCTTTGTTCGGTCTGTGGTCTTCGTCTGGCATCAACACTTTACTTTTTGAGTAATCAGTTGCGGATTCTATCAACAGTTCACGAAGCTGAACCGCGGTGATGCTTGGAAAGTAGGATTTGATGAGCGCGGCAACGCCTGTAACTACTGGTGCCGCCATACTTGTACCATCGGCAAACTCGTAAGTGTTGTCCGGCTTGGCCGAATAGATCTGAACTCCTGGAGCAAAAATGTCAAGTTTCTTTTTCCCATAATTTGAAAACACACCCACCAAGTGGTTATCGTCCGTTGGACCGGATGCACCAACAGAAAGCCACGTTGAACAAGGGGTTTTCTGAAAGGAGTAGTAAGGGTTAGGGAAGTTTGCCACCTTATCGATGTTGGCAGCATCGTTTCCTGCCCCATGCACCATGAGCACGCCTTTATCCTCAGCATATTTAATTGCCTCGTACACGGCTTCCACTTGAGGAGAATACCCCTTTCCAAAACTCATGTTCATGATCTGAGCGCCATTGTCAGCCGCATAGCGAATGGCGTTGGCCACGTCCTTATCAAACTCATCTCCGTTGGGAACGGTACGAAGTATCATCAGCTCAACGTTTTCGCAGATGCCATTCATTCCAATTCCATTGTTGCGAACAGCACCCACGATTCCAGACACGTGTGTTCCATGGTCATTGTGGGGAGCTGACACGTCATTGTTCCCGTAATAGCGTTCGGACGTGTTTTCATAGTCATCACCCAAAACAGAACGGTCTACAAATCGTGGGTTGTAATGGTATTCCAGTTTGTCCTTCAGGTATTCGTGGTATTTCTCCAATTCCTTCTCACTGAAGTTCTGATCCTGCTTCATGCCGGTGAGGATCTGCTTTGAAAGTTGAATGTCTTCGCCCTCCCAATTCTGTAGGTCTTCAAGCGTGTATCCTTCACCAAGGTCGGCTGTTGCGGCACTGTCAGACATACGGTATATGATCAGAAACCCATCAATCTGTGCGAATTCCTGACCGGCTGAATTCAATTCATCCAGTATGGTCTTTTCAACCTCTTTAAAGAGCTCATAATCCTCCCGGTCAGACTTAGCAACGTCCTTCTTAGATTTTACCTCGGCAAACCGTGGAGCCAGCTTACGGTAAAGCCTGGTTGCCTCAAGATTGGCAGCATCCAAATTGGTTCCGCTTGAGTTTCCGAGGAAATTCCAGCCATTAATATCATCAACATAGCCGTTGTTGTCATCGTCTATCCCGTTTCCCGGAATCTCATCTTCGTTGATCCAAATGTTATCCTTCAGGTCTTCGTGGTCGGTATCAACGCCCGAGTCGAGAATTGCCACAATTACCTTGCTGGCCTTGCGGTCTTTCAGTAGTTCGTACGCCTTCTCGGTTCCTACGCCCGGAGTTCCTTCTGATGGATCTTTGTGATGCCATCCATGCAGGTCAGTTTCTTGGGCATAGCCAGAAAAGAACAGAAATGATAGTGCAAATGCGCTGAGAAAGGAGGTTCTGAAGTTCTTCATTGTATCAAATGAGCGGCAATGATACCGATGTTTTCCTTTTGCAAACAGATAAATCGACAAGGTGTTGTACGGTCTGCCACACGTTAACACTTTTTGTAACCATTATGCGTAACCGTTTTTCAACGCAAATCGAATCAGCCCAGCCACATTGTGGATGTCAAGCTTGTTCATAAGGTTAGTGCGATGCGTGTCAACCGTACGCGGGCTAATGAAGAGCTTTTCTCCGATCTGCTTGCTGCTTAGCCCCTCAGCAATCAGGGCAAGGATTTCTATCTCGCGCTCGGTCAGTTCCACTTCCACGCCATTGGCATTCTTTTCCACTGCCTTTCCAACTAAACCCATGGAAACCTCATCAGAGAAAACGCGCTCTCCACCAACAACTTTCTTAATGGATGCAGCGAGGTCGTCTTGAGCGATGTTCTTGAGCAGGTAACCGTCAGAGCCGCATTCCAGCAATTGCTGCACCATGGCTCTCTCACTATGCTGTGTAAGTGAGATGACCTTAATGTTGGGATATTCCTTTTTGATTCTTCGAGTGGCCTCTACACCGTTCAGTACGGGCATGTCCAGATCCATCAGAACCACATCCACATCGAAAACATTCAGCAGTTCCAGCGCCTTCTGGCCATTGGCTGCTGTGGCCACACAATCGAAACCGTCCAAATCGTCAAGAAGTGCTTTGAGTCCATCCAGAACAATCTGATGGTCATCAACCAAAATCAGTCTGATGTTGTTGTTCATGGAAGTGGAATTCTGATGGTTGCTACTGTTCCCTGTCCTGGGCTGGGCTGGTAATTAACTTCGCCATTCATGGCCTTGGCTCTACTGGTTATGTTCATTAGCCCAATGCCATTGAGGCTGGCGCCATCATCAAATCTAAAGCCTTTTCCATTGTCCTCTACCACCAGCACCAAGTGGGTTTTAGTTTTGAGTAGCTGTACAGACACGGCTTTGGCCTCGGAATGTTTGATGATGTTGTTTACCAGCTCTTGGCAGATGCGGTAAAGGCTCACCTCCAGGTTTTCGGGAAACCGTTCGTGCTCTACTTTATGATGCTCGAAATCATACTTGATCTCGGTGCTGCCAAGGCTCTTTTCAAGCATGTCCTGTATTGCAGGGATCAATCCCATATCGCTCAGCGCACGCGGCATCATCTGATGACTAATGTTGCGCAGCTCAGCAATGGAATCGTTCAGCATGGAAATAGACTCCTCGTAACGGGTCAGCTGTTCCTCAGATGGCTCTTTGATCATTGTAAAACCTTTCTGCAAACGAAGGCTGAGGCCAGTGAGTGACTGCACAATTCCATCGTGCAGATCCTTGGCTATGCGTTTCCGTTCATCTTCGGTGGCCTGGATCATGGCCTGCAATCCGCGCTCGCGCTCCGCAATAATTGCAGCATCCTTCTCGGCTTGCGCCTTTCTGCGCGAAATCTGAAGGATAGCAAAGCCGAGCAAAATGAGTGAAATAAGGCCCCCAAGCAAACCGAAGATCCATTTGTTGCGGTTCTCCAATTTCAGCTTTGCTTCGGTCAGGGCAATTTTCTTGTCTGCTATCTCGCGGTCTTTCTGGGCCGTTCGGTATTGCGTTTCAAGTTCCTGCACCTGATGGCTGCGCTCGGCACTTACCAGACTGTCTTTCAAGTTGTCGTAGCTGATCCAGTATGGATAAGCATCTTTGTGCCGCCCTATTCTGCCAAGTGCACGGGCCTTAGTGCGGTAAACCTTCCAGAGTAGCGATAGGTCATTGTGCTGTTCGGCCAACGTTTGGGCAGAATCCAGATAAGCAAGCTCATTGGTAGGGTCGCGCAGTTCCCGATACGCGCCTGCAATGTTGTAGTAGGTGGATGAATAACCTTCGGCATTGCCCAGATCCAACTGAATGCGGAGTGCTTTCTGGTAGGCATCCAGTGCATCTTTGTGCCGCTCAACAGACTTGTAATTGTCGGCCAGCTCCCGGTATGCACGCGCCAGTCCATATCGGTCGTTTACCGACTCATAGAGCGGAATTGCCATCTGAACATAGTGAATGGACGAGTCGCTGTTGTTGAGGTAGGTCTTGGAAAACAGTTGCGAGATGTTCAAGTAAGTGGCCGCAATTCCTGTTTTGTGGTCGGTCTGAAATCGGATCTTGAGCGCCTGTCTATAGTAGCGCATGCTTTTCTCCACCTGCTCATCTTCAAAAAGGATGATGCCAATGTTGTTATAGGTGTTGCCAAGACCCATCAGGTTTCCTACATGTTCAAACTTTTCCGCTGCGCGGATGTAATGGTCAATGGCCTGTTCGAGTTCGCCATTGTTCCAATGGATCAGGCCGATGTTGTTCAGTGCCCCGGCCTCCGTTACCAGATTGTTCTTCTTTCGGGCCTCGGTAAGGGCCAGATTGTAGAAATAAAGTGCCGAGTCTGGAATGGACCGGATGTCGTACGCCACGCCAACGCGGTTGTAGATGCTTGCAAGCAGTGAGTCATCATCATGCTCTTCGATCCAGTTGAGGCCGCGCTGCGAAAAATACACGGCAGAATCGGGCTGATTGAAAACGTAAACCCAGATAAGGTCATTGAAGGTGGTTGCATCGGCCTTGCCTGTGGCAACCACATGCAACAGGCTGTCTTTTTTCGATTGCCCAAGCACAAGGGTCGGCAACAGAAAAGAGAGCAGCACAAGTATGCGCCAAACTCGGATCGGGCAAATCATAATGTGGGGTTTGAGGTTGATCTGCAACCGTAAAGGAAAGCAATCCGTAAGAATTCCGAACCTAAAGTGGAATGTTGCCGTGCTTTTTTCGTGGAAGCGTCCGTGCTTTATTTTTCAGCATGGAGAACGCTTTGATCAGCTTTTCGCGCGTTTCTGATGGAATGATCACCTCGTCCACGTAGCCACGCTCAGCCGCGCGGTATGGATTGGCAAAATGCTCCAGATATTCCTGCTCTTTTTCCTTGAGCTTGGCCTCCGGGTCTTCGGCCTGATTGATCTCGTTCTTGAAGATGATCTCGGCAGCGCCTTTCGCGCCCATCACCGCAATTTCGGCCGTAGGCCAAGCGTAGTTCATATCCGCGCCAATGTGCTTGCTGTTCATTACATCGTAAGCACCACCATACGCTTTTCGCGTGATGACGGTAATGCGCGGAACCGTGGCTTCGCTGAACGCGTAAAGCAGTTTGGCCCCGTTGGAGATGATACCGTTCCACTCCTGATCGGTTCCAGGCAGGAAGCCTGGGACATCTTCAAAAACCAAAAGCGGAATGTTGAAACAATCGCAGAAACGCACAAAACGGCCACCTTTCTGCGAAGCATGAATATCCAACACACCCGCCAGAACGGCCGGCTGATTGGCCACAATGCCGATGCTCTTCCCTGCCAATCGGGCAAAGCCCACCACAATATTCTCTGCAAAATCTTTGTGAACCTCTAAGAACGAGCCGTCATCCACCACGCCTTCAATTACATCTTTGATGTCGTAAGGTTGGTTCGGGTTTTCAGGAACAATATCATCAAGTGCAGGTCTCGACTCTTCGCTCGCTTTGTATGGCAGCTGTGGCGATTCCTCTTCGCAGTTCTGCGGCATGTAGCTCAACAGTTTCTTGATGTGTTCGATGCAGGCAAGGTCGTTGGCGCACGAGAAATGCGTAACACCCGATTTGGTGGAATGCGCACTCGCTCCGCCCAATTCCTCAGAAGTAACTTCTTCGTGGGTCACGGTTTTTACCACATGTGGCCCGGTAACGAACATGTAGCTCGAATTCTCCACCATCATCACGAAATCGGTGAGGGCAGGAGAATAGACCGCACCACCAGCGCAAGGCCCCATAATGGCCGATATCTGCGGGATAACGCCCGAGGCCAACGTGTTGCGATAGAATATATCCGCGTAACCGCCCAACGAGACCACGCCTTCCTGAATCCGGGCACCACCAGAATCATTCAGGCCGATGACGGGTGCACCATTTTCCATGGCCAGATCCATGATGCGCACAATTTTCTTGGCATGCATTTCGGCCAATGAACCACCGAAAACCGTGAAATCCTGCGCGAACACATAGACCAAACGCCCATTGATGGTTCCGTAACCCGTGATGACGCCATCGCCCAAGAACTTCTGCCTGTCCAGCCCGAACTCTTGCGAACGGTGCGTGACGAACATGCCGATCTCCTCAAAACTGCCTTCATCCATCAACAGCGCAATGCGCTCGCGGGCGGTCAACTTGCCTTTGGCATGTTGTGATTCGATACGTTTTTCGCCACCGCCCAATTGGGCCAGTTCCTGTTTCTCCTTCAGTTCTTTGATGCGTTCTTTCATAAGAGTAGATTAGAATCCCCCGACCAGAAAATTCCGCACGCTCCATTTTCTGGCCACCCCCTTTGAAAGGGGGAACGGTGCGCATCCTCCTTTAAAAGGAGGTGTCGAGGAACGAGACGGAGGATTAATTTGTTCAATGTGCACTTTTGAATTGGTCGAGGAAGCGTTTGTCGTTCTCGAAGAACAACCGCAGATCCTTTACTTGGTATTTGAGCATGGCCGTGCGCTCAATGCCCATTCCGAAGGCAAATCCTGAATATTCCTCAGGGTCGATGCCGCATGATCTCAGCACGTTCGGGTCTACCATTCCGCAACCCAAAACTTCCAGCCAACCGGTTCCTTTGGTGATACGATGGTCGGCCTCCGTTTCCAGTCCCCAGTAAACATCCATTTCGGCACTTGGCTCGGTGAATGGGAAGTAAGATGGCCGCAAACGGATTTTTGTTTCGGGGCCGTAGAATTCGCGTGCAAAGTAGAGCAGCGTGTCCTTCATGTCTGCAAACGAAACGTTCTTGTCTATATAAAGGCCCTCAATCTGATGGAAGATACAATGCGCTCTTGCGGAAATCGCCTCATTTCTAAAAACACGCCCAGGAGAAATTGTTCTAATTGGCGGTTTCTGACTTTCCATCACGCGAACCTGTACTGAAGAAGTGTGCGTTCGCAATGCGAAGTCAGGGTCTTTGGCCACGAAGAACGTGTCCTGCATATCACGCGCGGGATGTTCCGGAGGGAAGTTCAGCGCAGAGAAATTATGCCAATCGTCCTCGATTTCGGGCCCTTCAGAAACAGTGAATCCAATGCGCTCGAAAATGCTCACCACCTCTCTACGGACCATATTCACAGGATGACGCGTTCCCATTTCCATCGGGAATGGCGGAACGGTCAGGTCCACATCGTCAGAAATTCGTTTTGAATTTGATCTCAGTTCTGCCTGAAGTTCCTTGAATTTGGCCTCAGCCAGATTTTTCAGCTCGTTCAGCTTCTGCCCAAATGCTTTTTTCTGCTCGTTCGGAACATCTCGAAATGCAGTGAAAAGCTGTGGGATGATTCCCTTCTTGGAAAGGAACTGCAAGCGGAAATTCTCCAGATCATCCGTACTGGCAATAACCAGTTCCCGGATCTGTTTCTCGTACTCTTCGAGTTTCTTAAGCATGGCCCAAAAGTAAAACAGGCCGCTGAATTGGCGGCCTGTTCAAAATCGAGTTTAACGGAAGAAAACTATTGCTTCACAACCGAAACGGTCATGATGATGTCTTCCACAGGCATATCGGCATTGTGCGTCTGAACTGCGGCAATCTTATCGATTACATCCAAACCTTCTATAACCTCACCGAAAATAGTGTATTGCTGATCGAGGTGAGGTGTTCCCCCTACCTCAGCATAGGTCTTTTTCTGCTCCTCGGTGTACTGAACCCCTGAGCGTTCCGACATCTGGGTAACACGGTCAACCGGATACTTCTGACCCTGAACAATGTAGAACTGAGAGCCGGAAGACATCTTTTGAGGATTAACGTGATCGCCTGTTCTGGCTGCGGCCAAAGCTCCTTTTTTGTGAATGAATTTAGGATTGAATTCAGCAGGGATCATTGGTCGGCCGTCAATGGTTCCCAGATCTGGAGCCGCTCCTCCTTGAATCATAAATCGGTTAATGACACGGTGGAATTTTGAACCGTCATATTTTCCGGCTTTGGCAAGTTCAAGAAAATTATCGCGGTGCAGCGGGGTTTCATTATAGAGCTTGCACTTAATGTCTCCGTGTATTGTGCTGATCACAACAATTGGTTCAGAATTCTGGGCAAAGGTTAGAGATGCCGATAAAAGCACCGCAAATAATAAAATCGTCTTTCTCATTGTATTAGAAGTTGATTTGTCAATTCGTATCTTTGGGTTTTGCGAAAATAACCACGCAAACTTGATACCAATACGACTTTTTGGTTCTTGAGTTGCGAAAATCTGATAAGAATGAGAAAAGCACTCCATGTTTTTACGCTAGCACTGATTGTGCTGGTAGGAGCATCATCGTGTAAGAAGAATCGAGACGCCAAAGCCATCGTATCGGTAGTTAAAGACTCTGTGAATTTCGTTACCGGAGATACCGTTCAGGTTGCTGCGGTTCAGGCTATTGTTCGCTTTTATTTGGATCAAGTGGGCGCAGAGCACATTGACACCAACATATTTACTGACACAAAGGGTAAGGCCGAATTCGTATGGTTTGAAGATGCCATCATTCAATATGATGTTACCTATGGCAGCTATCAGAACCTGGAAAACTACATCATTCTTGAGCAGGGAGAGACCAAAGAGGTAACGGTCAATGTGAATGATTAATTCACCAGCTCAGCGTTCTTAAAGTATTCAAGCAAAGCCTCTTTCATTAGGAGGCTTTGTTGTTTCGGCCCTAACTTGGGCAATTTGGCTATTGCCAGATAATGCGGCCAACCATCATCATCCATGCCCTGATATTCGTAAAATCCATAAGGCATCAGAATACGGCAAATAGCGATGTGCATCAGGTCCGTTTTTTCCTGCTTCTTAAAGGACCGATAACCTTGTCCCAATTCTTGAACCCCTACTAAGAACAACACGGCATCAAGATCAAGCCCATGGCCAAATCTGTCTTCAAGTTTTGAAACCAAGGCCTGCCATTCACGTTGAAGCTCAAAGTCGTTCATGGCACAAAATTAGCAAGCCAAAGCTCGAAAACTCAAAACTCTATTTTTGCCATCCTACATGATGAGCATCTCAAGAATAAGTTTAGCTCTGTTACTGATTTTCGCGACTGCTTTGAGCGGCTTTTTGTCAGAACCCGCGTTGGCGGAACAGCCCGAAGCGCAGGCCTATGGCGGAACCATTGAAATTGTATTTGTGGTTGATATAAGCGGAAGTACTGGTGGGATCTTGCCATCTGTACGTGCCAGATTCTGGGAGATTCAGAATGAAATTGCAAGACTTGATCCTCTTCCAAACTATCGATTTGGAATTGTATGCATGGGAAGACCAAGCTTCAAGAAAGAGAACAACTACGTTCAGGTCATCTCAGACCTTACGGATGATATTGACGCGGCTGCTTACCCGTTTTTTCAGATAAAGGATGTAACGGCACCCGGAAATTACTTTGTTGGACATGCGTTGGATGTGGCAGTGAACCAGATATCGTGGTCAGAAGAGCCTAATGCCATAAAGATCATCTATCTGGTTGGAAATGGAAAACCCTCTGCCGGCCCAGGCTTCAGAAAACCGTTGCGCGATGCTGGAGAGAAAGGAATCATCATTAACTCCCTTTATTTTCTTACCTACTCCAACCCAGAGGAGCAAGCAGAATGGAAAACAATTGCGGAACAAACGGGGGGGCAGTTTTTTGTGATCGGATTGAAGGAACCGGCCATTGTGATAAAAAAACCATACGATGGTTCCATGCTTAGAGAGGCGAGTTACATGATAAATAGCACGTATGTTTATTATGGGCCCACAGGCTTGGAACGTTATGAGATGCAAGCTGATCTTGATGAAGAGGCGGAGCTTTTAGGAGAGAATGAGTTGGAGGCGAGAACATTCTTCAAGGCCACCCAGCTCTACCAAGGAAAAAATCATGAATGGGATCTTATTGATCTTGGAAATACAGGAAACGGAGTTCCGATCAGGCAAAACCGAAAGCTCATGGATGAACGTCTTCAGGCTATGTCGGAAAAGGACTTTTCGGAATTTCTGGTAGAAACGGGATATGCACGGAAAGAGTACATCTCAATCATAAAGATGCTGAGCACCCAACGAGAAGAGTTTCTCAAGGAGAAACGTGAGAAGATGAAGAATTTCCGTTTAGGGAAGACATTTTTTGGCGTGGTTAACAGCACACTGACTGAAACCGCAGAACGCTATGGTTATACGATCAATTACTGATGAACTGGCTTGATATAGCATTGGCCATTCCTTTGGTATGGGGACTTTACAAGGGTTTTACCAGTGGAATAATCATGGAAGTTGCGCGTATTGTTGCTCTTATTTCGGGCGTCTATCTGGCGGTTCGTTTTGCACAGGAACTTTCAGAATATCTCTACAAGAACACAGATCTGACAAACGAGTTTCTTCCAATAATCTCATTTGCCATCATCTTCATTGGGGTGGTTCTGTTGGTGCATCTCTTTGCTAAAGCCATCGAAAAACTGGCAAAAGCAGTGGCCTTGGGTTGGGCCAACAAGGCCGCGGGTGCAGCATTTGGCATTTTCAGAATGGCTTTTATTCTGAGTGTGGTTATTATGATGTTGACGCGATTTGAGCTATTGTCGAAATTCAATCGGGGAGAGACGGCTGAGAGCTCATTTCTTTATGAACCAATTGTTCAACTGGCGCCTTTCATACTTCCGATTTTGGAGGATGTTGACAAAGACACGATTCTCGATCAGGTTGACCGAAAGGTAGATAAGGCGCGAGATGCAATTCGGGATATTATCCGCGAATAGCCTTAATGCCAGGCAGTTCCTTGCCTTCCATGTATTCAAGCAGCGCACCGCCACCAGTTGAAACATAACTCACCTGGTCTGCCAAGTTGAATTTGTTGATGGCCGCAACAGAATCCCCGCCACCAATTAGAGAGAAAGCACCGTTCTTAGTTGCTTCTGCAATAGAAAGTGCAACAGCTTCTGTTCCATGCTGAAACGACTCCATTTCAAACACACCCATCGGACCGTTCCAAAGGATTGTCTTGGAAGCGTTTATTACATCAGCGTAGGTTTTCTCTGTTTCCGGACCGATGTCCAACCCTAACCAGCCGTCAGGAATGGCTTTGGTGTCGCAGGTCTGTTTATTGGCATTATTGTCAAATGCATCTCCAGCAATTGTGTCTTCAGGTAGGAAGATCTTCACGCCTTTCTGCTCAGCTTCTACAAGGATTTGTTTAGCTGTCTCCAGATAATCATCTTCTACCAACGAGTTACCGATACTCCCACCCAGTGCTTTGGCAAATGTGTAGCTCATTCCACCACCAATAATGATGTTATCCACACGGCCAATAAGGTTAGTGATAATGGAGATCTTGGAAGAAACCTTCGCACCACCCATAATTGCTGTGAGCGGTTTTTCAGCGGAGGTCAAAACTTTATCAATGCTCTCAATCTCTTTTGCCAGCAGATATCCGAACATTTTGTCTTCAGGGAAGAATTCGGCCACAACCGTGGTTGACGCATGAGCGCGGTGGGCCGTTCCGAAGGCATCGTTAACGTACACATCACCCAATTTTGCCAATTGCTCAGAGAACAATTTATCTCCAGCCTCTTCTTCCTTATGGAAACGCAGATTTTCCAGCAAAAGCACCTGACCTGATTGAAGTTCTGACGCGGCCTTTTCGGCTACATCGCCAACACAATCGGTGGCAAACTGAACATCTGTGTTCAGTAACTCAGAAAGGTGACCCACCAAATGCTTCAGCGAGAATTTCTCTTCTGGACCATTCTTCGGTCTACCGAGATGACTCATCAGGATAACTGACCCACCATCTTTCAGGATTTTCTGAACGGTTGGCAATGCAGCACGGATTCGTGTGTCATCGGTAATATTGAACGAATCATCCAACGGAACGTTGAAATCTACACGAATAAGTGCCTTTTTACCTGCAAACGAGAATGTGTCCATAGTTTTCATGGCGGCAAAAATAGGAGCATGTAGGAAGCAAGCGCTTTCCTGTCAAGACATTTATTGATCAATTAACGATTCTGGCAAACCGATACATTTGGCGTCATGATTCTGGTAACGGGTGGAACAGGACTTTTAGGCTCGCATCTTTTGATGGAGTTGGCGAGTCGTGGAGAGAAGGTCCGTGCCATTTACCGAACGGAAGGGAAGCGCAATTCCGTAACAGACATATTCAAATATTATCATGAAGACCCCAATGAACTTCTTGATAAGATAGAGTGGGTAAAAGGCGATGTGCTTGATGCCCCGAGCCTGGAAGACGCACTTGAAAACGTTACCCAGGTTTACCATTGTGCTGCGGCTGTTACTTTTCTGGCCAAGGACCGACCTTACATGCACAAGGTAAATGTTGAAGGAACTGCCAACCTGCTCAACCTTTGTGTGGAGAAAGAAAACATGCGATTCTGCCATGTAAGTTCTGTTGCGGCCATTGGTAGAGATGGTTCTGAAGATGTAATAAGTGAGAGAAACGAGTGGAAAGAATCTGACCATAACGCAGCTTATGCAATTAGCAAGCGCAATGCAGAGCTGGAGGTTTGGCGTGCCATTGAGGAAGGGCTTGAGGCTTTCATGGTAAATCCATCATTGATCATTGGACCGGGCGATTGGAATGCCAGTACTGGCGCTATGTTCAAGCGCGCTTGGAGTGGATTGCCATTCTATACGCGTGGTGGAAACTGTTTTGTTGATGTTCGGGATGTGGCCAGTGCGATGGTCGCTTTAATGGATTCTGGAATTACCCGAGAGCGTTTTATTGTTGGTGCAGAAAATCGAAAGTTTAAGGAGGTGTTTGAGCGCATTGCAAAGATCATGGACAAGAAGCCACCAAAACTTGAGGCAACACCATTCTTAACTGGTCTTACTTGGCGAGCAGAAGCGGTTGTCAGCGCTATCACAGGAAAGAAACCTTTCATCACCAAAGAAGTGGCACATCATGCGTTGCAATTGAATCGCTACGATAATTCAAAGTTGCTGCAACACTTGCCCGAATTCAGCTACCGTGATTTTGATGAAACGTTGGAGTTCGTAAGTCGAAAATTTGTGGAAGACGTGCAGTCTACTGGTCGCTCTTAACTTCCGATTCCATCTCGTACAATTCCTCTAGAACCTTGTCGTAGATGGCATTCATCTGGTCTGTTTTAGTGCTGTAATAGAACAGACTGCTGTCAAAATCAGCTTTACTTGTTTCGTGAGATTCAAAAATGGCGTTGAAATACTGCTGATACTTTCTGTTGGTCGTATCCGCACCCATCAGTTTGAGGTTCTGAGCAGTTTCCACCAGATGCATGTCAACCATTACATCTACCATTTGCTCTTCGCTTAGCAAATATGTCGGCTTTTCCTGTTCTTTCTGCTTGCAAGAGCCGAAGCCTAAATAACCAATAACCAATAACCAATAACCGAACCTCATCGGTCGAATGTCAAACGCTGGCCAAGAACCGAATCATTCAATTGACCATTCTGGTAAGCCAAATGTCCGTTAACAAATGTGTGCGTGATCTTAGCGTTGAATTCCGTTCCCTCAAAAATGGACCAGCCGCACTTGTAAAGAATGTTCTCTTTTGAAACCGTCCATGGGTTGTTCGGATCAACCAGAACCAGGTCGGCCGCGTAACCCTCCCGAATAAATCCTCGATTTTCCAATTGGAAACAGATGGCAGGAGCGTGGCACATTTTCTCAACCATTCTTTCCAATGAAATGACTCCATTTTGCACATGTTGCATCATAGCTGGCAACGCATGCTGCACCAACGGCCCGCCTGACGGGGCTTTCAGATACTTGTTCTGCTTCTCTTCCCAAGTGTGAGGAGCGTGGTCGGTTGCAATGATGTCAATTCGGTCATCAAGCAATGCTTTGAAAACACCTTTGCGGTCTTCTTCTGTCTTCACAGCAGGATTCCACTTCAGCAACGTTCCTTTTGTTTCATACATGGAATCGTTGAACGTGAGGTGGTGAATACATGCCTCAGCGGTTATGCGCTTCTTCTCCAATGGAAGCGAATTATCAAAAAGATGCGTTTCCTTTTCCGTAGAAATGTGAAGAATATGCAACCGTGTGTTGTGCTTTTTGGCAAGCTCAACTGCTTTAGATGAAGACAGGTAACATGCCTCAACATCCCTGATTATCGGGTGTTGCGCAATTGGAATGTCATCTCCAAAGCGTTTGATCGCCTCGGCCGTGTTCCTTCTTACCGTGGCCTCGTCTTCGCAATGCGTGGCAATGAGGAGTGGGCATTGAGCAAAAATTCCGTCCAATGTTGCTTCATTGTCAACCAACATATTTCCAGTTGAAGAACCCATGAAGATCTTGATGCCGCAAACGTCCTTTCCGTTGGTTTTGAGAACCTCGTCAAGATTATCGTTCGAGGCGCCCATGAAGAACGAGTAGTTGGCTAACGAAACCTGTGCGGCACGGTCATATTTATCTTGAAGCAATTCCTGTGTAAGCGCATTCGGAACCGTATTGGGCATTTCCATGTAACTGGTAATACCACCAGCAACCGCAGCACGAGATTCCGTGAATAGTTCTCCTTTGTGCGTTAGCCCAGGCTCGCGGAAATGCACCTGATCATCAATAACTCCTGGCATGAGAATGAGCCCGTCTGCATTGATTTCTTGAACCGAACCTTCTACACTTATGTTGGGAGCGATTTTCTCAATTCGGCCATTTTTGATGAGAACGTCTTTTACCTCCTGCTTTCCTTCGTTGACAACGTTTGCTCCTTTAATTAGAAATCCGCTCATCTCTTTCCTTCTTGTAGTTTCTGAATAGACTTTTCCACCGCATTTCAAGCACACCGAAAATCGCTTCCTTGAAAATTCCTGAGCTCATTTTTGATGTACCAGCGGTTCTATCTGTGAATATGATCGGGACTTCAAAAAGCTTGAAACCGTATTTCCAAGCCAAAAATTTCATCTCGATCTGAAATGCATAGCCGAAGAAACGAACCTCGTCCAGCGGTATTGTTTCAAGTACGATTCTACGGTAGCATTTAAACCCAGCGGTCGTGTCACGAATTGGCATTCCGGTTATGAACCGAACGTAAGCCGAAGCGTAATACGACATCAAAACCCTGCCCATGGGCCAATTGACCACATTCACACCTTTAATGTAACGCGAACCAATGACCAGATCTGCAGGTTCCTCGTTAGCGGCATTGTAAAGTCGCACTAGGTCTTTCGGGTTATGAGAGAAATCGCAATCCATCTCAAAGATGAACTGATAGTCTCTTCCCAACGCCCATTTGAATCCGTGGATGTATGCCGTTCCCAAACCAAGTTTACCAGACCGTTCTTCAATGAACAATCGGCCATCGAATTCAGGAATCAACGCTTTCACCAAGCTGGCTGTCCCGTCTGGAGAACCATCGTCAATGATCAGTAAGTGAAAATCTTTTTCCAGCTCCATGACCGTACGGACCATTCGCTGGACGTTCTCCTTCTCGTTGTAGGTCGGTATGATTACAAGGCTGTCTGACACGTTGCCAATTACGCATTCAAAATTAGGGAATACCTAAGGAGCCAAACCGCACTTATGATAATTTGGCACGAGCCGATCAAGCATCAAACTGCCAATCAGCACCGTCTTTTCCGTCCATTACTGTTACACCAATTGCTTTCAGCTGGTCACGGATGGCATCGGCTGTAGCATAATCCTTGTTGGTTTTAGCAGAGCTTCTTATCTCAAGTAAAACTTTCATCACATCATCCAATTTCTGTGCACTTTGGTCATTGGATGATTTTCCCTCAAGGCCAAGAACGTCTTCAAAATAGGTTGCAAACAAATTGACAACCTCCTCAAACTCATCTTTGCTTGGAATGGCAGCTTCTTGCCCATTTTTCAATGCATTGATGTATGATGCAATGTCAAACAGCGTGGCAATTGCCAATGCCGTGTTCAGGTCATCATTCATCGCAGTAGAAAGTTCAGTCTTCCATTTTTCGATTCTAGATGCCGTCTCGCCTGAGGAATCTCCCCATTTAAGGTTCAGCTCACGCGCAGTATTCAGTGCATTACTCAGTCGGTTGTAGCCCTTTTGAGCAGCTTGAAGCGGTTCGTTCCCAAAATCGAGCGTGCTTCTATAATGCGCTTGAAGAATGAAAAACCGAATGGTCAATGGATCATACGCCTGTTCAAGCAGTTCGTGGTCACCGGAAAAGAATTGGTGCAACATGATGGTGTTCCCCAACGACTTGGCCATTTTCTGCCCGTTGAGCGTGATCATGTTATTGTGCAACCAATACCGAACAGGCTCTTCACCATTTGAACCCACAGACTGCGCAATCTCACATTCATGATGAGGGAAGAGAAGATCCATACCACCACCGTGGATATCGAAGGTCTCACCCAAATACTTGCTGCTCATCACCGAGCATTCAATGTGCCAACCAGGGAAACCATCGCTCCAAGGAGAAGGCCAACGCATAATGTGTTCTGGCGAAGCCTTTTTCCAAAGGGCAAAATCGAGTGGACTTTTTTTCTCATCCTGTCCGTCCAGATCGCGGGTGTTAGACTGAAGGTCTTCAATCTTTCTACCGGAGAGTTTACCGTAATCGTGGTCTTTGGCGTATTTCTCTACATCGAAATACACGGATCCGTTTGAAACGTAGGCAAAACCATTATCCAGAATTTTCTGTGTCATGGCAATCTGCTCAATGATGTGACCTGATGCCTGTGGCTCAATGGATGGTCTGAAGTTGTTCAGTGCATCCATGTCTTGATGGTAGCGGTCCTTGTAGTATTGAACCACTTCCATCGGTTCAAGCTGCTCCAACCGTGCTTTTTTGGCCACCTTATCCTCTCCGTGGTCCGCATCATTTTCTAAATGGCCCACATCGGTAATGTTACGCACGTAGCGCACCTTGTAACCCAAATGTTTCAGGTAGCGGAATACGATGTCGAACGTTATGGCCGAGCGGGCATGACCAAGATGCGCATCACCATAAACGGTTGGGCCGCAGACATACATGCCAACAAACGGTGGGTTTGCCGGAACGAATTCCTCTTTCTTACGGGTAATGGTGTTGTAAACGTGCAGCTTGCTCATATTCATTTCAGCTAAGCTGCAAAGATAGGTTTAGGTGTTCATTGAGCAGACTCTTCGCCTACTTTCTTGCCGTCTTCGTACACAATGGTTTTAACCACTTGGCCGTTCTCGTAGACATAAACCTTACCGTCAACGAGTCGCTTGTCTTTGAAAGTTCCCTCTTTACTGATGGTACCATCTGCATTCAGAACCCTATTGTAACCATCTATCAATTCGCCTGACGAGATCTGCTTTGGTTTGGGTTTACCAGAGTACTTTTTAACGTTTTCGTCAAACTCTTTTCCTTGCGGAAGCTCCACGGTCTGCTCTGGCTGAACCTTCCCCTCCTCGAAGTATCGTTTTGCCTTAATGGACCCATCTTCGTAGTACTCAAGGAGTTCGCCCTTTTCGTTTCCGTTCTTCCATTCTCCGAGGTACATCAACACTCCATTCTCATGGAAATATTTTTGTTCTCCTTCACGTTTTCCAGATGAATTATAGTTCCAATCATATTTGAGCACACCATCTGGATAGTAGTATTTGTATTGTCCTGACCAGCGATTCATTTTCCAGATGCCCTCTTCCTGAAGTTGGCCATCTCGGTAATAGATCTTGGCATAGCCGTTTGCAATATTGTTTGCGAAGGTCAGTTCGTGTTTCTTGTTGCCATTAGGGTAGTATTTTGTCCAAACACCCGTTTTTCGGTTGTTCAGATATTCACCTTCTTCAACCAACTGGCCTATCTCATAACCCTTGAATTTCCCATCAGTATTGTAGATTTTCCACCATCCCTGTTTCTGATCACTCGCATCTTTGACATTAATGGAGTTGTCGGCAG
The DNA here is from genome assembly GCA_020635535.1 of Flavobacteriales bacterium. Taxonomy (GTDB): domain Bacteria; phylum Bacteroidota; class Bacteroidia; order UBA10329; family UBA10329; genus UBA10329. The sequence goes on along the minus strand of JACJZP010000011.1, from coordinate 83,320 downwards.
ATTGCGAGAAAGCGTGAATCCAAGCAAAAAGGAGTATGGAAAATGTTATGGCAATCTTTACTCTCATGGCCCTCGCCTCTTTAGCTGGTTTTATACAGCAATTCTGCCGTTTTGGTTTCATGTCGTTAGACGAAAACATGCAGTGGTTATTAACAATCATTACGATTGCTACCTTTAACCTGTCATGGAGAAATGGACAATTGAAGCCTCAGAAAGAAGCCCGCTTGTACTTCTTGATAGGCAAGAATCAATATTGAAGTTGGAAGGTCGTTCCTACCCTGAGGAGGGAATGGATTTCTTCGACCCTATTATTCTCCGATTCAAGAGTCTTCAGAACAGCGAAACTCCAATTCGCACCATTCATCTGCGATTAGAATATTACAATTCTGCAACCACTAAGGCACTATCAGACCTTTTCCAAGCACTTATGTTGGCCAAAAATGCCGGACATCAAGTTAAAGTGATCTGGGAATTCGAAGAAGAAGACGATGGCATTCAGGAAGACATTGACATGTTCATTGAAACCTTTGATCTCGATTTCGATGTTCGGTACACAAATTTCAGTTGACCGCCTCTGTCAGGTGCTCAAGCATGTCTTTCGTCATCTGCTCGAAGGAAAAATCGTTATTCCAGCCCCAATCTTCACGTGCGGCAGAATCGTCAATTGAGCATGGCCAACCATCGGCAATGGCCTGACGGAAATCGGGTTTGCAGCTAATGCGGAAGTCAGGAATGTGCTTTTGAATCTCTTTGGCCAATTCCACTGGTGTGAAATCAAAGCCTGAGATATTGTAGCTCGAACGGATCTTCACCGCCTCGCTGGGCGCTTCCATAATACCAATTGTAGCCTTGATGGCATCGGGCATATACATCATCGGCAGGCGCGTATTCTCCGATAAAAAGCACTCAAATGGTTGTCCTGAAACAGCTTTGTGGAAAATGTCCACGGCATAATCCGTGGTTCCACCACCGGGGTTGCTCTTGTAGCCGATAAGCCCCGGATAACGCAAGCTGCGTACATCCACACCAAAACGGTTGTGGTAATATTCGCACCAACGCTCGCCCGCCAGTTTGCTGATGCCATAAACCGTGGTCGGTTCCATGATGGTTGATTGAGGAGTATTCAGCTTAGGTGTTGTCGGGCCGAAGACTGCAATGGAACTTGGCCAATACACCTTATCAATGAATCCTTCTTTGGCCAGCTCCAACACATAGAAAAGACCGTACATGTTCAGATTCCAAGCCTGCATGATCTTTTGCTCAGCCGTGGCCGAAAGCAATGCAGCAAGCAGATAAACTTCACCAACGTTGTATTGGACGATCAGTTGATGAAGGCGGTCGCGATCCATTACATCCAAAAGCTCGAACGGACCGCTTTCCTTTACCTCGTCAGAGGCGTTTTTCAGGTCAGATGCAAGCACATTCTGATTGCCATAGCGGGCACGTAACTCCATTACCAGTTCGGTGCCGATCTGCCCCGAAGCCCCGATCACCAATATTCCCGTTTTCCCTGCCATTTACCGAATAATGTACGTGGGCAAATGTATCATTTTTGCTGCCCTCAAACGGAACAGTTCAGGTTTCAATTAGGTTGGCAGGGGTGGTTATATTTGACGCAAATTGAAAGAAATGAGCGCTCCCAAATTCGATTCGAACCGTGCCCCAGAACCTGTTGGTTTGTACCCACACGCAAGGCAAGTAGGAAACCTGCTATTCCTTTCTGGAGTTGGCCCGCGTGAACGCGGAACCAAGAAGATTCCGGGAGTAGAGTTGGATGATGACGGCAACATCGTTTCGTATGATATTGAGAAGCAATGCCACTCGGTGTTCAATAATGTGAGGATGATTCTGGAGGACTCTGGTTCAAGCTGGGACAAGATTGTGGACGTGACCGTTTTCCTTACCAACATGAAGGACGATTTCAAGACTTACAACCGCGTGTATGCTGAGTATTTCAAGGATAATCTGCCTTGCCGCACTACGGTGGAAATCAATTGTCTGCCGACTCCTATTGCGATTGAGTTGAAGGTGATTGCGACCGTGTAGAGACGCGGTTCATCGCGCCTCTATAATGAGGCATGGAAACGTGATACCACAATCTTTACTTCTACTCGGTTTTGACGCAGGAAAACCGTATCGAGAAGTCTTTACTTGCACGGCCCGCCCTCAACAGAGTGAACGGTTAAAAAGCCTAACTTTCGTTCCGGTATTGACTCAACGACAATTGTTCTGAGATTGACATGCACATTCCACGAAGAAGATTATTGTGCTTTTGAGGAAGTTGATCATATTGCTTCTGAGCAACCTTTGTGTTCCGTTGCTTTTATTTTCTCAAAGCAAAGATTATTTAGATGTGTCAAAGGTGATGACACAGATTGAGCTATCGTTTTCAACCAATCTGTCATTTTACCACTCAAATACACTTCATAGACCATCTGAGTATAAGCTGTTCGTGTCGCCAGAGTACATGTTTCTGACGTCTTTTGACTTTAAGGTCGCACCATCCGCCTTCATTGATCCTATAGTAGGGTTGTCATATTCTGTTCGAAGAACGCCTTTTGATGAGGGCGTTCGGACAACCACTTCAGGCATCGAGCACGTCTCCTACTATTTAAAGGCTCAGACGCTTAATCTGAACATAGGGGCTCAAGGAGAGTGGTACTTCCTTAAAAGGCAAAAGTATAGCTGGTCGGTAAAACTCCTCACCATGTACAGCAGAACCGTATATGAGGAACAAGGCCCTACAATTACTGTGGATGGCTACCCGCAATTTAGCGGTAGGCTAAAAGAAATGCTCGTAGGAAACCTGAGTATGGGTTATAGGTTTGTTTTGCCTGGAGTTTTGGATATACAGCTCCTTGCGGGATGCGCATACCAAATCGGCTTTCGTAGAATATTGGATGCGGAGCATATTGCTAAAGTTTTTCCGGTCTCGCCTTTGATCGGGGTTTCGTTTGTTATTAACACGGAATCGAAGGAGAGGATATCCGAACCCTAAGGTTATTGGTTTAGGAATCTTAAACAATTGTAATGCAGCCGCTTCGGGGTTCGCTAACAGGGAGGCTTTTGTATCTTCGCGCTCCTTTTGGAAAAAACGATGGCCAAGAAGTACACGGAATACAAGCAATTGAACCTGCCCGAGGTGGCGGACGAGGTGCTTGCGTTCTGGGAGCAGAACGACATATTTAGGAAGAGTATTGAGATGCGTGAAGGCAACGAGCCGTTCGTGTTTTACGAAGGCCCGCCATCGGCCAACGGCATGCCTGGCATTCACCACGTAATGGCGCGTACCATCAAGGATATTTTCTGCCGTTACCGCACGCTGAAGGGCTACCAAGTGAAGCGCAAAGCAGGTTGGGACACCCACGGATTGCCCGTAGAGTTGGGCGTGGAGAAGGAGCTTGGCATTACCAAAGAGGACATCGGTAAGACCATCACCATTGCCGAATACAACGAGGCGTGCCGCAAGGCGGTAATGAAATACACGGACGTTTGGAACGACCTGACCCGCAAGATCGGGTACTGGGTGGATATGGACGACCCGTATGTGACCTACGACAACAAGTACATTGAGAGCGTTTGGTGGCTGCTGAAGAACCTGTATGACAAGGGTTTGCTTTACAAGGGCTACACCATTCAGCCGTATTCGCCAAAGGCGGGGACGGGGTTGAGTTCACATGAATTGAACCAACCGGGAACCTACCGTGATGTGAAGGACACCACGGTGGTGGCGCAGTTCCGCGCCCTAAGCTCCCCTCCTGGAAAGGAGGGGTCGGGGGAGGTCGACCTTGTCTCGCAGCTACAGAAGTTCGGGGAGGTCTTCATCCTCGCTTGGACGACCACGCCTTGGACGCTTCCATCGAACACGGCTTTGGCCGTTGGCGAGAACATCGACTATGTGGCGGTGAAAACCTTCAATCAGTACACTTCCGCTCCAGTTGTGGTGGTGCTCGCGAAGGATCTTGTCGGAAAGTGGTTCAAGGCAGAGAATGCTGGACTGTCTTTGGAGGATTATCAAGAAGGCGACAAGAAGATTCCGTATCAGATCATAGAAGAGTTCAAAGGTTCGGAACTGGTTGGAACGGTTTACGAACAGTTACTTCCTTACGCCCAACCTGATGGAGAAGGCTTCCGAGTAATTGCGGGAGACTTCGTTTCGACTGAAGATGGTACGGGAATCGTACACATCGCGCCTACATTCGGTGCGGATGATGCCCGTGTAGCGAAAGCCGCAGGCGTTGGCGCCATGCTGGTGGATGACGGTCAAGGAAACATGGTTCCGCTGGTGGACCTGCAAGGGCGTTTCCGTCCAGAAGTGACCGATTTTGCTGGCGAATACGTGAAAGCCGAGTATTACACCGATGAGGAAATTGAGGCTGAAGCGAAGAAGCAAGGCCGCGATAATTACCTGTCGGTAGATGAGCGCATTGCCATCAAACTGAAGGAGGAGAACAAAGCTTTCCGTGTGGAGAAATATGTTCACAGCTACCCACATTGCTGGAGAACTGACAAGCCCGTGTTATACTATCCGTTGGATTCGTGGTTCATCAAGACCACAGCCGCCAAGGACAAGTTGATAGCGCTTAACAAGACCATCAACTGGAAGCCCGAAAGCACAGGAACAGGTCGTTTCGGAAACTGGTTGGAAAACCTACAGGATTGGAACCTTTCACGAAGCCGGTTTTGGGGAATTCCATTGCCAATCTGGTCAACAGAAGATAAGGCCGAGCGCAAGTGCATCGGTTCGGTCGAAGAGCTGAAAGCCGAATGCGAGAAAGCAGTTACTGCTGGTGTGATGGCTTCAAATCCGTTGGCTGATTTTGCAGTCGGCAATATGGACGAAGCCAATTACAAGACATTCGACCTGCACCGTCCATACATGGATGATATTGTGCTGGTTTCTGATTCAGGCAAGCCGATGAGCCGCGAAATGGACCTCATCGATGTGTGGTTCGATTCTGGGGCCATGCCCTATGCACAGTTGCATTATCCGTTTGAGAATAAGGAGTTGATTGATGGCCGTAGCTATTATCCAGCCGATTTCATTGCCGAAGGAGTAGACCAAACGCGTGGTTGGTTCTTTACACTGCATGCTATTGGAACCATGTGTTTTGATTCGGTGGCATACAAGAACGTGGTTTCCAACGGCCTTGTGCTCGATAAGAACGGACAGAAAATGTCCAAGCGATTAGGCAATGCGGTCGATCCGTTTGAGACATTGAAGCAATATGGCCCGGATGCTACGCGCTGGTACATGATCACCAACGCAGAGCCTTGGGACAACCTGAAGTTCGATATTGAAGGAATCGCAGAGGTACAGCGCAAGTTCTTCGGAACGCTTTACAACACATACGGTTTCTATGCTCTTTATGCGAACATTGACGGCTATGATTTCAGCGAGGCGGAAGTTCCCGTTTCTGAACGACCTGAAATAGACCGCTGGATCATGTCGAAACTCAACTCACTGATTGCGGAGGTCGATGAACATTATATGGCTTTCGAGCCGAAAAAGGCTGGCCGCGCTATTCAGGAGTTTGTGAATGAAAACCTTAGTAACTGGTACGTACGCCTGTGTCGCAGAAGATTCTGGAAAGGCGAGCCATCAAAGGACAAATCATCTGCCTACCAAACGTTGTACACCTGTTTGGATGTCATCGCGAAACTGATGAGCCCGATTGCACCGTTCTACGCGGAGCGCTTGTTCTCCGATCTCAATGCGGTGACAGGAAAAGATGGTTCTGAATCGGCACACTTGGCCGAGATGCCTGTTGCGGATAAGTCGGCAATCGACATCGATCTGGAAGAGCGAATGGAGATTGCCCAACGGGTGACCTCGTTGATTCTTAGCATCCGCAAGAAGGAGAAGCACCGCGTGCGTCAACCATTGGCCAAGGCAATGATTCCTGTGTTGAACGAGAAGTTCTCGCGGCAGATCAAAGCGGTGGAAGACCTCATTCTTTCCGAAGTAAATGTGAAGGAGCTCGAATACCTCACCGAAACGGCAGGCGTGATTGAGAAGACCATCAAGCCGAATTTCAAAACGCTTGGTCCAAAGTATGGCAAGCAAATGAAGCAGATTGCAGCAGAGGTCGGAAAGATGAGCCAAGATGACATTTCGAGTTTGGAGTCATCAGGGACTTTCAATATCAACGTGGAAGGAAGTGCGATTGATCTGACGTTGGAAGACGTGGAGATCATCTCAAAGGATATTCCAGGTTGGGCTGTAGCTTCCGAAGGAGGAATCACGGTTGCGTTGGATCTGACCATCACACCTGAATTGGAACAGGAAGGTTTGGCCAGAGAACTGGTGAATCGAATTCAGAACCTGCGGAAGGACAAGGGTTTGGAGGTCACAGACCGCATCAATTTGACCATTTTGGACGCACAGCCGGTTAAGGATGCTGTGACAAGCAATCTTAAATATATTTGCGCGGAAACGCTGGCGGAGAACCTGGAGCTTGTCTCTGAGGTCAATTCGCCCGAAGCAGTTACGGTTGACCTGGTCGGTGACCTATCAACCAGAATTAATATCACTACATTGAATTAAAATCAGAACAGATGGCAGAGAAGACCAGATACTCGCAAGAGGAGTTGGAAGAATTCAGAGGAATCATCAACGAAAAGTTGGAGAAGGCAAAAGAAGACCTTCAGCTTTTGGTCGATCAACTTTCTCACAAGGATGATCACGGGACAGACGACACATCACCCACATTCAAGTTGTTGGATGAAGGTTCAGAAGTGCTTTCACGCGAAGAGATCAATCAATTGGCAGCTCGTCAGCAGAAATTCATCCAGAGTTTGGAGAATGCCCTGATTAGAATTTCAAATGGAACCTATGGCATTTGCCGAGCAACAGGGAAACTGATTTCCAAGGAGAGACTTCGAATTGTTCCGCACGCTACGTTGAGTATAGAGGCCAAGAACGCTCAAGGATAACCAACAAAGGGTTTTAAGGAGGTCTGATTCAGACCTCTTTTAGTTTACCGACTTGAGAAAAGCACTGGCCATCATACTGTCTGTTCTTGTTGCTGATCAGGCACTGAAGATCTGGATCAAGACCACCATGATCCTCGGTCAAGAACATGTCATTACAGATTGGTTCATTATCCATTTCACAGAGAACGTGGGAATGGCTTTTGGGATGAGTTTCGGTGGTGAATGGGGAAAGCTGGCATTGAGTCTGTTTCGGATCTTAGCGGTAGCGGCCATTGGATATTATCTTTGGACTGTTGCTGCGAGGGGTGCCAGATCCATGGTAATTGTTTCCTTATCGTTGGTATTTGCCGGAGCTTTGGGAAACATTATAGACAGCACTTTCTACGGCATCTTATTTTCAGACAGCTACGGGCATGTGGCAAGCGTTCTTCCTCAAGAAGGCGGTTACGCCAGTCTACTGCATGGTAGAGTGGTAGACATGTTCTATTTCCCTTTATTCGAAGGAACTTTCCCAGATTGGGTTCCGAAAGTCGGGGGCGACCGTTTCCTGTTCTTTAACGCCATATTCAATATAGCAGATGCCGCCATTACCGTTGGTATGGCGCTGATCATCCTGTTTCAAAAACAGTTTATCAAGGAAGGCTAACTAAGCAACCTCTTCCAGTAAAAGGAAGTAGATGTACGAAGCAAGCACGCCAGCAAACAAAATCGCGGTAAGTAACATAGGGGTCGTTTTGCAACTCAATGTTAGGCGATAGGCGGCAGCTTTCAGTGGATCACACAACAAAGTTTTGCACACGGCTTTCAACAGATTTTCAACTGAATCTGTAGAGAATCTTTAAAACCACTAAAAGCATAACTATTAGAATTACACCTAGTAGAAAACGATTTGAACCAGTAAAATATTGGGGTGATCTTTGGCGGTCGCTGCGATATGCAAACACCATTGCACCAATGAAGACCAAGGCGAATAATCCGGCAAATATCCAATGTCCTGCACCAATGTTCATGGCAGCCTGTTTATACTGTAATGAAGCCTGTGGAAGTCAACAGGTGTGCGATGCCCTAACGGACAGTTCTCCTTGTAGGGTTTCCCATCACTGGAAATGATGAAGTGAGAACTTGACTCCAATTCCAAAGGCGAATGATAGATTATTGACTCACCCATATTGTCGTCTTCACAGCCACCATAACCAACGGGAGTAGGGTCTAGCATAAGATCATTGATCCTGTCTTTCACTTCGGTAGTGCAATCTGATTCCTGATTCACAATATATCCCATTACCTTATCAACCCCATCGGCCTCCCAGCCGCCAACATAGATTCTGAATTTCCGGTCTTCTGGAATGTGGACCGTGAATGAATGATTGATTTTCCAGTTGCGCTTGATGGTTCTACCAAGACCCGCTCTTAGGATGTCCTTGCTCTTGGAAACGAATTCATTGAGGAAGATGTATTGTCCGCCTACGTCTGCAAACATTCGCAGTTCCGCAGGAGTAAGAAAAAAGATCTCTGAAAGCCGCCTGATGCGTAGTTTCTCTAAGTTCACCGAGTAGCTGTGGATACGGTAATCATTCGGCACACCATTTCCTTCGTTCCAATAGAGATATAGGGTTTTACAAAGGGTTGATGTGTCGGCAATGCCAGCGGTTTTCCACGGAATGTGGATTGATGCTCCAGAAGAGTCAGTAGCACTGAAACAATCAACATCGATGGTTGCTGTATGCGAATTTCCTTTTTGGTCGATCAGCACATATTTCAGTTCTGCAGTTGGTGATGGCTTCGGTAATGTGTGCAACACCTTGAAGTTGTAATCCTTGGAGCTCATTCGTACAGGATGCACCCAATTGGTGCTGTCCTGATTATTGTAGAATGCACTACCATCACCGTTGGCGTAGATGTCAATTCGGGTTGCAAAAACGCTGTCTCCTTTTTCGGAAAGAATTTTGTCTGGTAGGTTTCTTCTTGTTGCCAAGAAGCGTATTGGATGCACCTCTGTGCGGGCAGGCGGATGGCCGCGATCCCAGATCCAAAGACCTTCAAGATGAACCCAGTCACCAGCCGTTGGCCAGTTCCAGATCACATCATACCGTTCATGCCCAACCGTGGAAAAGCCAGCGCTGCCACCTTTTCTACAGATTTTGGCGTATTTGTTACCGTGATTTCCTGCTGCCAAACCACTTTCCCATTCGCAGTGTACCCATCCACGTACCACGGTGTCTCTTATCTCGCGCCCAGCGCTGTCCTTCTTGATTTCGATATACCTTGAGAATAGGTTCCTATAGCCTTCGTCAGGAAAAACATTGAAGGAAAAATCGTGGGTGTAGTGGTAAAGCGGAAGATCTTCGAAACTAACGTGTGGCACACCGAACTTATAGCCCTCATGTCCTTCAATTGGCATTACCTGTCCTTCTAAAACCACCACTGTGTCATGATTGACCACTGGGCGCCAGGAAGGAAGAATAAGGCTAATGTCTGCCACGTGCTTGAATCCGTAAACCTTCATGGTGTCCATGCAAGGATAGATACCGATATCAGCCTCGGTGGACCAGCGAAGATTGTCAGGGTAGTTGAATGGCGCCTGCGCAATTGCGCCCAAAGTAAAGAGAGAGATTAAGAACGTTATGGACGCCCTCATTTGCGGAGCGCTAACTTTTCTAAAATCTGTACTGCGTTGGTTGCGGCTCCTTTTCTCAGGTTATCAGCAACGATCCACAGGTTGAAAGCATTGTCAGTGCTTTCATCTTTCCGGATTCTACCCACGAAAACCTCATCTTTCTGGTGCGCATTCAATGGCATTGGATAGGAATTGGAACTCGGATCATCCTGCAGAATAACTCCTTCTGCAGAAGCAAGAATGCTCCTTATTTCTTGAACGGAAGTAGGCTTTTCAAACTCCACATTCACAGCTTCTGAGTGACCGCCAACCACAGGAACGCGAACTGCCGTTGCGGTCACTTTCAGATCGGGGATTCCAAGGATCTTGCGACTCTCATTCACCAGTTTCATTTCCTCTTTAGTGTAGCCGTTCTCCAAAAACACATCGCAATGCGGAATGCAGTTTCGATGGATCGGATAATTGTATGCTGGGCTTGATGTCGTTTTACCAGCTTCCTCTTGCTCCAGTTGCTGCATGGCGGCTTTTCCCGTTCCCGTTACCGACTGATAGGTGCTGATCACCACACGTTTCAGTCCAAATGCTTTGTGCAATGGTGCCAACGCCACAACCAATTGAATGGTGGAGCAATTCGGATTGGCGATAATTTTTGAACCACCAGCGGCTGCGTCAATGTTCACTTCAGGAACAACTAAAGGCGTGTTTTCGTCCATTCGCCATGCGGAGGAGTTGTCGATCACAACGGTTCCGACCTCTGCGAATTTCGGAGCCCATTCCAAGGAAGTGCCGCCTCCAGCAGAGAACAGCGCAAAGTCTGGTTTCAGCGAAATGGCCTGCTTCATACCAATAACCCTCACATCTTTTCCTTTGAAAGAAACGGTGCTACCAACAGACTTCTCTGAAGCAACTGGATACAGCTCGTCAACTGGGACGTTCCGTTCTTCCAAAACGGTCAGCATTTCACGACCTACCAAACCAGTGGCACCAACTACCGCAACGCGCATAATTCTCTAACGAAAGGTTAAACTTGAAGGGGTTGCAAAACTACTATATTTACCATCCTTGCCTGCGGGCCGAAATGCATTGCATGTCAACTTTTTCGCGTCAGTTTTTCCTTTCGATCTGCATACTTATTCCAGCATTTGGTTTCGGTCAGTTTGTGGATGATTTTTCAGATGGTGATTTCACCACGAATCCAGCTTGGAGTGGCGATGTTGCAAATTTCGAAGTGGATGGAGGTCAGAAGTTGCATTTGAACGCACCCGCACAGTCAGACACCTCCTATCTATCCGTTTCCAGCGAAGCCATAGATGATGCCACTTGGGAGTTTTTGGTGGAATTGGAATTCAATCCATCCTCAAGCAATTTGGCCAGGGTTTATTTGGTGTCGAACAGCGCAAACTTGGCAGGAAGTCTGAATGGCTATTTCGTTCGTTTAGGAGGAGAAACAGAGGACAGGATCAGCCTTTATCGCCAAACGGGAACCTCCTCAACTCAACTGATTGCTTCTGTTGATGGATTGCTCAACACAGATCCATCTGGAGCAAGGATCCGGGTTACCAGAACCGCAAGCGCTGATTGGGAGTTGCTGGCAGATACTTCTGGAGGAACAGCTTTTGTGTCAGTCGGAACAGTGAATGATACCACATACGAGCAAAGCCTCTATTCGGGAGTTTGGTGCAAGTACACCAGCACGCGTTCTGACAAATTCTATTTCGATGATTTCAATGTAACAGGAAACCCGTTTGTGGACAGTGAACTCCCAACCGTACAATCGGTTAACGTGATTTCCAATACGCAGGTTGATGTTGAATTCAGCGAATCTGTTGATCAGACCACTGCGGAAACATTGACGAACTACGCAGCGGATGGTGGATTGGGAAACCCATCTGTTGCACAGCTTGATGGTTCTGACCAAAGCTTGGTTCATTTGACTTTCGCAACGCAGTTTACCAACGGAACCACTTACAACCTCACCATTTCCAATGTGGAGGATCTGGCGGGCAATGTGGTTGTCTCTGTAACGGAACCGTTTATTTATGTGATCCCATCTCCGGCATCGTTCAGAGATGTGGTGATCAATGAGTTCATGTGCGATCCAACTCCGTTTGTTGGTTTGGCCGATGCCGAGTTTGTGGAACTTTTTAACGCATCCAACAATTACATCGACATCACGGGGTGGAAGTTGGGAGACGCATCCTCATTTGGAACAATCGGGGCTCACATTATCGGCCCTGGCGAATACGCGTTGCTCGTGTCTACAACCGCTGCGTCTCTTTTCGCCTTCTACCCAAATGTGGTTCAGGTAACGTCTTTTCCTTCTTTGAACAATAGTGGCGATGATATCATTCTTCAGGATGCCAATGAGGTAGTGATCGATCAGTTGAGCTATGATCTGAGTTGGTATCAGGATGAAGCAAAAGAAGATGGCGGTTATTCCATAGAACAGATCAATCCGTTCGCATCTTGCGTAAACGCCAGCAATTGGAAGGGCTCGGATGATGTTTTGGGAGGAACGCCTTCCGCACAGAATTCTGTGTTTGATGACACACCTGACTCAAGCGGGCCAGCATTGGTCAGTATAGAGATTTTGGGCACGCAGACCATTCTGGTTAACATGAATGAAGCGTTGGATGGAGGAGCAATTTCGGCATCTAACATTTTGGTTGAACCAAGTTTAAGCGTGGTCTCTGCTTCGGCAGTTGCACCCGCCAATAGCTCGCTGACGGTTTCGTTCGGAACACCGATTGATACGGGCGTTGTTTACACACTCACTATTATAGGAATTGCGGATTGCGAAGGAAACCTCCAAGGCTCAGACTCCATCGAAACATTTATCCTTCCATTTGATGCGGATTCGGGAGACTTTGTGATCAATGAGGTCTTGTTCAATCCGTATACTGGCGGATCGGATTATGTGGAATTGGTGAATGTAACGGACCGACCATTGAACTTGAAAGGCTGGCAATTTGCCAACTACGATGAGGAAGATGGTATTAGCAGCCTGCGAACCATCATTACCACAAATTATTCAGTTGCAGCCAGTGGATATGTGTTGATTACAGAAGACACTTCGGATGTAATGATGAACTACATCCAGCACGGCATCAACAATTTCATTGAGGCCGATCTTCCGTCCTACAACAATGATTCAGGCACGGTGTATCTTCTGAATATGGATTCAATCGTAACGGAATCATTCTCTTACACAGAAGACATGCATTTCCCATTGCTGGATGATGTGGATGGCGTGTCGCTTGAACGTCTGGATGTAAATCGACCGGTAAACGATATGGGCAATTGGCATTCTGCCGCTCAAACGGTCGGATTCGGAACACCGGGCCTGGAAAACTCGCAGTATTTCCCCACTGGCGAGGCAGTAGGCGAAGTGAGTTTGGAACCAGAAATTTTCTCACCTGATCAGGACGGATACAACGATGTGCTGAACATCAATTACAGTTTTTCAGGCCCGGGGTTTGTCGGAACCATCAGAATCTATGATTCAAACGGACGGCCAACCCGACAACTGGCCACGAATGAACTTTTAGCTACAGAAGGAACCTACACATGGGATGGCACAACCGATAAGGGCGAGAAAGCTCGCATTGGAGCGTACATTATTTTATTTGAAGCGTTCAGCGAAAACGGTGACAAGGCCGTTCACAAGCTTTCCACTGTGCTTGGCGGTAGATTATAGAAGCTCGTTTGCCAAATTGGCCAACTCAGAGCGCTCACCCTTTTCAAGGGTTACATGAGCACAAAGCTTGTTTCCTTTCACCTTCTCGATCAAGTACGATAGACCGTTACTCTGCGTATCGAGGTAAGGCGTATCGATCTGGAAGATATCTCCCGTAAAGACGATCTTGGTGTTCTCTCCAGCGCGTGTAATGATGGTCTTCACTTCATGCGGTGTCAGGTTCTGCGCCTCATCAATTATGAAGAAGATATTGGACAGACTGCGCCCACGGATGTATGCAAGCGGAGTGATCAGCAGTTTTTCCTGCTCCACCATTTGCTGAATCTGTTTGGCCTCTTTGCCTTTTTCTGGAAACTGGTTCTGAATGAATTTCAGGTTATCCCAAAGCGGTTCCATGTAGGGGTTGATCTTACTCTTAATGTCACCGGGCAAATAGCCTATGTCTTTGTTGCTCAGCGGAACGATTGGCCGCGCGAGGAAGATCTGGCGGTAATCCCGTTTCTGTTCCATGGCTCCGGCCAGGGCAAGAAGTGTCTTTCCCGTTCCGGCCACACCTTGTAGCGTCACCAACTTCACATTCGGGTCGAGTATGGCGTGCAGGGCAAAAACCTGTTCAGCATTCAAAGGGCGTATTCCGTAAGCAGTGGTTTTCTCGATCCGATGCAACAGGCCGGTCTCTGGGTTATTATGCACCAATGCCGACTTTTTCCCGTTTTTGAGAATGTAGTAATGATTGAGCGGAGCATCTTTCAATCCAACATCATTCGGATCACAGGTGCCATCTTGATACAGGTCGTTGATAACGGACGAACTGATTCCTTCAACGGTGCTTTCGCCTTTGTAAATGGCATCCACATCCTTGATCTTTCCTGTCTCGTAGTCTTCAGCGAATATGTTAAGTGACTTGGCCTTCAGTCGCAGGTTGATGTCCTTACTTACAAGCACCACCTTCCTGTCGGTGAATTCAGCCTGTAGCGCCAATGCAGAGTTCAGGATCTTATGATCTGCCTTATCATCAGCAAATACCTTGGTTGCATCAACTTTTCCAATTCCGTTCATGATCACCTTGAAAGAGCCCTTTTTTGTTCCCTTCAACGGAATCCATTGCTGAAGCGTCTTGGTTCCAGCCATATCATCCAATAGTCGGATAAATTGGCGTGCCGCGAAATTCTTGGTGTCATTCCCTTTCTTGAAGTTGTCGAGCTCTTCAAGAACCGTTATCGGAATGGCTACATCATGTTCATCAAATTCGTTGATCGCGTTATGATCGTAAATGATCACCGATGTATCTAACACAAATATCTTGCGCTCCTCTTTCTTTTTGGCCATGCAGTTTTGAATCTATTCGAAATGTACTGTTTTGAACCTCGGATGTCAGGTTATAACTTTGTTCTAAAGCCGTTTTTTTCAACACGGAATTGTGGAGTAGTTTTACAATCAGCTAAAGCATGATTACAGATCTTAAGAAACTCGAAGAGCGCTTTTTTCAAATTAAAAGCCGAGCAGAGGCCGATGAGTTCATTGCTTCGTGTGGTGCAGAAAATGCCATGGTCTCAACACATGACCCTAACGGGATATATAATGCCGTTTCCAAAACCTGTGAAACACTGATCGGTTATAAACCAAAGGATCTTATTGGCAATTCGCCTTACGACTATTTCCATCCGGATGATTTTCAGACCATCCTGAAATCTCATGCTAAAGTGACCGTTCGCCCAGATATTGATATGGTCGATTATCGTCTAAAAATGCCCAATGGAAAGTTCAAAGAGGTAACCAGTTTCAGTAGACAGGTAAAAGACCCCAGTGGGCTCGAGTTTATACTCGTTTTAACCTTTGAAAGGTCGTAATTGCCCATTCATCGAAAAAAAGTGAAAATAAATCGTGAAAGTTCGAATTGATGTTCTAACTTTGAAGGACAGTTCCAATTCCTGGTTTCACCCCCATCGCATGATGCTTCGGCTGACTCGGTGGGGGTATTTGTTTCCCGACATTTCCAGCAGCCCGAATTGCTACCTTTGCCACATCACTTAAAATCAATGGTATGCCAGAGGTATTGTCGAACACGGGAACAGGAATTGAGGAGGTTCTCAAAGCACTTAACATCAAAGAATTGAATTTTGGATTTTCGACCGGAGCCAAAGAGGGCAAAGGAAGCGGAGAACCAATCGGATCCTATTCTCCAGTAGATGCCAGCCTTGTGGCTTCAGTAGGTTCTTGCGGACAAGAAGATTACAACACGGTTATTGCAACTGCTGAAAAAGCCTTTGAGGAATGGCGTAAATGGCCAGCCCCGAAGCGTGGTGAGGTTGTGCGCCAGATCGGTGAAGCCCTTCGTGAGAAGAAAGAGCCCCTTGGTAAACTGGTGTCTTTTGAGATGGGCAAGAGTCTTCAGGAAGGCTTGGGCGAAGTGCAGGAAATGATCGATATCTGCGACTTTGCCGTTGGACTCTCGCGCCAACTTTATGGCCTGACCATGCATTCGGAGCGACCATTGCACCGAATGTATGAGCAATACCATCCGCTGGGTATTGTTGGCATCATCTCAGCATTCAATTTCCCAGTAGCAGTATGGAGTTGGAATACCATGTTGGCCTGGGTTTGTGGAGATGTTTGTGTGTGGAAGCCTTCAGAGAAGTCTCCTGTTTCTGCCATTGCGTGTCAGAATATCATCAAAGAAGTGTTCAAGAAAAATGATGTTCCAGAAGGCGTAAGCTGCATCATTCAAGGCGATTACACGGTTGGTGAAATGATGACGGCTGACAAGCGTGTTCCATTGATCTCGGCTACAGGTTCTATTAGAATGGGCAAAAAAGTTGCCGCAGCCGTTGGATCTCGCTTGGGTAAAACGCTGCTTGAATTAGGTGGAAACAATGCGGTTATCATTACCGAAAATGCAGATCTGAACATTGCCATTGTCGGTTCGCTCTTCGGAGCGGTGGGCACATGCGGACAGCGATGCACGAGTACGAGAAGACTCATTATTCATGACAGCATTTACGAGGATGTGAAGAACAGCCTGGTCAAAGCCTATGGCCAACTGCGCATTGGCGACCCATTGGATCAGAACAACCATGTTGGCCCGTTGATTGACCGTCAGGCCGTTGAAGCCTACCTCAACGCCATTGAGCAAGTAAAAGCCGAAGGAGGAAAAATGCTGGTTGATGGTGGTGTGCTAACAGGAGAGGGTTACGAAAGCGGCTGCTACGTAAAACCAGCCATTGCCGAGGCTCAGAATCATTTCAAGATCGTACAGCAGGAAACCTTTGCACCTATCTTGTATCTGTTGAAGTACAGTACCATTGAGGAGGCGATTGCCATTCAGAACGGAGTTGACCAAGGACTTTCATCTGCTATAATGACAACAAACTTGCGCCAAGCAGAGTTATTCCTGTCTTATTCGGGATCGGATTGCGGCATTGCAAATGTGAACATTGGAACATCTGGAGCTGAGATCGGAGGAGCTTTTGGAGGAGAGAAGGAAACTGGCGGTGGAAGAGAATCTGGCTCTGATGCTTGGAAAGTTTACATGAGAAGACAAACAAATACCATAAATTACAGTACCGAATTGCCATTGGCACAAGGAATCAAATTCGATATCTGATAGTATTTGAATCGTATCGTTTACATATCACTCCTTTGCATGTTCGTTTCCTGTAAGAAGGATCCAACCGAGGTGTACTATGCGAATGACCGTTACTATTACGACCTTCCTTCATTCATTAACCGGCAGATTCAGAGCCTGAGCAGCAAGGGTCAGTGGGTAAGAAAGCATGTAACAAAAGATGGCCATGAGCACATTATTGAGCGTGGAGACGTTGATTGGGAGGAAGAGCTCGACCTTTTTATTGAATCAGACATTAACCGACCTGCTTGGAGGGGTGAGTTCAGGGTTGACACAATTGACCTGGAACGGGAATATGTTATTACGTTCAAAACAGAGAACAAGCAGATTCCGGTAAAAAATGTGGTCATAACCATTGACAAAGACACCCGTCAGTGTTTGAAAGTAACAGTGGACCGCAGGTCTAAGAACTTCCTTTATCAATCAGACCAAAGTCTCTATTTCACAACGGGCGAGGGCTACATGATGAAAGGCAAACTCTCGGTGAGCTATCTGTTCGATTCCGAATACTCCATAGAAAGTGAGTTCATTGAAAGTTAGGGCTGTTTGGGCTGGCCTGGCATTACTGTGTTTCTCTGGTTGCTCGCAAAGGAATCTTACCGAAGAATTGGTCGGTAACTGGCTTTTCAGGTTCCAAATACATGCAGAAACCCTTCCGTTCAATGCGGAAATAGTTCAGAATGAGGGTAAGCTGCAGTTCTTTGCAATCAACGGTGAAGAACGTATCCGTGCGGATGTCTTTGAGATTAAGGGAGACAGTATTTTTATTCGATTACCCATTTTCAATACTGCCCTTATTGGCAAGTTTAAGGATGGTGGCATTGAAGGAAGCTATTTCGATTATTCACGTAATGGAGATTATCAGATACCATTCTTGGCCTCACGTGAATTTCAAACCAGATTCAGTGCACCCGAACCAGCTGAAGTTAGCGTGGTGGGTAAGTGGCGGGTCC
This sequence comes from Flavobacteriales bacterium, assembly GCA_020635535.1. Taxonomy (GTDB): domain Bacteria; phylum Bacteroidota; class Bacteroidia; order UBA10329; family UBA10329; genus UBA10329. The sequence goes on along the minus strand of JACJZP010000011.1, from coordinate 65,492 downwards.
AATTCAGCCCTGATAGCGATAATGCCTATATGGCCATCGGTGACTTCCAACAAAAGGGCAATGATGCAACAGGCACGTTTTTAACTACCACGGGCGATTACCGCTATTTGGAGGGAAATGTTGTAGGGGATAGTCTGTTTCTCTCGTGTTTTGATGGTTCGCATGTTTTTCTGTTCAAGGCGAAGATCGATGGAGACAGGATCTACGGAGACTTCTGGTCTGGAACTCATTGGCAGGAAAACTGGACCGGAGAACGGGATGAGAATTTTGAACTGCCTGATCCGAATGCGGTCACTTATTTGAAAAGTGGTTATCAGAATCTGGAGTTTGCTTTTGAGAATATGGAAGGGAAGACCATAGCTCTCAGTGATTCCCAGTATCAAGATAAGGTCGTTATAGTGCAGTTGATGGGAAGCTGGTGTCCGAACTGCATGGACGAAACCGCCTATCTGGTATCCCTATATCAAAAGCTTAATCCGCAAGGATTGGAGATCATCTCTCTGGCTTTTGAAAAAAGTGACAACAAGGAAACCAACCTGCATTCCCTACAGCGGTTGAAAGATCATTTCAGTATTCCATACGAGCTTCTGCTTGCAGGAAAGGCAAGTAAGCAAGAAGCCTCTGAAAAACTGCCTATGCTCAACCATGTGCTATCGTTTCCAACAGCAATTTTCATTGATAGGAAAGGAAAGGTAAGGCGAATTCATACAGGCTTTTCTGGCCCTGGAACAGGCGAGTACTATAGCGAGTTTGTGGAAGAGACCGACAGATTTGTTACGCAGTTGCTTTTGGAGTAACATCAATTGTCAAAACCACACGGTTACTACATTTGGCCGCATGGGAACCATTATTTCTAAACTCATCTTTTTCCTCAGCGGCTGGACCAAGGATGACAATCAAAACATTCCTCCTGAAGTTCAACGCTGTGTTATCATAGCCTCTCCTCATACGAGTAACTGGGACCTGGTTTACGCACGAGCCGCTTTTTACCTGATGGGAATTCCGTTGCGGTTCACCATCAAGAAAGAATGGTTGCGTCCGCCTTTCGGTTGGTTGGTTAAAGCAATGGGCGGTTTGGGAATTGACCGCAGTCCGAAGCAACCGGGCGAACCTCGCAAAAGCATGACCGAAGCTATGATCGAGTTGTTTGATGAACATCAAACGCTGGCCATGATGGTTACGCCTGAGGGAACGCGTTCGTTAAGAACCGAATGGAAAACCGGCTTTTATCATGTAGCGGTTGGGGCTGGTGTTCCAATTGCATTGGGCTATTTGGATTACAAGCGCAAACACGCTGGCGTAGGACCGATCATTCATCCTTCTGGCGATATGGATGCCGATCTCAGAAAGATCATGGCATTTTACAAAGACATTGCGCCCAAGCACCCTGAGAAATTCGCCATTGATCAGCGTTACGCTTAAGAAACCGCGCGCAACCTGCTGGCAATCAGTATGGCAATAATTGAAGCGGTAATGGCCAAGTATCCGACAAGGTCATAGTCCTGATACTCGCCAGAGGCCGTTTTCACCACAATTACTCCCGCCACATAACTTGCAGTTCCAGCACCTAACTGTTGAATGGCAGAATTGATGCTCATAAACCCACCGCGCCTTTCTGGTCGCACACTTGAGGTAATCATGGTCATTGCCGGAATAATCCTACCAGAGATTAGAATGAACATGAAACTTGTGATGACAATAACCGCGTAAAGATTCATCTTGGGCAAATTGGTGATGATCCAAAGCGGAATCAACGACAATAGCGTTACAGCCACAAAGAATTTGAATTGCCCGTGCTTGTCGGCCAACTTTCCGAACCAAGGCGATGAGAAGAAGGTCACAAAACCACCGGCCAAATAAATGTAGGCCAGCTCACCTTCGGTAAAACCGACATTGGAAACCATGTAGGGCGCAATGAATGTGATGACACTGAACTGGCCCAACATCAACAGAACAATGAAAACGTGCGCGGTCAGTGCGTTGCGCTTAACGATCATTTCCGAGAACAGCATCATTGGGTTTTGCTGCGCCTTGGAAATATGACCCTGTACGTTCGGCATCATCTTAATGCTGGTAAACAATACTGGAATGCCTACCACGCCTAAGAAAATGAATGGGGATTGCCAGCCGAACTGATTGGCCAAGAACAACCCGAACGGAACACCGAAAACAGAAGCCGCAGAGAAAGCCGCCATGATTACCCCCATGGTCTCGGAGCGTTTTTCAAGCGGTGTCAGGTCGCCAACAATGGAAAGTACCGTGGCACCAAGCAGGCCACCGAAAGCCCCAGTTCCACAGCGCGCAATGAGCAGCATCTCGTATGTATTGGAAATGGCGCAGGCAAACGTCCCGATCAGGAAACCCGTGTACAGAAACAACAGCGCATGCTTACGGTCGAAGCGGTCCATAAAGAACGAACCGAGCAACCCAACTATACCAGCACTGAACGTGTATGCGGCAACCAACAGCCCGAATTCCTGGGCGGTGATTTCCCAAATACGCTCAAGCTGTGGGCCAAGCGGCATCATGATCATGAAATCCATGATGTGCGTGAACTTGACAAACGCCAGCAAGTAGGAAAGTTGTTTGGTCATGGATGGATGGCCGCAAAGGTGGGCATTACAACCGTAACCCGAACGGAACAGTTTTGTTGGTGGTAGCAAATAAAAAGCGGGGCTTCTAACCCCGCTCTATGCAAATATGTACTCGTTCATTTACTCCTCAGCCTCTTTCAAACCTTCTTCGATCATTCCATAGAACTGATCCAATTTTGGAAGGATAATGATGCGTGTTCTTCGGTTGGCAGCACGGCCTTCCGGTGTTTCGTTCTCGGTCAATGGAACATATTCTGAACGACCGGCAGCAGTCATACGCGCAGGGTCGATCTTGAAGTCTTCCTGAAGCACACGCACAATGGAAGTAGCACGTTTAGTACTCAGGTCCCAGTTGTCCAACAGTTCGCCTTTGCGGTAAGAAACATTGTCGGTGTGTCCCTCAACCATCACTTCAAAATCCGGTTTCGATTCAAGGATCTTGGCCACTTTAGAAATGATCGTCTTAGCGCTGCTGTTCAGGTTGTAGCTGCCGCTTTTAAAAAGGAACTTGTCAGAGATGGAAACGAACACAGCTCCTTTATCTACCTGAATCTGAATATCCTCATCATTCAGGTCGCCAATGGCTCCTTTGATGCTGGTTACCAGGGCAAACGTTACCGAATCCTTACGGTCAATTGCGTCTTGCAAACGCTTAATGTGCATGTCTTTCTCGTTGATCTTTTCCAACGATTTCTCCAAGTTTTCAGCTTCTTTCTTGGAGAGGGTGGCCATCTCGCCCATGTTGCTTACCAAGCGGTCGTTCTGAGCACGAAGACGGGCCAATTCCAAGCTGTCTCGTTGCACCTGTTTTTTCAGCGAAACCAGTTCATGTTGTGCACGGGCAAGGTCAGAAAGGTTCTTCTCGTGGATGTTTTTCAGCCCAACGTATTCATCGCTAAGAGCATTATGCTTTTTGGTTGACACGCATGATGTGAACAACACGGCTGTCAGGGCAAGTATGATGTAATGTCTCATGTTTCTGTAACGGAATTTGCGCGCAAAATTATATGCGCACTTCTTCTCCACAACACGGGTTTGGGTGAAATGTTAACGAATGGACGTTAAAAATTGATAACTCAACTGGCGGCAACACCAGAGCGCCACTCCTCCTTCTCTTTGATCGAAGCCTCAATGTCTTCCAACCGTCCTTTCGGAATGGCTGCAATCAGCTTTTTGGTGTACTCCGTTTGTGGATTGGAGTAGATCTGGTCGGCATCGCCCATTTCCTCAACCACACCTTTGTTCATTACCACCATGCGGTCGCTCATGAACTTCACAACAGAAAGGTCGTGTGAGATGAAAATGTACGTGAAATCGAAGTCACGCTTCAACTCGTTCAGCAGGTTCAAAACCTGAGCCTGCACGGAAACGTCCAATGCAGAAACAGATTCATCGCAAATGATGAACTGCGGGCGTAAAGCCAATGCCCGGGCAATACATATACGCTGGCGCTGACCACCAGAGAATTCATGCGGATAGCGGTAAAAATGGACGGGCAATAGACCAACCCGCTCCAGCAGTTCCATCACTTTTTCCTTGCGCTCTTTGTCGTTTGAATAAAGCTTATGCACTTTCATGGGCTCCATAATGGCATCGCCAACCGTAATACGCGGGTTGAGCGATGAATAGGGATCCTGGAAAATGATCTGGATGTCTTTCCGAACCTCACGAAGCTCTTCGGTGCTCATGGAATGCAGCGGCTTTCCCTTGAAAATGACCTCGCCATCTGTTGGGTCAACCAAGCGTAGAACGGTTCTTCCAAGAGTGGTCTTGCCGCAGCCAGATTCCCCAACAAGTCCGAGTGTTTCTCCCGGATAAACGTCAAAGGTCACATCATCAACCGCCTTCACTTCCTCGGTCACTTTTCCGAAGAAATTCTTCTTGAGGGGGAAGTATGTTTTTAGGTTCTTGATCTTGAGCACGGGTTCCTTGGCGTACATTTCCTCGTGGTCCTTTGTGCGTTCTGCTTCCGTTTGGATTTCTTTCTCGGTGGCTTCCGTTACGCTTTGCTCAATTTCCTGAATGTTACCTTGATCATCGACCTTCATGAAGTCGGAAACAATTGGCAAACGCTTCAAACGAACATCCAATGGCGGACGACAGGCCAATAACCCTTTTGTATACGGATGTTGCGGATTGGAGAAAATCTCCAGAACGGGTCCTTGCTCAACGATCTTGCCTTTGTACATAACAACAACCTTGTCTGCCAACTCGGCAATGACACCAAGGTCGTGTGTAATGAACATGATGCCCATATCGTGCTCGCGCTGCAGTTTCAGCATCAGGTCGAGAATGGTTTGCTGAACCGTTACATCCAACGCAGTGGTCGGCTCATCTGCAATCAGAATACTCGGATTGCAACTCATGGCCATGGCGATCATAACCCGTTGCTTCTGTCCACCAGAGATCTGATGCGGATACTGATCAAAAATGGCTTCTGGCCTTGGAAGTTGTACTTCCTTGAAGAGCTCAATTGTTAGGGCTTTCGCTTCTTTCTTGCTAACCTTCTGATGCAGCAGAATAGCCTCCATTACTTGATCTCCACAGGTGAAAACGGGGTTCAGCGAGGTCATTGGCTCTTGGAAGATCATTGCAATGTCATTGCCGCGAATAGCGCGCATTTCCTTCTCGCTGATCTTGGTCAGGTCGGTTGTAGAACCATCATTCTTATGGAAAATGATCTCGCCTCCGGCAATTTTCCCTGGAGGGTTTGGAATCAAACGCATTACTGAAAGTGATGTAACGGACTTTCCAGAACCGGACTCGCCCACAATTCCGATTGTCTCTCCGCGATTCAATGTGAAGCTCACATCGTTTACCGCCTTCACTACTTCTCCATCCGTTCGAAACTCGGTAACGAGGTTCTTTATCTCCAGCAATTTGTTCTCAGCCATGTGCTTGTTTGATCAGTAGTCAAAATTATAGATTGTGAGGGAGAGTTTCGGCTGTCCGAATTCAATGCTCTCATCCGCCAAGGTGAACTCCACCTTTCCTTCTTCCTGCCACACCAGGAAGCCTCCATCCATATTTACTTCTCCGTACTTGGCGTTGTAATGTTTAATAAGTTGACCTTGAAATGCGTTCATCTCTGAAGTGTCAGGAAAGAACATGTCTGCTTGAATGGAGTAGAGCGCTTCTTGGTCGAAATCGTAGCGTGCCAATAGCTCAATATCGTCAACGGTCAGTTCGCAGTTTATGGAAGCCTCGGTTCGGTTAACGATGTTGTCTACTGCCGCATGCTTTTCCACTTTTTCACGCTTGTCACCGATCTCGTTTCCACGGAAATGTCCGCTTCCGATCACATCTGTTACCGTACTTTTCTGCTCACCGCAGGAAACCAGCGCAATTGCAACTATGATGTAAACCAACTTTTTCATGCTTCTACCACTTGCTCATCGGTTAGTATGTCTTCGCCTCGGAAACGCAAAAGCAATTGCGCCACCGCCAATGTATCACGTTTGCAATATCGTTCAATTCGGTCAAGGTCGTTCTCCTCATAATAAACCCGTGCTACATCGCTTCCGTCAATGTCCGTTTTGGGTGTTGGAATGTCGAGAATGTGCGTGAGCAATTTCAACGAAGTGAAACTCTTCCAATCACCGAATTTCCACATTTCCATGGTGTCGAGATGCTGAACTTCCCATGGCTTTTTACCCACCGAATTCAAAATGGCAGGAATCGGAATGCGATTCACCACCAGTCTTCGGGCAATGTATGGAAAGTCGAACTCCTTGCCATTGTGAGCGCACAAAAGTTGTGTTGGCGAACTGAAATGATTATTCAGCAGATCGGCAAATTCGCGAAGCAGCAATTTCTCCTCATCGCCATAGAAAGACCGCATTCTGAATTCGCGTTTTCCACCCTCGCGAAGCACAAAATAACCCACTGAAATGCAGATGATCTTTCCAAATTCAGCATAGATCCCAGCACGTTCAAACATTTCCTCACCAGTCATCTCGCTCCGAGAAAGCTTATTGGCCTTGTCGTCCCAAAGCTTGGCGGTTTCCTCATCCAAACTATCATACGAACTCACCTGAGGCACCGTCTCAATATCGAGAAACAGAATTTTGGTGAGGTCGAGGTTATTAAGCATTTTCGCTGGGCGGTTATTGGTTACTCGTTATTGGGTTATTCGTTTTAGCTGTTTAATAACAAATAACCATTAACTACTTGATTAAAATTCCTGGCTTGTCTATCAAAGGTATCTGAATCAGGTTTTCTTCCACAATACTGTCGGGCACAAAGATGTATTTGCGGTCATAGATCATCTGGTCGATGTAAAACGTGAGCATATACTCGTTATTGAGGCCAAAAACATCAGGCATGATCTTTTCCACTTTTGTGAACGATTTTGCCCCCAGATCATCAAAAAAGTGCCGAAGTGTGGAGGTTTTGACCTCCTGCTCGTTGAGCGTACCATATCCCTTCGAGGCCACAATGATGTTCTTCAACGCCACATCTTTCTGATTGATGAGGTAAACGCCCCATTCAGCATCTGGGCCTTCCGTTTCGCGTACCACGGCCATTGAAACGTCAATCACCTTTGGTATATGAATGTCTTTACGCATTGGCTGCAAACGTAGGAATTGGAAGCAAAATGTATGCAGGGCAACAACATCTGAGCAAACCCATGGTTATTTTGGTGTTCGATTTCACTGATGCGAAACATCACCATCATCTTTTTTCTCGCACTCCCGTTTTTCGGAATGGCGCAAGGTCCGCACCCCATTCTGCGTTCCTTTTCGGCCGTGAAACAGACGAATGGTGTTTTGCTTAAGTGGGTTATCAAAGGCGGGCAACAGTGTCAAGGAACCAAGGTTCATCGGGCAGATGACTCTTTCATGTTCGAACAGATAAACCACATTCCTGGTGTTTGCGGAAGTTTTACGGATGATGAGACCTATACATTTTTCGACACCGTTCCGGTTCCAAACGCCTACAATCACTACCGATTGGAGTTGGGTTATCAAGGTTTTTCAGATACCGTGACCGCTTTTTTTGAAGACTTTGGTTCAAAGAATTATCTGTTGCTTACGGATGCTGAGCGGAACACCTACCGGGTGCTTTTCAGCAATGACAGGAATCGTGAAGCTACCATACAGGTTTTTGATATTACCGGCAAGATCATGTACCAAGATTCGCGAATAGCTAACGATTTTTTGATTGAACCGACCACTTGGCCGGCCGGTGTTTATGTGTTCAGAGTTTTGGGAGTTGCCGAATCAGACATCACAGGAAAGCTCTATTTTTCGGGTCAATGAGAACTCTACTCGTTACTGTAATGTTAGTGTTGACCACAATGGTCGGCTGTAAAAAGAAATCGGATGTCTTCATGTTCGATTGCACCGTTTATGATGAGCGGGTTGATGCCGCAGTTTCTGGAGCCAGCGTAACGATGCTGGTTCAAAGGGCGGATGGCGGGTTCAACCCGAATTTTGAGATAGTGGGTTCGGCCACAACCGATGCCAGTGGCCGATTTTACATTGAAGTGGAAAAAGGCGTGTTCTACGCATACCGAGTGGATGTTTCGCACCCAACCCACTTTAACGAAAGTTTCAGCATTAATCCTGATGATGTTCCCTTTAGCACGGCATATTCGGAAACGTTTGTCATCGACCCCAAGGCTTGGATTGCCACACACCTCATCAACCAGAACATGTCGCAAACAGCCACGTTTGCTGTGGTGGCCAACAACGGAAACTGCACAGAATGCTGCTCAGGCGGCAACACCATTGTGCAAGGGGCTAACGTTGATAGCGTATTCATCTGTCCCGTTTACGGTGAGCAGCAGATAAGCGTTGCCGGCAACTATGTGGACGAAAACGGAGGAGTGCATCAAATTGCCGAAACAGCATACGTGCAAGCATTTGATACCACAACGGTAACAGTCATTTATTAGCGAACACTTTCTCGGTCGTATCTTTGCGGCATGAGCGAATCCCTTGACCCCCAACTCGGAGAATACACTCCCGATTTTGACCCACCATCGAAAGAATTTGTAGAACGCGTTACGGCTTTGGGCCGCGCCTATTTCCAGCCAGAATTCTATGGTATGGAAAACGTAAGTAAAGACAGGCCTGCCATGTACGTTACCAACCATTCGGTTCTGGGCGCGCTGGACGGAACGCTTTGGGCTGCCCAACTTTATATTGAAAAGGACATTTTCATGCGTTCGTTGGTAGACAATCTGCATTACATGATGCCAGGTTGGCGCGACCTTGCCCCAAAACTCGGCTTTGTTCGTGGTACTCGAGAGAACTGCGAAGCAATGATGCAGCATGGAGAGCACATCATGGTCTATCCTGGTGGAGGAAGGGAAACCTGCAAGCGCAAAGGGGAGAAGTACACCCTCACCTGGAAAAAACGAACAGGTTTTGCCCGAATGGCCATTGATAACGGCTACGATATTGTTACAGTGGCACAGGTAGGACAGGAAGATGCGTTCGATATTGTGATGGACGGAGACGAGATCATGGACAGTAAGTTCGGAGACTGGCTTCGTGAAAAAGGTATTGCGGAGAAGTATCTGAAGGATGGCGAAACGGTTTTCCCGCTGGCTCGAGGAATCGGTCCGACCATGATCCCACGACCGGAAAAGCAGTTCTACGCGTTCGGAAATCGTATTTCAACCAAGGAGTATGAGGGTAAAACGGACGAAGAAACGCTTTGGGAAGTGCGCAACCGGGTTGAGCTGCAACTGGAGTTGGACATCACCAAAATGCGTATAAAAAAGCTGGAAGCTTCAGAAGACGAAAATTGGTTCCGTTCGTTGTTGAACAGCCTTTAGGTAAGTCGGGTTATTCCGTAGACCAATGCAACCACAACACCTAAAATGATGGGAGCTCCTACAACCAGTAGCAGGATGCTCTGCCAAACAGGCCGTTGTTTCCTTCTCTGATTGACCCAGAATCGGGTTTTCGCTCCGATAATTCCCAGTGTAGCGTACATGTACGTGTTGAAAATGATCTGGCGGTCGTATTCAATGAAGTAGAACATAACTGCAATCAGCGTTGCGCTCAGGTAGATTGGCAGTGCGGTGTAAAGTAGGTTTCCAACAAGTGCACTGACATAATTCGGCCCTAACAAATCGGTTGAACAGTCTATGCTCTTTTCGTATTCAGATCTGATTTTTTTGAGCTGCTCTTCAACGCCTTTCAGACCAAATATCGAGTGTCCGTCAATATTGATGACCAGAGAGCCGCCATCTTTCTCTGCAAATACAAAAAGCGGTGCTCCCAGCAGTGTCTCGGCATTTTTGCTCGCCTGATAAAGTCCGTTTTCTTCCATCTCAAAGTTTCCGTAACCCATGGATTTCATAATCGGGTGGAACCTTGCAAGGAGGTCGTTGGTATTGGAGGCACCAAGCGGTTTAATGATCAGGGTGAGAAGTGGACCACTGGGAGAAATCGATTTCATAACATCGAATTTAGCCATTATCGCTTAACGGGAAAGATCTGGATGTTGGTGGTTGGTGTAAGCTTGTGGCCAACAGCCACAATGGAAGGTTGATCTAGGAAGGTTGATAACCCCGCTCCGTTCCTGAAAGTGACATCGCCTTTGCACTGGACAGAATAGGTGGACACTTTTTGTATCAGTGTGTAAGGGTCCGCATCTGTTCTTAGCTTGAACACATCGGCAAGGTTGCTGTTACCGCGTTTGGCAAAGCCTGTAAGATAAACGCCAGTTGAATCCTCAGTCAGTTGAAGACTTTGGTAGCTATTATAATCGCGGTTAACCCAATCTTTACGTTTCGCTTCCCGACTGTCCCAACTTGTCCAAGCTTCAAATTTGAAATCCTCCGCATATGGGTCGGTATGATTGGACGTGTAGAAATCGATGATGGCACTGTCCCAAGAACCAACGGCCAAAAGAAAATGTCCATCACGCTTAAGCAAGGCCACAGCTCCCGCTGTGCTGCGTTTGTATTCGCCTTGCCGTTTCAAGCTATAGACGGGAGGTTTGGAAAGATTCCCAAAGCTTGAAACATCAATTAATTGAACAATGGAACTCCGTTTGCCGGTGGGGTCTTCAACACCCACCGCCAGCCAATTCTCGGCCACCTGAAAACCACCTGCGTGGTCAAATGGAGCAGCGGCCAGTTTCTTGGTGGCAATAAAACGGAACTCACCCCCAATGAACTGGAAAATGGCCAAATAGCCGAATTCCTGAGAGCTGCCAGAAACAATCAAAGTGCCATTGAATAACTGAACTCCTTGAAGATGTCCGCCCTCAAACGCTTCCTTATCAGGAACGGTGATAGCCAGATTCTGGGCCTCAATGGCAAGCGTTTCCTCTCCATCTGGTAGTGGCTGGCCGCTTACGGCCAACGCCAAAAATGTGCTCAAGCCTAAACAGGTCAGGAAATGATACATTTTAAGTAAGTGTCTTACAGTGGTCATGAACGGGTAACCAAAGATGGTCAACTTTCATATTTTTAGCGCCTTGCACATCAACCTACCTGTATGAGTAAAGTTTTACGAGCTGTAATCATTACGCTTTTTGTCTCTGTGAGTGCACTGGCGCAGGAGGTGACATTAAGTGGCATTGTGACCGATGCCGAATCTGGAGAACCGTTGGTTGGGGCGAGTGTTGTAACCCCTGACGGCAAAGGAGTAACCACCGATCTTGATGGTAAATATTCTCTGAAGCTGTCTAAGGCAATGCACAAGGTTCAGTATTCCTTCATTGGGTACGAGCCTAAGATCAAGGAGATCGACCTCAGTTCTGGAGCACCCGCTACTAAGAATGTTAAGCTCGAAATGAAATCGGAACAACTGGATATTGTAGTGGTCTCTGCAAGCCAGTATCAGAAGAGCATTGCACAGGAAACGGTTTCGATGGAAGTGGTCAGCGCTAAGTTGATTCAAAACACGAATGCTACTGATCTTGGCGAGGCCATTAACAAAACCCCCGGAGTTACAATACAGGACAGCCAGGTGAGCATAAGGGGCGGTAGTAGTTGGTCTTACGGTGTGGGTACGCGAACCGCAGTAATGCAAGACGGAATGTCGCTGATGAGCGCAGACCTTGGTGAGCCGCAGTTGCGCCAAGCACCCATGCAGAACGTGGAACAGATTGAGGTTATTAAAGGAGCTTCGAGTGTGGTTTACGGTAGCTCAGCTCTCAATGGTGTTGTCAATGTGATAACGGGCTGGCCCAAGAACACCAAACCAAGTACCACAGTAACGGTTTTTTCTAAGATCTACGATAACCCACCAGACCTTTACAGCGACCAGACCTACACACGAAAGGTTGATTCCGCAGGAATTATGGTCGATACCATTATTCACTACCCCAAAGACACGTTGAAATGGTGGGACAACGGTACAGTTAGAGGTGCCGCTGGCGTAAACTTCAATTTTCAGCAGAAGATCAAGAAACTTGACCTTGTTATCGGTGGCATGTTCCTGCACGACAGAAGTTATCTTGAATATGCAGATGAACTGCGTGGCGGTCTGAATTTCAAGACCCGTATACATGACAAGAAACACCCAGGAATGAACTACGGGATCAATGGAAACATTGTCTATGAGCATTCAGGGCGATTTTTCCTTGCGGTGAACCCTAATGAAGGAGCTCTGAGATCAGCAGTGCCGAGTAATGACAGATATCTAAGGTCAAACCTCGACCCACATTTCCACTCTACGAACGATAAGGGTTATAAGCACTCATTGATGTCCAGATACATGTACATCATGCGTATTTCAACAAGCCCCAAAACAACACCTCATGCCAAATCGCACCAGATCATGGTGAACTACCAGTTCCAAAAACTGTGGAAAAAATGGTCGATCACAACAGGCCTTCCGGTCAATGTCGGCCTTTCAACCAGTAACCTTTACTCGGGACTCAGGGTTTCCTACTCAGGCGCGGTTTATGCTCAGGGCGAATTCAAAACAGAGCGTTTGAGCGCGGTGGCCGGTCTTCGCTATGAGATCATTGGAATAAACGACTTTACGGAAACAAGCACACCGGTTTTCCGTTCGGGCATCAATTACCGCTTTGGAGCAGGAACGTTCTTAAGAGTCTCCTTTGGTCAATCATATCGTATACCAACAGTTGCAGAGCGATATTTGGATGATGACCTGAATCCACAGGTCAAGATCATACCTAACAAAGATCTTGTGGCTGAAAAAGGAATGAGTGCCGAACTTGGACTTAAGCAGCTGGTTGCGGTAAGTAAGTGGAAAGCCTACATCGACTTCGCATATTTCTATCAGCAATACAAGAATCTGGTTGAGTATGGATTTGTTTCTCAGACCACAAGACCGGATCTATTTCAAGGGCTTCCTCCAAGCTATATCATTGGTCTTTATCCGCAGAACGTGAGTAATGCTCTTGTAACGGGTTATGAATTCGGCTTGGCAAGTCGTGGGTCAATAGGACCTGTTGGAGTTACAGCGCTGATAGGCTACACGTACAACTATCCGGTTAATCTCGATTCTGCTAAAAGTTATGGGGCAGACCAGTATTTGAAGGAGTTTTTCAAGTACATGACCAATCGAATGGAATCAGACAATCCAGATACGCAGAAGCTACTGAAGCTGCGCCCACGCCATTTGGTCAAAGGAGACATCCAACTCGATTATAAGAAGGCCTCCGCAGGTGTTACCATTGTTTACGGAAGCTACCCAGAGAATATTCCGCAGACCGAAACCACAGCTGTTGACTTTATTTCGGGAGAGTTTGGAGCAACAGCGCGGTACAGCAAGGCGCATGAAAAAGGCGACTTTGTTGCCAATATCAGAGCTTCATATCAGGTGCTTGAGCAACTCAAGGTGTCCTTCATTGTTAATAACGTTTCCAATCGTCTGTATTCCTTCAGGCCAAGTAAAGCTGAGCCTTTGCGCAATTTTACATTGCAGCTTAAGGCTACTTTTTAGAAGAGTGTGGCACCCGGAAACTGCTGATAATGTCATTGTCTTCATCAATGATGCTCAGTTCAACGTAGTCGTCTGAAACGATTCTGACCTTTCCGAAAGCGTTTTTCAGGTTCTTATTGCCAAGACCGTTACCTCCTTGGTTCCAGATTTTCTTCATGCGGTATTGGAACGTGAAGGTTCCAATGAGTTTAAGGTAATAGGCCAATTCAGTTCCTGTCACGCTCAGGCCGCTCGCGTTAAGCTCTGGTAATCCTGCATTCTTACCATCATCCATAACGTTGTGATGTGTGTCTCCACTGATCACGATCACATCTTTGATGTCATTATCCTCCAAGAATTGCATGAAATCATTGCGCTCTTCTGGGAAACCGGCCCAATACTGACTGAAACCCCAAGCCATGTGAAAGCCATAGAAACCCTTCATGCTCATGTTCTGAATCTTTACCCCGGCACGGATCAGTTTCTCGCACGCGCCATTCAGCGGCACACCACTCACAATGAATTTCCAATCAGCATCAGATGCTTTGATACTTTCTTTAAGCCAATCCATCTGCTTTTTACCAAATAGGGCGTACCCTTCAGGCGGGTTCCATTGCCATTTCTTTTTCTTCTCGTTCCAAACAAAGCCGTCCATGTTCGGTCTGTCTTTGGCGCTGTTGCGGTCTATGACAAAGAACTCCGCGTTTCCGAATTTGAATGAGTGGTAGATGCCCTCGCTGGTATCTACCAACGGATAGTGGGGAAAAAGTTCATCATAGCCTTTAATGGTGTTCCTTCTCCAGAATGCTGGAAATTCGGGCGCCATCATTTCGTTTACCGTGTGTCCGTTCTCCTTGTAAGAGCGCATATCGTTCTTGCAGTATCGGCCGCCACTTCCGCCCACATAATCGTTATCGTCATACACGTAATCGATGGGAATGGAGCGCAGCATGTACTTCATCTCCTTCTCATCATATCTTCTGCGGTAGCTGTAGGCCATTCCATTCCAGGTAGACGAATAATCTGGCGCTATCTGATAATCAGGATACGTGTAGTCTCCCGTGTGCATCAAGAAATACGGTTCGTGCAATGGCATCACGTCAAAAACCTTCATGTTTTCCGTTTCCTGGCAGGAGCCGGTTACAAACGTGAAATCGCCTTTCTGTCCAATTGACGGAAAAGTTCGGAACAAACCATCCGTTGTATCCAACCGCTCATTCACGTAAACACGATAATGGTACAAGGTATTGGGCTGAAGCATGCCGATGTTCAGGATGATTGAGCTATCGTTTTGAAAAATAGGCCGACCCTTTATTTCCTGCGGATGATGGTAAATAGGATTGTCATCTACCTGTAAGGTGATGGTGGCCTCTGCAACCGTGGTGCGTAGAAATATCCTGGCGGAGGTATCGGTAACCGCGCCAACAACCGGTCCGTGCGTTATGAATTGACCCTTTGCAGTGAGTACAGAAAGAAGAAGGAACAGGACAACAATGGCCCGATTCATCAGCTTAAGCTCGGGTTTTCCAAGGGCCTGTAATGGCAAACGTTAACCCTTCGTGCTGAAGATTGACAAACATGGTTTTGCCTGTAGGCGAAAAACAGATACCGGTGAACTCCCCAACTTTCTGAACGGAATGCCCGAACGTGAAGATCTTGCCGTCAGGCGTAACGCCTCTCAAGTACGCATCTTCGTCATCTTCGCAGATCATCACATCTCCCCATGGAGCAACCGTCAGGTTGTCACAATACTTCATGATGTCAACATTATTGGGCTCAATAAAAAGCTCAAGAACACCGCCATCTGCCGCTGGTGTAAGTTTGAACACCTGACCTTTGCGGAGGTCACCACCGCTTGTGCAGGCAAAGTAGATCACGCCCTCATCATACCACATGCCTTCGCCACGAGCAAAAACGGCCGCACCGGCCTCATGCCCACGTATTCGTAGGTCATCTTCGGGTGCTTCAACATTATCAAGGTCAATCCATTCCAGCTTAAGTGGAATCCCTGTTAGAATATCAGGGCCAACGGTCTCGGGCCAGTTTCGGGTATCCATTTTTGGTTCACCTTTTATGGCAAGAGCCTGAAGTTTTCCGCCAGAATGGAGGTCATTCTTCTTGTTCGGGATGAAACGATACAAAAGTCCATCGTGGCGGTCTTCGGTCATATACAGCATCCCTGCTTCTGGGTCGTAGGCTACAGCTTCGTGGTTGAATCTGCCCATTTCCTTGATGGGTTTCGGGGCGGCTCGCATTACCTCGGTGGTGGCCGGCACCTCAAACACAAAACCGTGCTCTTTCTCCACGTTGCCCTCGTATTCGCCCGCTTTGGTCACGTCTTCTTCGCAAGTAAGCCAGCTGCCCCATGGCATTGGGCCACCCGCACAGTTTCGGTAGGTTCCAGCTAAACTGAGGAACTGCTTTTCTACTTCTTGTGTTTCTTCATTGAAAACCAAGGTTGTGGTTCCACCAAGACCGGGAAATTCTCCTTTACCGAATTCGTACAGGTCTTCTTTTGGAATTGCCCCCAAATTTGCGTTATCAGGTCCGAAAGCTCCCAGGTCTTTGTCCGTAGGAACGATCTCGTGATTTCGTACAATGATGACCTTACCGTCTTCCGATGGGAAAGTGGCCATGCCGTCCTGCTTACCAGGAACAACCAATCCATCATCCATGGCATCGCCTTGGCGAGAGATTATCTTGTAAGAGAATCCTTCTGGGAGGTCAAGAATGCCAGCCGGATCTGATACCAATGCACCATAATCGAAAGCAGCATCTGCCGCGGCCTCTCCAGCTCCACCACCCGCATTACCGCAGGCATAAAGTTTCAATCCAACAAATCCGATTCCGATGTAACCGCTTGTGCGGATAAAGTCTCTTCTACTTCGCATGATTATTGCTTAAACACCGCAAGTTACAATCGTGCTAAGAATAGTTGGTCTTGAGCTGACGTTCTTAACGGAAAGTTTGCATTTCAGAACTCCACCCTGTAGTACACCAGCGGCAGGAAACCCAATTGGTACTTCGTTTCCACGGAGTTGGTCTCTGGGTTATAATTCTGAGCGAACACATTCTTGGTGTTGAACACATTCTGGAAATCGAGCGCCAAACTGTGCGATGCACGTTTACCATTGAAGGTAATGGTGGCCTTGATGTCCATTCGGAAGTAATCCTTGTACTTCGGTTCGTAGGCTCTTGAATAATCACGCACAGTCTCTCCTGCTACTGCAGATGAATCGAGGTCGATAGGCACGTATCGCGCACCGCCCGTCCATGTGATCTTACTGTCGAAGGCCAACGTATTCTTCTTGCTGATCTTGAACTCGTAACCGCCCAATGCACTCAGATTGTAATTGCCGTTGAAGGCCGAATTCCGCCAAATGCCATCACTGCCACGGTAGGTGCTGTTGTACAACGAACCTGTAAGTAGGAAATAATAGCCACGGTCGAAGAATTTCTCCAAGGTCAGTTCCAGTCCGTAGTTCTGCCCAATTCCATCGTTTACCAAGCTGTCGCGAACGGCCACATCGCCAATGCTTTCACCTGCATTCACCATGCTGAAGTAGCTGGCCGTAGGCTCCACAGGCACATCGTACAGGTACTGGTAGTAGGCCTCCACCTTCATGCGCAGCTTGGGAATAATGCTCCAATCGTAACCCAGAATGGCATGTACGCTTCGCGTGAAACCGACATCGCCATTGGTGCGGATGTAGCGGTTTTCTGTTGGCAGGTACGTCTGATAGAAATACGTGAGCGATGGTAGCAGCTGGCTGTGCATACCAGCACCCACAGAAAGCGCATGCCTGCGGTGCGGTTGCCATTTAAAACCAATGCGCGGCTCAACGGCAAACGAAGTGTTGAGTGTACTCATCTGAGCGTGAACGCCCACCGTTCCTGAGGTTTTTTCGCTAAAGCGATGATGGAACTGCGAGTAGAGCTGCGCCAGTCCGTAGTTGTCTTTCAGATTGAGATTCACATAGTGCGATGCCGTTTCGTACACATACATGCTATCGATGAACGAGATGAATTTGTGGTCGTAGATGATGCCCGTTCGGATGCTGCTCTTGGCGCTCAGTTTCGTGTTCAACTGCGAATGGATGCTGGCCCCGATACTCACATTCTTGTTGAAGTTCTCCAAGATGGTCGTGGAGGTTGAATCCGTTTCCTGAAACACCAGTTTCTCCTGCCATTGATGCAGCACCGTGGCCGCCACGGTGGTTTTCAGACTTGTCTTCTCACCCAAGAAGATGAGGTGCGTAAGACCCGCGGCACCCATGTCGGAGCCAAGGTCTTGGTCGCGTTTTTCTTCTGCGCCACCATTGAAACCGGGGTTGTCCTCAATATGAATGGAACTCAAACCACCGATTCCCCAAAGGGTGAAACGCCCCGCCTTTTTCTTGGTCGGAACGTCAATGACGAACGTTAGATCCTGATAAAGCGGCACAGCAGAAATCCCGATGTTGATTCCCATCAGACTAATAAGTGCCATGGTAGAATAGCGGTAAGAAGCAAGGTAGGAGGCAGGATGTTTCTTGGTAAATGGCCCTTCCAAACCGAACTCCAAACCGTTCAACCCAAGTTGGAAATAGTATTCACGTTTCTCGTTGTTTCCTCGCCTCAGGTTCAGGTCGAACGCACCTGCATTGGCATTTCCGTATTCGGAAGGAAAAGCGCCTGTGAAGAAATCGCTATTGGCCAACATGTTATTGTTGAGGATGCTGACCGGGCCGCCCGTGCTCCCCGAAAAACTCAAATGGTTGGGATTGGGAATGTTGATGTCCTCCAATCGCCACAGCACAGCGGTTGGCGAGTTACCACGGATGATGATGTCGTTCCGTTCATCCGATCCACCCGAAACCCCCGCGTAGGCAGCTGCAGCACTCGCTGGATCTTGCCACGAACCGGCAAAGCGTCTGGTTTCTTCCACCGAAAATGCCCGTGCACTGATCACCGCCATTTCGTTCAGTGGCTCACCTTTCTCGCGTTCGGCTTTCACCACCACTTCATCCACCTTATTGATCTTCTCCTGCAACTGAATGTTCAGTACCAGCTGTTTGGAAGGGTTCAGCACAAGGTTCTGCAAGAATTGGTCTTCGTAACCGATGAAGCTCACCTTCAACGAAACCCTCCCAATGGGAACATTCTCCAAATGGAAATTGCCATCAAAGTCCGCTGCGATCCTTGGAATTTGGTTGAGTCTGTAACCACCACGCTTGCTCTGGCAATGGTCGCTGCGAAACAGCATCAACCACTTTTCCGCGGATGGTTTGCGTGATCTGGCCCTGAGCTAAAAGCGAACCCAGAATCATCGGAAGAAATACAGCTATCCGGAACATGGTCTGCAAAGTTGATCAATCCGCAAATGCGAATCCTGCCACCAATCCTCGGTGGTCAGAGCCAATAATGGTCACTACATCACTAGAAACTGGAATCAAGTTGTCAGAATAGGTGATGTGGTCGATGGGAATGAGAGGAATTCCGAAATCCGTTGGGAAGGTTGCTTGAAAGCCGTTTCTGGCGGCATGCAATTTTCCAGACTTTAGAAAAAAGCTGAATGCGTCATCCCATGGAACAACGTTAAAATCACCGATTACCAAACAGTCTGTTTCTCCGGTAGCAGCAATGCTTGCCACGGTCTGTAGTTGCAGATCACGTTCTTGGGTTTCATTCGGAAATGCAGGTGGTAGAGTATGCAAAGAAACAACGGTGATTATTCGTTCTTGGACCAAGACCTGAGCGGTAATAACAGGAGTGCGCTCTATTTCCAACACTTTGTAGGAAACGAGCGGAAACTTGGAGTAAAGCCCAATTCCGTAACAGCAGGATTCCATGGGCGCTTCAACCATATAGGGGTGTGACGATGAAAAAACAGAATCCGTTATGGTTGACCATTCTTCATTCAGTTCCTGAATAGTGAAAATATCAGGAGCGGATTCAACAATAGAATTGATGGCCAAGGCTGAAGTAGGATTATTGTGATATAGGTTGAAGTGGCCCACAGTCAGAACAGCGTCTCCCGAATAATCAGTTGGAAGAAAATGAGGTATTACTAAGGCTCCGCTTATTACAGACGCGGTGAGTGCCGAAAGCCCCAGAATCCGAGATCGAAAAACCGCGGAAATCGCAACTACAGCGATTGACAGAAGCAGCGTAAAATGCGCAAATGCTCCCAGCAATTCAAGCGGGTTGATTCCTAGAGGAAACCAATGACTTATGGAAAGCAGGACCAAACCGGCTCCTAAAAACCATTCAGACCAAGGTTTGGCTTTCAATTCTCTGCTTTCCCCTTAAATTTCCTGTACAGATACTTCTGCGGATTGTCCAGATCAACGGTTCTGCCTGCGATCCAAGCATAGATCACATCATTGGTCATCATGTCCAACGCATCGCCTGAAGAGACGAAAAGGGTTGCATCTTTTCCTGATTCCAGGGTGCCGCAGGAAGCATCAACCCCAAGGATTTTGGCTGTATTGAGAGTCAGTGCTTTTACCGCCTCTTCGTACTTCAGTCCATAAGCAACAGCTGTTCCAGCAGAGAAAGGAAGGTTGCGCGAACCCATCGCTTCCATATCGCCAGCGTAGCTGAAGCAGAAAAGGATCTTATTGTCGAAAAGTGTCTTGGCGGTTTTGAACGGTTGGTCAATATCCGTGTCGCTATCTGTTGGTAGTGAATGTGTTCTTTCCAGATCACGGAATGTTCTTCGCGCTGAGGAAATCGGCAACCAGCCAAGCTTCATTGGCACCAACAACCACAGGTTTTTTCGCGCCAGCAGCTTCGGCAAACAGCACCGATTCCATGATTCCTTTGGCATCATCAACATGCAATAGAGATTCTGACTTCCATCAAACAATCCTTGCATGCCGCCAGTTTCTGGTTGAATTCCGCATTCGGATTTTCCGAATAGGCTTTCGCGCGATGTCAGAAATGCTCTTAGTTCATCAACCTGCTTGCCGTAGTTCTCGTTCGGTTTGGTCGGTCCGGTTCTGCCCACCAGCCCGTGTGCTGGAAACGGTTCGGCCAGTTGATATGAACGCCATCATCTGCTCGAGCACCGCATCTTCCCAGTTCCAGCCATCCAAATGCATCACAGAACTTGTTCCGCAAATGCGACCAGAACGTGGCGTTGCCTGCGCGATCAAAACACCGTTGGAACGAACCGTTGTAGAGATCTTGCTGTCGGTGTTGAATGAAGTCAACGCTCTAACTTCAGGATTGAAAGCACCTGTTTCGGCATAATCGTTTGTGGCGCGAACAGCCTCAATTTCCGTCAGGCCAAGCGTGTTGTTCGGACTGATGAATCCAGGATAAACGTGTTTTCCTGTGATGTCGATAATGTCAGCTTCCTCAGGATTCAGCTTCACCGAACCCATCGGTTTCACGAAAGTGATCTTGCCGTTTTCCATTCCAATGGCGGCATTTTCTAGCACTTGTCCGTTGCCGATGTGGGCAATTCCGCCCGTCAGGATGATTGCTTTCTCGGGCATTTCACCGGGTGAGGGGATCTGGGCCATAGAAGGGAGTCCGAGCATCATCCAAAGGATGAGTGTTGGTAAAAAATGAAATGATGAAAAGGCCGTTTCCTGTTTGTTCATGGCATTATTTGCTACGTAGAAGTTCTTCAATAGCGATGAATCTGTCAAACCCTTTATTGGTCAGACCGTCTTTCAGTTTGAGGTCTCCAGACCAGATGGGACAATGAAAAAAATCACTCAATGCTACATAAAGGGCATCTTTCGGATCAATGTCTGAAACCAACTTTTCAGCTCTTTCCAACATATCGAGTGGGATTTGAGCTTCTGAAATGAATAGTATGGAAGATGTGTTGATATCCATACACGAAGCAAGAAGATTGAATGTGGTATCTCATGGAAAGTATCGGAGCAACTGACATCTGCAAGGTTCAAAGTGAATTCTGCTTGTTAAGAATGGCGCTGAATACGATATTGGCATCCACCACAATTCTCATGGTCGCTCGTTCTTCTTACGATTTTTGAGCCAGGCCGCATTGCTTTCTTCAGCCAAACGGTCGGCATCCTCCTGAGTGGCCTTACTGCCACTGGCAAGTTCGAAGTATCGGAAGAAATCAATAACCCGTTGCACCACTTCGCTGTCCAGATTTTCGGGTAGTGTGATAACCAGTTTGTTGTCCTTTGAGCGTTCTATCGACATGATCTGTTGTTTCTTACAAAGTTAAACTGATTCATTCAGGCTTAGTTTTCCATCGTATCGCAGTGATACAACAGGTGTTCTTTCTTACTTGGTTTGTCGGTTTTCGCACCGCCTTTCTTAGCTGCTATCATCTTCTGAATGATGCGATTACGGTCTTTGTTCAATGCCTCTTGCGCGGCTGCATCTTTCTCGATGGAGTAGTACAGAATGCCATCCACGTAGGTCTGTTCGGCTCTCGCGTAAATGGAAAGCGGATTGGCCGACCATACCACCACATCGGCATCTTTACCAGCCTTCAGGCTTCCTGTTTGGCCGTCCATTTTCAGCATTTTGGCAGGATTGAGCGTTACCATTTTCCATGCTTCTTCCTGACTCATACCACCGTATTTCACGCCTTTCGCGGCCTCTTGGTTAAGGCGTCTTCCCATCTCCGCGTCATCCGAATTGATGCCCACATTCACGCCCGCATCGTGCATCAGCGCAGCGTTGTACGGAATGGCATCGTTCACCTCAAACTTGTACGCCCACCAATCGGAGAACGTGGAACCGTTTGCCCCGTGCTCCTTCATCTTGTCGGCCACTTTGTAGCCCTCCAGAATGTGCGTGAACGTGTTGAGCGTAAAACCCATGCTATCTGCCACGTGCATCAGCATGTTGATCTCCTGCTGAACGTAGCTGTGGCACGTCACGAAGCGCTTGCTGTCGAGTATCTCGACCAGTGTTTCCAGCTCAAGGTCGCGCCTTGGTGCAGTGGCGGAAGCCTTTTCCTTTTTGGCAAGTCCGTTGTAAGTTGCCCATTCCGCCTTGTACGCTTTGGCACGATAGAACGCATCGTAGAAGACCTGCTCCACGCCCATTCGGGTCTGTGGGTAGCGCGAAGTGTAATATTCACCCCAGTTCGATTGCTTCACGTTCTCGCCAAGCGCGAATTTGATGTGCCCAGCCGCATCTGCGATCTTCATTTCCTCTGGCAATCTTCCCCAACGGAGTTTGATGATGCCGCTCTGACCACCGATCGGATTGGCCGAGCCGTGTAGCAGTTGCGAAGCGGTAACGCCACCGGCCAGCTGACGGTAAATGTTGATGTCTTCTGAATTGACCACATCGCCAATGCTCACCTCGGCCGTTACCGATTGCGTGCCTTCGTTTACGCCCTTGCTGATGGCAATGTGCGAATGCTCATCAATGATGCCCGAAGTGACATGTTTGCCTGTTCCGTCAATTTCTTTCACACCACTTGGAACCGAAGGTCTTTGCCATGGCTTGATTTCCGTTCTCGAAATAGACATCTGCATCTTCTAGAATGCCATCTTTTCGTTGGTCCAAACCGTTGCGTTGCGAATCACAACCGCTTCCTGTTTCGGAGCTTCGGTATAACCGAACGCCATGAACGGATAAACCACATCTCCAAGAACGGTGTCTTTCTTCGTCTCTTCCTTTTCTCCTTTTCTCCTTTTTCCTTTTCTCGTCTTTCTGAGTTCAGAAATAGGTCAATGTCCAATCCTACCCACGTGCCATCAGGTGTTTGGCCTTTTCCTTGAAGTTCTTGCCGTCCTTTCTTCCTGTGAGGCGATACTTGCCTTTCGCGTCCTTTTCTTCCGCAAATGAGATGGTCACTAATTCATCTTTCAGATTGAAAGAAACATCCAATTTGGTGGTGTCATTCTTAGCGAGTTTCGCACTTGGCTTGTCGGAAGTTCCAGTAAGTTCAAACGGCCAAGATTTGCCTCCCATTTTGAGGGAATAATAGGCGTTGATGGAATCGCCAGCCGCTTCGCTGATCTTGTACTGCTTGCCTTTGAGCCAATGCTCCAGAATGGTGTTTTTCTCATTGAAAAGATCTTCGGAAGTGATCAGGAAGTTGGCCAAGTTGCCTTTATGTAAGGTTCCCACCTCTTTCAGCCCCAGCATTTTGGCAGGAACGGTTGTCAACGCCTCTAAAGCTGTGACTGAGTCCAAACCGTTTTCCATGGCTTTGCGAAGTGCTGGCCAGAATTCAGCCTCCTTTTCCAAACCTTCCATCGTCAAAGCGAATGGAACGCCCGCATCTTTCAACGCTTTCGGGTTGGTCGGAGCCAATTCCCAATGCAACAGTTCGGTGTAGCTCGCCAATTGTGCATCGAACGGGTCTTCTACATCCAACGCATCCGGGAATTTGAGCGGAACAATGAACGAACCGCCCGTCTTTTTCACCGCATCAATTCTGCGATATTCTGTTCCGTTACCGAGGAAAACATACTGCTTTCCGAATTCATCTCCGACCTTATCTGCACGGAAAATGCTCAACAGGTCTGGTGCATCGAAAACCTGCGGCAATTGCTGAATGCCATTCCAAGCTTCCAACCCGAGGTTCATTTCCTTGGTGTTGTCGTTCAGGTTGGCGTACCAGCCCGCATCCAAATACGTTTGTCGCAATAGCGCAATGGCACCCATCTGCGAACTCGGATAATTCTGGTTGGAAGTGCCTTTCGAGAACGAATAATTGGCCGCGACATTCGGTTGCAACAGGTTCTCGTTGGCCGAGCCATCACCTGTGAGCACAAACGCTGAAGTTCCTCTGGCGATGCCATCCCGGATCAACGAAACGGTGGCTCCAAAACCAGCCTTTCGTAGTTCCTCAGCTTTCTTGGCATCGGGCGTGAATTTCTCGGCAGCACTTGCTTCCGGGTTCAATGCATCGTTCCAAGCATAGGCACCTTTCTTTTCGGAATCGTAAACCGGTCCAGGACTGTCTTTTCCCTCTTTTTTCGGCTGCTCCACTCCGTATGTGGAAAACGCATCGATCAATGAAGGATAGATGTGCTTGCCTTTCAGGTCGGTAACGATGGCACCTTTCGGAACCGAAACATCTGTTCCGACACCAATAATTCGGCCTTCTTTTACGAGCAGCGTGGCATCTTCATAAATCGTTTGTGCATCCACATGAACCGTGGCGTGCGTGAAAGCATAAACGGCTGCGTCCTTGTCCTGCACACCGTTAATAGGGAAAGTTGTCTGTGCTTGAGTTAGGGAAATGGATAGACCCGCAAACATCAACAACGAGAAAACAATGCTCTTCATTTCAATCAGTTAATAAGGGGCGCAAAGCTACTCAATTCGAATTCTGAACGGGTGTCGGCAACATTGCAGGAAGCGAAATGCTTAGCTTTGTTGTTCAATCTCAGATCAGATGGAAATATTACTTCGTTCGCACTCAGGATTACGATGGTTGGTCCTTGCCGCCATTGTAGGGGCCATCGTGAAAAGCGCCATGTCACTGTCATCGGGCAAAGCCTATGATTCACTGGACAACAAGTTGAGTCTCTTTGCGCTCATTTTCAGTCATTTACAACTCGTGCTCGGGTTGGTTCTCTACATGGGTCGAGGTTGGGTAAGCATCATTCTGGATGACCCCTCAACCGCCATGAAGGAAAGCGGTATTCGGTTTTGGGCGGTAGAGCACATCTTCGGAATGGTAGTGGCCATTGCATTGATCACCATTGGTCGCATCGCGTCCAAAAAGGCTGCTACGGATCAAGCCAAGTTCAAAAAAGTGCTGTTTTATTTCAGCATTGGTTTGCTGATCATTTTGGCCACCATTCCATGGCCGTTTTTGCCTTCAGGGGCGGGCCGAGGTTGGTTCTGATGCAATCACTTTTCATAGGCTTGGTGTCGATTGTTCTGCTTTCGTGCGGAAGTTTCGGTTCTCAAAGTGATGGAACCGATCTCGGGAAGCAGGTTTACAAGACATACTGTGTTGCTTGTCATGGACCGGACGGTAAGTTGATGCTTAATGATGCGCCCAACCTGAGCGTTTCAAAAATGAGCATGGAAGAACGGGTGGAGAACATCCGAAAAGGTGGCAGCATGATGCCGGCATTTGCTGAGGTTCTGAGTGAAGAGCAGATTCAAGCTGTGGCCGGTTATTTGGAACAACTGAAAGAACAGAATTGAGATTTGGGAAAGCACTTTGATACAGCGCCTGTACAGGAAACGGCCGTTCTGGTCGGGCTCATACAGGGCAACGATACGGAGGAGAAAGTGGCCGAGTACATGGATGAACTCGAGTTCCTTTCCATGACGGCTGGGTTGGAGACTAAAAAGCAGTTCACCCAGAAACTGAAGAAGCCCGACCCGCGCACGTTTGTTGGTTCCGGAAAGGTAGAAGAGATCGATGCATACGTTAAGGAGCATAAGATCGATGTGGTGGTTTTTGATGATGACCTCAGCCCATCGCAGCTTCGGAACTTGGAGAACGTTTTCAAGGTGAAGATCTACGACCGTAGCCTTCTTATCCTCGATATCTTTCAGGCAAGAGCTCAAACCGCGCAGGCCAAAACGCAAGTGGAACTGGCACGGTATCAATACCTGCTTCCGCGATTGACACGTATGTGGACGCACTTGGAGCGCCAACGCGGTGGCACCGGAACGCGTGGTGGTGCTGGTGAAAAGGAGATTGAAACCGATAAGCGGATCATCCGCGATCGTATCTCGTTGCTCAAGAAGCAACTGAAGGATATTGACAAGCAGATGGAGCAGCAGCGTAAGAACCGCGGGCAACTGATCCGAGTGGCGCTGGTCGGTTATACCAATGTGGGTAAATCCACCATCATGAACCTGATGAGCAAATCGGAAGTGCTTGCCGAAAACAAGCTTTTCGCTACGCTCGATACCACGGTCCGTAAAGTGGTGCTCGGTAACCTGCCTTTCCTGATGTCAGACACGGTTGGATTCATCCGAAAACTTCCTCACCAGTTGGTGGAGAGTTTCAAATCAACGTTGGATGAAGTTCGCGAAGCTGATATTCTGCTTCATGTGGTGGATATTTCGCATCCTGAGTTTGAAGATCACATCAATGTGGTGAACGAAACGCTGGCCGAGATCGGGGCGCGCGACAAGCAGACCATTCTGGTTTTCAATAAGATAGATGCTTACACGTACGTGAAGAAGGATGAGGATGACCTGACAGAGGCAACCCGGGAAAACTGGAGTTTGGACGACCTGAAAAGCAGCTGGATGAGCAAAATGGGCGATGATTGCATATTCATCTCAGCGGCCAAAAAGCAGAACATTGACGAACTACGCGAATTGCTTTACGAGCGCGTGAAAGCGGTTCACATCACGCGTTATCCGTTCGATAAGCTGTTGTACTAATCAATTCGCTGCGAAACCTGCTTGACCGTGACATTGGCCAGCGGAGTTTTCAAAGCATATTCAGCTTTCGCGAAGGTGTCTTCCAATGCTTCAGGAAGGTTGAGAGAAACGGTGTCTTCCTCGTTTCCAACCTTGCAGCGGAACGGATTATCCTTCTTCATGGCCAGATAAATATCCCAAAGTGAGATGCTTGCTGCTGGACGGCCCAAGAAGTAACCACCACCTATTCCCTGCTTCACTTTGATGAGGCCGAACTCCTTCAATCGCCCCACGATCCTACGCACAACAACGGGGTTGGTGCCGATACTTTCACCCAATTCCGTGCTGTTCACCAAGTGCTTGTCGGTGCGGTCGAGGTAAACACAAATGTGGATGGCGTTGGTGAAAGTTGAATCGATCTGCATGGCGGAATTTTGCCACAAATGTAACTCTTAGAGTTTTTTACGCTGTGAATTTTGTTGCATTTCCATGCGTCAATTTCATTACCTAAACTTGTCCAAAATCACAGAAAATGAGCGCTTATATATATGATGCGGTGCGCACACCGCGCGGAAAGGGAAAACTAGACGGGGCTTTGGCTTCGGTAAAACCCGTTGATCTTTTGGCTTTGACCTTCAAGGCCATCCGAGAACGGAATAACCTCAACACCGATCTGGTGGAAGATGCCATTATCGGTTGTGTGAGCCCCGTGAAGGAGCAAGGCGCGAACATTGCCAAGGCCGCGGCCATTGAGGCGGGTTATGCCGAAACCACGGCCGGTGTGCAGGTGAATCGTTTCTGCGCTTCAGGTTTGGAAGCCATCAACATGGCAGCTGCTTATGTGGGAAGCGGAAATGCTGACTTGCTTGTAGCTGGCGGTTTGGAAAGCATGAGTCGTGTGCCGATCGCATCCGATGGCGGCCCAATGTATGACGACCGTGATTTCATTACCAAACATGCGCTTGTTCCACAGGGAATTTCTGCAGATCTCATTGCTTCTAAATTCGGTTACAACCGCACGCAGTTGGATGAATTTGCTTCGCGATCACACGCCAAAGCTGATGCTGCATGGAATGCGAATCGATTTGCCAAGTCAATTATTCCTGTGAAAGATGCTGATGGAAATTCGCTGCTTGATAGAGACCAGATGATCCGTCCTGGAACAACCGCAGAAGGATTGTTGAAGTTGAACCCAGCCTTCCAGAAACTGGGCGATATGGGATTTGACCAACTCGCGCTACAGAAATACCCAGAGGTTGGAACCATCAATCACGTACATCATGCAGGTAACTCAAGTGCCATTGTAGATGGCGCTGCGCTCACCCTCATCGGAACAAAAGAAGCTGGCGAAGCTCAAGGATTGAAACCACGTGCTCGCATCCGTTCCATGGCGTTGACAGGAACCGAACCTACCATCATGCTGCTCGGACCAGCGCCTGTTACACGCAAAGCGTTGAAAAAGGCAGGAATGGAAATAGGTGACATCGACCTGATTGAGGTAAACGAGGCATTTGCATCGGTTGTTCTTCGCTTTCTCGAAGACCTGAACATTGACGAAAGCAAGGTCAACGTGAATGGTGGCGCCATTGCAATGGGTCACCCGCTTGGAGCCACAGGCGCCATGCTTATAGGAACACTCATCGATGAACTAGAACGTCAGGACAAGCAAACAGGTCTTGTAACCCTTTGCGTTGGTGGCGGAATGGGTATTGCCACCATTATTGAGCGGGTTTAACGACCGATTTCCAACTTCTCGCCTTCCGGGTTCATGGACAGCAAAAAGGGGAGTGACATGATGTCCTCCCCTCAACAGTACATCACTTCTTCGATGTAGAAGAAGCGGGTTTCGGTGTCGGAGTGCCATTTGCCCTACCAGACCCGGATGGCTTCCCGGTTGTACTTGGCCATCCAGGGAATCCTTTGCTACTTCCAGATTTGCCTTTTGACATCGCTGTAAGATTTTGGGGTTTATGCCTACTCGTTGCACGCTTTTTGGCTACCGCGTTTTTGGGTCTCCTCGCCCAATAAGTCAATTCAGGATTTGAATGAAGTAGTTCTGTTTTCTTATGATGTTCATCATATCAGGACTGTAGAAGCAGCTGGTCAAATGGCCGTTGACAATCTTGACCAACAGATTCAGGTTTCCAGTTTGAGTCGGAATCTTAATCCCTTGTTCCTTCAACCAGCGTTGTCTGGCGATGATGATGAGGTTCTTGTCCCAATGGTTCACATCTGCTTCTCGAAGAATTTCCAGAACAGCCTTGTCTGAAGGACGGGTCTTCAGACTTAGGTTGCAGCTGTCATCAGCGTAAGTGTTGAAATCCAGAGGGAACACAGGTTGGATGATGTCCCTTTCACGGAATTCATCAAGAGCCATGTTGCATAGGTTGGCCAGTCCTAGGTCTCTACTAAGGATAAGATTTTCTTTAGTCGCGCTACTTGTCTCTGACGGACCATTGAGAACCTCAATATGGAAGCTCTGCTTTTGGAGCGTTCTTCCAAACACACAGCTGAACTTACAATCTTCCACCATACCATCATTTATGGTTATGAATAGGTTGGGCTTTTCCATGCGCTTGGGGTAGATCGCCCCATTTGCTACCAACCATTTGTAGCGTGCAATGACAACGAAGTTGTTAATTCCAGTTGGCCGATTCGAAACGGCAAGTGCTTTACTAACAAGCAATGGGTCTGGAGTAATCGTAGGGCGATTTCCGTATTTCATGGTTCGATTTGAGAAGGTTCGTGTTTTCATGATGAGTGTTTGTCGGTTATTGATTAGGAATTGGGTTAAATTGTTCAAGTATCCGATTCACGAGTTCATCCACAGTGGAGTCATCCGCATCGAGTACAAGATTATAGTGTTTCTCTGCTGTGTAGTCTACGCCATAGGCATTGATGAACTGACACTTGAAAGAGTCGTTACGTTCCTTCACGGTAGCACTCGTCTCACCGGCACGTTTGGCCCCGTTCAGCCTTTCAATGGCCTTTTCCTGTGAGACTTTTAGGAACACATGGAAGGCATTGCGGACGAATCGGAATCCAAGACGGTAATCCACTACCAGGCCATTGCGACTATTGCAGTCCTCTGAAAATTTGGAATCGATCTGTCTGTCCATCGAGGGATCCAATTGGCATCTCCGCTGGAACTCAACGATGTTCATTCCCTCCTTTGCGGCCAACTCCCTCGTTTTGTCTCCGATGGAAAAGAACTGATACTTTAGCCGCTCTGCCAGTTTTCTGCCGACACTGCTCTTGCCCGAGGCCACCTCGCCCGACAGAGTGATGCGAGCCGGCACCCTGCGGTCAATGACCCAGTCATATTGCCCCTTTCTTCCAAGGAACTTCTTGAAATCATAGCGCATCTGTTGAATAGCAAGTCTGGCCCCGAGTTCAAGGATTGGGCGGCTGTAGTGGTGGTGGCCATCCACATTATCATAGAATCGTCCGGAGGGATCCACCATCGCATAGGAACCACGCATGTCATCATTGGTCTCCGGAATCACCTCCGTCACTCCGTTGAGGTCGGCATGGCGGTCAACAAACCCCAGAAATTGCTCTGACGAGATGAGCAGCGGCTCGACAGCTCCATTGTTCTGCCCATCGATGGGAAGCACTTGGAACAGCTTCCATCGCTTTGGCCGCGCATGTCGAATGAATTCGTGCATGGACTCGTCCATGTTGAGGCTATGGACGACCGTGTTGATCTTCAGCCCAAAGCCATGTGCCTTGATAGCATCCACAAGCTTGAAGTAATCGGGAGAGCCGCCCGAACTTTTCAGTACTCGGCCAGATTGGGCATTTGTCTCTGCATCAAGACTGTCGATGCTGAGGGCTATCCAATCGAGATGGGGTTTGAACTGGAGTAGCGTAGATTCGTCCAAACGGCTCCCGTTCGTTACAATCATGGTGGTCATGCCACGCTCCTTTGCACGGACGATCAGCTTGTCCAACCACGGGCAGAGCGTTGGTTCACCGCCTGCGAACGTGATTTTCTCGAAGCCGATGTCGGCCAGCTCATCGACCACGGCCAAGGCGTCCTCCTCAGGGAGGTGACCTTTCGGAAGGTTGAACTTACGCTTTACATCCTCAAAGCGAGCGAAGCAGAATTTGCAGGCCATGTTGCAGGGCTGCCAGAGGTGAAAATTGACTGATGGAATCATATCGTTGAGTTTTGTTTCAACGAATGTCCCAGTGTCGGTAAAGGTTACCTAATTGCGGGTGACATCATCCCCATCAGAGTGACAAGTGCCTTGTTTTGAGTGACAAGTGCCTACCTGAACTTCTGCTTAATTTCTGAGCGGTAGTTTTCTGAAACATCTATTTCGGATTGCACAGTCTTTCCTTCTGAGCTTAATGAAGAGACAATAAGTTTATGATAGAGGCGATTGTATTCCATCACGTGGTCTACGTTCACGCGGTATGATTGATGAGGACGTATAAACTGGGTGCTGGTGAAGCCGATAGATTCCAGTTTAGGAAAGGAAACATCAACCAATATTCCAGGTTTTCTGTCTACAAAATGAATTTCTTTATTCAAGGACCGACCGTCACTTCCTGTGCAAGAGCAGATGTATGCAACACTATTCATCGGAACAACGAATGTTCGGCCATCTTTCAGACTCAGACTGACAACACTTTTACGAGCCTTGGCTTGCACTTGTTCAATGAACTGTGGAAGCATTCGTTCGAGTTTTTCCTTCTTTATTGGTTTGGTAAGGTGTTCAACAATGCTCCATTCCTCTAAGGTCAAATCTTCAATACCTTCCAGATTGTCCTTGGTCTTACCGCTTGCGAAAAGTACAGGTAACTTTAAGTGATAGGCTACATCCATTCCGCTCATGTTGTCGCCCGCAATGTCTATGTCCAATATCAGCGCGTCAACCTTGGTCTGTTTAACCTTCTGAATGAATTCCTCGCAACTCTGACTACAAACTACTACATCAACAAGGTTTGTATCACGTAGCATATACCGCAACTCTTCAAGTAGAAGCGGGCTATCTTCCAGAACGGCAACTTTCAATTTGCTCATTTCAATTTCACTGTCAGGGTCGAAATGTATTCCGAATCGGTCTGTTGGTGATTTAGCTCGTAGCTGCCAGAGGCAAGTAGGTCTAATCGCTTTCTCATGTTCTGTAGTCCAATACCACCGTTGCGATTACTGTGCCCCGACCGTACTTTATTCGAGACCTGAAGCTCAAAAACCCGGTCGCTTAGACACACACTAATCGACAAGAAATTTGGGTCACGTGTATCACCATGTTTGAATGCGTTCTCAAGGAGATAGCCCGTGACAAGGTGAGGCAGACATGGTTTTCGGTAAAATTCGCTGTTCGCATTCACCCGTGTGTCGTCTAATTTGATGGAGTCCATGTGAGTTAAGAACAGCTCGTTCAAAATGAGGTATCTCTGTATAAAAACAAGTTCGTCCTCAACAGTTACCAAATGTCCCTTGCCTTTATAAATGATGTATTCGAGTGTTTCTGAGAGAGCATCCATTCCTCTGTGTAGTTTCGAAGCAACAGCCTTCAGATTAGCAAGAATATTATTCAGGGTGTGTGGTTGCAGCTGGAATTTCAATTGCTCAGCTTCGAGAATAGCGTTTTGAGCTAAAAGCTGCGCGTTTTCGTCATGTAGACGCGCGCTTTTTTTTCGCTCCTTCTTCATGCTGAAATAAGACCAAACAGCAAGTGCAAACGCTAATACCAAAAGGATCTGTAGATGGTCAACGTTCTGAAAATCCATTTTTGAATTGACTTGTTAATTCAAACAAATTTAATGAGTCGGGATATGTGGAAGTCGATTGTCAATTTACGATTCTCCGTCATTTTCATTGTTTCCTTCTGACCTCCAACCTCACTCCCTCAGAGTGCGTTGTAAACTCAGGCACGTACATGCATTGCAGTTGGGAAATACCGTTGCTGAAGGTGCCTGATTGGGTTACGTTCAGGTCGTACTCAAACACGAACGTGCCTTTGGGCAGGTAGCTGAAGAAGAAGTTCATGGCCGCATCAGTAGTCGAACGGTAGTAGCTCAACCCTTCTTGGAATTCTACCCCAGAAAGTTGCTTGCGTGGTTCGAAACTGGCAGCGCGCATGTCTTTCAGATGCACATATTCCATGTGGCGGTCGGTTTCCAGAACGATGCGAACGCGAACTCTGTCGCCAACAGAAAGTGAGGTGTTCTCTCCCAACGGTTTCATCACAGGGCCGTTCTCCGTGTCTTCCAACAGCATGACTTCCCGCTGCATTTTTATCGGATTGTCGGTAGCGCCTGTGATCTTATCCAAGTCCTCGAAATACTGCCAGTAAACCGCGCCCCATGCTACGCCATCGTTGTCTTTGGTCACGGTGACATTTCCCATATCGGAGTACACGGAATTCTTCGTCCAATTGGTCTTGAAGTAACCCGTTCCGGCTTCGGTCTTAAGGTCTGGGTCTTTGCGTGGGTCAATGGTTTCATTACCCAACTTGATGGAAACTTTCGCTTCAGTTTCAAAGTCGGTGTTGCCAGTTGAGATCAGCGCGTAGCACGCTTCGGCCGTGGCCTTGGTGGTTTCCCAACTTTGCGTCTGTTTCTGTTTGAGCAACCAGATGTTCATCTCGCGGACCATTTCCGCATCATTGGCCACCTCATCAAACGCCTCCAAGATCATCACGTGGTTTTCAATTGGTGCCTGATACCAGTAATAGCCCTTGTCCATGGCCCAATACGTGCCGAATTCCTCGCTTGTTAGTGCCGTTTCGCGCAGCGAGACGATGACCTTTTTCGCGTCATCCTCAAATCCAGAACGCTTCAGAACCACGGCCGCCAATCCTTTCTGTGAAGCATCCAATTTCGTCCACTTATCGCGGATGTTCTTTACAATGAGGTTGTAAGTGGTTTTCGCCTTGCCGTTCAGCGCAAAATCATCCAACCAGAACGACCGCGCGTAGGTCATATGCAAATCCGTCCAACTCGGTACGTAATCCTTGTCTTTCAGGTCTCTGCGGGCGTAGAATTTCACCATTTCCTCATCGAGGAAAACGATTGCTTCGCGAAGCATGGATTCGGTTTCATCATCCATTTGCCAAACGCCCATCTTGCGCATTTTGCCAAATCCTGAAACGATGTAACGTGTGATGTACATATCGGAGCGCAGCCCGTTGAACCAGCCCCAACCGCCATCGGGCTGTTGGTTCTGCTTCAGTTTTTTGAGAGCCGTTTGCAGTTCGGTTTCCATGCGGTCGGTATCGAACAGTTCACCAATCCGTCTGCGTTGTTCTGTTTCGTTCTGCGCATCTCGAACCCACGGTGTTTCAGTCAGCAAAGCCTGTTTCAGTTCTGGATTCTTGTCCAATTCAGATTGGAATGCATCCCCGTTTCCGTTCTGCGCATCGTGCTTCCATTGCTCGAAAACCGCTTTGATCTTCGGGTCGGAATTGGCCAGATGGGTACCGATGGCATTGGCGTAGTAGCGACTGAAAATCTGCTCAGAACATTCGTACGGGTATTCCATCATGTACGGCAGCGAAAGCACGGCCAGCCAGATCGGATTGGGTGTGAATTCCAACGTTAACGATTGTGTACGCAGCGTTTGGCTGTGTCTTGATGCATCAAGCCCTAACAGCTTATCGAAACTGAAGGTGTGCGTGCCTTTTCCTCTGACTGGAAGCGGCATGCTTTCAGTCACCAACATGCGGTTCGGAAGCACAGGAATGGTTTTTTCCTCTCCATCCGAATGCTTGTCTGACCATGCTTTGGTAGTGAACTTGATGGCGGAAATTCCTTCGGGAATATCGATTTCCCAAGAAGCTACCGCTTGATTATTAGCGAATAACAATTGACGATTAACGATTTGAGATTCAATGGCCTCACCAGTTAATCCGTCTGTCAATTCCAATGAAGCAGAAGCGCTCTTGACCAAGCTATCCAACACGTTCACTTTTACTTGGAAAATGAGTTTATCGCCTTCCCGCACGAAACGCGGATAGTTGGGCGTTATCATCAACTGTTTGCGGGTAACGACCTCTTCCGTGATGGTTCCGATCTTCAGGTCTTCGGTGGTAGCGAGACCCATGAACTTCCATCGCGTGAGTGATTGTGGTGCATTGAATTTGAAGCTGACATTTCCCTTTTCATCGCTCACCAAATGCGGATGGAAGAACACCGTTTCAGAGAAATCTGAACGCATTTTGATGTCTTTAGGTGGAGCAGATTGATCGTCATCTTCTGCATTCTTAGCCATCAGTCCGCTGATGCATCATCATCATAATTGCTGGGGCGCTTTTTGAACCTGAACTTCATCATCATTTGATCTCACTTTCTTCAACCGCCATCATATCATCATCAGCTGTTCCTCTTGCACCACCACTGCGAATCGCAACGCTCTCCAACGCGTAGAAATTCCCACTACCGAAATAGTATCCGAACCAATCGATTTTTTCAAATTCCCTCGCAATGGCCGAACTCGGATATTTCATCCAATTACGATTCCATATCTGGGTTTGGGCTTGGCCGAATGAATTGGAATTCCAGTTGTAGCGCGCGTTCAGGAAATGGTAAGGCGAAAGCCCCCAGTTGTTGGCGGCCAGCACATCCAATGAGGCATCATACATCGTGGTCAGGAATTCGGCCTTGGCGGCTTTTCCGTTCTTGTCTTTGATGCTGACCGTCCATTCTTCGGCATCATCGGGTGCCATTTCCTTGCGGAAGGTTTCGAGCTTCACATCCAACTGCTTGTTGGTGTACGGTACCGAAATGGTTTTCGACCAACTCAGCAGTTCGTTGTTCCGCACAGCAGTGATATGAATCTGCGCATTTCCACGCCATTCTTCGGTTACTGGAATCTCCAGCTTTTGCTGCGTTCCCGTGCAGGAGATTTCCTTGGTGTAAATGATCTTGTTGGTCTGGAATCCTTTGTCCTTGACCTCAATTTCAATCTTGAAATCCACAAAAGCGTAAGACGAACCGATCAGCAGTTCGAGTGTTTCTCCTGGCTCATATTTGTCTTGGAGGGAGTGGAACCAAGCCGTGGTGAAGTACGGTGGCAGTTTCGCGTCCTTCTCTGTCAGGCAGTAATACGCCTTTTGCACCACTTCGGTGCCGAACGCGTCCTTGGCGGTCAGTTCCACCATGTAATAACCCTGCCCGAGGCCGTTGAGCGGAGCAAAACTCACATCCTTATCGGTGGCGGTTTGCAGCACGGCATGGAACATATTCCGGTCGCGCTCCCATGTTTGATGATCGCCCTCATTCTTGTACGGTTCGTTGCGGAACATGCGCTTGTGGTCGGCCTCCGATAGGTAGAACTGATCGGGCGTTTGCCAGATGCGCTTGCGAAGTATGCGGTCATTCGGCTTGAGCTTCCAAACATCTACCGAAACCTCTGCTGCTTGTGGCTCGCCAGAAGGATTGGTGGCCGAAACGTTATAACGGCCTAGGTCATACCGCTCGATGACCGAAGGAATATCAATGTCGATGTTCAGCGCGTGGTAACCCACCGAAACGCTCGTGTTCCCCGTCTGCATTTCGCCACTTTGGTCGGTCACATCCACTTCGATCTGGTAGTTGAAAACAGGCTTGTACGTGGCCTTGATTAGCGGGTCGGGCTGCGCTTCGAATTCCATTTGGAACACACCTGAAGCATCAGTCGTTGCCGTTCCGAAAGCCACTTGCTTGGGCTGCGATTGCGGGAACCAACCCCAGCACAACCACGGATACGGGAAACGGGCGGTGCGCGTGACGCGGTATTTCACTTCCGCACCATCCAACGGAACGCCTGAATAGGAAATGGCCGTTCCCGAAACCGATACCGTGTCGTTCACGCGGTATTGCTCCTTTGGCTGGTCAACCTTCACCTCAAACTTCGGCCGCTTGTATTCTTCCATGCGGAACGAATGCGAACCGCTCTCATTGCCAATGCGGATGTAGCCGTTCAGTCCGCCAGTTGGCGCAATGAACGTTCCCGAAAACGTCCCGAAACCATTCGATTTCAGATCAAGTGAACTCACTTCCTGCCCGTTGGCGTCAAAGAGTTTTACGGTCGTGTTCTTTTCGGTCAGCGTTTTCACCTCCTTGCCATTGCTCGAAAGCATGATGCCCTTGAAATGGATGGTCTGCCCTGGGCGGTAAATGGCACGGTCGAGGAAGAAATGCGTCTGGTCGTTCCAGCGGATGTCCTCGCGGTTGCTGTAGCCGTAAACATTATCGGCTCCGATCAGCTTATCCTCGCCATGGTACACATCCACCATGTAACCACGGTAATTCTGCGCCTGACCTTTCCAAACTGCCACCCCGTTCTGGTCGGTGGTCAGCGTTTGCTCCAGCTTGTAATCGTTGCTGCGCGAATTGCGGTTGTACACCAGACTCAGCAGTTCAATGCGTGCTTGCGCGATGGGTTTTCCGCTATCGCGCGAAACGACCTTCAGCACCGTTTCGCCATCGTTGATGGAACGGGTGATAAGTGCCAGATCGGTGACCGTGACGATGGCATACGACACCACATCCTTGTTCATGGAAAGTTTGGCATCGGAACCCGTGTGAAGATGACGTAGGTGCCAATGGGCAATCCTTCCAACGGAAGTTCAATGCTGTGCTCGCGGAAATCTTTTGGATTGGGAACTTCGAAGGTCTTTTCGAAACGGTCTGCGAATGCGATTTCAGCCAATTGATGAGCTTTTCGCCATAGTTGCTGCGGGCATTCTCGCGGTATTCGATGGGGTCGAGTTTGGCCACTTGCGTGTAAACCTTCCAATTGGCGGCATCAGCTTCGCCAATGTTGCGGTAGCGGAACAGGAATCGGAACGGCTTTTCGGCAAGCGTGTGCTGCTCGGCTGCCACACTCCATTCCTTCATGCGGATGCGTTCGGAAAGCGATTGGCAATTCCTCGCACCCAACGAATTCGGGAATTTCTCAATGTAAACCTGACAGATGGAATCGGCTGTTTTCCAGTTCCAACGCGCGGGATGCGAAGGGTCAGAGGCAGCACTTCCTTGGTCGTGGTAAAGCAGCGCCAGATAGTAGGCAGCCTCGCCCGAGACGGCATCCGCAGCATGTTCCTGCACCAACGATTGGAGTCTGTGTGTGTAGTCCTTGTGGGCCGCCTGCGCCTGCGAACGGCCGTAGATGAAATTCAAGCGTTTCAGGTCTTCGGAGACCAAGGCTTCTGTTCCGAGTTTCTTGGCTTCGCGAAGCAATCCCTGATAAAGATGAATGCTGTAGGCCGCGGGTTGCAGTCCGGTTTTCTTTGGGGCTTCCCATGTTAGGAACTCATCCACAGAACCCAACAGTTTCGGGTCGTTGTAAATGCCCGATGGGTCGAAGTTGATGAGCTCGCGCTCTTCCGAGCTGTAGAAGTCCAATGCCCGCGATAGCAGCAAATGATAGAGCGATGGCCGCAGTTCACGGTACTTGTCCGAACCGGTCAGAATCGCCTCATAATCCTTCAGCGCAGCGGATTTCAACACTTCCCGGTTCTCTAACGAAAGTCTGTAATGCTTGTCGGCCTCTTCGGCAATGCGCTTGAAATCCCATGTCAGAATGTTGTCTCCTGCGGCTTCGGTGGCGGTGCGGTTGTGTATCTGCCAACTGTTGTTCTGGTAGTAGCCCCAGTGCATTTCGGCCAGCAGCGAATGCAGGATCTGCTTGGTGGGTTCGGGCGCGGTTTTGGCCTCATCTTCCAGTCGGATGATGCTCGCCACCAGACTTTCCTCCTCAAACTCAGACTGGAACTTGATCTCGTGGATCACGGCTTTCACCAACTGCGGACTGTTACCCTCTTCCACAGCGCGGTCGTGGATCTTCTGCACCACTTCGAGCGCAGATTTCGGCGCGGCCGTTTCGGTGTATTGGTCTTCTTCTTCTTTCTGCCACCATTCATCATAGTTCTGCGCCAAAGCAAAGGCGGAAAAAGGGTCAATAAAAGGAGGGGAAATAACCTCATTTGCTCGGTTTTTCTTCAGGATGCATAAGTTATGGATTATCCATAATGGGACTAACCGCAAAATGAAGATGAGATTCTACTCGTGGATGTTATTGAACTCGGACATCGCAAGGATGTTTACGAGTAAGGGCGTATGGCCATACGCCTTTACGGAAACGTAACGTAGATCTTGCCCGTGGTGGAAAGCGGTGCGGTCGGGTCGCTATCGAATTTGGCCTGCTGACAGGCAGATTTCGCTTTCGCGAACAGGTACTTATCGTCTGTTGTTTTGGTGCCAGGTGCTCCTGGTTCGGCACGAAGCACGTTTCCATATTTGTCAATGGTCACTTCGACCACCACCACGCCCTCATCCTTGGTGCCAAGGCCGATCTTCGGGAAGCTGATCATTTTGCGGCCTTCCATCTCGTATTCGTATTCCTTGAAGCCTTCTTTGAACTTCTTGCGGAGGTTGGTGGATGATGCCGAAGCGGCTTTTTCCTCATCATAAAAGTGAACCGTTCGAATGTCGGAGATCAGCATTTCAACGGGTCTTCCATTGTGCATCATGGTAAGGGTTGGGCCCTGCATGGACTTCACTTCGCCCTTCTTCTGCGAGCCATCTTTCATAATGACGGTGTGCTGTGCTTGCGCTGAAGTGAAGAGGAAAAAAGAGAAAAAGAGAAAAGGTATTGTAAGACGTGACATGGCTTGAGTTTTTCCGAAGGTAGAGCGAATAGTATGCCACTAACGGAAAGAGAGACAAGAGTATTACACAAGGAAGTTTTGATAATTGACCCCCTCGGCCTGCGGCCACTCCCCCTTTCGAAGGGGGAGAATTGGCGCGCTGATCCAACGTTTGAACGAAGAGACAGCTCCCCTCCTGGAAAGGAGGGGCTGGGGGAGGTTTTTTATTACTCCACCACCACCTTCTGCACCGAGCGCTGGCCGTTCTGTGTAAACACCTCTACCAGATAGATGCCGCTGGGCGGATTGCCATTTGTATCATATAAGAACGTCAACAAAGAATTTTTAATACTTTCGACCAAAGTGTATTTTTCATCGATAAAGACAACCCTTAAAACTAAAAATTATGAAGACTGCTTTTGGATTGCTGTTGGCATTTTGTCTGATTAGTGGGTCCGCTACTGCCCAAATTGATTTGACAAAAGTTTGTGCGCGAATCAATGAACATATCTCCAATGTGAGTAACAAGGATTTCACCTTCGTTCAGAACGCAACACCGGACATTGGCACGACTATCAATCTCGACATTAAGAAAACAACCGATAGAGGCATGGAGATGAATTATAGTTATCGTTTGGATTTGTCTGGTATAATCACCTCTGACCTTAAAGAGGTCACGGAAGGGCCTTCAATGTATGTTTTGGTTACAGTTTCAAATCCGGAACAGCAACTAGTGAAGATGCGAAAGGGTGAGGCAAAAGGAGGGGTCCCAAACGTGAAAATTGCAGTTGCATCAAGTGAAGCGGCCTCAAAGCTAATTGAGGTGTTAAAGAAGGCAATGTCATCCAGCGATGGAGGTGGTGCTTTTTCATCAGATGAAGTTTATGGTTTTCAGTTTGAACTTTCGCCATCTGAAAAATGCTCCGCGCTTCGTCCAGACTTTGCGAATCAACCATATTGGATTGACGGAGAGGCCTGTTCGCTAGTTAAGTCTTTTGAGAAGACAAAGCTTCAAACCATGGGTAGGTCCACAGGTTTATTCTCGGCTGAAGCACTTGCATTTGCACCAGGGATAAAGTCTAATGTTCGCTTCAAGAATGGATCCAAAATTTTAGTTGTTGTTAAGGTTGACCCTGAAGGGAGTGACCCATCAAGTTTGTTTACACTTCTTGAGTTCCAGAAGAACGAGAGACGGGGAAATAGGGAATACATTATGGGAAAAGCAACGATTGGAGTGACAGGAACAAATATGGTGGGGCTTGCCCTGTCTTACAAAAAGTTGGCTAATGGATATTATTTAATTGCGGTTGATCAACCGCTTCGTTCAGGTGAATATGCCTTAAGTACGCCTGATTTCGTCTATTGCTTCGGAATAGATTAATATTCCTCATAAATTTTGGCAGAAGAAAGCCCGACCAACTGGTCGGGCTTTCTTCATTTTCAACACATTCAATAACCTTTTCCCGAATTTCCTTTTTCCCGTTTTACCCTTCTTGGTGGAAATGCTCAAAAACAATCTTCGCTTTGGCCTTGCCAACGGCTTCGGCCAGTTCGGCCTCGGTGGCTTCTTTGATCTTCTTTACCGAACGGAATTTCCATAGCAACTGCTGCGAACTCTTGTAGCTGATGCCTTTGATGTCGGTAAGCTCTGACTTGACCGTGGCCTTGGCGCGCTTGTTACGGTGGTGCGTAATGCCGAAACGGTGCGCCTCGTTGCGCGCATGCTGTATGATCTTGAGCGTTTCCGAACGCTTGTCGATGTACAGCGGCACCGAATCGCCTGGGAAATAGATCTCTTCCAGCTTTTTGGCAATGCCGATGATGGTGATCTTGCCGCGCAGCCCCAGTTTGTCGAGGCTCTTTACCGCGCTGCTCAGTTGGCCCTTGCCGCCATCGATAACGATGAGCTGCGGCAGCGGAATGCCCTCATCCAACATGCGTTTGTAGCGCCTGTAGACCACTTCTTCCATGGAGGCGAAATCGTCTGGGCCCTCCACGGTTTTGATGTTGAAATGGCGGTAGTCGCTCTTGTACGGCTTGCCGTTGCGGAAACACACCATGGCCGCCACGGGGTAATTGCCCTGTATGTTGGAGTTGTCGAAACACTCAATGTGGCGCGGCTGCTCCTTCATGCGTAGGTCTTTCTGCATCTGCTCCATGATGCGCGTTACGTTGCGTTCGGGGTCGAGGATCTCGGTCTGTTTGTCCTTGTCGCGCTTGTACGTGAGGGCATTGCGTTGCGAAAGTTTGAGCAGCGTGCTGCGGTCGCCCCGCTGCGGAACGGTGATTTTCACGTTCGGAATTTCGAGGTTTAGTTCGAACGGGAGGATGTATTCCTTGGCATCCGACTGGAAGCGTTGCGAAAGCTCGATGACCGCCATTTCCAGCAGTTCCTCATCGGTTTCGTCCAGTTTCTTTTTCAGTTCGATGGTGTGTGCCTGCACGATAGCACCTTCAATGACCCGCATGTAATTGACGTAGGCCGATTTCACGTCTGAAACGATGGAGAACACATCGGCATCCGATACCACGGGGCTTACCACAGCCGATTTGCTTTGGAATTTCTCCAGTATTTCGAGTTTCTCCTTGACGAGTTGCGCTTCCTCAAACTCCAGTTTCTCGGCAAATTCGGTCATGAGGGTTTGAAGGTGTTCGCGCACTTCGCGGATGTTGCCTCGGATGATCTTCTTCACATTCTGAATGGCGAGGTCGTAATCTTCCTCCGTCTGTTTGCCCACGCACGGCCCTTTGCAGTTGCCGATGTGGAATTCCAAACACACTTTGAATTTCTCAGCCTCAATATTCTCTTGCGTGAGTTTCAAGTTGCATGTGCGCAACGGGTACAACTGCCGCACCAGTTCCAAAAGCGTGTGCATCATCTTCACATTGGCGTACGGCCCGAAGTACTGCGAGCCATCGCGCACCACTCTCCTCGTTGGGAAAACACGCGGGTATGGCTCTTTCTTGATGCAGATCCACGGATAGGTCTTATCGTCCTTCAGCATCACGTTGTACTTGGGCTGATGCTGCTTGATCAGATTGTTCTCCAAGAGCAGCGCATCCAACTCAGAGTTCACTACAATGAACTTGATGTCGCGAATCTGCCTGACCAGAATGGCCGTTTTGCGGCTATCGTATCGGTCTTTCGTGAAGTAGGACGACACGCGTTTCTTCAGATTCTTGGCCTTCCCAACGTAGATGATGGTTCCGTCAGCATCGAAATACTGATAGACCCCCGGAGACTCGGGAATCGTCTTCAGAAGGGTCTGAATATGCTCGGGTGCCTGATTGACGCTCACAGTACAAATATAAACGGGCGCATTGTGTACATTTGATGCTCAACAATAACACAACTATGAAAAAACTAATACCATTTTTTGTTCTTGGAACAATTGCCTCGGCCAATGCCCAGGTTGTTATCGACCAGGCTGACTTTGCAGGCGTGGGAGATGTGATCACGTTTGGTGATGATGCAGACATTTCAGATGATACGCTGACATTTGACATGGGCTCTACAGGATCAGGTCAGACATTTGACTGCTCTACATTGGAAACAGACGATCTTTTTGATGTCGGTTTTTACGACCCATCAACAGTTCAGGGGGGGTCTTCATTCCCAACAGCTGACGTAGCGGTGGATCAAATTGGCGGAATCTATGCTTTCACATCAGTAGGCGCGGGTTCTGTGGAGGTAATCGGCCTTGGTGGCGATTTCGCTGGTCAGTTGGGAAGTCCAATTCCAATAGAGGTTGCACTTGTTGCGCAAGACCCTTGGACACTTTTTGAATTTCCAGCATCAGTTAACTCTCCTGTTCTAATGGATACTGCACATTTTGAAGGAAAATTCTTCTCTGACGGTCTGGTTCCTGCTCAGTTTGCGAGTTTCTGGGACCCAGACTCAGTTCAAGTGAAGCGGATTGTCTATTACGAAGCTGAAATTGTTGGCGATGGCACCTTGACCGATGCACTTGGTGGAACGCATAATGTTTTGAAAATGGAAGTGGTAGAAACCAGCATAGATACACTTTGGGGCTGGACCGCTTCCAACGGATGGGAAAGACCTCCTTCATTCGTTGAAGGTCTGATTGGGGTTCCAAGCAATGTAACTGTTTACAGAACACGTTTTGTGAGTAAGGAATTGGGTTATTATGTGGCCGATATTACTACAGAAGCCAATGGAACTCCGATCTCGGCAACCCACAAATCTGGTCAGAGCCAGTGTTGTACAGGTGTTGAAGAAATCGTTGCTGCTGGTCAGAATGTCATCTATCCTAATCCTA
The DNA here is from genome assembly GCA_020635535.1 of Flavobacteriales bacterium. GTDB lineage: Bacteria > Bacteroidota > Bacteroidia > UBA10329 > UBA10329 > UBA10329. Next base: position 21,888 of record JACJZP010000011.1, on the reverse strand, counting down.
CCACCGATTTTATTCGTGTTAGAACAGGAGGAGACATCTATGAGTTCAATGTATATGACATGACCGGAAAACTGCTCGTTACAGAGTTGTTGACCATTGACGGTCAATCAGTGAGCCTTAATGGACTTTCAACCGGACTTTACGTTTTCCAAATGGTAGACGAAGCAGGGAAGGTTGCGCACACTTCAAGATTGAGCGTGATCAAATAATTGATCATGCGATTGAAATGAAAAAGGCTCCCAATTTGGGAGCCTTTCTTTTTTATCACCATTTCTAAACGAAGCGAGGGTCGGTTTCCATTACGTGTCCGCAGTTAGAACAGGTTCGAAGTTTTTCCGATCCATAGAACTCGCGGAAACGCGGCAGAAAATCCTTCTCAATATTGGTAAGCGGGAAATAGGTTTCGTGCAATTTGTTGTTGCATTTATCGCAAAACCACATCAAACCGTCTTTCATTTCGGTACCGATGCGCACTCGTTCAATGACCAAACCAACTGAACCCTCGCTTCTGCCTGGAGAATGCGGAACCTTGGCCGGAAGCAGGAACATTTCACCTTCCTTGATCGGAACATCCACCGCCTTTCCATCTTCCTGTATCCGAACATTGATATCGCCTTCCAGTTGGTAGAAAAGTTCCTCCGTTTCGTTGTAATGATAGTCCTTTCGGGCATTCGGGCCGCCAACTATCATTACAATGTAATCTCCTGCCTCTGTATATAGATTTTTGTTGGAAACGGGTGGTTTCAGTAGGTCGCGGTTGTCGTCTATCCACTGTTTAAGATTGAAAGGTCTGCGTATTGCCATGATAGGTTTCGTTTCGGTCAAAGTAAGGAAATTCAAGTAGCTTTGACCAAAGCCCGAAGATGAAGATCGATCTAACAGGAAAGCGCGCGCTGGTAAGCGGAAGTACAGCTGGAATTGGCAAAGCCGTAGCCATGCAATTGGCTGAAGCCGGAGCTACCGTAACGCTGCTTGCCAGGAATGAAGAGAAGTTGAAAGGGGTCTGTAGCCAGTTGGATTCAAGTGCGGGCCAGACCCACGATTACCTTGTAGCGGATTTCAGTAAACCCGAAGCGCTGAAGATCGTGGTGGAGAATCATATGAAATCAGCCAATCCTTATCATATTCTTCTGAACAATACAGGCGGCCCTCCGGGAGGGTTGGCCATTGATGCGGAGTTGGATGAGTTCGAACGTGCGTTCCGTTCGCACTTGATGTGCAATCACATATTGGTGCAGGCAGTGGTTGGCGGAATGAAAGCAGAGGGTTATGGACGTATCATAAACATTATTTCCACTTCAGTAAAGATTCCGTTGACTGGATTGGGAGTTTCGAATACCATTCGAGGTGCCGTGGCCAATTGGAGCAAAACATTGGCAAACGAGTTGGGCCAATTCGGCATTACCGTGAATAACGTACTACCTGGAGCCACAGAAACAGAACGGCTTACAAGTATTATCAGCAATAAGGCATCTAAAACAGGTAAATCAGAAGAGGAGGTTGCCAACGCCATGCGTGCCCAAGTTCCTGCTGCGCGATTTGCTCAACCGTGGGAAGTGGCTGCCGCAGCCACGTTCCTTGCATCGCCATTGGCTGGTTACATTAACGGCATCAATGTTCCGGTTGATGGTGGAAGAACGGGCTGCTTATAGTGAAACAGTTGGGATGTAGGTCATGCCTGTTTGCTTGATGAACTCTTTCCAAACCCAAGTGTGAGCATCTTCCAGGTCGAACGGAACATCTCCTTCGCCAACATATACGCAAGAGGGCCCCTCTCTATCCTTGATGTGTTCAAATTCGCTCACAACAGGTCTGAAAGGACCTTCCAATACATACAACTGAGTGAGCCTGTCATAGTCACCAAAGTGTATCAGTTTCAGTTCAGGAATTGCCGAAATCTCAAGAAGTGAACTTGGTTGGTCAGGTTTGAGCCCCCTTGAGAACATGATATAATGCATCAGCGCAATGGAATATCTGAATGTACAGAATTCCTACGCCACAAAGCTGACAGAGGTTAGCCTATTCCTTAGCTAAAAGCTTGAATCCTTTTCCGTGCACGTTCACCAACTCCACATCCGGGTCAAGGGAAAGGTATTTTCTCAGCTTGGCAATGTAAACGTCCATACTGCGGGAGTTGTAGTAATTGTCATCACCCCAAACCTTGTTCAGCGCATAGTTTCTGTCTAGTACATCATATCGGTTTTCGCAGAACATCAATAACAGGTTGGCTTCTTTAGTGGTAAGCCGTTGTTCTTTGCCGTCCAGAATAAGAAGCTGCTTGTCAAAATCAAAATCGAAGCTGCCCACTTTTATGGTATCCTTCTTCTTGGCCTTACCAACCTCAGGAATTGTTCTTCGAAGAATGGCCTGCATACGCATAAGCAGTTCATCCATACTGAATGGCTTGGTTATGTAATCGTCTGCACCAGATTGGAACCCTTTCATTTTATCATCCTTCATGCTCTTGGCCGTCAGGAAAATGATCGGAACATGCTTGTCTGTCTGGCGGATGTCTTCCGCAAGCGTGAAACCGTCCTTTATCGGCATCATCACATCCAAAATACAGAGGTCGAATCCACCTTGCATGAACATCTCATAAGCAACCTTTCCGTTTTCAGCCAAAGCTGTTTCGTAGCCTTTAGCATTCAGGTATTCTCTAAGCAGCATGCCCAGATTCGGGTCGTCTTCTGCCAACAGTACGTTTATTTTCTCTGCGCTCATAATTGGTTGTATTTATGGGGGATGAATATTTCAAATCGGCTGCCCTTGTTGAGTTCGCTACGGAGGTTTATCCAACCGTTATGCTTGTCAACAATGGCTTTCACGTAGCTCAGGCCAAGGCCAAAACCCTTCACGTTGTGGATGTTTCCGGTCGGTACGCGGTAAAGCTTATCGAACACCTTGCTCTGGTTCTCTTTGGAAATTCCTATTCCGTTGTCCTCAACGTAGATCACAATTCCATTCTTCTCGTTTCGTGTTCCAACCTTGATCAACGGAATCTTTTCTGTGTATTTCAAAGCATTGTCAACGAGATTGAAGATCACATTTGTAAGGTGAATTCTGTCGGCCTGAACCATAGTTTCCGTTGCCTGTAGATCGGTTATGAACTGACCGCCTCTCTGCTCTAGTTGGATCTTCATGTTCTGAAGTACTTGACTGACCATTTCGTTCATATCAAGGTCAACGATCTTCAGTTTGAGTTCGCCCTTGTCCATAACTGCGGTGCGTAGCACATTTTCCACCACCATTGCAAGGCGTTTGTTCTCATCGGCAATCACGTTAATGTAGTTGTCCACAATCCCCTCGCGGTTCTTTATGTCTGGGTCGCTGAGCGCCTGGCATGCCAATGAAATGGTGCTGATCGGTGTTTTCAGCTCATGGGTCATATTATTGATGAAATCGTTCTTGATCTCTGACACTTTCTTCTGCCTGATGATGGTTGAAACAGTGAATGAGAATGAGAAGATGATGACCAGAATGAACATGGCCGATATGGTAAGCAACAGCCACATGGTACGCAGTAGGTACTTGTTCTGGTTTGGGAAGAAGATGCTCAGGAATTTAGGTTGGCTGAACACGTTTCCAGGAGTGAGATTGACCTTATGTGGAGAGGCCAGAATGCCATTGTAATCTTCGCGTGAGCCTACCACATGATATGCGTTCATGAATGGGTCGAAGATGCCGTAAACGTAATCTGCACCAATGCCCTTGTCTTTCAGCTGTTGCTGTAGCAGTGAGTCTAACGCAACGGTGTCTATCTGGTCTGCACGGTCGTAGAGGTCAACACTCACGATCTCCTCAAAGATCTCGTTCACCATATCGGCCCGTTTCTCTAACCAGTGCAGGTTCATGGTTTGGGCCTGTTTCAAAGAATCCAAGTAATAGGCCGCTTCATCTTCTGACTCTGGTAGTACGGGCTTTCTTATTGGTCCATAATTGGGCGACTCAAAGTGCTTTTGCCGTGTCCGTTTTACAAAGGTTCCTGCAGAATCTACCAGAAACTCCTCGTACACACTTATCTGAAAATGGCTGTTGGGATCGTTTGCAAAGAATTGCGAAAACTCATCATTCGGAGAGAAATACGCGTTCTGTCCGAGCCCTGCCCGCTTGTCTGCTGGAGCAATGCCGTTTTTGCCATTGTACTTTGAACGCTGCAACAGGTTCAAACTATCCTGCGTGCGCATGATGGCGTTATTGATGGAATCCATTTGCCAGATGAGGCGTTGCCGCTTTTCGCGCAGATCCATTTTCAGGGCAAGACTTTCGGCCGTTTTCAGTTTTTCGTACTGATAGACCACATTTCCGAGAGCCTCATTTACGGTAGATTGGAACTTCTGTTGTCGCAGTTTAACCGCGTTATTGATCCAATACACCTGTATACCGATCAGCCCAACCAAGGCCACGGACATAAGGATAACGGTTGCTTTTATGGTATTCTGTCCCAACACGTCAAAGGTACGAGTGGTGTAGGGGTGCTATTATGCACTTAACACATTTTAACGATGCCTATTTTTACCGAAAAAGCGGCAAATGCAGCGAATTCTGAACTACATCAACGGACAATTCACAGAACCCGAGTCTCGAGCATATCTGGATAATTACAACCCCGCTACGGGTGAGGTTTATTCTCTGATCCCAGATTCGGATGCTGCAGATGTTGCTCTTGCGGTACAGGCCGCAAAAGCAGCGTTTCCCAGCTGGAGTTCGCTATCGCGTGAGGAACGTTCGCAGCACATGCTCAACGTGGCAAAAAGAATCTCTGAGCGGCTGGATGAATTGGCAGAGGCCGAGAGCACCGACAACGGCAAACCACTTTGGCTGGCCAAGAAAGTGGACATTCCACGAGCAACAGACAATTTCAAATTCTTCGCCACCGCCATACTCCACGATAGCTCAGAACTGCATGACACGGACGGCCTTTACTTGAATTATACGTTGCGTCAGCCAATAGGTGTGGCGGGTTGCATTTCACCATGGAATTTACCGCTGTATCTATTCACTTGGAAGATCGCACCCGCGCTGGCCTCAGGAAATACGGTGGTGGCAAAACCATCGGAGATAACGCCAATGTCAGCCTATCTACTGTCGCAGATCTGTGATGAGGTCGGGTTTCCGAAAGGCGTTCTGAATATTGTTCATGGTTTGGGAGCAAAGGTCGGTTCGGCCATCACAGAGCATCCTGAGGTTCCGATCATTTCGTTCACTGGAGGAACAGAAACCGGAAAGACCATTGCGCGCACTGCGGCTCCAATGTTCAAAAAGCTCTCCTTAGAGCTCGGAGGCAAGAATCCTAACATCATTTTTGATGACTGCGACATGGAGAATGCGCTCAAAACCTCGCTCAATTCCAGTTTCGCCAATCAAGGCCAGATCTGCCTATGCGGTTCAAGAATGTACATCCAACGTGGTATTTATAATGAATTCAAAACGCGGTTTGTGGAGGAGGTAAAAAGGATGAAAGTGGGCAATCCTCAATCTCCCGATGTTAAGCTGGGAGCAGTGGTCTCCAAGCCTCATTTTGAGAAGATCCTATCATACATTGAGTTGGCTAAAGAAGAAGGGGGAACGGTTCTCTGTGGGGGAAAACCTGTAGAAGCAGGCATGAACGGTTGGTTCATTGAACCAACCGTTATCGAAGGGCTTACTGAAACCTGTAGAACCAATCAGGAAGAGATATTCGGGCCGGTTGTTACGTTACAGCCGTTTGATACGGAAGAAGAAGTTTTGGCCTATGCCAACGGCACCAAGTATGGTCTTGCCTCTACGGTTTGGACCAACGATCTCACCAAAGCACATCGCATTGCCGCGCACCTTCACACAGGAATTGTTTGGGTCAATTGCTGGTTGGTCCGCGATCTAAGAACGCCTTTTGGAGGGGTTAAGAATTCGGGCGTTGGTCGCGAGGGAGGATGGGAAGCATTACGTTTCTTCACCGAACCAAAGAATGTCTGTATTCCTCTGAGCTGATGAAACCCGAAGACAGAATAAAATTCCTTGAGCGGGAGAATGAGCTGCTGAACAGCATCATTCAAGGCGCTTCGGATTCCATATATGCTAAAGATGTTGATGGAAGATACATTACCATTAACGAGGCTGGCGCCAGTTATCTAGGCCTTTCGGTTGATGAGGTGATAGGTAAGACGGATAACGAACTTCTGGGGGAGGAGGGATGGAAATACATGGAGCGGGACGAAAACCTCTACAAAACCGGAGAATCTCTCGTTTATGAAACTCAAAGCGCAAGAGGAACACCACCGCGCATCTTCTCTACCAGTAAATCGCCTTTGTACGATACACAAGGAAAGATCATTGGACTTATTGGAGTTTCTAGAGACATAACCGAGGCCAAATTGGCCGAAGACAAGTATCAGTTCATTTTCGATAATGCACCCATTGCTTTTTGGGAGGAGGATTTCAGCGCGGTCAAGGCCTATTTAGATGCACTCAAAGAGAAAGGAGTTTTAGATTTTAGAAGACATTTCATGACCCACCCTGAGTCATTGGATGAGTGTATCCAGCTAATTCGGGTGCTGAACGTCAATCGGGCAACGGTGGAAATGACCCGAGCGGCCGACAAGAATGAGATCATATCTCAGGTGAGAAAGAACTTTACCAAGGATTCTGAGAACGTGTTCCTTGAGGAGTTCATTGCCTTGGCAGAAGGAAAGACCTCGTTCCGATCAGAAGCATCCATTTTCAACTTGAAAGGGGAGGTATTGGACGTGCTGTTCAATCTTAATGTCTTACCCGGCCATGAGGAAACCCTTTCTCTCGTGTTAGTTTCAGTGGTTGATGTGACGCACGCCAAAAAGATGGAGCACGAGCTCTCCAGAATGAAGCATCGGTATCAGAGCATTGTGGAAGCTCAGAATGAAATGATCTGTAGAGTAGGGCCAAAGGGGAAGATACTGTTCAGGAACGTGGCGTTTACCCGATTTTTCGGGTTCAAGGATAAAGGAGAAGGTGTAAGGTTTGTGAGTCTTTTTCCACCAGATGAACTTGAAAAATGTGAGCGCGAACTGAATCGACTTTCCGCATCAGAACCTCAGGTCATCCTGGAACTCAGGAATTATGATGCCACCGGTACCTTGGTTTGGCAAGAGTGGTCAATAACCTCCTTTTTCGGGACTTCGGGAGTATTGCTTGGCTATCAGGCAGTAGGCACGGATGTAACGGCTCGGAAGATCGCGCAGGAAGCCTTGGCTGCATCGGAAGCCCGCTGGCGCTCAGTGTTCGAACATGCTGATGACCTTATTCTCACTGTAAATACCGATGGGTACATCCTTTCGATAAACGATTTTCAAGGGCTACCCAAGGATAAACGATTTGCTGGCAGAACCATAGAGGAAGTGCTTCCGAAGGATGATGCAATTGCCGTCAGAGAACTCTTGAATGCTGTAGCTGTGAATGCAGCGCCAATAAAGACAGAGATAGATATTGACCTGAACGGAGATGGTAGGAAGACCATGTTCGGGCTTGCCATGTCTCCCATTCTTCACGGAAAAAGGGTTATCTCCATTATCTGCATTGCCCGCGACATTACCGAGATGAAGCGGCTTGAGAATCAGACCAAAGAAGCATTGATCGAGGGCCAGGAGAACGAGCGTATGCGCGTATCGCAAGAGCTGCATGACGGCTTGGGGCAGCTCTTTACGGCTATTAAGCTCAACCTGCAACAGATAAGAAGTAACATGGGAGAGTGTTTGGATGGGGGGCTGGTTGAAGGTATGAACCAGCTCGAATCGAACATCGGAATTGCCTTTGATGAGGTTCGGAACATATCCCGAAACCTGATGCCGGATGTGCTCAGGCAGTTCGGTTTGAAACCTGCGGTTGAAGACCTTGTAGACAAGTGGAATTCAACTTCTGAAGTTCGCATACTGCTTGAAATGGTAGATATGGATCAGCGGTTCTCGAACGATCTTGAGAAAGCACTTTTTCGCATTTGCCAAGAGTTGATCAATAATTCGGCACGCCACGCACAATGCTCCAACATCTATGTTCAGTTCATTAACCACGGAACCTCTCTTGTTCTTTCGGTTGAAGACGATGGGGTTGGTTTCGATACCTCAGAAAGGACGAAAGGCTTCGGGCTTAAGAACATCATTTCTCGCGCGCAAGTGTTTGCGGGCACGGTAGAAATAGACTCTGCCGCTGGGCAGGGCACAGTTACCACAATTGAAATACCTTTGAGCAGCAACACCGACCATGATAAGAGTTCTGATAGCTGATGACCACGAGATGATCCGAAACGGATTACTATCTCTCATACGTGGCGAAAGTGATATTCACGTGGTGGAAACGGCCGAGAACGGCAAGCAAGCAGTGGAGCTTTGTGAAAAACGTGATGTGGACGTAGCGTTGATGGACATTATGATGCCAGAGATGAACGGGGTTGAGGCCACGCGCCTGATCAAGGAGAAACGACCTGAAACGAAAGTACTTGCAGTAACCATCAATGATGAGCCCAGATTCATCAAAGAGTTGATTGCGGCTGGGGCTTCGGGTTATATTCTGAAGCATTCAACCAAGGATGAGATACTGCGGGCAATCCGTGAAGTGGCCAGTGACCGACAGCATTTCGGTGCTGATGTACTTTCCAAGATCTCGAGTGAGTTTGCGCAGGTAAACACCAAAAAAGCGCCAATGCTTACCAAAAAGGAATCGGAGGTGTTGAAGCTGATCGCGCAGGAGTACACAAATCAGGAGATTGCTGAAAAAGTAGGATGCGGTATTCGCACAGTAGACACCCACAAACGGAATCTGATCAAGAAACTGGAGGTGAAAAACGTGGTGGGCCTGGTGAAATACGCCTTGAAGATGGGTGTGGTAAGAGATTAAACAATGAATAGATCAGTTGCTTTTTTTCTATTGGTTCTTGCCTGTGGTTTCGGCTCATGTAAGAAAGACAGGCCGTTCAACACATTCATTGTCGGTGAGCATCAGGACGGGGGGATTTCAATGAAGACAGATCCGATAGAAATGCCAAGTGTAAATTGCTACGATGGTGGCTCTTATGCGGTCAGTTTAATTGGGTCTGCGCCAATTGAAGGCAATATTCTAAATGTTTCAAATTGTTGGGGAGTCAGTCCAGGCGGAAGCTATTACGGATCTCATGCAATAAGGGTAACGGGCATCTCTAGTTTAGGTTCCGTTGATGGTGTAACTCAAACCTATGATTATGGTGCGGAGATTGCGTTTGATTCAGAATTTGACGGTGGAGTAATAGCACTTAGTCATTTGGAGGATTACATAACAGTCAAGATAGACTCGGATAATCGAGAATTTGTTGGTTGGATCAAGATTGAGGGATACATCAGGATTACTGATTTCTGCCTCTATCCAAGGTAAAACAGGAAATCAGAAAAGTATCCGGTACTGCAAAAGCGGGTAAATTCCCAGCTGATTCACGTTAACAAGTCGGTTCTGGTCTGGGTTGTACTGATTGTACAACGGGTTCTTCTTGTCGGTAACATTCTGGCAAGAAGCCATGAATTCTTGCGTAATTCGGCCACTACTCATTCTGAAAGTCATGCTAAGGTCTAAACGATAGTAAGGCTCAAACTGCTTTGAATAGGCAGATTCATCTACATAAACTGCTCGTTTGACAAGTGCCGATGCGTTGATATCAATAGGTGTGTAACGTGAGCCTCCTGCCAAGGTGAATTTCGCATCGAACTTCAACGAATACTGAGAGTTCTTTTTTCTGTCCTGCTTCTTGTTCCAGCGGGCCAAACGCTTATCCTTCTGCTCAATACGCGGAGGTGGTGTTTTCACCTTGAAGTTCTTTCGCTTGAGGTTCAATTCGTATCCACCAAGCACATTCACAACATAATTACCGTTGAAGACGGTGTTCCGCCAAACACCATCGCTCCCACGGTATTTTGAGTCGTACAAAGAAGCTGTAAGCAGCCAGTAGTAACCTTTTGAGAGGAACTTTTCGAATGTAAGTTCAAGACCATAGTTGGTGCCCACTCCTCCGTTGACAATATTATCGGGGCCGTCTTGAGAGAAGCTTCCAATGTTAAGTGTGGAGAATGATGAACTGTCACTGTCAATTCCAGCATCGTAGATGTACTGGTAGTAAGCCTCCAGCTTCAATCGCATATCGAACGGTAGGCTCCAATCATAGCCCAAAACCACATGATGGCTCTTCACAAAGTCGAGGTTCTTGTTGGGCATTTCACGATTTCCAATGGAGTCTTCCATTACAAGGAAGTACTTGTCCAAGGCTACCATCTGGCTGTGCAGACCATAAGCAAGCGAGAGTTTATGACGCGGGTTAACTGCCCAACGCAATCCCCAGCGTGGTTCAATGGTGTACGAACCATTCAATGTCAACACCTGTGCGTGCAAACCGGTGTTCATTGTCCATGAGTCGTTCCATCGCCATTGCCACTGGGCAAAAGGTTGGATCAGAGCCGTTACGCCATCAAAATCGGTCAGCGTTTGGTAGTCGTTCCAATCGGGAATAAAAGCACTGTCTTGCAGAATGGAGTAGAAGACCGTGGTTCTATTACCGACCTTAAGATTGTGCTTGGCATTGAACTTCTTCTTGTAATACATCAGCCCTTGAAACCGATGGTCTTGAAAATTCTGCTTGTACCAGTCGAACGGATGCTTGTTAAGATCTACACTATCGATCACATCCTGATTAAGCTGTGTACTTCCAGCAATTACCGTTTTCAAATAGCTGTTGTTCTTGAAAAGGTAGGTGTGCGATAGACCGGCAACACCTGTCATCGTCCTGTCATACACATCAATGCCACCTTGGGTGTAGAAATTGCTTGCGTCATCTTCAGATTGGCTGGCCAGAAACTCGATGCTGCTAATGCCTCCCATTCCGAAAGCTTCAAAGATTCCGGCATGTTTGGTAGGAATTCGCACTTTGAAACTGACGTCTGAGTATTCTGGGATGGCATCGCCCGTACCAAAATCCACTCCGCCAAGCGCAAACAACGCCAGCGTAGAGTAGCGGAAATTGATCAGATAAGAAGCTCCACTTTTCTTGGAGAATGGGCCTTCTGCACCAAGTTCTACTCCATTGAAACCGATCTGTCCTAAGAACTCATGTTTCTCATTGTTCCCATGGCGCATTTTCAGGTCAAAAACACCAGAAACCCCGTTGCCGTATTCAGATGGAAACGCTCCCGTAAGGAAGTCTGAATTGGAAAGTACGTTTGCATTGAGCATGCTCACAGGACCACCTGTTGACCCAAGATTACCGAAGTGGTTAGGATTTGGAATGTCTATTTCCTCCAACCGCCACAACAGACCCGTTGGCGAGTTACCACGTATGACGATATCATTGGTGGCATCATTCGCACCACGAACCCCCGCGAAGTTGGTCGCCATTCGGGATACGTCATTTCGAGTACCCGCATAGCGCGATGCTTCTTCAGTGGAGAACACTCGGGCAGAAACAGTGGTCATGGTATTTAGAACCTCATCTTTCTTTCGGGTGGCTTTTACTACAACCTCTTCCTTCTTCATCACCATTTCTTGCATCTGTACATTGAGCACGAGCTCTTTGCCACTTTGCAAGACCAGTCCTGAAAAGGTTCTTGGAGAATAGCCCAGATAGGTAACCTGAACATCAACCCTACCTACCTCAACCTTGTCAAGTTTGAAGTTTCCGTCAATGTCGGTTGTAGTTCCAATGATCGGATCGCTTCCAAGAACAACCACGGCAGCCCCAATGATCGGAATCTTGCTTTCAAGATCGGTAACGGTACCACGAATGGACTGCGTTTGCGAAAAGGCAAACAACGGCAACAACAGTAGAAGAAATGGGGATAGAGATCTTCTCATGTTTGAAATTGGAACGCGAAGTTCGTGGTTTTTAGGTGTTTAGACTACGCGGAACACCGTATTTGTGGCATTGTTCAGTACTGTTGGTCGAAAATTCAGTGGTTTTTAGCCACCAATCGCCACCATCTGCCGGTTGGAAGCATGCTCATCGGTATTTGAGAAATCTTCATGCGATTCCATTCCGGCACGGACAGCCTTCTTGTTTTGAACTGATGAAGTGATCAGTGGAATGATGTCTTCTCCATTCCTAAGGGCAGAAAGCAGATCCGTTTCTGAAGTGGAGAAAAGGCAGTTCTTCAACTTACCATCTGCCGTTATGCGAATGCGGTTACAGGTGTCACAGAACGGGTTGGTCACTGTGCTGATAATAGCAAAGGTTCCAACAGCATCTTTGAGGCGATAGTTCTTTGAAGTATCATTCGGACGGTCGATTATCCGTTCAAAACCGAACGGACCGAATGCTTTGGTTGTGCGTTCAAGCATTTCGTTGAGCGAAACTCCATTGCTCCAATCCCAGTTGTTGCCATCAAACGGCATAAACTCTATGAAACGAACGTGAACAGGCGCGTCTTTTGTCCATGCGATGAAGTCGACCACCTCATCATCGTTCACGCCTTTCATCACCACACAGTTGACCTTCACATCAAAACCTTCTTCAACAAGCAGGTTAATGTTCGCCATTATGCGGTCGGAATAATTTCGTCTGGTGATGGCCGTGTTCCGTTTTGCTTTCAGCGAATCCAAACTCACATTCACGGATTTCACTCCGCAGGCTTTCAACCGCTCGATGTGCTGGTCAACGAGAATTCCATTAGTGGTAACACTCAGCTCAACTGGTAATTCAGAAAGTGCCTCAATGACCGCTCCTGCGTCCTTCCGCACAAACGGTTCACCACCCGTAAGTCGAATCTTTTTAACTCCCAAATCAACGAATGTCTTGGCTATGGAAACCACCTCTTCCGTTCGCATGAACTCATCGCGTGGCCGAAGCTGAATTCCTTCAGCTGGCATGCAATAGGTGCAGCGCAGATTGCAACGTTCCGTGAGCGAGATGCGCAGGTAATCGTGCTTACGCCCGAACTGATCGGTCAATATGTTCGCGGTTTCGCTCAATCGTGTCGTGCTCCTTTCAGTACACCGAAAATGTGCAGCAAGGGCGGAAATAGTGCGTCCATGCTTTCTCTTGCTCCATTGGTTGAACCTGGAAGCGCCAAAATCAGCGTTTCTCCGATCACTCCTGAAAGCGTTCTCGAAAGCATGGAATAAGGCGTTCGTTCCTGTCCGTAGTTTCTCACTGCTTCGGCAATTCCTGGAATATCTCTTTCCAACATGGGGACAATCGCCTCGGGTGTTACATCCCGTTTGGAAAGTCCCGTTCCGCCTGTAAAAATTATGAGGTCCATCTGAGAATCAACGGCATTCTTAACCTCATTCTGAATAGCCTCAACCTCATCAGGAATGACCACATATCGTTCTGATTTCACGCCACAATCTTCCAGTTTGGAGACGATGACCTTTCCAGCCTTATCTTCTTTCTGACCTTTCGAAATCGTATCCGAACACACAACCACAGCTGCTCGCAGGTCTTCCCTGAAACGGTTGTTGAAATCTGATTTTCCGCCTTTCTTTTCCAGCAGTTTGATGTGGTGGATCTCAACTCCTTTATCAATCGGCTTAAGCATGTCATACATAGTGAGCGCCACCACCGAAGCGCCATGCATCGCCTCCACTTCAACACCCGTTTTGTAGATGGTTTTCACGTGCATCAGAATGGTCACTTCCAGCCCATCGATCTTGTATTCAATACTCGCGTGTTCGATGGGCAACGGATGGCAATCGGGCAGCAGATCAGGAGTTTTCTTCACGCCTAATAATCCTGCGGCTTTTGCCATTTCCAACACATCGCCTTTTGGAACGGTTCGGTTCTGAATAGCTTCGATGGTTTCAGGCTTGCTGACCTTGACCACCGCTTGTGCCGTGGCGCTTCTCAGCGTGCTCGATTTGTGCGTAATGTCAATCATCTGTTCTCTTTCCAAACATGCGTTTCGTCCTCAAAAACCTCTTTCCCGAAAATGGGCGCCTTCGATTTTATCTCTTCTACAATGAAGCGTGTTGCTTCAAAGCATTCCTTGCGATGAGCCGATGAAGTGAAGACAAACAGACAGATCTCGCCAGCCTTCACTCGTCCCAAACTGTGGTAAATATGCATGCAGGTCAAATCGAACTTCTCGAAAGCTGCTTCCCGGATTTCATGGATTGCCTGACTTGCCATGTCTTCATAAGCCGAGTATTCGATGGCTGTAACTATCTTACCATCAATCTCATCAGCACGTATTTGTCCAAGGAAAATGTCGTGCGCACCGATATTGGTTTTTACCTGATGATGCGCAATGGAAGTCGCAATCTTTTCGGGCGGAATTGCCCCTTCCACAAATACGTTTTTCGGTTTTCGTTCTTTGGTCATAGTGTATGTTTTTCGCGTGCGGCAAGGCCTTTTTCTTTCGCTTTCTGAACCTGTTCGTCATTTCGAGAAACCTCAAACGTTCGGGTAGAATTTGTGAGAAGATTCAGCGTCATCAGTTTTCCTGACAGCACCTCTCCGATTCCGAGAATGATTTTCAAAACTTCGGTCGCTTGATATGTGCCAATTATTCCGGGAAGCACACCCAGAACACCCGTTTCATTGCAATTGGGAATCTGGTTTTCGGCAGGCTTATCTGGAAACAAGCAGCGGTACGTTGGGCCGCCTTTGTAATTGAACACCGAAACCTGTCCCTCAAACCGATGAATGGCTCCATAAACGAACGGCTTGTCCAATTTCAGGCAGACATCGTTGATGCGATAACGCGCTGCGAAATTGTCTGTAGCATCCACAATCAGGTCGTAATTCGAAACAATATCCATGGCATTTCCAGCAGTAAGAAACTCGGAAAATGTGTGGATTTCCACTTCTGGATTGAGCTGTTTCAATCGCTCAGCCGCAACTTCAACTTTAGGCTTCCCAACATCGGAATTGGTGTAAAGCACTTGTCTGTGCAGATTCGTTTCGTTCACCACATCTCCATCAACAATCCCGATGTTTCCAACTCCAGCAGCGGCTAAATACTGAAGTGCAGGACAACCCAATCCGCCAGCACCGACCACCAGAATCTTGGCCTCAGCCAACTTCTGTTGACCGGTTTCTCCCACTTCGGGCAACGCTATTTGCTTGTCGTATCTCATCCTCCGGCAAAAGGCGGCAGCACCGCAATTTCGTCTTGTTCCATTATCTCGGTTTCGCTTGAAACCAGCTTCTGGTTCACCGCTATTTGATATGACATTCCGAGTAGGTCAGGAAACGTGTTTTCCAATTCATTCTTCAGGTCGGAAACGGTCTTTCCATGTAACTCAAAATCAGCTTTGGAGCTTCCGACTGCCTCCGCAATCATCCCGAAGTAGTTGATGGTCAATTTCATGTGAGGAAGAGTTTAGCGCATGCGATGACGAGTACAAAGGCTAGCACGCGCTTCAGCGTGAGATTATTGAGTTTGATGCTTCCGAGGTAACCACCGGCCAATCCACCGGCCACGGCTACGGCAACCAAAACAAATGCCTGCGGTTCAACCACCACGCCACGGCTCAAATGACCGATCAACCCAGCAGCGGAATTCACCCAAATGAAAGCCGCAGAAACCGCTGCAGCTTCCTTCATTTTTCCCCATCCGAGAATCAGGATCAACGGACTGAGAATGATACCGCCACCGATTCCGATCATTCCTGAAAACAGCCCGATGGAAGCGCCTGCAATCATCCCTTGCCAAAACGGGACTTCCTTGGTTTCCGATTTTTCCGTACCGAAAACTCCCAGCATTTTCAGAATGGCGAAAACCAGCAATACGGCCAGAATCTTCTTGTAAATGGCGGCATCAATTACGATCATTCCGCCCAGAAATGCCGTTGGAACGGACGCAATGGCAAACGACCAGAACAACTTGGCATTGAAGTACCCTTTTCGCTGATAGGAAATAAACGAGACAGCAGCTACAAACAGGTTCAAAACCAACGCAGTAGGTTTCATAACCGAAACAGGAAACGACCACAACGCCATGAGCGCCAAATAGCCACTTGCGCCACCGTGACCAACCGCGGCATATAGGAAAGCCACTACCGCAAGCAGCGCCATGAAAACCGTTATGCCATCAATTGCCAACAGGTTCATTGTGCCAGCATTTCAGTTTCGGACTCGACAAACACAGTTGAGTTCTGAATCAACTCCTCATAAAGTTGAATGGCTTTTTCACCTTCTTCTGTGACCACCGTTCCTCCACCACCTTTGCCGCCTGTTTTGCGTTCAACCAAAGGTTGGTCGGCAAGCGCATTCATGGTATCGATGGATTCCCAAGCCTTTTTGTACGACATATTCATGATTTTGGCTGCCGCGCTGATGGAACCCGTTTCTCTCACGGCTTTCAGCAACTCCACACGGCCTTTCCCAAGAAAAAACTGACCGTTCTTCTCAATCCAGAATTTGGAACCGATGGTGATGTCCTGCATGGCGTTATTTCCTTACGGAAATAACGAAAATACCAGCGCACTATCAACTTGGTTGTGACTTGCGTTACATGCTCAGATTGGCAGCAAATGAACCTCTACGACTTCACCAAATTCAGGTTGAGAAGAATTCGGTTTTACGTAAACCAAGGCATTCGATTGGGCGAACGTGTTGAGCATGGCCGAACTCTGTCCTTCTAGAATGTGAACAGCTCCATTTTCAATTCGCGCTTTTAGGAATTGCGCACGGCCAATGATTGAGACTTTTCCAGAGGCAAACGGCAATTGAAGCGAAAGAAGCGTTTCATCCTTCCTTCCAAAACATCTTCTGACGAGCGGCAAAACGTATTCATAATAACAGGTTAGACTGGCCGCTGGATTTCCTGGAAGCGCAAAAACCGCCTTCCCATCTTTCAATCCGAAATACAATGGCTTACCTGGTTTCTGCATCACTTTGTAAAAGACTTGCTCGGTGCCAAGTTCTTCAAGTGCGGTGCCAACATGATCGTGGTCGCCAACCGAGATTCCACCAGAAATAATAACCAGGTCGTGATTATCAAATGCGTTCTGAATGGCCGCTTTCGTGGCCTCCAAACAGTCTTTTACGTGTTGGAATTCTGACACAACCCCTTCATTATTGAGAGCGGTTTGCAGCATTTGGGCATTGCTCTCATAAACCTGTCCGTATTCCAATGGTTTTCCTGCAGGAACAAGTTCATTTCCAGTAACCAGAATAGCTACAGAAGGCTTCCGAAAAACCTCCACCATTCTAATCCCCAGCATATTCAGAAATCCGATGGTGGCTGGTGTGATCAGTGTTCCTTTTTCCAATGCCACAGAACCTGTTTGCATCTGTTCGCCTTGCGCACGGATATTCTGATTTTCCAAAACTTCGCGCGTCAGCGAAATCATGTCACAATCTCGTTCAACCCATTCTTGTTGCACAACTGAAACAGCTGATTCCGGGACTGCGGATCCAGTGAATATCCGAACACATTCATTGGGATTCAATTCGAATTGCTCAGCACTTCCTGCGGCAATTTCCCCAACGAGTTTGAACTTGGAACCTTCCATTCTTTCGCCTGGTCCCAAAGCATAACCATCCATCGCGCTTTGCGGAAATGGCGGCATATTAATGGGTGATTTCACATCGGAAGCCAACACAAATCCCACAGAATCCTTCACTTCCAACTCAACAGAATTGAGGTTTGGTTTTAACGCCTGAAGTCTGGATTTTGCTTCTTCTACTGAGATCATATTGTCCCGAGTTGTGGTTGAAACCAAATGTAAATGATGAAAAAAGGAGCTACAAATGCAGCTCCTTTACTCGTTCAACTTAGTCTTTATCACTTGGCTTTTCCGAATCCATAGAAAAGCTGTTTCCAGAAGTTGTGTACTGGAAATTTTTCAATGCCTGGGAATCCAAGTCTGAAAGAGCCGTCTTCGCTCTGAGGTATGTAGTTCGTACGGAAAATATAATCCCACAAGCTGAGGCTGATGCCGTAATTCACTCCATTCGGATGGTCTTTCGGAAGCGCATAAACGTGGTGATAAAGGTGCATCACCGAATTGTTGAAAATGTACTTCAACGGCCCCCAAGTGATGCGAACATTGGCGTGGTTCAAGTGACCGATGGCAATCGCCACGAAGTGGATAAAGAATGCTTGGTGCGGTTCAAATCCACCGATCAGCATCACGGCTAACGTTTTCAATGGCTTGTAAAGAACGTTTTCCATCCAGTGATAACGAAGGTGTGCAGCAAAGCCCATTTCCTCTACAGAGTGGTGCACCTTATGGAATCTCCACAAGACTTCGTAGCGATGCAAAAGCACGTGCGTAAACCACTGCACAAAATCATTCAGAATGAAGAAAATGAGAATCTGCGCCCAAGCCGGCAGGGCTGCGAAATCGAAGAAACTCAGTGATGTCATCGTAATTCCGAACAGCCCGAATGTGTGCTCAAGAACCGCATAGACTCCGGAAATCACCAATCCGAAAATGAAGAAGTTGAAGTACATGTAGAACGCATCCAACCAGAAATCCTGACGGACGGTTGGCTGGTTCTTTCGCCATGGAAAAGCAATTTCCAATCCCCACACGGCCAATGACAATACCGTCAGACCCCAGAAATAATTCTGGTACCACGGTTTGTAATCGTAGTTAAACGTTACTTCACTTACAATCCAGCCCCAGTAATTGCTGATGGCGTTCAGGATCAGTTCTAAATATTCGCTCATGATTGTTCAGATAAGTTTACACCTTTCATTAGGATGAGCGCGCCCATTGTAGCGAGCCACAACACCTTCACGTAAAAAACCGGTTTATAGATTTCAAAATTGACTGGGATAAGCATGACAATTCCCATGGCTGTCAGTCCTAGCAGAACCGTAAAAATGCCAAACCAGCTATCCATTACTTTCCATTTCATCAGGCCAATGCCGAGCATTACCAATCCGGCACCACCGAAAACCTTTCCGAAGCGCGCCAAACACGTTATGTAATGTGTGATGAACAACACATTATCTAAGAACGACTGAACTTCCTCGGGTGATTTATCCATGGTCATGCCAATTCCCCAAGCCCCGTAACTGTAATAGAAAGCGGCAGACAGTGCGCTGATGAACGTCCCGATAATGAGAACTCCCGCTCCTGGCGAAACCATTGTGCGGAAAGGTTTTTTAAAGGTTACAACTGCAAACCCCATAAGGCCTGCACCCATGATGACCCAGCCAAAAATGTGCATTCGATACAACCAGATCCATGTCCAGAATTTCTCGTTAACAGCTGCGAAATCTTCTGCAACGAAATATTCGCCAAGGTGATGCGGCAAGAGTACCCAGCCGAGCAGGAGAAAAATTGCTCCTACAATTAGCAATGCTCCAATAATGTTTGTTTCAAGATCCTTTTTCATGTTGATGGATGGTATGTGAAGCTTTCGAAATTACCTGCCGTTTGCAGAACCAATTGTGACACTAGTTACGGATGGAAATCAATTGGCCTTCCGATGACTCCATTCCGTCCATGAACCATCGTAATTTCTGATGTTACGATAACCAAGTAGTTCTGTAAGAACGAATAAAGTGTGTGCTGAACGAACTCCCGAATGACAATATGTGACAACTGCTTTTGTGCCGTCAATTCCGATTGACGCATACATTTCCTTGAGTTCTTGCGCTGGCAGAAACTTCTTGGTTCCATTATAGTCAACAGACATAGCCCAATCCAAATTCAGAGTGCCATCTATTCGTCCCGCGCGAGCTGCTCCTTTCTTATGTTCCGAGCCAGAGTGTTCAGAATCGCCACGCGTGTCAAGAACCATGACTTCCGGATCCACGAGTGCGAGTTCAACATCTCCAATGAGCGAAAGAATAGTTGTATCTGGTGAACCCGTAAAATGATATTCAGTCGATTCATTCAATGATGAAACAGTAGAAAGCACTCCATCCGATGATCTCCAAGCAGTAAGACCGCCATTCAATAGTTTGATGTGATTATGACCGTAGAATTTGAGAATCCACCAAAGCCGAGCAGCATCGCATTCAGCTTTGTCATCATAGATCACAATGGTGTCTATTGGCAGAATTCCAAGCTTGCTTAGAAGAGATTCAACTTGCGGCTTGGTAGGCATCATTCCGCCATAAGCAAAGCTTGTATCCGTAATTTGATTACGCCAAACATTCAGCGCATTCGGTATATGTCCCGTTTGGAATTCTTCGGGCTTTCGAAGATCTATAAGCGTGTAATCGGAAAGAGAACCTGAGAGTTGCTCCGCTTCAATCAGACATTTGGTTGACGCGTATTCAACCATTTCCACTTTCGGCTCAGGGCTTCTGTTACAGGATGCGATCAGAAAAATAGCCACTAAACCAAATAGGCTAATCTTTGAGTTCATACCAATCGATGTTGGTCAAGGGCTGGCGTCTTCCCGCCTTTTCAGGCGCATAGTATTTCGCCAAGTAATCCAAGATAAGAGGTTCGCTATCTCCAAGATCCCAAAGGTTCTGCGTTTCCTGCATCCAACGGATCATGGTTTGCCAACCCTCTCGCGTAGCTCTGTTCTGAGTGACCATTTTGGCCGAGTGACAACTCGTGCAGTTGGCAATGACGATATCGAGGTTCTCCCCTTCCTTGAATCCTGTGGCCAAATGAATTCCATTCTCAAACTCAGGAGCCGGAGCTTCATATTTCGGAAGTTCTGCCAACGGCTTTTCCTCCTTGAAACTCAACTCCCACGGATCGATCATGTAGGAAACCAATGCAATGACACCAATAACCAGCACAACAACGCCTCGGGTTGCCGCTCTGAGGTGTCTGTGAACCTCATCAAGGATCTTTTGCTTCTGCGGGTCAACCATCTCAGTTCACCTTAACCGCAATGCGATGGCAAGCGTTGTTCAAATAACCTTTAGGATTCCAAGCTGGCAACACCATGGGTTGCGAAACGCCTTGGCTATCGGTTGCCCGTGCCCAGACTTCATAATATCCATCTTCTGGGAAGGAGATCTCGGCTTTGAAATGCTGCCAAGCCAAGCGATTGACGGGTTGCTCCAAAACGCACGATTTCCAGGTGGAGCCAAAGTCAATGGAATACTCCACTTTCGCCACGTTCAGATCACCTGCCCAAGCATGGCCTCTGATGTTCAATTTCTTTCCCTGATCGATCATGGCGCCTGTTTTCGGATAGGTAATGAGCGATTTCACCGGCATCGATTCGATAATGCACATATCCTCATCTTTCACCTTGTCTCCTGGAGCTACAGGCTTGCATGGAACACGATAGCTTGGAGCTTCCATTTTCGGCCCATCATGAACCTTATTTCTCACAGCAATTCGCTTCAGCCATTTTCCTGAAACCGAAGCAGGCCAACCTCCGACCACCAATCGCAATGGATGTCCATGTGCCATTGGGATATCTTGACCATTCATTTGAAAAGCCAGTAGTGTTTCGTTCTCCATCGCTTTACTGATAGGAACACCTCTCGAAATCACCACTTTCTCCGGGTTACCAGTCAGGTGAACATCTGCACCGTAATAGCCGATGTAAACCGCATCGCTTTTGATGCCAACATCTTTGAGCACATCAGCCAAGCGAACACCTGTCCACTGCGCACAAGAAACGGCTCCATATTCCCACTGATTACCCTTTGCTGGCGGATTGAACTCAGCCCGACCGTTACCACCACATTCTATCGTTAGTTGATAGGTATGGTGCTGGAATTTCGACTTCAGTTCGGCTAGCGTATAGGTCTTAGATTTTGCAACCGACTCACCATCAATTGTAAGTGTCCATGATGACGGATCGACATCTTCCGGAATCAATCCATTGTTGCGGATGAACATCTTATCGTTCGGAGTAACCTTGTCGTCCAACAAATGTGGTAGCGATTCGATATTCCAAGGACGGTTGTTCAACACTTTCAAATCCTTGTGCTTGTTGAACAGCTTGTAAGGGTCCTCCCCTTCCAATACAAGAGGAACATATCCTTCTGGAAGGTTGTTTCCGAATACGATCTTCGAACCGATCAGCGCTCCAAGTGTAGCGACAGA
>JACJZP010000010.1 GCA_020635535.1 Flavobacteriales bacterium | reverse complement strand
AAAGTCATTCCATTATTAAGGCCGGATATGGTGTTTGTCTGCGTTCTTGAAGGCAACGACCTACACCAACTCATGCGCTTGGTCGAGTTTGAAGAATCGGGCAAATCCATGGTGAATGCTAAACCTGAAAGCGAGACTTCACACGCAAAGTTCAGGCGGTATTTAGGTTTGGTGTTTCCAAATTTCACCAAGCGTTTTCCTGCCAAGGTTTCAATTCAAACGCGTTGGAAAAACGATGCCGAAAACCTCTTGGCAGAACTGAACGAATCGCAATTGTCCAAATACTATTCATTGAATGCCTCCATTCGGGCCAACTTTGAAAATGGCCTTCTCAATCCATCCTTGATCTACGAATCATTGCATCATCCCGACATGTTCAGGCAGGCTGCCGACACCTCCGACCTTCTTTGCAAAAAAGGCATCGTTCGATTGCATGACCATTTGTTAGAACTGAAATTCATTGCGGAATCGAATGGTGCAGAACCATTGTTCATCAACATGCCAAATAGACCTTACGGAGTCCCCGATGAACTTGAACCACTCAGCGAACTCGGCTTTAATGTTAGCGGTTGCGATACGCTTAATGCTGACTTGCCAATGACCATCACCTCGAATGATCTTGAGTTTCCTTTGTTGAACCCAAAATTTCCACAAACCGAAACCAGCCCATTCTACCGATATGATGGACATTGGAACGCGGAGGGAAACCGTATTTTCGCAAAGGAGTTGATCAACAAACTCGATAGTTTACCCAAATGGAAGCATTTTCTGACCTCATAAAATTCTTAATGGAGCGCAAGAAGTGGTGGCTTACACCGATTGTACTTGTATTGCTCCTACTCGGAATTCTGATTGTAATGGGTGGCGGGACAGCCGTTGCACCGTTCGTTTACACCCTATTTTGATGCAAAAGGTTTACAAGAACATTCTTGTAATGGTAGCAGGGTTCTGCGGCCTGCATCTGCTTTTCAAAGAGAAAACCATTGCCTTTCTCGTCATCGCTATTTCGGTGCTGTTCCTCTCTGCTCTTAGCGAAAAAGCCGCTGTTATCATTGAGAAGTCTTGGCTTTGGGTCGGAGAGAAAATCGGGAAGGTAAATGCCGCTATTCTGCTTTTCCTTGTTTACCATCTGATTCTTACTCCGATTGCATTCCTGTCTCGAATTGGGAAAAAGGACCCGCTGCAATTGCGGGCTCCAGAAAAGAGCAACTTCATTACCAACCATCATCGCTACACGGCCAAAGATCTTGAAAACCCGTGGTGATCTGGCATAATCTTCGTTCTGCCAGCCGCATGAAAACGTTTCTTCCTTTTTTCCTCTCTGTTCTTTCCCTTGTTGGTCAAGCGCAAGACTTTGATGGCTTTTTCCGCGAGAATGTGAAAAATGGGGCGGTTGATTACTCTGGCATTAAAGAGAATCTTTCCGAACTGAACGCGCTGATCATTCAATTGAACCGAGCGCCTTTGTATAAGGGAGATGACGAGAAAGCTTTTCTCATCAACGTTTATAATGTGTTTGTCATTAAGGGAATCGTAAGCCGTTATCCTACGGAAAGCCCTCTGAAAATTGATGGCTTCTTCGAAAAGCAAACCTTCAACCTGAGAGGAAAACAAGTAACGCTTAATCAACTTGAAAAGGAGATTCTGATGAAGCAATTTCCTGATGCACGCTTGCATTTTGTATTGGTCTGTGCAGCCAAAGGTTGTCCGAAGTTGGCTTCTTTCGCGTACAGCGGAAAGGAACTGGAAGAGCAATTGGAAAGCCAAACACGGGCCGTTATCAACGACCCAGATTTTATCCGTTTGAATGGGCCAAATGCGCAGGTTTCGCAGATCTTCGATTGGTACGCAGCCGATTTCGGAGGAAAAGACCAAGTTATTCCGTTCATTCAGAAATACCTGCTTAAGAAAGTCAAACTCAACCCTAAGTATTCATTCTACGAATACGACTGGAGCCTGAATGAGTTGAAATAACTCAGCTGGTTACCTTTGAACCTGTGAGGTCGTTTCTTCTACTTTTTCCGATTCTTTTTATTGGGTGCGCTAGCAATCCAGATATCCGAAACATTTCGCTTTGGGATTTGGAGGACTCTGAAACAACCATTAACCCGTATGAGAACGCTCTTTCCATCATTTACTTCCTTTCTCCGGAATGCCCGCTGTGCATCAATTACACACTGGCCATGCGGAATTTGGAGCGGAATTTCGCTTCGGACAGCATCGCCTTTTACGGAGTTTATTCTAAAGAATGGTACTCCCCTACAGAGGTTGATTGCTTTGCGTTGAAATACGACCTTTCATTCGACATGCTGTTTGATGATGGCAACAAATTGGCTCATGAATTAGGCGCTACCACTACGCCAGAGGTTTTTGTACTCAACCGTCAAGGCGAGATTCTGTACAGCGGCAAAATCGATAATTGGGTTAATGACCTTGGCAAGAAGAAATTGGAGGTTTCTGACCATTATCTGGAGAATGCCCTGATTGCTTGGCGAGAGGAAAAACCAATCAAACCCAAGCACACCAAACCAATTGGATGCCTGATAGAATGAGTCGATACAGGTTGATAGCGCTACTGGTGTTGTTTGCAGGTTGTGGTACATTCAACCAGCAGGATTTTGACCTTCCCGAAAAAGTCACGTTCAACGAACATGTAGCACCAATTATCCACCACAATTGCACACCATGTCATCGCGCTGACGGAGGAGCGCCCTTTCAGATGATCACATACCGCGATGTGGCCAAAAGGGCAAAAATGATCTGCGATGTAACGGCCGACCGTTATATGCCGCCATGGCCAGCAGACCCGAATTATCGCTCTTTTGTTGGTGAGCGTTTTCTTACCGACCGCCAAATAGCAATGCTCCAAAAATGGTTGGATGATGGCAAAGAAGAGGGCTCTGGAACCGCTCCCGAGCCACCAAGCTTCCCCAATGGTTCAGAGTTTGGGACACCCGACCTAGTTGTTCATTTCCAGGATTCCATTTTTCTGGAAGGAGACAATTTGGACAAGTTCATGGCCGTGAAAGTTCCGTTTGAGTTGGAGCACGATACGTTCATCCGACTGATAGAGTTTGTGCCTGGTAATCGCAATTTGGTTCATCACATGAATGGACACCTCATGAATTATGAGGAAGGCGCCAAGGCCAATGTTTTTGAGGGTCAATTTGCGGTTGAGGACAAAGATTCGGGCAACCGAGGCATGTACGGTAAGCTCAAAATCGCAAATGATGATGGTACGTTTCCGGTTCTTTCTCCTTCGGTGAGCAATTACCTGCCAGGTGTTCTGCCCGCTATGTATCCCGATGGAATTGGAACCATTCCCGTTAAACGCAAAGCCGCGTTTCTCATTCGTAACATTCATTACGGCCCAACACCAGTTGATGATTATGATAGGTCGTATTTCAACATCTTCTTTACCGATCAGCCACCAAAACGACCAATACAAGAGTTGATGATGGGAACACTTGGCGAAACGCCTGTTGTGCCGCCATTGGTAGTTCCTCCGAACAAGGTCATGAGCGTACAGACCAACTACCGAGTTCCGCAAGACTTGTCTCTGCTTACTATCAATCCGCACATGCACTTGATCGGGCGGTCGTTCAAGGCTTGGGCCTTAACACCGAATGGTGATACAATTCCACTCATTTCCATTCCAAAATGGGATTTCCGGTGGCAGTATTTCTACACGTTCCACCACATGCTTAAAATCCCAAAAGGCTCTGTCATTCATGCCGAAGGGGTTTACGATAACACCCTTAATAACCCGAACAACCCTTACGGCCCACCAAAAACCGTTGTGGAACCCGTGGCTGGAAACATGAAAACCACAGACGAGATGTTCCAATTCATCATAACGTATCTGCCTTATCAGGCAGGCGATGAGAACATCAGCTTAGAACCTGATTCGAGCCTCTTCAAACATTAATGGTTTGAACTCAGTTTAACGGAAACGAACCACTAACTTCGCGGCCAGAAAACGCGCCATGTTCTCCGCAAAAGACCGATCAGAAGTCATAGAAAAGCTCCAAAAGGAGACGTTCGATATTCTTGTTATCGGTGGTGGCATTACGGGAGTTGGAATTGCGCTTGATGCCGCTGGTCGCGGCCTGAAAGTGGCGCTGGTAGAAAAGCAGGATTTCGCTGCAGGAACGAGCAGCCGTAGTACTAAACTCATCCATGGCGGCCTGCGCTATCTGAAGCAATTGGAGTTTGGCTTAGTGCGCGAAGTGGGCCACGAGCGAAAAACGGTCTACCATAACGCGCCTCATCTGGTTATCCCGGAAAAGATGTTGCTCCCCATTACCGATGGCGGTTCGTTCGGAAAAACCTCCGCTTCTTTTGGCATTTACACATACGATTGGTTGGCTGGTGTTAAGCGTAGCGAAAGGCGTTCGGTGCTTGATCGTAAGCAGACCTTAAACCGCGAGCCGCTGCTGAAAAAAGACGGATTGGAAGCGGGCGTTCTCTACTGGGAATATCGTAGCGATGACGCCCGTTTGGTGATTGAAGTGGCGAAAACGGCTACAGAAGACGGTGCTTTACTCCTGAATTATTGCGAGTTTGAGGAGTTCACCTACAAGAAAAAACACATTGCTGGGGCTAAGGTAAAAGACTTGAAAACAGGCACTTCCTTCCAAATCAAAGCCAAGCGAACAATCAATGCGGCTGGCCCATGGGTTGATAATGTGCGGTCGAAAGATGAGGAGGTGAAAGGCAAGCGCCTGCACCTGACCAAAGGAATTCATTTGGTCTTTGATCACAAGCGGTTCCCGCTTCGGCAAGCTGTTTATTTCGATGTGGCCGATGGGAGAATGATCTTCGCCATTCCGCGCGATAATGCTACCTACGTGGGAACCACGGATACTACCTATACTGACAAAATTGAGCGGCCACACGTAACCAAAGAAGACGTGGAATACGTGCTGAACGCAACCAATAATGCATTCGACATTGAGCCTTTGACCGAAGCCGATATCCAATCCACTTGGGCTGGACTTCGGCCGCTGATTCATGAAGACGGAAAATCACCTTCTGAACTTTCAAGAAAGGACGAAATCTTTATTTCGGAGCATGGTCTGATCAGCATTGCTGGCGGAAAATTGACGGGTTACCGTAAGATGGCAGAACGAACCGTTGACCTTGCTTTCAGACAATTACAAGCTTCGGATGGAATGGCTTTCACGCTTTCGAAATCATCGAGCAGAAAACTTGCGGGTGGTTTGCTACACAGTTTCAAGGCGTTTGTGGCAGAAATCGGTGAAACTGAACTGACTGAGACCGAGCTCAGCGGATTGTTCCATAAGTATGGTAACAACGCCATTCAGATAATCAGCGATATTGACTTCAACGCAAGCGATAGAACCCTCGAAATTCTGAAAGCTGAACTTCGGTATTGTGCCGAGAATGAAATGATCACGGAGCTTTCGGATTTTTTGATTCGTAGAACTGGTCGTTTGTACTTCGAAAAACCAGTTGCCGACAAATATGCCACCACGTTGAACGAGGAATTGGGCAAACTGCTTGGTCTATCGGAACCACAAATGAAAGCCTCGCTCGACACCTATTTAAGCGAAAGCAAAGACGTTCTCACATTCGTGGAATAAGAACGCTTCGTTAAGGAATCATTACCCCGTTCGTTCTATAACGGTAATGTGTCTAAATTCGGTTTACAATGAAGACACTGATCATTGTCCGTCATGGCAAATCGAGTTGGGCGTATCCTGACCTAGAGGATTTTTACCGTCCGCTGAAGCCGCGTGGCATTAATGATGCTTTTACCATCGGAGAAGAGTTGCTTGGTATGGATGTTTTTCCCGATCTGATTCTATCAAGTCCGGCAATCCGAGCCATGAATACGGCCATTATTATTGCCAGAAAGTTGGATTTTCCATTGCAGCGTATTCGTGCGAATGAAAGCATTTATGAGGCATCAACCTACCAGTTGCTACAGCTTATCGGAAATGTGGAAAATTCCATTGAAACGCTGATGATCTTCGGCCATAACCCATCATTTACATCGCTTATCAATCAGCTTCAGGACGAATCGCTTTACAACCTGCCAACCTGTGGGGTTTTTGCCGTTGAACTGCCTATTGAAAGTTGGTCAGACATTACCAAAACAAAAGGCAAAAAAGCGTTTTCTCTGTTCCCAAAAGAAGTGGCCTGATTCTCGTTTCGGCCCTCAATTATCCCGTACTTTAGGCCTTCAATCCATTACAATAAACGAGAGAGCACGTGCTGAAATTTGGGGCTATTGACATTGGTTCAAACGCGGTAAGACTGCTTATTACTAACGTATTTGAAGGGGCTGGCGACCCGGTTTTCAAGAAATCATCACTTGTCCGCGTGCCTATTCGTTTGGGTGAAGATGTATTCACCACAGGCGCCATCGGTGCAACCAAAGGCAACAAGCTGGTTGATACCATGAAGGCTTTCCGTTTACTGCTCGGAGTACATGACGTGGTTTCGTTCCGTGCCTGCGCTACATCGGCCATGCGTAATGCCACCAATGGCGAAGAACTGGTAGAGCGCATCTCGGAAGAAGCGGGTCTCGATATCGAAATTATTCAAGGTAAAAAGGAGGCGGACATCATCTTCTCGAACCATTTTGAGGAGAAGCTGTTCCATGACAGAAGCTACCTGTACATTGATGTTGGTGGCGGTAGTACGGAGCTGACAGTTTTCAGTGAGAACAAACCCGTGGCAAGTCGTTCGTTCCGAATTGGAACTTTGCGTTTGCTTAACAATAAAGTTGAGCCTGAATATTGGGACAAGCTGCTGAACTGGGTGGAAAAGAACACGGAAGGGTTGGAGAAATTGGATGCTATCGGATCGGGTGGAAACATCAATAAGCTGTACAAAATGGCTGAGATTCCTGGTAGACTGCCCATGCAGCGCAGCCAACTGAAAACCTTACATGTAATGCTGCGCGAGATGACCTATGAAGAACGCATTGCTAAGCTTGGCCTGAACCCAGACCGTGCGGACGTAATTGTTCCGGCATGTGAGATCTTTAGAGCCATTCTGAAGCGCGCCAAGATCAAAGACATTATTGTACCGGAGTTCGGTCTTTCGGATGGAATTACACGATTACTATATGAGAATTACAGGTCGACCGTTGTTTAAATCCGCAGTCATAACTGCGGTGTTTGGTTTTTTGTTTATCGCAAATGGAACCGCTCAAAACGTACCTGTAATTGGTCTTGATCAACTTGAAAAACGCCTGGAAAACGGTGGAGACACTACTTACATTGTGAATTTTTGGGCCACTTGGTGTGGACCCTGCGTGAAGGAACTTCCCTACTTCGAAAACCTCCACGTCAATTCTCAAGGAACTAACCGTAAAGTGCTACTGGTAACACTCGATTTCGTCTCTCAATTGGACTCAAAAGTGATTCCGTTTCTGAAAGAAAAGCAGATACAGAGTGAGGTGTTGTTGATGGACGAGGACAAGCCCAACAAATGGATTCCGCGCGTGAGTGAAGAATGGACCGGGGCGCTGCCAGCAACCATTTTCGTAAACGCACAAAAAAAGACCCGCCATTTCCATGAGGGGTCTTTTGCAGAAGGCGACCTTGAAAAAGTTCTTTCCGAACTCGGTCTTTAGCTTTTGATTCTCTTAATGCTGCAACCCAAAGCTTTGGTTTCTGCTGGGTTTGGCATTTCGCCTGCGGCCATGCTGCTGATAGCCTTTTTCAAATAAGGCTCTTCAACCGCCTCCTTATCCTTGGAGTTGTCGTCAATTGCTCCTTTGTAAACCAGTTTCATGTCTGAATCGAAAAGAAAAACATCGGGTGTTTTTGTTGCTCCGAACGCGTCTGCCAACTCGTGGTTCTTATCTATCACATAGGCAAAATCGAAGTACCCTTTCTCCTTTGCGTGTTTTTTCATCTCTTCCAGACTATCATCGCCTTCGCGCTTTGCTTCGTTTGAGTTTACCAAAACGAAACCGATTCCTGCATTTGTGCACTCTTTGTAGAGCTCGTTGTATCTGTCTTCCCACGCAACTACCCATGGGCATGTGTTGCAAGAATAGATCACGCACAAACCCTTGTCCATTTTTAGGTCTGAAAGGGTAGTTGTTTTACCATCAATATTCAGTAGTTGGAGGTCGGTCTTAGGGGCCTTTTCTCCTATCTGAAGTTGTGGTACCTCTGAAATTGGAAGTGTAAAAAATGCGGCTAAGAGAAAAATGAATGTTTTCATGAATGATGTAGTTTAGAGTTTGGACAACAAAGTTACTCCATCGATTAGGGAGATATGTAACGTTAACCGTTGATTTCAGTAAAAGTTCAACTCTTATGTCGTCTGCTTCTAACGCTGCCATAAAAATTATTCTCGTTGAGGATTTTCATGCGGAATCTGAAACCATTCTTCGCGAACTTAGGGATGCTGAGCTTTATTTTGAGCATCAGGTAGCCCGCTCTGAATCTGAACTTGAAACCGTTCTGGGTGAGTTTGCAGCAGACGTCATACTTTGTCCTTATAGCCTTAAAGGAACCAACGCAATTAAACTGCTTGACCTTGTTAGGAAAACGGATGTGGAAGTTCCATTCATCCTATTGGCATTCGACCTATCCGAAGACATTGCCATAGATCTACTTGCAGAAGGTGTTGAAGATTACATTCTGAGATCCACGATTAAGCGACTACCTGTTGCAATTAGAAAGGCACTCCAACGACACAAGATCCAACTGGAACTTAAAATAAGCGAAGCACAATTGAGAAGTAGCGAGGCCTCGCTGAATGAGGCCCAAAAAATTGCCAAAGTTGGAAGCTGGGAATGGGATATTGGTACTGATCATGTTTGGTGGTCAGAAGAGATGTACCGTATCTATGAAACCGAAAAAGGTCCGATAACAATTGCTGATGTAAAGAGCTTTATCCACCCTGAAGACCTTGAATACGTCAATGAACTTACCACCCGAGATCTGACGGAAAAAATCGAACCTGTTATCGAGTATCGCGTTCTGTTGCGTTCAGGCAAGGTCAAGCATGTTATTTCAAGTGCCAAACAAGTTCTGAACGCAGATGGTGTTATTACCCGCCTCATAGGTACACTTCAGGATGTGACAGAAAAGGTAGAAGCTGAACTACAAGCAAAGGCAGAACAGATACAGCGTGAACTTACGCTACAGGAATCACAGATCGGAGTATGGCACTGGCTTATTAAAGAAAATACACTGAACTGGGACGATCGATGCTTTGAAATATATGGTCTTGAGCGCAGAGAACTGACCCCACAGGATTTCTTGGATCTGTTGTATCCGGAAGACCGCAACTCTATTCAGAGCCGAATAATGGAAGCGCTCAGAAGCGGAGACTACAGTTCTGAATACAGGGTTAAAACAGAAGATGGTATAAAATACCTGCATGGGCGCGGTAGGGTGACGTTTGATGAGGACGGAAACCCTGAAAGAATGGATGGCATCATCATAGATATGACCGAGCGACATGACATGGAAGTTGCTTTGCGCAATAGCGAACAACTCTTCAGAGACATGGCAGAAAGCATAAGAGAGGTTTTCTGGCTTACTGATTGGAAGTTGAATGAAGTGCTTTATGTAAGTCCACAGTACGAAACACTTTACGGCCTTTCTGTAGAGTCTCTTTACAAAGATTCAAGGTCATGGTCATCAGCAATTCACCCAGATGACCTGGAGCGCGCAACAAGAGAATTCCGAGAAAATGCCATTCAAGGAACTTACGATTCCGAATATCGGCTAAGAATGAAGGACGGCTCGGTTAAATGGGTAAGAGACCGGGCCTTTCCAGTATATGGCACAGACGGACGTGTTTCACGCATTGCCGGAATTACAGAAGACATTACCTCAAGAAGACTGGACAAGGAAAGAATTGAAACCCTCTCTCTGGTGGCCTCAGAAACCATAAATGGCGTTTTGATCCACGAGCCTGATGGTACAACCATTTGGGCCAACAAAGGCTTTGAGCGCATTACCGGATACTCTTCAGAGGAAATCATAGGTAAAGAACCATGGTCGGTAGTTGCGGGCCCAAATACCAACCAACGCCTTGTGGAAATGACCTACGAGAAACTGAAAGCGGGCAAATCATTTACTTCAGACAATCAACTACGGCAAAAGAACGGTAATTCTATCTGGGTCAATATAAGCTACACACCCATACTCGATGAGTATGGAAACGTAACCAAAGTAGTAAGCATTGGCATGGACATAAGCAAACAGAAAGAGACCGAGCGTTTGCAAAGAGAAATGCTCAAAAAGCTTGAAAAGGCAAATGAAGAATTGAAAAAACGTGCCAGCAATTAAGCAAGGGCAGTAACCTTAAAAGAGGTAGAAAAACGCTCTCCCTTTCGGAGCTTGATAATACTATCCTTCAAGAAAAAATCTTCTGGTTGATCCGCATTATCTGCGCAGCCGATCCAAGGCTCCAAACAAACATAATCTGCTCCTGGTTTTGACCATATTCCTAAATGCGGAAACCCGTCATAATCCACCTGAAGTCGTTTACCTCCTTTCTTGTGTTGAATCCAAACCCGCTTTGACGGTATGTGCTTAAAAACCAGTGCATCTTCTTTGAATAGGTCGTAGTAAAGGCCAATACCGGATCCATTCTGCATGAAACTCCGAGTTTCTCCGCTGTAAAGACCCTTATCCGTTAGCAGGTGTCGGTCCAAAGTCTGTGGTTCATCAAAGCGTATCTCGTAATCGTCATATTGTTCTCCATCAAAGAATGGAACAGCAAATGCCGGATGCCCTCCAAGCTGAAATCCAAGTACTTCCTCCTCCATATTCTCAACCTCAAATTGGTGTTCGAGCGTGGTCTCATTTAGCAAGTAAGTAACCCTAAAAACAAACCGGAACGGATAATGTCGAAGCGTTTCATCATTGGCCACAAGTTCAAGACTCACCCTCTCGCTTACTTGATCAACAACCTCGAAAAGTTGTTTCCGTGTAAATCCATGCCTTTCCATGGGGTAATCCTTACCATTAACTTGAATCTTACCATGTTTAGATTCTCCCACACATGGAAAAAGAATTGGAGCCCTGCGTGGCCAAAACTTCGGGTCTGCACACCACATGTGTTCCACACCATCGCGTTTGTCTAAAAAACTGGTCAGTTCTGCCCCTTCTGGGTTTATCTTAACATACAGGTAATCATTTTCTAATGTTATCATTTGCTCTATTTTGAACTCAGGTGAAACAATTTGAGGGCCTATTCGTTATTCTAATGTTACGTTAATGTTAAGTGAATTAATTTTTGCGTAACTTTGAACTATAAAGTAAGCGTCATGAAAGCAGCGATTTTAAGTTTAGTGGTATTGGTGAGTGCGACTTGCGTGGCACAAAATACGGTGAAGACGAATTACGAAAACGGAGCCCTCAAGAGTGAATACGTAAAAAGTGGACATAACCTTGTGGCCGTTACCAACTACCACAAGAGTGGAACAGTAAAGGAAACAGGCTTTTTTAAGGATGGAGTTCCTGATGGTAAGTGGATAACCTATGCTGAAAACGGCACGAAAACGGCCGAGTTAAGTTACGTTGATGGAAAACGTCATGGCGAGTTCCGTGTTTGGGATGAATTTGCCAATGCTTATTTGGAGATTCATTACGCGAAAGGCGAGATCATTACTGCAGACCGCTACGTTAAGGAGACCGAATTTGCTGCGAAAGACCGGTAAGCCCATTTTATAAAGGAAAGACAAAGACCCGCTCGGCACTTGCTGAGCGGGTCTTTTGCTTCTATATATGCGGATTATAATTCCTGCCGAATGATCAATTGAAAGAATGGCTTTTGAATTCTCGATCAACCGCTCTTACCATTTGATCTGCGCCAAGATGTGGCCTAATTCTAAGGAGTTGACCATGAGAGCAGTTTTTATTCTGCGCAGAACACTACACCATTCACTTACTGAAGTGAAACCATTCTTCTTCTATCTTATCCATATTGGAAACAAGATGAGCCACAAAGGCCGTTGCAACTGGCGACAGTCGCTTCTGCTTATGCCAAGTAAGGTGCCAATTGGTTTCGAGCGGCAGCCCTTTAACAGGAATTATCTTCAGTTCCCCACTTTTCAATTCATTCCGAATGCCGATCAACGGCATAATGGAATATCCAATTCCTGCCAGCACCGCCTGTTTCACTGCTTCATTGGAGGTCAGTTCCAACTTCATTCTGGTTGAAATGCCGTGTTCCTTAAGAAAGCGTTCCATGGTAAGTCTGGTTCCAGAACCCTGCTCGCGGTAGATCAGTTGGAGATTACTGAGTATTTCAATTCCGTTCGGTTTATCGGAATGGGCGTTTTCCGGAACATCTTTGCCAACGAGAAAGAGTTTGTTGGGCATGAGCGTAATGGAATCAAGATCCAAGTGCTCAGGAAGAATGGAGACCAGCGCGAAATCCACTTCGTTGTTCTCCAGGCTCTCAACCACGCGTGATTTGTTGGTTACGTCCATAGACAGTTCTACGCCTTGGTGCTGTTTCAGAAACTCCGTGAGGAAGTAGGGCATCACGTACTTACCAGTTGACACCACGGATAGTTTCAGCTTGCCTGCCAGCAGACCTTTATGGATCATGGTCTGGTAGTTAATGCTTTCCACCTCTTTCAGAATGTTGCTGGCTGCCTCGGCTATTTGCCATCCGAAATCGGTGATGTGGGTTTTACGGCCAATTATCTCCGTTAACGGAACATCAAATTGGTCTTGCAAATTCTTTAACTGAATGGAGACAGCTGGCTGTGTGAGGTATAGCTCTTTGGCCGCTTTGGTAATGCTGCCCGTTTGTGTGATCTTGAGGAAGACCTGCAGTTGGTGAAGTGTGAAATTCATAATCAATCCTTATGCGTAAGATAAAAACAATAAACTTTCGGTTATGTTTTTGGTGTCCCAAATTTGCAACGTCAAACTCAAAAAACAAAAAGCCATGACACGAATTACAGTTGCAAAAGGAGATGGTATCGGTCCGGAGATAATGGACGCAACCCTCCGAATTCTTGAAGCTGCAGGAGCACAGCTGGAGATCGATCACATAGAAGTGGGCGAACAGGTTTATCTCTCGGGAAACACTTCGGGCATTAGTAAGGATGCATGGGACAGCATCCGCAGAAACAAGGTTTTTCTGAAGGCACCGATCACAACGCCACAGGGCGGTGGTTACAAGAGTTTGAACGTAACTACCCGTAAAATGCTGGGACTGTATGCCAACGTGAGACCATGCACCAGCTTGCATCCTTTTGTGCGCACCAAACACCCGAAAATGGATGTGGTCATTATCCGCGAAAATGAGGAAGACCTTTATGCGGGCATTGAACACCAACAGACCGATGAAGTAGTGCAGTGCCTCAAATTGATCAGCCGCCCGGGTTGTGAGAAGATCATTAGATACGCCTTTGAATACGCACGTCAGTACGGTAGAAAGAAGGTAACCTGCTTTACCAAAGACAATATTATGAAGCAGACGGATGGACTCTTCCACCGCGTGTTTGATGAGATTGCACCAGAATATCCTGAGATTGAGAATGAGCACTGGATCGTTGACATAGGCGCAGCCAAACTTTCGGACACGCCAGAGAACTTCGATGTGATCGTAATGCCGAATCTCTACGGAGATGTGCTCTCAGATGTGGCAGCACAGATAGCTGGCTCAGTAGGTTTGGCAGGTTCGGCCAATATTGGCGAGAGCTGCGCCATGTTCGAGGCCATTCACGGGTCGGCTCCAAGATTGGCAGGGCAAGACAAGGCCAATCCATCGGGATTGATCCATGGCGCCATTATGATGCTGAACCACATAGGGCAGAACACGGTGGCCGAAAAAGTGCATAATGCTTGGCTAGCCACCATCGAAGAAGGAATTCACACCAAAGATGTTTACACGGAAGGTGCCAGTGCAAAACTGGTCGGAACACAAGAATTTGCCGATGCGGTGATTTCGAATTTGGGCAAAATGCCTAAGCAACTTGCAGCGGTCTCCTACAAAGATGGCAAAGCCTTCACTCCGCCAAAAGCCACCCAAAAACCTGCTGCCAAAAAAGACTTGGTTGGAGTGGATGTGTTCGTGCACTGGTCCGGTAGAAATGCCGAAGAACTGGCCGGACAACTGAGCAAGCACATGAACAACCACGACCTGATGCTTTCCATGATAACCAACCGAGGCATCAAGGTTTGGCCAGAGGGATTTGAGGAAACATTCTGCACGGATCACTGGAGATGCCGCTTCACACCGGCCAACGGACACGCCATAGAAAAGAAACACATTGTAAACTTGCTTGGCAGTGCGGCCGACAACAACATCGATACGATAAAGACAGAAAACCTGTATGAATTCGATGGTAAGCCAGCGTATTCATTGGGTCAAGGACAATAGAGCTCAGAGTCATGAAAACAGAGGAAATCGAATTGATAAATGGGACATTCAGTCCGCAGGAAGCACGAGAAGTTCTACTTACGATTCTAGAGGATAAGGTGAGATTCCATAATGTGAAGATCATCCGTGGTTTTGAAACTGGAACAGATACCGCAGCTTCTCACAAGCGCATCAAAGAGCTTAATGCTTCCAGAATAAAAGTGCATGAGATGGTGGATAAGGCCATTGAAAACTCTACCGAACTTGCCATAAACGCCACCATTTCCATTTCCACTTCAGTTCAAACCAAGGTGGGGCAAGAAACAAACTGAGGGTTGGATCGCTTCAGTTTGTGCTAAGGGCGCGATCATGTGATCGTGCCCTTTTTATCTTGCCATATACATCACATGAAATTCATGATTTTGACCTACCTCCTCCGCTTACCCTACGAAGTAGCTTTTTCAGCCTTGCCCTCTTAGACACCGACTGCACATCTCTTGTAAGGCTTTGAGCTTGTTTCCAATCCATTTGCATGATAGGAATGGCATAAACCTCTGGCATGTGTCCGGGATAGAGGTCATTTAACAACTGGTCGATCGCATCAAAAAGAGTTGCTCTCGTCTTTGCGGTGAGCAGATAAACCGGTGTTAGAATCAGTTTGTCGTTCACCATTTCTGCACGCTCCAGGTCTCTTTTTATGTTCACATCCATGATGAGTCTTTCTCTAAGAAGTGTTTCAGCAATCTCCTCGATCTTGCCTTCACTTTTACTGACTATGCGTAATAGTATCATTTGTCCTTGCTGTTAGAATTTGAACCTGATGCCTGTTCGTTGCAGATCGTCTCTCATTCCGGTTTTTAGTGGATTCCCATCCAGGTCTATGAACTTCAACTTGCCCGCTCTTTCAATATTCATTCTCAGGTCTCGGATCTGGTTCCTACCGAGGTACAGTTTTTCCAACTGCTTCAGGTTGCTCCAATTGGCCGGAATCTCACTTATGCCGTTATCTTCCAGATGCAAGTACCGTAGATTGGGCAGCCTGCCTAGTATTTCAAATGCTTCTTTAAGGTCAAGTTGTGCTTCCGCGTCAAGAAATAGTTCTTCAAGCTCTACCAAACTTGCCAACGTATCTGGCAATGCCTGTATCTGGTTCCCTCCTAAATTGAGGGATCTTAATCCTTTCAGTTTGCCAATGGCCAAGGGTATGTAAGTGATGGAATCGGCCCGTAAAGAGAGCGTTCTAAGCAATGGCAGCTCTGTAAGTACCTGCAAGGCCTGATCCTTGTTCAATCGTACATCCCGGTCTAATCGTATCTCTTCCAGTTTACTCAGTTGTGAAAGTGATTGAGGTAAGGTGATGAATTCGTTACCACTCATATTGAGAAACCGCAGTTTATTAAGGTTGGCGATGCTGGTTGGCACATAGGAAAGATGCTGGTTGCTCAGATCCAGATATTCCAGGTTTACGAAAAGTGGCAGTAGCTTTTCCAGATCAACTCCCGCGCTGCGCGAAAGATCAAGCCCAATAACATCTTCAGGTTGACGCAAGGCCAGATCCAGATCTGTGTAAACCCTGTATCTGTGGTGTTTCTGTGCGTTCCCATCTTGCACAGCCGCAAGAAGAAGGATGAGGATTACCAATTGTTTCATTGCTGACAGAATGCTTCTAGTTTCTTCTTGGCTTGCTCAAAACCCATGCTTGAGCTTGTTCTCAGATCTTCGCATCCATCTGTAAAACGATAGAGCATCAGGTTTGCAAGACCTCGATTGTAGTACGCTTGGGCGGTGTTCGGGTTCAGCGAAATTGCCTTGTCATAATCGGCAATGGCCTGAGCATACTCAGCATAAAGAACCTTCAGATTGCCTCTCAGATTCCATGCTTCCGCTTCATTTGGATTTTCGTCCAATAGTTTTTCAAGATCGTCCAAAGCTTCTGTAACTCTGCCGATGAGGTTAAGCGTATAAGCCCTGTTGTACAGCGCGTCTTCAAACTCATCATTTATACGAATGGCCTCGTTGTAGTCTGCAAGAGCCTGATCTACCAATCCCATTTCTTTCTTGATAACGGCTCGAGCGTAATAGAGCCGGTAGCTGTTCTGGCTGAGTTCCAACGCTTTGTTCAGATCGTGCAAAGCTCCTTGGTTATTACCAAGTATGCGGTTGGTAATTGCACGATTATGGTAAGCATTCACCATAACGGAATCCAGCTCCAATGCTCTGGAGAACTCTTCAAGCGCCTCAGATGGTCTATCGTTAAGTAAAAGCCCAATACCCAACAGATCGTGAGCAAACGCAGAACCCGGATTCAGGGATATAACGGTGCTTATTACCTGTATGGCCTGATCTGCATCGTTCTCCAGCAACAGTATGAGCGCTTTCTTTTCTAGTTCATAACCAACTCTGAAATCTTCCATAAGTAGAGAATCTATCTGCTTCAAGGCATCCTCATAATTACCTGTAAGCATCAGGTCATCAATAAGCCTGTCTCGCAATTCAGGGTCTTCTCCATTCAGCCCAACGGCCAGTTGAAGGTCAGACAAGGCATCCTTGTAATTCTGAGCAAGCATGCGTGATTTGGCCCTGGAATCGTATATGTAAGCTGAATATGGATTCAGTTGAATTGCTTTTGCATATAACTGTTCGGCCTCAACCGTTCTGCCGATCTTGGCCAATAGATTGGCCTTTTTCATGTACGCAGTAGCAAAAGACGGGTCTAGGATTATTGCATTGTCAAAAGCCGAAAGCGCCTCAGGCCAGATGGCCATTGATAGAAGGTTGTTACCTCTTTGGATTTCTCCTATGGATGCAATGCGCTCGGGGGTCTGAGCCCGAAGACCGTCAATGCTGAGCAAACCGGCTATTAGAACCAGAAAACAGGCTGAAATAGAACGTTTCAAATAGTACCACTCTTTCTCTGAACAAGAATTAAACCGTGCCCACCATTCAATACCACTGTTCTTTATGTTGGCGCCTGTTATCATGATAAGTGAAACGCGTTAATAGCATTACTATTACTTTTGTATTAACCACTATCGAACGGTTTTGTTCTAGCACTTGGAAGATGCCAGCCAATAATTTTGAGTGATGGGTGAGCAGCGCGCTTACACTTGCTCTGGACATTGTGTCTGAACTGTACGAAGCTCAACCATTTACACGAGAAGAGCATACTTGATGCATGGCCCAATTTGGGCTAGTCATCATTCAAAATACCCAATGAGTAGTTGGTGGTCAAATCTGCTTTCCGGTTCTTGGTCAGTAACTCCAGATATTTGATCTGCGCATTGATGTAGCCCAACTCGCGGGAGTTGACCATGAAAAGGGAACTTTCTCCTGCCACGAATTTCTCTCTTTCACCCTCCAACAGCCCAAGATAGTCGCTCACCGTGCGTTGATACAGGGCAGTCTGCTCTCGGGTAGTGTTCCATTCGTTAATGGCTGCTGTTATCTTATAGTCTATCTGTGCTTTTGTGTCCACCACATCCAATTCGGCATTCTGAATCTTCAGCTTGGCCAATTTTAACGCCCCTCGTTCTTTGCGCAATGGAATAGGCATGCTGAACTGCAAGCCCCATTGGTAGTTGTTGATGGAAAGATCTGAGAACGGGCTGCTGCCCACTACTTGACTGAGCGCATTGTACTTCAGGTCCAATTGAGGTTTTAAACCCTCTACTTTAAGCCGTTTATCAATTTTAAGCTGGTCAATCTTGAAACGATACTGCTGTAGGTATGGGTGATATGCAACAAGGCTATCAATTCTATCAAGTAAAAGACCCTCTGTGGTTTTTAGCTGAACCGTGCTTTTATCAACAGGAATGGTTGTTTCTTCCAACTCCAAAGGAATCTGTCCATTCTGCCAAAGAAAAACTCCCAGCATGGCAGAAGCGTTTCTGAATTCAAGTTGCGCTTGCTGCAAAGCCAACTGTCTGTTCTGCAGTTGAATGCCCGCTTCAAGTGTATCAATGGCCGGGCGGTCTCCCAATGAGGCCTGCTGTTTTACAGCATTCAATCGGAACTCGGCCAAGCCAAGCGCGTCTTCATATACCCTAAGCACCTGATACTTCTCAAACCAGTTCCAGTAGGCTTTTCCTGCCTCGTAGAGCAGTTCATTCATCATTAGCCGTTGCTCCACCGTGGTGCTCTTCTGGTATATCTGTGCACGTCTGAGTTCTGCCCTTCTTTCATCAATGAAAAGTCCTCGACCTACTGGTAATGAAACACCAGCATATACCAGTCCGCCACCGCTGGTGCTGTTTTCCGGGTTGAGATAAACGCCTCCATTCTGCTCGTAACCTGCATACGCCTCTACCCCGAACCATGTTGGAACTTTGAGCCCGGCATCGATGAGGCTGTAATACTGATCGCCTTTGAAATACTTTTGACTGATATCGGTTCCTATCTTGGGATCAAATCCTCCACGCGC
Organism: Flavobacteriales bacterium; assembly: GCA_020635535.1. GTDB lineage: Bacteria > Bacteroidota > Bacteroidia > UBA10329 > UBA10329 > UBA10329. The sequence goes on along the minus strand of JACJZP010000010.1, from coordinate 90,321 downwards.
CATTTGCACCGTGGCATCTCCTTTCTTTCTTATGAGTTCTGACTGAACAGCCATTGGGTGGTGCTGCCTAACAATGGCCGTGTAATCTTCAAAACTCAGCACATCGTTTGCAACGGACTGCGCATAAACCGCTTCCGTTAGCAGAAGCAGAAAAAGCATGTAGAAACGCCCTCTCATTTCTTGGTGTCTTTATCTGAAAGCGAGGTGGTTTCCGGCTTGTAATAATCTGGTGGAAAGCCGTTTATCTGTCGCCATAGCTCATACCAGATAGGTACATCTTTCAAGAGTAGCATGTTACTTGCTCCGGCCCCAACCCGCAATGCTGTTGGCCATGGGTGGTCTTCCTCATCTGGCGCCACCAACACACGATACTTACCATTATCGCTAATGAAGTTATCTATGGCAAATACCTTCCCTCCATATGTTCCGTAGCTGGTGTTGGGCCAACCCGAAAAGACAATGGCCGGCCAACCATCGAACTGAATGCGTACCTGAGCTCCTTTTTCCAACAGTGGCAGGTCTATAGGTTTAATGTACATGGCAACTGCCAGATCATAGTCTGCGGGCATAATGCTTACAATTGGGGTTCCTTCCTTTACCGTTTCGCCAATGCCAGACTGAATTGCTTTGGTAATGAACCCGTTCTGAGGTGCTGTGATGTAATACATTCCCGTTCGAACTGAGTAGTTCATGTACTGATTCTGCAGCTTGGTAACCACCGCTTCGGCATCATACATACTGCTCATGGCCGTGTATTTATCTGATTCGGCCTTTGCAATCTCATCCCGATACTTTGCCTGTACCGCAAGAAGCTCCACTTCGGCATTGATCAACTCGTTTCTACTGGTAAGCAACTTGTTCTCTCCGGCTATCATCTCTGCCTGCGCTTTTTGCATGGAGTTGCGCTTGTTCTCCAGATCGGTGAGAGACTTCAAGCCTTTTTCCTGTAACTCTTTGAAACGCTCGAACTGCGTCTGAGCAATGTCGAAGTTGACCTTGTATGCCTGATAATCCATACTGTCGGCCACTACTTTGAGCTCGGCTTGACGGTACTTGTTCTTGGTCTGCTTCAGCTTCAGTTCGGCTGTCTGAACCAATGCATCTATCTGTTTATCCAAGGCACGAACTTTTTCCATATAAGAGTCTACAGACATCTCTTTGGCCTTTAGCTGTTCCTGTGTTCTGCCTAAAAGATTCGGGTCGAAATAGTCGTCTTTCACCTCGGAAATAAAAAGAATGGTATCGCCTTTCTTTACAAAATCGCCTTCTTGCACAAACCACTTTTCAATTCTACCCCCAATTACGGAGTGAATGGTCTGTGGTCGCTGATCCGGTTTCAAGGTGGTAACATTTCCGCGGGCTCGGATATTCTGCGTCCAAGGCACGAACATGAACAGTAACGCTATGCCGAAGAAAACTCCCAGTACCTTACGCAGTACTTTACTGGAGGCGCGCTCCTCTGCTTTTCGGAGCGAGGTGAATTTTGATCGGTCTATGTATCTGCTTACAGATGTGTTTGAGATGTTCAACATGGCTCCTGTCTAAGTTGGTTCAACTTCATTGATAAAGCACCCGTTGTACATCTGCACTACACGGTCAACCTTTGATTGGAAATACGCATTGGCAGAAACCGCCACAATTGTCCAATCGTGCTCCTTTTTCACAAGAAAATCGACAATGGATCTGCGCTCTTCGTCATCCAAATGCTCCAATGCGTCTTCCAAAAGAAGCAGCTTTGGTCTATCTGCAATGCTTCTGGCCAACAAGAGTTTCTGTGTAACGCTTTTGGGCAGCTTCTTGCCTTGCGGATCAACCATTGTATGATACCCCTCGGGCAAGGAGTTGATGAACGAGTCAAGTTTCAAGTTCTCCACAGCCCATTTCACATTTTCAAAAGTGGCGCCTTCACGGCCCATGGCAATGTTCTCCAAAATGGTTCCATCGAAAAGTTGTTCCTGCGTGAGGCAATCGCCAATGTGAGAACGCAGCGTGGTAAGATCTAGATTTCCCTTTGGCAGATCATTGTATATCACTTGGCCGCCATCCACATCATATAATCCGGCAATAACCTGTAGAAGGGTGCTCTTTCCTGAACCGTTCTGGCCTTTTATTATTACGCTTTGTCTTGCCCCCACATCCAAACTGATGCCGCAAAGTATCTCCTTGTCACCATCCGGATAAGAGAATCGCACATCTCGAAGTGATACCTTCATTCCGCAATCTTCCTTTTTACAAATGGTTTCCAGGCCTTTGGTCTCCTCTATTTCAAGGTCGCTTACCTGACCCATCTTTTCCAAAGCGGTCAGTACATCATAAACTGTTTCCAGATTGAGCACCAGTTTCTCCACCGATCCCATGACCAGAAGTATGATGATCTCTGCAGCCACGAACTGACCGATGTTCATCAGTTGCTGCATGACAAGTATTCCGCCCATGGCAAGCAATCCGGCTGCAACAAAAGCCTTGAAGATCACCATCAATGAATATTGCTGTACCAGTATCTTGAAGTGACCTTCGCGTGCGTGTAGATAATTCTCTACTTCTTTATCCATTCTTGTCAGAGGCAGTTCTGTCTTTCCTGCCAACTTGAATGTGGTTCCTGTTCTGGCCAGTTCTTCAAGCCAATGTGCCACTTTGTATTTGTATTTCGATTCGAGCAGACTTGTATCAAGACCAGGTTTGCCAGTAAGGCGGAATATGGCAAATACCAGAAGAATGAGAATGAGGCTGAACAGGATGAAAAATGGATGGTAGAATGACAGAAGTATGAGACCGAAAAGCACCTGCAGCATGGCCGATGAGAAATCTATTAGGATTTTGCTGAGCCCCTTCTGAACCGTGAGCGTATCGAAAAACCGGTTCATCAGCTCTGGTGCGTAATGCTTGTATATCGCCTCCATTTTGATGCGCGGTATGCGGAATGCGAATTCAAATGCTGACCGCGCAAAGATCTTCTGCTGTAGGTTTTCAGAAATCCTCAATTGTGCTATCTGAAGGATGCCCGTTGCCGCCACACCGGCCACAACTACGGAGACCAGTACTATCCATGCGGTACTGACCTGGCCTCCTTGTATAAGGTTTATTATGGCTTGTATGCCTAACGGCAACGATAGGTTAATGAGCCCATTGAATACCGCATAGACATATATGTTCCGGATCTCCTTCCTATCCGGATGCAACAATCTCCAAAAACGCTGTGTAGGCGTTAACGTTTGTTTAAATTCCATCTTCACGTAATGGTTTTACTTATGGTTTGCAAGCAGAACTGTGTTACGGCATCCTCTCCGTCCACCACATCTGTTAGTCTTGGCAGGTGTTCTGCAAAGTAGCGCTGCAAATGGGCTCCCTCAATTATGGTAGAGACCAGCATATGAGGGTACTTATATTCTGGGTTCACCTCTATAATGATGTCGCTTACACGCTGCACTAACTCTTTGTAATCTGCAAAGAATCCCCCCTTATTCTCCTGATCAACCATCTTATTGAGATAGGCCTTGGAAGACTCACTGATAATAATACGATTGAGTTTGACCTCGTTGATATGCGAGAACTCACTATCCTGTTCTACCTGCTGTACCAATACCCGTACAGCCCGTTTGAGACGTTCTTCGGCCGAATCAATATTGGCCGTTGCCAACATTAATCTGTAATCCATCCACCGCCAATACCAGCAAGAAAGGTAAAGAAGTAACCGATGCTTACTCTCAAAGTAGCGGTAAACCGAAGCCTCTGTAGTTCCGATGCGCTGCGCCAATTTTCTGAAGGTGAAGGCCTCGAAACCGATCTCATCTACCAGATCAATACCCCCTTCCACTATGCTTCTTCCAAGTTCACTGCTTTCCGGATCCTTCAGAAAAACGCCATCATTTACAATAATTCCGATTTGCGTGTGCATGAGTAAATGTTTATGCTTGCAAAAATAATAGTATTGCTATTAATTTCGTGAACAATACAATTAATTCATTGTTCGTTTGAAAATGAAAAAAGTGATGAAAGCCGTTCTATTAAACTTGATTCTCGCTTTGGGAATCTTATCAATCTCTTTTGCAGATGGAAGATTAGATAAGGTAACAGAGCCTTATGATGCCATCATTGTACCCGGTTATCCGTTCCGACCGAATGGGAAAATGAACCCCATGTATAAAGTGCGACTGTATTGGGCATACCACCTTTACAAAGAGGGCAAGACCAAAAACATTATTGTTTCAGGAAGCGCGGTGCACACCCCGTACGTTGAAGCAGAGGTTTACGCACTGTACCTCATTGAGCTTGGCATAGATCCCGATCACATAATAATAGAAGACCGAGCAGAACATAGTCTGGAAAATGTATTCTACTCTATGGAAATTGCCAAAGAGCATGGGTTTAAGAAAGTTGCCGTTGTTTCAGACAAGGCGCAAACATTCATGATAAAATATCTGGCCAAAAGATTTGACCACGAGATAAGTGCCGATTTCATTCCTGCCAAATGGCGTTTCATCATTACGCATTATTGGAACAAGTTTGACCTAGACATAGATTATGAAAAGGCTTACCAGCCCGGTTTCGTTCATATTTCAATGAAGAAAACCGAAACGCAACGTAAGCTTGGCACAAGCGGCCATCTGTGGAAACCGTCTGATGAGGTACGTTGGAGTTATGGGACTACGTTGGTCAGTCGTAACTGAAAATCCTACCAGACAGCCTGCAGGATTGACAAGACCCCATGTTCATCAGTGTTTACTACGCACATAACAGTTAAGATAATCAGACTGAATTTTGAAGAATCCGTCCTATCCGACCGCAAACCAATTCCGACACATTCCACAAATACAGTTTGCGGTCGGTTGTGTTCGTAAATAGAACAACCACCGCATCCGTTTCTTCATAATAGTTCGCGAAGCTCATGTACCCAGGCACCCAGCCAGAGTGACTGTACTTATACACAGATGAATAGATTTCGTTTTCGCCTTCATCGAATAGCGTTCCATCATTCAAAGCCCTCAAAAAAACACCAACATCTTCGGCAGTGGCAACCATGCCAATGTTATCTGATCTGAGGTCATGAGGATGCCCTTGATGATACCCACTCATCATATCATCAGGATCAACCTCCGTTACCGACCTGAAGGTGTTTTTGAGTTCCAATCGATTCAGAATTTCCTGTTGGATGAAGTCAAAGTGAGGATAACCAAGAACCTTGTCCATAAGCTCGGCAAGCAACAGGTAGTTCGTGTTGCAGTACTCGTAGTCTTGATCGGGTTCGAAATTGGCAGGTTTATCAAGAATCAAAGCCAGCTTTTCTTCGCTCGTTGCTTTTGGCGCAGCCCAATAATCAGGTGTATCGGTAAAGTTGGGAATGCCGCTTCGATGCTGAACGAGCATCCTGACAGTGATCTTATCAGCATATTCTATTCTGCCTTTCAACGCAGGAAAGTAATCTGCCACGGTCTTGTCAAGAGACAGCTTGCCGCTACTGGCCAATTTCGTAATCGCCACCGCAGTATAAAGCTTGCTGATACTCGCAATTTTAAAGTAAGCATCAGCTCTTGCAGGAATTTTTGCTTTAGGATCATGCCAACCAGCGGTATAAAATGCTGGTGGCGCTCCAGCCTTGTCAACGTAAACGATAACCCCATTCAATCCGAGCTCAACTGCTTCATCAACCTGCTCTTGAACAGTTTCAGGCAATGGCAGAATCCATGCCTTGACAATTATCCACGGAACGAAATACAATGAGACAACGGTGCCAATCAGAAGTGCTATTCTAATCCCCCAAGTGATTCGATTCTTGTTCATGATCGGCAAAAGTTACCTATTATCCACTTATCGCCTTGCCAGTGCCTTGGCTCATAAACCTCCTGATCGCCTCAATCGTTTCGGTAGGTTTTTCTTCTTGAAGAAAGTGACCCGACTCGTATTCTTTTACCACGGCTTTTGGCAATCGTTGCTTCCATTTCTGGAGATATTCGGTCGTAATGAATGCATCCTTCTTGCCCCAGAGAATAAGCCACGGTTTGTCGGCCAGAACATCCAAATTCTGCCACTGCTGTTGGTACCAATCTGAAGAACCTACAAGTGCTTTCCCGATGTTCCAAAGTGATAATCTTGAAGCTCTGTCTGGGAATGGTTTGATGTATTGAGCGTGAATTTCTTTGGTGAGGTTTTTCTTATCTGAAATGCCCTGCTTGATCAGCAGCTTTGGTGAGACATTGAGCCATAGATACATGAATTTTCCGATGGCGCTATCAATGACCTTATCCACTTTTTGCGCCTGTAGGTTATTCTTGGTCTCCCAAAGCCACGTATTGAACATGACAATCTGCTTGATTCTGTGATGATTCTGAATGGCGGAAGAAAGACCGATCGGTCCACCAAAATCATGCACAACGAGTGTAATATTTGTAAGGTTGAGCTTTTCGATGAACGCGCTCAGATTTTCCGAATGAGACTGTGGCGTTCCATCAAAGTCAGCAGGTTTTTCCGACAATCCAAAACCAATATGGTCAATGGCGATACACCTGTAGTTCTTCGATAATACCTGAATGTACTTTCGGTAAAGAAACGACCACGTTGGCGTTCCATGCACAAAGAGCAGCGTTTCGCCTTCGCCTTCATCCACGTAGTGCATTTTCCCAGCATCAAGCTGTATGTATCGATTCGTGAATGGATATTGCTGCCTGTCAAGCCAGCTTGGTTCTAATGTGTTTTTCATGATTTTCATTCTTTATTCTTCTCCTGTTTTGAGAATGCGATGGCTGCGCCAATTGCAATCCCCATCGAAATACCAACGCCCAAGTTGTCCAATGCTATCCCAATTGCGGTTCCGAAAACAAGGCCAATGCCTATGTATTCCGCTTCTTTCTTCTTTTCCATTTCGTTGTTCTTTCGGATGAATCAAGCAACTGGCTTCAAAACCACATTTCCCTTCTTGTGTCCTGTTTCGGCCAGTTCGTGCGCTTTCCGTATTTCCGATAATGGAAATGTTCGGTCGATAACTGGTTTGATCGCTCCTTTCTCTGCCAGCTCTGCAATGAGTTGAAGGTCTTCCAATGTTGGCTTGGACACAGTAGAGATCAACTTGTATCGTCCCGAAATAGAAGTCAAAACCAACTGAAACATCAACGGCAAACTCATGGCCACCGTTAGGAATGTCCCTTTCAGTTTCAATGTATTCTTGCTCTTGCTGAATGATGCTTTTCCAACCGCATCGAACACAATATCGTACGTGTCGGTTTGCGTAGTGAAATCTTCCTTTCGGTAATCGATGACCTTATCTGCACCCAACGAACGTACCAATTCTACATTGGTACCGCTACAAACTGCGGTCACCCCCGCACCGAAATGTTTTGCCAATTGCACGGCATAGGTTCCAACGCTTCCAGATGCGCCATGGATCAGCACCTTCTGACCTCTCTTAACGTTGGCCTGCTGTAGAAAATACAGCGCGGTAAGCGCACCAACTGGCAATGCAGCGGCTTTTTCGTGCGGAATGTCATCAGGCTTCCTGACAATGATGCAATCTGCGGGAACGGTGACGAATTCGGCATGTGCCCCTGCACCATCACCTGTTGTTCCGAAAACGGCATCGCCCACTTTGAACTGCGTTACGTTCTTCCCAACGCTTTCCACCACGCCCGAAAACTCGTGCCCAAGGATGGTTCTCTTCAATTTGAATAACCCGTTGTACAATCTAATGGCGAACGGATTTCCAGCACGCATCCGCCAATCTCCAGCGGTTACGGTGGCGGCCTCAACCTTTACAAGAATCTCATTTTCCTGCGTAACGGGCTTCGGCACTTCCTTAACCTGCACCACCTCTGGCGTTCCGTATTTGGTATAAACTGCTGCTTTCATTTTGTAATGTTTTCAGATGGATGGATCAGGCGGCAACCGATGGCTTCAGCACCACATTGCCCGTTTTGTGTCCTTTGTCCACGTACTCGTGCGCATCGACAACATCTTCCAAGGAATAGGTTCTGTCCACAATTCCGATCAGATTTCCTGCTTCGATGATCTCGATAAGGATGGCAAGCAATCGCTTGATCTCTTTCGCAGGCAACGCACCCGTGGCTGAGAACTTGGCTTTCTTGTTTCCGAAAACCGATGACACCATCATGTCGCCCAACAATGGCATTCCCAGCACTGGAGATGCGTACACGCCATATTCTGTCAGTGCATCGCGGCAATCGGCAAACGAACGCACCCCGACTGTATCATAGATAAGGTCGTAACTGTTTTCGTTTTCGGTGAAATCGTGCTGCGTGTAATCGATAACGTGATCGGCACCCAACTCCCACACAAGCGAAACATTCTTGGTGCTACAAACGCCTGTTACTTCAGCACCGAAGTGCTTCGCAATCTGAACGGCTGCAGTTCCCAATGCGCCAGAAGCGCCATTGATCAGCACTTTCATTCCTGGTTTGATGTTGCCCAAGTTGAGGAGAAAGTTGAGCGAAGTGACGCCTCCATCGCACATGCCCGCGGCTTCCTCAAAACTGATGTTCTCAGGCAAATGAGCCACTACACAATCTTCTGGAACCGTCACATACTCTGCATAAGTTCCCATGGTATCGATGTTCTCACCGAAAACCTTATCGCCCGCTTTGAATTGAGTTACCTCAGCACCAACTGACTCTACAACTCCAGCGAAACCTGTTCCCCAGATCGGGTTTTTCGGCTTGGTAAGACCGATCATCAACCGACCGATATAAGGTTTACCCGTGCGCATCATGGTGTCTGCTTTGGTAACTGATGATGCGTGAATTCTGATCAGGATCTCATTGGGCTTGGCCGTTGGCTTTGCTACGTTATCTACTTTGAAAATTTCTGGCGATCCGTAGGCTGTTGTGATAATTGCTTTCATGATGTATGTGTTTTTGGTTTTGATTACGCTGACAAAGGTGCAGGGCCAGTTCTGCACCAAGGTTCGCAATCTCAAGTGTGCGTTCGGAATTACATATCGGAACCACAACGGGTAATTCGGAACTTTTAAGCAGATCGACCTCCTCAGATTTGCTGCCGAATTAGAAATCAATCACCAAACCCTAATCGATCAAATCATGAAACGTTTAACCTTTTTATTCATTCTTGCGTGCAACGCAGCGCTTGCACAGACCGAAACCATCCGCGGAACCATCACGGACGTGGAAAGCAAAGTCCCGCTGATCGGTGCCACCGTCATTCTTCTCGACTCCGACCCGATTATCGGTGCTTCTACAGACATTGACGGTAAGTTCAAATTGGAAAATGTGGCCGTTGGCCGATGCGACATCAAGGTGTCATATCTCGGCTACAATCCAGCCGTTCTTTCTGGGCTTGTGCTTACCAGCGGAAAAGAATTGGTGCTGAATATTGAACTGGAAGAACAGGTAACACAGAAGGACGAAGTGGTCGTTAGTGCCAGTCGCGAGAAGGAGAAACCCATGAATTCCATGAGCACGGTTTCGGCACGGGTCTTTTCTACAGAAGAGGCCGACCGTTTTGCAGGCGCGCGTCAGGATGTATCGCGAATGGCTAGCAATTTCGCGGGCATCCGAAGTGCGAATGATGCACAGAACGACATCGTTATCAGAGGAAATTCTCCGTTGGGATTGCTTTGGCGATTGGATGGCGTGGACGTTCCGAACCCGAACCACTTCGGGAATATGGGCGCAACGGGCGGCCCTGTGAGCATGCTTAACGGCAACGTTCTTGCCAATTCCGATTTCATGACCTCGGCCTTTCCGTCAGAATATGGCAACGCGGTTTCTGGCGTCTTCGACCTTAAACTCCGTTCGGGAAACAACGAAAAACACCAGTTTCTGGGGCAATTGGGTTTCAACGGTGTGGAGCTCGGTGCCGAAGGTCCATTCTCCAAAAAGCAAGGTTCGTCCTACCTCATCAACTACCGTTATTCCACGCTTGGCCTGTTGGGGTTGATGGGCTTGGATTTCGGAACGGGTTCTGCCATTCCGCAGTATCAAGATCTGAACTTCAAAGTGCGTTTCCCAACTAAGAAAGCGGGCATTTTTGAAGCGTTTGGAATGGGCGGCATCAGCAGCATCAACCTCCTGGCAAGCGAAGAAAAAGACACCGCCAATTACAATCTTTATGGGCGTGGCGACAGCGATGTACGCAACAAGAACCTGCTCGGTGTGGTCGGCTTTACGCACACATACATTCTCCCGAAGAATGCCTACACCAAATTCACGCTGGCGGCCAGTTCCATCGTGAACAGAAATGTGGTTGACAGCCTCGATTCTGAACGAAGCATCCACGATTGGTATCGCAGCGATTTTCAAAATCATCGCTTTCAGGCCGCTTTCTTTTACAAGAAGAAATTCAACGCCAAACACAGTCTGAAAGTGGGCGCGCGCGGAAGCGTTTTCTACACCATAATGAAGGACAGCGTGTTCAACAATCAGTGGAACCGATACATGACGCTGACCGATTTTAATGGCGTAACGGGTCTCATTGAACCATACGCCCAGTGGCAATGGAAATTCGACAACAAATGGACGATGAACACGGGCGTTCACGGGCAGTACCTCACGCTCAACAACTCCTACTCCATTGAGCCGCGCTGGGGTCTGTCATGGAAAGTGACCGAGAAACACAGCCTTTCGATGGGTTATGGCATGCACAGCCAGATGGCTCCGATGGCGGTTTATTTCAATGTGGATGAGGACGTGAACGGAAACACGACCACGCCCAACAAGAACCTGGATTTCGTTCGAAGTCAGCACTTCGTTCTGGGTTACGATTGGTCGTTGCCGAACAACATGCGATTGAAAGCCGAAACCTACTACCAGCACATTCACAATGCGATTGTCGATGCAGACAGCAGTTCGTATTCATCACTGAATTTTGGCGGATTCAACGCAGATGAGCCCGAAAGAATGACCAACAATGGAACGGGAAACAACTACGGGCTTGAACTCACATTCGAGAAGTTTCTGACCAAAGGTTACTACTGGCTGCTGACGGGTTCGCTCTACGATTCGAAGTACACGGCAAGCGATGGCATTACCCGAAACACCGCTTTCAACGGCAATTATGTGGTGAACGCGTTGGGCGGATACGAGCTGCAACTGTTCAAGAACCGCGAACACAAAACCAGCAATTACCTGTTGTTCGACCTCAAGTTCACGCTTGCGGGAGGTTCTCGATACACCCCTATCGATGAAGAAGCTTCCGCTTTGGCGGGCGAAGCGGTCTACCGCAACGACCTTGCGTTTTCAGAGCAGTTCAAGCCGTATTACCGATTGGACGTGCGTGTGGGCTACAAGCGCATTGGCCGAAAAGTGACGCAGGAATTGGCGTTCGATATTCAGAACGTGACCAACAAGAAAAACCCGCTGAATAAGACGTACAACGCCAAAGAGAATAAGTTGGTGGATGTGAACCAGTTGGGGTTGTTCCCGATGCTGTTGTACCGCATCAATTTCTAAAAGTGGAGGGCCATCAGGGTTGTGAGAACCTTGGTGGCCCTTCTTTTTTACCCGTTCAGAAACTGTTTGGGCGTAAGCCCAGTTTCCTTCTTGAAATAGGTATTGAAAACGGTCTTGGAGTTGAAACCACAATCGTAGGCAATGGACATGATGGTGAGATGGGCGTTCTCTGGAAGTTTAGACAACTGCTTGAATTCCTCCACACGATAATGGTTGATGAACTCGTTGAAGTTCTTGCCAAAACCATCATTCAGCAACCACGAAAGCTGGTTGGCATGAATACCCAATTCATCTGCCAACGAGCGTAATGAAACATCTGGATTGAGATGCGATTTATCCGTTTCGATGAGCTCTTGCAACTTGGCTTTGTAATCCGCTGCTGCGGCATCATCAAGCAAGGCTTTCTTTTTGGTCGCTTCTTTCTTCTCTCCAAATAGGTCTTCGGGAAAAAGCTGATGATGAAACTCCGCGTAACGCGGATCCTTTTGTATCGGATTGACCAACGGATCAGAATAGCGTAACAGCAATAGTGGCGAACCCATTTTCAAAGCTCCTTCGACCCATGCAAAGGCGTCATCATTTCGGCCCGTTGCACCAGCAAGTAAGAAACGGTAGGAGTCTGCCGTAAAACCATCTTCGCCATTGGCCATTTCATTCAACAACTCCTCTAATTTTTGAGCATTGACCTTATCACCCTTCATGGCATAACCCAAAGCCTGCGAGCCCGCCTTTTCACCAGCCACAACAATCTCAGATGGCAGCGCATCGAAGTAAGAGATCGCCTCATCATACCGCCCCAATTTGAGCAGACAAAGCGTTTTGACCGAATGCACAGGAATGTTCATTGGGTTAACCTCCAAGCATCTGTCCAATTGCTTTACGGCTTCGGAATAATTATCCGACATGTACTCAATGTAACCGCTGTAGAACTGCGTTTCCTGCGAAAGCGGGTCGATACTCAAAGCCGCATCCAAGTGTTTTCTGGCATCTACTTTTTTGCCCGCCAAAATGTAGAGGAACGCCATGAATTGCTGCGATTCCACATGGTTCGGATTTACACTGACCGCCTTGCTTCCGTGCTCAAATGCCTCGCGATAGCTGAACTTGGTGAAGAACGCCAAATTGGCCAGGTTATAATAAGCCGCAGCCAATCGGTTGTTGATGGTCAACGCTTTCAGAGTCAGCTCGGCACATTTGCTCCAACCTTCTTCGTACGGAATAACCGTAATGGTTGCCAGAAAGCTGTATGCATCCGCCAGCCCGACCATCGCCTCCGCGTGATTCGGGTCTATTTCCAACGCCTGTTGGTAATACGCCATCGACTGCTTCACGTCCTCTGGATTCCACTTATTGAACGTCTGTCGACCTTTGAGAAAGAGCTTGTAGGCGTCCAAACTTTGGGTGTTCGGTTCCACCAAATGCTCCTGAATTTCAAAGTGTCCGAAATGCTCGCGCAAGCGGTCGGCAATCAGCAAACTGATCTCATCCTGTACCTCGAAAACGTTGTCCAGTTTTCTATCCCAAGTCTCAGACCAGAAATGAAAATCCTCAGCCGCATCAATCAACTGTGCTGTAATCCGCATGGAATTCCCTGCCAAGCGAACGCTGCCTTCAAGCAACGTTGAAACACCCAACTCCTTCCCTATGGTTGGCATGGGAATGTTCTTTCCCTTGAAGTGAAATGCAGAAGTTCTCGATGTGACCTTCAGCCCATTGATCTTCGCCAGCGCGTTGATGATCTCTTCGGTAATTCCATCGCTGAAGTACTCATTCTCCGCATCGGAACTCATGTTCACGAACGGGAGAACGGCAATGCTATTTGAAGCAGTTCGAATCAAACCGATTGCTAAAATCGAAATTCCTGATGAACCGCGTCAAATTGGATATGGATGATTCGCCTTGAGCTTGGTGGAGAATGCAGGAGTCGGATCGATTAAAAACCAAGGGTCATCAGGTCAAAGACGCCTCATTCTAAGCACAATCTCCGTGCAAGTTTTGTGCAAATAAAAAAGGGGTCACATCGTGTTTTGATATAACCCCTTCGTTTTCAAGCTCCTCCTCTTGGGCTCGAACCAAGGACCCTCTGATTAACAGTCAGATGCTCTAACCGACTGAGCTAAGGAGGAAAATGAGGGGTGCAAATGTAGTTTGCTCACTCATATTATCCAATACCTTTGCGAAAAATCTTAAATCGCACAAAATGAGCCTGCTTACTGTCGGAACTGTTGCATTCGATGCCATTGAAACTCCGTTCGGAAAAACCGATAAGATAGTTGGTGGTGCTGCCACCTACATTTCGTTGGCTGCATCCTATTTCAACAAACCGATAAACATGGTTTCTGTGGTTGGCGATGATTTCCCAGATGATGCATTAGAAAACCTACGTAAGCACGGAGCCAACACCGATGGCATTCAAATAAGGCAAGGCGAAAAGACATTTTTCTGGAGTGGGAAGTACCATAATGACATGAATACACGCGATACTTTGGCTACCGAGCTGAACGTATTGGCAGATTTTGAGCCTGTAGTTCTTGACGAGTACCAGAACTGCGAGTTTCTGATGCTTGGGAACTTGACTCCAGCGGTACAAATGTCGGTTATAAACCAATTGAAGAACCGCCCGAAGTTGGTTGTGTTGGACACCATGAACTTCTGGATGGATATTGCTTTAGAAGAACTGAAAGCTGTTCTTAAAAAGATTGATGTATTGACCATAAACGATGAAGAAGCGCGCCAACTTTCAGGAGAGTTTTCTTTGGTAAAAGCAGCTCAGGTCATTCTGAATATGGGGCCTCAGTATCTGGTTATTAAAAAGGGAGAGCACGGAGCGCTTCTTTTCAATAAAGAGTCTGTGTTCTTCGCTCCAGCGCTTCCATTGGAAGAGGTATTTGATCCAACTGGCGCTGGCGATAGCTTTGCCGGTGGTTTTATCGGCTACTTGGCAAGCACAAGAGATATTTCTTTCGACAATATGAAGCGCGCTATCATTTTCGGTTCAGCAATGGCTTCTTTCTGCGTAGAAAAGTTCGGAACGGAGCGATTGATCGGTCTGACTCAAGATGAGATCGATGACCGTGTTCAGGACTTCATCGATCTGGTACAGTTTGATATATCGTTAGTGAACGACTAAGCGAACCGAACCATTACTTGGTTCTTATCCACCGTTTGTCCTTTTTGCACCTCAACTGAGGCCACTGTAGCATCTGCTGGGGCTTTGATGACATTTTCCATCTTCATGGCCTCAAGCACAAGTATCTTGTCTCCTTTTTTGATAGCATCGCCAGGATTAACATGGACATCGAGCACTAGTCCGGGCATGGGTGCCTTAAGTTCGTTCACTTTGCTCACCCCGCCTTTTTCCATTCCAAGACTTTTTAGCAACGCATCGAACTTATCTACGGTCTCAGCTTCGTAAATCGTTCCATTCACTTTGAGTCGGGCTTTTCCATCGGCAGGCTCCAAAACCTCCAAGCGGTAAGAACGGTTGTCTTTAATGACATGGTAAATGTTCGGTCCAAGCTGACTTATATCCAAATTGAACGCTTTGCCATTGATTGTTCCACTGGTCTTTGACTCTGTTTCAAAAATCACCTCAAACTCTTTATTGGAAACCTTTACCTGCGTGCTCATCTCTTAAAAAACATTAATCCTCGGAGTATTCCTTGATCATAGGCTATTTTTGCCGCCCGTTTCAGGAACCAAAGAAAAGCATAGTATGAGAATTCTGACTCTAAATATCCGCTCATTGATGTTGGTAGCAACCATTGCCATGAGCTTTACCGCGTGTAAAACACAGAAAGAGGCGACCACGGCAGTTGAACCTTCCGAGAGCATAGATGTGGTGGTTGAAGGGCCTGCCGAGTTGGAAAAAGGAGAATACCGCGCCTCCAATACAAGAACCTTCGACCTGATACATACGTCTCTGGATGTAAGATTCAACTGGGAAAAGCAACAATTGATGGGCAAGGCCGAACTGACGCTGAGACCATATTTCTACGCTACAGACAAGCTTACACTTGATGCCAAGGGATTTGACCTGCGTGCGGTTAGCCTTCGCAAGAATGGCCAGCTTCAGGCCTTGAAATACACCTACGACAAAGAAAAGATCTACATCACCTTGGACAAGGAGTACACTCGAAATGAGTCTGTTCAAATTTGGGTGGATTATGTGGCCAAGCCAGAAGAGCTGGATGCTCAGGGAAGTGCGGCTATCATGGATGCAAAGGGGCTTTACTTCATAAACCCTTTGGGCGAGGACAAAGACAAGCCAAAGCAGATATGGACTCAAGGCGAAACGGAATCAAGTTCTTGCTGGTTCCCTACCATTGATTCGCCAAATGAGAATATGACTCAAGAGATCAAGATAACTGTTGACAGTCGCTACGTTACCCTTTCTAATGGTCTTCTCATCAGCTCCAAACCGAATGGAGATGGAACCAGAACGGACTATTGGAAGCAGTCTAAACCGCATGCCCCGTATCTCGCCATGATGGCCATTGGAGAGTTTGCCGTTGTTAAAGACAAATGGAAAGGAATTGATGTAGACTACTATGTTGAACCCGCCTTTGAACCATACGCCAAAGACATTTTCGGTGAAACTCCCAACATGTTGGAATTCTATTCCAATGTGCTCAACTACCCTTACGCTTGGGAGAAGTATAGCCAAGTGGTGGTACGCGACTATGTTTCTGGCGCAATGGAGAACACCACTGCAACAATTCACGGTGAGTTCCTCCACAGAACCGATCGGGAATTGCTGGACGGAGACAATGAGCGCATCATTGCGCACGAACTGTTCCACCATTGGTTTGGTGATCTGGTTACCTGCGAGAGCTGGAGCAACCTTCCGCTTAACGAATCTTTTGCCACATACGGTGAATACCTGTGGCTGGAGCACCGACATGGGCGCGATGAGGCCGACAAGCACGGCAATGAGCAAATGAGACAGTACATCGCATCGCTTGCACAAACAGGCCACAAAGACATGATCCGATTCTACTATGAGGACAAGGAGGACATGTTCGATGCACACTCTTATAACAAAGGCGGTCGCATCCTTCACATGCTTCGCAAAACCATTGGCGACTCCGCATTCTTCAAGGGGCTCAATCTTTACCTGAAAGAGAACAAGTTCCAAGCTGTTGAAATGCACCAGTTGCGTTTGGCAATGGAAGAAATCACTGGTATGGACCTGAATTGGTTCTTCAACCAGTGGTTCTATGCCAAAGGTCATCCTGAGCTTAATATTGAACACCAGTACGATGCCGCAAACAACAAGTATCTGGTCACAATTACGCAGAACCAGAACTTGGCTGAGTTTCCACTGTACCGCATTCCTATGGATGTTGACGTGTACTTCGGTGGAGCAGTAAACAGATACCGCATAGAGCTGACAGAGAAAGAACAGACATTTGAGTTTGACGTTCTTGGCCAGCCAGAATGGGTAAACGTAGATGCCGAAAACATGCTGCTTGGAACCAAGGATGAAGATCTGACTGCCGCAGAGTATGTTTTCATGCTTAAAAACGCTCCCTTATACCTTGACAAGGCTGAAGCGTTCAAAGGCCTTAAGAGCACCGCAGACCAAGGAGCCATTGATGTCATGGTCTCTATGTTGGATGATGATTACTGGGCCACACGCAAAATGGCAATTTCTACCCTCAAGGGAAAAGCTGTTTCCGATACCCTGTCTCTAAAGAACAAGTTGAAAGCAATCGCGCAAAAAGACCCAAAATCATCTGTTCGAGCAGAAGCAATCGACTTTCTGGCAAGCCAGTTTGCAGACGATGAGAGCGTTAGAGCCGCTATTGAGGGAGCAATGAAAGACCGGTCTTATATGGTGCTTGGCTCAACGCTGAAGGCAATTGCCCAGTATGACGAAGATCGGGCATTGTCCATTGCCAAAGAGACAGAAAAAGATGCATCAGGGTCGCTTGTTTCATCCATTGCATCGCTGTATTCCAAAAAAGGAGGGGCTGATCAGCTGCAATTCTTCCTGAACAATATCGATAAGATATCTGACCCTAACGACAAATACGTTTACGTGCAGATCTTCGGTAAGTACTTGATGAACCAAGACCTCTCAACACAGAAGAAAGGACTTCCTATGCTGAAAGACCTTGCACTAAATGAGGGTGCTTGGTGGATGCGTCTCTCGGCCATTCAGGTGTTGAATGGCTTGCGACAAGTTGCAGAAACATCTCAGACCGAAGAAGCAACTACCATGTTGGCCGAGATATCGACCATAATGGCTGAAGTACGTGCTTCTGAAACCAACGAGATGATCAAAGGCATGTTGGGCGAATAGGCCTGTATGCCTGCTTACGCCCGCAACAACACTGGCATAACTTCGTTAAAGCAGCAATTAACCCTGCTCTTAATTTGAAGTTACGTACAGCATTTCGGATTTATCTTGTTGTTTACGGAGGCCTTATTGCACTTTCCGCCTATTTGATAGGCTACAATTACGATCACCAGTTGCAACAGGCAGAAGAGAGTACCCTTTCAAAACTTTATGGTATTGCTTCAACGCTTTCGGAACAGGTTGATCGCGATGCTGTAGAAGGAGTTCTCAAGGAGTTCCCGCCAAATGGAGATACAGCCGGCCTTTCTCTAAATGGTGTGTATGGCATGTACCGTCAATTGTTCCAACGAGCAGTGGAAAGCAATCGACTGAAAACCCCGATTTACACCTTAACTTATGATTCCGCAACCAGCAGATTCCTTGGAGGAATTTCCAGCAGTGGTGGCGCTGCTTACGGATGGCATTACCAAAGCCCGCCATCCCG
This sequence comes from Flavobacteriales bacterium, assembly GCA_020635535.1. Classification (GTDB taxonomy): domain Bacteria; phylum Bacteroidota; class Bacteroidia; order UBA10329; family UBA10329; genus UBA10329. The sequence goes on along the minus strand of JACJZP010000010.1, from coordinate 72,122 downwards.
CCTGAAGGACATCTACCATACCGGAGGAACCATTCCACAATTTCAAGATGACCACGGAACTTGGTTGTCCGCGGTTTGTCCGTTGAAAAATTCTGAAGGGAAAGTGTTTGCGGTCATAGAAGCTGATTATCCCTTCGATTCCTTTCTGCAAGAGGCCAGAAATGAGCTGGTCAGGAATGTCCTTGTTTCAGTATTGGTCATGCTCCTCATTGGAGCCATTATCTATCCCATGTTGAACCAGATACTTTCGGCTGAGGAACAGTCGAGGCAGGCGTTGGAACAGGCCAGCTCTGAAATTCACGCCCAGAACACGGAAATAGTAAGTAGTCTTGAATATGCCAGTACCATTCAAGAGGTTATGCTGCCCACGCGAAGCGAATTGAATTCCTTCTTTAAGGAGTGTCTGGTGTTTAACAGACCTCGCGACATTGTAAGCGGTGATTTTTACTGGTTCCATCGGTTTGATGCCGATCGGGCCTTGATAGCTGTTGCCGACTGTACCGGACACGGAGTTCCCGGAGCATTGATGTCCATTGTTGGTCATAGTTACCTGAATGAGGTGGTTATTGAGCAGAATGTTCAGTCTCCATCTGAAATTCTTGAGCTTCTCAACACCAAGATCGAGATGACGTTTGCAGGAAATGGCTCAACAGTCAAAGACGGAACAGACGGCATGGACGTTGGAATTTGTTTGGTCAATAAGAAGCTAAGCCAGGTTACGTTCTCAGGTGCACGCAGGCCTCTCACCGTGATCAACACTGGTAATTCCAAACAGATTCCAGGAACAAGGCGCGGTATTGGGGAGCATTATCTTTCCACTGATGTTCCTTTTGAGAACATTACGATTGACCTTGATCCGAACGACACAATGTATCTGTGCACAGACGGACTACAGGATCAGTTTGGTGGAAAAGATGCACGGAAGCTTATGCGAAAGCGGGTCATTAGCTGGCTACAGGAACTTGAAAAAATACCGCAGGATCTTCGAGAAGATTGGATTCAGACGCGATTTGAAGAATGGAAAGGGGCCAATGCCCAAGTGGATGATGTCTGTGTAGTTGGCTTTACGGTCTGATCACTCCAAACTCTGGTAGCGCTGCTTAACCTCCTCATCCAGAGGAAAGAAAACGCGCGCAGACATGGCCACCTTCTTAGCTGAATCCTGATAGGAACTCTCCACCAAGTGGTCTATGTAGTACAAGACCCCTGGCTTTAAAAGCACTCCACTGATCGGGTCTGGTTCGTAGTCGAGATTCCTGAAATTCTTTTCCAAAGCTGGTAAAGCCACCTTCAACTCTCTTTCAGCTTCAGTCAACGAGCTCAACTTAATGTCCATAATACCCTTGCCGAACTGAACGAACGGATCGTTGGGTGCTACACTCATAACCTGCTTCAAGGTGGATGACGCTTTTCTATAATCGCCCTCCGCGTCATACTGCACGGCTTCTTTCACCCCTTCCTCTTTCATCTTGTCGAAATAGGCCTTATTGGAGTCAATGAGGTTTCCATTCTTATCCTTTGAAATGGCTTTCCCAGCATATTTCAAGGCGTTGCGAAGGGGCGACTTCACACGCTCCTTCATCTTTTCGTCATCAGAAAGGTGAATTTGATAATAACACATAGAAGCCCAGAGATATGGTTCTGGCTTTTTACGATGCTTATCGTTTTCCATCAACGCCTCAGCGCTTTCCAATGCAGATTCGTACGCACCCTTTTCGAACTTTTTGGCCACATTGTCAAACTCCGCATTGGCCACCTGAGCAAACAAAGGGCAACCCAAACTCAATAAAACCGCAAGAAGTGAATACCTCATTCAGTTATGGTTAAGCGCTGGTCGGCAATGAACCTTCCTTTTGCTGAACGTACAATATACAACCCGCGGGATAGACCAGAAAGATCCAAGGTCATCTTGCCCGAGCGCACCTGTCCAGAGACCACCGTTCTACCAAGTTGATCAAGGACATCATAATTCGCTCCAACCAGCTCTTTGGGGAAAATCATGCTGAAATTGCCATTTGAAGGATTGGGGTACACCTGCAAATTCAAATGATTGTCTTCTTCTGCAACAGCTGTTGGGCTGTAAGCAGCGTTCTTCAGCTCTACAATAGAGTTTTGAAATGTTCCACTTGTTCCCCAAGAAGGTCCACTTGTTGCCAAGAAAACCCGCCCGTCTGGCGCAGCACAGATATCGCGTAAGCGATCGAACAACCCTGCATTGAAAGACGAAGTAGGGTTTGCAGCATGCGCATCGTTGAACAGGATCTGTTGGCTGACCACCGTTGTTCCATCCACATTATCAACTTCAATCACTTTCAAATGCTCTGCTTTGAGTACCGTCATCAGCAACTTCCCTTCCCACTCGGGAATGGCAGGGTGGTCATACCATATCAGGTCTGACGGAGCAATGGTTGAGCCCTCATACCAAATTGCTATCGGGTCCTGATAGTTGGTCATTGAATTACAGGCCGTCATTTCTCCAGAAAGATTGCAGAAGCCCTCCACATCTGGCCATCCATAATTGCCTCCAGGCACAATAATGTTCAGTTCATCGTTTGTGGTTGGGCCATGCTCCGAACTATATAGCACTCCATTGGGCGCATAAACCATTCCCTGAGCATTTCGATGGCCGATATTATATAGGTAACTGGTAGGGCCGTAAGGGTTGTCTGAAGGAATGCTTCCATCCGTATTCATTCGAAGGATCTTTCCGCTGACCGAGTTTTCGCTCTGCGGAGATGACTGGTTCTGATAATCACCTGTTGTGGCCAAAAGGGTACCATCTGGAAGGAACATCAATCTACAACCAATGTGCGTGGTGTTTCCGTTTATCGCATCTACCAGCGTCAACGGATTTTCAAGCATGCCAGAATTCTCATTGTAATCATACCGCACAATCCGCTCTTTGATGCCTCCACTGTAGTACGTGTACGCCAGGAACACTTGAGGCGTGTTCTCAAAGTCAGGATGAAGCGCCAAACCCAACAGACCCGATTCAGAGTTGTCGTAAACCGTACTGGTGAGGTCAAGAATGGTGGTTCTGGCACCTGTTTCAGGATTCAGGCGACTAACGCGGCCAAAACGTTCCGTCATCCAGATGTAATCGTCTGGTCCCCACTGGATCTCCCAAGGAATATCAACTCCGTTGGATTGATTGTTCCCCTGAATGACCACTCGGACATCTAACGTAGTATTCCCAACTGTAACGGTACTTGGTTGTGCTTGAGATGTAAGATTGAAAACGACTGAAAGCGCGATTAACGTAAAGAGTTTCTTCATAGGTTTTTTCTAATGCTTGAATTCAAATATACACGTTCTGAGCAGGGATGCCCGAATCACCATGGATTGGTTGCCCAAATGGTCACCTCAGGTACAAATCCACGGTCATCCATTCTTAGCTGTGCTATTATCTGATCGGCAATTTCCTTGGGCCTCAACTTGTTCGGCACTTCGGGTCTGGTCTCTCCCGTTGGGTTTCCAAATGCGGTTGTCACCTCAGAAGGATTCACATGCATCACACGGACATTATAAGGCCGAAGGTCTGCCTGCCAGCACTGACTCAAACCCCTGAGTGCAAACTTGCTCGATGCATAAATGCTGCCTTTTGCATAGCCTTTAAGAGAAGCGGTAGATCCGATGTTGACGATATTCCCAGAACGCTGCGCCTTGAACACATTTGCAGCGGCCTGGCCCATCATGGCCGCACCGAAAACGTTGGTCTGATAAACTCGTAGCATATCTTCCATTTTCAGATCCCCGATCTCGGCCCATCCAGCACCGAAACCTGCATTGTTTATCAGAACATCAAGCCTACCGTTGTCATCCATCACGCGCTTGATCAATTCGTCTACATCCGTCTGGAGGGCTACGTCTGAGAGAACGCCAATGGCTCCGATTTCTGAAGCCACCTTATCCAGTTTGTCTGCGTTTCTGCCCGTGATGTAAACTTTAGAGCCCGCCATCACTAACTGTTTGGCAATTTCTTTTCCTATGCCACTGCTACCTCCAGTAACAATGGCCACTTTTCCGTTTAATTCCATACAGCTAAAATGAATTTGTTGAATTATTGTTCAAACTGGGTTCGGCTAAAATCACGATAACCCATAAAACCGCTTGCAATGTCTTTAAGCCCCGACCGATATACTGAGTAGGTTTCGAAACTGGCGTTTTCTGTCTCTCTCTCCATTACATACTTCGGACTTTTGCCAGAGAAATCTGCCATGTGCTTATCCAACACGAATCTCACAGGGTCAAGTTCCAAGTTTGTAACCAGATCGATCTTCCCATCAAAAAATGCCTCAATTCTTTCAGTATTGGAACTTAACTCCACAAAAATCAGCGTGTCGATATACGGATAACGGTTCCCGAACTCGTCTCTAAGGTCATAATCCGAATTTCTTACAAGAAGGAAGGAACCGTCTCCAGAAACGAACTCATAAGGCCCAGCCCCTATTGTTTCTTCAGCCGACTCCTCGGAAATGATTCCCAACGCAGGTTGGGCCAATACATACAAGAAGGATTGGTCTGGTTTGGTTAACTGGAGCTTGAGCGTGTAATCATCCACAACCTGAACTCCTTCAATGGTTTCTGAATTGCCTTTACGGAATACATCGCTTCCCAATAACCGTCCTCCAATGGTTGCTTTGAAAAAGGTGGAATCTGAACCCTTGGCCAGTTGTTCCAAACTGTACAAAACATCTGCCGCAACGACCTCCCTTCCATTGGCTTGAGGATTCTTTCCTCCATGAAATTTGACCCCGCGCCTCAAGTTGAAAACGTAGCCAGTGCCCGCATTGTCAACAGACCACGATTCAGCGATCCCTGGTATAACTTCTGCTGTAAATGGATCTAACCGCACCAATCCATCATACAAATGCACACCGATACTTGCAGCATCTGGTCCAACCATATTGCAGGGCATCAGCGCAGCAGGAATCTTGTTTATTGGCAGCTTCAATGTTCCTCCCGCAACAACCCCACCTTTGGCTGTTCGGCTCTCTTTGGGTCTATCAATACGTTCGCAGCTTAAAAACGTAACCGTAATGGAAAAGAACAGTATAAGGGCGCGTGTCAAAATGTGATCTTGCATGGTCGATGGTGTTAGGTTCACTAAAGTTAATGTGTTCCGACAACAAGGCGATTCATCGATTGAACGTGCGTTTATGACTTTACTCACATGTTTTGAATTATCTTTATAACCCTGTAATATTGCCTCTTACTAACATGTTTTCCACATCAATGATCCGATTCATTACTACAAGAGCCACTATCCTCCTTACAATTTTAGCTTCAGTTGGCGTATCAGCCAAGGCAGGAACTATCCTTTTGGAAGGAAACTACCATGGTAAGAATCTCTATGTTCAGAATCCATTTGCATCTGAAGGTGTCGGTTTCTGCACATTCGAAGTTAAAGTGAACGGTCAGGTAACTACTGACGAGATCAACTCAAGCGCATTTGAGATCGACCTCAGTTTCTTCCAACTTGCTCTTGGTTCTCCGGTTGAGATCCGAATCTCCCACAAGGATGACTGCAAACCGAAAGTGGTAAACCCAGAAGTGCTAAAGCCAATGAGCACATTTGAGGTGGCCTCCTTGGGTATTACCAAAGAAGGTCAACTGAAAATGACCACAACCAACGAAACCGGTAAACTTCCATATGTTATTGAGCAGTTCCGTTGGAACAAGTGGGTTGAGGTTGGAGAGTTCGAAGGAAAGGGTGACCCTGAAAAGAATAACTACGAGATTCAGCTTACTACGGTTCACAGCGGTCCAAACCGTTTCCGCGTCAAGCAGGTCGATCACCGAAGCAAGCCTCGTTATTCATTTGAAGCCAAAGTAACCTCGCCTCTTCCAGAGGTCACATTTCAACCTGGAGATGGAAAGAAAGTAACCGATGCCATTAATTTCTCTTCTGCCACCCTGTATGAGATTTACAACGCCTATGGCAACATAGTGGCCAAAGGTGTTGACAAACGTGTTGATGTTTCTGGTCTGGAAAAAGGAACTTATTATTTGAATTACGGAATACAGACCGCTACATTTAAGAAATAGCGTTCTGCACCAAACGATAAACAAAAGGTCAGTTCAAATGAGCTGACCTTTTTATTTTGCAGCATGGAACACATTGAGCATTTGGGTATAGCCGTAAAAGACCTTGAGGCATCGATTCCTCTTTACGAAAAGCTGCTGAACACCGTATGCTATAAGCGGGAAGAGGTGAAATCAGAAAACGTCATCACAGCATTCTTTCAAACCTCGAACAACAAGATAGAGTTGCTTCAGGCTACTTCTCCTGAGAGCGCCATTGCCAAATTCATCGAAAAGCGAGGGGAAGGCATTCATCACGTTGCCTTTGCTGTTGCTGACATCTACAAGGAAATGGAACGGCTGCGCTCTGAAGGTTTTCGCCTTTTGAATGAACAACCTAAAAAAGGCGCGGACAACAAATTGATCTGTTTCGTACATCCAAAAGACACCTCGGGTGTACTGACCGAACTCTGCCAAGAAATCTCAGAACAGGTCTAAGATCGTCTCGCCTTCGTCAGCACGTAAGTGATACACGTTCAGGCCAATCATCCTTGCTCCTTCAACATGTTGGGGAGAATCGTCAATGAAGAGGGTTTCTTCTGGTCGGTAACCCTGCTCGCTCATCACCATTTCAAAAATTCTGGACTCGGGCTTCCTCATCCCTGTTCGGCATGAGTAATATACATGGTCAAAAAAGCCGGAAAGGTCATTCAGTCCGTGAACGTTTTTCAACGCGGATTCAAAAGCGTTCACATGAATTTCGTTCGTATTGCTTAAAAGCGAAATGCGCTTTTCTGAGTGTAGTTTCTCCAAAAGTTCCAGCCTTTCAGAAGGCAGGTCAAGCAGCATGGCATTCCATGCTTGGTCCAATTTCTTATCCGCAATTGAATCTTCAAAAGCTGTTCTAAGTCCATCTCTAAAGGCAGATGGAGAAATCTCCCCACGCTCGAACCTATCGAACAGGTCGGTTTGATTCAGCTGCGAATAACTCCGCTCAAAATCTGCTATTCCCAAATCCTTAAACGCAGCAACCGTTCTGTGGTAATCAAGATTAAGTATTACACCTCCAAAGTCAAAAATGATGTTGGGATAGTCTTTTGGCTTCATTTTACGCCTGTTGTTCAGCAACGGCCAAATATATACTTTTGCCGTCCGCTCAATTTGAACGGAAAAGCCGAAAGGCACGGGCCTATAGCTCAGCTGGTTAGAGCACTTGACTCATAATCAAGGGGTCCCTGGTTCAAGCCCAGGTGGGCCCACGAAAAACCCTGCATCTGCGGGGTTTTTTATTTCCTTTACGCTGAATCAGAAACATATACCATGAGAATCGCCATTTTTTTCTCCCTGCTTTTTTCCGCTCATTTTGTTATTGCTCAGGGCCAAGTTGTTGTGAATGAAGAACTTGTCAACATGGATGGCGAGGAGCGGAATAGCCTGACCGTTATCATTAAAGGTGCGAATACGGATGACGTGAAGAAGGCTTGGAAAAAACAACTGAAGGATATGAAGGGAAAGGTGGAAGACAAGACCGTGATCTTTGGAGATGATTGTAAGGATAAGACCATGGGCGATAACACGTTTGACGTCTATTCAATTGTTGAGGCGTATGTAGACACTTCTGTCAAACTGACCGTGGCCTTCGATCTTGGCGGTGCATATTTGACCTCAACCGATCATCCAGATAAGTTTTCTGCAGCAATAAAGATTGTCAGAGCCTTTGCTGTTGAACAGGAAAAAGCTGCCGTTCAACTACAAATTGACGGTAAGGAAAAAGAATTGAAGGGGTTGGAAAAAGACCTTAACGGCTTAAAAAAGGACAAGGAAAAGTCTGAAAAGAACATTGCTGACCACGAGGCGAAAATTGCTGCAAACAAAGAATCAATTGCCGGAAGTATTGCAAGCCAAAAAGCAAAACAGGGTGAAATCCACCGACTTGAAGAAGGACAGATTGAGAATCCGTCTGATGAAGTTGCTAAAGTCATCAAAGGCTACGAAAAAGAACTTGATGGCATGAAGAAGGACAAGACTGGTCTTGAGAAAGACAATGAAAAGCTTGCAGAAAAGATAAAAGAGGAGCAGGGCGCAATCAAAGAAAACGAGAAGGCCCAAGTGAAGAAGAATGAAGAGATTGATTCTGTTAAGCAACAGATAAAGGCACTTCAGATTAAATTGAAAGGCATCAATTGATAATCAATTCTTCTCCGTTCAGGTTTATGGCAAGACTTTTTCTGCCCCTACTGATACTGGTCCATTCTTATAATTCAACCTTTTCACAGACGGCCGAAAGTCCGTACAATTTCAATTGGAAGAAGGATCTGATCTACGCTTCAGGCTGTGGCCTAGTTGCTGCGGGTGGAATTCTTACGCGTTTGCAGTCCCGTCCGTTAACCGAAACACAGATCAATGCACTCGACCCTTACAACATCCCTGGGTTTGACCGCCCCGCCACACAACATTGGAACAAAGACGCTGCTCTTGCCAGTGATATTCTACTATACGGCTCGGTCACACTGCCAGCTTTTGTGATGATAAATAAGCGGGCAAGGAAGGATTTTCTTGTAATCGGGTTCATCTATGCGGAAACTGCCCTCTTGACCCTTGGTGTTACGGAGTTGGCAAAGGGTCTTTCTAAACGGCCACGGCCATACGTCTACAACCCAGATGTTCCGCTTGACAAAAAAACTGAACGTGATGCGCGGTTGTCCTTCTTTTCAGGACACACATCGATGACTGCTGCCTTATGCTTCACAACCGCAAAAGTATTCTCTGATTATTCAGATAATCCGACCCACGAGGCGCTGGTTTGGACTGCGGCAGCCGCGCTGCCCATCGCCACTGGATTCCTGCGGTTCGAAGCGGGAAAACACTTTCCGAGCGACATCATTGCCGGGTATTTTGTTGGTGGCGCCATTGGATATCTGGTGCCATGGTTACATAGAAGAAAACCTTTGGTGAAAGGTTTAAGTTGGTCTCCCTACTCCACTGGGAAAAATGAACTGGGACTTTACATCTGCTATCGGCTTTAGCGCCCCGAGTATTGACCCAATAACTCCATCAGCTCATTCAACTTAGGAGAAAGAACCACCTCTGTTCTCCTGTTCTTTGCCCTTCCTTCTTTTGTGGAGTTGTCGGCCCTTGGACTGAATTCGCCCTTTCCTGATGCCGTCAGGCGCTTCGGGTCAACGCGATTATCCGTAAGAATTCGAACCACGGAAGTTGCCCTTGCTACGCTCAGGTCCCAATTGTCGTCAAAACAGTTCATCTTGATCGGAATACTATCCGTATGACCCTCAATGGCTAAGTTGATGTCTTGATTCTTGATCATGACTTCCGCTATTTTCACCAACGCTTCTTGGCCTTTCGGTTCCACTTTATCGCTACCCGATTTGAAGAGAAGCTTGTCGCTCATTGAAACATATACTTTTCCATCACGCATTTCCACGCTCAATTCATCAGAATCGAAGCCAGTTAAAGCGTCTTTAACTCTATTGGTCAGAGCGTTCATCAATTCGTCCTGCTTTCGAACAATCTCTTCCAGCATCTTCAATCTTTCTTCCCTATTCTTAAGCAATTCCTCTTTCGCTTCTAACTCAGCCTGTTTGGCCTGCAGGTCGCTGCTCAGACCCGCCACCTGTGCTCCAGAGGAACGCTTCAGGTCTTCAAATGACCTTTTTGCTGCTTCAAGTTCTTTGGCTAAGTTTTCGGCCTGCGCTCTGGAACTTGCCAGATCGGCCTTTGTCTTTTCAAGATCCTTCTCAGTGGAGGTAAGAACCCCTTCCAGGTCTGCTGTACGTTGACATAAGGAATCGCGTTCATGAAATGCTTCTTTGAACTTTTTCGATTGGAAAAACTGCTGCATTTCAGTGTAAGGTTCCCCGCAAGGCTTAACTGACGCACAGGATGAAAGCAAGCCTGCAATGCATAGGAAAAGTATAATTCGTTTCGCGCTCATAGTCTACGATTGATGGTTCAAAATTATCATGGTTCAAGGCCAGCATTATAACCGGAATCAAATGTTATCCACTATGCTATTTTCATAGCTCAAATCGCCCCATTGGGGCATTTCGTATTTTGCGTTGAACAACCGAACAAAAGGAAGTACGTCTATCGTGCATTGAAACCCCGAAAATGAGAACCCTACGTTCGATAATTTCACTTGCCATCTTAGCATTTTTCGGCTTTGGCCATGTGTTGGGTCAAGAGTGCGGAATCATATACGTTGCTCCCAATGGAGCATCTGCAGGTGCAACAGGGACGCGAACAAACCCGGCCAGCTTAAGCCATGGGCTCTCATTAGCCAATGCCACGAACAACATTCTTTGGCTTGCAGCTGGAACTTACACGCTGAACAATGAGATTTCCATACCGAATAATGTGACCATAGAAGGTGGGTTCGACCCGTCAACTTGGGTCAAGAGCAACGGCACTCCCACCATCTTGAACCGAACCCCGTCCAACCCACTGCCCGCCCCAGCAAATGCCATTGTGGGTTTAGCTGGGCTCAATGCAAGCGGCTTCCGTCTACAGGATCTGACCATTAATGTGGCGGATGCTACCGTGCCCGAAGTCTCGCTTTACGGAATTTATCTGGCGGCATGTTCCAATTACGACATTATACGATGCGAAGTGACAACTGGCCAAGCGGGTCCTGGGCTTCCAGGTCAGCCAGGTCAGGCAGGTCAAGCAGGTCCGAATGGCAGCCCCGGAAACTCTGGCGTTACTGGAGGACAGCCTCCGGGCGGTGCTGGAGGTGGCAATGGGGGTAACGGTGCGCCTGGAGGAAAACATGACCCACCTCAACCTAGCGGATCTCCCGGTCTACCGGCTGGTTGTGGCGGATCTGGAGGTAGCACTGCAGATGGTCCAGAATGTTCTGCTGGGTGTTTCTTTGGTGACCCGTCATGTGGCGGAGGTCCTGGAGGCAACGGATCAAACGGTGGTGCTGGAGCGACCGGCTCTGCAGGCAGCATCGGTCCGCAGGGAACTTATGTGTCAGGTTATTTTGTGCCAGGAGCTGCTGGAGGAAATGGAACCGCTGGAGGTAGCGGCTGTGGTGGTGGCGGTGGTGGTGGCGGTGCTGGTCGCCAGCGCGATGGCGCAGATGACTTTGGCGGCTCCGGTGGTGGCGGTGGCGGTGGCGGCTCCGGTGGTTCTGGCGGAACTGGCGGAACCGGAGGCGGTGGTTCGTTTGCTGTTTTCCTTTGGAGTAACGGGGCCAATGGTAATATCATAGATTGTGCCCTGAATGCTGGTGCCGGAGGTTCAGGTGGTGTTGGTGGTGCCGGTGGGCAGGGCGGTGCCGGTGGGCAGGGCGGTGCTGGTGGCCCAGGTGGTCCTTGCAGTGCCAACTCTGGCGGAAATGGTGGCAATGGTGGCGCTGGCGGAAACGGTGGTGCTGGGGGTTCTGGAGCAACTGGCCCGAGTGCTTCATTGGCCGAACAGGGATCGGGAACTGCTGTAAGCACTTCTGGAATTACTGGTGTGCCCGGTAACCCTCCTGTAATATCAGTAGACAATTATGGCTGTACCAATTCTGAGATCACCTTTACCGCTTCTGGGGGGAATGGTGCTTGGAATTTCGGTGCCGGAGCCAATCCGCAAACGGCAAATGGAAATGGTCCATTTGTGGTTACTTACCCAACTGTAGGGAGAAGAACCATTACCTATGCTGGCACAACTTTCACAGAATTCATTGGCATCTACAACAATGGTCCAACGCTGCCTACCATAACCCCTGCAAACCCAACAGTGGATGCTGGATGTCCAAATCAGTTTAGCACCACATTGGTTGGAAGTCAGTATGATTGGGATTTTGGTCCAGTTGCATCGCCACCGACCGAATCTGGACCCTCGGTAACCACTACTTCTGATGTTTACTTCAGCACTCCGGGAACCTATTGGGTTAAAGTAACGGTACTTACGGCCTGTTGTGGTCCAGTTACCGACTCTACTCAAGTAACTGTACAATCAAACGCATACGATGTAATACTCACGGCCAGTGCTACCACCATTTGCGAAGGAGACCCGATAACATTCACGGCCGATCCGGCAACCTATGACAACTACGAGTTCTTCATAGACGGCACCTCGGTTCAGAATGGAACTTCTAACACATTTACCAGCGCTACCATTCAGCAAGGAGATAGCATATATGTTGAGGCATTTGTGGGAAGTTGCTTCGCAAACCCCAGCGATACGATAGTGCCAACTGTAAATCCGATTCCAACGGTTACCCTCTCTTCGGATGACCCGGACAATGAGATCTGCGAAGGCGAAACCATCACGTTCACTGCGTCTCCGGCCGGGTTTGATAATTATGAATTCTTTAATGGTGCAAACTCATTACAAAGTGGTGCAAGCGAGATTCTCTTTGGAACCATTCCTGTAAACAACAGCATTACCGTGGTGGCAACCGACAATGGTTGTAGTAGCACACCGAGTCAACCCATCGTTACCCAGGTAAATCCTATTCCCGTGGTTACGCTGGTGAGTTCAGACCTGAATGATAGCATCTGCGATGGTGACCAGCTCATCTTTACAGCATTGCCTCTTGGGCTTGCCGACTACGAGTTTTTTGAAGGTGTGGCCTCAGTGCAATCAGGCGCCTCCAATATTTACCAGACCAGTTCTTTGGTGTCTGGAACTGAAGTAACGGTGATAGGTACGAGTACCGATGGGTGTGTGGGCGGTGCCAGCAATGCCATTACCACCATTGTCAGTCCTTACCCCGTTGTTACGTTGAGCAGTTCAGACCCCGATAACGAGATCTGTGCGGGGGAATCAATAAGCTTTACTGCCTCTCCATCCGGGCTTGACTCCTACGAATTCTTTGATGGAGGAACCACGGTTCAAAACTCTCCCTCAGAAATATGGACCACAACTGGGCTGGTAACGGGCAACAGTGTTACCGTTGAAGCAACTCAGTATGGTTGTACAAGCACTGCCAGCACACCGATTTCAACCAATATCATTACGGCACCGATTGTAGATCCAGGTTCTGATTTTGAGCTTTGCATAGATGCCCCTGACCAAACCCTTGCGGGTTTTACACCAACCGGGGGTACATGGTCAGGCACGGGCATTACAAACCCGACCGGGATATTCTCCCCATTGTCATCTGGCGTTGGCGCGTTCACCCTTTCATACGCGGTCTCCAATGCCAACTGTACCACTACGGAAACTATTACAGCAACCGTTCACGACCTTCCTTCTGTGGTGGCAGGTACGTATGGACCTATCTGTGAAGATGCGACCGCAACTTTCAATGCTTCTGGGGCAGACACGTATATATGGGGTCCCGCAACTCAGCTAAGCAGTGTCAGCATCGCTAATCCTGTTTTCACTCCATCTGGAGAGGGCTCCTTCACCTACACGGTTACAGGCACAGATGCCAACGGTTGTGTTAATTCTGACCAGACCACAATAGTTGTTGAGCCAGTACCATCACCAGCTTTTACCTCAACCGCTGTGTGTATTGGCGACACAATGATGTTTGATAATCAATCTTCTCCAACCACGGGCGTTACCTATCAGTGGAGTTTTGGAGACGGCCAATCTTCTACAGACCAGACACCACAGGTTCTATACCTTGCACCTGGGGATTTTGAAGTGACGTTGAATGTGATCTGGGGGAACTGTTCCGCCCAAGTATCTAATGATGTAACGGTACATTCTCGCCCTATATCCTCATTTCTGCCCACACCACGATACACTACCGCTATCGAGCCGCTGATAAGCTTTGAGGATCTTTCAGTCAACGCCATCGAATGGGAGTGGGACTTTGGTGATTTCTCTGCTTATTCAACCGAGCAAAATCCATCGCATGCTTATGCCGACTCTGGAATACATGTCATCCGCTTAGTTACATTCAATGAATTCGGTTGCACAGACACCATCCTTGATTCCATTTACGTTGCTCCATATACAACGCTTTACGTTCCATCTGCGTTTACACCAGACAAGGATCGCATCAACGACAAATTTTATGCTTTCGGCAAAGACGTCTTCTGGATTGATTTCCGAGTGTATGACCGCTGGGGAAAAGAGCTATTTGCAACCGATGACCTGACCGTAGGTTGGGATGGGACTGATATGAAAACGGGGAAAGATGTTAAAGCCGGGCTTTATGTATACCAAATTCTCTATGAAGATTTCCGCGGTAGGCAGTACAAAAAGTTGGGGCGGGTTTCGCTCATCCGCTAAGCCCTTTCATGGAAAGGGAAATGCGCTTACGTGCAACATCCACTTCCATTACCCTCACTTTAACATGCTGATGTACTGAAACCACATCTGTCGGATTCTTCACAAACCCATCTGCCAGATGAGAAATGTGAACGAGGCCGTCCTGCTTTGCGCCTACATCCACAAACGCTCCGAAAGCGGTAATGTTGGTAACGATTCCGGGCAACTCCATTCCCGGAACGAGGTCACTTATGGATTTGATCTTCTCGTCAAATTCGAACAGTTTGATGATTCGCCTTGGATCGCGACCGGGTTTTAGCAACTCGTCTCTGATGTCTTCCAGCGTAGGTAAACCCACTTCGTTTGTCACGTAGTTTGATAGGTTAATTGAGTTCACTAGTGTTTCGTTCCCGATCAGTTCTTCCATCGAAACTTTTAGGTCTTTCGCCATTCGTTTTACAATCGAATAGCTTTCTGGATGAACCGCTGAATTATCCAACGGATTTTCGCCATCGGAAATCCGCAAGAAACCTGCTGCCTGCTCGAAAGCTTTAGCGCCCAAGCGCGGTACCTCTTTCAGCTGTTCGCGCGATGAAAACGGCCCATTCTGTTTTCTGAATTCGAGAATGTTCTCTGCCAATTGAGGCCCAAGTCCCGAAACTTGATTGAGCAAATATTGACTTGCTGTATTCAGGTTCACGCCAACCTGATTCACACAGCTTTCGGTCACACGGTCGAGGGAGGTTTTCAGCATCTTCTGATCCACATCGTGCTGGTATTGCCCAACACCGATTGCCGATGGATCGATCTTCACCAATTCTGCCAACGGGTCGATCAATCTGCGACCAATGCTGACCGCTCCACGAACGGTTACATCATATTGAGGGAACTCATCGCGAGCTACTTTGCTGGCAGAATACACGGATGCTCCCGCTTCATTCACTACAAAAAGCTGCACTTTTCTATCAAAATGAATGCTTTTGACCAACGCTTCGGTCTCGCGGCTTGCAGTTCCGTTCCCAATGGCGATTGCCTCAATTTTATGCTGCTCCACCAGCGTTGACAGCTTTTTCATGGCTTGCGAACGCTCGTTCCTTGGTGGATGCGGATAGATGTTCTCGTTATGCAGCAGATCGCCCTGGGCTGACAGACAAACGACTTTACAACCCGTTCGGTAACCAGGGTCGATCGCCAGCACCCGCTTTTCGCCCAATGGAGGAAGCATCAACAACTGCCGCAGGTTCTCTGCAAAAACTTTGATGGCCTGTTCATCAGATTGCTCTTTGAATGTGCTGCGCATTTCCGTTTCGAGCGATGGTTGCAACAACCGCTTGTAAGCGTCTTTGGCGGCCGTTCGCACCTCCTCTGAACTGGCAGTGTGTCCTTTCACAAAAAAGCGTTCCAGTATCTGAAGCGCACTTTCTTCCGAAGGCGCAATGGAGACGCGCAAGAACCCTTCTTTCTCGCCTCGCATCATGGCCAAAAACCGATGCGATGGAACACGCCTCAATTGCTCCTCGTGCTTGAAATAATCACGGAATTTCTCGCCTTCCTCTTCCTTTCCTTTTACGCCCTTTGATGTGATGGTCGCTTCCTTCAAGAACAACTGCCGAAGCCGCGACCGCAACGCAGCATTCTCATTCATCCATTCTGCAATAATGTCGCGAGCCCCTTGAAGTGCTTCTTCTACTGAACCTACTTCGCCTTTTACAAAGCGCGCTGCGGCCGTTTCAGGGAACCGTTCATTCTGTGCCATAATGATCTTGGCCAGCGGCTCCAGACCTAGTTCCTTCGCTTTGGTAGCTCGCGTTTTCCGCTTCGGGCGATACGGCAAATAGAGGTCTTCCAACTCCTGAAGTGTCAAAGCTGCTTCCACTTTCTCGCAAAGCTCTTTGGTGAGCACATCCTGTTCTTTGAGCGAAGCAAGAATCGCTTCTCTCCTCTTTTCCAGTTCCAACAGTCGTTCATGCAGATCTTTGATATTCCCGATCTGCACTTCGTCCAGCCCACCCGTAGCTTCTTTCCTGTACCGGGAAATGAACGGAACCGTAGCGCCTCCTTCCAACAATTTCAACGTGCTGGTCACCTGCTCTGGGCGACATCCAACCTCTGCGGCAATCCTTTTCTGCATGCTTGGCAATTGAGCCGATAAAGAAATAGCTTCGCTGATGATTGACAATGGAATACCTGCCCGCAGCCGAATTTCTTGAGCAGACCCGCAGTTTGAAAGTGGTTGATGTTCGTTCGCCCAGCGAATTTTCGACTGGTCACATTCCGGGCGCCATCAACATTCCGCTGTTTGCAGATGATGAACGCGCCATTGTGGGCACCATCTATAAACAGAAGGGACAACAGTCGGCCATTGACAAGGGAATGGAGTTCGTGGAACCGAAAATGGCAGCTTTGGCCGATTCTGCGAAGTCAGTTGCCGTTAATGGAAAAGTAGGCGTTTATTGCTGGCGAGGTGGCATGCGAAGTAATCGCACTGCATGGTGGTTTGAGGAAAATGGACTCCAATGTTCGGTGCTCACAGGAGGGTACAAAGCTTACCGGAATTGGGCGTTGGAAGATTTCGGTAATCTGGAAAAATTAGTGGTTCTCGATGGCCCAACAGGTAGCGGCAAAACCGAGATTCTTCATGCTTTACGAAATGCTGGAGAACAGATTCTCGACCTTGAAGGGTTTGCCAATCACAAAGGTTCCGCATTCGGAGGAATTGGTTTGGGCAAACAGCCCGGTTCACAGCAGTTTCAGAACGACCTTCATCATGAGTTGGGACGTCTTGATGCTGGAAAAAGGATATGGGTTGAGCGCGAAGGAATGACCATTGGCAAGGTTTATCTGCCGCAACCGCTTTGGCAAAAAATGAGGGCGTCCGCGGCCATTGCCATCGAATTGCCGTTGTCTCTTCGCGTTGAAAGATTGGTGAACGATTACGGCTCTGCGCCTGTGGACCTTTTAGAAAGCAGCATCCGTAAACTCCAACAGAAACTTGGCGGACAACACATGAAGGCCGTGCTGGAACTTTTGGACGAAAACAAACTGGACGAAGTGGCTAAAGTGCTACTCAATTATTACGACAAGCGGTATTCATACAGTCAGGAAAAATACTTGGAACGAAAGCCGCTGATTCTCGAGCTCAATTCGAATGATGCCAATGAAAACGCCTTGCGTTTGATCTCGTTGGCCAACGAAAACGGACTATGAACGAAGAAATAAAACTCACTCAATATTCGCACGGTTCTGGCTGCGGTTGCAAAATATCGCCTCAGGTTTTGGGGCAGATTCTTCAAACCGATACCAAGCAAACAGACTTCCCTAACCTATTGGTCGGTAACGCCACCAAAGATGATGCGGCCGTGTACCGAATCAATGATAAGGAAGCCATCATCAGTACTGCCGATTTCTTCATGCCGATTGTAGATGACGCATTCGACTTCGGGGCAATCGCTTCAGCCAATGCTTTATCTGATGTTTACGCCATGGGCGGAGAGCCTTTAATGGCTATTGCACTGCTCGGTTGGCCCGTAGATAAACTCCCAACTTCCGTTGCACAAAAAGTGATGGAGGGCGCACGTTCCATCTGCGAAAAAGCGGGCATTCCACTGGCTGGCGGACACAGCATCGATTCGCCCGAACCCATCTTTGGCCTTTCGGTAACCGGAAGAGTTTCGTTTGAAAACTTGAAGCGGAACGATGCTGCCAAAGCTGGAGATTTGCTTTATCTGACCAAGCCATTGGGCGTGGGAATTCTGAGTGCGGCACAGAAACGCGGCAAGGCTGATAAAACCGACCATCAACGTGCCGTGGACCAAATGAAAACGCTCAATCAATTCGGTTCTGTTGCTTCCGAATTAGCTGGCGTTACCGCCATGACGGACATAACTGGGTTTGGGCTTTTAGGGCACCTGATTGAGGTTTGCGAAGGGAGTAGTGTTTCGGCTGAAATAACATACTCTACCGTGCCATTGATTGAGAATTTGAAAACGTATCTCGATCAATTCATTTACCCGGACATGACCATGAAGAATTTCAGCACCTATTCTTCGAAGGTCAGTCAATTGAGCGGAGAGCAACTGTTCACGCTGTGTGATCCACAGACGAGTGGCGGATTGCTGATGTGTGTTCGGCCTGAAGCCGAAACGCAATTTTTGCAATTGGCCGAATCAAAAAAGCAGATGATTTGGAAAATCGGGAAGATGACTGAACCCACGGAAAAGACCGTCACGGTTCTTTAAAATTCGAACTTCAATCGTGTATTTCCCTTCCGTGCAAGGCCACTCTTTTTGCGGCCATTGATGTTGAGATTGACCATGTTGGTCTGGTCGTCAAAGGCTTCGAGTAGGAAGCTGTTTTCCACCTCCAGCGACTGCACTTTCTTCACTTCCTTGACCTCCACGTAGCACCAAGTGGCATCGAGCTCGGCTTCTTTTCCGAGGTAGGTGAAATCGGTCAGTTTACCATTGACGGTGAGTTTGAAATGGCGTTTCAGGTAGCTTTCGATGTATTCGTTCGCTTCGGGTGGTTCGCTCTCGGTTCCGAGTTCCATTTTGGGCGCGCCAGCTTGTTGCAATGCGGTCAAAAGATCGTCCGTAAAAAGCTTGATGGAAACCTCGAGGGTTTTGTTCTCGGTGTTGTGGCTGATCTCCGTAAGCGACAAATGGAATTCGTGTGCCGAGAACAGGACAAGAAGTACGGAAAGTAATGCTGTTTTCATCTATTGAATGGATGTGATTACATATTCCGTTCCATTCATGTTGAAGCTTTCGCCCGAACGTTTTCCTAACATCTGTTTGGCAATGGGCGATTGCGAAGAAACCACAAAAATGTCTGTTCCGTCCTGATTGATCTTTCCCAATCCGACCGCGATGTAAAACGTGGCTCGGTTGGTCTGAACCAACGCGCCTTTTTGAACGGTTTCGAATGTGTGGTCGGGTTTTATTTGTTCCAATTCGGCCAAAACGGATTGCGCTTCAGCCAACTGCATTTGGAGTTTTTCCTGCTCCAAATGTATCATGGCACGGCCCGTTTCGTGCTTGTCGCCAGCCGTGCTTTTGCTTTCCGATTGCACTGCATCGCGCATGGAAGCAAGTTCGCCTTCCAAAGCATTCACTTTTGCAGAGGCCAATTCCAAGCATCGATTGTAGAGAGCGGTTTTCACCCTTCGAAATTAATTGGATTCCTACACATTGTATAATGAATCACAAATGAGTCATTAAATTCGCTTTGTGGCTTTATTGTAATGTTTTTGATGCAGGAGCTAAAATGATTACATTTGTATCAGAAACGGTGTGTTAACCAGTAAATATCGAGTTAATGTATCAGAAAGGCATCACAGAAGATTGGTCGGCCATGAGCGATACGGCCATTGTGAACCACATCTGTTCGCAATTGCGCCAAATACGCCTCGACCAGAACATGACACAGGAAGAGCTGGCCGAGCGTTCGGGTCTTGGGCGTGCCACCATCAGTCGCATCGAAAAGGGACAAGCCGTTTCGCTACTCACGCTCATTCAGTTGTTGCGTGCCCTGAACCGCCTCGACTTGTTCGATGCCTTCCAACGCGTTTCGCCAGAAATAAGTCCGTTGCAATTGCTGAAAGAGCAGAAACCGCAGCGTTACCGCGCTTCTGGAAAACGCCATACCACCGATAAAGACGAACCCGCATGGTAGTTGCCGAGGTGCTTCTTTGGGGAATTCGCGTGGGTGCCGTTGCCTGGAACGAGGCCGCCAATCATGGTGTTTTCGAGTTCGAGGCTGATTTTCTGAAACAGGATCTGGATGTTGCTCCTCTGAAAATGCCATTGGCCGAGGCGCGGAATGGAAAGCGCATCTTTCAGTTTCCCTCTCTCAATCCTGAAACATTTCAAGGATTGCCTGGACTGTTAGCTGACAGCCTGCCTGACAAATTCGGTAACCGACTAATTGAAGAATGGCTTGCAAGACAGGGCCGAACCGTCCAAAGCATGAACCCGATAGAGAAACTCTGCTACATCGGTTCGCGGGGAATGGGTGCACTGGAGTTCAAACCCGCCATCGCTTCTTTCAAAGACCATTCGGATACGCTGCAAGTCAATGAACTTGTGCGGTTGGCCAGTGATATTCTGCATCAACGCAATTCGCTCGAAACCAACTTCACTTCTTCGAACAACAATGGCGTTGAAGACATCATTCGCGTGGGAACTTCCGCTGGCGGGGCACGGGCCAAAGCCATCATTGCCTACAATCCGCAAACAGGCGATGTGCGTTCCGGGCAGGCGCAACAGTCGGAAGGCTACGAACATTGGATCATCAAATTTGATGGCGTGAGCAACGACCTGCTAGGCGATCCGCAGGGTTATGGCCGCATCGAATATGCGTATCACCTCATGGCGAAGGAATGTGGCATCAATATGATGGAATGCCGATTGCTAGAAGAACATGGTCGCGCCCATTTCATGACCAAACGCTTTGACCGCGTTGGAACCGAAAAACTGCACATGCAAACGCTTTGCGGCATCGCGCATTTCGATTACAACATGCCGAACGTTTATTCATACGAACAGGCGTTTCAGGTGATGCGGCAATTGCGGCTTCCGTATCCTGATGCGGAGGAACTGTTCCGAAGAATGGTGTTCAACGTCATCTGTTTCAACTGCGATGACCACACGAAGAACGTCTCCTTTCTGATGAACAAACGCGGTGAATGGAAACTTTCACCCGCCTACGATGTGACCTACGCTTACAATCCTGATAACCGATGGTTGAAGCAACACCAACTCTCCGTGAACGGGAAGCGCGAGAATATCTATCGTGCCGACCTGCTAAAAGTGGCCAGCGAAATGAACATCAAAAAGCCGTTGGAGATCATTGCTGCTGTTCAAGAAGCTGTTACTAACTGGAACGAGTTCGCATCAACCGCTGGCATTCCTGAAAGTCAGGCCGCGGCAATTGACCGATTGATCAATCCGTAATTACTTCCCTCTTTCCTTGGCACGCTTAGCGCGCTGCATCGGGTTTTCGGAATCGTATTCTCTGCCTTTGAAGAGTTCGAACCGGGTGGGCTGCTGCTTAGGCGGCCAATAGTTGTTGCCGCGGTCGATGTCTGCGGTTTCCAAGAACGGGTCGAGGACTACGCGAACCAGTTCTTTCTTGGAGAAGAAGACCTTGCTGATGTTCTTGTCGTTCTTCCTCCATATCTCAGCCGGAATTCGATGCACCTCCTTTGAGCCATCTGCATACTCGAACTCAAGGATTACCGGCATGATCAACTCCCCGGGCGATGAGATGTCAAGCTGGTAGTAGTTCATGCCCGAACCAAGAAGTTGCTTCTCCTTTTCGTCCAATCGCGATAGGTATTTGTCATATTCCTCGCTGTCAAGGATGGTCCACTTGTGCGGGTCGTACTCGTTATCGTAGAAGTCACGCGTCTTCGCGTCTTTCTCCACCATACTCTGGAATGCGTCTGCATTGCGCGTATCGCTGATGTATGGTTCTTTGGCCGCTTCGCGCTCCTTTGCCAACGGCTTTTCGATGGCCGGATCTTTCGTGTCTATCTGGTACCATTTTACGGCATCCAAACTCTGATCGCAGTGATCTGTGGTGTAGAACCATCCGCGCCAGAACCAATCAAGGTCCACGCCTGAGGCGTCTTCCATGGTACGGAAGAAATCGGCAGGAGTCGGGTGCTTGAACGCCCATCGTCTTGCATATTCCTTAAACGCGAAATCGAAGAGTTCTCTTCCGAGTATTGTTTCGCGTAGAATGTTGAGTGCCGTGGCCGGTTTCCCGTAGGCGTTGTTCCCAAACTGTTTGATGCTCTCACTGTTGGTCATGATCGGAACCATGCCGCCTTTGTCGCCCTTCATGTAATCGACAATGTTCGGGGCAGGCCCTCTACGTGTAGGATAATCCTTGTCCCATTCTTTCTCGGTAAGGTATTCAACGAACGAGTTCAGGCCCTCATCCATCCAGGTCCATTGGCGCTCATCCGAGTTGATGATCATTGGGAAGAAGTTATGCCCCACTTCGTGGACGATAACCCCGATCATTCGGTACTTGATATGATCCGAGTAAGTGCCGTCCTTTTCAGGTCTTCCGAAATTGAAACAGATCATCGGGTACTCCATTCCAATGGCTTTGGCATGAACCGAAATGGCAACCGGATACGGATAATCGATGGTGAATTTGCTGTACGTTTTGAGTGTGTGCGCTACAACCCGAGTTGAATATTGCTCCCACAGTGGATTTCCTTCCTTGGGATAGTAACTCATTGCCATCACTTTCTTTCCGGCAATGTCAACGCCCATGGCATCCCAGATGAACTTACGTGATGAGGCGAATGCAAAATCGCGCACGTTTGTGGCTTTGAAGGTCCATGTTTTCTTCTCCTTGGTTCCTTCCTTCTCGTTCTCCTCAGCGTCCTTCTGACTCACAATGATCACTGGCTCATCAGCATCTTTTGCTTCATCAAACTTCTGCTTTTGGGCAGCGGTCAAAACCTGACTGTAGTTCTGACAGAAGCCGGTTGCGCCAACGATGTGATCCGCAGGAACCGTAATGTCAACTTTGTAATCTCCGAATGGCAGGGCAAACTCACCGCTTCCCAAGAATTGCTTGTGCTGCCAGCCCTCCACTTCGTTGTAAACACACAATCGTGGAAACCATTGCGCAATGGTATAGAGGTAGTTTCCATCTTCTGGGAAGAACTCGTAGCCCGAACGACCACCAATTTCCATGCGATCGTTGATGTTGTACCACCATTTGAGTTTGATGCTGGTCTTGCCTTTCGCTTTCAGCGGCTTTGGCAGATCGACACGCATCATCGTCTTTACAACCGTGTAAGGAAGATCGTTACCCGCTGCATCCTTTACGTACTCGATCTTGAAACCGCCATCGAAATCGTTGTGCATCCGCGCCAGATCTCCGAAACTCATTCTATCGTCCATTTCGCTGGTAGCGATGAGCTTGGTGTCGCTGTCTTTGGCCCGAACATTCTGATCCAACTGCAACCACAGATAATTGAGTTCGTCTGGTGAGTTATTCGTGTAAGTAATGGTGCTTGAACCGTAAAGGCGCTGCGTTTCATCGTCCAGCTCCACTTTCATATCATAATCCACCTGCTGCTGGTAATATTCATGGCCGGGTGCTCCACTGGCGGTTCGGTAAACATTCGGAGTTGGAAGCTCTTTTCCAAGCTGTTCAAACTTGTCTCTCGCAGATTGCTGTGCGCTGAGGACAAATGGAAAAAGGATTAGAATGGATAATGTAAAATGTCTCATAAACCTGGCTTAAGTGGTTCTGACTGAGTTCAGAACGGAATTCTCTGGGCGGCCAAAAGTAACGAAATGGCACCTGCGGTTAAGGAAACAATAAGATTCCATTGCCTCGGTTTAACACTTATTGTGTTTACCACGACATATTGCAGCCCGAAAATGATGGTAACCACGATCAATTGGCCCACTTCCAGCCCTACATTGAAGGCGAACAACGGCATCAGTAATTCATCTCCCAACAGCGACCGCAGGTAGTTGGAAAATCCCATTCCATGAATGAGACCGAAACCCAGTGCCATAAAGTAGGTGGCAATGGCGGCTTTGTCTTGCTTCGCGATGAGGTTTTTGGCCGCTGTGGCCACAATTGTCACGGGAATGAGAAATTCAATCCAAGCACCATTGACAGGTATGATGTTCAAAACCGCCAGCGCCAATGTAATGGAATGCCCCAATGTGAAGGCCGTAACCAGCACAAGTATCTTCTTCCAATCAGAATAAACATAAGCGGCACAAAGCGCCAACAGAAACAGCATGTGATCGTAGCCGTTCAGGTCGGTTATGTGCTCGAAGCCGAGTTGGAGATAGGTTGAAAACATCTGCCCGAAATTAAGATTACCGCAGGGCTAATCTGTATCAGTTTTCGGTTTCAAGAATTCTCATACCTTTTCCGTCAAACATTATACGCCATGGAAAAGAAGACCATCAAAGACCATTTAGAAACTCTTAAGACAACCGTTGAGGGTTTGAACGTACAACTGCACTTGGGTAAGGCCGATGCCGAGAAAGCGTTTGAGGAGCAGAAGGCGAACCTCCGCGATTGGGCTGCAAAAATGTCGTCTCGAATTGATGAGGCAAAGGAGTTGAACAAGGAGCAAGCGGCCAAGATCAAGTCTGCGCTTGAAGACCTTCGTGTTCAGGCGGCTTTGGGTAAAGCTACATCTGAAGATCTGCTTCGCGAACAGCAGAAAGAATTGAAAATGAGATTGGAGCAACTCCGTTCAGATATCGACCTTGTTTTCGGAACAACCAAAGAACACTCAGATGCTTTTTTGGAGGATTTATCTCTGAAACTACACGACTACCAGATCAAGTTCGATATCTTCAAACTGCAACTTCAGTTGGCCAAAATGGAAGGCGAACAGGAATGGGAAAAGCGAAGAAAAGAAGCCGAGGTCAAACTGCAGGAATTCCAGAAAGACCTTGAAAAACGCGCTGAGGAAGCTTCAGGAAAGTTGGAGAACTTCTCTAATGAAATGTCTCAAGCCTGGAAGCACGTCCGTAAGGCTTTCGACTGATTCTTACTCGAAACTCAACTTGGCGTTGTAGAGGTTTGCAACCGATACGCCCAAGTTGAGATAGCCAGAAAGCAGGTTGTTCTCTTTATCCAAGTTCAGTTCAGAAAACCATGTTTTCAGCGCTTCTCCGCCAATAGGATTTGACGTTCGGAAAACGATGGTCTTTCCTCGCGTGTCGCCATTATCGATTGTGAAATACCGCTGTGTAAAATTCAGATCCGAAGCACTCTGCGGAACACCTTCAAGCCTTGACAAAGCTTCTGGCTTGAACGTGTCGTGCAGTAAATGTTCAAGTGTGATCTTTAGAGTGTCGTTTTTTAGGTCGAATACGAATGGCACCGAGACCTGGCCAACTTGAGGGCGCTTTTTCGGGTACCATCCTCTGAAACGGTTGCTTCCTTCCTTCATAAAACCGATGAACCAGGTTTGGCTTTTCTCCTGCAATCTATCAGGATGCGTATCGTACCACCAGATCCACTCGTACGGATGCAACTCAGGCCCTCCTGTGTGGTTGTAGTCTGCCACGAAGGCACCGTACATCCCGAACGTGGCGTAATCTGTTCCAATGTTGTAGTGCTCTTTTGATGAGTTTGGTCTGTAGCATGGATAAAACTTGGAATTGAGCATGAACACGTAATCCAATGGCGGGGTGATCTCGCAGTGGAGTCTGTATTTGTCAATGTTCTCCAGGGTGGTCGGATAAACGCACGGAGCTTCATCAAGATTCTTGATGCGTTTGAAGCGGTTCTTCTCGCACTTCTGCACATAACCGGGCCACAGAAAATCGATGTACTTACGCGTGTGAGGAATAAGGTTGAAGTTCACATCGTACTCCGTGAAATGAGGGGGCCAGCTCGGCACACGGATGCCATCGCGTTCGGTTCCGACAAACTTCTGTTTGGTCATGCTCAGCGCCTTCCACTTGTATCCGAACATGCTAATAACCCACCCGGCCTCGGCCACGCGGTGCCGTTGGCTTTTTGATGGCAGAACACTATCAACTGAGAATGCTTTTACAAGGTCGACCAAATGCTCGTTCATGCTATCGTTATCGCTGATGTATTGGCGGGATTTGGTAAGCAA
Organism: Flavobacteriales bacterium; assembly: GCA_020635535.1. Taxonomy (GTDB): domain Bacteria; phylum Bacteroidota; class Bacteroidia; order UBA10329; family UBA10329; genus UBA10329. The sequence continues at coordinate 46,285 of JACJZP010000010.1, read as the reverse complement.
CAACCACTTATCGGACGTTGGCTCCGTTGAAGAAATGGTCAATGTACCCTGCCCAAAACAGATGAGCGGGAAAAGTAAAAGGGGAAGGAACTTTAACATAGAAAGGATTATTTGCCGTCTGTCCTTTGGAAGATGATCTTGTCTCCAGGAACCAGCCCATAAATGTCGCTGAATCCTTCTTGAACCTCCAGAACGTACATGGCCGGGCCTTTTGATGGAATGGACTTATCAGACTTGGGAACACAATACTTGGCAATGCTTTCAATGGTTCCATCGGCCTTGATGTAGATGATGTCCAGCCCCATCAGCGTGTTGTGCATCCAAAAGGAACGAGGTTCTTCCTCCTCAAAAATGAACAGCATTCCTTGCGTATCTGGCATACTCCAACGATGCATTAGGCCAATGGTACGCTCGCTTTCTATGTCCGCGATCTCAATATCCAATTGGCGAATGGTGTCTCCTTCGGCTTTCGTCAACCAGAGCTCGCCTTCTTTTTTGAACTGCGGGCCCGCGGGTCGAACTTCAGATCTTCCTGCATCTTTTTGATCGGATTTTGTAGATGTTGTGTCGCTGTCGCAACCGATCAGGACCGTAAAAAGGAAAAACGAGAAAAGGAAATAGGTGGTGTTATTGCGTGTGTGTTTCATTTTCTCTCTTTCGGGAAAGGGTAAATACCATTGATGTTGTTCAGGTCGGCCAACCGAGTTGACGGGTCTATCTCAACCGATTCGATCTTCTTCTTTTTCAAATCGACCTCAAAACTATAGGTTGGATTCGTCCATTCCCAATCGGGCAGCACCACTCTTCCTTCCTGTCCTTTTTCAACCGGCTTCTCGCCACGCATCAATCCAACCGGAATGTAATACCAACTCACGTTGCCGTCCTTATCCACCAATTTGATGTCGAGCGGCATTGGCAACTGACCGTTTCGCTTCAACACAATCTCTGTTCTGCCTTTTTTCTCCTTGTCCAATTCCTCAATACTGTAGTCGATAATCTGTGTCGTTCCGACCCAGAGGTCCATGAACCAGTTCAGTTCCAATCCAGAAACCTTCTCCATCACTCGAATGAAATCATTCGGGGTCGGGTGTTTGAATTTCCATTCATTGAAATAGCGCTTCATGCCTTTCCAGAAAGCGTCTTCTCCGATGATATATTCGATTTGCATCAGGAAAACCGCGCCTTTCCCGTAGGAAGAAACACCATAGCAATAGTTGGTTTGAAAGTGGTCTGCGTGTGTCGTCAACGGCTCCTGAAGCCCGTTCTCGTGCAGCCTTGCTAAACCTTTTACATCTCCCAGGTGCGGATTCGAGCTCTTGTACCCGCTAAGTGCGTTTAGCACGTAGTCCTGCGCGAAAGAAGTGAAGCCTTCGTCCATCCAAGGATACTTCGACTCGTTTGAAGCGAGAACTCCGTAATACCAGTTGTGGAATGCCTCATGCACCGTGACACTAAGCAAACCACCGTAGGTTCTTCCATCGGTTTGGATGAGCGTTGCCATTGGATATTCCATGCCGCCATCGCCTCCCTGTATAACCGAGAACTGCTTGTACGGATACTTGCCGAACTTATCGTTCATGATGCCGAAAGCGGTCACGAACTCCTTTTGTAACCTGAGCCAGTGACCGGTTGTGTCTTCCTGATAAAGGAAATGAAGCGTTGGCCCGTTCGGTACATATTGGATATCGTGAAGGTAATCTGGGTCTGCCGCCCACGCGAAATCATGGACCTGTGGCGCTACGAAATGCCACGTTAGCTTATCACCAAGCGGTTGTTTCACCTCAGCTCCTTGTTCTTGGTAACCATGCCCAATTTCGTTCGAATTCTGCAGGTAGCCCGTTCCTCCAAGTACATATTTCTTATCGATGGAAATCTTGACGTCAAAGTCGCCCCAAACACCGTAAAACTCGCGGCCTACGTACGGGTCGGCATGCCAACCTTCGTGATCATATTCGGCCATTTTGGGATACCACTGCGTCATCGAAAAATCGATACCTTGGGCGTTATCTCTTCCACTTCTGCGAACCTGCAATGGCACCTGAGAGTGGAAATCCATCAAAAATTCCGATTTCCCTCCAGGCAAAATCGGTTTTGACAGATTTACCTCTACAACCGTTCCCTGAACGTGATATTCCAATGGTTTTCCATCCTGCGTGAACTTGTTTATCTGATGATAACCGATCTCATCTGGCTTCAATTTGGAAATTCTATCTCCAACGCGTGGGTCTGGGTCTGGAATGGTCCGGGAACGTACATCCATCATGCTTCCTGGTTGGAAAGCATTAAAGTACAAATGGTAAAAAACCTTGGTCAACGTGTCGGACGAGTTATTGGTATAGACCAGTTTCTGCTTCCCCGTGAACTGATGTTTGGCGGCATCCATGTCAATCTCCATCTGATAAGATGCGTGCTGCTGCCAATATCCGTGTTGGGCGATTGCGCTAAATCCAACGAGTGCCAGAAAAAATGTACCGATTGATCTTTGCATGTTACTCTTTGATTCCTGCTAATTTGAACATGAACGCGTATTCCATGGCTGTTTCCTTGAGGCTTTCGAAACGGCCACTGGCACCTCCATGACCAGCCTCCATGTTCGTATGAAGCAATAGCAGATTACCGTCTGTTTTGTTGACCCTCAGTTTGGCAACCCATTTGGCTGGTTCCCAATACTGCACTTGGCTGTCGTGCAGACCCGTGGTAACCAACATGTTCGGGTAATCCTGCGCAACCACGTTATCGTATGGTGAGTAGCTTAGAATGTAATCGTAGTACTCTTTCTCATTCGGGTTTCCCCACTCATCGTATTCGCCTGTTGTAAGCGGAATACTTTCATCGAGCATGGTAGTGATCACGTCCACAAACGGAACTGCCGCAACCACACCTTTCCACAGATCAGGTCGCATATTTACCACGGCTCCCATTAACAGCCCTCCGGCCGAGCCGCCCATGGCAAAAAGCCCTTCGGTTGTTGTGTAGTTATTCTCAATTAGGAACTCACCACAATTGATGAAGTCGGTAAAGGTGTTCTTCTTGTTAAGCAACTTGCCATCCTCGTACCAATCACGCCCCATTTCCTGTCCTCCACGAATGTGCGCCAACGCATAAATGAAGCCGCGGTCGAGCAGGCTCAAACGTACCGAACTGAAATATGGGTCCATAGTTGCGCCATAAGAACCGTAGGCATACAGCAGTGTTGGATTGCTGCCATCTTTCTTTACTCCCTTCCTGTACACGATTGACATTGGAACCTGTGTGCCATCATCGGCCGTTACCATTACTCGTTCCGTTTGGTAGTTGGTCCTGTCGAAATCACCGATCACCTCCTGCTCTTTCAGCAAGGTTTTCTCCTTGGTTTTCATGTTGTAGTCCAAGGTTGACCAAGGCGTGGTAAGAGATGAATAACCGTAACGCAGAATCTCGGTATCGAAATCCATATTGGTTCCGATGTAGCTTGTGTACGCCTCTTCTCCAAAGTCCAAATAGTGTTCGTTGCCGCTTTTTTGGTCGATGATGCGCAACTGCGGCAATCCTTTAGATCGCTCTGCAACCACCAGATAATTGCTGAAGATCTCGATGTTCTCGAGCAGTGTTTCGGGGCGATGTGCAATGACCTCTTTCCAGTTTTCCTTGCCTGGTTTTGACACTGGTGTTTCCATCAAACGGAAGTTCTTCGCCTCCCAATTTGTTACGATGTAAAGCTTATCTCCGAAATGCGAGACATTGTACTCGTGGTCGCGCTCACGCGGTTGAATGATCTTGAATTCTCCCGTTGGGTTTGCCGCATCAAGCATCTGATACTCGGAAGAAACCGTTTGAAACGAGCCGATGAAGATGTAATCCTTGCTTTTACTTCGCCAAGCGTAGCATGTGAACGTTTCGTCTTCCTCCAAGAACACTTCTACATCATCATGCACGTCTGTTCCTAACTCATGGCGAAGAATTCGGTTCGTGCGCAAGGTCTCCGTGTCTTTAGCTATGTAAAAGAATGTCTTGTTGTCCTTTGCCCATGCTCCACCTCCAGCGCAATTGGCAATGGTCTCGTAGTACATTTCGCCCGTTTCGAGGTTTTTGAAATGAATGGTGTAGAGCCTTCTGCTCACCGTATCAATTCCAAAGGCCGCAATCTTGTTGTCATCACTTATCTCGATTCCACCCAAGGCGAAATAATCGTGTCCTTCGGCCAGTTCGTTCTCATCGATGAAAACCTCCTCAGGCGCTTCCATCGACCCTTTCCTTCTACAGTGTAGCTTGTATTCCTTGCCCTCCTCGTAACGCGTGTAGTAGAAGTAACCATTGTCTTTGTAAGGCACGCTTTCGTCATCTTCCTTGATGCGGCCTCGCATTTCCTTGTACAGGTCTTCCTGAAACTGCTTAGTGTCTGAAAGAACTTCTGCCGTATAGGCGTTTTCTTCTTCCAAGTACTTGATAACCTCTGGGTTTTCGCGCTCTTTCAGCCAGAAGTAATTATCTGTTCTTGTATGACCGTGTATGGTCATTTCGTGCGGTTTGATGGCTGCTAATGGTGGTTTCATTCCTGTGTTTTTTGGCTCTTCCTTGCAGGATAACAGTATTAGGAGTGCCGAAATGGTAAGAATTGAGAGGGCTTGATTCATGGCGCTCACTGATTTTTGAAAAACTCATTTACCGTATTTATGACAGTACTTTGATGTTCTTCTAGGTTCAAATAAAGAGGCAAACGTACTAGTTGTTCTGAAAATTTCTTGGCATTTAACAGTTGTTGGCCTTGATACCTGCTTCTGAAATAGACAGACTGATGCAACGACTGAAAGTGAAACGTGGCCTGAATTCCCTTGGCTGACAAAAAAGCAATCAACTCGTCCCTTTCATCCTTTGACTGTGTAATCAAATAGAATGTGTGTCCATTGTGTTTGGCGTACAAAGGAATATTCGGTCGCTCAACAAGTCCATTTTCTTCTAGTTCCGCAAACGCCTCGTAATAGTTGTTCCAGAGGTCAAGACGTTTCGTGGTCACTTCTTCCAACCGCTCCAATTGGGCCAAAAGAAACGCGCTGTTCAGCTCTGAGGGATAAAACGAGCTTCCCAGGTCTACCCAACCATAACTATTGACCTTTCCGTCTTTGAATTCCTTTCGGTTGGTGCCCATATCCCACATCACCTCAGAGCGCTTCAGAAATGAATCATCATTTACCAAAATAGCCCCACCTTCTCCACAGTGAATATTCTTCGTGTCGTGAAATGATAACGCACCAATTGTTCCAATTCCGCCCAGCGGTTGGCTTTTGTGATAGCTGCCAATGCCTTGAGCATTATCCTCTATCAGATAAATGGAATGTTTGTCGGCAATTGCCTTTAGCACATCCATTTCGCAGGCCACACCTCCGTAATGAAGCGCAACAATGGCCTTGGTTTTTGGTGTGATTAGCCCTTCAACTTTAGTTTCATCAATATTTGGATGGTCAGGCCTACTATCCACGAAAACAATCTTAGCTCCTCGGTTGGCAAAAGCGTTTGCCGTGGTAACAAAGGCATACGAAGGAATGATTACCTCGTCTCCTTCTCCAATATTCAAAATGAGTGCAGCAAACTCAAGCGCTGACGTGCAAGAGGTGGTAAGTAAGCACTTTTTGTAGCCAAGTTTCTCTTCCAATTCCGTCTGGCAGCGCTTTCCAAATTCACCGTTTCCAGCAAATCGACCTGATTCAAATACTTCGGAAATTCGAGCTTGTTCTGTTCCCAGAACCAATGGGCGATTGAATGGAATCTCCATGCAGAATCAAACAAATTCGTTTGCATCCAGACCCAACCACTCCAAACTCGAATTACAGAAAATATCCTCTACGGATTGCTGTGGCAAGTTCATCTCTTCGATGAATTTACCAATCTCGAGATCTCCAAGTGGGAACGGGTAATCGCTTCCCAGACAAACACGATTTGAACCCATTTTCTTGAGAATAAATTCCAGCGTATCGGCATCGTGGGTAATACAATCAACCCAGAATTTACCGAGGTATTCCTTCGGGTTCACGTCATTATCGATGGCTACAAGGTCGGGGCGACAGTTGAATCCGTGCTCAATTCTGCCGATGGTTGGAATGAAGGAACCTCCTGCATGAGCGAAGCAAACACGCAGTTCAGGCAGCTTTTCAAAGATTCCAGCAAAAATCATGGATGTGATTGCGCGCGATGTTTCCGCTGGCATCCCAACCAACCACGGCAACCAATATTTCCGCATCTGATCCATTCCCATCATGTTCCAAGGGTGCACGAAAACCGCCATTCCGAGGTCTTGGCATGCTTCGAAAATGGGGTAGAACTCTGGTTCACTCAGGTTCTTATCGTTGATGTTAGAACCGATCTGCACACCTGGGAAACCCAACTCCTTACATCGCTCCAATTCCTTGATGGAAAGGTCTGTATCCTGCATTGGCAGCGTTCCCAAACCAAGGTAATTCTTCTTGTAAGGCGCAATGGATTCTGCAATGTCGTCATTCAAAAACCGAGCGACTTCCGCTCCATCTTTCGGGCGTGCCCAATAGGAAAACAAAACAGGAATGGTGCATACAACTTGAACCTGTGTGTTGAATTCCTCATACTCCGAAATCCTTATTTCAGGATTCCAGCAATTCTCCTTGATCTTTCGGAAGAAGCGTTTGCCTTGCATCATATTGGCTTCGCCAGGTGCCACATGATCGAGCATAATGAAATCGCCATAGCCGAATTTGCGTGCGAAATCGGGCATTTCGCGCGGCATGATGTGCGTATGCATATCAATCTTAAGCAAGCTTCCCGTCTTTCAGCATTTGTGCGTATTCCTTCGCAAAATAGGTGAGAATGGCCGTTGCGCCCGCCCGCCTGATGCTCAACAGCATTTCGGGCATCGCCTTATCGTAATCCAACCAGCCTTTCTGCGCGGCCGCCTTCAGCATGGCATATTCTCCACTCACGTTGTAAGCCGCAATCGGCAATTCAAACTTCTCTTTCAGCAAATGAATGATGTCGAGATACAGCATGGCTGGTTTCACCATCAGAAAATCTGCACCTTCCGAAGCATCCAATTCTGCTTCGCGAAGTGCTTCCCACTTGTTGGCTGGATCCATCTGGTAGGTTTTCTTGTCGCCAGCTTTCGGGGCACTTTCCAACGCATCCCGGAACGGACCATAGTATGCGCTCGCATATTTTGCAGAGTAACTCATGATGCCAACATTCTCGAAATCGGCATCGTCCAACTCTTCGCGAATGTGCTGCACACGGCCGTCCATCATGTCCGATGGGCCAATAATATCGATCCCCGCTTCTGCTTGAGCTACAGCCATTCTTCCAAGAATGTCGAGCGTTTCATCATTCAAAATTCGGCCATCTTCGACCAGTCCATCATGCCCATCTGAACTGTACGGGTCCATCGCTACATCGCTTACCAAGCAACTTTCAGGAAATTCCTTTTTCAGCTTCGCGATAATGCGCAGATAAAAGTTCTTCTCATCGTAACTGTACGTGGCCTCCTTGTCTTTCAGACTTTCTTCCACCGCAGGGAACAACACAAACGACCGAAGTCCAAGGTTCATGCTCTGCTCCACTTCCTTCAAAACTTGATCTTCCGAAAAGCGGAAAATGCCAGGCAACGAACCGATTTCATCTCGCTTTCCTTTTCCATCCACCACAAACAGCGGATAAATTAGATTGGAAAGGTCGAGGCGGGTTTCGCGCACCATGCTGCGGATGGCTTCGGTGGCGCGGTTTCGTCTGGGTCGTTCAAGCATCTTTTAAGATTGTCGGCTAAAAGTACGAAGCTCCGATCAACCCCTTAGTTTTGCACCGTTAAGAAATGCTGCAAACCGAGAACCTTTCTTTCAGCTACGCGAACGGGCCGAGTTTTTCGTTCCCAAATCTGTCCGTCAAGGCAGAAGAAGTGCTGTTGGTGCTCGGCCGTTCTGGAAAAGGGAAAACGACTTTGCTTCACCTTTTTGCGGGATTGATGGAGCCGAAGTCAGGTTCCGTTTCTATTGATGGACAATCCATAACAGAACTGAAAGGCAGCAATCGCGATAGCTTTCGAGGAAAGAATATCGGAATGGTTTTTCAGCAAGCGCAGTTTATTCGGTCTGTAAGCGTGATGCAAAACTTGCAGTTGGCGCGCTCGCTGGCGGGGCTTCCGAATGATGAGGCTTTCGCGAAGAAATTGCTAACTGAACTCGGCATTGCCGATAAGGCCAACAACCGACCAAGCGAACTGAGCATTGGCGAACGTCAGCGTGCTGGAATCGCTCGTGCTTTGGTCACACAACCAAAAGTTGTTTTGGCCGATGAACCCACATCCGCTTTGGATGATGAAAACTGCCAATTGGTGGCAGATCTACTTCAGAAAACCGTCACGGGACATGGCGCAGCCTTGGTTATCGTGACGCATGATCAGCGTTTGAAAAACCGCTTTCCAAACTCGGTGGAAATATGAAGATGCTTCAGCTCGCATACGCCAACCTGAAGGAGCATTTCCTGACAACTACGCTTAGCATCATGCTGCTTTCCATCGGTGTGGGAATGGTGAGTTTTATCGTTACCGTGAGCGAGCAACTGAACGACCGTTTCAACCGCGACATCCGTGGAATAGACATGGTCGTGGGGGCAAAAGGAAGTCCGCTGCAACTTATTCTATCGGCTGTTTATCAGGTCGATAATCCAACCGGCAACATTCCGCTGAGCGAGGTGAGTAAGATTCAGCGACATCCGCTGGTCAAGTACAGCATTCCGCTTTCGTATGGCGACAGTTATCAAGGCTTCCGAATTGTGGGAACCGACACCCTTTATCTGTCTCACTTCAAAGCCAAATTCCGAGAAGGAAAGCCTTGGCAAAAAAGCATGGAGGTTGTGCTTGGAAGTACCGTTGCCGAGCGATTAGGAATGGGCTTGGGTGGTCATTTCCATGGAACTCACGGGTTTGAGGAAGAAGGACACGCACATGAGGAAATGCACTATTCCGTTGTCGGAATTCTTGAGTCAACTGGAACCGTTGCTGACCGACTGATCCTCACTTCAACCGAAAGCGTTTGGGACATCCACAACCACGAAGAGGCGGCCGATGCCGAGGAAGACCAGACGCATGAAGAAAGCGAAGAACACGTCCATGATAAGGAGGATCATGATCACGAAGAAGGTTCCGCGGAGATCACCGCACTATTGGTCAAATTCAAAAACCCGATGGGGATGATGCAGCTCCCCCGTTTCATCAACGAGAAAACCTCCATGCAAGCCGCTCTTCCCGCCATCGAAATCAATCGTTTGTATGAATTGATGGGAATCGGTTTCAGTACGCTACAGACCATTGGAATTCTCATTATGATCATTGCGGCCTTGAGTGTTTTTATCTCTTTACTCAACTCATTGAAAGAGCGGAAATACGAACTCGCGCTGATGAGATCGTTGGGTGCATCGCCAGCTAAGCTTTTTGCGTTGGTCATTCAGGAAAGTCTCCTGCTATGCTTAGCCGGATACGTTTTTGGCATCATCTTGGGGCGAATTGCCGTCATGACGCTTTCATCCTTTGGAGAAGAACAATTCCATTTCAGCGTGTCGCAAAGTGGCGTATCTGCAGTAGAAATTTGGCTGCTGCCTTTTACGCTTGGTATTGGTTTGGTGGCGGCCGCTATTCCCGCCATTCGTGCTTATCGTTCAGACATTTCAACCATTTTGAGAAATGAGTAGATATTTCCCTTTTCTCTTTATCTCCTTTTCCCTTTTCATCTTCTCCAAAGGAAGTGCGCAGCACAAAAAAATCGACTGGGCATTTCTGGCCAAAGTGAAATGGGAAGACCGCTATTTTCCTGCTTATGACGAAACGGTCTGGTATCCTGATTTCAGCAAAGAAGTGTTGGCGCTGGACAGCACGCTGGTGGAAATTGAAGGTTACATCATTCCTGTTGATGTAGAATCGGGATATTATGTGCTTTCCGCTAATCCATTTTCTAGTTGTTTCTTCTGTGGAAATGCAGGTCCCGAAAGTGTGGTTGAACTCCAATTTGCAGATAAGCTCAGTAAGACCTTCACTACTGATGAAATCGTGACTTTCAAAGGTCGTCTGAAACTGAATTGGGACGACCTCGAACATTGTAATTATATCTTGCAAGGCGCGAAACCGGAATGAGAATTCTGTTCACCATTTTCTTGACGATTGCCTGCGGATCCGCTTCCGCTCAGACCCTTGTGAGTTGGAATACATTTGCTCAGGTAACTTTTCATCGCGAATACTCAGAAACATTCGGGTTTGAGGTGAACGTGAAACCGCCCGAATTCTCGAAAGAACTGATGGCGCTGAACGGAAAGGAGATAAAAGTGAAAGGCTACGTGATTCCTGTTGATGTGGAATTAGGCATGTACATGGTTTCTGCCAATCCGTTCGCCAACTGTTTCTTCTGTGGAAATGCGGGTCCAGAAACCGTTGTTGAATTGTTTCCTGGCGGGAAATTCCCGCGATTCACCACCGACCAAATGGTCACCTTCAAAGGCATTCTTCAAATAAATACGCAAGGAGAAATGAACGCGGTGCCGTATCAGCTCTTTCAAGCCGAGGTGGTGAAGTGAGTCAGTCTTTCAGCTTACCGTTGAATCCATATTGCTCTTTGATCTTGCCGTTCTTGGAAATTATGGCTACCCCCTCAATCTGATCTCCAAACACCTTTCCTTCCCATTTAAGTGACATCCCTTTTGCGTTCTTATTGATTGCCTGAAAGTGGTAAATGGTTTCACCCATAACCTCCTCTTTCTTTACGATGGCATAATCACCTCTCAAAAAACCTCCGTTGGCCTGGGCCTGTAAATGGTTTGACCAGGCTTTGTTTGAGCGGAAGCTAAGTTCATCCTCAATCGTTTCAGCTTTGTTCTTTTTTTCTTCCTTTAATTCCAAGGTGATCGAGAATTCCAGTTTGTCAAGAATTCTGTCCTTCGGTCTCTTTTGCGAAAACCCGATACTGAAACTTATTAAAACGACCAGCCACAGCGACACTATACTTTGCATCCATCCTCGCATCAGAATTGCTTTAACTGTTCAACTTTCGTATAAAGTTCGTTCTTCAGGTTCATCCCTCCTTGCCAAAAATCATGTACCTCCGTCTTCATGTCCTGATGCTTATACGGCATTTCTCTGTCCTTAAGCAACACGCGGTCTTCCACTATTTTCTGAAGGTATTCTTCATGTGTCTTTAGTTTTGACCTGTGCTGTTCAATCCTGAGCTCTATGAATGAGGTTAGCGTTTCTTTCAAGAAACTTATATCTCTCTGTTCTAAGGGATCCGAGATCTTTAATCCATAAATATCAAGGATGCGTTGTAGGAACATGAGGTCGATAACGAGCGAATTGAGCTCCGATTGCCAACGCTTGGTTTCGTTGTAAAACTGCTGTGCTTGCTTTCTATCGTTGACCTCCACCGCCATATTGCCAAATATAAATATTGATGAACCAACGGTTATAACCAATGTTAGCTTTACCACGTGGATAGTTTAACCCAAATTGTTCTTGGTGCAGCCGTTGGCGAAGCAGCGCTTGGGCGCAAGGTTGGCAACAAAGCCTTACTCTGGGGTGCTATTGCAGGAACCATCCCGGACCTGGATGTGATTTACATCAAACTGATCGGTGGCGATGCCATTGATGAAATTGTGCTTCACCGAGGGTTTTCGCATTCAATTCTGTTCGCGTTTTTAATGGCTCCTATTCTAGGTTGGCTCGTTAAATGGCTATACCGCAAAAAGCCCGAAGCGGACCTCAAAGGTTGGACAACGCTATTCTTTTGGTCCATATTCACTCACCCACTGCTTGATTCGCTTACCACATACGGAACCCAGCTTTTTCTACCGTTTTCAGACTACCGGGTCAGTATCGCTTCGGTTTTTGTGGTCGATCTGTTTTATACACTGCCGTTTCTACTGTCTGTCATTGGGGTTTCAATGCTGTCCAGAACCAACAGTAAGCGTAGAATTCTGAACTATGTTGGTATTGGCTTGAGTTCTTTCTACCTTCTGGTTGGATTAATAAACAAGTATTTGGCATCGCAGGTGTTTGAGCAAGACCTTGCCAAAGAACCCCAGAAAATGGAGTTGGTGTTTACGGGTGTAACCCCGCTTAATATTGTCCTGTGGTATGGAGTAGCAGAGTCTGACGATGCATTTCATGTTGGCTATTATTCATTTTTCGATGAGAATAAGAATGTTGAATGGGTGGCATTTGAAAAGCATCATGAGTTGCTAGATGGTCTAGAAAACGAGTACGGCATTGAGCGTTTGAAGTGGTTCAGCGATCAGCTGTATGTGGTTTCGCAACAAGGGCCCGACACCTTAAATCTGTACACCATGAAGTTCGGCCGAACCAAGTTCGCTTCGGAGAACCCAGAAGATTCATTTGCATTTTATATGCGAGTAATTGAGAACCCTGACGGTACATTGCGCTATGAATCTGTTCGGGATGTTGAGTCTATTGACATGAAGAAGCAATTGTCATTGCTTTTTTCGCGAGCGCTAGGTAAAGAACTGTACTGAGCAAAAGAGATGTTTGATCATTGTGTATGCTCGCGTTCTCGCCCTAAATTAGCGGAGAATGAAAAAGACCGTCATTACATCTGAGCAGAGTGGCTTTTTCGACTACGTTAAACGTGTTTGGCAATACCGCGCTTTAATAAGAGTGCTGGCCAAGCGAGATATAAAAATCCGTTACTCGCAAACAGCCTTAGGCATCCTTTGGTCCGTTCTCCAGCCGCTCATTGCCATTGCCATTTACACGGTTTTCTTCTATTACATTCTGGGGGTGAGTTCTGGCAAGGTGCCTTATCCTTTGTTTGTGCTACCTGGCATCATCGGCTGGTTTCAGTTTACTCATATTATCAACGCGGGCGGCATGTCCTTGCTCAACAACCCTGATCTGATTCGAAGGATTGATTTTCCAAAGTTGGTTCTTCCATTGTCTCAAGTTCTATCTGGTCTACTTGAAGTATTAATCACATTAGGGCTCATGCTTATTCTCATGGCCGCATACGGTTACACACCATCTTTAAGAATCGCATTTGTTCCCTTATTCATAATGTTGAACGCCTTGGCCGGGTTGTCAATATCCCTGTGGCTATCTGCCCTAACCATCAAGTATCGAGATTTTCACCATGTAATTCCCTATTTGATCAGTTTTGGTATTTGGATTACTCCAGTCTTCTATCCAACCACCATACTACCTGATAGTGCTGAGCAGTATATGTTTCTTAACCCGGTTGCAGTGGTTATTGCGGGATTGCGGTGGTGCCTTGTCGAAGGGGTAGCTCCAGCCTGGTATCATTTCGCAGGTTTTATTCCGGTCATGGCCCTGTTCGCTCTTGGTTACCGCTATTTTTATAGTGTGGAACAAACAATCGTGGACCATGTCTGATTCGGATGTTGTACTAAAGGTTGAGAACCTCAGTAAGACCTACTTCTCTAAGCTCCAATTGCAAAAAAGCGCTAAAGATTTTTTTGTCTCTTCATTCCAGAAAACAAATAGCGATGAAGGCCGCGTTGATGCCCTGAGAGATGTTTCATTTGAGTTGAAGAGGGGGGAGTCTTTGGGAATAATCGGTCCCAATGGGGCGGGAAAAAGCACTCTTTTAAAAATTCTAAGCGGGGTCACATATCCAACCTCCGGTAAGGTTACAATTAATGGCCGTGTCCTTTCTGTTCTGGACATTGGTACCGGGTTTCACCCGGATCTTACCGGTAGAGAAAACGTTTTCCTAAATGGCGAGATTCTCGGCATGTCCCGTAAAGAAATTGAGGAGAAGTATGATGAGATTGTTGAATTCAGCGGTATACATGAGTTCATAGATCGTCCCGTAAAGCAATATTCTTCCGGGATGTATCTACGGTTGGCATTTTCCATTGTAGTAAGTTTAGATGCTGACCTATTGTTGTTTGACGAGGTTTTGGCCGTAGGAGATGCTGAATTCCGCAATAAATGCCAGCGCAAATTCAGGAGCCTTTTTACCAGTCAGAAGTCATTGATCTTGGTGTCCCACAATATGAGTGACATCGTGTCTTACTGTAGGCTGTCATTGAAATTGAATAATGGTGCAGTGTCCTTCCTTGGCCCTCCTCAAACAGCAACCACTCTCCATTTGGAAAACTCTGCTTTTAGTCAAAAATCGGATTCGATTGATAAAAGTACCCATCCTGAGCCGCAGAGTGCTGGAATAAAAACCATGGACAATTATTTGGTTGACGCCATGAGTCTTTTACCAAAAGATCGGTCGGTCGTCCAAAACCGCATCATTTGCTGGGGCCCTGATGAAACACGGCCTCGGAACAAGCAAATGGAGCTCAATATGGTTAGTGTTTTTTCCAATCCATCCTCTCCAGAAGACAATATTTTAATAACCGACCAGTTGCATATCGAGCTAAAAGGAAAAGTTCATACCTCCACTAATCAACTGTCAATTGGCTTTCAAATAATGGATGCCAGCGGCATGCCTTTGTTCAACTCCGCCTCGATTGGACTGCAACTACAAGGTTCAACCTTCAATCTGACCGCGACCGTTCCCGCCAACACGCTTAATGTTGGATTGTACCAAGTAATAATTGCCACTCTTAATGATGTTAACCAAATCATCTATTTTGACAATCTTGAACCCATTTATTTTCGAACACATGTAAACAGCGAATCTGCGATAGATAAATATTTCATTGGCCCAATGAGGCCTGCAATTACTTGGACCGTCAACCACTGAAATTTGGTTTCTTTCTTCTTATTATACGCTAAACATCCACAGGCCGAGTCCCTGTGCCAAACCGAGCTCCCCTTAAAGGTGCTCTCCCTAAACCGAACGCTTAACATTGAGTTCTGGTCACATGGTCCCCTTCGTGTTTGGTTTGCGCATCGCTGGGACTCATCAACTTCTTTTAGGCCAGACTTCGATGACAAGCACCATTTTTTGGCTGTTTCAGGTTACCGCTTAGGCAATAGAGTTTCCAATGGGTCATTAAATTCGTATGCTGAGAACCCACTGAAAACACTTAGGGAGCGGCAAATCCTTCCGGGGGGCGAAATTGGTTCATTGATTGCTTACAACAAGACGACTGAATCGCTTGTTCTTTCAAATGACAGATTCGGGTGCTGGCCGTTATTCTATTTTGAAAATGAACATGTATTTGCGGCTTCAACTGAGTTTGAACCCTTGGTCGTGCTTAACAAAGGTTCAAATTCCATTGACCTGCAAGCGAAAAGTCAGTTTTTCGAATTGGGTTTTGTCTTGGGCGACAGAACGTTCTATGAAAACATAAAATCTCTTGAGCCTGGCACTGCGATCGAGGTTCATGGCTCATTGCACGGCTACAGTCGGTGGGGATTGTTTGAAAAGGATTCCGATGACCAGAAAGACCTGGACTGTTTAGCTTTTCAAATAAACGAATCCATCAGAGCCTCTGTTTCAAAATTCACTGGCCGTTACACCGATTTTTACTCAACCCTTACCGGAGGATTAGACTCACGATTAATTGCTGGGGTTTTATCTTCTTCAGACGAAAATAAGCCCCGCTTTTTAACTTTTTCCACCGTTGGATTACCCCTCTATTTGGATGAGGACGTGCGCATTGCGCAGATGGTTTCAGACAAATTGGGTGGTCGTTTATATACCGAACCATTCGTTGAGTTTGACACTCCCTTCTCGTGGCAATATTTTGAAAGGTCGCGCGCCAACCGAGGAATTCCTGCTCTTTCGGGCATGTATGGGGAGTTCATCCAAGGAAAATTCGGTTCCGTTTTTGGCTCTACAGTGGAAGCCTTCCTTCGTGGTGAGAACATCAGTCAAAACGTTTGCGGGTCATCTGTGCTTAGGGGTCTTGGGGACTCTGCCTCAGACGGCCTCAGTCCCTTCGATGACCTGAATAGTTTTCTAAGCCGCTACCGAGAATCGAACTCTTCGATGTTGTCCAGAATGATCTTGATGACGAACAGTTTTTTTACTCATGCATACTCAGGAACCAGGGGGCTTTGGGATCGTCCATACATGCAGTTACTCAGGGTTTTTACTCCATTTCTAAGCCCAGAGTTTATGCGTCTCATCCTTGAAGTCCCTACCGAAATTCTTTTCAACCCCAAACAGCCACTTTACAACACGTTATACTTAAACCATCATCCTAACCTAACCTCAATCCCTTCCAATTCTACCCTGTCTTCTTACCCTGAAAATTGCATTGTCCAATACACTGAAGGAATCAACTCATTTCCCTATAGAAAACTCCAATATCAGCACGCATCTCAAATTATATTAGGCTCTGAACAAGTAAAGAGCACTTATAAAAGCCTATCCGAATTACCATTGGATCACTTTCCGGCCGATCAGTTGAACAAACTCGTAGACTACGAAGCGTTCATGATGTACCTTGATTCCCTTGGATAGTTAAAATTCATCATGCGATAAAGACTGATATACTTCCTCTCCGTTAATGGTTGGTCCCTGCCAATGTTCTTTGGGTAGCTTTTCAAAATATTTCCGCATTATCTTAGTTTCTTACATGGCCGTTTAACACTATCGGCCTCAAAAACATTTAAAATGTGCCGCCTGCGATTAAGGCTCGTTTTTCTCTCAATCCTCGCATTGCACGTAATCATGGTAATTGTTGATGTCCGTGTATATCCGTCAATCAGTTTTCCAAGCTTTAATCCAATAAACTGTCAGGGGGTCGCAACGGTACCTAAGATTCGAATGTTCACTGCCGATTCGGTCTTTGTTGTTCCTTTAGATTCCATTATCTGGCCTCACGACAAAAGAAACCTCTATTTGATTCAAATGTATCTTACGTCAGAGGCTTATTGCCATGCAATGCTGCCTTCCGTAAGGGTGCTGGCCGAATCAAGATATGGACCTGCCGATTCGATATAAGTTCTTCTGAAAAGCCGATCATCCTACGAGCAGTGACAGTCCGTTCTTTAAATTTATATACTCCCATTCAATTATACTACGCGTCAGGTGTTCTGCTTGGTGGGTTTCGTCATTATTCGTTCGATCTAGAGCTTTACCGCCATTTCTCACAGATACACGGGGAATTGTACTCTCTTTTGGGCTGGTTCAACGTTTTAGATAATTCAATCATCGTGCTTTTTTGCTTCGGCCTGCTTTTCCCATGGTTGAAGCTGGTGCATTTGGCCGTTTTTGGCTTGTTGATGATGGGTGATGTTTTTATTCAGAACCATGTGAAATTTGAAAGTGCAATCATTCTTACCCACTTGTTACCTGGTTTCTTTTTTATGTTCTTAAGCGCTGATAGACCGGAAACTTGGAGTCGAATTCGCGAAGGGCTGATATACTTAATTTCTATCGGCTTTGTGACCACCGCTCTCACTAAATCATTATCCGGATGGTGTAATCCTGAAATATTGGTAATTCATGATTATGCGGTTCAATTTAACCTTGGTTTTGGCATTGACCATTACTTTTCTGACGCCTTTTTGGGCATACAGAACAAGTGGTTACTAAAGATGGCAGATTATCTCACTCTTGCATTTCAAGGTCTGTTCATAGTAAATTTTGTTACCCTACGATTTATTCGGCCATTGTTGGGTGCTGCCGTGGTTTTTCATCTGCTCATACTTGGGGTTCTTAACATTGGTGTGTTTTCTCCCTATATTTTGGCCTACAGTCTAATCGTGCAATCGAAAGACCATCACAACATTAATCTGCTTAGGGTTCCGCGTGATTTTCGCTTTATTCTCTTAACTTTTCTATTCTTGGTTGCTGTTGTACCATTGTCTATTTTGCTTCCTCCGTTTCATGATGTTGTTTTGCGGCTGTTGCCGATGCGCATATATTGGCACTTAGAAGCTATATTAACCATTGTCATGAGCGTATATTTCGCCATTACGCTCTCAAATACCGATCATAATCTTGCGCTTAGACGTCTTTGACAATCAAAATGACAGCCGGAATTCAAGACTTGAGTTCCATGGATTTGCGTCAATAGGCTCATTGCCTCCTGCAGATTTTCAATTATTTAAGAAAAGATCTGGTCAATTAATAAGAAAATGGGCCGGCATTCTCCCAAAAGGAGAATTGTTCAACCTTATCAATGCTCCCTTGCCCGCAAAATTGGAGTCCAATTCTCTGGTGAATGAGTATATGGTGCCATTCTTAACCAAGGCATTAGGCACCGCTCTTGTCGACATTTTTCCAGTTTCGCACATCATAAAACCCTTTGGTGTACGTGGCGACATTTGGCATCAGGACTCATCTTTGGTTGACGAACGTAGGGATTTTGCCCTGAATGCTTGGATGTCATTTACAGATTCGAATCGAATCAATGGTTGTCTTTGGGCAATCCCGGGAAGTCACATGAACTCTAACCATTTTCGTCAGTTTGGCGTGAACCCAATTACTGGGTCCTTCAAAGAAGAACTCCGAAAACTCATGGTGCCGATCCCATCTAAAGCCGGAGAGGTCATCCTTTTCAATAGGAGCCTAATACACGGATCATCATTCAACTGGTTACCTTTTAACCGAATTGCCTCAGAATGCCTTATTGTTAACAAAGGGGCTATACTCTACAATTATCATCGCGATAAAAGCTTGGCAATGAACCGAATAATCGGATTCCAAGTTCCCCCAGAGCATTTTCTTAAGGAAAACCCTAAAGAGGACTTTTACAACCCAAACACACCGCGCATTGAGCTTCCTGATATTTCAATGGAGGGTATACGGGAAAAGATTCAAGCAGAGATACCATACTATTTAACCCACGCAAAAAAGTTCAATCTCTCATCGAATTTGACTTAAATCAAATGAACCATCGGAAATTAACGTTCCTAAAGTCGGTCTTTGGTGCATTCTCAAGGAGCCCAAGCAAGAGTAGCCGTATTTTACGTCTAATGGGAGAGCTCGAATTCCACTCAAAGCAAACAATCAGTCGGTGGAAAACCTTCGAATGTTCCCAAAAAAAAGAACTCCTTCCTATCGATGATTATTCTGTGGATCAGGCTTGGTTAAATGAAGACAAGAAATGGCGTGCTTTTTTCATTTATGGTTACGGTCATTTCAATCCTTCTGCCTCCAATCACTTCCCTGAACTTAAAACGATGGTGGAAAAACATTCGGACCACGTTTCTTTGGTAATGTTTTCGAATTTACAGGCGGGAAAAACCATCCCCCCCCATAAAGGCAATAACCCGTTTGTGCTAAGAATAATCATGGGTGTTTCCGTTCCCGAGCCAGAGAGTGTTGGTCTTGTGGCCGCTGGGGTTCCCCGAAAAGTATTAGAAGGAAAAACCGATATCTTTGATGACACGCTTGAGCACTATGCGTGGAACAGCGGAACTCTTGCAAGGACAATTTTAATTGTTGATGTAATCCGACCCTTCTGGTTTCCATTCAACATTTTGGCTCGGCACTTTTTGGATTTGCTTAAGCAAACGGAATATGTTCAACGTGTTGTCAAAAAAGTAAACAGATGCTAATTGTCGGAACGGGGGGTATGGCAAGAGAAGTGGCAGGAATCTTAGAATTCGACCTGCCACATAATGACCTTTTCTTTTTCGACAATGTGAATACAGATGCGTCATTGCTCTGGGAAAGGTATGGTATCATTCATTCCTTTGACAAGGTTCCAGAACATTTCAGAAAACACGGCAATCAGTTTCTATCTTGTGTTGCCAATCCTCTCCAGCGTAAACGTCTGACTGAAAAGTTCGAACAGTTGGGCGGGCGACCTGGAAAGGCCATCTCGTACAGAGCGGACATCAGTCATTTTGTTGACTTTCATGATGGCCTGGTTATTCAACCAACCTGCGTTATTGCAAGTGATGTGGTTCTTGAAAAGGGTGTGTTTCTTAATGCTGGCGCGATTGTGGGTCACGACACTGTGGTTGAAGAATATGCGTCTCTTGGGCCTGGTTGTCGCTTGCTTGGTGGGGTTCATGTCGGTTCTTGCTCGTATATAGGTTGCAATGCCATAGTATACCCAGGGGTCAGACTTGGGAACAGGGTGCGGATTGGAATTGGAAAACACGTTACTCACGATTTGCCGGACAACGCCAAGTTCTTATGATTCATGTAGTTCACAACCCTGCTCCTGGCGAGGATTTTAAACGGTCAATTCTCCAACACGATGTGGTTCACGTTATTGCTGAACCCATGTCTGATCTGAATGAATATTATGGGGCATTGGCTCAAAGCTGTGGTTATTTGTTTCTCAGTAACGAGGATACCCGTACTGGAGAATTAATAGCTAAAACTTGGACTAACATTGAGTTTTTGGAAAAAGAAAGATATGACTCCTATAAACACAGCAACCATTATCAGCCACTTCACACTGATTACGGTTATTTCAGCATTGAGGTTGACATTTCCGTTTTGTTTTGCGTTGCCCAAGCAACCCTTGGTGGTAGTACCTTCTTCATCTCTGTCGGCCAGTTGGTCGAAATTTTATCGTTTCACCACCCAAAGCTGTTCGAAAAGTTAACTGCCCTTCCCGTTCAATTTGGCCGGGGCGAACATCCATTAAGCAATAATACTGATTGTGTTCTATCAAAAGTGGAAGGAAAATGGAGAATAAATTGGAATTTCTATCGGGTTAAGGATTCCAACTCAGAGGAGGTTATATCAATGGCGGCCGATTTTAAGGCGTTCTTAGAAGAGCAGATTGTTTTGGGAAACTTAGTGTCTTACATCAGATTAAATCCCGGAGAGGCTGTTTTTTTTCATGATAGAGCCGTTCTGCATGGCCGATGCGCATTTCTGGGATATCGAAAACTTCTTAAAGGAGCCTTGGTTACTGAACAAATCGAAGATAAGCTGTCATTGTTGAGAGGTCATTTAAACCCCTCCCGTTCAACTTAACACCAACATGGCACCAGCAAACCATGCGTATTCCACATAGACCTTCCCATGGCTTTTGATGTAACGGTAGTTGTGGCTACATACAATCATGAGAAGTATGTTCGCGATGCCCTCGCCAGCATTTTTTCACAAAGAGTCGAGGGTCTCTTCGTCAATGTTTTGGTCCTAGATGACGGGTCATCTGACCGAACAATTAAAATCGTACAAAACACTACCTGTCCACCCTCCTTTACAATTAACATTCTATCGAGTAATACCAACAATGGCGTGCTGCGTAACGTGAAGCGAGCGACAAACTACATTCAAGGTAGGTACGTGGCCTTTTTGGACGGGGATGATTTTTGGACCGATGCAGATAAGCTATGTACCCAGATTCGGTTTCTTGATGAAAACATAGAATACAACGGGTGTTTTCACGATGCTCAAATCGAGCACGTTGACCAGTTGGCCGAGCAGCATTTATTTAGAGGAAAATTGCTTTACTCACACATTTATGAGTATACAGAAACAATTCGTCCTAACCAGCTTTTAAACAGATTGATTATTCCTTCAAGCTCGCTGGTGCTGCGCATAAAAGTCTTTGATGACCCGGGGCTGTCGTTGATTGATGATAACTATTCTATTCTTTGGAAATTGGAGTGCATTGCAATTAAGTCTTCGCTGCTACACTACGTTGACCGGTCTTGGAGTGTCTACCGCAATCATGATGGGGGCATTTCAAAAAGCCTAAACCTTGATTTCCATCTATCACACCTGCGCTTTTTGAAGTGTTTGCTTAAAGATGATTATTATAGAAACACGAAGTACGATGTCTGGAGAAGTATTGAAAAAGAAGCACGACTGTTGCTGAACAAATACTCTTCCGAACTGGACGGAAAAAGGTTCTTATCAGTATTCCTATTAGCACTTCATGGCTCAATACAATATTACTTCCTTTTAGGAAAAGAAAAGTTTACAAATGTGTGGAATCATTGGACAGGTTAATCTTCAGGAACCCGTAGAGCCCGAGCGTTTTGAACAGGGCCTGCATAGCCTAAGCCATCGCGGGCCTGAAGACTACGGAACCTATTATTCCAATGGTGGGAGGGTAGCATTTGGTCATCGAAGGCTCTCCTTCTTGGATCTTACTGTTTCGGGGAGACAACCGATGGCTTCCTCGGATGGGAACATCGTGTTAACATTTAATGGCGAAATCTATAACTACCGAGAGCTTAGGGAGCAGCTACGCTCGGATTACTCATTTTGCACCAGCACCGATACGGAGGTATTGATTGCAGCGTACCTTAAGTGGGGGATGGGGTTTCTCAACCGAACAGAAGGCATGTTTGCTCTTGGGATTTTGGATAAGAGGGTTCAGACGGTTTTTTTGGCACGTGACCGGTTTGGCATTAAACCATTATACTTTGCCAAACGTACAAATTCGTTTCTCTTCGCTTCTGAACCACGAGCAATCCTGAAAGCATCTGGTGAATCTTGGGATGTTGACTTCTCTGCAATGGCAGATTTTTTTGTCTACCGCTATGTTCCTAGCCCAAAATCCATTTGGAAGAACATGCACAAGTTACCTCCCGCGCATTATTTGGAAATGTCAACGGTAACCCTGTCTTATCGGATACAGGAATATTGGGTTTTGAGCGCAACCAGCAAAAAATTGTGTTCGCCCGACTTGCAATCAGCCGTGGGTAACCTTTTGGCTGATTCCGTAAAACGGCACCTTAGATCAGACGTGCCCATCGGGGCCTTCTTAAGTGGCGGCTATGATAGTAGCGCCCTAATCTACTACATGAAGCTTTTTGGCAAAAGACCCACGACATTCACCATCGGTTTTAGGGATTGGGAACGAAGCGAAGACAACTACGCGAGGACCGTGAGCAATCATCTCAACGTATTGAACCTTTCACGGCAACTGGACGCCTCATCTCTATCACTTGTCGACAATATGGCTGCCGTTTATGACGAGCCCATTGCCGACATTTCGATTGTTCCAACATATGCCGTGAGCGAGTTGGCGCGCTCAAAGGTTAAGGCGGTTTTCAGTGGAGAGGGGGCTGATGAGCTCTTTGGTGGTTATACTTGGCAACATGAGTTCTACCAGAAAAGTCATCCAAAACCGTTTACGGATAAGTTGCGCGCTGTTCTGTCTCCTCCCGATGCTGTAGAACACTATGCGTCTGCAATGGCCATGGGTGAATTCAACCTGTCAGAACTAAGGCGGCTTTTCACCCCGGACATTCACCAATACTTGAACGATGATATTCATTGGTTCTACAAACAACATTATAATCGGTCATTCGGACCTGTTAAATCGATTCAGTATTTAGATATCAAGACATTTATGGCAGAGTTGGTGCTTACCAAGGTCGATCGAGCAAGCATGTTTCACTCCTTGGAGGTTCGTGTCCCCTTTTTAAGTCGCGAGTTGTTTGAGTTAATCTTCAGCCTTGATGAACAGCAATACCTGAGACCCGAGCAAACTAAATACCTGCTCTTCAAGAATATCGAATCGGCTTTGCCCGAAGATGTTCTTAAGCGGAAAAAACAAGGGTTTGTGGGGCCCGACTCATACTACATGAACCGCCAATGGTACTCCAAAGAGCTTTCAAACAGCTCGTTGGTAAAGGCGGGTATTGTCAATCGTTCATATATTAATCAGCTGTTAAAAGAAGATTACACTTGGAAGCTTTGGAAAATTCTTATCATGGATAAATGGTTTTCCTTCTGGGTGGGGGGGTAATGGATATGGTTTCCTTTAACGGTATTAAATTCCTTGGACTAATTTTGGAAAGCCGCTGGTAAGGGAATTTTAGGGTTAGACAATAGAATTCAACGTTTCTGAATGGGGAAAATCTTTATGACAAGAGTTGCCGGCTTTATCGGTATTAATCTTGCAAAACTCCTTTTAACCCAGGTAAAGCGTCTTGTTGGAATAGTCAATCTGAATGATTCGTGTTTGAGGCCCAACCGCTTGGCAAGCTTACCGGAAACTTTAGACGATTTTGAGAAGAGTGGGTCGTTTAATTTTCTGAAAATCCACATCAACAATTAGAGGGACACGATGACGCTATTTGAACAGCATACATTTAGCCACGTCATCCACCTCGCGGACCATGCCGGTATTCTAAAGTCTAACAACCATCCACAAGTGGTCTTAAGCAATAATATTCTTGATTTCGATACGCTTCTGAGATGCTTTACAGACTATAGGGTCAATGATGTATTATTCGCTTCCAGCCCCTCTGTTTATGGCAACCGAAGTGCATCTGTACCTTTCATGGAAACGGACAAGGCTGGCGCTCTCACATCAGTATATGTGGCATATAAAAAAGCGGACGAACTCCTAGCATATTTGTATTCTAACTTCTTTGGGCTATCGACTACTGGTTTAAGGTTGCTTGCGGTTTATGCATTGGTGCGTACACATATGGCATCGTACTTTTTTATAGCCGCGATTTTTCATGAACGGCCAGTCTTGTTATATCTCGAAGGAAATCCCGTGCGCGAATTTACTTATATTGAAGACGCAGTAAGGGTTACTTCTATGTTCTTAGGTCATCACGAAAATTCTCCGATCCCAAGGCTTAAGCTTTTCAATGTTGGTAGTGGCACAGCCGGCCTTCTGGTTATTATAGAACGGTTAATAGGCACACCTGCCAAAAGAATCTACCAACCCACCCCTGCAAGTGATTTTAGGACAATCCTTGCTTGCGATAACAAACTTAAACACCCATTGGCTACCACCCAAAACACCCCTGTTGAAAAAGGAGTCTATAACACTGCCAATTGGTATATGAAATATGCTAGGCGAATAACTCATCGTTAAACCCTAAAACCTGTTCTCTTTTAATTGTCCGCTTTGAAAAAGTCATTCGTTTTTGTGGTTTGTGGAGACAAAGAGCACATTAGGGCATTGAACTATTCTTTACGTGCGTTACGAAAATTCACTTCTTTTCGCATCCTTGTAGTTACGGACAGCCTCCGAAATGAACAACCCATTGACCATCCAGTAGATGATGTTTTGGATATACGAACGCCTTTTCTCTTTGATAACCATCAGGCAAGCATTTACCTGAAAACAGGGCTGCACAAATTTCTTTCATTAAAGGACAATATTTACTGTTACCTGGATGGCGATGTTATTGCACTCAATCACCGAGTCAATGAAATTTTTGATTTTTACCTATCTCCCATTATTTTCAGTTCGGATCACTGCAAATTGAATGCGTTCAGTTCTGCTGCCGTTTATTGCAGATGTAACGAAAAGCCTCAAGCGTTACAGAGTGCTTTAGAAAAGTATGAGTCTAAGTACAAAAAAAATGAAGTTATAATTGAGCGCCTTTTACATAAGTGGAGACAAAGTACCGTTGCAATAGAACTTGACTCTGCGCTTGCCCATTGGTACAACCGAGACTTAACCGCAGCTGATAAGGAAAAAAGAGGGGTTTTACTCGATCTCACGAAACCAGGAACCCCATTGGTCGCTTTAATCAAAAACTATCTGTTCAGGGTGTTTCCTGCCTATAGGCGTTCTTTATTTTCCCGGGTATGGAAAGACCGCAATGGAAAAATTTTGATTGACGAGAGTTCCCGGTTTTATGACTTCATGCGTACTAAAGGATTTGTTTTCAACCGTAAAACCAAAGCCTGGGAAACGCTGGCCGGGGTGCCGATTAACCGACCCTTCGAATCCTTTGAGGATTTTTTCAACCAGCATGGATACCGATATGATATTGCTTCTGACCGCTGGTATACATCAGATGACACAATTTTTGTGGTTAATCGCACGCTTGAGGTTGAAAAAGACACAGGATATCACTTCATTAATGAATCCAATCAATGGGTTGATGATGAAGGGAACGTTGTGTTTAGCGAAGAGTGTGACCACTTGGCTCTGGAAATTGAAAAGCAGTTTCAAGTAAACGTTTCAGTCAAAAACTGGCAACACTGGAACGGAGGCGTATTCGTTTTCAACGACCAGTCGGTTTCCTTTATGGAAACATGGCACCAGTTTTCCTTGAGAGCTTTTTCCCTCCCTTATTGGAAAACCCGCGATCAAGGAACGCTAATTGCGTCCGTTTGGAAGTTGGGGCTACAGAACCACCCGCTGCTACCGATTGAATTCAACTTTCTTGCCGATTACAACCACCCAACTATGACCTATGAAGGTCGCCTTGCATTCCGAACCCGGCTGGGTGCACCTTTGGTTAAACCCTCTTTCATTCACATTTATCATAATTGGGGCAACCCTGATTGGAACGTTTGGAATGATGTTGATAAACACCTGCAATGAAGGCCGAGAATCGAATAATCAATGGACTTTGGATCGGTGATAAATTGTCGCTCCTTGAGGAGTTGACCATTCAATCGTTCATAGACAATGGCCATGTCTTCCATTTGTGGGTGTACGCTGCAATTGAAACGAGAATCAAGGAAGGCTTAGTCATAAAGGATGCTAACCAAATATTGCCTAGTGCTAGCATTTTCAAATACCCTGAAAAAGGAGCTATTGATTGGGGTGCTGGATCTTACGCAGGGTTTTCGGATCTTTTCCGTTATCGGCTACTTTATGAGGAAGGAGGGTGGTGGACAGATATGGATGTAACCTGTCTTAAACCATGGGACATCGATTCTCCATACTTCTTTAGAAATCACTGGAAGTACAAAGTGGTTGGGAATGTCATGAAAACCCCTAAAGGGTGTGCTACGATGTTGCGTTGCTTCGAGGAGACCGCATTCCAAGTGACCGAACATAATCACAACTGGCATTTACCAATAGAAATTCTTAACTCCCATCTTGAAAAAGATGGGTTAATGACTTATAGAAGAATCGGGTTGTTCAACCTTGATATCCACATCAATATTAAAAACTACCTAGAATTGCCCCTGCTTCTTCCAATAGACTGGATGGGTGTTCACTGGATTAATTCATCTGGGAAACTCAAGTACCGTGCAAAAAGTACCTTTGCTAACCTGCTCACAAAACACTCAATAATCGCCACTGATGTTGGAAGAAAACAGAGTCATAAACAGTTTGTGGATTGGTTCGAATCTCTCTTCTCTTGAGCTTTTAACCCTTAATTCATTTGTCGCCAAGGGTCATGAATTTCATCTGTGGGTTTATGAAGATCTCAAAGTGGACCTACCGAAAGGTGTTGTTGCCAAGGATGCAAATGAAATTATTACAAGAGACCGTGTATTTCAAAGAAAATTGGCCGACCCTAACTATGGTATAGGTAAAGGTAGCTTTGGTTCTCCATTTTCTGATCTTTTCCGCTACTATCTGTTATACCAAGTGGGTGGTTGGTGGGTGGATATGGATGTTACCTGTCTTAAACCATTTAACTGCCAGAAGCCATATTTTTTTCGCTCTCACCCAATTCTGCCAATGATTGGAAATGTAATGAAGACCCCTAAGGGTTCTGAACTTATGAAAAGGACGTATGAGCAAACACTCTCTGAATGCAGTGAAAGCACAAAAGAATGGTTGAAACCCAATAAAATCCTAAATACGCATTTAGCCCAACTTGGACTATCCTCTTACATTCAGCCTGACTTGGGTAACCACGATTGGTGGGAAGACGTTGCACCCTATTTGAGAAAAGCACAATCCGTTCCCAAAGAATGGATTTTTATTCACTGGATGAACGAAGAGTGGAGAAACCGTGAAATCAATAAGTTTGAGGCTATTGAGGGGAGCGTTTATCAGCTACTTTTAGCAAATTATGGCATTCCGCACAGGCCTTTAAGATTTCTACCTTGGTGGAAAATCCGTCTATTTGGATAGCATTACACTACACGCCAACCCTTTTCAATGCTCGACAGTGAAGCTCTATCTGCAATCGTTCTTAGTTTCCCTCCTGACATTTATCATTTTCGGTGAAATTGCTTTGCGTTGTTTAGGCTGGTATTCAACATATTTGGAGCGCTCTGGGTCTTGGGTTAATCAGGTTTCGTCCCCAGTCAATGGAAGTCGACCCATAGGTTCTTTTCATATCTGGGCAAAAAACACTTCGGTCCCATTCGAAACGAATGAGTTTCAATATGTCTATAACATAAATCGCTGGGGGGTTCGTGAAAGCAAGGACTTGTTCTTGGGCCCAAAGGATAGTCTCTTTCGCATTTTGACGTTAGGAGACTCCTTTACTGAAGGGGTTGGTGCAGATTACGCCTTTTCTTGGCCCCGTGTATTAGAGGACTACTTAAACGATATGGGTGTCTCTGTTGAGGTCTTTAATGCGGGTGTTTCAGGATCGGACATTTGGTATTCTTATGTTTTGCTTCGTGATAAACTTGTAACCCTAAATCCAGACCTTGTTGTTGTTTCGCTAAACACCAGTGATCTCTCTGACTACATTCTACGGGGTGGTATGGAGCGCTTTCAAAGTGGCGAGCAGGTTTTATTCCGCCAACTACCCTGGTGGGAACCATTTTATCGAGTGAGCCATGTTGTTCGGGCCATGGCCCAATTGCTCGGGTATAATTACCTCTTAATCAAAGAGGTCAGTGTCCCGGAGTATCTGAACACTTTTGAACAGGATGTCCTTGCTGTTTGTCAAGAGTTTCGTGACTTAGCATTAGCGCATGGTTTTAAAATCTTTTTCGTTGCTCACCCCGTTCCGGCACAACTTCGCTATGGTCGCTCCTCTGGTCTATATGACTACCGTACCATGGAAAGTGTTTCGGTCAAATGGCAGTTCCATGGATACAAAAGCGCTGATCTTTGGGTAGAAATGAATAAACGAATTGGGGCGGACTCAACGTTTACTTATAGTTGGCCGATCGATGGCCATTTAATGCGAACGGTTATAGGGTAATGGGAGTGGTCATTGCTAGTTCATTGTTGCAAAACCCAGACATTCTTCTACTTCAGAGTGACCCGTCTGTTTCTAATTGATGATTAATTCTTGTTTGATTTGAAATCCGTCTACTGCACCGTTTCCACTCACAGTCACCTTTTTAAAGTCCTTTCGTTGTTTGATTCGATAGCACAATATTGTGGCAATGCCGATTTTATTTGCTGGTGCGTTGACTCGGAGGGCTACATTTTAAATCGCGTTCAAATTATTGGAATTGAGACCTTAAACACCAGTGCGCGAGCAGCTCAAGTTTTCGAAAACCACCAAGGACATTTGAATCATCTTCGCTGGAGCCTTAAACCCGTGATGATATCTAGCCTGTTAGAAGACTACGAAAAGGTCATTTACCTAGACAACGACACCTTCTTTTTCAATGACCCGTCCTTTCTCTTTGATGAGCTTGACAAACACGACATTCTTCTAACGCCCCACAACTACCCAAGAGATCCCAAGAAGAACCAAAACTGGCTGGAAGCCAACTTTAAAGTTGGCTTATACAATGCTGGGTTCATTGCGGTGAACAAAAGTGCAAAGCATATTATGGATTGGTGGGCAGATTGCTGCTTATACCGCTGCGAAAAGAGCCTTCTTAGAGGACTGTTTGACGACCAGAAGTATTTAGACCTTGTTCCAATTATGCACCCGAACACCAAGGTCCTTGAACACAAAGGGTGCAACATTGCTGGGTGGAATAATGAGGTGTGCAAAAGGGTAGAACAACCAGATGGTTCGGTACTCATTGACAATAAATGGCCCATCGTCTTCATCCATTTCAATGGATTTACGAACCGTGCCATAGTAAATGGAGACGACCCGCTATTGAAGCCCTACTTTGACGAGTACTTAAAGGCGTTGCTTCGTCAGGATTCATCGATAAAAGCAGAGGATCTTTGGAAAGAAAACACGACTTGGGATAGAGCCAAACTTTGGGCGTGGAAACTCCTCGACCGTTTCAAATAAAAACCCCATTGACTAATTGGTCAATGGGGTTTCTTTTGAGGTCGAGAGCGGATTCGAACCGCTGTACAAGGTTTTGCAGACCTCTGCCTAGCCACTCGGCCACCCGACCATGCCGCAAAAGTAATAATCGCGGAGATTAAACCGCCATCTAATTACCTATGCCGTTCTCCAAACTATTCTGCTCTGTCCCAAGTTGCCACCCACAGGTGGGTTGAACTTGGTAAGACTTACTTCCCAATCTACTACCCACGAGTACTCCTGTTGTAGCCTTTCCGTAATACGCTTGGCAACTGTTTCAATAAGCTTAGAGCGAATTTCCATTTCCTGTTTCACGAGGTTGTACACAACTACATAATCGACTGTTTTGTTCAGGTCGTCCGTGTCAGCACATTCGTTGAAATCAGCCACTGCTTTGATGTCAATGCGGTACTTCCCTCCTATTCTGCCTTCTTCTTCCAGACAGCCGTGATAGGCGTGAAGCCGAATGTCTTCAATGAAAAGCTCCTGCATCACTTCAGTTTTGCAACGCCTTCGCGAAGACGTTCAACCACCTCTTCCTGTCCCAATAGTTCTGTCATTTCGAACAGAACAGGACCACCACCTTGTCCGCTCAGAAGCACTCGGAACAACTGCATTACGTGACCCGGGTTGATTTCCAAACTTTCTGCCGTTGATTTGAATGTTGCTTCGATTGATTCGGCTTTCCAATCATGCAAACTTTCCAAAGCATCAGCTAGCGCAGGGAAAAACTTGGCAGCGTTTTCGTTCCAACGTTTTTCTACGACCTTCTCATCAAAAGATTCGGGCTTCAGAAAGAAGTAATAACCGAAATCCCAAAACTCTGAAGTGAATTGCGTTTTCTCCTTGATGAGTGCGCAAACCTTGGCTACATGTTCATCTGAGGCTTCGATTCCTTTTTCCTTTAGCGTTACTTGGAAAATCTCAGCCAACGCTGCATCATCGTATGAGCGCAAGTATTGCTGATTGTACCACTTGGCCTTTTCGGGGTCAAACTTGGCGCCTGATTTACCCACACGTTCCAGCGTGAACGCCTCAACCAGTTCCTCCAAAGAGAAAATCTCCTGATTCGTTCCCGGGTTCCAACCGAGCATTGCCAGCATGTTGGTGAACGCCTCAGGGAAATAGCCTCTCTCGCGATAACCTTGCGATTCTTCTCCTGTATTCGGGTCTTTCCAGTTCAAAGGGAAAACAGGAAAGCCGAGTCGATCACCATCCCGTTTGCTCAATTTTCCGTTTCCGTCTGGTTTTAGGATGAGCGGTAAGTGCGCGAATACCGGCATTACTTCTTCCCAGCCCAAGTAACGATATAGCAGAACGTGCAACGGTGCCGATGGCAACCATTCTTCCCCACGGATCACATGCGTAATCTTCATCTTGTAATCATCCACCACATTGGCCAAGTGGTAGGTCGGCATGCCGTCTGATTTGAACAGCACTTTATCATCCATTTGCGATGAATGCACCACAACCCAACCGCGGATCACATCATGGAAACGCACTTCTTCCTTGCGCGGAATCTTGATTCGGATAACATACGCCTCACCCGAATCCAATCGTCTTTTCACCTCATCTTCCGAAAGTGTGAGCGAATTCTTCATGGTTTCACGTGTCACCGCGTTGTATTGCGGGGCCGCAACCTTCGCCTTCTTCAAACGATCGCGCATCTCGTCCAGCTCCTCTGGCGTGTCGAATGCGTAGTAAGCGTGTCCACTCGCAATCAACTGCTCCGCGAATTCACGATAGCTTTCCTTCCGCTCCGACTGTCTGTACGGTCCGTATTCGCCTCCCGTTTTCGGGCCTTCGTTCAACTCCATTCCACACCATTCCAGCGCTTCCGTAATATACTCTTCGGCACCAGGAACGTAGCGCGTTTGGTCGGTATCCTCAATTCGGAGGATGAAATCTCCGCCATGCTTTTTGGCGAACAGGTAATTGTAAAGCGCGGTACGCACGCCTCCCATGTGCAACGGCCCCGTTGGGCTGGGAGCAAATCGTACCCTTACTTTTCGGTTTTCCATCAAGGTTGATTTTGGGCGCGCAAAGGTAGCCTTATTTAACATTTGTTCCTGAGCGGAAGCACTTCGCGCAGCGGAATACCCGTATTTTTGTTAGTCGGTCGCGACAACAAAGGAATTACGAAGGCGTTGAGACGAACATGAGCGGGGACGGCAACCAGTTACTTCAGAAGCTTGATGAGTTCATTCGGAAATACTATCTGAATCAGCTCATCCGTGGGGCATTGCTCACCACGGGGCTGTTGGTGGCTTCCTTTTTGGCTTTCGCGATTCTGGAATATTACGGTCGTTTCGGCATTACGGGCCGCACCATTTTCTTCTATGCGCTGCTGCTGGTTTCGGGTGTTGCGCTGGCGCGATGGGTCATCGGTCCGCTCGTTCATCTTTACAACATCCGCCCTGGAATTTCTTACGATGAGGCCGCGACCATTGTCGGGAAACACTTCAGCAATATTGAAGACCGTTTGCTGAACACGCTTCAATTGCAGCGTTCGGTCGCTGGTACGAATTCTGAACTATTGCTGGCCAGCATCGACCAGCGCATCACGGAACTGAAACCCGTCCCGTTTTCCACGGCCATCGACCTGAAGGAAAACAAACAGTTTCTGCGCTATGCGCTGCCGCCTTTGTTGCTGTTGCTGCTGATCTTGGCCATTGCGCCTTCGCTCGTCACAGAAGGAACGCGAAGAATTGTAAATCACCGAACGGCTTTCGAGAACCTCGCCCCGTTCTTGTTCAACATTCAGAATGAGGAACTCTCAACCATCGAATTGCAGGATTTTGAACTGGTGGTTTCGTTGGATGGAAAAGAGGTTCCGAACGACCTTTATGTGGAAATTGATGGCAAGCGCACGTTGATGAACAAGTTGAGCGCGGCCAAGTTCTCGTACGTTTTTCATCAGCCGCGCGAGAACGTAGATTTCCGTCTGAGCGGAAACGGCTACAATTCTTCAGGTCATGAGTTGAAAGTGCTTCCGAAGCCATCGGTAGTTGGGTTTGATGTGGCGCTGGCGTTTCCCAAATACATCAATCGCCCGAATGAAAACCGCCAGAACAGTGGTGACCTGCTGATTCCTGAAGGAACGCGCGTGAACTGGAATTTCAACACTAACAAAACCGACAACCTGAGCATGGTTTTGGGCGATGAAACTGTTGAACTTAACCGAAACGGAAAGGACAACTTCAGCTTTTCAGAACAATTCCGAAAGAGTGCGGAGTACACGATTGTCGGTTCGAACGAGTTCCTGATAGCGGGTGATTCGTTGCGTTACACGGTTACGGTTGTTCCTGATCTGTATCCGTCTATTTCTGTGGTTGGGGTGGAAGATTCGCTGAACCCGAAGCGCATGTATTTCAACGGACAGGTGAAGGACGATTACGGCTTCTCATCGCTTGTTTTCAAGTTCAAACGGTTGAATGAAGACGGTTCTTCGGGCGAGGAAAAAGACGTTACAATTGCGGTTTCCAAGAACCAGAAATCGGAAACGTTTTTCCATTACTGGGATCTGACCGAACTCGGTTTGGAGCCTGGCGATGCGGTTGAATACTACTTCGAGGTTTGGGATAACGATGGGGTGAACGGCAGCAAATCATCCCGTTCGGAAACCATTACGTATCGCGTAGCAACGCTGAATGAATTGGCCGCTGAGAACGATGCGAAAAGCGAGCAATTGAAACAGGAGCTTTCGGAAACGTTGAAGATGGCCAACGAGATGAAGAAAGACCTCGATGACCTTCAGAAAGACCTCCTCAACAAGAAAAATCTCGATTGGGAAGACAAGGAGAAAATGAAGCAGATGCTGCAAACGCAGAAGGCGCTTCAGAAAAAGATGGACGAGATCCAGCAGAAATCGGAACAAAAGAACTCCAAAATGAACGAGATGATGGAGTTTGACCCGAAGCTGGTGGAGAAGCAACAGCAACTGGAAAAGCTCTTCGAGGAAGTGATGTCGGACGAGATGAAAAAGCTTTTCGATGAGATGGAAAAGCTGATGGAGGAAATGACCAAGGAAAAGGCGCAGGAGCTTTTGGAGGACATTGAACTCAGCAACGAAGACCTCGAAAAGGAACTCGACCGCAGCTTGGAACTATTCAAACAACTGGAGTTTGAGCAGAAGCTGGAGCAGACCATGGAACGCTTGGAGGAGCTGGCCAAGGATCAGGAAAAACTCTCCGAAGAAACCAAGAACAAGGATGCTGACAATCAGGAACTGAGCGACAAACAAGAGAAACTGAACGAGGAATTCGAGGACATCAAAAAGGACATTGACGACCTCGAAAAGAAGAACGAGGAGTTGGAAACTCCAAACAAAATGGAGGATTTCAGCAACGAGGAAGAATCCGTTTCGGACAGTCAGAAAGAAAGCAAGGAGCAGCTGGACCAGAATCAGAACAAGAAAGCTTCTGATTCGCAGAAAAAGGCTTCTGACCAAATGAAGAACATGGCTCAGAAAATGGGCAACATGATGATGCAAATGCAGGCGCAAGGCCAGCAGGAAGACATGGAAGCGCTGCGCCAAATCGTGGAGAATCTGCTTACGCTTTCGTTCGATCAGGAAAAGCTCATCGGCAACTTGAAACAGACCAACATCAACGACCCGAAATACACCGACCTCGCCCGCGAACAGCTCAAACTGAAGGACGACAGCAAACTCATCGAGGATTCGCTTTATGCGTTGAGCAAACGCGTTCCGCAGATTGAAACGATCGTTAACCGCGAAATCCGTTCGGTCAATTCCAACATGAAGAAATCCATCGAAAAGATGGCCGACCGCAAAACACCTGAGGCTCTTTCGCGACAGCAATTTGCGCTCACTTCGTTGAATAATCTTGCGTTGCTTTTGAGCGAAACCGTTCAGCAAATGCAGGCCGCAGCGGCTCAGGCGGCTGGTTCTGGTTCTTGCTCCAAACCCGGAAGCAGTAGCGAAAAGCCTTCGGCTGGTGCCATGCGCAAACTGCAAGAGCAGATGAACAAGCAGATGGAAGAAATGCGCAAAGGCATGCAACCCGGCGGTAAACAACAAGGTCAAAAGCCGGGCATGTCTCCCGGAAACCGTGGCATGAGCAAGCAATTGGCGCAAATGGCGGCTCAGCAAGAAGCGCTTCGCAACATGGCCCGTGAATACGAAAAACAACTTCAGAAAGAGGAAGCGAAACGGGAAAAGGCGGTTCGGGCGAGATGAAGAAGATTCAGGAGATGATGGAGCAGACCGAAACGGACCTCGTGAACAAGATGATCACGCAGGAAACATTGATGCGCCAGCAGGAAATTCTAACAAGGCTCTTGGAGGCGGAAAATGCAGAGCGCGAACGTGAGCAGGAACAGCGCAGAGAATCGAAGGAGGCAAAAAATGAAGATTATGGTAACCCTGAGATTTTTTTCGAGTATATAAGGCAGAAAAAAAATGAGACCGAACTGCTGCGAACCGTGCCTCCGAACTTAAGTCCGTTCTACCGCGACAAAGTTGACGAGTACTTCAAAAAGCAGGTGGAATAGCTGCACTAATGGAAAAACAGAGCCTGAACTTTGACTCAAAGGCCGACAACATTGTCATTGCCGAAAAGCTTGTTGATGACGTTTGCAAAAAGTACTCGGTGGATGAGGATTACTACGGAAACATTCTGATTGCTGTAACCGAAGCCGTAAACAACGCCATCAACCACGGAAACCGTCAGAATCCAGAAAAGAAGGTTCATGTCGATTTCATTGACCGTGGTGACCGACTTTCGTTCAGTGTGAAAGACGAAGGTGAAGGGTTTGACCATGATGCACTGCCTGATCCGACCGACCCAGAAAACTTGGAAAAAATCAGTGGTCGCGGCGTGTTCCTCATGAAACATTTGGCCGATGAGGTGGAGTTCTCAGAGAACGGAACCAAGGTCGAAATGATTTTCAAAGTCGGCTAAATGGCTGATGTTTCGTTCCATTCGGAGCAAACCGTTTTTACCGTTTCAAATCCTGAACAAATTGCCTCCTGGCTGGAGGAAACTTGCCGTGCTGAAGGCAAGGAACTGACCGAACTCGGAATCATTTTCTGTTCGGATGATTACCTCCTGGAGATGAATCGAAAGCATCTCGACCACGACTATTTCACAGACATCATCACATTCGATTATTGCGTGGATTCTTTCGTTTCGGGTGATCTGTTCATTAGCATTGATCGCATCGCGGAAAATGCCTCCAATTTTGGGGTTAAGATGCTCGATGAACTGCACCGCGTGATGGTTCATGGTGTGCTTCATCTCATCGGTTATTCTGACAAGGGAGAGGCCGCCAAAACCCAAATGACATCCAAAGAGGATTTTTATCTATCTTTGCGCTCCTTTTAGAGGATACAATCATTTGGTTTTCAGTTACTTATGTTTGTTCCACGTGAAACTTGAAGCATGCACGCTCATTATGACGTAATTGTTGTTGGTGGTGGACACGCAGGATGCGAGGCCGCTGCTGCTGCCGCGAACTTGGGTTCCAAGACGCTGCTCATTACCATGAACATGAACACGATCGGACAGATGTCGTGCAACCCAGCAATGGGTGGTATTGCCAAAGGCCAGATCATTCGTGAGATTGATGCGCTGGGCGGTTATTCTGGAATTGTTTCTGACCGATCGGCTATTCAGTTCCGCATGCTGAACCGCTCCAAAGGTCCGGCCATGTGGAGTCCTAGAACTCAGAACGACCGATTCAAATTCACTTATGAATGGCGTATGATGCTCGAGCAAACGGAGAACTTGGATTTCTGGCAGGACACAGTCAATGAGGTGATTGTTGAAGGGGAAACGGTTTGTGGTGTCAAAACTTCGCTTGGTCATACGTTTAGAAGTAAGGCTGTTGTGCTTACTAACGGAACATTCTTGAACGGACTCATTCACATTGGTGAGAAGAATTTTGGTGGCGGAAGAACCGCTGAAAAAGCATCTGTTGGTTTGACCGAGAACTTGGAAACATTTGGTTTCGAATCTGGCCGAATGAAAACTGGAACTCCACCAAGAATAGATGGTAGATCCATCGATTACTCGGTAATGGAAGAACAGCCTGGAGATGAACATCCAAGCAAATTTTCCTTTTCAGACACTTCAAAACTGACCTCACAGCGAAGCTGCTATTTAGCTTACACCAACGATGCGGTACACGACATCCTCCGAGAGGTTTTGATCGCTCTCCGATGTTTACAGGCCGTATTCAGGACTTGGTCCTCGTTATTGCCCTTCAATTGAGGATAAGATTGAACGTTTCTCCGACAAGAACCGACATCAACTATTTGTTGAGCCCGAAGGCTGGGACACGGTAGAGGTTTACCTGAACGGCTTCTCAACTTCACTTCCTGAAAAAATACAATACAAAGCTTTACGACTCATACCAGGTTTTGAGAATGCAAAAATGTTCCGTCCTGGTTATGCAATTGAATACGATTATTTCCCACCAACGCAGCTGTCCCATACACTCTTGAAACCAAGTTGGTAAAGAACCTATTCTTCGCTGGTCAGATCAATGGAACAACCGGTTATGAAGAAGCGGCTTGCCAAGGACTAATTGCTGGAATCAACGCACATCAGAATATTGAGAGAGAAAGAACCATTCATTCTTGGTCGTTCAGAAGCTTACATCGGTGTTCTGATTGATGACCTAATAACCAAAGGAACGGAAGAGCCCTACCGCATGTTTACGTCGCGTGCAGAACATCGAATTCTTCTTCGCCAAGACAACGCAGATGAACGATTAACACCTCTTGGACATCATATTGGTTTGGCGTCTGACGAGCGATTGAAGCGGGTAGAATTCAAACAAGAAAAGGCTCAGGAAATAGAAAAACTCTCTCAAAATTGAGCTTGGAAACCGAGGAAAGCAACGCATACTTATCTAGTCGAAAAAGTAGCGAGGAGGTGAACCAAAAATTGCGCGCCTTTTCATTGATTTCCCGTCCTGAAACCGACCTGACCTCAATGATTGATTCCATCGAATCTGTTCGTGATGCGGTTCATGCTATTTCCACTGAAGCTGAGATTATTGAGCAAGTTGAAATCCGTGCCAAGTATTCTGGCTACATCCGTAAGGAACAGGATACTGCTGACAAGCTTTTACGCTTTGAGGGTATTCGGTTGAAAGATGATTTCGACTATCATAAGCTTCAATCGTTGTCTGCTGAAGCTCGTCAAAAGCTGACCAAAATCCGTCCTCAATCCATCGGACAAGCATCAAGAATCAGTGGTGTTTCTCCTTCCGATATTTCCGTTTTACTCGTTCATTTAGGTAAATAGTTTCACGTGGAACATTCTTTAGAAACACTTGAAAGCTGTCCTTCTTGCAAGACAAACAGCTTCGAGAAACCCTTCGTTGTGTAGATTCAACCTACTCAAAAGACACCTTTCACAATTGTTGAATGTGAGAATTGTGGTCTTCATTTCACCAACCCAAGACCAACAGAATCAGCCATTGGCAAGTACTATGATAACCCCGAATATGTGTCGCATACAGACACTCAAGAAGGGTTTTTATTCAAGGTCTATGCACTTGTTAAAAACTACACACTAGGTCAAAAAAAGAACAGCTTCTTTCATCGCTTACGACAGACAAAACCGTATTAGACTATGGCGCGGGTAGCGGTGATTTTTCGAATTATCTCCAGCAATCCGGTTGGTCTGTCTCTGCATTTGAGCCTGACCCAAATGCCAGAGGTTTAATAGAAAAGAAGAACGCTTCCATCAACTTGGTCAACTCCTCAACGAAATTTCTGAAGATTCTCTTTCTGTAATTACACTATGGCACGTTTTGGAACACGTTCATCGGCTTGATGAAACTCTTATAGAATTCCACAGAATACTGAAGCCAAATGGTAATTTGATAATCGCTGTTCCTAATCACACTTCTTATGATGCCAAAATTTACAGAGAAGATTGGGCGGCTTATGACGTTCCTCGACACCTTTATCATTTCAACCCTCTAACCATCGAACCACTTTTAAACGATGCAGGTTTTGAACTAACACGTATGAAACCTATGTGGTTCGATTCTGTTTATGTCTCGCTACTGAGCGAAAAGAATCGTGGCAATTCTGGTTTGGTTGCTTGGTTAAGGGCTGGCCTCATTGGCACACTTTCTAACCTTAGTGCCGTTTTCGATACCAAGAAATGCTCAAGCGTTATCTACGTGTTCAAAAAACGAATATAATCCGCTCTAAGCCACTTTTTCCGCCCCAGTCGGGGTGCTATTCAAAAAAGTCAAGAAATGCGCTCCTGATTAAACTGTGAGCGCCTGTTTTTAGACGAATTTCAGTCGACTGTTCAACTCGTCCCGGTAGGATCCACCAACTGGGATAATTTTCTTGTCGTCCTCCATTACCAGATTATTCTGCTCAATGGCCACAATCTTATCAACTCTTACAATATAAGACCTGTGCACTCTTAGAAACTCACTACTGGAAAGCTTTGCCAACATATCCTTCATCGTTGAATGAACAGTATACTTGGCGTCCTTGGCATGAATGATCACGTAATCCTTCAATGCCTCCACGAAATAGATTTCCTTGGTCTTAACTTTTACCAAACGGCTATTCGATTTGACGAAAATGCAGTCGTCCGCTGACTTATCAAGAACGATAGAAGAGTAGAGGTCCCGCTCTTTCTTGACCTCCTGCTCCTTCCCGTGTTTGTAAAGCGCCATCTCAATGGACGTATGCAAATCGATTTCCTTGAAAGGTTTGATGATGTAGCCATAAGGCTCGGTCACTTTTGCCTTACTTAATGTACTTTCATCGGCATAAGCCGTAAGAAAAATGACAGGAATCTGATAACGATTGCGAATCTGTTCTGCGGCATCAATCCCACTGATTTCACCTTTCAACATGATGTCCATGAGAATGAGGTCTGGCTTGTACTGGCCTGCCGCATCAATGGCGTCTTCTCCTGTATTTTCTACGCTTGGTACTGCGTAACCAAGCTTTTTCAGACTATTCTGTATGTCTTTTGCTACAATGCTTTCGTCTTCAACTACCAGTACACTTGTCTTGGCCATAACTATTGCTCTTTAAACACAATATTAAACTTTGTTCCCTTTGAAACATCAATTTCCAATTGCCCACTAATCTGTGTTACCAGTGTTGTAACCAACTGCAAACCCAGCGATTCTGCCGTTTCGATATCAAAATCGGCAGGTAACCCTATACCGTCATCACTGATAATTAGTTTCAGATCACCTTCAGATAATTTACCCATTTCTATTCTGATCAAGCCATGTTGCCTTCCTTGAAATGCATATTTGAGCGAATTTGAAACCACTTCGTTGATAATCAATCCACAAGGTATGGATGTATCTAAGTTCAAATAAATGTCCTCCAATTCAAACTGTATATCTATTCCTCCTTCCGGTCTTCCATATGAATGATAGAGATTACGTACAATATTCTGTATGTACTCAGCAAAATTAACTTCAGATAGCGTCTTGCTCTGATACAAGCTCTCATGTACGAAAGACATGGATTTGATACGATCTTGACTTTCTCGAATAATTGCAAGAGCCGTTTCATCCTCAATATATGATGACTGTAGATTGAGAATGCTCGAAATGACCTGCATATTGTTCTTCACGCGATGATGAACCTCTTTCAAAAGAACTTCCTTTTCCTTGATTGATTCCTCCAACTGTTTCTCGTACTCTTTTCTTTCAGTGATATCTTCGAATACTGCAACGAAATAATTTGGATTATCATTTGCATCCCGAACCAACGATACGGTAACATTCGCACTTATCAACTCACCATCTTTTCTAACATAGGTCTGCTCTCGCGAGAAGTTCTTGATACGTCCACTGAGCAGCTGATCCCAATCGGTCAGGCTTTCTTCAACTTCTTCAGTTACTCCTAACTCATAGAAAGTTTTCCTGTAAAGTTCTTCGGCAGAGTAGTCCAGCATGTCACATAGTCTCTCGTTCACCAATAGAAAACGTCCCATTTTGGCGATACGCGCTATACCAATGTAAGCCTGGTCGTAAATTGCTCTGTGTCGCTCTTCGCTTAATCTAAGCTCTTCTTCTGCTTTCTTTAACGATGTAATATCTCTTGAGACACCCATCGCCCCAACAATTTCACCATGCTCATTTCTAAGCACTGATGCAGAGAGAAACGAAATAAAGAAGGTTCCATCCTTTTTCTTGTTGATTATCTCATTTGCAAGTGATCCCTGCTCTTCAATTCGTCCAAGCACCTTTTCCATTTCCTGTTGGTCGGAAAAAAGCATGGAAATATGTTGGCCATATACTTCTTCCTTCGTGTAGCCGAAAGTGGACTCCGCTGCCGCATTGAACTCATTAATGTTGTATTCAATATCGGTTGCTACAATCATATCCAAAGAACTGTCAATCAGGCTTCTAGCATATTTCTGTGCCTGTCTCAGTTCCTTTTCAACCTTAGACCGTTCGATTATTTCCCTCTGAAGTTGTAAGTTGGTTTCTTCCGCTATTTGCGCTCGCAGTTGCTCTCTTGCAAGTTGCTTTCTTGACGAAATATCATGAATCAACAACTGTATGGAACCATCTTCCAACAGCACCCCGCTCGTTTCAACTTCAATGATGTTGTTCGAATCCAAGCGTTGCAGTTTCAATTCAATAAACCCTGGGTTTTCTCCTTCCTTTATTCGTTTCAGCAACAATTTGAATTCATTGTTGTATGACGGATGCAGAAAATCTACCGGCCTAAGATTCAAGGACGATACCGAGTGTACCCCCAACATCTGCAATGCATAAGGGTTTGCGTATTCAATTTCCTCTCCCTTTACTATGAGTATACCTACAGGTAGGTTCTCAATAAGCGACTGGTATTTACTTGATGCAGTATCTACTTTGGTTCTACTCATTCACCTAAGGAATCTTCTTCTTTAACACTCTCCCCGTCAATTCTGATAGGCTGGTTTTGCTTGTACGTAATTACTTGCGTTTGGATACCTTCTTCATTGTATGTATACCAATCGCCCTCCCGGCTGCCGAATTTGAATGCCCCTATTTCTCGTATCTGTCCACTTTCATAATATTCAGTATGCTTACCGCTTTCTTGTCCTTGTTCAAACTTTCCTTCCTGCTTCAATTTTCCAGTTGGATAGTAGGTCTTCCACATTCCGTTCTTCAGTCCGGCCACGTAGCTTCCTTCTTCACGCTCGTCTCCCAGATCCAGCATCCAATTACCTTCTCTTTCGC
The DNA here is from genome assembly GCA_020635535.1 of Flavobacteriales bacterium. Classification (GTDB taxonomy): domain Bacteria; phylum Bacteroidota; class Bacteroidia; order UBA10329; family UBA10329; genus UBA10329. Next base: position 4,449 of record JACJZP010000010.1, on the reverse strand, counting down.
CAGAAATATAATTGCCTTTGGATACGACCTTGCCAGTATCGTTGTATTCTATGGCCAAGCCTTCTTCCAATCCATCAATGAATGTCTCTTCTCGCCATGTCTGTCCATTGGAATATGTCCATTTCCAATCTCCCTCTGGTTTTCCCTTATAATAGCTTCCACGTTGCTCCTCCTTTCCGTCACGATAGTAAAAAATCCAATCGCCCTCCCGCTGGCCATTCTTATAGCTTCCTTCACTTCGTAATTCTCCAGTTTCGTAGAACTCTTTCCATGGCCCCTGTCGCCTACCTTCGGTATCTACAATTCCTTCACCGATTACGCGTCCTTTACTGTAGATCTTTGCCCCAGTAACATTACCTTCCATAGAGTATTCTCTATGAACCCCTTCTTTTACACCCTTATTGTAACTCCCTACGGTCTTAACCTGCGCGTTCGGATAATACTCCCGTTTGATATCAAGTTTTGCCAACTCTTCCGGATCAGGAATAAGTATACCGTTCTCGTATTTAAGTGTTTCCAAGAGATTACCGGCCTCATCATACGTTTTCCAGTAACCATCTTTTTTATCGTTCTTGAATCTCCCTTCTTCTTTCATTCCCATAGTAGGGTAGAAGTAGCGCCATAATCCTTGCTTCTGATTGAATTTGTCCTTTCTATTTATCCTTTCTCTGCCAGCAATAAAACCATTCCGGTATTGTACTACCGTAATTACACGACCATCGTCATCGGCATATTCGTATCCTGTGCCTTGTTCTTTTCCTTTACCAAGAGTGTCAATGGGTATTATTTCAGCAAGATTTCCCGTTTGGTAAAAGTTTCTGACCGTATCGGTAAGAATGTCATTTACGAAGACCTCTTCTTTCATCAGAACACCGTCTTCATAATAGGACTTACGGACACCATTCTTCTTGCCGCTGGCATAAGTTATGCTTTGCGAAAGCGTTCCATCCTCCCTGTAAAAATTCCAAACGCCATCCAATTCATGATCCACACGATTGCCTTCAGACTTCAGAGACCCCGAGGGAAAATATGTTTTCCAATAGCCCTCAGGTTTTCCTTCTTTCATGAAACCTTCGCTGGCTATAACGCCATTCTCATATCTGAACACACGGTGCTCCAAGCTCACATCTTGGGAAAAAACGAAGGAGCTTATAAGCAGAAATATGAAGACCAATGAACGTATTCGCATTTGAGGACGATAAAGATAGCTTCAATCCTACTACAGGAAAATTTCGTTAACAGACTGAATCATCAATTAATAAGATTGATTTAAAAATATGGTGTTGTTATTACTGTGTTCATTCGTGTAAAAGTTGATATGATGTTGTTTTGTGAAGGCACTTATCACAAATAGATAACATAAAATGAACAGATAAAATGAGAGTAACGATAGACAAAATCAGTTCATTAGCAAGTTATTAACGGGATGTCAGCAACCAATGTTGTGAGAAAAATAAGGGCAAATAAGAAAATAAGGTAGCGCCAAAAATGTGCAAATCTGATAGGATGTTTTGCTTGCATAAACAGAAAAAACGATCAACTGCAACTTTTGCCTAAACGGTGCAAACAATAGTTTAAGAAGATGTTAACAACGGATATAGTTTTGCATAAGAGTACGGTGAATAACCACCGAACTTGAGGGGCCAAACAATTAACAACATAAATTGATATGAAACACATTGCTATATCCTGCGATCATGCAGGTTTCGAACTAAAGGAACGAATAAAGCAAGTGCTTAAGGAAAAGCAATATGATGTAACAGACTTTGGTCCCAGCACGCCAGAAAGGATGGATTATCCAGATGCGATTCACCCATTGGCAAGAGCGATTGAGTCAGGTCAAATTCCTATGGGAATCATTATCTGCGGAAGCGGGAATGGGGTGGCCATGACCGCAAACAAGTATCCGCATGTGCGTGCTGGACTTGCTTGGGAGCCAGAACTGGCCGAATTGACCAGACAACATAATGATGCCAATGTGCTATCTCTGCCAGCAAGGTTTATTACTGAAGAAACAGCACTCAAGTGCGTGGAGAAGTTCCTTGACACGGAGTTTGAAGGAGGAAGGCACGAAGCGAGAGTTAAGAAGATTGAAATACCGGGATGAAGGTTAGGGCTCTACTTGTTCTTGTATTTCTTGGGTATTCGGCCATTGCACAACAGGATGCGAAGCAGTTAAAATATGCTGAAACGATTACAGCAAGCGATTTGCGCGAACGCCTACAGGTGCTGGCTTCAGACGAGTTTGAAGGAAGAGAGACAGGACAACCGGGGCAAAAAAAAGCGGCAGAGTACATACAGGCACAGTTGCAAAGCTTTGGAATTCCTCCGATTGATAAAATCGGAGGCTATTTACAGGAATTCAAGTTGCAATTGACCTACCCGGACACGGTTCGGTTGATTGTTGGAAACGACACTTTAAGATTCTTAAAGGACATGTACTATTTCCCTGGGTTTGGAGATATGCTTATACAGACCGAAAACCTGCTCTATCTGGGGTATGGCATAGACGATGCGCGCTATAGCGATTATAAGGATGTATCCGTTAAAGGAAGGGTTTTAATGATTTCAGGCGGAGAGCCTGTCAGCAAAAATGGAATCTCTTACATAACAGGAACGGACGAAAAAAGTAGCTGGACGGTTGATTGGGAGAAGAAGATAGAATTGGCCACCGAAAGGGGCGCCAAAGCCTTATTGGTAATAGATGACAATTTTTCTACATCGGTTATGCAATTCGGGCGTTACATAAAACGACCAGAAATTCAAATAGGGGAGAGGCCCAAGGAATCGAACGGAATACCGCTTATCTATATCAACACAAAAATGGCCACCCGCATATTTAGCGGAGCAGGAGTTAAGGGTGGGCACAAGGCATTGGAGAAGAAAACGGCCAAGCAAGGAAAACCCTATTCGGTGGAATTAAATGTTCCAGTAACCATTAATGTGAAGAAGAATAGGGGAGAACTAACATCTGAAAACGTGTTAGGTTTCATTGAAGGAACGGAAAAGCCAGATGAGATTGTTGTCATAAGCGCACATTATGATCATCTCGGAAAGAAGGGAGAAAGAATTTACAACGGAGCGGATGACGATGGATCAGGAACAACCACGGTTCTGGAATTGGCGGAAGCATTTGCAAGGGCAAAAGGCAATGGAGACGGGCCTAAGCGGAGTATCCTTTTCATGACCGTTTCTGGAGAGGAAAAGGGATTGTTGGGTTCGGAGTTTTATACAGACCACCCGGTCTTTCCTCTAGAAAACACTGTGGCAGACCTGAATGTGGACATGATAGGGCGTATTGATAAAGAACACGAGCCAGACTCAAACTATGTTTACATTATAGGTTCAGATAAGTTAAGCACAGAATTGCATCAGCTAAATGAATCTGTCAATAAAGCTTACACAGGTTTGGAACTCGATTACACATACAACGATGAAAACGACCCGAACAGGTTTTATTACCGATCGGACCACTACAATTTTGCCAAAAACCAGATTCCCGTCATTTTTTATTTCACGGGAGTTCACGAAGATTACCATCAGCCAAGCGACACGGTAGAAAAGATCATGTTCCAAAAGATGGAGAAAATTGCAAAACTGGTATTTCACACAGCCTGGGAAATAGCTAACCGAGAAACGCGGTTAAAGGTGGATGTAGAACAGAAAGAATGATTTACACACTTCCATTCATAGCGGCACTTGTAGGGTGGTTCACCAACTATATCGCAGTGAAAATGCTTTTTCACCCTAAAGAACCAGTCAACATCTTGGGTGTATACACACTACAGGGCATCTTTCCAAAAAATCAAAAAAAAGTAGCGGAGAATATCGGTCGGATGGTTGCAGAGGAACTGCTTTCGAGTGCCGACCTGAAGGAAAAGCTCAATAATCCGGAGAATATACTTTCAATAAAAGAGCTTGTTGAGGCAAAGATCGATTTCTATCTGAACGTCACATTTCCAAAGAATTATCCAATAACGGCAGCAATAGTTGGAGATAAACGGAAAACAAAGTTAAAAGAGGCTGTAATGACAGAGGTACACGAATCAGTGCCATCCATGATAGACAGCTATATGGCCAACATTGAGGAGAAGTTCAATGTAGAGCATATCATTCAAGAAAAAGTGAACAACCTATCTCCGGAGCGCCTGGAAGACCTGATCATGAAACTACTCAAACGCGAATTCAAATTCATTGAATACATCGGAGCAATAATCGGTTTCCTAATAGGGTGGATTCAGGTGTTGATGGCAACCATTTAAACACCGCTCGATAACAAATATTGTTTTGGTTAAGCCTTAGATCAACTCTTGGCAATTATTGTTTCCAAATTCTGCCAACGGACAGAATATGAGATACAAAAGGCACCCATAAAAAAGGAATTGCCGCCAGATGCTTATGTTTAAGAAAGCAAAAGTCTCCATGAAAAAACTCAACGTTGTATTGATT
>JACJZP010000001.1 GCA_020635535.1 Flavobacteriales bacterium | reverse complement strand
GCTTACCGATGCCAATGGATGTACAGATGTTATTACCGCCCCTATTGTGCAAATTGATGCTGAACTTCCTGTAGCTCTATGTCAAGATGTTTTGGTTCAACTCAATGCAAGTGGAAGTGCAACGCTTTCTGCGGCCGTGGTAAACAATGGCTCTTCGGATAATTGTGGAATAGCTTCCTTGGTTGTTTCACCTAATGTTTTCAGCTGCGCAGAGGTTGGGTTGAACAATGTAACGCTCACCGTTACCGATGTGAACGGAAACGTGGCCACATGTAATGCCACGGTCACGGTTCAAGACACCGTAGCTCCTATAGCTGTCTGTCAGGATTTGACAGTCACGTTGGATGGTTCTGGAAACGCTTCAATCCTTGCTTCTCAAATTGACAATGGTTCATCAGACAACTGCACAGTTCAGAGCATTACATTATCGCCTAACAATTTTACATGCGCGCAACTTGGTCCTACGCAGGTTACTTTGACCGTAACAGATGTTGGAGGTAACGTTTCTACTTGCGATGCCACGGTTACTGTTCTTGAAGACACGGACCCAATTGCGGTCTGTCAAGATGTAACGGTTCAGTTGGATGCAACAGGCAATGTTTCAGTCACGGGTAATCAGATAGGTGGTGGTTCTACTGATAACTGTGGAGTTGTTGACATCAGCGTAGCTCCAGCAGACTTTACCTGCGCTGATGTGGGCGATAATCCTGTTATGGTTACGGTAACCGATGCAAATGGAAACTCTTCAACTTGCAGTGCTACGGTTTCAGTGGAGGATCTAATGGCGCCTGATGCCGTTTGTCAAGACATAAATGTGTTCTTGGATGCTTCAGGAAATGCAACAATTTCAGCTTCAGATGTTGATGGAGGCTCAACGGATAATTGTGGAATTGACAATATCTCAGCTACGCCAACTTCATTTACCTGTGCTGATGCTGGACCGAACGCGGTGCAATTGACCGTTGTTGATGTCAATGGAAACACATCAAACTGTACTTCGATAGTTACGGTTCTGGATACCGTAGCGCCAACGGCTGTCTGCCAAGACATTACCGTGCAACTCGATGCAAATGGAATGGCAAACGTAACTGCGGCACAGATTGACAATGGCTCAACCGATAACTGCGGTTCGGTGAGTGTTTCAATTAGCCCTAATTCTTTTGACTGTACCGTAACCATACCGGGTCAAGTTGAACTTACGGTTACCGATGGCTCAGGCAATGCTTCAACGTGTTCGGCAACGGTAACCTTGGAAGAGACCACGCCTCCAACAGCCTTGTGTCAAGACATCACGGTTCAATTGGATGGTACGGGCAGCGTGAGTATTGTGGGCGTTGATGTGGATGGCGGTTCAACAGATAATTGTGGTGTTGCCGATCTGACGTTGGACATTTCGTCATTCGATTGTTCAAACGCGGGAGCAAATACGGTGACGCTCACCGTATCAGATACCAACGGAAATTCTTCAGCCTGTACGGCAACAGTTACCGTTGCAGAGACGGTTCCTCCAGTTGCTGTTTGCCAAGACATTACGGTGCAGTTGGATGCCACAGGTTCGTTTACCATTTCGGCAGCCGATGTTGATGGGGGGAGTTCGGACAATTGCCTGGTCGATAGCCTTTCGGTAACACCGGCCTCGTTTGATTGTGGCAATCTTGGCACCGAGACGGTCACACTTTCGGTATTTGATGCCTATGGCAATAGCAATACGTGTACCGCAGATGTAACGGTGCTCGATACGGTTCCTCCAACAGCAATCTGCCAAGACATTACCGTTCAGCTTGATGCATTGGGCAATGCAAGTATAGTGGCGTCTCAGGTTGATAATGGTTCAACCGATGTATGCGGAATAGCCGGCATCAGTTTAGATAACACCGTTTTTGATTGTTCAGCACTGGGCGCAGTGAACGTAGAATTGACAGTTTTGGACAATAGCGGAAACTCCTCAACGTGTACAGCTACGGTAGCCGTTGAAGACAATGTAGCACCAATTGCGGTTTGCCAAAACCTGACGGTCTATTTAGATGCAAGTGGAACAATTACCGCAGACCCATTAAGTGCCAATGGCGGTTCTACCGATAATTGCGGTGTGGCTTCCTTGAGTCTGTCTCAGACCGATTTTCTGTGCTCAGATCTCGGTCAAGAAATTGTAACGCTTACAGTAGAAGATGCGAGCGGAAACACAGATGATTGCATTGCCGTCATTACCGTGCTTGATACCATTTCTCCGATTATTGTTGGTTGTCCGAACGACACGCTGATTGAGCCAAACTCAAACGATTGCTCACCCGTAGTTACATGGCCAGAACCAACAGTTTCAGATAATTGCACGGCAACGCTCAGCAGTAACTTCTCATCTGGTGATAGCTTCCCTGTTGGAACAACAACGGTTGTTTATGATGCGGAAGATGAATCGGGTAATACCGCCAGTTGTTCATTTGATGTAACTATTCAACCCAGCGAGATTATTGTGGACATCACGTCACCAACGTTTGCCTGTGGCTACAATATCAGCTGCAATGGCGCGGATGACGGAGTTGCCGTGGCAAGCGTTTCTGGAGGTTGTGAGCCGTATTCATTGTTCTGGTCAAATGGCCAAATCGCACAAACCGCTGTTGGTTTGAGTGCGGGAGAACACGTGCTGATCGTGGCAGATGCCAACGGAACCCAAGCTACAGATACAATTGTATTGACTGAGCCGCAACCATTGGTAACGGATAGCATCTCAAGTCCGAAGTTTGAAGGTGGCGTAAATGTTTCATGTAACGGATTCTCAGATGCTTCCATTAGTCTCAGTATTGGAGGAGGTGCCGATTGTCAACCCTATGGTTATTCTTGGATCGGACCAAATGGTTTTGCTGCGTCCACAGATGACCTTATTGACCTGGAATCTGGAAATTATGTGGTTACTGTAACGGATGCTAACGGGTGTGTGCTTGTAGACAGCATTCTCCTGACTGAACCAGAACCATTGGAGCTCCAGGCGTTTCCAACCACTTACAATGGATTCAACATCTCATGTTTCGGTTCAGATAATGGCTTTATTAACCTTGAAGTGAGCGGAGGTACGGCCAATTATCAATACGATTGGTCGAACGGTGAAACTGAGCAGGATATCGATTCCCTAACGGTGGGAACTTATGATGTTCTGGTAACAGATACCAATGGCTGTGCAGCTACCATTTCAATTACCCTTACCGAACCCTCGCAACTGGTGGTCATTCCAACCGACACTGTTTTAGTGGCTTGCAATGGAAATTCTAACGGACAGTTTCAAGTTCAGGCTTCAGGTGGTGTTCCAGCATATTCTTACAACTGGTCTAACGGAGACGTAGATCCCATTTTGAATGGCGTTGGAGTTGGTGTTTATCAGGTAGTTGTAACCGATCTGAACGGTTGTCAGGATTCGTTGGAGTTGGAAATGACAGAACCAAGTGCCGTGGTAGTTGCTGTGGATCAAATAACGGATGCAACCTGCTTTGGATACAATGATGGAAGCGCCACGGTTTCGGCCAGTGGTGGAGTAGGTCCTTACAATTATAATTGGCTGCCGTCTGGTCAGAGTTCCGCCACGGCCTCTGGTCTTACCGCAGGAGACCACTTTTACACCGTTACCGATGCTAATGGTTGTTCAAACTCTGACACGTTGCAGGTTGGCGAACCAGATCAGATATTGATTCTTACAAGCAATGACACCACTGTTTGCCCGGGAACTTTGGTACCATTAACGGCCAGTGTATCAGGAGGTGGTGGAACCTACCTTATCAATTGGGGAAGCGGACAAGGGTTTGGAGAGAACTTCCAGATCAATATCACGCAAACTTCCAATGTTTCCGTCACAGCAACGGATCAATTCGGTTGTCAGGCGGTGCCCAACTCGGTTATTGTAACCACCTATGCACCCGTTAATGCGGCATTCGATTATGCCGTTATTGATCCATGTACCGTGCCTTTCCAGGTCGATTTCACAAACTCAAGCACCAACGCTTCAAGCTTCGATTGGACATTTGCCAATGGCGATTCGTCCACACAATTCTTGCCATCAACAATGTTTGACAGCAGCGGAGTCTATTCGGTACAATTGGTTGCCACATCAGACGATGGTTGTACCGACACACTCAATTCATCCATTGCAATAGACAATCTGCCGCAGGCCATGTTTGCCATTCCGTATCCGGATGGCTGTTTCCCGATCGTTGTAGGGCATTATAACCAGAGTCAGGATGCCAATACCTATTTCTGGGATTTTGGTGACGGACAGACAAGCGAGGAGGCAAGCCCTTATCACCTATATGAAGATCCGGGCGCTTACACCGTATCGCTCATCGCTACAAATGAAAATGGATGTATGGATACGCTGACGGTAGATTCTGCGGTGTTCGCTTTCCCACGACCAACAGCTGGCTTCTTCCCGGTACAGACAATTACAGAGAGTGGCAGCGAGTACATGTTCACTAACACCTCCACTGGAGCAACAGAGTATTTCTGGACCTTCGGGAATGGGGATTTCTCGCAGTTGTTTGAACCCATTTATCAGTATCCGGAGCACGGCAATTACGATATTCTGCTTACTGCATACAACCAATATGGTTGTGAAGACACAGCCGAATACTCTATTTATGTAGACCTTTTGGCTCACCTTTATGTGCCGAATGCCATGGCACCAGAAGAGTGGGGAGACCAGGGTCTTTTCCTCCCGAAGGGAACTGGATTGCTTGAATACCATGTTTGGGTTTTTGACCTTTGGGGAAACCAACTTTGGGAATCCACAGCTCTTACCAATGGAAGCCCGGCTGAGGGCTGGGATGGACGTTACAAGGGTGAACTTGTACCACAGGGAGCATATTCTTGGAAGATCAATGCCAGATTTAAGAATGGGGTGATCTGGGACGGAGTGGAGCAGGTTGATGGAACCCCTAAGAATGTGGGCTCTGTTACTGTGCTCTATTAATGGACGAACGACCATTTTTTACCGACCAATGACATTGCTTCATTAACTTTTACAACGTGTTGGTCGGGTATAACAGGTGGCTGGTCGAACCGAACATTTATTCATATAACCTTTTGAAAAGCCTTTCGTAGAACACACTCCTTAAGCGAAGCTGAATTTAAGCTTCCGAACAGAAAGGCGAATGAGCAAAACCTTAACAGATTGCCTGGTCTCGCTTCGAGATCGATGCAGACCGACCATCTGCTTCTTGATTATCTTTTTGAGCAACCACTATCTGGGTTTTGCACAGCTAACCGTGACTGAGGCAACCACGAATGCTGAGGGTGCTGCGCTTATCGAGAACGTTTTTCTTGGTTCCTGCGTCTCCGTATCCAATGTAACCTACTCAAGCAGCTATAGTCGTGCTGTTGGCGAGTTTTCCAATGGAAGTACAACCAACATCGGGCTTGATGGTGGTATCATTATGACCTCGGGTCGTGCCAACATCGCAATCGGCCCCAACAACTCCAAGTGTGCAGAAAGACAGAATGGTGGACCTGGAGATGCAGACCTCACGGCTCTGGCAGGTGTCAATACCAGAGACCGAACCGTTCTGGAATTTGATTTCATACCTCAGAATGACACGCTGACGTTCGAGTATGTTTTTGCTTCAGAGGAGTATCATGAATGGGTGAATGCGGGGTACAACGATGCATTCGGGTTCTTTATTTCCGGACCAGGTATTGCTGGGCCATACTCTGGAGGCGCGGAGAATATTGCGCTCATTCCTGGAACATCTACAGCTGTTACCATTGATAACGTTAACAATGGTCAGCAGGGTCCAACCAACTGCGGAACTACACCAGTAGCAGCCAGTGGCCCATGTACAAACTGCGCGTATTTTGTTGATAACACAGGGGGTACAACCATACAGTACGATGCGTTTACAACAGTACTTACCGCTACTGCGGTAGTTACACCATGTCTAACCTATCATATTAAACTTGCTGTAGGCGATGCGGGAGATCAGAGATACGACTCTGGTGTTTTCCTGAAAGGTGGTAGTTTTTCAGCGGGTGGAGGTGTAACGGTAGAGATAGAAACAACCACTATTCCGCCTGGAATCTATGAAGGTTGTGCTGACGCTTGGTTCATTTTCAGAAGGGTAGACGGGGCAAGTAACACAAACGCGGTTACGGCCAATTTCACGGTTTCAGGAACAGCTACTCCGGGCGTAGACTACACTCCGTTGCCAAGTTCAATTACTATTCCGGCCGGACAAGATTCCATTCTGGTTCCTATCAGCGTTGCTCTGGATTTCATTACTGAGGGTAACGAGTCAATAATAGTAACACTTGAAAATCCACCTTGTGCTTGTGAGGCACCAGGTTCTGCAACGGTAGACATCTTGGATAATGACATTCCGTTGGCAGTAACCACAACGGGAACCACCACCATATGTCTTGGTCAGTCAGCAGATCTTACTGCTGATCCAACCGGGTCTCAAACACCTTACACTTCTGGTTGGGACAACGGAGCACCAACGGGAGATGATGTAACAGTTTCTCCAACAAATACAACCACATATACCTATACGGTAACTGATGTTTGCGGAGGTCAAACGGTAACCAGTTCTGAAACCATCACCGTTATCAGGCCAGACTTTACAGTTGATGATGATGAGCAATGTTTTGATGGAAATAGTTTCAACTTCACTAATACAGGAGCCACCGGAGGCTCCGTTACGCATTTATGGGATTTCGGAGATAGCAACTCTTCCACTCAGGAAAACCCAACCCATTCTTATGCTGCAGACGGTAGTTACACCGTTACGCATTACATCATCTTTACGGCATCTAACTGCACAGCCGATGCCTCAGCGTTGATTACTGTTTTTCCAGAACCCGAAATCACAGCCACGGTTGATCAGAATGTGATCTGTGATGGAGGAACCGATGGTAACATTTCTACCAACGTTGTTGGAGGAACACCTTCGTACAGCTATTTGTGGAGCCCTGGTGGTCAAACCACTTCCTCCATTTCTGGTCAAGGAGTAGGAACTTACACCGTGACCGTAACGGATGCCAATGGATGTACTGATTCCGATTCTCAAACAATCACGCAGGTAGATCCTGTTGATCCTACCGCGGTTTGTCAGAACATCACCATTCAATTGGACGGTTCTGGAAACGTCATTATATCTGCAACAGATGTTGACAACGGTTCTTCAGATAACTGTGGAATCGCATCTATGGTTGTTTCTCCGAATGCATTCACTTGCGCTGAGTTGGGAGCTAATACAGTTACGCTCACCGTCACGGACGTGAATGGAAATACTGACGATTGTACAGCCACTGTAACCGTTGAGGACAATGTCGACCCTAGCGCAGTTTGTCAGAACGTAACGGTTTACTTGGATGGTTCAGGCAATGCTTCGGTAACAGCAGCCGATGTTGACGGTGGTTCTACCGACAACTGCTCGGTTACGGTTTCTGCAACTCCGTTGGCTTTCATATGTGCCAATGTAGGTGCCAATTCGGTAACACTCACGGCCACGGACCAAAGCAGCAATACCGACAACTGTACAGCAACGGTAACGGTTTTGGATACCGTTACTCCAACAGCTATTTGTCAAGACATAACCGTTCAACTTGATGGTTCTGGAAACGTCACCATTACCGCAAACGATGTGGACAATGGCTCAAATGACAACTGTTCCGTGTCATTGTCAGCCACTCCGCTAACGTTCAATTGTGCAAATACAGGAGCAAACACGGTAACGCTCACAGCAACTGACCCAAGCGGAAATTCGGATGATTGTACATCTACTGTTACGGTAGAAGATGATCAAGACCCGACCGTAACCTGTCAGGACATTACGGTTCAATTGGATGGGTCTGGAAACGTGACAATCACTTCAGGAGACGTGAACGCAGGATCGTCAGATAACTGCTCAGGTCTGGCATTTAATGTAACGCCTGGGAGCTTTACCTGTGCGAATCTTGGAGTCAATACAGTTACTCTCACCGTAACGGATGCAAGCGGAAATGTGGCAACATGTACTGCTGATGTTACCGTTCAGGACACGGAAGATCCCAACGCACTTTGTACTGACATTACAGTTTACCTAGATGCGTCAGGCAATGCCACAATTACGGCAGCTGATGTCGATAACGGTTCTACCGACAATTGCTCGGTAACGGTCTCAGCAACTCCTCTGGCTTTTACGTGCGCTAACGTTGGAGCGAATTCGGTAACGCTTACCGCAACTGACCAAAGCAGCAATACTGATAACTGCACCGCCACTGTTACCGTTGCCGACACCACAAGTCCAGCCGCGCTATGCCAAGATGTAACGCTTTCTTTGGATGGTTCAGGGAACTTGTTGGTGCTTCCAACAGATATTGATAATGGCTCAAATGATGCTTGCGGCATCAGCGGAATGTTCGCTAATCCGGCCGCTTTTGATTGTTCTGATTTAGGGCCGAATGCGGTTACGCTTACCGTTACCGATAACAATGGGAATGTTTCTACCTGTGTTTCCACGGTTACTGTTGTTGATGATGAAGACCCAACAGCAGTTTGTCAGGACATCACGGTTTATCTGGATGGTTCAGGAAATGCAACTATCACAGCGGCCGATGTAGATAATGGTTCAAGCGATAACTGTTCGGTGAGCCTATCAGCTACACCAACGTCATTCACCTGTTCAAACACAGGAGCAAACACAGTAACTCTTACCGCAACCGACCCAAGCTCAAATACCGATAACTGTACATCAACCGCTACGGTATTGGATACGGTAAGTCCAACGGCAGTTTGTCAAAACATTACGGTTTACTTGGATGGTGCTGGAAACGCAACCATCACGGCCGCTGATGTAGATAATGGCTCAACTGACAACTGCTCTGTATCCATTTCGGCATCCCCACTTTCTTTCACATGCGCCAACACAGGAGCAAACACCGTTACGCTTACGGCAACTGATCCAAGCTCGAACACTGACAACTGTACATCTACCGTTACCGTTCTAGATACGGTCAGTCCAACTGCCATCTGCCAAGACCTTACAATTCAGTTGGATGCTTCGGGTAATGCCAGCATAACAGCAAACGATGTTGATAATGGATCAAGCGACAACTGCTCTGTTTCGCTTTCTGCTGCACCGCTTTCTTTTGATTGCTCAAACGCTGGAGCCAACACGGTTACACTTACTGCGACTGATCCAAGTGGAAACACAGACGATTGCACGGCAACTGTAACCGTTGATGATGACATTGACCCAACCGCATCTTGCGTTGATATTACCGTTCAGTTGGATGCTTCAGGAAACGCATCGATCGTTTCAGCAGATATTGATGGAGGCTCAACAGACAACTGCTCTGGATTTACCGTTTCGCCAAGCCCGAACTCATTTACCTGTGCCGATCTAGGAGTGAACACGGTTACGCTTACCGTTACCGATGCAAGCGGAAACGTTTCAACCTGTACAGCCGATGTTACCATCGAAGACAACGTTGACCCTACAGCAGTTTGCCAGAACATTACGGTTTACCTGGATGGTGCTGGCAATGCAAGCATTACAGCCGCAGATGTTGACGGTGGCTCTACCGACAACTGCTCGGTGACGGTTTCTGCTACGCCACTTGCGTTTACTTGTGCTAACGTTGGAGCCAATTCGGTTACGCTAACCGCAACCGACCAGAGCAGCAACACCGACAACTGTACGGCAACCGTCACGGTGGCCGATACCACAAGTCCAGTCGCGCTTTGCCAAGACATTACCATTCAACTCGATGCAACTGGCAACGTAACAATCTCGGCAACTGATGTTGACAATGGAAGCACCGACAACTGTGCAGTTGCTTCGTTGGTGGTTTCTCCGAATGCGTTCACTTGTGCGGAAGTTGGAGCCAACACGGTTACACTCACGGTCACGGACGTAAACGGAAACACCTCAACGTGTACTGCTACGGTTACAGTTGAAGACGATATCGACCCAACTGCCGTTTGTCAGAACATTACGGTTCAGTTGGATGCCAACGGAGACCTGACCATCGCGTCAGCAGATATCGATGGCGGTTCTTCAGACAACTGCGGCATTACTTCGCTTACCATCGATGGCGGAAACACAACCCAGGACTTCGATTGTTCTGATGTTGGTGCCAACACGGTTACGCTCACCGTAACGGATGTCAACGGAAACGTTTCAACTTGCGATGCGACCGTAACAGTCGAGGACAACGTTGATCCAAGCGCGGTTTGTCAGGATATCACTATTCAGTTGGATGCCAACGGAGATGCCTCAATTGCCACAACAGACATCGACAACGGAAGTTCAGATAACTGTGGAATCGCTTCCATTACATTGGATGGCGGAGCGGCCAGTCTCGATTTCGATTGCTCGGATGTTGGTGTTCAGACGGTAACACTTACAGTAACAGACGTGAACGGAAACGTCTCAACTTGTACGGCCGATGTAACGGTAGAAGACAATGTTGATCCAACGGCCGTTTGTCAGGACATCACAGTTCAGTTGGATGCTTCGGGAAGTGTAACTGTTTCAACGGTAGATATCGATAACGGAAGCTCTGATGCCTGTGGAATTGCCTCCATCACATTGGATGGCGGAGCGGCCAGTCTCGATTTCGATTGCTCAGATGTTGGTGTTCAGACGGTAACATTGACGGTAACCGATGTGAACGGAAACGTTTCCACTTGTACGGCTGATGTGACTGTCCAAGACACAATTGACCCAACCGCAGTTTGCCAGGACATTACCATTCAGTTGGATGCTTCAGGCAACGCCTCAGTTTCAACGGTTGATATTGATAACGGAAGCAGCGACAACTGCGGAATCGCTTCCATCACATTGGATGGTGGCGCTTCAAGCCTCGATTTCGATTGTTCCGATGTAGGTGTTCAGACAGTAACACTCATAGTAACTGACGTGAACGGCAACGTTTCAACTTGTACTGCCGATGTAACAGTGGAGGACAACGTTGACCCATCGGCTGTTTGTCAGGATGTCACGGTTCAGCTCGATGCTTCTGGAAGCGTTACCGTTTCAACGGTTGATATCGATAATGGAAGCTCTGATGCCTGTGGAATTGCAACCATCACATTGGATGGTGGTGCAGCCAATCTCGATTTTAATTGCTCGGATGTTGGAGTTCAAACCGTCACCCTAACAGTAACTGACGTGAACGGCAACGTTTCGACTTGCGATGCCACGGTAACGGTTGCCGATACGGTCAGCCCAGCGGCTGTATGCCAAGACATCACGGTTCAGTTGGATGGAAACGGAGACCTGACCATCACTTCTGCCGATGTCGATGGTGGTTCTACCGATGCTTGCGGAATCGCTTCGCTCGAAATTGATGGTGGCAATACCTCACAGGACTTTGATTGCTCGAACGTTGGAATCAACACCGTTACCCTAACTCTAACGGATGTGAACGGAAACGTTTCGACTTGCGATGCAACGGTTACTATCCAAGACACGATTGACCCAACTGCAGTCTGCCAAGACATTACAATTCAGTTGGATGCTTCAGGCAACGCCTCAGTTTCAACCGTTGACATCGACAACGGCAGTAACGACAATTGCGGAATTGCTTCCATCACATTGGATGGCGGAGCGGCCAGTCTTGACTTCGATTGTTCGGATGTTGGTGTTCAGACGGTAACGCTAACAGTAACTGACGTAAACGGCAACGTTTCAACCTGTACTGCCGATGTAACCGTTGAAGACAATATCAACCCAACTGCGGTTTGCCAAGATATTACCGTTCAGTTGGATGCGAATGGTGATCTGACCATCGTCTCGGCTGATATTGACGGAGGTTCTGCCGACAATTGCGGAATCGCATCGCTTACCATCGATGGCGGCAACACCTCTCAAGATTTCGATTGCTCTAACGTGGGCGCCAACACGGTTACGCTTACGGTAACTGACGTGAATGGCAACGTTTCTACTTGCGATGCCACGGTAACGGTTGCCGATACGGTCAGCCCAACAGCTGTGTGTCAGGACATCACGGTTCAGTTGGATGGAAACGGAGATCTGACCATCACTTCTGCTGATGTCGATGGCGGTTCCACTGATGCTTGCGGTATCGCTTCGCTTGAGATTGATGGCGGCAACACCACACAGGATTTCGATTGCTCGAACGTTGGAACTAACACCGTTACTTTAACTGTAACGGATGTGAACGGCAACGTTTCTACTTGCGATGCGACCGTAACCATTCAAGACACGATTGACCCAACAGCGGTCTGCCAAGACATTACAATTCAGTTGGATGCTTCAGGAAATGCATCCGTTTCTACCGTTGACATTGATAATGGCAGCAACGATAACTGTGGAATCGCCTCCATCACATTGGATGGCGGAGCTTCAAGCCTTGATTTCGATTGTTCAGATGTTGGTGTTCAGACCGTGATCCTCACAGTAACTGACGTGAACGGCAACGTTTCTACTTGTACCGCGGATGTAACCGTAGAGGACAACATCGATCCAACAGCAGTTTGCCAAGACATCACGATTCAGTTAGATGCCTCAGGAAACGCCTCAATCTCAACGGTTGACATCGACAATGGAAGCAACGACAACTGTGGAATTGCCTCCATCACATTGGATGGCGGAGCATCTAGTCTTGATTTCGATTGCTCGGATGTTGGTGTTCAGACCGTAACGTTGACGGTAACTGACGTAAACGGCAACGTTTCAACTTGTACTGCCGATGTAACAGTAGAAGACAATATCGATCCAACCGCTCTTTGTCAGAATATCACGATTCAGTTGGACGCTTCAGGAAATGCTTCCATCTCAACGGTTGATATAGACAACGGAAGCAACGACAACTGCGGAATCGCTTCCATCACATTGGATGGCGGGGCGGCCAGTCTTGATTTCGATTGTTCGGATGTTGGTGTTCAGACTGTAACGCTAACGGTGACTGACGTGAACGGCAACGTTTCAACCTGTACTGCCGATGTAACGGTTCAAGATACGGTTAGTCCAACGGCTATTTGTCAAGACATCACGGTTCAACTCGATGCTTCGGGTAACGTGGTTGTAACAACGATTGACATCGACAACGGAAGCAACGATAACTGCGGAATCGCTTCAATCACGTTGGATGGCGGTGCCAGCTCATTAAACTTCGATTGTTCGGATGAAGGCGTGAACACGGTAACGCTCACCGTGACTGATGTCAACGACAACGTCTCAACTTGTACGGCCGATGTGACAGTGGAGAACAACATCATCCCAACCGTTGCGTGTCAGGACATTACGGTTTATCTCGATGCAACAGGCAACGTTTCTATCGTGGCCGCGGATGTAGATGGTGGCAGTAACGCGGCTTGCGGAATCGCTTCGTTGACCATCGACCAAGATTCATTCACGTGTGCCAATGTTGGCACCAACACCGTTACGCTCACAGGAACCGATAACAGCGGAAACGTCTCAACTTGTACTTCAACCGTAACGGTGCTCGACACCATTTCGCCAGATGCGGTTTGCCAGGACATCACAGTTCAGTTGGATGCTTCAGGAAACCTGACCATCACTTCAGCAGATATTGATGGCGGGTCTGCCGATAACTGCGCGGTTGCCACACTGACCATCGATGGCGGCAACACTACACAAGATTTTGATTGCTCGAATGTTGGCGCGAACACGGTAACGCTTACCGTGACGGATGTGAATGGCAACGTTTCTACTTGCGATGCAACGGTCACGGTTCAGGACACGATCAACCCATCAGCTGTTTGTCAAGACATCACGGTTCAGTTAGATGCCAATGGAGATCTGACCATCGTTTCGGCTGATATCGATGGTGGTTCTGCCGACAACTGTGGAATCGCATCGCTCACAATCGATGGTGGAAACACGTCTCAAGATTTTGCTTGCGCGAACGTTGGAACCAACACGGTAACGCTTACGGTAACCGATGTGAACGGCAACGTTTCAACCTGCGATGCAACGGTCACGGTGGCTGACACGGTTTCTCCAAACGCAGTTTGTCAGGACATCACGGTTCAACTCGATTCAAACGGAGATTTGACCATCACTTCAGCAGATATCGATGGCGGTTCTACCGATGCTTGTGGCATCGCTTCGCTTGAAATTGATGGTGGCAACACCACTCAGGATTTCGATTGCTCGGATGTTGGAACAACCACGGTAACGCTCACAGTTACCGATGTGAACGGCAACGTTTCTACTTGTGATGCAACCGTTACCATCGAAGACAACGTTGATCCTACCGCTGTTTGTCAAGACATCACAGTCCAGTTGGATGCGAACGGTGATCTGACCATCGCGTCAGCGGATATTGACGGTGGTTCTACCGACAACTGTGGTGTGGCTTCATTGACAATCGATGGTGGAAACACGACCCAGGATTTCGATTGCTCGGATGTTGGTGCAAACACGGTGACGCTTACGGTAACCGATGTGAACGGCAACGTTTCTACTTGTGATGCAACCGTTACCATTCAAGACACGGTTTCTCCGAACGCGGTTTGCCAAGACATCACGATCCAATTGGATGCCTCAGGGAATGCTTCGATTTCTACGGTTGACATCGACAATGGCAGCAACGACAATTGTGGAATCGCTTCCATAACGTTAGATGGCGCTGTGGCCAGTCTCGATTTCGATTGCTCGAATGTTGGCGTGAACACGGTTACGCTCACAGTTACTGACGTGAACGGCAACGTTTCAACGTGTACCGCGGACGTTACGGTTCAGGATACGATTGACGCCACGGCTGTTTGTCAGGACATCACGGTTCAGCTCGATGTTACTGGAAACGCAACCATCACGGGTGCGGATGTTAACGGTGGCAGCACCGACAATTGTGGAGTGACTTCGCTGGATGTTTCGCCAGGCGCGTTCGATTGCTCGAATGTGGGCGTGAACACGGTAACGCTTACCGTGACTGACGACAACGGAAACACATCAACGTGTACAGCCGATGTAACGATTGAAGATAACGTTGACCCAACTGCAGTTTGTCAGGACATCACGGTTTACGTGGATGCTGCTGGCGATGTGACCATCGTTGCTGCGGATGTGGATGGCGGTTCAACCGACAACTGTGCCATCGACAATATCGCCATCAATGATGATGCGTTCGATTGTAACGACCTTGGAGGAAACTTGGTAACGCTGACGGTTACGGACGTGAACGGAAACGTCTCAACGTGTACCTCAACCGTTACGGTTCTCGACACCGTTGCTCCAACTTCGGTGTGTATTGATATCGTTGCTGAACTAAGCCCTGCGGGAACGGTTTCCGTGGCTCCGGGCGATGTTGATAACGGAAGTTTCGATAACTGCGCCATCGCATCGATCACGCTCGATCCGAACACATTCACGTGTGCAGAGGTCGGTTTCAATACAGTTACGCTTACCGTTACCGATGCTTCAGGTAATGTTTCTACTTGCGATGCTCAGGTCGATGTTCAGGATAACGTATTACCAAGTGCGGTTTGCCAGAACATCACGGTTCAGCTCGATGCTTCGGGCAACGCCATCATCACACCAGTTATGGTCGATAATGGAAGCACCGATGCCTGTGGTTCAGTTACTCCGATTTTGGTGAGCCCATCGTCATTTGATTGCTCTAATGTTGGTGTGAACATCGTAACGCTGACGGTCGAAGACCAGAACGGAAACATCTCAACGTGTGCTGCAACGGTTACAATCCAAGATACAGTCGCTCCAATTGCGATCTGCCAGGACATCACGGTTCAGTTGGATGCAACAGGAAACGCATCTATCGTTCCAGCCGATGTTGACGGAGGAAGTTCCGACAACTGCGCCATCGACAATATGACGGTTTCTCCGAACAGTTTCACGTGTGCGGAAGAAGGTCCGAACACCGTTACGCTCACGGTTACTGATGTGAACGGAAACGTTTCTACTTGCGATGCCACGGTTACGGTTGAGAACAACATTATTCCAACGGTTTCTTGTCAGGATATTACGGTTTATCTCGATGGGGCAGGAGCGGTTTCCATTACCGCTGCTGATGTGGATGGCGGAAGTAACGCGGCCTGCGGAATTGCTTCGTTGACAGTTGATCCAAGCGCATTTACGTGTGCGGAGGTTGGCGCCAACACGGTTACCCTAACGGGAACGGATAACAGCGGCAACGTCTCAACCTGTACGGCTACGGTAACGGTGGTTGACACGATCTCGCCAGCGGCTGTTTGTCAGGATATTGCCATTCAGTTGGATGCATCTGGAAATGCTTCGATCGTTGCGGCTGATGTTGACGGTGGTTCAACCGACAACTGTGCCATCGCAACGCTGAGCGCCACACCTACAACTTTCGGTTGTGCCGAAGTTGGTGCCAACACGGTTACGCTTACGGTTACTGACGTGAACGGGAACAGCTCAACTTGTACTTCTGCAGTAACGGTTGAAGACGACATCGACCCAACCATCGTTTGTCAGAACATCACAGTTGAGTTGGATGCAACGGGTAACGTTTCCATCACAGGAATCGACATCGATAACGGAACAACCGACAATTGTAGCACGGTTGGAAGCACGCTGACGCTGGATGTGACGCCTTCCGATTTCGATTGCAATAACGTTGGAAGCAACACGGTTACGCTTACTGCGACCGATGAGAATGGCAACAGCTCGACCTGTATGGCAACGGTTACCGTTCAGGATAACGAAGCTCCGATTGCCCTTTGCCAAGACATTACGATTTACTTGGATGGCGCTGGAAGTGTGAGCATCACGCCAGCTGACATCGACAACGGTTCTACCGACAACTGCGCCATCGATAATATGGTGGTTACACCGAACAGTTTCTCTTGTTCTGGAGTGGGCGCGAACCCAGTTACGCTGACGGTTACGGACGTGAACGGAAACGTTGGTTCGTGCATCTCAACGGTCACGGTTCTCGATACCATCAGCCCATCGGCTGTTTGTCAGGACATTACCGTTCAGCTCGATGCTTCGGGCAACGCAAGCATCGTGGCAACTCAAGTGAATAACGGTTCTTCTGATGAGTGCGGAATCGACAACATCGCCATTGATGTGAGCACCTTCGATTGCTCGAATGTGGGTGCTAACACGGTTGAACTGACCGTAACGGATGTGAACGGAAATGTTTCTACATGTACTTCTACCGTTACGCTTCAAGACAACGTAAATCCAAATGCGGTTTGTCAGAACATTACCGTTCAGTTGGATGCTTCAGGAAACGCAAGCATCACGGCTGCTCAAATAGATAATGGAAGCACAGACAACTGTGCGGTCGCTTCGCTGGATGTGACCCCAAGCACATTTGATTGCTCGAATGTTGGTGCGAACACGGTAACGTTGACGGTTACTGATGTGAATGGAAACACAGACAACTGTACCGCAACCGTGACGGTTGAAGATAACATCAACCCAACTGCGGTGTGCCAGGATATTACAGTTCAGTTGGATGCTTCTGGAAACTTGACCATCGCATCTGCGGATATCGATGGCGGTTCTTCAGACAACTGTGCGATTGCTTCGTTGACAATCGATGGCGGAAATACAACACAAGACTTTGATTGCTCTGAAGTTGGAACGAACACGGTGACGCTAACCGTTACCGATGTGAACGGCAATGTTTCAACTTGCGATGCTACAGTAACGGTTCAAGACACGGTTTCTCCAACCGCGGTTTGTCAAGACATCACGGTACAGTTGGATGCAACTGGAAACTTGATCATCACTTCCGCTGATGTGGATGGCGGCAGCAACGACAACTGTTCCATTGCTTCGCTGGAGATTGACAACGGAAACACAACTCAAGCATTCGATTGTGCCAACATCGGAACGAACACGGTTACGCTAACTGTAACCGATGTGAACGGCAACGTTTCTACTTGTGATGCAACGGTAACCGTTCAAGACACGGTAACGCCAGTTATCCTTTGTCAGGACATTACGATTCAGTTGGACGCGAACGGAGAGGCGACCATCACAGGAGTTGACCTCGATGGCGGAACTTCAGACAATTGTAGTCAGCCAGTTGACATCACATTCACTTCTGATGTAACCGATTTCGATTGCTCGAATGTGGGCGTGAATACGGTAATCCTTACTGCAACAGATGCCAACGGAAACGTTTCAACGTGTTCGGCTGATGTAACTGTTGAGGACAACGTTGATCCAACGGCTGTTTGCCAAGATATCACGGTTTATCTCGATGGTTCTGGAAACGTTTCGATTGTCGCAGCCGATGTTGATGGTGGTTCATTTGACAACTGCGCGATCGACAACTTGGCGGTTAGTCAGGATGCGTTCGTTTGTGCTGAAGTTGGCGCCAATACGGTTACGCTAACAGTAACTGATGTGAACGGAAATACTTCAACTTGCGCAGCTACAGTTACCGTTCAAGACACGGTTTCTCCGATCGCATTGTGTCAGGACATTACCATTCAGTTGGATGCAACTGGAAATGCGACAATTTCAGCTACGGATGTTGACAACGGAAGCAGCGACAATTGCGCCATTGCTTCTTTAGTTGTAGATCCGAATGCTTTTACCTGTGCAGAAGAAGGAGCCAACACAGTTACGCTCACAGTAACGGACGTGAACGGCAATGTTTCAAGTTGTACATCAACCGTTACTGTTGAGAACAACGTTGCGCCAAACGTATTCTGCCAGGACATCACGGTTTATCTGGATGCTACTGGTAACGTTTCTATTCTTGCGGATGATGTGAACGGTGGTTCCAACGCAAGTTGTGGTTTGGCTTCGCTGACAGTATCTCCAGATGCTTTCGATTGCTCGAGTGTTGGTCCGAACACGGTAACGCTTACGGCAGTTGACAACAGCGGTAACACGTCAACTTGTGATGCAACAGTTACGGTGCTGGATACGATTTCGCCAGCCGCTGTTTGTCAAGACATTACGGTGCAATTGGACGCTGCTGGTCAGTTGACAATCACTTCAGCAGATGTAGACGGAGGTTCGTCAGACAACTGCGCTATCGCTTCCTTGGAAATCGACAATGGCAACACCACTCAAGACCTTGATTGCTCTCAGGTTGGAACCAATACTGTAACGCTTACCGTAACGGATGTGAACGGAAATGTTTCGACTTGCGATGCGATTGTGACGGTTGAGGATACAGTTTCTCCAAATGCGATTTGTCAGGACATCACAGTTCAGTTGGATGCCAACGGACAACTGACCATCACATCAGCCGACATCGATGGCGGCAGCAACGACAACTGTGGTATTGCTTCGCTGGAAATCGATGGCGGCAACACCTCGCAAGACTTTGACTGCACATCAGTCGGAGCGAACACGGTCACGTTGACTGTAACAGACGTAAACGGTAACGTTTCTACCTGTGATGCTACGGTAACGGTTGAAGACACCATCAGCCCAAGCGCAGTTTGTCAGGACATCACGGTTCAGTTGGATGCCAATGGCGAATTGACCATCACATCTGCTGACATCGATGGTGGTAGCAACGACAACTGTGGAATTGCTTCGCTGGAAATCGATGGCGGTAACACAACTCAGGACTTTGATTGTTCTCAAGTAGGAACAAACACGGTTACTTTAACGGTAACTGACGTGAACGGCAACGTTTCTACTTGCGATGCTACGGTCACCGTTCAGGATACGGTTTCTCCGAACGCAGTTTGTCAGGACATCACGGTTCAGTTGGATGCTAATGGAGAGTTGACCATTACATCTGCTGACATCGATGGTGGTAGCAACGACAACTGTGGAATTGCTTCGCTGGAAATCGATGGCGGCAACACCTCACAAGACTTTGACTGCACATCAGTCGGAACAAACACAGTTACGCTGACTGTAACAGACGTAAACGGAAACGTCTCAACTTGTGATGCAACAGTAACCGTTCAAGACACGGTTTCTCCGAACGCAGTTTGTCAAGATATTACGGTTCAGTTGGATGTGAATGGACAGTTGACAATCACATCAGCAGACATCGATGGTGGTAGCAACGACAACTGCGGAATTGCTTCCCTCGAAATCGATAATGGCAACACGACTCAGGATTTCGATTGTACAACAGTTGGAACAAACACCGTTACGTTGACGGTAACTGATGTAAATGGAAACGTTTCTACCTGTGATGCTACGGTAACGGTTGAAGACACCATCAGCCCAAGCGCAGTTTGTCAGAATATCACCGTTCAGTTGGATGCCAATGGCGAATTGAACATCACATCGGCAGATATCGATGGCGGCAGTGCAGATAACTGCGGAATTGCTTCGCTGGAAATCGATGGAGGCAACACAACTCAGGATTTTGATTGTACTACAGTGGGAACGAACACAGTCACGCTAACGGTAACTGACGTGAACGGAAACGTATCAACTTGTGACGCGACCGTAACCGTTGAGGACACCATTTCTCCAACAGCTGTTTGTCAGGACATCACGGTTCAGTTGGATGCTAATGGCGAATTGACCATTACATCTGCTGACATCGATGGCGGCAGCAACGACAACTGTGGTATTGCTTCTCTTGAAATAAATAGCGGCAACACTACACAAGACTTCGATTGTACAACGGTTGGAACGAACACCGTCACGTTGACTGTAACAGACGTAAACGGAAACGTTTCCACTTGTGATGCTACAGTTACCGTTGAGGACACCATCAGCCCAACGATCGTCTGTCAGGATATCACGATTGAACTGGATGCTACTGGAACGGTAGTTCTTACCGCGGTTGAATTGGATGGCGGAACAACCGATAACTGTGGCTCCGTGACATTTAGCATCGATGCAGCGAATACTCAATGGACCTGCGCGAATGTGGGAACTCAAACGATCACACTAACCGCAACTGACGCTAACGGTAACGTTTCGACATGTGATGCTCAGGTGACCATTGAAAACAACGTTGAGCCAACGGTTTCGTGCCAAGACATTACCGTTTACTTGGATGCAACAGGCAACGTGAGCATCATTGCAGATGACGTGAATGGCGGCTCTAACGCGAGCTGTGGACTTTCATCGTTGATTGTTTCTCCGAATGCTTTCGGCTGCTCGAATATCGGAGCAAACACCGTTACGCTCACCGCTACGGATAGCACCGGAAACGTGTCGACCTGTACAGCAACGGTTACGGTTCTTGATACCATCTCGCCAACGGCTCTTTGTAACGATATCACTATCGACCTGACTGCGTCTGGAGATGTGATCATCGATGCAACTACGCTTGATGCTGGTTCTACCGACAATTGTGCAATTGCATCTGTAACCGTTGATGGAGGTCAGCTGAATACCACATTGGATTGTTCAACCGTAGGTGTTAACACGGTAACGGTTACTGTGACCGATGTGAACGGAAACTCCTCGACCTGTGATGCTTCAGTAACAGTTGAAGACAACACCAACCCGACCGCTGCCTGTGCTTCAGTAACGGTGCAGTTGGATGCAAATGGTGAAACCATCATCACGCCTGTTTTGGTTGATGGCGGTTCTTCAGACAACTGTGGTATTGATAGTCTTGCGGTTACTCCAACTTCACTTAACTGTAATAATGTCGGCACCAACTCAATCGTGTTAACGGTTTGGGATGTGAATGGAAACATCAGCACGTGTATTGCTACGGTAACTGCTGAAGACACCATTCCGCCAACGGCAGTTTGTACCGACATTTTGGTTCAGTTGAATGGAAACGGAACCGCGGTGATTGCCGCAGGAGACATTGATGATGGCTCGTTCGATAACTGCGGAATTCAGTCGCTAACCATTGATGTGAACAGCTTCGATTGCTCGGATATCGGTCCTAATACGGTTGAATTGACCGTAACTGATGTAAACGGAAACGTTTCTAACTGTACTTCCACAGCAACTGTGGTTGATCAGGTTGATCCGCTGTTGGCTTGCCAGAACATCACGGTATACTTGGATGCGAATGGCGAGGTGACCATCAGTGCATTGGACGTTGACAACGGTTCTACAGACAACTGCGGAATTGATACCATGACCGTGAATATCACGGATTTCGATTGCTCGAACATCGGTGGCAACCAAGTCACACTTACCGTTACGGACCTTTACGGAAACTCGGATGTTTGCCAGGCTTCGGTTACGGTTTTGGATACGGTTCCACCAACAGCGGTTTGTCAGGATATCACCATTCAGTTGGATGCCACAGGGACTGCAAGCATTGTTTCTGCTGATGTCGATGGAGGAAGCACAGATGCCTGTGGTGTTGATGCCATAAGTGTTGATCAAACGATATTCGATTGTACTCAGGTTGGGCCAAATGTGGTGACATTGACCGTGGTTGATGTAAACGGAAACGTGTCTTCTTGTGAGGCTATAGTAACCGTTGAGGATAACGTGAACCCGAATGCCAACTGCCAAGATATTACCATTTATTTGGATGCTGCTGGCAATGCTTCAATCCTTGCTGCAGACATCAATGCCGGAAGTAACGCCAACTGTGGTGTAGATACGGTATTTGCGAACCCAACCGAATTCGATTGTTCGAACGTGGGCAACAACACGGTCACATTAACGGTGATAGATAACAACGGCAATTCAAGCACTTGTACTTCAACAGTGGAAGTGTTGGATACCATCAGCCCAACGGCTCTTTGCCAGAATATTACAACTCAGGTAAATGTATTTGGAGAGGCTAACATCACTGCAGGTCAGGTGAACAACGGCTCATTCGATAACTGTGGAATACTGGCTTTGGTGTTGGACGACAGGATCTTTGATTGTTCAGATGTTGGGGTGAACGTAGTGACACTTACCGTTACTGATGTGAATGGAAATGTATCCACATGTACTTCTGAGGTTACTGTTGAGGATACGATTTCTCCTGTTGCCACCTGTACTCCATTTGTGGTACAGTTGGACGCTGATGGAATTGCAACCATCACAGCCGAGGATATCAACCTAAACTCAAGTGACAACTGCGCTGTGGATACCATGCTCCTTGATCGGTACACTTTCAATTGCGCTGAGGCGGGTGTAAACGTTGTAGTTCTAACGGTATTTGATGTGAACGGAAACAGTTCAACTTGTACTGCAGATGTAATTGTAGAAGAAAATCTTCCGCCACAGGCTTTGTGCCAAAACCTTACGGTTTACCTCGATGCTATGGGCGATGTAAGTATTTCTCCAAATGATGTGGATGCGGGAAGTGTTGACAACTGTGCTATCGACACCATGTATGTTACGCCAAATGATTTCACATGCTCTGGAGTTGGACCTAACCCTGTGGTGTTGACCGTTGAGGATGTGAACGGTAACGTAAGCAGCTGTAGCGCAACAGTTACGGTGGTCGATACCATCAGCCCAATTGCGGTTTGTCAGGATATTACCATACAGTTGGATGCTAACGGAAATGCAACCATTGTTGCTGAGGAGATTGACAATGGGTCGAACGATGCCTGCGGAATTCTTGGATTCACGGCAGATGTAACGTCATTCGATTGTTCGAATGTTGGCGCCAATACAGTTACGTTAACTGTCGAGGACAACAACGGAAATACATCAACGTGTATTGGCCAGGTTACCATTGAGGATAACGTTCCGCCAATGGCCAATTGTTTAGACCTTACCGTTACATTGGACGGCAACGGAACGGTGAATGTTTCTGCGGGCGAGTTGAATGATGGTTCTACTGATAACTGTGCCATCGACTCTGTCTACTCATCGCAGGTTGACTTTACGTGTGCAGACCTTGGTTCGAACATCGTTACCCTTACAGTTGTAGACGTGAACGGAAACACGGACAATTGCTCGAGTGAAGTAACGGTACTTGACACAATTGCTCCGGTGATCATTGCCTGCCCTACCGACACGGTAATTGTTCCTGATAGTTCAGATTGTTCACCGCAGGTATTCTGGACTGCGCCAACTGCACAGGATAACTGTACCCCAACGCTGACCAGCAGCCATGTTCCCGGAGACAACTTCCCAGTAGGTACAACAACGGTTATATATACCGCAACGGACGAGTCGAACAACACCGTTTCCTGCTCGTTTGATGTAACCATTCAGCCTTCTCCAGTTGGAGTGGTGGTTACAGCGCTGGAAGGACCTTGCGGATACAACTTAGGCTGTAGCGCAGTTCCTGATGGAGTTGCCATGGCCAATGTTACTGGCGGATGTTTGCCATATACCTATCTATGGACGGATGGACAAACCACTCAGACCGCCACAGGACTAACAGCCGGATTGCATGCGGTTACAGTTACTGATGCAAATGGCACTACCGTGGTCGGAACCATAATTCTTACTGCACCTCAACTGATGGCAACCGACAGCCTGACTTCTCCTGAATACATCGGTGGTGCAAATGTTTCATGCAATGGTGCTGCAGATGGTTCTATCAATATCAACGTAATTGGAGGAGAAGATTGTTTGACCTATACCTATGCTTGGACAGGCCCAAATGGCTTTACCTCTACAGATGAGGATCTGACGGGGCTCGAGGCAGGAACTTATACGGTGGTAGTTACGGATGCAAGTGGATGTTTCTACTCTGACAATATCACACTAACAGAGCCTGATACGCTGGATGTTTCTACTTCAGTAAGCGATTACAATGGTGTGAATATTTCTTGCGGAGGCGCTTCCGATGGCTGGATTGATCTGACCATTTCCGGGGGTGCTTCACCATATTCTGTTAGCTGGAACAATGGCGAAATGACTGAGGATATCGATAGCCTTGTAGCTGGAATCTATACGTATACCATTACGGATGCTAATGGATGTACAACCACCGGCTCCATTGCTTTGACAGAACCTGATGGCTTGGCCTCATTCATTACAACTTCGGATTACAATGGTTACCAGATCTCATGTTTCGGATTGAATGATGGTTCAATTGACTTGACTGTTACGGATGGTACTGCCCCTTACTCTTATCTGTGGACCGGTGGCGCCATTACCGAAGACCTTAATAACCTGTCTGCTGGAAATTACATCGTTGAGATTACAGATGCCAATGGTTGTACAAGACTGGATAGCGTGGAATTGATCCAGCCGAATGATATAAGCATCGAGTCTCGAGATACAGTGATGATCAGCTGTAATGGAGATGCAAACGGAGCATTTACGGTCGAAGCCATCGGAGGGGTGCCAGCGTTTACATATCAGTGGTCTGATGGACAAACTGGCGAAACTGCTGATAGTTTGTCAACGGGTACGTATATCGTGGTGGCAACCGACCTTAACGGATGTCAGGACTCAGTGCTACTGCTGATGACAGAACCGTTGTTGCTCGAAGCAAACATCATTGCCGTAGCAGATGTCAACTGCTTTGGAGAGACCAGCGGAATAGTAGATGTTAATGTTACTGGCGGGACGGCACCATACACGTATGATTGGTCCAATGACTCAACTACACAGGATCTGAATCCGGTAGAAGCAGGAATCTACCAGTTGGAGGTTACTGATGCCAATGGTTGTACAGATACGCTAACCGCAGTGGTAGCTCAGCCAACCTTGCTTACAATGAATGTAGATACGGTTGTAAACGCTACTTGTAGTGGTGCTGAAGATGGTGAGATCACAGTGGAGGCCCAAGGCGGTACACCACCATACAGCTATAGCTGGCCAGATCTGAACCTTACTGGACCGTCTGTAACAGGTCTTACGGCAGGGGTGTATGAGGTAGAGGTGATTGATGATCACGGTTGTGCCTGGTCAATGAATGTTACTGTTGGTCAGCCGACTTCCATCGAAGCACAAGTTGACATCTTAACACAGATTAGCTGTAACGGAATTGACAGTGCTGAAGCTCTTGTAACTGTTGGTGGAGGTACAGCACCATACACATATTTGTGGTCTAACAATGACACGGATTCGCTTGCGCAAGGACTCGGTGCGGGTACGCATTCTGTAACCATTACAGATGCTGGAGGTTGCGATACCACTATAGTATTTGAACTGGTCGAACCTACTGCCATTGCAATTTCAATCGACACGGTTTACAACGTTACTTGTAACGGATACACCAATGGTCAGGCAGAGATTGATGTGGCTGGAGGAACGATTCCTTACAGCGTAAGTTGGAGCAACGGAAACAATGGATATGTGGCTGGTAACCTTCCTGCTGGAACAGTTACTGCTTATGTAACGGATGGAAATGGCTGTTCCGACAGCTTGGCTATAACGATTACGGAACCGGATCCAATTGCTTGGATACAGCACTCAACGAACATGGTAACATGTTTCGGAGGAAACGATGGCGAAGCAACAGTTCAAGTAGAGGGTGGTGTAGCTCCGTACGACTACACTTGGCCTTCAATCGGACAAACGGGTATAACCGCCACTACATTGTCGGCAGGTTGGTACACATTCAAT
Organism: Flavobacteriales bacterium; assembly: GCA_020635535.1. GTDB lineage: Bacteria > Bacteroidota > Bacteroidia > UBA10329 > UBA10329 > UBA10329. The sequence goes on along the minus strand of JACJZP010000001.1, from coordinate 307,739 downwards.
GTGATTGACGCGAATAGCTGTATCTACATAGATTCTGTGTTGATCACACAGCCGAATGAAATTGTGGTAACCGTATCGGCCGACACAGCCGTTTGCCCTGGAAACGGTGTTGGAATCAGTGCATCAGCAACCGGTGGGGCAGGTAATTTCTCTTACTCTTGGGACAATGGACTTGGGCTTGGCTCAACTCACGTTGTAAGCCCATCTGTGGCAACCACGTACACAGTTGAGGTATTCGATCAGAGTGGATGTCCCGCCCAGCCAGCATCGGTTACAGTTGATATAGCCAATGTTCCTGTGGCCGCGTTCAGCACCGAAAATGCTGCTCCATGTATTTTGCCAGCAAGCATTGACTTCACTAATATGAGTTCTGATGCTACAGGATTCCAATGGTTGTTGGGCAATGGAGATGTGTCCAATGATGAGAATCCAACCGCCACTTACACAAGTGCTGGAACTTACACGGTAACGCTTATTGCTTATTCTGGTGCGGGTTGTGTAGACACGTCCACTTCGGTAATCGTGATCGATGATGTACCGGTGGCAGACTTCACGTTGCAGAATGCCCAAGGTTGCGGTCCATTGTTGGTAGCATTCGGCAATGGTAGTTCACCAGGTCTTAACTACACGTGGGACTTTGGAGACGGAACAACCTCGAATCTACCGAATCCAACTCATCTCTACGAGATACCAGGAACGTATGATGTGTCGCTCATTGTTGAAGCGGACGGAGGATGTACTGACACATTGGAACTTGACGCTTCTGTTAGTGTGTATCCATCGCCAATTGCCGATTTCACGCCAAGTCAGATCACAATTCCTGAACCAGGAAGTGAATACGAATTCGTCAATAATTCGATCGGGGCCGACCTTTACAATTGGAACTTTGGAAATGGCGACCAGACCGATGAGTTCCAGCCTACTTATGAGTACTCAACGTATGGCGGATATTACGTGACCCTGACCGCTATCAATGAGTTTGGCTGTGCAGATACCGCGGTGCATTACATCAGCGTTGACCTTCAAACCAGTTTATTCGTTCCGAATGCATTGGCCGTCAATGAAGAAGGAGAAGCAGGTCTCTTCCTTCCTAAAGGAACTGGAATCGCTGAATATCACCTCTGGATCTTTGACAATTGGGGTAATCAATTGTGGGAGACCACTGCATTGGAAAATGGAAGTCCGGCTGTGGGTTGGAATGGATGGTACAAAGGAAAGCCAGTGCCACAAGGGTCTTATGTGTGGAAGATCAATGCCACATTTGTCGATGGTGAAGTTTGGGAGGGAATGGAATACTCCAATGGCACCACACACAATACTGGCACCGTAATGGTACTTTATTGATTCTCTAAGTAGAAGGTTATGAAAACCCCGATGATATTACTCATCGGGGTTTTCTTTTTCGATAGTTTCTTTGTCGCGTATATGCTTCACAGAATCGAATGACAGATCTTGAAATAGCACAGAAAGCACTGATCAGACCCATTTCAGAGATTGCCTCAAAGCTTGGCATTAGCCAAGAAAAATTGGAGCCTTACGGCAGATTCAAGGCGAAGCTGCCGCTTGATCTGATAGATGAGGATAAAGCTTCAAATGCCAAATTGATACTGGTAACAGCCATGACGCCAACGCCTGCTGGCGAAGGAAAAACAACGGTTTCCATTGGGTTGAATGAAGGGTTGATCAAGATTGGGAAGAATTCGATTGCGGTGCTGCGCGAACCATCGCTTGGTCCTGTTTTCGGAATCAAAGGTGGCGCAACAGGCGGAGGTTGGTCGCAGGTAATTCCAATGGAAGACATCAACCTGCATTTTACGGGCGATTTTGCTGCCATTGAGAAAGCGAATAATCTGCTTTCCGCGCTCATCGACAACAATATTCAGAGCAAAACCCGCAATCTCGGAATCGACCCAAGAACGGTGGTTTGGAAGCGTGTGATTGATATGAACGACCGTTCGCTGCGCTACATTGTGGAAGGCTTGGGCGGAACTTCAGATGGCGTGCCGCGCGAAACAGGTTTCAACATCACGGCTGCTTCGGAGGTCATGGCCATTCTGTGTCTTTGCACCGATCTGGAGGACCTGAAACGCAGGCTCGGCAACATCTTCGTTGGGTTTACTTACGACAAGAAGCCGGTCTACGCCCGCGATCTTAAAGCCGAAGGCGCCATGGCAATTCTTCTCAAAGATGCCCTCAAACCAAATCTCGTTCAAACGCTGGAAGGAAACCCGGCCATCATTCATGGTGGCCCGTTTGGCAATATCGCCCAGGGAACCAATTCTATCATTGGAACCAAAATGGGGCTTTCGCTGGCCGATTATGTAGTGACCGAAGCAGGTTTCGGTGCTGATCTTGGCGCGGAGAAATTCCTCGATATCAAATGTGGTTACGGAAACCTGAAGCCAGATGCGGTGGTGTTGGTTGCAACGCTTCGCGCACTTCGGTACCAAGGTGGAGCCTCACTTTCGGAAATCTCTAAACCCAATTTAGAAGCAGTGAAGAATGGCTTTGCCAACCTCGAAAGACACATTCAGAACATGCAGAAGTTCGGGTTCAAACCCGTGGTGGCCATCAATCAGTTTGTGAATGATAGTGAAGAAGAAATCAGTTGGCTGAAGCAGGCCTGTCAAGAGCTAGGCGGCATCGAAGCCGTTGTTTCCGATGGTTGGGCAAATGGAGGAAACGGTTGCACCGATTTGGCGCAAGCGGTTGTCAAAGCCGTTGAAGAACCATCCGAATTCAAGCCTCTCTACGATTGGAATTCTTCAGTAAAAGAGAAGATTCGAACCATTGCGTCAGAGATCTATGGAGCCGGTGAGATTCAATATTCTGCTAAGGCACTTCGCGACCTGAAATCCATTGAGCAGATTGGGCTTTCCAACCTGCCCATTTGTATGGCCAAAACGCAGAAATCATTCTCTGAAAACCCAAATGAATTAGGTGCGCCAACTGGTTTTAAACTGAATGTCCGCGAGTTTGAAATTGCTGCTGGCGCGGGATTTCTAATTCCCATCATTGGCAAAATGATGCGCATGCCCGGTCTGCCCGAAGTTCCTGCATCCGAAGGAATGGACATCGACAAAAATGGTGTGATCACAGGCCTGAGCTAACAGACTCAGAAAAGCCCACTTTCCGTGTTCTCAGCTTCGTAGCCTTCATCCACCAAGTGATTCTTTTTGTCGTTAGAAGCAGCTACCGCCAACTTATCGCACCGCTCATTTCCAGGAATATTCGCGTGGCCTTTCACCCATTGAAATTTGACCTTGTTCTTTGGATAAATCTGTAGGAATCGCTTCCACAGGTCTGCGTTCTTCTTGCCTTTGAAACCCTTTTTCACCCAACCGAAAACCCAGCCTTTGGTCACGCTATCGATCACGTATTTACTATCGGAATAGATGATTACCTCGCGGTCGGAAACCTTCAGCATTTCCAGCGCCACAATAATGGCCAGCAGTTCCATTCGGTTGTTGGTGGTCAGTCGGTAACCCTGAGAAACCTCTTTGTACTGCCCTTTAAATGAGAGCACAATTCCGTAGCCGCCTGGCCCGGGGTTTCCCAAGGCCGAACCATCGGTGTAGATCACTATCGGAGCGTTTTCCAAACAGTTATTCGTTATTGGTTATTCAGTTATTTGGGATTGAGCTGGGTAACGAATAACCAATAACTCAGTAACCAATAACTAACTTCGCACCATGATCCTATCGATGACAGGCTTTGGCAAGGCGCAGGGCAATTATAAGCATACTACGTACACGGCCGAGGTTCGCTCGGTAAATAGCAAACAACTCGACCTCAATTTGAGGCTCAATTCCGCGCTTCGCGATCAGGAAATGGAACTGCGTAAAAACCTCGCATCGGAGTTGGTCCGCGGCAAGGTTGATATTGCGGTTTATGTTGAAGGCGTCAGCGAGGACAAGATGCTTTCTGTCAATCAGGAGTTGTTCGATCATTACTCAAAAATGCTGAAAGCCGCGGCCGATAAGCAAGGGCTGGATCAAAGTTCGCTCTTGGCGAACGTGCTTAAGTTGCCAGAAGTGCTTCAATCGGAAAGAAAGGAAAAGGAGCAGGAAGAGATCGATCTTGCCATCAGCGTATTGATGGAAGCCGTGAAACGCTTTCAGGAATTCCGTTCTACTGAAGGGCAGGAATTGAGATTGGATCTCACCGACCGCCTCAATAAAATCCGAACGTTGATGACACAGGTGGAGCAGTTCGAAGGTGAACGTATCGAAACCGTCCGTCAGCGTATGATGGATCGCTTTGAGGAACTGAAGGAGAAAGTGACGTTGGATGAAAGTCGCTTGGAGTCGGAACTGATGTATTACATCGAGAAATTCGATGTCACGGAGGAGAAAGTCCGTCTCACTTCACACCTCAAATACTTCGAAGAAACCATGAATTCCGATGAAGCCGCGGGCCGCAAACTTGGGTTCATTGCGCAGGAAATGGGCCGTGAGATCAATACGCTCGGTTCCAAGGCAAACCATGCCGAAATACAGCGCATTGTGGTGCAGATGAAAGACGAGCTCGAAAAGATCAAGGAGCAAGTGCTGAACGTGCTTTGATCTTGTAACTTTATTCGGCAATGGCATCGCAAAAACTTACCATAGAAGTTAAGAATGATCAAGTTCTCCGTTTACTGGAAGACCTGGAGAATCTGAAGCTGATTCACATCCAACGGAAAGTTGCGTACAAGCAAACTCGTGAACCACTAACCGTAGAGGAGTTTGTAGAAAGCATTAAAGTTGCCGAACGCGAAATCGACAATGGAGACTTCGATTCATTGGACGATTTTGAGAACAACAGCAAGCAATGGGATTGAAGAACCGCAGGTCGGTTGTCATTTCCCGCAGTGCACAGAAATCCATCAGGGAGATTTACTCTTACATCAAGCAACGCGAATCGAAAGCCGTGGCACATAAAGTGCGTCAAGCAATTATTGAGAAGTGTCGGTCTCTTGGTGAGTTTTCAGGCTATTCCAAGGAGCGTTATTTAGACAAACTCGAAGGTGATTACCGTTCGGTAACGATTTGGGATTACAACATCATTTACCGTGTTTCGAAGGACGAAGTGAGGGTTTTGATTGTCATCCATACGAGCAGACATCCTGACAGAAGAAGTGATTTTTATCCGTGATAGAAGGTATGAAGCGTCTCCTTTTCACATTTCTAATTTTCTATTTCCCATTTTACTCAACTGCCCAAACTTGGGCCGACAGCGTGGAAACCTTCTCCATGCAATCGTATCTGCCAGCTTCCAAATACGTGTGGTCGTGGCAGCATGCGGCTTTTCTGAACACGATGGTCAAACGGTATGACCAGGTCGATTCGTTGCAGAAGCAGCAATACTTTGATTATATCGAAACCGCTATGAACAGAACCAAAGCACGCGCCAACGGCAAAACGCCCAACGGTGTTGCTTCTGGTCTCGGAATGGCATTTCTGTACGAGAAAACGGGCGATGAATTCTACAAAGCCAAATGCGATAAGATTTACGAACAGTATTTGCAGGTTCGCAGAACGCCCGAAGGAGCCGTTTCGCATTTACCAACTACGCTTGAGTTGTGGGATGATACCGTTTTCATGATTGGACAGTTCATGTTGGAAATGTATCGCGCCACAGGCGATGAGAAATACCTGAAGGAGTTTGCGCTGCAGTTGCGGCTTCACCGCGAAAAACTGCTCGACAAAAAATGGGGCATGTGGTACCACGGTTGGGATGCCAACGAAAAGGACGGCCTACCGTATTTCTGCGGACAAATGGGTTGGCCAAATGACTCAACGCGAGTGAGCGGAGAGTTCTGGGGCCGCGGAAACGGTTGGATTTACGTTACGCTTTCAGATGCATTGGAAGTTATTCCGCGCGAAAATCCCATGTGGGAAGAAATGGCAGGTTACTTGATGGAAATGCTCGAACATCTACCTGAATTGCAGGATGAGAAAACGGGGCATTGGTATCAGCTTCCCGTCAGAAAAGACGACCCGGAAAATTGGATTGAGAGTTCTTGTACCGCCATGTTTGCTTACGGAATGATAACGGCACTCAAACTCGGCATTGTGGATGACAGACGGTTTGTGAGAAGCACTGAATTGGCTTACAATGGATTACGCAAATATTCGCTCGAACCACGAGGTGATGGTCTTATTTGCACCAACGTTTGCACTGGAACGTGCATTGGTGACAAGGATTATTACCTGAAACGAGGCGTCCAGAAAGGCCGCTCGTTCGGATTGGCCATGTTCATTCAGTTCGGTATGCGCTACGAAATTGAAAACGGTCGGAGATGAGAACAGTAATCACGTTTTTCCTTTTCTCCTTTTTCTTTTTTCCTGCATCCGCGCAAACTGAAATCGTCCAACTCAACGATACCGTTCAACTCGAAATGGTCTTCGTAGAAGGTGGCACATTCATCATGGGAAGTGATGAAGGAAAGAAAGACGCCCGACCAGCACATGAGGTCAGTCTCAACGATTTCTACATCGGAAAGTTTGAATTGACACAGGAACAATGGATTGCCGTAATGGGCTACAATCCGAGCGAGTTTCCGTGCATGAAATGCCCGCTCAACGATATGAGTTGGGAACAGTTAATGGAATTCATCACGAAGCTGAATGAACTCACAGGAAAGACTTTCCGACTACCAACCGAAGCCGAATGGGAATATGCAGCGCAGGGCGGAAAACAGTCCAAAGGCTATCTCTACAGTGGTAGCAATAACATTGAAGAGGTCGCGTGGCTCAAAGCCAACGGAAACGACCAGCAACATGAAGTCGGCCTGCTGAAACCGAACGAACTCGGACTTTACGATATGAACGGCAATGCTTGGGAACTCTGTCAGGATTGGTACGACAAGAAGTTCTATCAGCACAGCCCGAAAGACAACCCCGTGAACTTGGAAGAAGCCAAGTACCGTGTCTCACGAGGTGCTTCTTGGATGAGCGGACCAGATTACTGTTTGCGCTGGTATCGAAACATCGACCACTGGCACCACAACCGTGGCAACGGTGGATTCAGGATTGTGCGGGAGCCGTAGCTTATTTAGAACAATTCCAAATAAATCGACCAAAAGCTTGGTTGAGTACCTCATTCACGGTATTTTTGCCGCGAAATTCACGGTTTATTTAGAACCATTCTAAACACCGAGTGTTAACTGGAATACTATGATCAAAGTTTCTGAAAACGCAGTCAAGAAGGCGCAAAGCCTGATGGAAGAGGAAGGAAAGAACCCGACCGAGGCTTTTATCCGAGTTGGAGTAAAGGGTGGCGGTTGTTCGGGCCTGTCGTACGATTTGAGTTTCGATACTGAGATAAAGGAAGACGACAAGGTTTTTGAAGACAACGGAATGAAGGTCGTGGTGGACAAAAAGAGCTTTCTCTATTTGATCGGAACTGAGTTGGATTATTCGGGCGGTCTGAATGGAAAAGGATTCGTTTTCAATAATCCGAACGCGAATAGAACATGCGGCTGCGGAGAGAGTTTTGCAGTTTGATAAAGTTGACAGAGTTGATAAAGTAGAAACGAACAAGAATGCTCAAGGCGAGAAATAACTATTCGCTGGTCGCTATTCGCTAATCACTCGAACATGGCAGAGGAGAATGCATTACTAAAGGAATTCACCGAAAAGGAATACGAGTACGGTTGGAGCATCGATATTGAGGCCGATCAACTTCCAAAAGGGCTCAACGAGGATATCGTACGTGCTATTTCCGCCAAGAAGAATGAGCCCGAGTGGCTGACTGAATGGCGCTTGAAAGCGTTCCGTTATTGGTTGACCATGGAAGAGCCAACTTGGGCGCATGTCAAGTATCCAAAGATCGATTTTCAGGACATCATCTATTATTCGGCTCCGAAGAAAAAGCCAGAAATAGGCAGTTTGGATGAAGTGGACGAGGAACTGCTCGCGACCTTCGAAAAGCTGGGAATTTCGCTCGAAGAGCAGAAACGATTGCTGAACGTGGCGGGTTCGAATGTGGCGGTCGATGCTGTGTTTGATAGCGTGTCGGTAAAGACTACTTTTCAGGAAACGCTGCGCGAAAAAGGCATCATTTTCTGCTCGTTCAGCGAGGCGGTTCAGAACCATCCCGAACTGGTGAAAAAGTACCTCGGAAGCGTGGTGCCGTACACCGACAACTACTACGCAACGCTCAACTCGGCCGTGTTCTCAGACGGTTCGTTCTGCTACATCCCGAAAGGCGTGCGTTGCCCAATGGAGCTTTCCACGTATTTCCGCATCAATGCGATGAACACAGGGCAGTTCGAACGAACGCTTGTCATTGCAGATGAGGACAGTTACGTGAGTTATTTGGAAGGCTGTACCGCGCCACAGCGCGATGAAAATCAGCTTCACGCAGCTGTTGTGGAATTGGTAGCATTGAAAGGTTCGGAGATCAAATACTCGACCGTTCAGAACTGGTTCCCAGGCGATAAGAACGGCAAAGGCGGTATCTACAACTTCGTGACGAAGCGTGGTATCTGCGCGGGTGATTACGCAAAGATCTCATGGACACAGGTGGAAACGGGAAGTGCCATCACATGGAAGTATCCTTCCTGCATCCTGAAAGGCGACAACACCATAGGGGAATTCTACTCGGTGGCGGTGACGAACAATTACCAACAGGCCGATACTGGAACCAAGATGCTGCACTTAGGCAAGAACACCAAGAGCACCGTCATCAGCAAGGGAATTTCGGCTGGCAAGAGCAACAACTCGTACCGCGGTTTGGTGCGAATTGGGAAGAATGCGACCAATGCGCGCAACTTCTCGCAATGCGACTCGCTGCTGCTGAGCGATACGTGTGGTGCGCACACGTTCCCGTACATCGAATGTGGAAACAAGACCGCGAAAGTAGAGCACGAAGCCACTACAAGCAAGGTGGGCGAAGACCAGATCTTTTACTGCAATCAGCGTGGTTTGGACACCGAGCAGGCCATCGGCCTCATCGTGAATGGATATTGTAAAGAAGTGTTGAACAAGTTACCGATGGAGTTTGCCGTGGAGGCGCAGAAACTGCTGTCGGTGAGTTTAGAAGGAAGTGTAGGATAAACGAGATGAGAGATGTCAGACACCAGATGTCAGAAAAAGACGACCATCTGAAATCTGAAGTCTCGAATCTGAAAGGTTGAAAATGAGTTTACTAAGCATAAAAAATCTGAAAGCCCGTGTGGAGGAGAAGGACATTCTCAAAGGGTTCAACTTGGAGGTAAATCCAGGGGAAGTGCATGCCATTATGGGGCCGAACGGTTCTGGAAAGAGCACGTTGGCTTCCGTTCTCGCAGGAAATGAGAATTACGAAGTAACGGATGGTGAAGTGACATTTGATGGGAAAGACCTTCTGGACATGGACCCTGAGGTTCGTGCCCGTGAAGGATTGTTCTTGGCATTCCAGTATCCTGTGGAAATTCCTGGCGTGAGCAACGTGAATTTCATGAAGTCTGCGGTGGCTGAAGTGCGCAAGCACAGAGGTCTGGAGCCACTGGAAGCCAAGGATTTCCTGAAATTCATGAAGGAAAAGCAACAGTTGGTGGAGTTGAGCGGAAACCTAGCAGGCCGTTCGGTGAATGAAGGTTTTTCAGGCGGAGAGAAGAAGCGGAACGAGATCTTCCAAATGGCGATGCTCGAACCGAAATTGGCCATCTTGGATGAGACCGATAGCGGCCTCGATATTGACGCACTTCGTATTGTGGCAAACGGTGTCAACAAGCTCAAATCGAAAGACAACGCGTTCGTGGTAATCACGCACTATCAAAGACTTTTAGATTATATCGTACCTGATTTTGTGCACGTGTTGTACAACGGCAGAATTGTTCGTTCTGGAACCAAGGAATTGGCGCTGGAGCTGGAAGAAAAAGGCTACGATTGGATCAAGGACGAAGTAGCGGCAGAAGCATGAGCGAACTGACAACGACATCGGTTCTGGCCGAGTTGGTGAAAGGTGCTGAAAAGCCCAATTCGTTCCTGAATATCCGAACGGAAGCGGAGACTTTTTTGGCTGAAAACGGCATTCCATCCAAGAAGCACGAGGATTGGAAATACACCAACGCCAAACGACTTTTCGATAACGGATTGGAGTTTACATCAGCCACAGACTGCACGTTCAATTCTGTTGATGGCGTAGAGATTTTCTGGTCGGAAGCCGAGAAGCTGACAGGTTCGACAGCTATTCACACCAAAGAAGCGCACGCGGCTTTGAACACCTCGGTTTTCGAGAAAGTGCTGGTAATCCGAGTGAAGAAAGGAACACAGGTTTCGGATGAATTGGTCCTGAACCAAGCGCTTGAGTTGACTGGAAACTACTTCGCGGCAACGCGATTATTGATTGAGTTGGAAGATAACGCTTCGTTGAAATGCCAACTGTATTTCACGGGCTCGAATGCTTCTGAGAAGTCGCTACACAATCATGTCACAGAGATTTTTGTAGGGCAGAATTCGCAGCTTGAATTCAATATTGTTCAGGAAATCGCTGAAGGAAACTTGGTGAACACCACCGAAGTGTTCTGTCAGCGCGATGCGAATTTCACTACGAACACGTTCCAGTTGAGCGGGAAGTTGCTTCGCAATAACCTCAACATCCGCCTGCAAGGCGAAAATGCAGAAACGCATTTGAACGGTTTCTACATGCTGAAAGGCAGCGAACTGTTCGACAACCACACGTTGGTGGATCACTTGGTTCCGCATTGCGAAAGCAACGAAGTTTACCGCGGCATTTTGGGCGGAAAGAGCACGGGCGTTTTCAACGGAAAGGTGTTCGTGCATCCCGATGCGCAGAAGACCAACGGCTACCAGCAGAACAACAATATTCTGCTGACCGATGATGCCACCATGAACTCAAAACCTGAGTTGGAAATCTATGCGGATGACGTTCGTTGCTCGCACGGAAGCACCACGGGGCAGTTGGATGAGGACGCGGTATTTTACCTTCGCGCCAGAGGTTTGGATGAGTTCGGGGCAACGGCATTGCTTTTGACTGCCTTCGCGGGCGAGGTTTTGAACAGCGTTTCGAGCGAAGAATTGCGTAATATTCTCGAACAGAAAATTCAGGCGAAGCTGAAAGAAATGCGTGCATGAGCGAGACGCTGGTGGATATTGAAAGCATACGGGCGCAGTTCCCGATTCTTCAAAGAGAGGTCAACGGAAAGCCGCTGATCTACTTCGACAACGGGGCTACTTCGCAGAAACCGCAGTCGGTCATCAACGCCATAAATCACTACTACGAGTACGAGAATAGCAACATTCATCGTGGGGTGCACACGCTGAGTCAGGAGGCGACTTCCGCTTATGAGGAAGTGCGCAAGAAGGTGCAGAAGTTCATTAATGCTGAGCACGACCACGAGATCATTTTCACTTCGGGAACCACGGGCGGCATCAACTTGGTGGCCAGTTCGTTCGGTGAAAATCTCATCCGAAAAGGCGATGAAATTCTTATCACCGCGATGGAGCACCATAGCAATATTGTGCCGTGGCAGATGCTCTGCGAGCGGAAAGGCGCGCACCTGAAAGTAGTGCCGATAAGCAAGGAAGGTGAGCTCGATCTGGAGGAATACGAGCGGTTGATCGGACCGAAAACGGAGCTCATTTCGTTGGTGCATGTTTCCAACTCGTTGGGCACCATCAACCCGATCAAAAAGATGATCGATATCGCGCATGCGCAGAACATTCCTGTGCTGATCGATGGTGCGCAGGCCATACATCACACGCCTGTGGATGTGCAGGAATTGGATTGCGATTTCTACGTTTTTTCAGCCCATAAAATGTACGGGCCGACAGGCGTTGGTGTGCTGTACGGCAAGGAAGAATTGCTGAACGATATGGCGCCTTATCAGGGTGGTGGCGATATGATCAAGAATGTGACGTTCGAGAAGACGATCTACAACGATCTTCCGCACAAATTTGAGGCGGGAACGCCAAATATTGCGGGCGGAATCGGATTGGGCGCTGCCATCGATTTCATCAACAGCATCGGTTATGATTTTATCATTCAGCACGAGGCTGAATTGTCACGGTTTGCCACCAGCCAGTTGCGTGACATCAAAGGATTGCGCTTTATCGGCACGGCCAAAGAACGCGCTGGTTTGGTGTCGTTCGTGTTGGATGGCATCCATCCGTATGACACGGGTGTGATCCTGGATAAACTTGGCCTTGCGCTGCGAACGGGACATCATTGCACGCAGCCCGTCATGACCTTTTTTGAAGTACCAGGAACCGTACGCGCATCATTTGCGGTGTACAACACGAAACAAGAAGTCGCGCGGCTTGTTGAAGGGATAGATAGAGTGAAACGAATGTTTTAATGGGACTTCGGTACCTTTAAGTATAAAATCAGAAGCCATGACAGCAGTACAACTCAAAACAAGAATAAAGGAACGGCTGGAAAAGACCGATGACCCAAAGCTGCTTGAGGCGATCTACGAGATGCTGAAGTCGGCTGATGATGAAGTGGTGAAGTTCACACCAGAGCAGCGCGCCCGTGTAATGCGTGGACTGGAGCAGATGAAAAACGGAGAGGTAAGCACGCATGAAGAAACCATGGAGGAACTGAGGGAATGGTTGAAAAAGAAGTGATCTGGACGGGTGAGGCCAAGTTCGATGTCCAGAACATTCTTGACTACTGGATCGAACGGAACGGCTCGACAACATACTCGGAGAAGCTACTTGATGAATTCGATGAAATGGGAAAGCAGATCGGAAAATATCCTTCAATTGGAAAGACCACAGAGATTGAAGATGTCCGATACGCGATTGTACGAACGTATGCGATTACTTACCACATATCTGAGAACATCATTCACATCCTATCTGTTTGGGATGAGAGACGCGACCCTGAAACACGACCGGTCTGAATTTTGAAAATGATAGCATTGACAACGATAGAGGAGAAAGAACAGGAGATCATCGATGAGTTTTCGCTTTTTGATGATTGGATGGACAAGTACGAGCACATCATCGGGCTTGGGAAAGAACTGCCGCTGATCGAGGAAAGTCTGAAAACGGACGACCTGCTGATCAAAGGGTGCCAGAGCCGCGTTTGGCTTCACGCGAAGCTGGAAAACGGCAAAGTGATATTTACGGCCGATAGCGATGCCATCATCACCAAAGGCATCATCAACTTGCTTATCCGCGTGCTTTCTGGCGAAAAACCTGATGATATTGTGAATGCCGACATGACCTTTATCGACCAGATCGGATTGAAGGAACATTTATCACCAACACGCTCGAACGGATTGGTGAGCATGGTGAAGCAGATGAAACTGTACGCGCTGGCATTCAAAACCCAGATGAATAACCCGTCATGAGCCTTTCTTACGATGAAGTAAAGCAACTGGAAGAGCGCATCATTGATGTGCTGCGCACGGTTTACGACCCTGAAATTCCTGTGGATATTTATGAGTTGGGACTGATCTATGAGGTAAAAGTGGATGCTGATGGCAAAGCCGATGTGCTGATGACGTTGACCTCACCAAGCTGCCCTGTTGCCGAGAGCTTACCGCTGGAAGTGGAAGAAAAAGTCCGTGGCGTGAAAGGAGTGACGCAAGGAAAAGTGGAACTCACTTTTGACCCACCTTGGGACAAAGACATGATGAGCGAAGCAGCACTTTTGGAGCTCGGTTTTATGTGATGACCACTGATACGAATTACCAATTCCGCTGCGCGGTACGAATATGCGAATGCGCTCCGATTATGCGTGGCGGGGATTCGTCATATTCGTTTTTCATTCGTAATTCGTATCAGCCATGATCAGAAACAAGGTTGCCGAAAGCGGCCTCATCACCTTCAACTTGGAAGACCTTTACCAAGTTGGTCCGCGCAAAACGTTCGACCTGAAAGATTTCCTGTTTGAAGGGTTGATCCTACGAGAGAAAGATTACCGTCAGCAACTGAAAGACTTCGATTGGAGTGCGTACCAAAATTCTTTCGTGAATATTGAATGCACGGCCGATGCCATTGTTCCGCAGTGGGCCTGCATGTTGGCCGCTACTTACCTGCAACCCGTTGCAAAACGAGTGATCATGGGAACGTCCGAAACGCTGGAAACGGTGCTGTACCAAGAAGCGCTTTCTGACCTCGATTTGACACAGTTTCAAGACGAACGCGTAATCGTAAAAGGTTGTAGCAAATATCCCGTCCCAACTTCGGCTTTCGTGGAGTTTGTTTCCAAGCTCACACCCGTTGCCAAAAGTGTGATGTACGGAGAGGCTTGCAGTACGGTGCCGCTTTTTAAGAAGTAGTTCAAGGTGCTGAGTTCAAAGTTCAAGATAAGTTCACTTTGAACCTTGAACGTCCAACTTTGAACAGCCACTACTTATCTTGCGCCATGCTTGAAAAGCTTAACCGTCAAGAAACCATCATAATCATTGGTCGGGCACATAGCGGTACGCGTATTCTGCCAGAGGCCTTGAAGGATTCGGGAGTCTACTTCGGAGAGCCGCTTAATGTGGCCAGCGACCTGCTGCCTGAGCATCCGATGTATGAAGCATGCCGCATCTTCGGTCCTTTTGTGGATTACTTGGGCAATTACGAGTGGGATTTTACCAGAGTGTTGGAGGCAGAAATACCGGCCACTTTCATTGAACGACTGGAAACCTATCTCAAGGTGTTGATTGATAGTGACCGATCGACTGTTGGTTGGAAGATACCCAACAGCAACCTCATTTATCCTTGGTTGGTACGACTATTCCCGAAGGCTACGTTCATCCATTGGACGCGGCATCCTGAAGGCGCAACTTCGGTGATGATGGGAATAGACCGATTGGAGAAATGGAACGTGCCGTGTAAGAAGTTTCTCTTTCACGATTTTAACTTCAAAGTGCGTGCGGCAAGCTGGAAATATCATGTTGATATCGTTCACAGAACCCCGAGGCCAGAACGCTTTCTTGAGATAAGGTTTGAGGACTACGTGGCTGATCAAAAAGGGCAGAAAAAGGTAATTGAGGAGCTTGTGGGAATCGAATTGAAAGAGCTTGACCTTGACCGTAAAAAAGCGTGGAAACCGAAGCAGGATTGGCGTAGGAAGTATCCGTTCTTGACGGAGCCGATGGATGCGCTCAAATATGAATAGTTCAAGGTTCTGAGTTTAAAGTTCAAGGTAAGCACACTTTGAACCTTGAACATTCAACTTTGAACTAAACAAAAGCCTGCATTTCGTAGAGTTTCTTGTAAACTCCGTTGTGAGCCATCAAACCCGTGTGGTTGCCACGCTCAATGATCTCGCCTTCGTCAATTACAATGATCTCATCGGCATATTTGATGGTGGAAAGTCGGTGCGCAATAACCAATGAAGTTCTGTTCTCCATGAGTTTGAACAACGCATCCTGAACCAGTTTTTCGCTTTCAGCATCAAGTGCCGAAGTCGCCTCATCCAAGATCAAAATAGGTGGGTTGTGGAGAATTGCTCTCGCGATACTGATGCGCTGCCGCTGACCACCCGAAAGTTTGCCGCCATCCTCACCAATATTGGTGTGGTAGCCTTTGTCCATCTGCGAAATGAAATCATGTGCATTGGCCACTTTGGCTGCATTCATCACATCTTCCTCAGAAACACCTTTCAGCCCGAAAGCAATGTTGTTGAAAACCGTGTCGTTGAACAGAATGGCTTCCTGTGTGACGATTCCCAACTTGGCGCGCAGATCCCATGCCTTCACATCCCGGATGTCGATACCATCGATCAATACCGCACCCTCAGTTGGGTCGTAGAAGCGCGGAAGCAGGTCAACCAAGGTGGTCTTTCCTGCTCCAGATGGTCCGACAATCGCAATTGTTCTGCCACGTTTCACAACAAGGTTGATGTCTTTTAGAACATTCACTCCGTTCTCATAAGAGAAGCTCACGGTCTTAAAATTGATCTCCTTCTCAAATTTCTCCAAACCAACGGCATTCGGCTTTTCGCGGATGGTCTCTGCAGCATTCAGAACGGTATCTATACGTTCAGCTGCAGCCATTCCTTTTTGAATCATATAGATGGATGAGGTAAGCGCTTTGGAAGGCTGAATGAGCTGTGAGAAAATGACGATGTAACCGATGAAAAGGTCAGCTGTAAGTCCATCACCGTTCAGGACCAACGAACCACCGCGGTAGATCACCAACACCATCACAATGGTTCCCAACACTTCGCTCAGCGGACTGGCCAGGTGCTGCTTGCGGATCATCTTCACTTTTTGCCGCAGGTACTCCTCATTCTGAATCTGGAACTTTTCGTAAGAGGTTTCGATGGCGTTGAATGCTTTGATGATCCGAAGACCAGAAAGTGTTTCGAGCATTGACGAAACCAGCACACCCATTTGGGCCTGAACTTTCTTTGAAGAGCGCTTTAAACTTTTACCGACACGGCCAATGACCAGCCCGGTAACGGGCAGAAGAATGAGTACGAAAAGCGTTAACTGAGGACTCCAAACCACCAGCGTTCCGAGGAAGAAAATGATGGTGAACGGTTCTTTGAAAACCACTTCCACCGAACTCATGATGGAACTTTCTACCTCTTGCACATCACCCGTCATCTTGGCAATTACATCACCCTTCCTCTCCTCTGAGAAATAGGCAATAGGCAGGTTAACAACCTTGTGATAAAGACGGTTTCGTATATCGCGTACAACGCCATTCTTCAATGGAGCGCTGAAATAAAGCGCCATGTAGCGGAATAGGTTCTTGAGGAAGAAAGTGATGATGACAAACGCGCAAATGAATACAAGAGCACGCATCTGTCCATCTGTGGTAATCTCGCCTGCATCGTTCAGAATGAGCTTGCTCACCTCGTAGTAGAACAGGTCAATGAGGTCGTTCGGGTTGAGCGAGACTGGCGGTTTCTCGGTCACAATAGGCTGAATGCCAAAAAGTACGCCCAACAATGGAACAACCATGGTGAGCGAGAAAAGCGAGAAGATGACCGAAAGGATGTTGAACAGCACCACGGTCAGCACCTGACCCTTGTAATTTCTGAGAAGCGCAATAATGCTCCAGTAGCTCTGCATACGGCAAATATACCTTTAGAAAAGCCTCCCCAACCCCTCCAAAGGAGGGGCAAAGCGGGATGGTTCAAACTTTTTCGAATTTCAAATTTCCGATTTCGAGTTTCATCATGCCTACTTTTGTAGTGATGGAAAGCACAAGACAGAAGAAGATCTCGAGGGTTATCCAACGTGAGTTGGGCACGTATTTTCAGCGTAATGTGGGTCTTTACGCCAAAGGCGGAATGATAACCGTAACACAGGTTCGTGTGAGTCCCGACTTAGGTGTAGCCAAGGTGTACCTCAGCATTTTTGCCGTGCCGGATAAGCTGGCCGTTCTAAAGTTGATCAAAGAGCACGCTTGGGAACCCAGAAAGTATTTGGCGCACGAGCGGAGTGAATTGCGGGTAACACCGGAGTTGAATTTTTACCTTGATGATTCGCTGGATCATATTGATCGGATAGACCAACTTTTGAAAGGCGATTAAGGATTACTAATTACGAATGAAAAAATACGAATATGCCGATCCAGTTCTGTCAGGTTGTGCGTGTTGATGTAAGCACATTCGTCATATTCGTAAAAGATTCGTAATTCGTAACCGTTGAACCTTCCTGTTCACATAGCCAAACGCTACCTCTTTTCGAAGAAATCGCACAATGCGATCAACATTGTTTCCGGTATTTCGGTGGCAGGAGTTGCCGTGGTAACTGCCGCCATGGTCATTGTGCTTTCTGTTTTCAACGGTTTTGAAGGATTGGTCATATCGCTTTACAATGTGTTCGAAGCGCCTGTTGTCATCAAACCTGCAGAAGGGAAAACACTTGAACTGAGTTCCATTCCAACCGATAAGATTCTGGAAACCGAAGGCGTGATCGGCTTGGTGGAGGTACTGGAGGAAAGCTGTTTGCTACGCTATCGCGATAAGCAGTATTTCGCACGGATAAAGGGGGTCTCTGACAACTTCAATGCGCTGACCGAAATTGACAGCATGATCATTGACGGTGACGCGGCCATGCATGTGAACGGAACCCCATCGGCCATGATCGGTTCTGGCATTGCATACCACCTTTCGGTGAATGTGAACGACCCTATCAATATGATTCAAGTTTACGTTCCGAAACGCGGTTCAAGTGCAACCATTGATCCGAGCAAAGCCTTCAATGTAAAACAGTTGTTTGCTACCGGAGTGTTTTCCATTCAGGCCGATTTTGATCAGACCTACATGATAACTCCCATTTCGTTTGCGCGCGATCTGCTTGACCACCAAGGCCGCATTACATCGTTGGAGCTGGCGCTGGATCCAAAAGCCAGCATGGCCAATGTGCGAGAATCGTTACAAGAAAAGCTGGGTTCTGCATATGTAGTGAAGGACCGCTACCAACAGAACGAACTGCTATACCGGATAATGAAGAGTGAAAAATGGGCGGTTTTCATGATTTTATCATTCATTCTCATGATCTCCATTTTCAATGTCATTGGGTCGCTCACCATGCTCATTCTCGAAAAGAAAAAGGACATTAACATCTTGCGCAGCATGGGCGCCAGCGAGCAGCTCATTCAGCGCATTTTTATTCTGGAAGGCGTATTCATTTCCATGATTGGTGCTGTAGGCGGAATCATACTTGGCCTGCTTGTCTGCTTTGCGCAGATCCAGTTCGAATTGGTGAAACTCAATTCTGGAGGCAACTATATTGTGAAAGCATATCCTGTTGATGTGCAACCATTGGACGTTTTTTATGTTTTCCTTGTGGTGGGAACCATTGGTCTGCTGGCCGCTTGGTTGCCCGTGCGTAAGATCATCCGACCTGTGGAGACGTTGAGAATTGTGCAAGAGTGAGATTGAAAGTAGCGTTACACGGATGATTGTCTTTTAGAAATGAACGGAACACTGAATAAAGCAGGACACAGACTGGCATCGGCCACCGAGCAGTTGTCCATTCTGGAGAATCGGGAACAGCAATTCCCTTCATTCAGAGCGAAAACGAAGGAGGTTCTCGGGCATGCTCTGAAGACGGCCCCGTTGGAAATCCTTCAGGTGAATCTTGGCAAGATGTGCAACCAGACCTGCGAGCATTGCCATGTGGATGCAGGACCTGATCGCAAGGAGATAATGACCAAAGAGATCATGCAGGAATGCCTGAAATGGGTGGCCACGGTGCCAACCATCCAAACGGTCGACCTAACTGGTGGAGCACCCGAAATGAACCCGAATTTCCGATGGTTTGTGGAGGAACTGAGCAAGCTGAACGTGGAGATCATTGTCCGTAGCAACCTCACTATTCTGGTCACCAACAAGTTTTCTGACCTGCCTGAGTTCTTCAAAAAGCATAAGGTCACGGTCATTTCGTCCATGCCATGCTATTCTGCAGTCAATGTGGACAAGCAGCGTGGCAACGGGGTCTTCGACAAATCCATCAAGGCACTTCAAACGTTGAACGGTCTGGGCTATGGAAAAGAAGGCAGTGGATTGCAGCTTCACTTGGTTTACAATCCGGGCGGGCCGTCTTTGCCACCCGATCAGCATAGTTTGGAAGCCGATTACAAGCGCGAATTGAAACAGCACTTCGACATCGAGTTCAACTCGTTGTATACCATCACCAACATGCCCATCAGTCGGTTCTTGGATTTCCTTCTCATAACGGAGAAATACGAGACCTATATGCAGAAGTTGGTGGATGCTTTCAACCCGATGGCCATTGATGGACTGATGTGCCGGAACACGCTTTCGGTAGGATACGATGGCAAGCTTTACGACTGCGATTTCAACCAGATGCTGGAGCTTCCGGTGGTCTGCGGAAGGGGAACAAACATTACCGATGTGACCAGTAAAGATTTGGCCGAAAGGAACATCGTAACAGGACAACATTGCTATGGCTGCACGGCTGGTGCCGGATCGAGCTGCCAAGGCGCTTTTGCATAGAATTTTAAGATCAATTTGATGAGCAGTTACCACGAAACAACCGAGAACGTTTACCGCAAAGCGGCCGAGAATCCAGATGTTGGATTGTGCTGCACCACCACCCCTGTTTGGCAGTTGCCCGAGTTGGACATTCCGAACAAGATGCTGGCCATGAACTACGGTTGCGGAAGTACGGTTCATCCGCGCGACCTGGTCAATGAACCCACCATTCTCTACGTGGGAGTTGGCGGAGGTATGGAACTGCTTCAATTCTCGTATTTCAGCAGGGCAGAGGGCAAAGTGATTGGGTTGGATGTGGTGGACGAGATGCTTACCGCATGCCGCGAGAACATGGCTGAGGCCGAAAAGCTCAACCCATGGTTCAACCGCAGCTTCATCGATTTACGAAAAGGCAACGCGCTGGAGCTTCCGATTGCCGACAATTCCATTGATGTGGCGGCACAGAACTGCCTCTTCAACATCTTCGAGAAGGAAGACCTGAAAAAGGCATTGCAAGAAATGTACCACGTGCTGAAACCACACGGCCGCTTGGTGCTCAGCGACCCGATCTGCGAACAGCAAATGCCTCAGAATCTACAGGACGATGATACGCTTCGCGCGCTTTGCCTGAGTGGGGCATTGCCGCTGAAAGACTACTTGCAAATGATAACCGATTGCGGTTTCGGAACCGTGGAGATACGCGCCCGAAGGCCATACCGCGTGCTTACCAAACCGCAGTTCGATACCGAAGAACTCATTTACATTGAAAGTGTGGAGGTATGCGCCATCAAAGACCCGATGCCTGCAGACGGCCCGTGTGTTTTCACAGGAAAAACGGCCATTTATTACGGTGCCGAGGCGTATTTCGATGACCAGAAAGGCCACGTACTGATGCCTAACCAACCATTGGCCGTATGCGACAAGACAGCTGGTGCGCTGGCCGCATTGGGTCGCGATGACATCTTCATTTCCGGTTCCACCTTCTTTTACGATGGTGGAGGCTGCTGCTGATCGGGCAATGGTGGCCTGATTGTTCCGTATCTTTGAAAGAAACATGATCATAGAGCCATGCGAGAGGTTATTCTGAAAATTCCGGAAGAGAAATATGAGTTCATCATGGAGCTCATTGCCAATCTTGGGCTAGAGGTTGAGCAGGAAATTGAGATTCCTGAGTGGCAGAAGGACATCGTTCGAGAGCGCATGGCCGAGTACAAGAAGAACCCCGATAGCGCCATTCCATGGAAAGAGGCGCGCAAGCAGATCAAGTTCAAAAAGAAGTGAATTTTGAGGTCATCATCCTTCCAACTGCGTTACAGGATGTTCAAGATGCAGTTGACTATTATGATGAGCAATCCATTGGTCTGGGCGAAAAGTTTGAAGCAGAGCTCAATGAGTTTCTGATCGCATTGGAGTTCAACCCCTTCTTCCAAAATCGTTACGAAACGGTAAGATGCCTGCCTTTAAAGAAGTTCCCTTTCATGGTGCACTTTTCCGTGATGGAAGAAGACAGGCGGGTTCTCGTCCATGCCGTGTTCCATACTTCTTTGAGTCCAAAGAGTTGGAAAAGACCCAAAGGTTGATGCGCTGCTATCCCTTTGCCGCCACGTCAAGCGCCTTTTTAAGATACGCATTGGTCTCGCGCTGATCGGCCAATTGTGCTTTCAGGTCGGCAATCTGTTGTTCCAATCTGAGTTTTTCGGCTTCCATCGCTTCAAAACGCTCCTTTTCAGGGTTGGCCCTTATGTCTTCAGGTAAGTTGTCGCTCAATGGCCGAAAAAGGTCCACGCCAATGGCAATGCTGAGTTCGTGCAGAATGCTGGCCTGTATGCTTCTGCGCCTGCGCAGCCCTTTTACCGTGTTGGGATTTCGGCCCGTTCTGCGGGCTATCTCTGCCTGCGTGACACGTGTCTTCTGCATGGCGCTTCTAATGATTGGGGCCGTATTGAACCCTTCGGGTATGGTGTTGCGCGTTTTCCAGGTAGGCGGTTCTTTCTTTCGTCTGTACATCATGGCGTAAATGTTTCAGTTAGGTATGGTTAGAGCATATAAATCTATGTTTTAAAGATAGACATCTATGTGTAATACATAGTTACATATGGCTGAGGATTAGATAATTGAGTATAAAACATATAGAAGTATGGTTAAACCATAAATATATATGTATAATGCATAGTTATAATACCATGTAGCATATTAAAATATGTATAAAGCATACTTGTTTTACTTATTTTGGAAGATGTTTGAGTGGTGGACACCGTTGCTGACGACTGCAGAAAGATCAATTACCTTAACACCATGAAACACGTGCTGCTTCTACTTGCTACGTTCCTTTCTGTAAGCGCCTTCTCGCAGAACTGGGCAACGTTTCCGTTGGATTCCTCCGCGCAGTGGCAAATTGATTATGCTTGGCTCGATGGGGAGGGCTGTCTATTTGAACATGAGGTGATCTATTTCCTTGAAGGAGAAGTATCGATCGATTCTACTGCCTACCAACAGATAGGTTTTTATGGTTACAGATGGGTGGAAAACACCTTCAGTGGCGGATGTCAGGAACCTCCAATGTATTTTGATGGAACTGTTGGTCTGTTCAGAACAGAAGATGGGAAATACTATCGGCATAACCTTGGCGAGGATGAATTGATGTTCGACTTTTCCCTTGGTATTGGAGACACGCTTTTCTCGGCACTGAGCGTTTTTGACCCTCTGGTCATTCAATCGGTTGATTCGATAGAAATAGATGGAGTTTTCAGAAAGCGGCAATGGTTGAATCAGGACCTATGGGTAATTGAAGGAATTGGAAGTGCTTATGGTTTTGACCAGAGCCTTTATCAATTTGAAAACTGGAGTTCTTTGAATTGTTACAGTCATTCCGGTGTCCCACAACTGGGTCTCGGCACGTACTGTAGGTTGATAAATGGTTTGGAGATAAACGAGGTCCTGAAAGCTAACGTTTCTCCCAACCCATCTTCAGGCATTTTCAATCTCACTGTGCAGCAACAATTCAGTTATCAGGTCTATGATCTGTTCGGGCGGCTTATTCAAACGGGCGCAGGCTCAACAAATGCAGAGATCGATCTCCGTTACGAACCCGATGGGGTCTATCTCTTGAGACTCGAATCGAAGAAGGGTTCTCTAACTCAGAAATTGGTGAAGCAATGAGACGGATTCTAACCTTTTTGTTGGCCGCACTTACGGGCAGTTCAATCGCTCAGAACTGGGCACCTTTCCCGTTGGATGAGACTTCGGAGTGGAGTATAGGTGAGGCCATTTTCGATGGTCAGTGTTTTCATTCGTATCGTTACAACTATCAGGTGAACGGAACAGGATTGCTTAATGGTCATGAATATGCCCTGCTGAGTGGGAATGGGACTCACATGTCCCAAAACACCAATTGGAATTATCCAGAATGCGTCATACCACTGACACCGATCACCTGCGAAGGATTGATGAGGGCTGAGAATGGAAAGTACTACGTGCCTGATGGCACGAATGAAGTGTTGGTATTTGATTTTACGAAAGGGACAGGAGATACGATTGTCAATAATGGAAGCGAATTTGTCATCGATTCGGTCGATCAGATTGATGTGAATGGTAAAACCTGTATTCGCCAATGGGTATCGGACGAATTCCAACAGCCGATCTGGATAGTTGAAGGTGTAGGGCATCAGTTCGGTTTGTTTCAGCCGATTTACCAGTTTGAGAATGGGTCGACTTTGTGCTACAGAGAGAATGGAGTTCCATTACTTTATTACCCGTATGGGAACAGTTGCCACTTTTTGGACGCAACCGGAGGTAATGATAACAGCACTATCGAGGTTTCCCCAAATCCATCATCGGGAATTTTCAATCTGACTGTGCAGCAACAATTCAGCTATCAGGTCTATGATCTGTTCGGGCGGCTAATTCAAGCGGGCGCAGGCTCAGCAAATGCAGAGATCGATCTCCGTTCAGAACCCGATGGGGTCTATCTCTTGAGAATCGAATCGAAGAAGGGTTCCCGAATTCAGAAATTGGCGAAGCAGTAATCACTGTTCACTGGTCGCTATTCGCTGCTCACTTATTTGGGTTTCACAAGGATCCGTGGCTCCATCATGTCCAAGATGGAATACTTCAATCCTTCGCGGCCAAAGCCGCTGTCTTTAATGCCACCATACGGCATCTGGTCCACTCGGAAGGTCGGCACATCATTGATGATGACGCCCCCGCATTCGATGCGCTCAAACGCCAGGTTCATTTCCGTAATGCTATCGGTATAAACCCCCGCTTGCAATCCGAACTTGGAATCATTCAGCATATCGATGGCCTGTTCGAAATTATCAAATGCCTCAACCGTGATAATGGGTCCGAAAACCTCTTCCGAACACACCCGCAGTTCCTTTTTCACGTTCGTGAGGATGGTAGGAGCGAAGATGCCGTCTTTCTCATAGCCTCCTGAAATGACCTTGGCTCCTGCATCGGTGGCTTCCTTCAGCCACTCGGCCATGCGGTGCGTGTTGGCTGCATCTATCATGGCGGTGATATCGGTGGTAGCATCCAGTGGGTCGCCCCATTTCAGTTGCTCGGCACCCGCTTTCATCTTCTCGCAGAATGCATCGAACAGCGAACGATGCACATAGAACCGCTGCGCATGTATGCATACTTGTCCCGAATACGCAAATGCCCCGACCAACAATCGCGGCAAGGCCTTATTCAGGTCGGTTCCTTTGGAGATGATGACACCCGCGTTTCCACCCAGTTCCAGTACCACGCGTTTCTTGCCGGCCTGCGCTTTCATTTTCCAGCCCACTTCGGGCGAACCTGTGAACGTGAGCAGTTTGAACCGCTCATCGGTCACCAACTGATTGCCCGATTCGCGGTTCATTGGCAGTACCGTCACTGCGCCTTTCGGCAAAGCCGTCTTTTCAATGATCCGCGCCAGTTCCAACGAAGAAAGTGGGGTGGAAGAGGCAGGCTTCAGAATAATGGGACAACCCGCAGCGATGGCAGGCGCGATCTTGTGCGCCACCAAATTCATCGGGAAGTTGAAAGGGGCAATTCCGGCCACGAGACCAACAGGGAAGTATTTCACAATTCCTTCGCGGTTCTCGCCAGCGGCTGTGGTGTCCAATTGCATCACTTCGCTCGGCAACCGTTTGGCTTCCTCGCTCGCAATTTTGAAGGTCTGTACGGAACGGTCGATTTCGCCAAATGCGTATTTCAACGGTTTGGCACATTCGGCTGCAAGCAGCTTGGCCAGTTCTTCTCTTCGGTCATGGAGTTCATCCGAAATCTGCTCCAGCGCATTGGCCCGAACGTGGGTCGGAAGCGCCCAAAGTTCCTGCTGCACCGCTTGCGCAGCTTTGATGGCAAGTTCCAGTTCGTCCTTCCCTGCCAAGTAGGTTTTGGCAACAATATCGTTGTTGTAAGGGTCGATCACGTTCAGGTGATCTTCGGTAACCACATCCTTTCCGGCTATGAGCAATGGGTATTCTTTCATATTGGCAATTTAGGAATCTGAACGGTCACCCTGAACTTGTTTCAGGGTCTGTGGTTTAGATGCTGAAACGATTTCAGCATGACGGAAGGGGAATAAAAAAGGCCGCACATTGGCGACCTTTTTCGTTTTTCTTTTCTCCTTTTTCAGGTATTAGGAATGTGCTTCGTCCTCGTGCTTCACTACCCGAAGCGCTTCAACTTCTCCATCTACCTCTTCTTCAGTGGCTGGCTCTTCCGTTTCGCCTTCTTCAATTACGGTTACGGTGTAGTGTCCGCCACCATTTGTCTTCTCTATGCAGCTGATCACATCTTCCTGTGTCAACTTGCTAGCATCGAAGGTGAAGTAACCCATTCCCTCATCGAAGTTCACGTTGCTTTCGCCCATTCCGGACAAGTGACCGCAATCTTTCTGAATGGCAGCAGCGCATCCGCTTGGGCAGGTCATACCTTCAATTTTTACGGCAAGTTTGGTTGGAGTTTCCATGTCTTCCACCTTCATCATTTCCACCGCGGTTTCCTCTTCAGAGTGAGAGTGTCCTGATTGACCGCATCCAACGAAGAAGGCGGCAGATGCAATTAGCGCTACTGCAAATAGTCTCGTTTTCATTTCAATTTTGCTTTATAGATTTCTGAACTGTTGATGTTTTCAATTATTGCCTGTGGACTAACGGTGGCACGGTCGAAAGAAACCTCTGCCTCGCCCTCGGCCAGATTTACATTGGCAGTCTCCACGCCATCCAACTCCTCGATAAGATATTTCACCGCAGACGAGCAGTGTCCGCAGTTCATCCCTTCCACCTTGATAACCGTTTTCTCCATTGAGCTGTCAAAGGTACAATTTGCATGTCCGAAATGTTCATGACAGAAGTTACATAGGCTTCAATTACCGTTTCTTTGCGCGGTGCAATCCCCACTCAGAAATTGGCTGCTTCTGCTCCTCATCGGAACCATTTGGGGGAGTTCATTCATTTTGATGAAGAAAGGGTTGGTCGTGTTCAGCGCAACACAGATTGCGGCTCTCAGAATGGGACTTGCATGGGTCGTTACCCTCCCGTTTCTATTGCCGCGTTTCCGAGAGATAAAGAACAAAGAGTGGCTGATCTTGCTGAGTGTCGGTCTGTTTGGAAATGGAATTCCTGCTTTCCTGTTCGCTTATGCACAAACTAAGTTGGATAGCTCCTTAACGGGAATGCTCAATTCCCTTGTTCCCATCCTGACCATGGTTTTCGGCCTACTGTTGTTCGGTCTTAGAACTTGGACGCTGCAAGTAATCGGCCTTGTGATAGGGTTTATTGGAGCCCTGATGCTAATTGTAATGCCAGGCGGAATCAGCGGCTTTCAGCCCGAAGCGCTTTTGGTGGTTTTTGCAAGTGCATGTTATGCCTTCAACCTCAACATGGTAAGGAAATTTCTTCCAACAATGCCATCTATGCTCATAACATCAGGCTCCTTTCTATGGGTCGGTCCGTTGTGTATCATTTACCTGTTCAGCACAGATTTCCTTCAACGGTTGGATTATGAACACGCCTTACAGTCGTTCAGTGCCATTGCCATTTTGGCTATTGTTGGCACCACGTTGGCGGTACTCATGTTCAATAGATTAATTCAGTCTGGAGGTGCTCTTTTTGCTTCAATGGTTACTTATATCGTTCCCGTTGTGGCCATTCTTTGGGGTGTTCTTGATGGAGAACAGGTCAGCGGCTGGTCTGTTTTGGGAGTGTTGATAATCCTTGCAGGAGTGCATTTGGTTCAAAAACCACAATAAATTAATCTGCCGACTACTTCATTTGAACCCATAGACAAATAATTGTCTGGTGCTGTTGTAAGGAATACTTCTTTTCTTAAATTTGCAGCCCCGTTTTAGGGGATAAACACAATTCTGTTCAAGATGTACGCAGTCGTTGATATAGCTGGTCAGCAGTTCAAGGTTGAGAAAGATTCGAAAGTCTATGCTCACCGTGTTGAGGGAAAGGAAGGTTCCAAGGTGACCTTCGACAAGGTTCTTCTTTTGGAAGATGGTGGAAAAGTTTCTGTTGGAGCACCAACTGTTGCTGGTGCTACGGTAACTGCCAAGATCATAGCTCACGTTAAAGATGACAAGGTTCTTGTTTTCAAGAAGAAAAGAAGAAAAGGGTATCAAAAACTGAACGGTCACCGTCAGGCTTTGACCGAACTTGTAATTGAGGGAATCTCCGCAAAAGGTGGTGCTGCCAAAGCTGAGCCAAAGGCTGAAAAAGAGGCTGCCTCAAAAGCTGAAAAGAAAGAAGCTGCTCCTAAGAAAGAGGCAGCTCCAAAGGCTGAAAAGAAATCAGACGATAAAGAGTAAGAATCCGAAAAAGGTAAACAACCATGGCACACAAAAAAGGAGCTGGTAGTTCGAAAAACGGAAGAGAGTCAGAAAGTAAACGACTCGGAGTTAAGATATTCGGTGGTCAGGCTGCCGTAGCTGGAAACATCATTGTTCGTCAGCGCGGAACAGCTCATCATCCAGGAGAAAATGTTGGTATGGGAAAAGACCACACGCTTTTCGCATTGGTTGATGGCACTGTTGAGTTCAGAAAAAGAAAGGACAACCGTTCGTTCGTGTCGGTAGTTCCTGCGAGCTAATCGACCGAAAACGATTTTTAAAGAATCCCTTGTGCTTCGGTTCAAGGGATTTTTTGTTTCCAGTAG
Source organism: Flavobacteriales bacterium (assembly GCA_020635535.1). Lineage (GTDB taxonomy): Bacteria > Bacteroidota > Bacteroidia > UBA10329 > UBA10329 > UBA10329. The sequence continues at coordinate 279,755 of JACJZP010000001.1, read as the reverse complement.
ATAATTTTGACGGCATATAGAACACATGCTACAGACATCATATATAAGAGAGAACAGAGACCGGGTAATTGAACGATTGGCCGTTCGTGGAATCAATGCAGCCGAGATGATCGATAAGGTCATTGCGCTTGATGAAAAGCGTAGAGCTACGCAAACAGAGCTGGATTCAACTTTGGGCGAAGCCAATCAGATGGCAAGAGAAATAGGCGACCTCTACAAACAGGGTAAGGCTCAGGAAGCCAATGCCGCCAAAGAGAAAGCTGGTGAGCTGAAGCAGAAGTCTGGAGCGTTGCAAGAGGAAATGGCAGAAACCCAGAATGCGTTGAACGAGCTTCTGTATCACCTTCCCAATTTGCCACATGAAAGTGTTCCTACGGGAAAATCAGATACTGACAATGAGGTTGTTTCTGAGCACGGAAGTAAGCCCGATTTCGGTTTTGAACCACTGCCACATTGGGAATTGGTGAAGAAATACAACTTGATCGATTTCGAATTGGGAGCCAAGATCACAGGAGCTGGATTTCCAGTTTATATTGGAAAGGGAGCGCAGCTTCAGCGTGCGTTGATCAACTTCTTTCTGAATGAAGCTCGAGAAGCTGGCTATACCGAATTCATTCCACCATTTGTGGTGAATGCTGCATCTGGATTTGGAACGGGACAGTTGCCCGATAAGGAAGGCCAGATGTACCACATGCAATTGGATGACCTGTACATGATTCCTACAGCCGAGGTACCGTTGACCAATATCTTCCGAGATGTGATCCTGAACGAGAACGAGTTGCCACAGAAGCTTACTGCTTATTCGCCTTGTTTCAGAAGAGAAGCAGGTTCTTACGGAAAGGATGTGAAGGGCTTGAACCGTTTGCATCAGTTCGATAAGGTAGAAATTGTGCAGGTAGTTGATCCTGAAAAAAGTTATGAAGTGCTGGATACGATGGTGGCTCATGCCGCTGGCCTTTTGGACAAACTTGGGCTGCATTACCGCGTGCTTCGGCTATGCGGTGGCGACCTTGGATTCACATCCGCTTTGACATACGATTTCGAAGTATGGTCTGGCGGACAAGACCGTTGGTTGGAGGTAAGTTCCGTTTCCAATTTCGAGACCTTCCAAGCCAACCGACTCAAACTCCGTTACCGAAAAGGAAACGAGAAACCGCAGCTGGCCCATACCCTAAACGGTAGTGCCTTGGCATTGCCGAGAATTGTTGCTGCTTTGCTGGAGAACTATCAGACCGAAAACGGTATTGCAATTCCAGAGGTGCTACATAAGTACACTGGTTTTGAATCGATCAGTTTGAATGACTGATCTGCGATACATCCTCGCCATACTGGCTACATCCCTTTTTGTGGGATGTCGTCCTGACTTCACGGCTGAGATTAATGCCGCAGACAGCCTGATGAACGTGTTAACACAGGTCGAATCAGCATCCAACGAAGTTGATGCCCGATTGATAAAGCAATACATGCGGAACGTGAGCGAGAAGTGTCAGAAAATTCAGAATGAATTGACGGACACGGTTGATATTGAAAAGGCCCAGGCACTGGTAAGTTTCTGCTCGCTGGATGAGCATCTGCAAAGTTGCCTTGACAGAAAGGAGTTGATCGATGCCGAAGTGTTGCGCACCAGAAATCAACTTTACAACCTGAGAACCGACCTACAGGAGGGAAGAGCCAATAAAGACAGCGTTAACACGTACATTGAGCAGGAATTCCTGTTTGTGGAAAGCTTGGATGAAGGAACTGAACAAATTGTGGTGGAACTGAACAGTTGCTTTACAACTTACGCTGAACTAAAGGACGAGATAGATCGTTTCATCATCGAATTACCCGTAGCAGTTGATAAAGTTGATAAGAGATAAGGTTGGAAGTTTTGAGAAACTGAAAGCTCCCCTCCTGAAAAGGAGGGGTTGGGGGAGGTCGCTCTTTCTTCTTGTCCTATTTTTTTCGCTTTCCACCGATTTATTGGCTCAAACCGATACTGACGAGCAACTTGCCGCGCAATATTTCAAGAACGGTGAGTATGAAAAAGCGGAGGTTTACTATCAGAAGTTGTACAAGCGGTACAACGATGAGTTCTTCTTTCAATATTACATTGATTGTTTGCTGAAGCTTGAGAACTTCAAAGAGGCGGAGAAGGCAGTTGATAAGCGGATCAAACGCGAGTCGGAGCCTGTGCTTTACGTGCATCTGGGTCATGTTTATAAGGCCGCTGGCGATGAGGCAAAAGCTCAGCAGTCTTTTGCCAAGGCTATTCAAGAATTGCCACCGTTTCAGCGGCAGATTGAGGCTTTGGCCAATGCATTCACAGATAAGGGGGAACTGGATTTTGTGGTCAAGACCTACGAGCGTGGACGAAAGTTGCTCAACGGACTCTATAACTATCGGTTTGAGTTGGCCAGCGTTTACGGCAAACAGGGCAAGTTCGACCTTGCATTGGAGGAATATCTGGATGCGTTGATGGAGGATGAATCGCAGATAACCAAAGTGAAAACCGACCTTTTGGAAACGTTCTCAGACGACCAATCGGGCAAAAAACGCGAGTATTTCGAAGAAGCCGTTGTTGGTCGCATACAGCGGCAACCACAGCGAGATATTTACCCGGAATTGCTCATCTGGTACTTTGAGCAGGACAAGAAATTCGCTCAGGCGTTTGCTCAAGCCAAAGCGTTGGATAGAAGAAACCGCGAAGACGGCTCACGCATTGTACAGCTGGCGCATATCTGTAGGGCAAACGAAGCTTACGATATGGCCATTGAGGCGTATCAATACGTCATCAAGAAGGGAAAAGACAACTATTACTATCTGAGTTGCAAGAAGGATCTGGTGAATACGCTTTACGAGAAGGCAGTGGCCGGTGGCCAGTACACAGAAGCAGAATTAGCTGACCTTGAAAAGACATTCCTTACCACATTGGAGGAATTCGGCAGAAATGGAAATGTGGCGCAGATGATGATGAATCTGGCCGAACTCTACACGTTCTACATTCACAACACCGAGAAAGGTATCGATATGCTTTATGAGGTTATCGAGTTGCCTGGAATTGGCCGCGAAGACCTTGCAAACGCGAAGATCCAACTGGCTGATGCTTTACTTTTTACGGGGGAAGTTTGGGAAACCACTTTACTCTACTCGCAAGCAGAGAAGATGTTCAAGACAAGCGATATTGGTCGCATGGCGAAATTGAAAAACGCCAAATTGGCCTATTACACAGGTCAGTTCGATTGGGCACAGGCGCAGTTGAATGTATTGAAAGCTGCTACCAGCGATTTCATTGCCAACGATGCCTTATATCTGGCCATGCTCATTCAGGACAACTCTTACATGGATACGACCTATTCTGCATTGGGAACCTTTGCGCGTGCCGATCTGCTACTCTATCAGAACAAATTGGATAGCGCAAAAATGGCATTGGACAGCATTGAAGAGTTTCATCCAGGACACAGCCTAATGGACGATATACTTTTCAAAAGAGGTCAAATTGCCGAGCGCGAAAACGACTTTGAGAAGGCCGCTGAATTTTATGGCCGCGTACAATCGGAGTATCCAGACGACCTATTGGCAGATGATGCCATTTATCGTCTTGCACAGCTCAACGAAGACAAGTTGGGAAGCACATCCAAAGCCATGGAATACTATCAGCAACTGCTGCTACATTATCCTGGTTCATTGTACACTGTCGAGGCCAGAAAACGCTACCGCGCGCTCAGGGGAGACCTGCTCAATTAGATTTCCTAATTGTGAAGGTTTGTGAAAACTGACCAAACCGTTTTTCATTTTTCAATTTCTCCTCTTTCTTTGAACCGAACCAAACGAAACACGATGGCTGACGAAATTGACTACAAGATCTATGGTGATGATATGCAAGCGGTTGAGATTGAACTCGACCCAATGGAAGGAGTTAGAGCGGAAGCAGGAGCCATGCTTTACATGGAAGAAGGAATCCAGATGCAGACCGATACAGGTGGTGGCATTTTCAAAGGCTTCAAAAGGCTGATTACAGGTGAAAGCTTTTTTATCACCACGTTCATGCATAGCGGTAAGGGTAAGAGCCACGTGGCATTTGCGGCTCCATATCCCGGTAAGATAATTCCGTTGGATCTGGGAAAGGTCGGAGGCAAGTTCTATTGTCAGAAAGATGGTTTTCTGTGTGCTGCCAAAGGAGTTGAGATTGAGGTAGCATTCACCAAGAGGATCGGTGCTGGTCTATTCGGTGGAGAGGGTTTTATTCTACAACGATTGGAAGGTGACGGAATGGCGTTTATCCACGCTGGAGGAACGATAATTAAAAAAGAGCTTTTGGCAGGCGAAACACTACGCGTTGATACGGGATGCTTGGTGGCATTTGAACCAAGTGTTGACTACGATATCCAGTTCATTGGCGGATTCCGAAATTCACTTTTCGGTGGAGAGGGATTGTTTACGGCCAACCTCACTGGGCCAGGAACAGTTTACCTGCAAAGCTTGCCATTCAGTCGATTGGCCGATAGAATTTCAGCAGCGGCTCGCTGGGGCAAAAAAGGCGAGCGCAAAGGAGCGGCCGGATTAGGCGGAGACCTTCTCGGAAATATTATCAGCGGAGAGTGACAAATAGAGTCGTCAATTGACGCTTTCTGAATTATTCTGATCGTTTATCGGAACAGTGTAACGCTTCCTATCGGTCGGCCTTCTGTGCCGTCCAGTCCGGTGTAAACGATCTTGTACACGTATACATCGTTCTCAACCTGTTTGCCTTGGAATGTGCCGTCCCATCCTTCTTCCATCACGGCAGAATAGAAGATCTCCTGACCCCATCGGTTGTAGATGTGCATTTCAAATTCGATAATGTTTTCGCCATACGCTCGGAACTCATCATTTCTTCCATCTGCGTTGGGTGAGAAGGAGTTTGGAATGTAAATACTAATGTGAGGAGTGATGTATACGTCAAGTTCAGTTTCGTCAATGCAGCCGAATTCATTCACCACTTGAAGCGTTACCGTGTAAGTTCCGCTATCAATATCTGTGGGATAGGTGTGTGCAGGTGTGGTAATCAGGTTTTGCACTGTCGTTCCATCTCCGAAATCCCAGTACCATTCCTCGGCACCACTGGAATTATCCGTGAATTGAAACTTTGGGGAAAGAACACTTGCACTTGATGGATTGGCCGTGAATCGGGCAATCGGATTCGGATGAACAATGATGTAATCGTTTCTGACCAACTCCGTAATACACTGAAAGTTGGAGGTTGCAGTAAGCCCTACGGTGAAAGAATCAACCTCTGGATAACAGTGTTGTGCGCTGGTTCCAGTGTAAGTTTCGCCATCGCCAAAATCCCAGCGATAGGTCATGTTTCCTGTAGCAATAGTCGAATTATTGGTGAATTGAACGCACAGTGGAACGCAACCTTCTGTTACATCAGCAGCAAAATCAACAGCTGGATTAGGATAGACCGTAACCGTTGCTGAAGCATCATCCTCGCATCCTAATGTTGAGCCGACAACCGTGTAAGCTGTGGTTGTGGTTGGATTGGCCGTAACCGATGCGCCCGTTGCAGAACTCAATCCTGTTGCCGGAGACCAGATATAAGTGTCCGCACCTGACGCTGTCAATGTCGCTGAATTACCATCACAGAATGCAATGGAAACAGGCGTAACGTTCACACTTGGAGTCTGATTGACAGTTACCGTCATTGAAGCCGAAGCCACGCATCCTAAGCTTGTTCCTGTTACCGTATAAGTTGTGGTGGTCATCGGACTGGCCGTAACACTTGCTCCGCTTTGAGCGCTGAGGCCAGTGCTCGGTGTCCAAACATAGGTTGTGGCCCCATTGGCCGTCAAAGAGGTACTTTCTCCACTACATATTGTAATGTCATTGCTTACGGTCACTACAGGAATCGGGTTGACTGTAAGTGTTGCTGTTGCCGTATCGTTACAGCCGTTCACTGAACCAACCACTTGGTATGTTGTGGTTGTGGTTGGGTTTGCCAGCACGGTTGGCCCAGTGGTTACATCCAATCCGGTTGCTGGCGACCAAACGTAAGTGTCAGCGCCAGAAGCTGTAAATCCTTTCGATTCGCCCAAACACATGGCTGCGGATGAAGGAGAAACGGTTACCGTTGGATATGGAGTAACCGTAACGGTGACGGTTTCTGTTGCTGTACAACCTTGCGTTGTACCAGTTACCGTGTAAGTAGTAGTTGATGATGGAGTAGCGTCTACACTTGCCCCGGTTATTGCACTTAATCCGTTTGTTGGGGTCCAGTCGTAGGTGTCTGCACCCATGGCCGTGAGTGTGGTGGTTTCTCCACCACAGATTGCCACATCAGGACTTACTGACAAGTTCGGAGAGATGTTTACTGTGATATCGAATGTTGCTGAAGCACTGCAACCGTTGGTTGTGCCCGTCACAGTATATGTTGTGGAAGCATTTGGTGCCGCATCTACCGATGTGCCCGTGGTTGCGCTCAGACCAGTTGCTGGCGACCAATCGTAAGTATCTGCACCGCTGGCCGTGAATGTGGTCGGTTCTCCTGCACAAACCGTTGAATTGGTTGGATTTACAGTCACAACGGGAATCGGATTGACATTCACGGTGATGGTTCCGGTTCCAGTACATCCGTTCGAAGTTCCAGTTACGGTATAAGTGGTTGTTCCTGCCGGGTTGGCCGTTACTGTGGCTCCGGTTGTTGCACTCAAGCCAGTTGCTGGAGACCACGAATAGGTCGTAGCTCCAGTTGCTGTAAGGCCAATGCTTCCAGCATCGCAAATGGAAACATCGGGGCCCATATCAACAGTTGGAATGGCATTGACCACAAGTGGATTTGTAGTGGTTGGGGATGTACATGAACCCAAGCTTACATCGAGCGAAATGTTCTTGGTTCCACTTGTTGACCAATTGACGGTGTATGGCCCTTGACCTGATCCCGATACAACTGTTCCTCCATCAAAACTCCAATTGTAAGTTGCGCCAGCGGGGGCATTTCCCGTGTAGGTAATGGTGGCATCATCGCCTACACAAATAGGTGATGTTACCGTGAAAGTGGAAGTGGGGGTTGTATAAACTTCCACGTTGATTATCGTGTCGTCCAAACAAGGAGGCCAAGAAACCCCAAGCCTTACGGGGTAAGTTCCCGCACTTGGAAACGTGTGTGTTGGGTTTTGTGTCAGGTCGTCAGGGTTTCCATCTGCATTAAAATCCCATGCCCAATTCACTATTTGCCCATTAGGCGTGGAAAGGTCATTGAACTGTATGGGGTCTCCCTCACATGCAGGGGTATAATCAAAAATTGCCGTTGGGTTGCTTGGGCTTGGAGCCATCACCGTATCAAGGGAGAATGTGCAAGGTGCGTTTCCGAAGGTGGTCATGGTAACCGTGTATGGTCCTGGAGCGATGATGGTGGCTGTCTGCTGGTTTTCTGTGCCAGGAACAAGACCAGGTCCGGTCCATGCGTAAGTTGCGGCTCCGGCCGGTGCCGTCAGAAATACATCTTGCCCACCACATACGGTGGGAGACGAGGAGATGATCTCTAAGGGAGCGCAATCCGCATCGATGTAGGCATAAGCGAAATGGCTTCCTCCATTAGAGTCGCAATCACGGGTAATGAATTCAATTCGGACCGTTTGTCCGATGTAGTTGTTAAGTGGGATGAAAACAGATGTCCACGGCTTGTACATCGACCCTCCGACATTCACGAATCCTCCAATTGTGGCGGCTGTAGTTGCATCAACATCGTATGAAGCACAACTGATGGGGTTATTGTTTCCGTCATACATTCTAATTCGGAAAAATGCCTGTTCACCGGGGTTATGATTTCCCCCACCCAATACCACGGCATAGTGATAGGTGAAGTTGACGTTGGAGTTGTCTACTGTGAATGTGTAGCTTATCGTTTCGCCTCCATCTTCTGCCTGCGCGTTGCCCAATCGCATGGAATAATTGCCTTGGAAAACCACTGGAATGGCCGCTCCAGCAATTGGGTCGTTACCCCCGGTCATAATAAAGTGGTTCTTTTCTGGTGTGGCGTTGGCCGCCTGGTTGTTCGTGCCCTGATTCAAGCCGTTGTATTGGTATGGATCAGGTGCAGAGGTAAGGCAAAGACCCAGAAAGGAACTGGTACAAACACCATCGCCCCATGTTCCGGTCCAGCCGGTGAAGTTGCCCTGCTCAAAATCTGCATTGATGCAGCCTTGACCATGCACATGAAAAGAAAACAGGCTGAGGAACGTCAGCAGAGAAAGCCAAATGGATTTCGCGGTGGGGTGGGTGGGGTTCATGTACTGTTTAACGGGGTTGAAAATAATCAGTTCATGCAATTATTCGAACCATGCATGATAGACAGGTAATGGCTTATTTGGTTGCCAGTTCCTCTATCTTTTTGAAAACTGTTTCAGACTCCCAATTCTCAGCTATTCCTTCCCAAGAAAGTATCTCTTCCATGATCTTGTCCTGTTCCTTGCCGCGCGAGAGTGCTTCAGAATACCGCATTTCTGAGAAGGTCACCATTTCGTAGAGCGGTGTCCACTTGTTGGGATGCTTGGAGCTGAGTTTCTTCTCGATCTTCTTGCGGAGCAGGAACTGTGGATCGGCAACGAGGTCGCGCATTTCTACGAAGTTGCGTAGCGCAAGGTCTGCAATGGCATCATCATCCGGTTTGCGTGAATGTTGAAACTTGTCGAAAAGCGTTTCCTTGTCGTTCCAATGCTCATCGGCCAACTGGTCGAACACATAGCAATCCTCAAACCCAGAGACCATTCCTTGCCCATAAAATGGAACAATGGCATGTGAGGCATCACCGAAAATGAGTGCCTTGTCTTTGTATTTCCAAGGGAAACAGCGAACAGTGCATAGCGAAGAGGTCGGATTTCCGAAGAAATCTTCCACAAGGGTGGGCATGTGTGGAACAACATCTGGGAAAACCTCATTGAAGAAATCCAGCACCTGCTGTTCGGTTTTCAGGTTTTCGAAGGCGTATTTCCCTTCAAATGAAAGGAAAAGAGTGACGGTGAAACTTCCATCCAAGTTGGGAAGTGCAATAAGCATGAATCCGCCACGCGGCCAAATGTGAAGCGCATTTTTCTCAATTCGGAAACCACCACCTTCAGCCGCTGGAATGGACAATTCCTTGTAGCCGTGCTTCAGGTAGGTCTGCGAATAATCAAAACGGTCGGTCATCATCATGGCGTGGCGTACTTCGCTGAAGGCGCCATCCGTACCATAAATATGATCGGCCGTTACTTCAGAAACCTTGCCCGAAACTTCATCGCGGAACGTTGCTTTTCCGGCATCCAGGTCCATGTTCACGCAACGTTGGTTGAAGTTGATCTTCACGCCCGCTTTCTCGGCTTCGGTCATCAGCAAGGCGTTCAATCCGCCCCGCGAAACTGAATTGATGTGCTGGCCATCTTTGCCGTAAGGCTGAAAATTGGTGTTGCCCTCCACGTCATGGATCATTCGGCCAGGCATCGGAATCACCATCTCCAACACTTTTTCTTTCAGACCAACGCGGTCCAGCGCTTTCAAACCTCGGTGCGAAATGGCCAAGTTGATGGAGCGGCCTGCGCTGATATCGACCGTACGCATGTCGGGTCTGCGTTCGAACATTTCCACTTGCACGCCCCGTTTTGCCAAATAAACCGCATGCAGCGAGCCCACAAGTCCTGCACCGATAATGATCTGTTTCTCTGCCATCGAATTCAATTTGATCGCCAAATTAACCATTCGCATGAGGCTGTGTTCATGACTGAGGTCAGTATTGTCGCATGCGTTTTACCCTACTTTCGGGGGCTTCAAAACAAAGAGATGAACAACGAACTTCTGCAAGAACAGCTCGGAAAATTGCAAGACAAGTACGAGGCCATGGGCCAAGATATGAATGCATACCTGGATGGGTTGCTGCTTTCCAACTATCTGCCTTATTGGGAGTACACGAGTGTGGATACACTCATGACGCTGCAAAAGCCACGCACAGATTTTCCGGACGAGTTGGTGTTCATCATCTACCATCAGATAACGGAGTTGTATTTCAGGTTGGCGTTGCACGAGTATGAGCAGATCGCGTACAATGGAAGAAATGTGCTTCCGAACGGGGAGGACAAAGGCTGGCGCGAGACGATGGAACCGGGTTTCTTCAAAGAGCGCATCCGCAGAATCAATGCCTATTTCAATGCGCTGACTACCAGCTATGGCGTGATGGAATATGGCATGGAGAAGGAGCAGTTTCTCCGTTTCAGAATGGCACTGTTGCCAGCCAGTGGTTTTCAGAGCGCGCAATACCGGAAGATCGAGATCTGTTCCACGGCCATGAACAATCTGGTGCATGTGAACCATCGCCATAAATTCACACAGACTGCTTCGGATGAGAAAGGCATCCGCGAAATGTTCGATTACATTTATTGGAAAGCGGGTGCTACCGAACTGGAATCAGGCAAGAAAACGCTTACGCTAAAGCAGTTTGAGGAGAAGTATTCTGAAGACTTGATCTGCTTGGCAGTGAAATATGCCGACAGAAACCTCTGGGCCAAGTATTCGGCCCTGCCAGAAGCTGAAAAAAAGGACGAAGGACTCATTGAGGAGATGAAAAAACTCGACCTGAACGTGAACGTGAACTGGCCGTTGCAGCATTATAAAACGGCAGCGCGCTATCTGCTTCGCGATGATGAAGGTGTGGCTGCCACGGGCGGTACCAACTGGCAGAAGTATTTGCCACCACGTTTCATGAAGCGCATTTTCTTCCCAGAACTGTGGACTGTAGAGGAAAAAGATAACTGGGGAAAGGGTTGGGTGGAAGACCTTGTGAAAAACAAGTAGTCTCGTAGTTCCATCTGGGCAACGCAAGCGCCTATTTTCGTCTTCCAGTAAACCAGTTCATTTGCTGCTGGAAAATAGATTTGCGCCATCAATTATCGATCATGAAAAGATTTGCCCTGAGTTTGTTTATCGCCTTGCCCATTGTTTCCATCGGTCAGACTGTTAATGGAGATGCAGAGCAACTGAGTTGTAACTGTTACCGATTAACTGAAGCCATTGGCAATCAGAGTGGTTCGGTGTGGAACTCAAGCCAGATCAGTTTGGCAGATCCTTTCGACTATACGTTTGATGTTTACTTGGGCGATATCCCTGGAGGGGCAGATGGAATTGCTTTTGTGCTCCAACCCATCAGTACGCAGGTCGGTTCAAACGGAGGAGGAATGGGTTACGAAGGCATTTCCCCCTCATTGGCCATGTCTATTGATACCTACGATAATGGAGCAAATGATGGGGATATACCTCAAGATCACGTGGCCATCATGTCCAACGGTTCTGTTGAGCATTTTTCCGCAGACAATCTTGCGGGGCCTGAAATTGCTCTGGTAAGTGGCAACAATATCGAAGACGGACAATGGCACGTTATGAGGGTGACCTGGGACCCTGTCACCATGATCATCAATTTCTATATGGATGGATCGCTAAGAACTACTTACACGGGCGACATTATCAATGACATTTTTGGTGGAGACCCGAACGTTTTCTGGGGTTTCACAGGTTCAACTGGAGGTCTTTACAATCAGCAGGAGTTCTGCTTTTCGATCATTCCTGGCCTTTCTGCAAATAGTGATGAGATATGTGCTGGAGATTCGGTGCTCTTCGAAGATGATTCGTACAGTGCACTCGGAGTGGTGGAGAGTTGGGATTGGGATTTCGACAATGGACAGACATCTCAAAATGCAACACCGGGCATGGTGCAGTTTCCTGATGCAGGAACATATTGGGTTACGCAGACGATTGTAGATGCAGAAGGATGTGATGCTTCTGATAGCCTTCAGATCGTGGTGCATCCGAACCCGGTAGCAGATTTTTCTGCCACAGATGTTTGTCAAGGCAATGAAATGAACCTGATGGACGAATCGTCCATCGTTTCAGGCTCGGTCTCCGATTGGAGTTGGAATCTTGGAAATGGAGAAACCGATTTCGGAAGCAGCGTATCGGTTGTCTATTCAGAAGCTGGAACCTACAATGTTACGCTGGAGGTAAGCAGCGCTGAAGGTTGCACTGACTCCGTTTCCTCAACCGTTACGGTGTTTGAGAATCCCGTTGCTGAAGGAGCCTTTGAGTCCAACAGTCTGGATGCGGTTTTCACCACTGGTCTGAACAACGGAGATGAGGCATATTGGATAATCCTTGATACGGCTTATACCACGTTGGGAGAACTCAATTACACTTTCCCAGATAGCGGTTGGTATGATATTCAACTGGTGGTTACCAACGCCAACGGCTGCATGGATACAGCAGATTATTCCATTTACGTAGAAGGGCTACCGGAATATGATCTTCCAAACGTTTTTACACCAAATGGAGATGATTTTAATGAGTGGTTCCAGCCCGAAACATATGCGGTTGTCGAAGCCAATATGCACATATTCAATCGTTGGGGAAGACCTGTTTTTACCTATGAAGGCGCCATTCCACAAACAGAATATTGGGGTTGGGACGGAACAATAAACGGTGGTGCTAAAGCAGAGTCTGGAACTTACTACTATGTGCTTGATCTAAAAGGTGTTAACGGTGATAATTTCTCTGAGCAGGGAACCGTTACCCTATTGAGATAGAAGCAACACAATTGAGGGGATGATTAGGAATGCGTGGTTGTTGTTCGTTGTAATTGGTCTGTTCTTTTATGGATGTGGCGGTTCGGGTGGTGCAGATTCTGTTCCCATTGATGAAGAGATGACCCATGAGGTGAACGAGGAATACGGTATGGTAACCGACTCATTCCTGGTTATAAAAGATAAGGTTGGCAAAAACCAGAATCTTTCCTCCATTCTTCTTCCGTACGGTGTTCCATACGCAACCATTGATCAGATAGCCAAAGCTTCGCGCGAAGTATTCGATGTGCGAAAGCTCGCTGCCGGTAAACCTTACACCATTTTCTGCACAAAGGATTCTGCCGGTTATGCCACTTGTTTCATATATGAGCCCAACGCTACTGATTATGTGGTGTACAATCTTCGCGATAGTATACATGTTTACAAGGGACAGAAAGAGATAGAGAAGAAGACCAGATATGTAAAAGGCGTGGTCAATTCCTCACTCTACGTTGACCTACAAAAACAGCATGCAGACCCCATGCTGGCCATCGAACTTTCAGAGATCTATGCATGGACCATCGACTTCTATCGCATACAGAAAGGAGATGAGTTTGAGATTCTGTACACAGAGAATTACGTTGAAGGGAAATCCATTGGAGTTGATCGGATTCTTGCTTCTACGTTCACGCATTTCGGGAAACCTATCAAAGCATACTTTTTTGAATCAGAGAACGAGAAAGGCTATTTCAACGCGGAGGGCGATAATTTAAAAAAGGCATTCTTGCAGGCACCCGTTAAGTTCTCGCGCATTAGTTCCGGATATAATCTAAAACGGTTTCATCCTGTTCAGAAAAGAGTAAAACCGCACTTGGGAACAGACTATGCGGCACCCAAAGGAACTCCGATAATGGCCGTGGGTGATGGGGTTATTACTGAGGCAAGGTACAAGGCCAACAACGGTAATTATGTTAAAATGCGCCACAACAGTGTTTATGAGACGCAATACCTGCATATGTCCAAGATTGCCAATGGGATCAAACCAGGGGTCAGGGTAAGTCAGGGAGATATCATCGGATATGTGGGCTCCACGGGTCTTGCAACGGGGCCTCATGTGTGTTTCAGATTCTGGAAGAATGGAAAACAGGTAGACCACCGAAAAGAAGAGTTGCCATCTTCTGACCCTGTTTCAATAGGTACAAAGGCAGAGTTTGACCTTGTCCGAGCCCGTTTTGACTCCTTGATGACAAAAGAGAGACACCCTTTATAGATCTATTGCTGAACACTTTTGTTCTTGTTCGTCTAATGTTAGCTTTGCATTAACAAAATAATAAACCTATACATCGATGAAAAAACTATTTACCCTAGTTGCTATGGTAAGCTTGTCGGTTGGAGCGGCTAACGCGCAATCCAAGGCAGCTGCTACCAAAGCAGAGGTGGACGCAGAAAAGACTTCTGTTAAAGGTTCCACTACCGAAAATGTAGATGAAAAGCATGTCTCTACAGTTAACCAACGTTCAGCGAGTGCTAAGCGTGTAAATGGAGCAGCCTTTCTTACTAGAGAACAGTTAGAAGCTCGAATGAAAGAGCAGTCTACAAACGCTAAAACCAAGAAGGTAGAGGAGAAATAACAGTTCTTTTCAGTTCTAAAAAACATTGATATGAAAAAAATCTATTCACTATTAGTAGCGGTACTTGTCCTGACCACCCAAGCGGGTTTTTCTCAAAACTTCGCCATTCTGCTTGGCGAGGATTTCGATGCTGCTACTGCTCCAACAGGTTGGACACAGACCATGGATCAAACCTTTCCTACTGGAATCTCTTCCACCACGCCATCAGATGGCTGGGCGTTTGGGCAAGGGCCTTACACTAGTTTATATTGGGATGTTCCTGCCTCACTGGACGCGAGTCCATTCGCCATTTCTAACGATGACGCTGTAGATCAGAACAAGTTGGAGGATGTGCTTATAAGCCCAATTATGGACTTTACTCCCTTTGATTCTGCCATTGTTCTTTATGATGTCTTTTATGATTCACTTTATCAGTGGTCAGTGGGATACTTGACCATTAGCTATGATGCTGGTGCAAACTGGCTATACCTACCATTGGAGGCAACTACCCTGAATGATGGCTGGGTTGAAGATGGCTGGATAATACCGAGTTCGATTGTTGTTAATCAGACCACCTACACTTTCACTGATCAGATGATGATTGGATTTTTACATTCTGACAGAGGTGGATGGGCAACAGGAGTGGCGATTGATAATGCCATTGTTGCTGGGTTTAACACTCCGTGTGATGACATAATCACAATATCTGGTTGTGATGTTCCCCAAACAGTAGATTTTAGCGGCTTTGGGGTGCTCGATTGGGAGTTCACTACAGGGTGTGGGTTTACGACTTACGGTCAGGAACAACTTTACAGCTTTACGCCAACGACTACTGGTGTACACACCATTGAAGTGACTGCTTCATCAGAGACGAACTTCTTCGATTACATGTATAAGCCTGTATCAGCTGGGTGCGATACCATTGGTTGGTCTTGTGTTTCTGATGTGCTATTGGCTGGCGAGTATGGAGGTATGAACCTTACTGCTGGAGTAGAATACTACATATTGGTCGATGCGGAGTTCGATGATGCGCAAACGCAAACTTTCAGTATTCAGTGTCCGTGTACTTACACGTCACAAAACGGAACTGCCGAGGGAGAAACTTGTGGTAACACAGACAATGATGGATGTGGCCTATTGCCAGGCACACCTACCTACGGTTCTATTTCATGCGGTGAGACCGTATCGGGAACCACCTTTGCAAATGGTGGAACAAGAGACCTTGACTACTTTGAGCTAACAGTTGCTTCAGACATGGATCTTGAATTCGATTTTGGAGGTGGGCTTCCGTTGAATGCATTATTGATTGATAACTGTACGGATTTCAATATTCTTGCTGAAGCCACTGCTGGTGCATGCAACACTGAGACCCTGAGCTACTCAGCAGTAGCTGGTACATACTACCTTTTAATTGTGCCAACAGGTTTTGAAGGTTATGCTTGTGGAGCTCCTGAGGCTATTTATGATGTGGCTATGAGTTGTACGTGTCCAGAAAGTTTCGATGCGGGCACTATTACGGCTGATGCAGCACCATGCTATGATGGGTCTCCTGTAATTATTTCAGCAACACCAAGCGGACAGGTGCTTCCAAACGGTTATTCTCAGGATTATGGTCTTGTTGAAAATGGTGTGGTTACTCAAGTAAGCACTGGGCCTTCTTTTACAGTTAGCGCTCCTGGAACTTACACCATCCATACGTTGGTTTACGACCCGAATGAATTGGTTCCAGCTCTTGCCATTGGTCAGAATGCCGTAGATGTGAATGCACTTCTTGTTCAAGGTGGTGGTTCAATCTGTGCTGGATTAGACCTTGTTGGGGCAACAATCACGGTTAATCCTTGTGGTCCAGCAAATGACGACTGTTCAGGTGCTGTGAGTTTAACAGTACAAAGCAGCTGTAGCCCAACATCTGGGGATGTTGCAGGTGCAACTGAATCTACAACTGGCTGTGCAGGAACTGCAGACGATGACGTATGGTACAGTTTTGTTGCCACTGGAGCAACGGCCACGGTATCGGTTACTGGTTCTTCTTCTTTCGATGCTGTACTTGAAGTATTCGATGGTTCTTGTGGTTCGTTGACAAGCTTAGAGTGCGAAGACGCAACCTTATCTGGAGCTACAGAGTCTGTTGCCCTTACAGGCCTAACTCAGGGTAATACCTACTACGTTCGTGTTTACGATTGGTACAATGGTGCTCCAACAACAACAACTTTCGACATCTGTGTTTACGAAACACCCGCTCCTCCTGCTAACGATGATTGTCAGGGAGCACAGTCGCTTACTGTTGGTACATCTTGTGTTACAACCTCTGGTACTGTAGAATCAGCTACCCAGTCAATGGCTGGCTGTGCTGGAACTGCCAATGATGATGTTTGGTTCAGCTTTATGGCCGATGGTACAACGGCTACTGTTGATGTGACCGGAGCAGCCGATTTCGATGCTGTACTTGAAGTGTTTGAAGGTTCTTGCGGTTCGTTGACCAGCCTTGATTGTGTGGACAACACATTTGATGGAGAGACAGAAACAGCCAACCTTACAGGTCTTACACCTGGAAACACTTACTATGTCAGAGTATATCACTGGTATACTGCAATTTCATCTACACCTACGTTCGATATCTGCGTTTACAATATTGTAACCGGTATCAATGAGGCATTGGATAATGGACTGAGCGTGTATCCTAACCCATCTAACGGAGAATTTGTGGTTGAGATCAGTGGAGTTGAAGCTGTTGCGCAACTGACCATTATCGATATGACTGGTAGAACGGTTTACACAGAAGGAGTAACACTTAATGGTGATTTCCGCAAGAACCTCAACTTGGATGTAGCTAACGGAAGCTACCTGCTTCAAGTGGTAACGGAAGAATCGGTTGTAACCCGTAAGATTCAGATTCACTGATAACGCTCTCTTGTAGAGCTTGGTGTGAAAGGCCCCGTCCAGAATGGACGGGGCCTTTTATTTATGTCTCATGGTGTAAATCGTCCTCTCAAGACAAAAGCCAGTATTTAAACCTGAAATCGAGCCTGATTTCACTGATAGATGTCAGATATGTTGCGTCATGAAGATTCATTCCATACCTTGCATGGTTCACGACTGAAACAAAAACAAACCTTTAATTAATCTACAATCAACATGAAAACACTTAGACGATTAGTGGCATTGGTTGTGCTGGTCGGCTCATATCAATTGAGCATGGCGCAAAACAAGGCTACTCCAATGTTCAGATCCGATGCTGAAAAGCAAGCTTGGATTGATGCCAATCCGGAGGCTTATTCGGAGATAAAAGGAACCGCCAAACAATTCACGGCCGAAGAAAAGAAGGCGCATATTCAACAGCATCCAGATAGAATAGTCAAGACGGATGTTAAGGTTGTTTCTGGGATGAAATTTTCTGGACAGGTTAGCAGTACCGAGATGGGCGAGCCTGCTTTGAAGGAAAAAGCCATTCTGGAGCGGCTGGAGGCTAAAAAGGTTAAATCTACAATTGAAGAGAAATGAAAACATTTTATTCGAAAACAAAAGCGCTGATCCTTAGCCTTTCTCTGGCTTGGTCTTTTGGAGCTGTAGCGCAATCTGGTGGAGGTGTGCCCAACGACCTTTGCGCAAATGCTACGCCAATGACCTGTACAGGAACCTATATCGGATCCATAGATGGCAGTACAACAACAGGAGCTCCGAGTTGTCATAGTTCTTACAATGGAGTTTGGTACTCCTTTGTTGGAGATGGCAATGTAGCCATCCTTTCAACAGATGACCCGACTACCGATTTTGATACCTATTTAGCAGTTGTCGAGTCATGCGGTGGTGCATGTGTGGCAAGCGATGATGATGGCGGTTCTGGACTTACTTCAGAACTTTCATTGTCCACTGTTAACGGTCAGACATATTATGTCAATGTAACCGGTTGGAGTGGATCGAGTACTGGAGCATTTGCACTTAGTCTAACATGCGTGACTCCGCCAGCAAATGATCTTTGTGAAAATGCGATTGAGGTTTTCTGTGATGATGATATTGCAGGCACAACAGAGGGTTCTACAAATACTGGCGCACCTTCTGGTATCGGCAACGGAGTTTGGTATGTGTACACAGGAGATGACCAAACAGTGACTGTTGAAACATGTACGTCAACATCTGGTTTTGATACCGAGATTGCGGTTTTTACTGGAGATTGCAATAACCGTATCACTATTGGAAGTAACGATGATGGTTGCTCGCCTTATTCTTCGTTGTCTTTTGAAGCTTGGGCCGGATTAGATTATTATATCTATGTAGGGTATTACAGCAGCTCTTCGTCAGCGACTGGCGACTTTGATCTTACTGTATCCTGTGCTGCGTTGCCTGTTCCGGATAATGATCTGTGTGGTAATGCCATTGCGTTAGAGTGCGGAGACGCAATTATCGGAAATACGGCTGGTGCAACTGCTACTGATGGACCTGATTGTAACTCAACTGCACCAGGTGTGTGGTTCTCCTTTGTTGGAGATGGTACCGATTACACGATTTCTCTTGACGGTTCTGGTTATGATACCTATTTGGGAATTACTGAAAGCTGTGGTGGTGCATGTGTGGCATCTAACGATGATATCAATTACCCAAGTAATGTAACATCTGAGATTTCTGGTTTTACCACAACTAACGGTCAGACGTATTACATCTATGTGAGTGGGTGGGAATTCACTGGTGAATCCGGAACTTATCTGTTGAGTCTTACATCTTCAGCGTGTGAGCCACCTGCAAACAATCTGTGTGCAGACGCTGAGGAAATTTTCTGTGGCGATGTTGTCACAGGGGATAACTCTTTTGCAACTGAGGAAATTTCATCCAGTGGCCCAGGTGTTTGGTACACATTCCAAGGAAATGGTCAAGACGTAACTTTTAGTACGTGCTCAACGGTTAACGATCCTGCAAACCTGTACGATACCGAAATAACGCTCCTCAAAGGGGACTGCGGTGCGCTAACACAATTAGATCAGGATGATGATGGTTGCGGTACTACTTTCGGTCCGTCCACGCTTTCTTGGTATGCACATCCAGACACTGTTTATTACATATATGTCGGTGCTTGGATTTCAGGCAACACTGATGCTGGTGAGTTCGTGCTAACTGTTTCATGTGCATGTCCAAACATTGCTGCCGGTACATCTACAGCTTCTGCTGCCACAGTTTGTATGAGCGGTGGTTCTGCTACCGTTGCTGCGGTGCCTGATGCAAACCAGGTGGTTCCGGCTGGGTATGTGGTCACAGGAGTTTTGGCAGACGCTTCAGGTAACGTGCTTGATGCAGGTGCACTTAGCTATACGGTTAATGCCGCTGGAGACTACTACGTACATGTTGCCGTTGTTAACTCTGCAGATCTCCCTATTTACCTTACAGCCTCAACTGTGGCTGGTCTTCATGCACTTACTACTTCTGGTGGCGGTTCTCTTTGTGGTTCCATCGATCAAACAGGTACGCTTGTAACCGTTAATCCAGAACCAACGGCTGCTGTATCTGGCGGTGGAGCGGTATGTTCAGGTAACTCCGCTATAGTTACAGTTGATTTTACTGGAACGGCTCCTTGGACGGTACAGTGGGCTTGGGATGGAACTCCTGGAACCACTGAGACCGGAATTACTGATAATCCGTACACATTCGGTGTGCCTGCTAATACCTATGGTGAATTGACCATTGTTTCGGTATCAGATGGTAATGTATGTTCTGGAACTTCCAGTGGGTCGGCAACAATTACTGACGCATCACCTACAGCAACCATCAGTGGAGACTTCATTTCTTGTAACGGTTCTACTGTTGAAGCTCAGATCGACTTCACTGGTGTAGGCCCCTGGGATGTTACATTGATGACCCCAGACGGTCAGTCGGTTCCTCTTACTGGGATCACTGACAATCCTTACATGTTGCCTTTGAATAACCCACAATCTGGTTCTTACACACTAACAGCAGTTAGCGATGCGAACTGTTCTGGTGGTAGCGTAAGTGGAGCAGCAACTGTTGCCCTTGAAAACCCAGATGCGGGTGCACTTGAAGCTGATGAGAATCCAGCTTGTTGGTCAGCTCCATTCATTACCATTTCTGCGACAGCAGATGGTAACGCAGTTGAGCCTTCAGGATACCAGACCACATACCTGTTGGTTGATGGTAACGGAGATGTGGTTTCATCTGCAGGTTCACCATCTTTTGCTGTTACCTCCATGGGAGATTACGTGATCCATACCTTGGTGTATGATCCTAACACCCTTACTCCTGGAGATTATTCTACTGCAGCTGACCTGTTGGCGGTTCTTACACAGGGAGGTGGTTCTATCTGTGCGGCATTGGATGAGACGGGAGCGGCTATTTCAGTGGTAGACTGTACACCTCCTGCCAATGATGTTTGTTCAAGTGCTACAACTGTTGCATGTGGCGATGTTGTTGCTGGAGATTTCCTTTTCGCATCAGCAGATAATACTGCCAGTGATTGCGGTAATACCGTAGGACCAGGTGTATGGTATGTGTTTGCTGGTACTGGAGACATGGTTACTGTTTCCACTTGCGGTAGCAATGCTGATACAGAGGTTTCGGTTTATGAAGGAGATTGCAACTCGTTGGTATGTGTAGATTTTAACGATGATGAATGTGGAATTCAGTCTTCGGTTACTTTCCTAAGTGTGCAAGGCACGGATTACTATATCAATGTGGCTTACTGGAGTGGTTCAACACTACCAACAGTTGGTGATTTCGACCTTACAGTGGCATGTGCTTCACCTCCTACAAATAATGAAGCTTGTGGTTCAGAAGCGCTTAGTTTGGGTGCAAATGGTCCATATACACATAGCTCGTTCTATGATGCAGCCGCTTGGGAAACCAGCTTCACTGTTCCAACCGTTGGTTGTACTGAGCAGGGCGGATGGTGTATCGATGTTGACATTGAGAACAGTGCGTGGTACTCATTCGTAGCACCGGCCTCTGGCAACGTGTCTATAAGCTCAGACGGTTCGTCTTTCGATACACAGCTTGCTGTGTTCAGCGGATCATGTCAAGACGTTGAAGGTGGTAACGGAGTTCTACTTGGAGCTAATGATGATGATCCAGATGCATCAGGTTCTGGAGGTTCAACTCTTACAAGTAATGTTCTTCTTTGTGGACTTACAGGCGGTGAGACCTACTATGTTCTTGTTGACGGATGGGGCGGTGCCACGGGTGATTTGACTCTGACAATTACAGAGATAGGACCAAGTGCTGATTTCACAAGCTCGGCTACGAATTTGGCTGTTGATTTCACTGATGCAAGTACGGCAAGCGGAACGATTGTTTCTTGGGCTTGGGATTTTGATGATGCCAGTGCAACATCAACAGATCAAAACCCATCTTACACATTTACAGCTGCAGGTACTTACAATGTTTGTTTGACAGTGACTGATGATGCAGGTTGCTCATCTACTTACTGCGAGGATGTTATGGTTACAGATATTCCTACTTCAATTGCTGAGGCTGTTGAGCACGGATTGGAGGTATATCCTAACCCATCCAATGGTCAGTTTGTGGTAACTATCAGAGGAGTTGAGGCTCCAGTTCAGTTGACTGTGATTGATGTTGCCGGTCGAGCTGTTTACACAGAGGGAGCTGTTCTTAGCGGAAACTACCGCAAGGAATTGAACCTTAACGTTGCCAGTGGTAGCTACCTGCTTCAGGTAATTACTGACGAGGGTCTTGTTACCCGCAAGATTCTGGTTCAGTAAGATTAGTTGAATGATTTAAAACCCGCGAACAAATTTGTTCGCGGGTTTTTTTATTGCCTAACTTTAAGCACTAATCAATCGAACATCATGAAGAAGAAATTATTTGCACTTGGATTAGCAGCTTTCACTCTTTCAACTGTTAGTGCGGTAGCGCAGGATAAAACAGCCACAGAAAATTCCGAAAGAACTGTGGAGAATAAGCAGAAAGAAGCCGATGCCCTTAAACAAAGAATAGAGCAGTATACCATTAAGGTAGAAGCCAATAAGGATAACGCCAAGGTTAACTATGAGGCTGAGATGGTAAAGTTGCAGGAACTGAAGACCAAGTGGGAATCTTTGACCGGTAAAGAGTGGGTTGACGAAAAGAAAAAGAAGTAAGCACAAAACTTACCATTGAATTACAAAAGCCCCATGCAAACGCATGAGGCTTTTTTATGCCTCAACTGTTGCACGTTCAACCCAATCACCATGCTCACGAATAAGCTGTTCCAAGGCATCCATAGCTTCTGATGATGGTATGTTACGTTTGACCACCTCCTGACCTTTGTAAAGTGTGATCTTCCCAGGTCCAGTGCCCACATATCCGTAGTCGGCATCGGCCATTTCTCCCGGTCCGTTCACAATGCAGCCCATAATACCGATCTTGATTCCTTTCAAATGGTCGGTTCTGTTGCGGATCATAGCGGTTGTCTGTTGCAGGTCAAACAAGGTTCTTCCACAGCTTGGACACGAGATATATTCCGTTTTTGAAGTTCTTGCTCTGGCTGCCTGCAATATGCCGAAAGCTGTATTATTCAGCGTTTTGTTTGGAATGCCAGAGTTGTTGATCCAGCACCCATCACCAAGACCATCCACCAACAAACCGCCAATATCCGTGGCGGAATAAAGTTGGAAGGTGCTTTCGTCCAAGGAGTAGGCCCTTTGAATGATCACTGGTGTTTTCAATCCATTCTCCTCCAATAGGATAATTGCCCGCCTCAATTCTGGCATGGCATGCTCGTTTTCAGAGAAAAGCACAACCACGGCACTGGCGTCTACAGCCAACCGGGCAAGAAACTCTGGGGTAAACTCATTCAGCTTGGCTTGAATCAGATTCAGTTGGTCAGATTTCTGTGCTGAATTGAGATAAGAAGTGACTGTGAAAAGTGGATAATGACGCTCTTTGAATGATTGCCAGCCACCGTAAGTTTGAATAATGCCAAGCGTTCCTGGAATCTCAAAATCAAGCTGGTTGTCTCCAATAAAAAGGAAATCGCATGCAAGATCGGTCAGGTTCCATTTATCCAGTTCAACCGAGTAGTTGTAACCGAAAGCGAACAGATTGGCTGGAGTAATTTTTTCCTTTCCTGAGAGGTCAGCAACCACTCTTGGAACATTTTCACCACCAATGTTTAGCGCAGCATTTGTTTCTCGCTTAAAAAACTGGAATGGGTCTAAAGGATAATCTGTGTACGCAGGAATGAATTGCTGTTTTTCAGCCCGCTTTTCGTAACGTGCAATAAGCGCTTTAGCCACGGGAATCTCAAACTCAGGTTCTTCGGTCAACGAAACACGAACAGTGTCTCCCAACCCATCTTCGAGCAACGTTCCAATGCCAACAGCGGATTTGATTCGTCCATCTTCACCTTCTCCTGCTTCAGTTACACCCAAGTGCAGCGGGTAATTCATGCCGTTTTCCATCATGGTGGCCACCAACAGACGATAGGCCTGAACCATTACCTGTGTGTTGCTGGCCTTCATGGAAAGCACAATATTGTGATAGTTCTCTTCTTCGCAGATTCGGAGAAATTCCATGGCCGACTCCACCATTCCGAGAGGCGTATCGCCATAACGGCTCAGAATCCTGTCTGAGAGTGAGCCATGATTGGTTCCGATGCGCATGGCTGTTCCGTGTTCCTTGCAGATTTTGACCAGTGGCAAAAAGCGCTCGCGGATTCGTGCTAATTCCTCTTGGTAGGTTTCATCCGTGTACTCAATCGTCTCGAACTTCTTTTTATCCGCATAATTGCCTGGATTCACGCGGACCTTCTCCACGATTTTGGCAGCGATCTCTGCTGCATTCGGAGTAAAGTGAATATCAGCGCAAATTGGAGTGTTGTAGCCGCGTTTTACAAGCTCAGCCTTGATGTTGGCCAGATTCTCTGCTTCCTTTTTACTGGGCGCAGTTATTCTCACCAACTCGCAACCTGCTTCTATCATGCGGATGCTTTGAGCAACCGTTGCTTCGGTATTCATGGTGTCTGTAGTGGTCATAGATTGAACCCGAATTGGATTGTTTCCACCGAGTTTCAGACCACCAATGGTCACTTCGCGAGTTTGGAAGCGACTGTATTCCGTTAAACTGTTGCAGTACTTGCGGTTAGCCATTGCCGAAGTTTGCTGCAAAGTTAACCGATCGGATTTCGGACTCAGCGTGTAATGAGCAACTTATCTGAATAAACGTTGCCTTCTTCGGTTAGAACATCTACGAAGTAGATTCCTGCAGGAAGTCTTGAAATGTCAAGTTGTTTTTCTCTGCCGGTTTGAGCAAGAATCTTACCCGTTAAGTCGTAAAGAATGGAACGCGAAATCTGAACATCGGGCTTTAGGCCGAATTCAATATTTGCAACAGCTGGGTTGGGTCGAATGAATGGCTCAACAATTCGCTGAGGACCATTCTCACCAATTCCGTTCGGTTCGCGCAATGTAATTGTGGTTTCATATGGATTTGCCACAGTCTGTAAAGGGGTTATTCCATCTCCAATTCGCGGCCAAACAACAACAACATTATCGCCTATGCTCAGATCATCATTGGTAGAGAAGTAGTGAGTGGCCTGTAACTGACTCGGGAAGTTGGGGTTCAGAAAGTTTTGACTTATGGTGGTATCGACTTGATAGAAGTTACCACCGTATTCGAGTTCCAGATAGATATTGCCTTGGTAAATGAGTGGGCTATTGAGCGAGATCTGCATGTAGAAAGTCACCGTTTCTCCATCAGTTATCGTGTCTGGCAAACCGACCAAACTGTCAATTTGAATCTCATATGTTACCTGCGATCGGGCTTGATTCAAGCTCAACAGCGAGGTAAAGATCACGGTTAGAATTCTGACAAATGGCTTCATATCCAACATCATTTACCCAAATGTACTCCCTTGATTGTACAATTGCTTTTGTAATTTCAATATTTCTTACGCGCTCAAATGGACACGCTCAATCAAATGATTCTTGGTCTGAATAAGGAAGAGATTCGATTCTTCAAGATCTACTCTTCCCGCATCAGCGCCAATCAACCAAGAAAAGACATCGAATTGTTTGACATCATAAAAAGAGAACGCGAACAGTTTGATGAGGATGCTGCCAGCTCCAAACTTTATCCTGAAGGAAATAAGAACCCTTATTACCGATTGAAGAATAGGTTGAAATCTGACCTCAGCAAATGCCTCATGCTGCAGCATTTTGAGGATGAAGACGTTACGCAGGCCATCAATCTGTACAGTTTGGCGCGGCATTACATGTCAAGAAATCTTCACTCTTTGGCAGAGCATTTTCTTGGAAAAGCTGAGAAAAGAGCAATGTCTTTAGAGAATCTTGAACTGCTCGACCTGATATATACCGAGTACATCCGCTTGTCCCAGGAAATGCTCAGCATTAACCCCGAAACTTACATACTCAAGCGACAGGAAAATGAGTTGAGGTTGAAGTCACTGCGGCAGATAGATGATATTCTGGCAACGGTAAAATACAAGCTGAAGATCACTCAGAATTTCTCTCCCGTAGATAATCCTGTAGTGGATATGCTTCAGGAAACCGTTCAGCAACTAACAGATAGTAAGGAGCTGAAAGGAAGTTCGGCACTTCGCTTTAAGATCTATCAGGCTGTTAGTCAGATTCTTTTGCAGCAGCACGACTATGCCAATTTGGAAGATTATCTGCGCATAACCTATGCGGAGTTTGATAATGAGAAGCTTTTCAATAAGGCGAATCATCAGACCAAACTACAGATGTTGACCTATATGGTGAATGCGCTTTTCAAGAACAACAGGTTGGAAGAATCACTGGAGTGGGCAGAAAAGCTGAAGCTGGCTATGGAAGAGTTCGATCGGTTGCATTACGATCGGTTCATGTTCTTCTACTACAATTCGTTGGTCATCAACTATTCTAAAGTGGATATGGATAAGGCCATTTCCATTTTGCACGACCTTGAGGATAATGAGAAGTTGAAGAAGACCCCGTTTTATACGGTTTTCGTTTATCTGAATCTGGCCATTTTCAACTTCGATCTGGGCAATTACCGCGAGTCCATCAGGCGGTTGAACCAGCTTTATCATCATGAGCGATTTGAGAATACAGCCGCGCCCTTGAAATTTAGGATTGCCATTCTGGAGATACTTATCCGTTTGGAGTTGGGCGATACCGATTTCCTTGAATACCGCATGAAGCAGATCAAAAAGGATTTCAAAGATCAGCTGGAGAATCAGGAAAATGTGCGGGAAGAGATGCTGCTTGACCTCATTTCAGACATGTTCCTGAAGGGGAGATCGCTTCGCAGCGAGCAAATGAAAGACCGCATCAAACTATTCACGAAAACCACTTCGCCAAGAAGCGAAGATGCCGAGCTGGTGAATTACAACCGATGGTTGGAGCATAAACTTAGGGCATCGTAGGCTTAATCAATCTGAATGTAATTTCGGTTCTAAGACGTTCTCAATTCCCCACTTGCTGAGTTCGCTGAAAATGGGGCGCAGGCTCTCTCCTTTGGCGGTTAGGGTGTAAATAACTTTTGGCGGAACCTCCGCAAATACCTCTCTATTAACTAGACCATCTGTTTCCAATTCTCTCAGTTGGGTGGTCATCATACGTTTACTACATCCTGGCATCATGCGCTGAAGTAGCCCGAATCTGTTTACGTCAACTGAAATAAAATAGAGAATCAAAGGCTTCCATTTCCCCCCTATCACTTTCAAGGTTGCGCTAACCGGACAGCCGCCATATTTTTTTATGTTCTCCACCATATTGTTGAAACGCCTTGAATCAATGTCAACTTTTTTCATCTCATAAGTAATTGAAAATCAGCATTGGTAACAAAATAATTACTAATTAATAAAAATGTAACTACTTGTAAATAAAGACACTAAGATAGAATTTTGGCCTCAACATTTAATAATTGAAATGAACATGAAAAAAATGAAAGTAGTCTTTGCTTGCGTGGCGTTAATTACAAGTTGTGCCTCCAACCAGAAAGAGGAAATCAAAACAGAAGAACAACCTAAAACAGAAAAAATGAGTTCGGTATTTGAAATAGCAATCAACCAATCCAAAGATGGACAACATCAGACATTCTTAGAAACTAGAGCAAAGTTTGTTGAGGTATTGGGAAAGGAAGAAGCAACATTGAACGAAGGAAAGTGGAAACCTTTCTTTACCGTTTTTCCTGACCTTAATCTGGACAACATCTTAATTGGGATGACGCATTGGAGTTCCATGCAAGGATTTGGAGAAACCGCAGGTCGATTAATGCCAGAGCAGGTAACCAAAGACTACTTTTCCAGTTTCAACCCACTGGCCTATGCCTTATTAGAGACAGTGGATGGAGAATCTTTTGATATGGAGACCATTAAAACTCCTGGAACCGTTGTGGAGTTTGCAATTCGAAGAGGGAAAACAGACGATGCTTTTGGCGGAAAAAGAGATGCTTTCTTCAATTCCTTGAATAACTATGACGGTTACAAGTTTGCCCGCGAATTCAAGGTTTACAAGTTAAGTGAGGAGGGGATGCCAACGTTAGCAGAAAACACACAGGCGGTTATTATTGTTTGGGAAAATGGAGAGAAGTTCCAAGCTGCGGCACAACCCATATTCGGAACTAAGGAATATCAGGAGTTTGCTGCTGACCTTGATGTGGAAACGTATTTTGCTTCTTCGCCTTGGGAATGACAGATGTAAGATTGAGTTGAAACAGAAACGGCCAAGCTCAAAGCTTGGCCGTTTCTGTTTACGGGCTTTTAACTGTCAAAGCTCAAAGCTCTCCATGAATTTGGTGGTGTAATTGCCTTTGATGAAATTCTCATCGTCCATCAATTTACGATGGAACGGAATGGTGGTTTTGATGCCCTCAATCACATACTCATCCAGTGCTCTACGCATTTTGGCAATGGCTTCCTCGCGGGTCTGAGCCACAGTGATGAGTTTTGCAATCATCGAATCGTAGTTAGGTGGAATGCAATAACCAGCATAAATGTGGGAGTCGATACGAACCCCATGCCCACCGGGCGTATGTAGCGTGGTGATACAACCTGGGCTTGGACGGAACCCATGATAAGGGTCTTCTGCGTTGATACGACACTCAATGGCATGCATCTGTGGGAAATAATGGTTTCCTGAAACAGGAACACCGGCCGCCACCTTTATCTGTTCCCAGATGAGGTCGTAATTGATGACCTCTTCCGTGATCGGGTGCTCTACCTGAATCCGCGTGTTCATTTCCATGAAGTAGAAGTCGCGGTTCTTGTCCACCAAGAATTCCACGGTTCCTGCACCCTCGTAATTCACCGCTGCGGCCGCTTTAACAGCAGCTTCGCCCATGCGGTCGCGCAATTCATCTGTCATGAATGGCGAAGGTGTTTCTTCTACCAGTTTCTGGTGTCTGCGCTGTATGGAACAATCACGCTCCGACAGGTGGCAGTAGTTGCCAAACTGGTCGCCAATGATCTGAATTTCAATGTGCCGCGGGTCTTCGATGAACTTCTCCATGTACATGCCATCGTTCCCAAACGAAGCTCTTGCCTCTTGGGTGGCCGAATTCCATGCATCTTCAAGGTCATCTTCGCTCCAAACCACCCGCATACCCTTTCCTCCGCCACCAGCAGTGGCCTTCATCATGATCGGATATTTGATCTTCTTGGCAGTTTTCTTGGCGTCCTCAAGGTCTTTTAGCAACCCTTTTGAACCTGGAATACACGGAACACCGGCCTTTTCCATGGTTTCTTTGGCAGAAGCTTTATCGCCCATGCCATCGATCATATCTGGCGAGGCACCGATGAATTTGATTCCATGCTCTCCACAGATTCTGGAGAAATTGGCGTTCTCAGAAAGGAAACCGTAACCCGGATGAATGGCATCGGCATTCGTGATCTCAGCCGCAGCCATGATGCTCGGAATATTCAGATAACTCTGAGGACTTGGTGCTGGACCAATGCAAACGGCTTCATCCGCAAAGCGAACATGTAGACTGTCCTTATCGGCAGTGGAGTAAACCGCTACCGTTTTGATGTTCATCTCTTTGCACGTTCTGATCACGCGCAAAGCAATTTCACCTCGGTTGGCTATGAGAATCTTCTTAAACACGAAAGCGGGTTTGCGTTAGACTTAATGCGGCTCAATAAGGAAAAGTGGCTGGTCGTACTCAACTGGAGTAGAGTCATCAACCAACACCTTAACAATCTTACCGCTTACTTCGGCTTCAATCTCGTTGAAGAGTTTCATGGCCTCAATGATGCAGATCACATCGCCTTTTTTCACTTCATCGCCAACTCCCACAAACGGTGGTTTTTCTGGCGATGGAGAGCGATAGAAAGTTCCGATCATAGGAGATTTCACCTCTTCGTAGTTTCCATTCTCGGCAGCGCTGGCAGCTTCTTTGGCAGCAGCAGGTGCTGCTTCTGCGGCAGCAGGCTGAGCAACTGGTTGAGCCGCAACAACGGTTTGTGGCGCAGGCTGTGCAGGCACCGCTTGCACGATCTGAACCTCTGGTTGACCACCTCTTCTGTAAGGTGGAGTTTTAATGGAGATCTTAAAGTCTTTCGACTCAATATCTACCTCGCTTACGCCAGATTTGGCTACGAATTTTATCAACTCTTGGATTTCCTTGACATCCATATTTTCCTCGATTATGAGATTAAAGGTATAAAAATCTGTATCCGATCAATTGGCTGCTGAGGCCCCATCATAGGCCCATTTTACGTAGAGCGCGCCCCATGTAAAACCACCGCCAAATGCACTGATTATTAGGTTATCTCCTTTCTTCAGTTTCGACTCCCACTCATCCAAACAAAGTGGAATGGTGCCGTTTGTCGTGTTGCCATATCGCATGATGTTCAGCATCACTTTTTCCTCATCCACTCCCATTCGCGATGCCGTGGCATCAATAATCCTTTTATTGGCCTGATGTGGCACCAGGTAAGCAACATCATCTGCCGTGAGATTGTTGCGCTGCATCACTTCCTCCGAAACTTCTGCCATTTTGGTCACTGCGAACTTGAATACAGCAGCGCCCTCCTGATAAACATAATGCTCGCGAGCGTCAACTGTTTCATGGGTTGCTGGTCGCATGGATCCCCCTGCTTTCTGATGCAAGTGTACCACGCCAGAGCCATCGGAGTAAAGTCTGTGGTCAATGAGGCCGAAACCTTCATCGTTTGGTTCCATCAGCACGGCACCAGCTGCATCTCCAAAAATGATGCATGTTGCACGATCAGTGTAATCAATTATAGACGACATCTTATCTGCACCGATAACGATCACTTTCTTGTATCGTCCACTTTCAATGTACATTGAAGCGGTGGTCACTGCATCAATAAACCCAGAACAAGCTGCGTTCAGATCAAAGCTGAAAGCGTTGATCAGACCACACTTGTCTGAAATGATGTTCGCGGTGGCTGGAAACTGCATGTCAGGAGTTACCGTGGCACAGATCACCAGATCGATATCTCTTGGGTCGGTTCCGGTCTTTTTTAACAATCCCTTAACCGCAGGAATTGCCATAGTTGACGTACCCTTGTCTTTTCCCTTTAAGATTCTTCGCTCTTGAATGCCCGTACGAGTTTGTATCCACTCGTCATTGGTGTCGACCATTTTTTCGAGTTCCGCATTCGTGAGTCTGTACTCAGGAACCCAAGTATTTATTCCAGTTATGGCCGCTCTGGTTTTGGTCATTCCGATGGTTTTTCCCTTCCCCTCTAAACAAAAATTGCGGCTAAGTTAGCCGCAATCCTATCATTCGCAAATCCGTTTTTCAGGATTCTATGCTTCCTTTTCCATAACCACTTTACCCTTGTAGTAAAGCTTTCCTTCGTACCAATGAGCACGGTGGTAAATGTGCGGCTCGCCAGTTGTTGGACAAACAGCTACAGTTGGAGCCTCAGTTTTGTAATGCGTACGTCTCTTGTCTCTACGCTGCTTGGATATTTTTCGTTTAGGATGTGCCATAACCTATATAATTGATCGTGTTAGTCTTTCAGTTGATCTTTGATCTTATTCAATTCTGCCCACAAGGGGTTTTCCTTTTCCTCTTCTGAATCTGAACTTTCCAAAGCTTTCAAGGTTTCCTGATCGCAGATGGATGTGTCACCATCTTCTTCGCAGGGAACTTTTCTCAGTGGAACGTTCAGCCCGATAAACTCATAGACCAGTTGCGTAACGTCAAGTTCGTATGCTTCGTGCGGAAGGATGATCAGATTGTCATCTGGTTCATCATATTCCTCACCGAACTTCACAAACATCTGGTGTTCTCCGTTCAATTTCTGGTGATAATCCACGGCACAACGGTCGCAGGTTTCACCGATCCATCCATCAAGTTTGAAGTTGAGCGTAAGCAGGGCAGGTTTCTTTTCCAGCTCCAGATTCACTGCAACTTCTCCACGTTTGATCGGAGAATAATCGAGTTTTTCAAAGAACGAGTTGTCAACCGAAAATTCAAATTGGTGAACTCCCAACTTCAATCCAGAGAATTGAATCATGAATTCGCTTGACTTTCCCATGTTTCAGAACGAGGGCTGCAAAGGTAATTAATTGATCTTAAGCTACAACGATTAATTTTCGTTGTCAGAAACTGACTCTTTTTGCTTCTGTCCAGTAGGTTTTTTACCACCTTTTCTGCTGTCGCCCCTGCGGTTACCATCTCCACCACGCGGCTCTTTCTGCGGCTGAAGAACGTTTTCGGTGTATTCACTATACCGCTCACGCTCATGGAAAAGGTCAATGCCGAGATACAGCGCATCTCTGAATGAGCTTTCGCTGGCAATGCCCTTTCCAGCAATATCGAACCCAGTTCCGTGGTCGGGAGAAACGCGAACTTTTGGTAGCCCGGCTGTGTAATTCACACCACGGTCAAAGTTCAATGTCTTGAATGGGATCAGCCCTTGATCGTGGTACATGGCCAATACCACATCAAACTGATGGAATGCACCTGAACCGAAAAATCCGTCAGCGGCAAACGGCCCGAAAACCAGAATGCCGTCTTCCTTTGCTTTCTTTATGGCGGGTGCGATCAGGTCTTTTTCTTCACTACCCAGAATGCCGCCATCGCCATTGTGAGGATTAAGGCCAAGGACCGCAATTTTGGGTTTTCGGATGCCGAAATCCTGAGGCATGGTTCTGTTCAGGAAACGGATTTTTTTGATGATGCTCTCAAAAGTAAGGCTCTTGCCAACTTCTGCCAGTGGAACATGCCCCGTCATGAAGGTGACCTTCAAGCTGTCGCTAACCATTAGCATGGCATACTCATCTGTTCCAAAGGCGTCCGCCAAATATTCTGTATGTCCGGGAAACTTGAATTCCTCTGATTGGATGTTGTTCTTGTCGATAGGAGCGGTCAGCAACACATCTATCTTACCTTCTTTCAGGTCAGCGGTTGCTGCTTGGAGCGATTTCAACGCCAATTCGCCACTTTCTTTTGTCGGAGTTCCAAGATTCAATTGATGTTCCTCTTTCCAAACGTTGATCACATTGGCGCGTTTCGGATTGGCGTCTTCAGCCGATCTTGTCGGTTCAAAACTGAAATCTTTGATGTCGAGTGCTTTCCGATACTCTGAAGCCACCTGTTTTGAAGCATAAAGAATGGGCGTACAGAGCTCGAAAATGCGATTGTCCAAAAAGGTCTTGATGATCACTTCAAGTCCAATTCCATTGACATCGCCACATGTAATTCCTACTCTAACCTTGTCGTTTTCTCTGCCCATTTTACACTTGTTTTGCGTGTTTACCTACACGGGACGAAACCCCTTCTCAATTCGTAAATTCGCGCTTCCAAAAGTACCAACTTTAACACAGGTAAGATCGGGTTGTTTGGTGCGAACACATTTGATCGGCCCTTGTTTAACTGACCAGTAACTATGAATTGCACGCAACTTCTCGACAAGGCACTCCAGACCGAATGGCTAACAGCTGAGGAAGGACAGTTTCTGTTCGAAAATGCTGGTCTGGCCGACCTGATGTTCGTGGCAAATGAACTTCGCAAGACCAAGCGGAACGATGGAAAAGTAACTTGGATCATTGACCGTAACATGAACACGACCAACGTGTGCATTGCGAACTGCAAGTTCTGCAACTTCTACCGTATTCCTGGTCATGCAGAGAGTTACATAACCGACATTGAAACTTACAAGCGGAAAATTGAGGAGACCTTCCGTTATGGTGGCGAGCAGTTGCTTCTGCAAGGCGGACATCACCCAGAATTAGGGTTGAAATATTACGCAGACCTTTTCAGAGAACTGAAGTCCTTATATCCGAATTTGAAGCTGCATGCCCTTGGCCCGCCAGAGATCGCCCACATTTCCAAGTTGGAAGGAATGACCCATACGGAAGTTCTGACCGAACTGAAAGCTGCTGGTTTGGACAGTCTTCCGGGTGCGGGTGCAGAAATTCTGAATGACCGCGTCAGGAGATTGATCTCGAAAGGAAAATGCACGGGCCGTGAATGGTTGGATGTAGCGGAAGCTTCGCACCAACTCCATATTACAGGTTCAGCAACCATGATGTTCGGACATATTGAAAAATTGGAAGAACGTTTTGAGCATTTGGTTTGGATCCGTGAATCGCAATCCAAAAAGCCAGCAAATGCGAAAGGATTCATTGCTTTCATTCCTTGGCCATTTCAAGATGATGGAACACTGCTGAGAAGAGTAAAAGGAATTCGTAACAGTTGCACAGCCGATGAATATGTGCGGATGATCGCCATTTCGCGCATCATGCTTCCGAACATCGACAATATTCAAGCGTCTTGGCTTACGGTTGGCAAGGAAACCGCGCAGATGTGTCTGCATGCCGGTGCTAACGATTTCGGTTCCATTATGATCGAAGAGAATGTGGTTTCTGCTGCTGGAGCACCGCACCGATTTACAGCAGATGCCATTCAGGAAGCAATTCGCGAAGCGGGGTTCGAGCCTCAGCTCCGAAACCAGCAATACGAATACCGAGAACTGCCCACCGAAATGGAGCAGCAAGTGATTGATTATTAACAAAGCCTGAGCACAATAAACCCTACCTTTAGTTGGTTTAGCAAAAGGAACCTCCCTGTATGAAACACCTCTTTACCACGATGCTTGTGCTCTTTGCAACTTTGGGTGCCAAGGCTACACACAATCGTGCAGGGGAAATAACCATTGAGTTTCTTGGCGGATTAACGGTTCGTGCAACGGTTACCACGTATACGGTTCCCGATAGTCCTGCAGACAGACCCTTTTTGGAGGTGAACTGGGGCGATGGAAGCATTGATACGGTTCCAAGGGTCAACGGTAATGGCGATGGAGTGGTTATTCAACCTGGGGTCAAGAAGAATATTTACACCTACGAGCATTCTTATGCCAGTTCTTCTACCTACACTATTTCAATGGAAGACCCGAATCGGAATGGAGGTATTGTCAACATACCCAATTCCATCAATGTTCCGTTTTACATAGAGACCCAAATTACTCTGAACCCGTTTGCGGGGCCGAGTAGTACACCCGTTTTGTTGAATCCACCGATCGATGATGGTTGTGTGGGAAGGGTTTACGAACATAATCCAGGGGCTTATGATCCGGATGGTGACAGTTTAAGTTATGAGCTCACGGTGTGTGCTGGAGAATTCGGAGACCCGATTGGAGGCTATCTTTTCCCCAATGGCATTTCAATAAATCCCGTTACAGGAGATCTTGTTTGGGATGCGCCAACGCAGCAGGGAGAGTACAATTTCGCCATCAAGATCGTTGAATGGAGGAGGTTGTCAGACGGCTCTTACTTCCCGGTGGGATACATGATCAGAGACATGCAGGTGACGATTCTGCCATGTAACAACAACCCGCCAATTGTAGAAACGATCAATGAGATTTGTGTTGAAGCTGGCGACACGTTAGAGTTCCTGGTAAAAGCTTGGGATCCTGATGGCGACCCCGTAACCTTAACAGGAACCGGAGGCCCTCTTCAGCAAGCTACAAATCCAGCAACATTCAATCAGCCGGTTTCTGCACAGGATACAGCTGTGAGTACTTTCCGTTGGATCACGAATTGTAGTCATGTTCAGGTACAACCTTACACCATGTCATTCAGGGCTGAAGATGATCCGCCATTGAATGAGCAGTCATTGGTTGATTACCACACAACGTTCATCACTGTTGTAGGGCCAGCGCCCGAGAATCCACAGGCCAACGCACAAGGAAATGCCATTCAGCTGAGTTGGGATCAAAGTGTTTGTGGCGAAGTTGTTGGCTATAAGGTCTATCGCAGAATTGAGGAATACGGTTTTGTACCAGATACATGTGAGGTTGGGGTGCCAACATACACAGGCTATCAGTTTATCGGTTCAACCAGCGGATTGGCAGCAACAACCTATCTGGATGATAACGGAGGGGCGGGTCTTACCATGGGCTTGCGGTATTGTTACATGGTGGTTGCCTGTTTCCCTGATGGAGCGGTTGGATATGCAAGCGAGGAATTCTGTGAAGAGTTGAACCGTGATCTACCCATCATTACAAATGTCAGCGTTCGCAACACGGATCTGGTAAACGGTTCAGTTTATGTGGCATGGAGCAAGCCGACTGAGCTCGACACCATTCAGATTCCAGGGCCCTACGAATATCGAGTGCTTCGGTCAGACATTACCGACCCTGCGAATTTCCAAGTGGTTGGAACGAATTTTAATCTGAACGATACTGTTTACGTAGATACCATACTGAACACCAAGGAACTGGAGCTTTATTATAAGATAGAGCTATACAATGCTGAGCCGGGAAATGAATTCTCTGTAGGCGAATCCGATCAGGCATCCTCAGTTTATATTATTGCTATTGGAACAGACAATCAGGTTCAGATTGTTTGGGGCGAAACGGTTCCTTGGATCAATGATACGTTTGAGATTTTCAGGCAACAACAGAATCTGAGCTTTGCCTACATCGGTGAAACCACGCAGCATACTTACGTTGATACCGGACTTGCAAACGGCATTGAGCAATGCTACTTGGTAAAGAGCATCGGGCATTACTCGATTGACGGTGTGGTTCATCCGATTGTCAACTGGTCTCAGGAAAGTTGTGCTACGCCTACGGATTCCATCCCACCTTGTGAACAGAATTTGACTGTGGAATCTGACTGCGATGAGTTGCTGAACAATGTCAGTTGGAACCAATCTCCAGAGTGTCCGAATGATATTGTGGAGTACCGCGTGCTCTACACATCAACGTATGGCGGAGAATTGCAAGTAATCGCCACGCATGATTTCCCTTGGAACGAGTTCGCTCATGGCCCGCTGGAGAACACAATGGCCGGTTGCTATGCTATTGCGGCCGTGGATTCGTTCCAAAATATGTCGATTTCAGACACATTCTGCATCGATGCATGTTCGAATTACTCATTGCCCAATGTTTTCACACCAGGAGGCGATACCTACAATGATCAATTCCGTCCTTTCCCCTATGCATTTGTAGAAAGCATTGATCTTAAGATCTACAATCGTTGGGGCTTGAAGGTTTTTGAAACAACCGACCCAGAGATTCTTTGGGATGGAACCAATCAGAGCACCAAACTGCCATGCAGCGATGGGGTTTACTACTACATCTGTACGGTCAACGAACTTCGACTGACCGGTGTAGTACCACGCGACCTTCACGGATTCCTTCACCTGATCCGAAACTCTGAACCTGGACCCAACTGATGTTTACAGGAATAATTGAAACGTTAGGTAAGCTGGTGAAGTTGGAGAAGGAAGGGTCCAATATTCACTTCACTGTGGAAAGCCCCATATCAGATCAACTCAAGGTAGATCAGAGTGTAGCTCACAACGGAGTTTGCCTAACGGTGGTTCAGGTTGGTAATGGTTGGCATACGGTTACAGCAATTGACGAAACGCTGAAGCGTACCAATTTGGGTCAGCTTGAATTTGGAAACGAGGTGAATTTAGAGCGTTGCATGTTGGCCAATGGTAGATTTGACGGCCACATTGTTCAGGGGCATGTGGATCAGCTGGGTGAGGTATTGTCGATTCAAGCGCAGGATGGAAGTCATGTTATCAGCTTCAAGCATACTGAGGGGGATAATTTTACGGTCGATAAAGGCTCCATTACCGTTAACGGAGTGAGCCTAACAGCTTTTGACACCTCAAACAGTGGCTTCTCAGTTGCTATCATTCCCTATACGTTTGAGCACACCACTTTCAAGAACCTTAAAGTCGGTGATAAGGTGAATTTGGAATTCGATATTGTTGGGAAGTACGTGGCCCGAATGCTGGCCAAGCAGAAGCCTTAGAAAACCGCCTCGGCCACTTTTTTGGTGGCGTCCGATTTTCCCATGGTGTAGAAATGAAGGCATGGAGCACCAGCCTCAATCAGTTCCTTGGTTTGAGCAATGCACCATTCAACACCAACCTCATAGGCAGCATCATTGTCTTTGCATTTATCAACCTCATCAAACAGGTCTTCCGGAACATCAATATGGAAAAGGCTCGGTAAAATACTCGCCTGACTTTTGGTGGTCAATGGCTTGATACCCGGAATGATCGGAACATCAATTCCGGCAGCACGACAGTCCTCCACAAAACGGAAATAAACCTTGTTGTCGAAGAACATCTGCGTAACGATGTACTCGGCACCGGCATCCACCTTCTTTTTCAGGTATTTAAGATCGGTTTTTCTGTTCGGTGCCTTGATGTGCTTTTCTGGATATCCCGCAACCCCAATACAGAAGTCCGTTTCCTTTACATTCTTAAGATCTTCATCCAAATACGTTCCCTTGTTCAGATTCACGATCTGTTCCACCAATTCGTTGGCATAGGAATGCCCATCAGGTTCCGGTACAAAATTCGGTTCGGTCTTGATGGAATCTCCTTGCAACGCAAGTACATTATCAATGCCCAAAAAGTTAAGATCGATCAGGGCGTTCTCGGTCTCTTCCTTCGTAAATCCACCGCAAATAATGTGCGGCACAGCATCAATGCCGTACTTGTTCATAATGGCAGCACAGATACCTACTGTTCCGGGTCTTTTTTTGATGCTGACCTTTTCCAAAAAACCTCCCGGACGCTTCTTATAAACATATTCTTCACGGTGGTAGGTAACATCCACAAACGAAGGGTTGAACTCCAACAGAGGTTCAATGCCATTGAAGAGCGAATCAATGCTTTTACCCTTCAGAGGAGGAAGTATTTCTATAGAAAAAAGAGTGCTCTTGGCATCCCTTAAGTGGTCTATGACTTTCATACGGCTTTCGCGAAGCGGCCATTATTGGCCAGCACCTCGAACTAAGTGAACATATCCGGTTTCTGCTTCGAAGCCAGGTCTTTCGAGTACAAAGTAGAATACCCCGTCACTTTGTTTCCCTCCATTCCATGGATTCAGATGATAGTTGTCTTCATCATAAACCTTTCTGCCCCAGCGGTCAAAAATTTTCATGTTGTTTCCAGGGTGAAGCTCCAGCGCTACAATATTGAAGTACTGGTTCTCAGGAACAGATGATTCAGGGTTGAACACGTTTGGAACATCCAGAGTGCAGTCAATCACCTTGTAAATAACCTCTTCAGAATCGTCTCCACAGAAATTGCTCACCATGGCTATAACATGGAAAGAAGTATCGATAATGCTGAATGCCAATGAATCTGTACCCGCAACAATGAGAGTGTCGTCAGAACTGCCGTATGGTTCCCAAGAAAACTCGCTGTAATACTGCGTGTTTGTAGTGAAGGTCAGCAATGCAGCGTCTTCAACGCAGATTCGGTTGGTGTCAATCGTAACATCAATGGTTGGTGCTGGAGTAAAGAATACATCCAGAGAGTCCTTCATTGAACAGTCATTGTCTGTGAAAATGAATCTGTACGCACCTTCAGATGAAACTGAAACTGATGGTGTTCCATCCGTTTCATCTGGAGAAAAAGAAGCGTTGGATCCAGACGGCCCAGTGTAGGTCCAGCTACCTCCCGAAGTTGAATAAGTAGCAATAAGATCGGCCATGTCTTCAAGACAAACATCAATCGGTCCTGTAACTTCCAGTGTTTCCACTGTAATGGTGGCAGCTCCGTTTGCAGTTCCACAATCATTGGTAACCGTAACTTGAAGGCCCATTGATGACACTACAGAATCCAAAGTAAGGGTTTGCTCAGTGGAGCCACCCGGAGACCATAGATATGTAGCTCCAATGTCCTCATTTTCCGCATCGAAAGTAAGTTCCGTTCCTGGACACACTGTTTGATTTGTTAGGTTAACAGGAGAGGGTGTTGGGTTAAAATCAATTACTACGGTATCACTCTGTCCACAATAATCGCTTGTGTAGATGAACTGATAGTCGCCATAAACGTCTATGCTCACGGTAGGCTGATATGCTGTGCTATTAGGAGTGAATGTTGCAGTTCCTCCAGTTGGGCCAGAATAACTCCATTGTCCGAGAATTTCATATTCAGCTGCAGCAAGTTCGTGTTCTGTATCACAAACAGAAGTGTCAGTGAAAGAAGTAAGATTCGGAACCGTGTTCAAGATGATCGTGGTATCGTAAGAACAGCCAAAATCATCAGTCACATTGAATGTATAGCTCGAATTACCGGGAATAGATGGCTGAACCTCAATGATCGTATCACCTTGATTACTGATGATATTCGGATTAATGGTCCACCAAGCATCAACTATTCGAGGTTCGTAGGTTTCAGAGTTAGGGTCGATACCTGGGTCGAATGTAATTCCCCACTCGCAGATCCAACCGTCATCTGCTGGCCAGCTATCGGCTACCGATAGATTCCAATCTCCATTTATCGGGCAGCCGATAAGATTCTCGAAAGTCTCTTCCGGAAGATATGTTCCAGCATCCATCTGGGCACCCATGCTGCTGAATTCAGAAGCAAACGTTCCCAAGTTGTTCTCAGTAATCGAGAAACAATAGTCAAAGCATGTACCCTGATTTGATCCTGAACCTGGGATTCCAAGGTTGATGCCACCAGGGCTGAATCCACCCGGAACAAAGCCCGGAGCGCTCGAATTACCGTTGTATGCATTGAAGATCACAATGCTGTCTTGAGCTCCCGGACAAGTAAGCCACATTTCAAGGTCACCCAAGAAACTGTGCTCCATACTCACGCAAAGACTAAGAATGTCAGCGCCAGAAGCAATGGTGTCTCCTGGTTCAAAACCACTGATGTTAATGGTAGTGGTATAAATGTCTTCAATGGTTCCTGAACCGTCAGGAAGTTCAAGCGCTTCTCCGAAAAGTCCACCGTTCAAGAAATTTCCTGTGGTCGGGTCTACACCTGCGGTATCTGTTGCTGTTACACCACCAATTGCAGTGGCAATTTCACCCAAACAAATCGTGTCGCCATCCACAAATCCAGTAGAAGCGAAACTTGGAATCGTTGAAACCTGAATTCTGGTTCTGGCATTGTCAAAACAACCCAACGAGTCGGTGATCAGAATGTCAACAAAATATCCTGCACGTTGCGTAGGAACGAACATGATGCTGTCTCCGGTCATGGTAGATTCCCCAAAAATGAACCACTCGATGGTACTGTTCTCCAATGTTTGGTTGTAGCCGTTTCCTCCATTGGCAGGGCTCATTGGGAAACCTGCTTCAGCATGGAGAATAACCGTATCTCCTAAGCAAATGTTGATTGAACCAGATGAATCATTGGGCATGATTGCTGGTTCTGTGGAGAACCAAGGCTCAATTGGTTGGCAGCTGTAGTTACAGTTTACAACCCCTTGAAAACCTTCACCTCCATTGGCTCCATCTGTAACGAACTGAAAGGTCATGCACCCAGAGGTATTGCTCAAAGTGGTATTACCTGTTGCAGCGCTGAATGGCGCGGTGGTATTATTCAGCGTTGCCAATAATGGCGAGTTCACATCTGGGCCATCATATATGTAAAGGGTGTCGCTCGGGTCAATGTCGAAATAACCCCCTTCTTCTGCAGAGAATGAGAAGCTAACGGTCAGGCCTTCTCCTGGAGTTACACAAACTGTGAATGTCTGATTCTCGTTGTCTGGGTATGCTCCGTTGTAACCATCCAAAAAGGTGTTGGGAATGTTACAGGGAATGGTGGCTGAACCACCATCAGAGAAAGTTACGGTTATCTGTGCCGTAGCCGAAAGGCTGAATACGGTCAAAATAGTAATAAGGAATAGTAGGGTCTTTTTCATCCTGAAAGTGTTCTGTATTGTGCCGATCATTTATTCAAACGTTCCATTTTGGCACGTATCTTCTTTTCTGAGAGTACCATAATGCCGAAACCGGTACTTCCAAGACTATAGGTTTTCACTGAACTCTCATCTGGCAATAGTCCCAAACTCAAAGGATTGAGTGCGTTCACATCACCATTGAAATCGATGTTTTCCATTTCAGACTCAGATTTTTCCTTCTTGATCTCGAAAACAACATAGCCGTTATCTACTACGAAATTCCAATACTGAACCTCGTCTGGCGTCATGGCTTTCAGTTCTTTTTCCGAGAACTTGGCCAGCAATCGTTCATCATGATCTTGAGCTGATTGTGCCAAGACCGAGGTGGAAATGATGGTCGTAAAGGCTAAAAATAGAATAGTAATTATTTGCTTCATGTGATTCTGAGCTATGTAATTGGGCGCGCAAATTTAACAACTGCTTAATAACAGCTTTGTGTTCAAGACGTCAGTTTCCGTCAATATTCAGGTAAACAATGATCGGAGAAAAGGTTTTCCTTACAATCGCTTCACGTGTTTTGAGTTGAAAATAATACCTATATTTGCGCCCGATTTGAGGAAACAAAAAGAGAGAGGGGCCCGCAGGTCCCTTTTTTAATGATGATAACGGAAGCTGTAGTACGGGCATTGGTTGAAGAGAAGATCGAGGGTTCCGGTCTGTTCTTGGTTTCGGTCAAAGTGCTTCCTTCAAATCGGATAAGGGTGTTTGTAGATGCGCTGGCAGGATTGGATGTGAAGGATTGTGTGGACATCAGCAGACACATTGAAGGGAACCTTGACAGAGAGAAGGAGGATTATGAACTGGAGGTTTCCTCACCTGGGCTGTCGGAGCCGTTTCAGCATCCGCTGCAGTACCAGAAAAATGTGGGAAGAACCCTCAAGGTCATCAGTAATGATGGCCAAGAGCTGAAAGGAAAGTTGGTGAAGTTTGAGAATGAATCCATTACCATTCAGCCAGATGGAAAGAAGAAAAAGGAATCAGCGGAGCCTGTAATTATTCCGCTAACAGAAATAAAAGAAGCAAAGACAGTAATATCGTTCAAGTAAGAAAAGATGAACAGCTTAAACCTGATTGAGTCGTTTTCAGAATTCAAAGAATTCAAAAACATTGACCGCGTTACCATGATGAGCATTTTGGAAGACACCTTCCGTTCATTGCTCATTAAGCAATATGGTACAGATGAGAACATCGATGTGATCATCAATGTTGACAAGGGAGACCTTGAGATCTGGCGTAACCGCGAGATCGTTGCCGATGAGGAGTTGGAAGATGATGTACTTCAGATTCCACTTTCTGAAGCATTGAAGATCGAGGACGACTTTGAGATAGGTGAAGAGGTTTCTGAGCAGATCCAATTGGAAGATTTCGGACGTAGAGCCGTTCTGGCCATCCGTCAG
The DNA here is from genome assembly GCA_020635535.1 of Flavobacteriales bacterium. Classification (GTDB taxonomy): domain Bacteria; phylum Bacteroidota; class Bacteroidia; order UBA10329; family UBA10329; genus UBA10329. Next base: position 237,118 of record JACJZP010000001.1, on the reverse strand, counting down.
AACCTGGCCTCTCGTATTATGGATCTTGAGAAGGACAATGTTTTCCGTAAGTACAAAGACCGTGAGGGAGAGTTGATCACCGGAGAGGTTTACCAGATATGGAAACGTGAGATCCTGATCTTGGATGACGAAGGAAATGAGTTGATCCTTCCTAAAACAGAACAGATTCCGAGCGATTTCTTCCGCAAAGGAGATACCGTTAGAGCCGTGATCAAAGAAGTGGAGATGCGTAACAACAACCCAGTTGTTATCATGTCAAGAACTGACCCACGATTCTTGGAGCGCTTGTTCGAGAATGAGGTTCCAGAAGTGTTCGATGGTCTTATTACCATCAAGAAGATCGTTCGTGTGCCAGGCGAAAGAGCAAAAGTTGCTGTAGAGTCTTACGATGACCGTATCGATCCAGTTGGTGCTTGTGTGGGTATGAAAGGTTCTCGAATTCACGGAATCGTTCGTGAGTTGCGCAATGAGAATATCGATGTGATCAACTACACCAACAACTCTACGCTGTTCATTCAACGTGCTCTGAGCCCAGCCAAGATCACGCGAATTGAACTGAACGATGAGGCTGGACGTGCAGATGTATTCCTAAAGGCTGATCAGGTTTCTTTGGCTATCGGTAAGGGAGGATTCAACATCCGCTTGGCAGGACAGCTAACGGGCTATGAGATCGATGTTTACCGTGATTCCGATCAAGACATGGAAGACGTTGACCTTGAGGAATTCGCAGATGAAATTGAAGGTTGGATACTTGATGAGTTGAAGGCCATTGGCTGCGATACTGCCAAGAGCGTAATTGAACTTGGAAAAGCAGATCTTGTTAAACGAACCGACCTTGAAGAGGAAACCGTTGATGAGATTCTGAAGATCCTGAAAGAAGAGTTTGCTGACTGATGAGACAGCGGCAATGAATTGAATTAAACCCAGCGAGCATATATGTCAGAAGGAAAACAGAGAAGATTAGGTGCCGTGGCTACGGACCTCAACGTTGGAAAGGCTACAATTGTGGATTTTCTGAAAGGGAAGGGATTTGCTGATGTCAACTTCAACTCAAAGTTGGATGAGAACATGTACAATCTGCTCGTTGATGAGTTTGCCGCAGACCGAAAGCTCAAAATGGAGGCTGAGGCAAAAGCCGAAATTTTGCAGGCTCGTAAGGATGAGCGGATGGCCGCAGCCGAAGAAAAGGAAGAGGAGAAGAAGGACGAGGTAATTAAAGCAGCTGCCGAGAAGGTGGAAGGCCCAAAGGTTAAAGGCACCATTAATTTGGAAGACCTTAACCCAGAGGTAAGAAAGAAAAAGCTTGCCGAAGAAAAGGCCAAGAAAGAGAAGGAAGAGGCCGAAGCAAAAGCGCAGGCTGCAGCTAAAGCCGATGCAGAAGCCAAGGCGAAAGCAGAGGCTGAGAAAGAAGCCGCTGCGGAGAAAGAGGAGAGTGAAGTGATCAAGGCCAAGGTTGAGAAATTGGCCGGTGCCAAGGTTCTGGGCAAGATGGAGCTTCCAGTAGAGAAGCCTCGCGAAAAGAAACCAGTAGCCACTTCAAACGATTCGGCCGATAAGAAGCGCAAGCGTAAACGTGTCCGCAGACCTGTTCAAGGCGAACCGAATGTTGGTGGAGGCAAAGGCAATAGGCCCAGAGATAAAAAACCTGAGCTTACCGATGAGGAAATTCAGAAGCAGATAAAGGAGACTCTGGCCCGTTTGAGTGGAGGTAGTTCCAAGTCTAAAGGCGCCAAGTACAGAAGAGAAAAACGTCAGGCCATTCAAGAAAGAATGGAAGCTGAGGAAGAACAAATGGAACTGGAGAAGAAGATTCTCAGAGTTACCGAGTTTGTTACAGCAAATGAATTGGCCAAGATGATGGACGTTCCCGTGAACGACATTATCGCAGCCTGTATGAGTCTCGGATTGTTCGTTTCCATCAACCAGCGTCTTGATGCTGAAACTTTGAGTATTGTAGCAGAGGAATTCGGTCACGAAATTCAGTTCGTAAGCGCTGAGGTTCAGGATAGTGTTTTGGAAGAAGAAGACAATCCTGATGCAGTTGTTGAGCGCCCACCGATCGTTACCATCATGGGTCACGTTGACCATGGTAAAACATCATTGCTCGACTACATCCGAGATGCCAACGTTATTGCCGGTGAGGCCGGAGGTATCACGCAGCACATCGGTGCCTATGGAGTGGAGTTGGAAGATGGTCGTAGAATTGCCTTTCTGGATACACCGGGTCACGAGGCATTTACCGCTATGCGTGCCCGAGGTGCGCAGGTTACCGACATCGTTATTATTGTAATTGCCGCTGACGATTCGGTGATGCCTCAGACCAGAGAAGCCATCAATCACGCACAGGCTGCAGGAGTGCCAATGATCTTTGCATTTAACAAGATCGATAAGCCAGGTGCAAATGCAGATAAGATCAGAGAGGAACTATCTCAGATGAACATTCTGGTTGAAGATTGGGGTGGTAAATATCAGTGTGAGGAGATTTCGGCCAAGACAGGAAAGGGAGTTGAAGAACTGTTGGAAAAGGTACTTCTCGAAGCAGAATTGCTTGAGTTGAAAGCAGACCCGACCAAGCGTGCTGTTGGTACCATCATTGAATCTGAGTTGGACAAAGGGCGTGGTTACGTGTCTACTGTTCTTGTTCAGGCAGGAAGGTTGAAGATCGGAGATATTGTACTTGCTGGAAGTTACAGTGGTAAGGTGAAGGCCCTGTTCAATGAGCGTGGGCAAGCCATGCAATCGGCTGGTCCATCAATGCCTGCTCAGTTGCTCGGACTTGATGGTGCACCATCTTCGGGAGACAAGTTCAATGTAATGGAAGACGAGCGTGAAGCCCGTGAGATCGCAGCCAGGAGACTTCAACTTCAGCGTGAACAGGGACTGCGTACGCAGAAACACATTACGCTGGATGAGATCGGTAGACGAATTGCCATTGGAGACTTCCAAGAACTTAACCTCATTGTAAAAGGTGACGTGGATGGTTCGGTAGAGGCTCTTTCAGATTCGTTGCTGAAACTTTCTACAGAGAAGATCGCGGTCAACATCATTATGAAAGGCGTTGGTCAGATCTCAGAGTCAGATGTACTTCTGGCCTCAGCTTCAGATGCTATTATCATCGGCTTCCAGGTTCGACCATCGGTAAATGCACGTAAGGTGGCCGATCAAGAACAGATCCAGATCAAGCTTTACAGTATCATTTACGATGCCATTGAGGAGGTTAAAGCGGCCATGGAAGGCATGCTTGCGCCAGAATTCGAAGAGAAGATCATGGGCAACATCGAGGTTCGAGAAGTATTCAAGATTTCTCGTGTTGGAACCATTGCCGGATGTATGGTGCTTGATGGTAAAGTGAACCGAAATACCAAGGTCCGTGTTATCAGAGACGGAATTGTTGTTTACACTGGAGAACTGGCTTCGCTGAAACGTTTCAAAGAAGACGTGAAAGAAGTGAGTAAAGGTTTTGAGTGCGGTCTGAACATTGACAAGTTCAACGATATTAAAGTAGGCGACATTATTGAAGGCTACGAAATTGTTGAGATCAAGGCAAAACTCTGATCGCGAATTTGAATAATTGACCACCAACGAATTGACACGAGCCTCAGAAGGCATCAAAGTCATGGGAAAGATCAAAGATTATTCGGAGTTCCTCAAGCTTCGATTGGCCTCCTTGGTGGTGCTTTCTTCCGTTATCTGTTATGCACTTGCTGCTGCTGAATTCAATGTGGCAATTATGGGTGCGCTTGTTGTCGGTGGTACGCTACTTACAGGTGCTTCAAATGGGTTCAATGAAATTATTGAACGTGATCTGGATGCACTTATGGATCGCACAAAGCAGCGGCCACTACCAACGTCTAAAATGACCATTACCGAAGCTTGGATTGCGGCCATTCTTTTTGGCGCAATGGGTGTTGGTATTCTATGGTACTTCATCAACCCAATGAGCGGTATTCTTGGGTTGGCAGCCATGTTTCTATACGCGGTTGTTTATACACCAATGAAGCAGAAAACGCCTTTTGCCGTGTTTGTCGGGGCTTTCCCAGGTTCCATTCCTCCCATGTTGGGCTGTGTTGCAGCAACTGAAGGCTTTGGGCAGATCACGTTGCTTTCGCTGCTCATGTTCTCAGTGCAGTTCATTTGGCAGTTTCCACATTTTTGGGCAATTGCATGGCGTGTGCATGACGATTACCTAAAAGCCGGTTTCAAAATGTTGCCATCTGCTGGTGGACGAGATAAAGGAACCGCGTTCCAAATTGTGGTTTATACCATTGGGCTGATACCTGTCAGTTTGCTGCCTACCTTTTTTGGATATACTGGCGCCATCTCTGCAATTGTAGCCGTGATAGCCGGAATCATTTTTACCAAGCAAGCATTTGACCTGTACCGAACACTCTCTGCCGATGACGCCAAGAGACTCATGTTCGGGTCGTTTTTTTACCTGCCGATTGTTCAGTTGGCGTACTTATTAGATAAAGTCTGAGAATGGAGGAGAATAATGAACAGACCCTGAAGCAGGAAAGAGCAAAGAAGATGCTGGTCTGGTTGGCCGTGGCCAGCATTGCAATGTTCTTTGCAGCGTTCACCAGTGCATACATTGTGCTTCAGGCCGATCATTTCTGGGTGCAGGATGAGCTGCCACGTATGTTTACGATCAGTACAGTTATTCTGCTGGTCAGCAGTCTAACTATTTATTTGGCCAAACGAAGCGTTTCATCGGGTAATTCTAACGGTTTGAAGCTATGGATCGCGGTCACTTTCGTTTTGGGTTTAGCATTTACCGCAACGCAGTATTTGGGATGGAAGGATCTTCAGGCCCGTGGAATGTTCTTTATCGGTACGCTGAATGATCTGAAAGGAGAGTACGGGGAAGATTTTGTGGTTCTCATGAAGGGTGAGCCATTGCTTTATGATAGTGGCAACTACTACAAGCCTGGCGATATTGATCATTTAGAACCTATAAATGATCGAATTGAGGATACATTCAACATCAGCGCCTCATTTCTTTACCTGCTAACGGGAATGCACATTTTGCATTTAGCTGGTGGTTTCATTTGGCTTATCGTACTGCTTTTGCAGTCATTTTCAGGAAGGATTTCGCAACAGAACACCTTACCATTGGAACTTGGATCTATCTATTGGCATTTTCTGGATATTCTATGGATATACCTCTTCTTGTTTTTACTATTTATTCGTTAAAATTGCAGCGACTTTAAAATCAGGTCTTTATAATCATTCTAAATAATGTCAGGACACGTTAGTCAAACAGCCGCACCTTCTCACAGTGATCATAGTGCAGGAGCATGGGCCGGTGGAACCTCGCCTTACAAGATCAGTTATGGTAAAATGATGATGTGGTTCTTCCTCGTCTCAGATGCCTTTACATTCTCTGGTCTTTTGACCGCTTACGGTTACATGCGACATAAGTACACGGATATTTGGCCAACCGCGGGAGACGTGTTCACGCACTTCCCTTTCTACGATGGCCATATTGAATTGGCTTATGTTGCCTTCATGACCTTTGTACTGATAGCCTCCTCTGTAACCATGGTGTTGGCGGTAGAGGCCGGCCACAGAATGAATAAAAAGCAAGTTCAGTTCTGGATGGTGCTTACCATTGTTGGTGGTCTGATCTTCGTGGGCTCACAGGCTTGGGAATGGTATCATTTCATTCATGGAACCGAGCATGGAGCATATCTTTTGGAAGATGGCGTAACAGTTATGAGACACAAGATCGATCCGCATACGCATGTCATGGAGCAAGGAGTGTTCCTCGTTCCTGAGAACGATCAAAGTGGTTTCCGCGAAGTTTCTGGTGCTGAGGCCCAAGCTATGCTAACCAATGCAGAACACATACATGGAGCTAACTTGCACCACAATGAATATGGTGTTCCATTGTTTGCCAATTTCTTCTTCTTCATTACCGGCTTTCACGGATTCCACGTATTCTCTGGAGTGGTCATCAACTTCATTATCTTTTTGATGGTGGTTGAAGGGAAATTTGAAAAAACCGGACATTACGAGATGGTGGAGAAGTCAGGACTTTACTGGCACTTTGTAGACCTTGTTTGGGTATTCGTATTTACTTTTTTCTATCTACTCTGATAAACCGCACTAACTACTGAAATGGACGCAAGAGACGACATTTACGAATACAGCCTCGACCTTCACCATGGTGAAGAAGAGGGAAAGAAGATCAGAAAGAAATTCATGATGGTATTGGCTATCCTGTCAATCGTAACCATTGTGGAAGTTGCCATGGGAATGATGTGGTCAAGAGACGAATCAATGGCCAGCATTCTGAAGTACACCTTCATTACCCTTACGCTGGTAAAGGCAGGCTACATTACCATGATCTTTATGCACTTGGGAGATGAGAAGAAAAGCTTCCAATGGACCATACTGTTGCCATATTTTGTGCTGATCGGATACCTGATATTCATTTGCCTTACCGAGGCAGTTTACAATAGTGGAATAAGACCAGCAATCGAAAACTATTTCGGCTTTTGATGAAAGGCGAAACAGGGACGAAAAAGTATCTGATTCTATTCGCAATACTTTTTCTCCCCACTATCATTTATCTTTTTTTCGTTTACAGTAAAGGTGAGCAGCATTTTGCTCACCTTCCTTTTGTTACGTATACAGATGTCAATGGGGAAACCCAGAACCGAAAGGCACCTGCTTTCGGATTCTTTGATCAGGATAGCACTATCATTACACAGGCCGACCTGAAAGGAAAAATCTATTTGGTAGATTTCTTCTTTACATCATGTCCTTCCATTTGTCCGATAATGACTGCCAACATGATGAAGATACAACAGCGGTTTAAGGGCTTTGAGGACTTTCATCAACTTTCATTCACGGTAGACCCGGTAAGAGACACCCCTTCAGTGTTGAAGGATTATGCCAATGAACGGATGATAGATACTGAAAAATGGAATCTGCTTACAGGCGAAAAAGACTCGTTGTATTCAGTTGCCTACAAGTTTCTGTCAAGTGCAATGGAAGATAGCCTTGCACCAGGCGGGTTCTTGCACACTGAATTTTTTGTGCTGGTTGATAAAGAAGGTAATCTTCGTTCAAGAGAGGATGAACAAGGTAATATCGTTGGTGTTTATGATGGCACTGATGCGCAGCAGATTCGTGATCTGATAGATGACATAAAAGTGCTGATAGCAGAGTACAATCTTGAACTGAAACAGAAGAATCAATAAACCGTTCCAGCGGATTTACACTCTCGAAAATTTTACCCATAGTTTGTTGAGGACTAAATTGCACTCATGAATGATAAAAAGGTCTTCAGACTGATACTTGCATTGTCACTGGTGGTATTTGGGGTAGTGGTTATCTTATACCTTTTACCCAAACAGGATTCTATTCCAGAGTGGGCTAAGTTTTTACCAACACTGAATGCCAGTTTGAACGGAACCTGTTCTGTTCTGTTGCTTACTTCCCTTTGGGCCATCAAGAATAAAAAGATCAGTCTGCATAAGCAGCTTAACATTACCACATTCCTGTTTTCAAGCCTGTTCCTGGTGTCTTACATTGTTTTCCATTCCTTCGGAGTGGAAACGAGATTTCCAGAAGACAACCCTATCCGCCCAATTTATCTGTTCATTTTACTGACGCATATCATTCTCGCGGCCATCGTGTTGCCATTAGTTTTGATATCGTTCTATTTAGGCCTTTCAGGAAAGGTTGAGCAACATCGGAAAGTGTCCAAGTTCACGTTTCCCGTTTGGCTTTACGTTACGGTTACCGGTGTGGTCGTCTATCTGATGATTTCGCCCTACTATCAGTTCTGATGAATAAATCGGTTAAAACAGTTTTGGTGCTTTCCATTGCGGTGGCCATGTTGATTCTTCCGGAGTTTGTGGATGCCCAATGTAGCATGTGCCGTGCAGTTACTGAGTCCAATCAGCACACTGATGATGCCTTTACGGTAGGTAATGGTCTTAACAATGCTATCATCTATCTAATGTTCATGCCGTACATTTTGGCAATGATCTTTGCCTATGCCTTTTATGGCAAGCAGATAAAGGCTTGGTTCAAGAAGAAATTTGCTTGAACAAGAAAAAGCCTGCTCATTTGAGCAGGCTTTCTATCAGTCTTTGAACCTAAATATGATTATCGGAAAGTGGTTGATGCCGTTCCGATCAACGCCTTGTCTACATAAAGCTCAATGGTGTGCTTACCCTCTGCAAATCCTTCAGTTGGTGCAGGATAGTAAATACAAAGGTCTTGAGAGCTACCATCGTAGTTAATGTCTTTTGATGTGCTATAGGTCATTGAGCCGCCTTCAAATTCAAATTCCTCACCATGACCTTTGGTAAGCACCTTGCCATCTGGCCCCACAATTCGCACATAAAGCATTTTTGCACCTTTTTCGGTTATCGGATTCTCACTCAGCGTGAAACATGCTCTAAGCTTCTCAATGCGATTTGCCTTGTTGTTCGTCTTCTCTTTCTTTCCTCTCACTCCTTCAAATGCAATCTTGTAAGCAGTAAGTACAGAACCCATCGCCACTTTATTGGCCAAGTTCATGTTCTCATTGGTAAGCTCTTTATTAAGACCTGTCTGCTTTGTGTATTCGCCTTGAAGACTTCCAAATTCGCCCTGCAATGAATCATGCGCAGTAGCCAAACTATCATACTTGGCTTCCAATGTTTCATACTTTTTTTCAAGAGATTTGAGTTGGCTTCTAAACCAATTAAGCTTGGAGGCATCTCCTTTGTATTTCTCAACATCGGCTTTGAGTTCTTCAATCAACTGACGTTGCTCCTCCAATTCGGCACTTAGCTGACCGTTCTCGTCTTCCATTATGGCATACTTGCCAAGCAGTTCGTCAAGTTCGGTGGTCAGCTCGTCTTTTTCAGCGACCAGCTGTGCCTTTTCGGCAGCTAATTGATCATTCGACTTTTTCTGTTCAAACAATTGCCATCCAAGAATACCTGACAGCAACAGTAGAATTACAGCAAGGATCAGGAATACCCGATTACTCTGTGATTTTTCCTTGTCTTCCATTTAAGTTTATTGGTTCGATAGGTTCGGTTCGTGCAAAACTATAAAAAAGAGGTAACTTGAATCTTAGTATTGATAAGGGTTTCAAGCTTTTGCAACATTTATTAGACCGTGCCATTTCAACCTTTACTGGGCTAATTGAGCTCTTTTATCCTCGTATATGTGCCGGGTGTGATGCGCATCTCATGAAACATGAGGAAAACCTGTGTCTTCTGTGTGTTCAGGATCTGCCCAGAACCTATTTCTGGGATTATGATGTAAATCCGGTTGAGAAGTTGTTCTGGGGCAAGATACCGGTTCATGCTGCCTGTTCTTTTCTGCATTTCGAGCAAGATGGTGTGGTGCAGCATCTTATGCATCGGCTCAAATATGAAGGTCATACGGCAATAGGTACCGAGCTGGGGAAACGGTTTGGTATGATTCTTCTCGAAAAGCAATGGTTTCACGATGCAGATATTGTCGTACCCGTTCCACTGCATGTTTCCAAGGAACTAAGAAGAGGATATAATCAGAGTTCATTCATTGCCGATGGACTAGGGGATGTATTGAGTTTAAAAGTGAATTTGAATCTTCTGGAACGAACTGAGGCATCCGAGAGTCAAACCAAGAAATCAAGGTTTGCCCGTACGGAGAATGTTAGGTCTGTTTTCCGTGTAACTGCACCGGAAATTGTGCGGGGCAAGAACATACTGCTGGTTGATGACGTGGTTACCACTGGAGCAACGCTTGAGGCGGCCGGGGCGCAGTTGGTTGGGGCCGGAGCCAATAAGATATACATGGCAACAGTGGCAGTTGCATAGAATTTAGAGCTATTGTGAGTTGTTAAGTTCTGTTGTGAAACGGTCAAGGTTTCAAAAGGCTATCTTTGCCAACTATATCCAGTTATTGCTGATGCAGGAACAAGATTATAATCCAGGACCGTTGTTGGCAAAGGTTAATTCACCGGCCGACCTTCGTAAATTGCGAGAAGACCAACTTGGGCAGTTCAGCAAGGAGCTTCGTCAGTACATTATTGACATTGTTTCGGTTAATGGTGGACACTTTGGTGCAAGCCTTGGTGTGGTTGAGATGACCACCGCCTTGCACTATGTGTTCAATACACCGTATGATCAGTTGGTGTGGGATGTCGGTCATCAGGCTTATGGACACAAGATCATTACTGGCCGCAGAGATGTCTTTCACACCAACCGCAAGTACAAGGGGTTGAGTGGTTTTCCAAAACGCAAGGAAAGCGAGTACGATACTTTTGGGGTAGGACATTCCAGCACGTCTATTTCTGCAGCATTGGGGATGGCTGTTGCCTCCAGACATAAAGGGGAGAATAAGAAGCAGCACATAGCAGTAATTGGCGATGGTGCAATGACAGGTGGTCTTGCATTTGAGGGGTTGAATCACGCAGGTGTGGAAAACACCAATCTCTTGGTTGTCCTGAATGACAATTGCATGAGCATTGACCCTAATGTTGGTGCTCTCAAGGAATATTTGACTGACATTACCACGTCTCACACATACAATAAGGTGCGAGATGAGGTCTGGAATCTGCTGGGAGCCATAAGTAAGTTTGGCCCCAATGCGCAAGAGATCGCATCTAAGATCGAGAATGGCATAAAGAGTACACTGCTCAAGCAGAGCAACCTTTTTGAATCGCTCAATTTTAGGTATTTCGGTCCCATTGATGGCCATGATGTGAATCACATGGTTCGCATAATGAATGACCTTAAGGATATTCCTGGACCTAAGATTCTGCACTGCCTGACCGTTAAGGGAAAGGGTTACCAGCCTGCAGAAGATGGTGATACTACCAAGTGGCACGCACCTGGACTGTTCAATAAGGACACTGGCGAGATCAAGAAAGTGAAGCCAGAGCAGCCTGAACCACCAAAGTATCAGGATGTTTTCGGACACACCATGGTAGAGTTGGCTGAAATGAATGATAAGGTGGTTGGCGTTACTCCCGCCATGCCATCGGGGTGTTCGCTCAACATTATGATGAAAGCCATGCCGGATCGGGCTTTTGATGTAGGGATAGCGGAGCAACATGCTGTTACGTTTTCTGCTGGAATGGCCACGCAAGGACTGGTGCCTTTCTGCAACATCTATTCAACCTTCATGCAGCGGGCTTACGATCAGGTTATACATGATGTGGCGTTGCAAGACCTTAATGTTGTCTTCTGTCTTGACCGCGGAGGTCTGGTAGGTGCAGATGGTGCTACGCATCATGGAGCATTTGATATTGCCTATATGCGCTGCATACCAAACATCAAGATTGCTTCTCCTATGAATGAGGAGGAACTGCGTAATATGATGTATACCGCACAGTTGAAAGATCAAGGTACTTGGTCTATCAGATATCCAAGAGGCAATGGCATGTTGCCAGAATGGAAAACGGAACTGAAACAATTGGAGGTGGGTAAAGGCCGACAGGTTTCCAAGGGACAGGATATAGCCATACTGACCATAGGTCATGTGGGAAATTATGCCGTTGATGCGGTGGCACAACTACAGTCGCAGGGAATAAGTGCGGCCCACTACGATATGCGTTTTGTAAAACCGTTAGACGAGGAACTGCTGCATCAGGTGTTCAAGAAGTTCACCAAGGTGGTAACGGTTGAAGACGGCTGTTTGGCCGGAGGTTTTGGAAGTGCTGTTGTCGAATTCATGTCAGATAATGGTTACTTTGCTCAAGTTCAACGTTTGGGCATACCGGATCGGTTCATTGATCACGGAAGTCAGAAGGAGTTGCACATTGAGTGTGGATACTTTAAGGATGATATTATCGAAGCAGCCATCAAACTTGTCAGTGTCGGTGAAAAGGCTGCTGCCAGTTAGATCCGTTTCCGTACTTGCTTTTTTTCTGCTGGCCTTTGCAATGCAAGCCAATGCTCAGAAATTGGCTGTTGGTGCTGACAAGGGCACAAATAACCACATCGTTTATTTGGAATTGGGTGGGGCCGGTTACTACTATACCGTCAACTACGAGCGCCTTCTCTTCAATAGAAAAGCCTTTGCCGGTTTTGGGCGCATCGGGTTTGAGTATATACCGTTCTTAGGGGCCGATAGGCTGATTCATTTTCCGATCGGTGCGAATTTTACCTATGGTGAAAGACGCCATAGGGTGGAAGCTGGCGTAGCTGCCCTTTTCCGGATGGATTTCAGTCCGGGAGTTGGTTTTGGCGAGGGATTTTATCTGACAGACCCTCCCACCAGGATTTTCCTCTGTCCATCATTAGGATACCGTTTTCATGCTAAGCCAAACGAGTGGGGAAGCACCTTTTTTTTGAGGGCAACATTCACGCCCATCATTGGTATGGATGTGTTTGACGACAGACCTTACTTTCTGCCACATGCGGGTATCAGCATTGGTAGCACATGGAACAATCCGAACAGAATAGGAAAGTAGTTGAATAAAAAAGCCCCGCTGAAATCTCAGCAGGGCTTTTGCAGAAGCAATGGATTATGGCAGATCAGCTTGCGCACATTTGTCCATGCTTTATCATTGTTTCACAAACCTCCTCATCGCCCGTTTTCCTTCCCCGTCAGTCAGTTCAAGGAAATAGATGCCTTTGGGCAGGGGGCTGATGTCGACCTCCCCCGACCCCTCCTTGCCAGGAGGGGAGCCTTGACGCAGGATCTCTCTGCCCACCGCATCCACCACGCGAACGCCCAAACTGCCCTGCTGCCACGCTGAACCCCGGACCTTGAACCTCAACACATCCCGTGCAGGGTTAGGCCAAACCTCCAACACCCCCCTTTGGGGGGCAGGGGGGCTTATTCCACTCGGTACGCTGTCCAACGCAACCACAGATACATCGTCTATGTAGTAGTAAGATTTGTAGTAATTAATGCCTGCTCCAGAATCCACAAAAGTCAGTTGGCTTTCTGTGTCGGTTCGGAAATTACCAATCAGAAGCCATTGTTCCCCTCCTCCGGTTCGGCTTACAAAAGTGTCCCGTACTTCTACCCAGTTCTCTTTATCCGTGTAGACGATATCAGGAGGGCTTTCAATGCTCGGCTCCACGTCAAAAACGAAATAATCATTCCGTTCTACACGTTCTTCTGAAAAGTATGCCCCCAAGGTCCCCAGGCCATACCAAAACTTATCAGCCAGACTGACATAGAATGATACCTCATACCTGATTCTGGACCTCAAAGGCTGGAGTAACTGCACCTGTAGATATTCTCTTACATTATCAGGAAAGGAAAGAACCGTATCATTTCCCACATAGATTCCGGCATAGCCGTCTCCTGAGTGTGCTGGTTGTGTACCAGCTTTGTTTTCAGGAACCCCATTGACCAGAAGTGTATCAGTTGTCACTATCAGGGGAGGAAAACATTCATTGAAGAGATCGGGAGAGGTTCCTCCTCCCGTTCCCTCCCATGGAGGGGCATCTGTAATGTAGCTTTGTAATGGGCAGCCAGAGACATCTTCAAAGCTACTGTTTGGCACAAGGTTCTGTTGGCCGCAGACATCTGCGGCCAACAGTAAGGCAGTTATTATCAAGACCAATTTGTTCATGGTCTGATAACGGTGATTCGCTCAGAAAGTTTGGTCTGTCCTTCTACGTCAACATGCAGGATGTATAGACCTTCGGCCACACCGTTCAATTGAAGCTCAATGGTACTTTTTCCAGTATTCAAAGTTATCGTTCTAATAATTCTCCCCGAAATGTCCATCATTGTCAAACGGCCATTTTGTCCTTCTTCCAGTACATAGTTTACTGTGAGACCCGCGTTTGTCGGATTGGGATAAGCGTTGAAACCGTAACCGATATTCTCCTCTATATTGCGTTTGGCACTTATATCTTCTGGAGAAGGTACCCGTTCACATTCGGAAATGTAATGCTTGGGCAATGTGTCAATTTTCAGTAGCGTGCTTCGAGCAATATGTACTCCCATACCATCATCAAGCGGGCAGCGCTGTGCTATCTCACGTAATCGGTTCTCGATATGGTTTGAAATGTGCATCGTATGCATATTGCTAAAATACGATGATGTGTGACAAGTGTCAATTAAAAGTTTCGGATAAATAACAGTTATAGACGATGGCGAGAGTCCTTATTGAGCTGTAGACTTTCTTTTGCTGAGCTTAAAGCAGTGGCACAAAAAAGCCCCGCTGAAATCTCAGCAGGGCTTATGCAGAAGCAATGGATTATGGCAGATCAGCTTCCGCACATTTCACACCCTTCAGGATTATCCAAAGAGCAAGTTATCTGAGCCTGTGCATCGGCAATATTCACTGGCTGTACACCTCCTGTAGTAGTTTGGTTTGATGATACCATAACCGGAGTTGCGGCCTGTGGTGTAGGTGTTGGTTGCACCGCTGCTGGAGCCTTTGTCAATTCATTTGTTGTTACTGTAGATGTTTCGGTGGTTGGCTCCGTTTTGGCGTCTTTATTCACCGTAAACTGAATTGCGGCAGCTGCAGCCTGAGTTCTCAGGTAATACATGCCTGTTTTCAAACCGGCCTTCCAAGCATAGAAGTGCATAGAAGTAAGCTTACCGAAGTTGGGGTTCTGCATGAACAGGTTCAAACTTTGACTTTGATCAATGTAGGCACCGCGGTCGGCAGCCATATCAATGATGTCTTTCATGCTCAACTCCCAAACGGTCTTGTACAGCTCGCGTATGTTGGCTGGAATCTCCTCAATGTTCTGAACAGAACCTCCGTTGGCAATAAGCTTGTTCTTCATGTCCTCATTCCATAGGCCAAGTTTCACAAGGTCTTTGAGCAAATGCTTGTTCACTACAACAAACTCACCCGATAACACCCTTCTTGTAAAGATGTTTGAGTGATAAGGCTCAAAGCATTCGTTGTTTCCAAGGATCTGAGATGTTGAAGCTGTTGGCATTGGCGCAACAAGCAATGAGTTACGCACGCCATATTTCTTCACCTCTTCTTTCAGTACATCCCATTCCCAACGGTCAGTTGGCGTTACATTCCACATGTCATACTGGAAAATTCCCTGAGAAACAGGCGATCCCGGATACGACTCATAATGTCCGAACTCCTTGGCCTGATCCTTAGAGCAGGTCATGGCAGCGTAATAGATCGTTTCGAAGATCTCTTTGTTCAACTGCTTGGCCTCTTCACTATCGAATGGCAAGCGCATTTTGATGAAAGCATCTGCCAAACCTTGCACGCCCAATCCAACCGGACGATGACGCATGTTGCTGTTTCTTGCTTCAGGAACAGGGTAGTAGTTTCTGTCAATGACCTTGTTCAGGTTACGAGTGGCCACGTAAGTGATCTCGAACAATTTCTGATGATCGAATTCTCCTTCTGGCGTCACGAACTTCGGTAATGCGATAGAGGCAAGGTTACAAACGGCCACCTCGTCTGGTGCAGTGTATTCAACAATTTCGGTACACAGATTTGAAGACTTGATGGTACCCAAGTTCTGCTGGTTCGATTTGCTGTTACATGCGTCTTTGTAAAGCATGTATGGCGTACCGGTCTCAATCTGAGATTCCATGATGTGGAACCAAAGATCCTGAGCTTTCACGGTTTTGCGTGCACGTCCTTCTTTTTCGTACTGCTCGTAAAGCGCTTCGAATTTTTCGCCCCAGCAATCGGCCAGTCCAGGTGCTTCATTCGGGCAGAACAATGACCAATCGCCTCCTGCCTCAACACGCTTCATGAAAAGGTCTGGAACCCACATGGCGTAGAACAGATCGCGGGCTCGGTTTTCCTCTTTACCGTGGTTTTTCTTCAGATCAAGGAAATCATAGACATCGGCATGCCATGGCTCCAGGTAAATGGCAAACGAACCTTTACGTTTGCCACCGCCCTGATCCACGTAACGTGCAGTGTCGTTGTACACGCGGAGCATCGGTACAATACCGTTCGATGTTCCGTTGGTTCCCTTGATGTAAGAACCCGTAGCACGCACATTATGAATGCTAAGACCGATACCTCCAGCAGACTGAGAGATCTTGGCGCATTGCTTCAGTGTATCGTAAATACCATCTATGCTATCTCCTTGCATGGTCAATAGGAAGCAACTGCTCATCTGTGGTTTTGGCGTACCAGCGTTGAAAAGTGTTGGCGTGGCATGCGTAAACCATCTTTCTGAAAGCAGATTGTAAGTCTCAATGGCCGACTTCACGTCTTCCTTGTGAATACCTACGGCCACACGCATCAGCATGTGCTGTGGACGTTCCGTGATCTTGCCATTGGTCTTGAGCAGGTAGCTTCTTTCCAATGTTTTGAAACCGAAGAAATCATACCCGAAATCCCTATCGTAAATGATGGTAGAATCAAGAAGTTCTGCATTCGCCTCGATGATCTCGTACACATCATCAGCGATCAGCGAAGCCTTTTCCCCTGTCTTCGGATCGATGTAATCGTACAATTTCTTCATCGTTCTGGAGAACGATTTCAATGTTGACTTGTGCAAGTTGGAAACCGCAATACGGCTTGCCAATAGTGCATAGTCTGGGTGGCGTACGGTGAAAGACGCGGCTGTTTCCGCAGCAAGTTCGTCCAGTTGTTGCGTGGTTACGCCTTCGTAGATTCCCTCGATCACCTTCATGGCAACTGGAATCGGGTCTACCAACGGATCCAGTCCGTAGCAGAGTTTCTGGATTCTGGCGGTAACCTTGTCGAACTTAATGGACTCTTTGCGTCCGTCTCTCTTTATTACATACATGGGAAAAGGGTTTTATAGGAGTTTCGGTAATTTTTTCGGTCGGGTTTAGAAGTCAGCGTCAGTGGTAAAGGTGTGGTTGCCAGAATCCTGACCACCCATTACACCGGCTTTCTGGTATTCTGAAACGCGTTTTTCAAAGAAGTTGGTCTTGCCTTGCAACGAGATCATTTCCATGAAATCGAACGGGTTTGTTGCGTTGTACACTTTTGCACAGCCCAACTCGCCAAGAAGTCGGTCGGCCACAAACTCAATGTACTGGCACATCAGGTTGGCATTCATTCCGATAAGTGCAACAGGAATGGCGTCTACCACAAATTCTTTCTCATACTCCACAGCTTCTGTAATGATCTGTGTTACCTCCTGCGGGTCAAGCTTGTTCACCAATTGGTTGTAAAGCAAGCAGGCAAAATCACAGTGCAGACCCTCGTCTCTTGAAATAAGTTCGTTAGAGAATGATAGTCCTGGCATTAGGCCACGCTTCTTCAACCAGAAGATGGAGCAGAAACTGCCTGAGAAGAAAATTCCTTCAACAGCAGCAAACGCTACCAGACGTTGTGCAAAAGAACCGTTCTCAATCCAGCGCAAAGCCCAATCGGCCTTTTTGGTTACGCATGGCAGATTCTCAATGGCATTGAAAAGGAAATCCTTCTCTTTTGTGTCTTTGATATAGGTATCGATCAACAGCGAGTAGGTCTCTGCGTGAATGTTCTCAATGGCAATTTGGAAGCCGTAGAAACAACGGGCCTCTGGGTACTGAACCTCATTCAAGAAGTTGATGGCCAAGTTCTCATTCACAATACCATCGCTGGCAGCAAAGAATGCCAACACATGCTTAATGAAATGACGTTCATCCTTGGTAAGCTTGTTATCCCAATCGTTCATGTCCTGCTGCAGATCAATTTCCTCAGCGGTCCAGAAGCTGGCTTCAGCCTTCTTATACATTTCCCAGATCTCCCGATGTTTAATGGGGAAGATCACGAACCGATCGTTCGATTCCTTCAGAATGGGTTCAACCGGCAGCGAGGTTTTCTCTGGAAGAATTTCATTCAGATTGGTTGAGGTTTGCTGTGTCGGTTGATTCATTTTTGTTCGTTTTAAGCGTTAATAATCCCTGTAGTCGAATGCTCTGTTAAGGCTGGATTTCTCCCGGTTTTAACGGCTTTCGACCTAAAAAATTCTTTCTAAGTCTTCTAATTGTTTGGTTGCGAGAGAGTTAAGAGAAACGCTACCCTCACGACTTCCACTCTTCAAATTTTCTGAAAAAAGACTGCGGAGGCAACTCTAAAGAATTAACAATCGGTCGTAGTTTTTAACATAGGTCTTATTAATGTCGCGTTAATAAAATATCATAACGGCTGTAACCCTTGGTATCAGTGGATTTCAGCGCTTGTGGATATTTGATGACCGCAAAAAGGGTTGCATTTTCTATTGCAAATGTTACGCGAAAGTTACCCTGAAACAGCTACGTGAATCACGTAATAAACTATTGGTCTTTTTGATTTCGGAGTTGGTCGATCATTTCCAGTTCCTGATACCAAGCATCGCCATACTTTCTGGTAAGCGCCTCTTTCAAAAACCGATAAAGCGGCACATTCAGCTTTGCACCACAATCACAAGCGGGTTTGCAGATGCTCCACTTGTTGTAATTGACCGCATCGTAGCTTTCGTACTCGGTTATTCTTACCGGATATAGGTGACAAGAAATGGGCTTTTTGAAATTGACCGCACCATCATTGAATGCCTTCTCAATTCCGCAACTTACCATGCCCTTTTCATCGATCAACGCATAAGCACATCGGCCATTTTCCAATAGAGATGTGCCTTTGTCGCCATCAATATCAATCTCAAAAACGCCCTTCTGATCAATCATGGCTCGGCCTTCTTCATCCAGATATGGAAGAATATCATCTATGATGTTTTCCAGAAGATCGATCTCTTTGTCTGTTAACGGAGCACCGGCATCGCCTTTCACGCAGCAAATTCCTTTACAGGCGTTCAGGTCGCACACAAAATGGCGTTCCAAAAGGTCGAGAGAGACCAATGTATCTTGAATGGCAAGCATGCGTGCAAAGGTATTTCTTGCCTTGTGTTTTAGCCGATATTTGCCAATCTATTTGTGATGAAAAAACCGAAGCAGGCAACAAGGATAATTGGTAGGGTAGATAAAATTGACCTGCCAGGATTTGAAATAGAGGATCTTGATTGCAAAGTAGATACAGGTGCTGATACATCGAGTATTCATTGCAGCAAAGTAAAAATAGTGGAACAGGACGGAGTAGAGTTTTTGAAATTCCGTGTGTTGGATAAGAAGCACCCGCAGTTCAGTAAGAAAACGCATTTGGTGCACGAGTTCTCGGAAAAACGGGTGAAAAGCTCTTCAGGGCACTCTGAGCTCCGTTATGTCATTAAAACGAAAGTGATCGTTTTCGGTACTGAGTTCCCGATCACCTTCACATTAAGTGATCGTGAAAAAATGAAGTATCCGGTGCTGTTGGGCAGACGTTTCCTGAAAAACAAGTTTATTGTGGACGTTTCTAAAACGGACCTGTCTCACAGCGAAAAAACCAAGAAACCATGACAAAACGAAGGATCGTTATCCTTTCCAGGAATTCAAAGTTGTATTCAACCTCCAGATTGGTGGAAGCTGCCAAACAGCACGGCCATGATGTGTCGGTGATCGACCATACCAAGTGTTACGTGGTAATGGAAAAGGGTAAACCGCAAGTTTATTATGGTGATCATCCGCTGGAAAAAGTTGACGCCATCATTCCGCGAATCGGAGCTTCTGTAACCTTCTATGGTGGAGCAATTGTGCGCCAATTTGAAATGCAGAAAGTGTTTACAACCACACCATCGCTGGGACTGATCCGTTCTCGAGACAAGCTCCGTTCGCTACAATTCCTGTCGCGCAAGGGCGTTGACATTCCTAAAACTGCCTTTGCCAAATATCCGAGTGATGTGAAGCATCTTATCAAACAGGTGGGTGGAGCTCCACTGATCATCAAGATTCTGGAAGGAACGCAAGGTCTCGGGGTGGTTCTGGCTGAAACACCTAAAGCTGCAAAGTCGGTTATTGAGGCATTTTATGGTTTGAAGACGAATATTCTTGTTCAGGAGTTCATTGAAGAGGCTGGAGGTGCTGATATCCGTGCGTTTGTGGTCAATGGCGAAGTGGTAGGCGCCATGAAGCGCCAGGGTGCCGAAGGTGAATTCAGAAGCAACATTCATCGTGGAGGTAGTGGCTCAATTATAAAACTGACCAGAAGAGAGAAGTCGGCAGCCATTAAAGCCGCCAAAACGCTTGGACTTCCTGTGGCAGGAGTAGATATGATCCAGTCTTCACGCGGGCCGTTGATCATTGAGGTCAATTCATCGCCTGGGCTTGAGGGAATTGAACAGGCTACAGGGATTGATATTGCAGGTAAGATAATTTCCTTCGTAGAAGAAGGGATTGCTGCAAACAAACGTAGTAGGAAAATTGGAACGGTAAAACCGTTAGAACTCGATGATTCTGAGAGTATCGAGGACGAGTCTTTGTTGTAACCACCGCTCCATTTTCTTCTGCTCCTGCTCCTTTTCAATAGCAGAAACCTTGCCCCATCTGATCATGAATGTTGGAATAGTATCCATGCGGTCTCCATTGGCTTCTACAGATTTGCCGTAAGCCAATTTTAAAACACTAGGATACTGGATGTTCACCTCTTTAAGCACGCTTCCGAAAGGAATACTGTCTTTACGATAAACCGACAACTGCCTTTCCAAGTTAGAGATACGCGCATCCTTCTCGGCCATTTGCTGCTCGTTCTTATTATAAATGTCTTCCAGAATTCCCACTCTCACCTCGTTTGTCAGCTTTCCGGCAATATCACTGCTCACGTCTTTTGGTTGATGGATCTTCAGAACCGTTTTTTCCAACCCTTGCGTGGCCATCTGGTTTTCGAGCTGCTTCTGCATCTGGTTGCTGATAGGATCGCCCATGATGAAAATATCGATCCGCGAAATGGTATCGGTGTAGGTTATCTTCTTGCTGATGATCTCCGTGCCTTCTATCTGAAGATTGTCCGCAATGAATTTATCGGCCTTGCCCATAAAAATGGTCTCTTTCACCAATCCGTAGAAGATCCAGGCGCTTGGTAGCAGCACAATGATCACGAAAGCCACCATGTAGCGTTTTACCTTTTTCTCTGTGTCAGCATTCACAAAACTGACAAGCGGAAAACGTAGGTAACGGACAATGAGAAATGTGGATCCTGCAATGAAGATGGAATTGAGCGTAAAGAGGTAGAATGCTCCTAAGAAGAACGACAATTCACCGTTTGCAAGACCGTAACCGGCTGTGCAAAGCGGTGGCATCAACGCTGTTGCAATGGCAACTCCAGGAATTACGTTTCCTCTGTTCCTTCTCGAGACACCGATTATCCCGGCCAGACCACCGAAAATGGCGATCAACGCATCAAGGAAAGTGGGTTTCGTTCTTGCCAGAAGTTCGGGTTGCGCTTCGTGCAATGGCGTGATGAAAAAGTAAATGGTTGATGTGATCAACGCCACCACGATCATCACACCGAAGTTCTTCAAAGCACGCTTGAGTGTTTCCCAATCGTTGGTTCCCACAGAAAGGCCGATAGCCAATATAGGTCCCATGAGCGGGGAGATAAGCATGGCACCGATGATCACAGCGGTGCTGTTCAGGTTCAGCCCGATGCTGGCAATGAAGATGGAGCAGATGAGGATCCAAACGATGTGGCCACGGAAGACCATATCCTTTTTAATGGTCTCAATGGTTCCTTCCTGGTCGCTATCGTCCGCCAAATTCATGGTGGTCCGCGCAAAATCGCGTAGCGAAACAAGTATCCGCAGCACGCGGAGGTTGAAGGTCTGTGAAGCGGCTGTCTCTGAATTCTCTGCCTGTTGTCCGGGCTGTTCCATGTCGTTCAAATCAGCTGCAAAATAGCTGATTTTGGATGGACCAGAAGCAAAAGATCAACGAAGGTTGCGAGGATTCAATCGGTTTCGCCCGATCGGGTTATCCGTTCTTTTCGGAGGTGGGAACCCTGAACGTGATCTCAATCTCATCGCCAACAAAACTGGCCTTCATTCCCGAACCATTGATTCCGAAATCTGTCCTGTTCACGGTAAACGTGCCGCTAAAAATGCCATCTGTGTATTGGAAAGGAATGGTTACCTGCTTTGAGGTCCCATGCATGCTGAGCGTACCACTTACATTATAATTTTCTCCACTTTTCTCGAATGAGCTGGACACGAATCGGATCGCAGGAAAATTGTCCGCATCAAGCCAATCCGAGCCTCGAGCATGTTCATCCTTTTTCTTCATGCCTGTATCGATCGTCTTTGCATCCACCGAAACATCGAATTTCGCATTTGCCAGATCGCTCGGCTCAAATACAACCGTTCCGCTCAGTCCACTGAAAGTTCCATCGGTGGATCGGGTGGAGAATTTCAGAGCATAGTCGGAAGAAATTTGGCGTTGCGTGAGTGTTCTGTACACCAAGGCAAAGGTGCTGATGGACAGCAGGGAGAGAACAAGTAGGCCGAAGATTTTTCGCATGATCGTGATGTTTAACCGATAAAGAACACCGGTACATCTGTTTGGTTCATCCATCATCAAGATGAGAGTTTGAGTTGATCCCGTTCTTCATCTCCACCAACGTACGGTTTTCATAGTTTTGCGCCCTTCAAAACGTAAACGCAGAAGATGCAACAGGAAGACCTTTTCAAGAACATCATTGCCCACTCCAAAGAGTATGGTTTCATTTTTCAGAGCAGCGAGATCTACGATGGACTCAGTGCCGCGTATGATTACGCGCAGATGGGCGTGGAACTCAAGAAGAACATTCGCGATTACTGGTGGAAGGCGATGGTGCAGCTCAACGAGAACATCGTTGGGCTGGATGCCGCCATCTTCATGCATCCAACTACTTGGAAAGCTTCGGGCCACGTGGATGCGTTCAATGATCCACTCATTGATAATAAGGATAGCAAGAAGCGCTACCGTGCCGATGTGCTGATTGAGGATTACATGGCCAAGGTCGATCAGAAGATTCTGAAAGAGGTGGTTAAAGCGGCCAAACGTTTCGGTGATGCGTTCGATGAAGATCAGTTCATGGCCACGAACCCGAATGTGCTGCGCAACGTGGAGAAGAAGGAAGAGATCCGTAAGCGATTTGTGGAAGCGTTGGAGAACAACGACCTCGCAGATGTTCGTCAGTTGATCATTGATCTCGAAATTGCTTGTCCGGTTTCAGGTTCTAAGAACTGGACCGAAGTACGTCAGTTCAACCTGATGTTCGCTACCGAAATGGGAGCGATGGCCGATGGTGCAAGCACGGTTTACCTGCGTCCTGAAACCGCACAAGGGATTTTCGTCAACTACTTGAATGTGCAGAAAACGGGAAGGATGAAGATTCCTTTCGGAATTGCGCAGACAGGTAAAGCGTTCCGAAATGAGATTGTTGCGCGTCAGTTCATTTTCCGCATGCGCGAGTTCGAGCAGATGGAAATGCAATTCTTTGTGAAGCCGGGAACAGAGTTGGATTGGTTTGAAACATGGAAGGAAAAGCGTTTGGCTTGGCACAAGGCAATGGGCTTGGGCGATGACAAATACCGTTTCCATGCGCACGATAAACTGGCACATTACGCCAATGCCGCTTTCGATATTGAGTTCGATTTCCCATTCGGATTCAAAGAGTTGGAAGGAATTCACTCTCGTACCGATTTCGATTTGAGCCAACACGAAAAGTACTCAGGAAAGAAGCTCCAGTATTTCGACCCAGAGATGAACAGCAGCTACGTGCCTTACGTGGTTGAAACATCAATCGGTCTGGATAGAACTGTTCTGGCTGTGCTTTCTTCTTCGTACACGGAAGAGAAATTGGAAGACGGCTCAGAGCGAACAGTTTTGGCTATTCCGCCATTCTTGGCTCCAGTGAAATTGGCCATTCTTCCTCTCTTGAAGAAAGACGGTTTGCCCGAAAAGGCAATGGAGATCTTCAATCAGCTGCGCTTCGACCACAATATTATATATGAGGAGAAGGACAGCATTGGAAAGCGTTACCGCAGACAGGATGCCATTGGCACACCTTATTGTATTACTGTAGATCATGACACGCTGACCGATAATGCCGTTACCCTCCGCGACCGCGACACCATGCAACAGGAGCGTGTTCCAATCGAGAAACTCTCTCAAATTGTGGAGGAGAAGGTTGGAATGAAGAAGGTTTTGGAGCAGATCGGGTAATATCCATAGCCCACGATTTAAATCGTGGGCTATTAATCCGTAAGCAACCCGTCCACATCTTCCTTCAGTTTGGGAAGATGATTGACAATAATCGCCCAAATGTTCTCATCAGAGATGTTGTCGTAAGCATGGATGACCTGGTTGCGCAGCCCGACAATGCTTTGGGCATCCGTGATCTTGTCTGCATAGGAAGCATCACGTTTCAGAATTCGATTGGTGGCCTCGCCAATGATCTCAAGTTCACGTTCAATAGCACGCTTCAGCATTTTGTCTTGCTGATAGACCTCGAATTTCAGCTCTTTCCCTTCAAGAAATCCATATATTTCGTTGATGGCTGTTTGAATGTCAAATAGCCATTTGCCGATGCGTTCATCCATAGATCAAGGATTTGTTTCGGTTGATGGAGCGGATAAGAAACGGGTTTTTCAGGGTTTGTTCCTCAAGCAGATCAACTTCACGGCCGAGCAGTTTTTTTAGCGATTCTTTCAGGGACATGTAGTTTTCGAAATACTTGGAAAGGTCGAACGGCTTGAAGCTGACCAATAAATCCACATCGCTGTTTTCATTCATGGTTTCAGTAGATGCCGAACCGAAAACATACATGGTTTTGACGTTATGCTTTTCGCATTCTTCCTGTATCTGAGAACGATATGGTTCGATAAAACCCATGTCTCAAAGATAATATCAATAGCCCACCATTTAAATCGTGGGCTATGGGTTACCCATTAAACTGGTTCATCACGAACCGAAGTTCCATGGTGCCGAAGGCCTTGATGGCCTCAACGGACTTTTCAATTTTCGGTTTGATGATGTCGAGGTCTTCCTTGGTCCATTCGCCAAGTACGTAATTCACTTGCTGACCTTGGCCGAAATCGTTGCCAACGCCAAAACGTAAGCGTGGGTAATCCTGTCTACCAAGCACTTGGTTGATGCTTTTCAGGCCGTTGTGGCCGCCATCGCTTCCTTTGGCGCGGATGCGAATGGTGCCCGTTGGCAGGGCAATATCATCGGTAATGATGAGAAGGTTTTCAATCGGCACTTTCGTTTCCGACATCCAATATTGAACGGCCTTTCCGCTCAGGTTCATGTAGGTGTTCGGCTTCAGTAGAACAAAGGTCCGTCCTTTGAATTTCACCTCGCATACATCGCCAAAACGGCCTGCCTTAAAAACAGAAGTGGACGCCTCCGCAAAGGCGTCCACTATCTTAAATCCAATGTTGTGACGGGTTTCGGCATACTCGCTGCCGATATTACCCAACCCAACAATCAGGTACTTCATGCTTATTCAGCGGCTGCTTCAGCTGCTGGAGTTTCGCCACCTTCGGCAGCTGCCTCAGCACCTTCTGCTCCTTCAGTTTCTTCTTCTTCATCGTCAACCACAGCACCACGCTTCATACGTACTGCAACCACAATTTGGTTTGGGTCGGCCAAGAAAGTTACACCGGGAACATCAAGATCACCGATCTTGATAGCTTTACCAATGCGGAGATTGGTAATGTCAAGTTCAATGAAGCTTGGCATTTCTTCTGGAAGACCTTGAACTTTCACATCTCGTCTTACAACACGAAGACGACCACCGTTCAACACACCGCGAGCTTGACCTCTTGTGTGAATGGGCAGTGTCATCTTAACCGGACGACCTGTAAGCTGCTGAAAATCAACATGCAGAATGCGGTCGGTAAGTGGGTGATACTGAACGTCTTTCAGAATAACCGAAAACGTTTCACCATCTACGTCCAGATTTACGATGTACTGATTTGGCGTGAAAATCAGTTTGTTGAAGCCGCGTTCGTCAACTTGAACATGAACTTCTTCTTTTCCCCCGTAGATGATGCATGGAACCAAGCCTTCGTTACGAAGTGCTTTTGCATCGGCTTTCCCAAGGGACTTCCTTTTTGATCCTGTAATAGTGATCGATTCCATTGTTTAATTGATTTGGTTAATTATTGATTTAAAAAATGAATTTGGTACTGATAGACTCATAGTTGTGAGCCTTTCTGATGACGTCTGCAAAAAGATCGGCCACCGAAAGCACCGTTATTTTATCGTTTTCCTGCTTAAGCGGAATAGTATCTGTTGTTACCAACTCGGTCAATCTTGAGTTGGTAATGTTGTCGTGGGCATTGCCTGAAAGAAGTGGATGTGTGATGCAAGCTCGAACACTCTTAGCCCCATGGTCCAACATCATTTCGGCAGCCTTGCATAGTGTGCCGCCCGTGTCTATAATGTCATCCACAAGCACCACATCTTTTCCTTCCACATCTCCGATCACGGTCATGTCTGCAACCTGATTGGCTACCTTACGCTGCTTGTAGCAGATGGCAAGATCAACATTGAGCGCTTTGGCGTATGCATTTGCCCTTCTGGTACCACCAACATCTGGCGTAGCCATTACCAAGTTCTCAATGTCCATGGTCTTCTTAAGGTGATCCAAGAACAGGTAAGAACCAAAAAGGTGATCTACCGGAACATCAAAGAAACCCTGTATCTGATCGGCATGTAGATCCATGGTCATTACTCGGGTAACTCCTGCCGCTTCCAAAAGGTCGGCCATCAATTTGGCACCTATCGGAACACGTGGTTTTACTTTTCTGTCCTGACGTGCCCAACCGAAGTATGGAATAACCGCCACAATTCTTTTGGCCGAAGCGCGCTTGGCAGCATCGATCATCAAAAGCAATTCAAGCAGATTATCACCCGGTGGAAATGTTGATTGGATGATGAAAACATCATCACCACGAATCGACTCTTCGAAACAAGGTTCGTACTCGCCATCTTTAAAACGAAGTGTGGTCTGGTTACTCAGTTCGGTGCCATAACTTGCAGCTATCTTCTCAGAAAGATATCTGGTGGCATCTCCGGTAAACAGTTTAACGTTGAATGGCATTGTGCTGGCTCCTCGTTTTTTAGGGGGCACGAAAGTATGAAAAAGCTGAGCTATTTCCGAGTGAAATTTGACTTACTGCATGAAAGTGCTTTTGTGTAAGCGAAAAACGTATAAATTCGCAGCCCCGTTTACAAGCCGAAGTGGCGGAATTGGTAGACGCGCACGACTCAAACTCGTGTTCCGAAAGGAGTGCCGGTTCGACCCCGGCCTTCGGTACTGAAACCCCGATACGAAAGTGTCGGGGTTTTTTTGTTCAACATCATTAGCTTCGCAAACCCTATGGACGAAGGTTTTATCAAATACGACAATCCCGATAAGCAACTTCGCTACGACCGCGCCTATTTGCGCATGGCCTTGGAGTGGGCCAAACTTTCGCATTGCCAACGTAGGCAGGTTGGAGCGCTGGTGGTCAAAGAAGGCCAGATCATTGCCGATGGGTATAATGGAACACCATCTGGATTTGACAATTGCTGTGAAGACGAAGACGGCACAACCAAATGGTATGTGCTGCATGCCGAAGCCAATGCCATTATGAAAGTGGCGCGCTCCATGAACAGCGCGCGCAATTCCACGTTATACCTTACCATGTCGCCCTGCAAAGACTGTAGTAAGCTGGTGCATCAGGCCGGAATCAAGCGGTTGGTTTTCATAAACGGCTACAAAGACATGAGTGGTGTGGAATTTTTGAAAGAAGCGGGCGTTGAAGTGGTGCAGATAGATGATGTGAGAATTGATGAGTGATAACCGTCTGAAGCTTTTCATTTACTACCCGATTGTGCTGGCCTTTGTTTTGGCCGGAGGCATTTATCTGGGTTCCATACTCGGGGTAGGTTACCTGCCAGGAACGATCACCGAAACTGCAACCGGCAATTCGAAGAAGATCAGCAACCTGCTGAATTATGTGATGGAGGAATATGTTGATACCGTAGATATGGACGGTCTCACGGAATCCACCATTGTGAGCATGCTTGAGCAGCTTGATCCACACTCTTATTACATACCCGCCAAGGAGCTTGATGCTACTAACGAACCTTTGGAAGGAAACTTTGATGGAATCGGAGTCGAGTTCAACATCATCAATGACACCATTGTGGTTGTTGCACCCATCAACGGTGGGCCATCGGAGAAGCTGGGAATCCGTTCTGGCGACAGGATCGTTTCCATTGAAGACAGCACGGTTGCGGGAACTGGAACAACCAATAAGGATGTGATCTCCATGCTTCGCGGAAAGCGAGGAACCAAGGTGAAAGTCGGCATTTTCAGACGCGGAGAACCTGAGCTGCTTACGTTCAATATCAAACGTGATAAGATTCCGATCTACAGCGTTGATGCAGGTTACATGGTGAATGATAAGGTCGGCTACATCAAGATCAGCCGATTTGCGGCTACCACTTATGATGAGTTTGCAGAAAAGCTGGACAACCTGAAAGAAGCTGGAATGAAATCACTGATCCTCGATCTGCGTGGAAACCCAGGGGGCTATCTCACAGCCGCTATCGATATTTCCGATGAATTTTTGACAGAGGGTAAGCTCATCGTTTACACTGAAGGTCGTGCTCGTCCTAAGGAAAGTGCATTTGCTACAGGTAAAGGGAAGTTCGAGAAGGGTAAACTGGTTGTTCTGGTTGATGAAGGTTCTGCCTCTGCTTCAGAGATCGTGTCTGGCGCGGTTCAGGACAATGATCGCGGAACCATTATCGGGAGAAGAACTTTCGGAAAAGGCTTGGTACAAGAGCAGGTAGAACTGGCAGATGGATCTGCGGTGCGGTTGACCATTGCCCGTTATTACACTCCAACAGGTCGTTGTATACAGCGGCCCTATGGTGAGGACGATGATTACAATGCGGATTTCATCCATCGTGTAGAGAGTGGTGAGCTGTACGAGGCAGACAGCATTCAGGTGGATGAATCGGAGAAATTTGTGACACCAGGAGGAAAGGTGGTTTACGGTGGTGGTGGAATCGTTCCCGATGTTTTCGTTCCGCTGGATACAACACCACTGACCAAATTTCACGCGGAGCTATTGCGAAGTGGAGTGTTGCGGGAGTTCGCGCTCAATTTTGCTGCCGAAAATCGCAACCTGTTGGATGGATATGATGATGCGTTGGATTTTGATGCCAAGTTCAAGCTTACGGAGAAGCATTTCAATGAACTGGTAGATTATGCCAAGGCAAGTGATGTGAAAGCTTCGTCAGATTTTTCGAAGGAATCTGAACTTATAAATAACCTCAAGGCGTTGATTGCCCGCAGCAAATGGAACGGGGATGGTTTTTATCCGATCATCAACCAAAAGGATAAGACCATCAATATGGCGATTGATCTATTGGCTAATTGAGTTTGTAGACCTTTCCGGGGAGGTTGCTCACAATTCCTTCAAATTCCAACTCCAAGAGGATACTTGCCACTTTACTCATGGGTAGTTCAGACAGTACCGTAAGTCTGTCAATGGTATGATTCTGTTCTCGGAGTACGGAAACAACCTTTTCCTGCTCATCTGTAAGATCTACAAGGAGTTTGGTTTGTGG
The DNA here is from genome assembly GCA_020635535.1 of Flavobacteriales bacterium. GTDB lineage: Bacteria > Bacteroidota > Bacteroidia > UBA10329 > UBA10329 > UBA10329. Next base: position 207,787 of record JACJZP010000001.1, on the reverse strand, counting down.
TTGTGCTCTTTTAGGCTCGGTCGAATCCCAATTCATGGCCCGAAGAACATCAGAACCTGAGGTGATCAATCCGGCTTTCAGATATTTAATAAGGTTATTGCAGCCTTCAGAGTATTGGTCTGAGACCCTACCTGGAACTGCAAATACATCGCGGTTATAGCCATTGGCCAGCTCTGCGGTAATGAGTGCGCCACCTTTGGCAGCGGCCTCAATAACAATTGTGGCATCGGCCATGCCAGCCACAATACGGTTCCGTTTAGGGAAATTCTCCCGATCCGGTTTTGTTCCAACCGGAAAGTCGGTTATCAAGGCGCCTGTTTCAAGCATTTTTTCCGCAGTAGTTGAATGTACCTGAGGATAGATGCGGTCAAGACCATGTGCAAGACAGCCAATGGTCGGTATGTTAAATTTCAGTGAAGCTTTGTGGGCAGCTATGTCTATGCCGTAGGCGAGACCGCTTATTACCGTCACGTTCGCCTTTGCCAATTCTTCTACAATTCGTTCAGTTGTCTCTTTTCCTTCTCGAGTAGCATTTCTTGTACCCACTACCGCTACAGATCTCTCTGGGTTAATACTGCCATTTCCCTTTTTATAGAGCACCACTGGCGAATCTGTGCAATGCTTAAGTCTTGAGGGGTAGTCAGCATCAAGGAATGATATGACCGAGACCTCGTGTTCTGCTGCAAAGTCAAGTTCTCTTTCAGCACGCTGTAGCACATCCTTTGAAGAAACGGAAGCGGCAATCTTCTCACCGATGTTCGGAATTTTCTCAAGAAATCCCTTCCGTTGTTCGAATACCTGTTTGGCCCCTCCGCAGTATGCAACCAGCTTTTTGATGCGCGCATCTCCAATTCCTGGAATCATGCTTAATGCAACCAGATATATGGTCTGTTCAGGTTTGTCCAATTCGTCAAATTTCAACAAGTCAAATATTGATATATTCGCCCGACCTAAAATACCGCCAATAGGCCCAATCAATTCTACATGAAAAGAATTTTTACTACTTCTATCTTATTGATGCTTGTTCTGTTTGCGTTTGCGCAAGATACTGGAACAGTTAAAGGAACAGTTAAGGACAAGGAATCTGGCGAGACCATTATTGGGGCCAGCGTTGTACTGGCATCTGACAAAGGCAGGGGTGCAGCAACAGATTTTGAAGGCAATTTCACATTGATACTGCCTGCCGGTGATCAAAAGATCATCATTTCATCCATTGGTTATGAGTCTCAGACCATTCCGGTAAAAGTTGTAAAAGGCGAAACGGCAACTGTGAACGTGAGCCTTGGTATGGAATCTAAGCAAATGGAAATGGTTGTTGTATCTGCTGGTAAGTTTGAGCAGAAGATCGAGGACCTGACTGTTTCGGTTGCGGTTATCAAGCCGGATCTGGTTGAAAACCGTGCTTCGGTTACGGCAGAAGATGCCTTGGAGCAGACACCTGGTCTTACCATTGTGGATGCTGAACCACAGATGCGTGGTGGTAGCGGTTACAGTTTCGGTGCCGGTTCTCGCGTGATGATGCTGGTTGATGACCTACCACTGTTGAGTGGAGATGCCGGACGGCCAAGTTGGGGCTTTATTCCAGTTGAGAACTTGGAGCAGATCGAGGTAATTAAAGGAGCGTCATCTGTGCTTTATGGTTCTGCTGCTCTGAATGGTATCATTAACATCAGAACAGCATATCCGAAAGATAAGCCAAAGACAAAGATCAACCTTTACACGGGTCTTTACAGCGCACCTGAGCAAGAAGATGCTCGCTGGTGGGATCAGGACGATGTGCCAATTTTCGTAGGTATGAACTTCTTCCACTCCCGCAAGATCAAGAAGAACTGGGATCTGGTTGTTGGTGGAAACTTCTTGGTAGATAATGGTTTTATAGGGCCAGAGCCAGCGGATATAGTAAAGGATGGTGAAGGATATGTGGTAGACTATCCGGAAGACAGTTTAGGCAATGTGATCGATACGGTTTACAAGAAGCCACGTAAAGAGTTTTCAAACCGATTCCGTGTCAACTTCAATCTTCGGAAGCGGTCAGAAAAGATCCCTGGTCTGGCATTCGGTATTAATGGTAACGTAATGTATTCAAAGAGTACATCAACACTGCTTTGGTTGAACAGTTCTTATGGGTTGTACCGTCCATTTGGTGGAAGTATTACCCGCACGCTTCAGACCTCTTACAACTTTGACCCATACATAACCTACTCTGGCGTTGGCGGATCTCGACATTCTTTCAGAACACGCGTGTTCTATCAGAACAACGATAATGACAATAACCAAGGAAACCTCTCCTATCTATTCTATGGTGAATACCAGTTTGCACACAAATTCGCCAACATCAATGATTTCACCATAACGGTGGGAACCATGGGGCAGTACTCTCTATCTGACGCGCAATTGTATGCGGGCAATGAGAACGGTGATGGTAAGAACAATGCTACAAATGCTGCCGTTTACCTTCAGGTTGACAAGAAATTCTGGAAGCGACTTACGGTTAACGGTGGTGCCCGATTCGAGTACTTCTCGGTAAATGGTCGAGATACGGTTATTCGTCCGGTATTCAGAATCGGTGCCAACACCATGCTCTGGAAAGAAGGTTATCTGCGTGCGTCATTCGGAGAAGGTTTCCGATTCCCTACCATTGCAGAACGCTATATCTTCACAACGGTTGGAGGCCTCCCGATTGTTCCTAACCCAGACATTAAACCAGAGAGAAGCTGGGCTACTGAGCTTGGTCTTCGTCAGGGTATCAAGATCGGTAAATTCCTTGGTTACTTGGATGTGGCCGGATTCTATCAGTACTACTACAACTTTGTGGAGTTCAACGCTGGACGCTTCGGGGATCCGAACAATGGATTCCTTGGTTTGGCTTTCAAGAGCCAGAACACTGGAGAGGCTCGGGTCTATGGTGTAGATGCATCACTTATGGGTAATGGCCAATTCTCAGACTGGTTCGGTATGAACGTGCTTGTAGGATACACCTATTCCAGACCACAATCGGTTAACCCTGATCAAGTATATGCTGTAGACAATCAAGGCAATGACCTTACGCAGGTCAGTTCAACCTCATTGCTTAGTTCATCCAGCACAGCCGCAGATTCTTCTGCTTTCAGGAAGAATCCAATTCTTAAGTACAGATTTGAGCACTTGGTCAATGCAGATATTGAGTTCGTGTTCACCATTCAGAAGAAGTACAAACTCTCTTTAGGAGCCACTTATCGTTACTACAGCTTCATGCAAAACGTTGATAAGATCTTCTATGATGTGGATCCTATCTTCGGTTGGGGAGCGGTCAAGTTCAGAGAGCAGAACAACAAGGGTGATCATGTATTTGATATCCGCGGTTCCATTACCCTTACCGAGCAGGTTAAACTTGGTGTAGTTGTGAAAAACATTGCCAATAGGGTATATGCGCTTCGCCCGCTTAAGGTGAATGCACCACGCACAACTCAGATCCAGTTGACCGTGCAGTTCTAAAAGTTACAATAAGATGTTTTTTAAAAGCGGCCTGGAGCAAAATGTTCCGGGCCGCTTTCTATTTATGTCGTCTACTTGGCTTTGGTCATATCTTTCTGACGTGTGTCAAATCGGTGATTCGTAAATTTTTTCACCTTTGGTCCATACCAACCATGAAAGAAAACAATGGCAAAACAAAGAACAAGATCAAAGGTTAAGCTCACCGAGAAGCGGGAGCATAGCTTTTTTGGCGATGTATTGAAATACTTCGACCATGCAGCTCAGTTCCTCGATCATGACCCGGCACTGATGGAGCAGATAAAATATTGCAACAGTGTTTATCGTATGCGGTTTCCCGTAAAGAATGATGAAGGTAATATTGAAGTTATTGAGGCGTACCGCGTAGAGCACAGTCATCATAGACAGCCAACAAAAGGAGGTATACGCTACAGTATACATGTGGAGCAGGATGAGGTAATGGCCCTTGCTGCACTTATGACTTACAAGTGCGCATTGGTAGATGTGCCGTTTGGAGGCGCTAAGGGTGGTATCAAGGTAAGCCCCAGACTTTGTTCGGTAAGTATGCTGGAGCGAATCACCAGACGGTATACCACAGAGTTGGTGAAAAAGAATTTCATAGGCCCCGGAATTGATGTGCCAGCGCCAGATTACGGTAGTGGTGAGCGGGAGATGGCCTGGATGGCTGATACATATGCCACGTTCTACCCAACAGACCTGAATTCCATTGCATGCGTAACAGGAAAGCCTATTTCGCATGGAGGCATATCTGGAAGAAGAGAGGCCACGGGTCTTGGGGTCTTTTATGGAGTAAGGCACGCCTGCTCTTACAAGGAAGACATGGATAAGCTTGGTCTTGAAGTAGGCTTGGAGGGAAAACGCATTGCAATACAGGGAATGGGTAATGTGGGCTACTGGGCTGCCAAATTCTTCCATGATGGAGGAGCAAAGATCATAGCAGTTTCAGAATGGGACGGTTCTATTTATAAGGAAGATGGAATAAACCCTGACGAATTGCTTAAGTACAAGCAAGAAACAAACGGAATACTCGGATTCCCTGGCTCTGTGGATCTTGAAGGCGGACCTGGAGCTGCATTGGAGGTGGAATGCGACATTCTTATACCGGCAGCATTGGAAAATCAGGTTAATAGTGATAATGCCCATAACATCAAGTGCAAGATTCTGGCTGAGGCTGCTAACGGACCGGTAACACCGGAAGCTGAGCAGGTGCTGCTTAAAAAAGGCGTGCTGCTTATTCCAGACATCTTTATCAATGCTGGAGGTGTTAGTGTATCCTACTTTGAATGGCTCAAAAACCTTTCTCACGTACGTTTTGGCCGTATGGAAAAACGTTATCGTGCCACAATGAACAGGAACATTCTGGACGCCATTGAAACTGCAAGTGGAACCAAGGTGGGAGAAGAGAGTTTAGGGTTGATCAATAAGGGGGCTGATGAGCGCGATCTGGTTTACTCTGGTCTGGAGGAAACCATGATCAATGCCTACGATAACATCAGAAACCGAATGATGGAGACCAAAGGAATTGAGGATCTGCGTACAGCAGCTTTTGTGGAAGCAATAGATAAGGTGGCCATCAGTTACCAGCATTTGGGTATTTGGCCATAGTGATATGAACCACGGAGATTTGAAAAGGGAGGCTTAGGTCTCCCTTTTTTTGTTCTTACCGTTCAGTTGCTCCTCAAAAATTTCTGAACCCGTTATTCCCCTCTGCTTTCCTTGAGCCCATAATCGGGTCTCTTCCGCCCCCAGTATTTTGTTGGCCACAAACGGACCAAGTAGATGATCAAGTTTGGCATAGGAGGCCTTTCGTTCATGATTACCAACGGTTTGATTGTGCTCCTTTATCCATTGATATACCGCTGATTCAAGCGGGTAGTGCCTATCCTTGCTTTGGAAGAACCTTTTGCTGTTTCTGAGGTAGTAGGAAAACCTGCTTGTATCCTCCTCGTCACTTAGTAGTACCAATCTCAAAAGGCGCGATATGCCCTGTAGATCCTTCCTTACATCTGTTCTTGACATGCCTCTAATTTGATCAAATGCCCGTTTTGCTCTGCGGTAATTGCCGCACAGCATGTTGGTAACGGCCTGATTATAGAGTAATGACAACTTGGTACTGTTACTTATCTCATTGCCATACCTGTCAAGGTTGTATAGAAGTTTTTCCTCTCGCGCAAGCACTTTATCCAGCATGCCGCGGTTCATATAGTAGAGTTGATATTGAAGTTCGCTGTAACTGAAAAGGGCTATTTGGGTTCTCCGGTCCTTTATGTGCGTATTCTCCATTTTCTGGAGATATTCCATGGCCTCATTCACCTTGCCCAACATAATAAGTTTGCCGCTCAGGTTGGCCAGTACCGATGCATAGTTGTTCGGGTTTTTCCGAACAATTTCCATGTCAGACTCATAAAGCTGCACCGATCGTTTGAGCATCTCTATGGCGCTTTCCAGATCATTTTTCTGGCTGTAGTACATGTTCCAAATTTGATAATAGCGTATTTGTGCTGCCAACGAGTTGGCCTGGTGTATGGCCTTCATTTCTGGCTGGTTGATCAGTTCTTCCACCCCTTCGGTTACCTCGTTTGCGGTGGTTACGCGGTAATTTCTAAGGTAGTCGAACATGCGGTCGTTTATCTGCGCGTATTTGCACCATCTGGCCAGTTTTTCTGCGGCCATTACCATTTGATATTCGTTGCGCGTACGCGAATCGACCAGATCTTTCTGCTCCATGGCCTTGTATACAACCCGTAGTCGGTCTCTCAACAGTACTTCCAGTTGCAGGTCTTCATGTTTCTCCAAGAATTCAATTCCGCGCTGAAGCACTTCTGCGGCCTCATCCATCAACTGAAGTGAGATAAGGATCTCGGCCTCTTCTAAACAGCGTTTCGGGTCATTACTCGGTAGTTGCTGGTTCCGAACTCGTTTTACTTCTTCCATGAGGTGCTTGAAAAGCCGATGCTTTGCAAGTGCCAATTGTTTTGCAGCCTGTTTGCCATTGATGGCTTTCTTGAGGCGCTCTTCATCATAGCAATCCATTCTGCTCAATGCCTTGAACATGGCCAGATAGCCATTTTTCACCATTATGGAATTACGTTGGATTGAAACCGAACAACTCCATTTTTCTGCTTTGTTCAGTGCCTTTATCAGTTTAAAAAGTGATTCAGAACGCATATAATTATTGTATTGGATTGAAATATAACGAAAAAAAATGTCGGCAATTGATGGGTCAAAGGGTTTGTTTTGGTTCAGTAACAAAAAATGATAGAACGAATGCCCAACTACACGTTTACAGTAGCCAGTAGCTATGCGTTAAGCACCCATCAGGTGATCTTTACCGACACCACCCTTATTGTCAAGCTCTCTTCCACAGGTCAAACTGTTTATTCCAAAACATTTGATGGAGGTCTTGCTTTCATGTGCCAGAGTAACGATTTCTGTGTAGGCACATTATCAGATAATGGTGTGTTTACCAACACGGTTGATATGAGCGGTCGCCATGCCGATCTGAAACTCATAGAGTCTTCTGGGCAGAACAAGTTCATAGGAACCAATAATGACACAGACCCCGGTGTTGCCCATAAGTATGATCTGAATCAGTGTCCGGTAAGATTGGTACAGGGATCCGGGTCTGATGTGGAGATAGAATGTCCGTGCGAAAGCAGTGGTGGACCCTGTGGTAATAGTTGTTATCAATACGGCTAGATCAAGATGGACGATATCGAATTGGCAGAAGCATTCGTGCATGTTTCACATCCGGCATCAGATGGTTGGAAGCGGGTTTATAGTCCTAAACTCAACCACCTTGATGTAGATCTTGAAGTAGACATGCTCATGTACAAGAGAGGCCACGCGCCTATGGCAGTGGTGCATATGGCAACGCCATACGTTTCAAAACAAGACTTGGATGTGGCCAAGCAATTAAGAACCCTGTTGCAAACAAGGCTCAACGGTAGAGAAGTTAAAGTACTGTTGGTGTACAGGGAAATTCTGGCTCGGCCACAGAAGATACCACCGGGCATTTCCATTATGAGCATTATAGAAGGCCGAAACGAAATGGGGAGCCCCAATTAAACCCCCAATAGAATGAAGTACCAACCAGGAATACAGGAACAAATGATGCCCCAACAAGCTTCGAGGCACAAGGCGGATGACGAGTGCGTTTTCTGTGGTAGCCACAATACCGATCGTACCATTTCAGGCGCATGGGTCTTAGATGCCTCCATAGAAGATCAGAAGGTCTGTAAGGAATGTCTCCACAGTTTAAAAGACCGCCAACCCACAGCATGGCTCCGTTGGCTTAAACGTAACGACCCAGCGCATTGGCAGCGGGTTGTGGATCACCACAGGCTAGGGTCTTCCAACCTCAGTCAGGTAATAAGAAGGATAAGGATAGAGTGAGTGGAGACCTTAAATTTCAAACAAGCTTACAACAACACGTACAGTTGCTTGTCTTCTTTATACTGGTTAGTAGGAATAAGTTAAGTGCACAGCACCAAGTATTACAATCCAATTATACTCAACAGGGTGAGATATAACATTGCATTATTAACAATAGTTGTGTTGCTCAGTTCCTGTGCAGCAATAAAACGCTCCGCTTACGAGCAACAGGTAGCCACCACCAGCTTGATTCAGGCACCACTGATTGCAGAGTTGGAGGTAGATCCCGTTCAAAAGGTTAAGGCCAATTATGTTGCCAGAGATAGTAATGAGGAACAGGCGAAGGAATCTGTATTGTATGCTGCTATGGAGCAGCACGGTTGTGATGTCATTGTGCAACCACGTTACGAACTGAAAATTACCCGCCATAGCATAGATGCAACCGTAACTGGCATGTGCGGGCGATACACTCAAATTCGGAAGCCGAATTTGGAAGATGTTTCGCTTTTACAGGAACTCAATGATGCAATGCCCATGTTTGATCCTAGCATAAGGGTTGTTACCAAACGCGAGAACATTTTTAAACGGGTAACAGAGTAGTATTGGATTTAAAGAACCATTCCTGAAATTGTTGGATCAGATCTCGTTAATCGCCATATATTCTTGGTAACAGTAAGATTATTGGAATAGGCTAACTTGCATTTGAAATCAAAAGGAATGGAACAATACAAGAATATAAAAGGAACCTCTAAGGTAAAGGGGTATAAGATTGAGGAACGCCAGATTACCATCACGTTCCTTAACAATGAGGTTTACCAGTACAGCTACACCAGTGCCGGGCATGAGCATGTAGAAACCATGAAGCTCTTGGCGCGTGCCGGATGGGGGTTGGGGGCTTACATTGAGGAAGTGGCCAAAGAAGGTAACTCAAAACAACTTGCTTAATACTTGATCTGATATCTCATGTCGTTTGGAATTTGGAGCGAAAAGTACTCCGTACAGAATGTGATCATAGACGAGCAGCACAGGCGTCTGCTCGATATTCTTTTCCGTTTGGAACGGTTGGTTAACCGTAAGAGCCACCCTGATGAAATGGTGAAACTGCTCAAAGAAATGACCGATTATGCGGCAGAGCATTTCAAATCGGAAGAACGCTACATGGAGCGTATAGGCTACCCAAGACTGAGCGCCCATCAGGAGGCACATAGCAGATACACGTTGGAAGTATTGAAATATACCCTACAGCATTTAGAGGCTGCACCAGACAACCCGCGCGAGCTGCTCAACTTCCTTACCCATTGGTGGACAGACCATATTCTTAAAGTAGATATGGACTACTCTAAGTTTGCGGCCAGACAGGAGTTGTCCAAGCTATAGCCACTACCTTAAAAAAACGCTCTCAGCTGCACGGTTCCAGTATGCACGGAAGGATTTTTTTCCGCCTTACGGCCACTGTACTGTAGGTTTACCTGCATGTTCTTGCCCAATCGCATCTGAACAAACGTGCTCCAAGTAAAGTTGAGCCCGGTTTTGAGTCCTTCAAGCAGTTCAAATTCAACCGTGTTTCCAACCGGTCCGTCATAGCTTATGCTAATGAAATTGAAGGTGGCATTGATGCTTCCTCTTTGAAGTATGTTGAATTTGGCATCAACCCCCGCATCTCGCACTATAGCCTGATTTCGACCAACGTTCTCGGGTAAATAGTTGAGCTTGTTGCTGAAGCGGAACTTTCCGCGCACGCGCCATTTGGTGCCAGGCTGAAACGAAAGTTCTGGCACTACCTCATAATATTCAACATCCAATTTGTTGTTGGCAAAGAATGAATCGGTGATCTTCCAACCGAATTCGCCAGTGGCATTGAGGGTGAACATCTTGGCAAAATTCCACCGGACCTTGAGCCGATGATAGCTGTTTGTGCGTGTTTCGAAGCCATTGGCCAGATATGCTTTTGTACGGGTTTCAGAGTAAGTGTAATCCGCCCCGACCTTACTACTGCTGCGGTTAAAGAAGAACGTGTTTCTGAAACTTGATGTAAGCGTAACCAGTGTACTGTCTTCTACGGTGCTGAAGAAAGGATCGAACGCTTCTATGAGCTTATTCCGTTGGGTTTTACGGTCAATGCGGTAAACCAGCTGGTCAGAGAATCGCGCCAAGAATTTCCTGAACCCGGTCTTATTTCCCCAAACCACCCTTGGGTTGAGGTCAATAACCTCATTGAACTGAGTGGTGAAGACCTTTGTGTAATCGTTTGTTGGAGTGAACACACGGATGTATCGGGCAGTGTCCTGATAAACGGCCTGCACGTATTCGTTGATCTCGCGCACGCCATTGCCATTCTGGTCTATCCAACTATATGCACCTTGCCCGGCAGGCACTTCCAGATATACGAACTCCCGTTTATTCTCCAATCCGGAACCAACCTCATAGAAAGTGGATGCCGTAATGCTGCCTTTCAGCACTTTCAAATCGTATTGCAAACGGTTCACCAAGGTATTGTCGGGTCTGTTGTTGCTGAGTGTAGTGTCCTTAACTATAAGTCTCCTGTAGGTTACCGTTGCTTTGAAAATGTGGTTCGGATTCTTGGTAAGTGCGCCTGTAAGCCCAAAGCGGTCTCCAGCACTTGAGTACTTCAATTCATTATCGCCTGGCAACCAGTCATCACGCCTCTGATAGAAAACAGAGTAGCTGTTCTTCCAACCATCAGGGCTTTTAATGTAGACCTTGGAGTCGTTCCAGCGGTAGCTCAGCGAGGTGAGCGAATCGGTATTGGCGGCAAAGAACTGGTTATCTTCAAATATGTTGGTGGCACCCACCACAAGCCATTTGAACTTCTGTTGAATACCCGTTTGGAATCTTCCAAACCGATTGTCTATTTCCGCACCATTAGAGAAGATATGGCTTCCGTTAAGGTCGAAATTGAAACCCTTGTGCGCTACCTTGGCGGTTAGGGCGTTCTGGTACGCTTCAAAGATGAACTCGTTGAGGAACGAGCGGAAAGTGTATTCCACATCAGCAATGTCTTTCCTTACGAAACCGATTCTGGCGGCCGAGATATACTGATTGGTGTATGCATTCAGGTTGCGGAGGTTCCAGTCCCTATCAAATTCCACCGTTCTGAAACGCTCTATCGGACGGAAGTTGGCATTGACATTCTCAAAATCAACACCCGTTTTAATGGCCCATTTGGCCGAATCGTCAAGGGGTATAACGTGGTCATATTTCACCTTCAGACCATAGCCGATATTGTCATTGTTGTCTTCGCTCGAAAAGCGGTTGAGATCCGTGTTAGACACAGCTCCCTCAACCATTACATTGCCATTCTTGCCCACTTTGTATTCTGCCGCAAGGGTAAAGAGTTGACTCATTTTTGGGGTGATGATCTTCTGGGCAGGTACAAATCGGCCTTGCCGTTCTCCGGTTATTGAATCGGGCGCCACCCACCGGTATACGCGCCCATTGGCACTGGTCTGAATCTGAATATAATCACCGTTTCCCGTGCCCACATCCGAGAATTGCACTTGGTAAAGTGCGCTATCGGCACTGGTGCTGTATACAAAGACTTCGGGTACATAAACAGGGAAACCGGCAACGGTAATTGTCGAGTCGATCTTCTTATACCGCACCTGATCCGTACTGAATCCAACGGAATCAATGGACGGGATGATGGCAAGATCCAAGCTGTCGCCTATGTTCTGTAGAAGGTCCAATTGGCTTCCAGAAAGGTCTCCATTCAGTAGATTATTCTTCCCATCCTGTTCAGAATACAGGTTGAAGCGCACTTTCAGCCTGTCCTTTTCCATGTCTGCCCCAAAATGAAACAGCGATCTGGAGTAGTTCCGTTCAGAATACTGGAATTCTACAATAACGCGTGAATCTTTGGTAATGAGCTGCTTTGAAGTGAAGGTCAGTTCGGCCGTGTTGTAGTCAATGATGTAATCATGCTCCTGACCACGCGTTAGCAATTGTCCATCAATGTAAACTCGCTCCGTACCCGCTATCACGATAATGAATGTTTCATTCTCAGCGCCACGAAGCCGATAGGGTCCTTGGTTCCCTTCAACTCCCTGTATGATCTGCCTACTGAACTTTCCTCGCGATAGTGCGCCACTTCCAATCAGTTCCAAATATCCGGGAACATCGTTGGCCTTTTTCCGATTGGCAAGGTTGAAACGGTGTTTGATGCTCAATCCCTGAGCCCGTTTGAAGAAACTCATGAAGTAACTGTTCGGTCTCAGTATGCGGAAATCCCCAGCTGTAAGCTCGGTCTCATCCGTGTAAAGCTGAATGTAGATCTGGTCAAAGTCCTGTAGCTGCTGGGTGTTCCCTTCCGGTTGAAACGGAATGTTGTTGTCGGTTATCGCGGCCCGTATGCCGATTTTGGGAGTGAGTTGTCCGGAAAGGTTCAGGTTCAAACTTGAGCTTACTCCAAGGTTCTGATTGTTTCCAATGGTTACACCGCGCGAAATGGATCCGCTTTTGCTTAGCGTTCCGAGGTCAAAAAGCTCTTGAGCAGTTCCTTTCTGAACTGTGTAGCTGAACGGGTTAGGCGGAACATTCCTTATGTTCTGAATACGAGCAGGGTCTTTATTGAACGTTCGTTCAGAATACAAGGAAGGGAAAACCCGGTAAGCTGCTTCCACAGAACTTCCCACCAAGCTTTCATCAACTATCAGTTTCCCAGAGTACCATTCCAGTTGGTATTTGGCAGAATCAATGTTGGCACCATCCTTCGTCAGCTCAAAACTACTCGGCACAATGCTCAGCGTATCCAACGCAATGGTATCGTTGGTCAAATCCACAGTTCGGCTGCGCAGATTGCTCAAATTCTGTCCCCAAGCGGGAAGTAGAAACAGCATCAGCAATAAACTGAGTATAGGTTTAACTGTGCGCATGCAATACGGGGAGCCCAACTGAACAAGTATAACGCAATAAATGCTGAGAAGTATGTGACAGTACCAACAATCCGGGTGGCATCTACGTTCTATTTTGCACTCATATTTTCAAGAGAACCAGCACATGAGATCATTTTGGGAAGAACGGTATGGAGCACCGGAATACGCTTACGGAGAAGAACCCAACCAGTTTTTGAAGGAACAGTTGGCATTGTTGCCCAAGGGGCGAATCCTATTTCCTGCCGATGGCGAAGGACGCAATTCGGTGTATGCAGCAACCCAAGGTTGGGATGTGGTGGCGTTTGATATGAGTGCGGAAGGGAAGAAGAAGGCCGATGCGCTCGCCAAGAAATTCGGGGCGGAGGTGGATTTCCATGTCGGGTTGATCCAAGAATTGGAATTTCCGAAAGAGTCTTTCGATGCGTTGGTGCTGATCTATGCACATTTCCCGCCTGAGTTCCGCAAAATGTGGCATCAGCGGTTGGCTGGCTATCTGAAACCTGGTGGAACGCTCATCATCGAAGGTTTCAGCAAGGAACATTTGGAGCTGAGCAGGAAGAATCCAAAAGTGGGAGGTCCTCAGAATATTGACATGCTGTTCTCACTGGAGGAATTGCAGGATGATTTCACCGATTTCGACTTCATAGAATGTTGTGGTCAGACCATTGACCTTAACGAAGGGCTTTACCACGTGGGCACAAGCAGCGTGATACGTTTGGTAGCAAGAAAACGCTGATCAGCGTACCACCGAACCGTTCGGAACCTTAGATTCTGGTTTCAGCAAAACCACTTCTTTCTCTTCGTTGATTATTCCAAGCACCAGAACCTCGCTTTTAAAGCCGGCTATACGTTTTACAGGGAAGTTGACCACCGCCATAACTTGTCGGTCTTTGAGGTCATCTAAAGAATAAAGCGCTGTAATCTGTGCGCTGCTCTGCTTTTGTCCGAGCGAACCGAAATCGATGGTCAGTTTGTAAGCAGCTTTTTTGGCATCTGTAAATGGTTCGGCATGCACAATAGTTCCAACACGGATATCAAGCTGCTGAAAGTCTTCGAAGGAGGCGAATTCCATGGGCTAAAGATAATCCGATAAAGTCGTCAACCTTTTCGAAAGTTGACGACTTTCCAATAGTGTCCTGGATTGACATATATCAATTTTCATCCTCAAAAACTGTTGCCATTCCAATGCTGGCATCTATTTTAGGCCCGCTAAACCCGAAAACCAGATGGCCTATCTAAGTCAAACTTTGAATGAAGCAGCCGAAGGGAAAACCTTCGCGCTCCGGCTCAAATACGCGCTTTTCCTCTTGGCAACAAGCGTACTGCTGCTTCCCATCCCGTGGTTGGTGGTGGTCATTGCCCTCACCATGCTTTGGGTGGGCATCATTGGCTGGACCTACAAAACCGCGCCCGCGCAATGGCTCTCTAAAAAACTGAACGCTGGCGCACTTTGGCTGGCGCGAAAAGTGATGAAGGACGAACGCGACAGTCCGTATCTGTTCTCCTATATCGGAATTGGGATCTATGCTCCGTTGTTGTTCATCGGCTCGTACTACTTCCAGGTGGTTTACTTGGATGCCAACAACCATTGGGGCTGGGAGAATTGGTTGGCCGCGTTGGCCTATAACGTGCTGAATTACGGGCCGTATTTCGCATTCTTCTCGCAGGTCGCTACCATGATTCACAAGGAAGGACATACTCCGAAAGGCATGTTCAAGAAACCCTTTGAGGTGTTCAATAATTTTCACGGTCATTTTCTGGCCATGCTTTACGGCCATGTGCCGCAAGGTTACCCAATGGGACACATGCGCATCCATCACAAACACGATAACGCGGCCGATGATGTGACCTCAACCATCTTCTACGACCGCTCGCACGCAGCGCGGTTCCTGATCTATCTGCTTGAATTTGCGCTGTTCTGGTCGGGTATTTCCGTGGCGCATTACCACTACAAAAAGGGCAAGATGGCGGAGTTCCGAAAAATGGCCTTTGGCATGTTGGTATTTTACGGATTCATGGCGGTGGTCATGAGCATCAACTTCTGGTTCGGGTTTGCCTACCTGCTCATTCCGCACCTGAGTTGCATCTTTCTGCTGGCCGCCATCAACTACACGTGGCATGCCTGGACCGATCCATCAGAACCGAAGAACATCTACAAGAACAGCATCACGGTTTTGGACGGGCAGTATAACGTTTACAATGAGGATTTTCATGTGGAGCACCACAAGCGTCCGCAAACGCATTGGCGCGAGTATCCCGTCAACTTTGAGAAGCACATTGAGGAATACAAACAGAACCGCGCGGTGATCTTTCAGGAAACGCAGGCATTTGAGGTTTTCTTCCTCATCCTTTTCAATGATTTCGAAAAGATGGCCGACAAGTTTGTTGACCTCAACGGAGACATGAGCCGCGAGGACATTATCGCTTTGCTGAAATACCGTTTGCAGCCAGCTCTGTAGTGTTTCAGTAGAACATGGATGTATTAAATGAAGCGTTGTCTTGGTTAACTCAATCATATTGGGGAGCCCATCCTAAACGTGATGCTTGGTCTAATCCTCATTCTATCTGTCTGGAAAAATCCAGCTATCAAAAAATCAAGGTTCCGAGCTGACTTATGAGGATGGGGCGGAGGAATTGGTCTAATAATAGTGGGAGTCATCATCATAATTGTTAAGCTCTTAGGTACTAGCTGACAAATTCCAAACGAACTGGTAGTTTGAGTAATTTTGAAGTATGAATGCACTTTTGCAGAATCACCTACAAGAGATAAACGCCATTTGCGAAAACAATGGCGTCAAGGCATTATATCTTTTCGGTTCAGCTGCCGCGAATGAGCTTTCGGATACGAGCGATGTGGATTTTGCTGTCGTTTTCAAAGAGGAACTGGAACCTTTAGAGCGTGGAGATGCCTACTTCGAAGTGCTTTCTGCACTGGAAAAGTTACTCAAGAGACGCATTGATCTTGTTTCTTACAGCGTGATCAAGAATCCGATCTTCAAAGAAGAAGTGGACAGAACAAAAGTGTCGTTGTATGCTGCCGCATAAGCGAATTCCGAAACTGCTGATGGATGTGGAGTCCATCATCGAAGAACTGGAAAAGATTCTAGAACATCATCAGCGGGATTTCAATGATTTCAGCAGCAATTTCATCTCTGTAAGAGCCGTAGAACGCGACCTGATGATTATCGGTGAGGCAGTCTCGCAGATCAGAAAGTTGGACAAGGAGCTTCCCATTTCAAGTGCCGACCAGATAATAGGCCTACGTAATCTGATCGTTCACGCCTACGATTCCATCGACCCTGCCGCGTTGTGGAGAATTCTGATAAAGAACCTTCCTATACTCAAAGAAGAAGTACAATCGTTAAGAAGATAAACGAATTCTTTCGTTAATTAGCAGCCGTAATGACAAGAACGCATCATCTCCATCATCTTAACTGCTCGAGAAAACCGGAGTAAGCTGATGCATTGATGCCAATTAAAAGGATTTATCAAGCCCCATCGGAACTCCGATGGGGCTTTTTTGTTGAATGAAACGAAATGGAAAAACTGAGAATAGCGATACAGAAAAGCGGAAGGCTCAGCGAGAAGAGTTTAAAGCTGTTGGCCGACTGCGGAATCCGCGTGAATAACGGAGGAAAACTGAAGGCCGATGCAGCCAACTTCCCGTTAGAGGTGCTTTTTCTGCGCGATGACGACATCTCGCAATACGTGGAAGAAGGCGTGGCCGATGTGGGCATGTTGGGCGAGAACACCGTCATCGAAAAAGGCAAGAATGTGGAAGTAGTACGGCAATTGGGGTTTGCGAAATGCCGACTTTCATTGGCTGTTCCCAAAGAAGTGAATTACTCTGGAACCAGCTGGTTTGAAGGGAAGAAAGTGGCAACGAGCTACCCTGAGATCCTTGGTCAGTACTTCAAGCAAAAAGGCGTGAATGCCACCATTGAGGTCATCAGCGGAAGCGTTGAAATTGCTCCCGGAATAGGTTTGGCAGAAGGCATTTGCGACATTGTAAGTACGGGAAGCACGCTTCTTGCCAATGGGTTGAAGGAAGTGGAACAGGTAATGACCAGCCAGGCCGTGCTTATCGCAAATCCCAACCTTCCATCGGAGAAAAGGGTATTGCTCGAAAGCATCCTTTTCCGGATGAATGCCGTGCAGAAAGCATCGGAGAACAAGTACATTCTGCTCAACGCACCAAATGATAAGTTGAAGGAAATCACGGAAGTGCTTCCAGGAATGAAAAGCCCCACAATTCTGCCTTTGGCCGAAGAAGGCTGGAGCAGTTTGCACAGCGTGGTCAAGGAAGATGAATTCTGGGAAGTGATTGATAAGCTGAAATCGCTGGGCGCGGAAGGAATCCTTGTTTGTCCGATTGAAAAAATGATCCTATGATGAAGGTGTTTCGAAACCCAGTCCGAAGTGTATGGCCTCAGTTGTGCGAACGCCCGACAATGGATCTTTCCGAACTTCAACCGAAGGTTCAGCAGGTTTTGGATGAGGTAAGGAAAAGAGGCGATGAAGTTTTGATTTCGTTGACTGCACAATTCGATGAAGTCAGTCTGAGATCGTTGGCGCTACACGTTCCTGAATCGGTTGAACTTGATGAGAAACTGAAATCAGCCATTGATGTGGCGTGGGAGAACATTTACAAGTTCCATGCGGCCCAGCAGCAACAACCCGAAAAGATCGAGACCACAGAAGGGGTTTTCTGCTGGCGAAAAAGCATCGCCATTGAGAAGGTCGGCCTGTACATTCCCGGTGGAAGTGCTCCGCTATTTTCAACCCTACTCATGCTAGGAATTCCCGCTATGATTGCGGGTTGCAAGGAAATCGTGGTCTGTACGCCACCTCGAAAAGACAGTTCGGTGGATGCGGCCATTATGTACGTAGCGCAAAAACTCGGTCTGAAGCAGATCTACATCGTTGGAGGTGCACAGGCTGTAGCTGCCATGGCATCGGGAACGGAATCCATCCCGAAAGTGGACAAGATCTTCGGGCCGGGAAACCAATACGTGACCATGGCCAAACAACTGGTACAGCAGCGAGGCGTGGCCATCGACATGCCAGCTGGTCCAAGCGAAGTGCTGGTGATTGCTGACGATACCTGTGAACCCGCTTTCGTGGCAGCTGATCTGCTCAGTCAGGCGGAACACGGCCCTGACAGTCAGGTGGTTTTGGTTTTCGTGGGAAGCGAACAAGTTTTAGATGAGATTTTGAAGGAATTGAAAACTCAATTGAACCAACTTCCTAGAAAAGAGATTGCTCAAAAAGCACTGGAAAACAGTTCAGCGATCGTTCTTAATTCTTCGCAGGAAGCCATGGATTTCTCGAACGAATATGCACCAGAACACTTGATTCTGGCAACAGAGAACGCGGATGAACTGGCCGAAAAAGTGGTGAATGCCGGCAGTGTTTTTCTCGGCAACTACAGTTGTGAAAGCGCAGGCGACTACGCCAGTGGAACCAACCACACCTTGCCGACTAACGGCTATGCGAGAAGCTACAGCGGTGTTTCGTTGGATAGTTTTCTGAAGAAGGTCACATTCCAAAAGCTCACCGCAACGGGAATACAGAATATCGGACCTAGCATTGAAATGATGGCTGCTGCCGAACAATTGGACGCCCACCGAAATGCAGTCTCACTCCGTTTAAAGAAGCTGAGTAATGGTTGATATTCAGAAATTGATTCGACCGAACGTGCGGAATCTGAAGCCGTACAGCAGCGCGCGCGATGAGTTCAAAGGCTCTGCTTCGGTGTGGTTGGATGCCAACGAAAACCCCAACAACACAGGGTTGAACCGCTATCCAGATCCATTGCAATGGAAGCTGAAAGCACGCATTTCCGAACTGAAAAATGTTCCAAAGGGGAGCATCTTTCTGGGCAACGGAAGCGATGAGGCCATTGACCTACTTTTTCGTGGATTTTGCGAACCAGGAAGGGACAAAGCGTTGATCTGCTCGCCAACTTACGGCATGTATCAGGTCAGTGCCGACATCAATAATGTGGAGATGGTGGATGTGCCGCTCAACACAGATTGGCAACTGAATTTGGAAGGAATTCGCAGCCACTTTTCCGATGCAAATTTGAAACTCATTTTCATCTGTTCGCCCAACAATCCGACAGGTAATTGCATGAAGCGAGGTGACGTTCTTCATCTTGCGTCCGAGTTCAAAGGATTGGTGGTGATCGATGAAGCTTACATCGATTTTGCGGAGCAGGAATCTTTTGTAAACGGGCTCGAAAACCACAACAACTTGGTGATTTTGCAAACGCTCAGCAAAGCGTGGGGTTTGGCAGGTATCAGGCTAGGAATGGCGTTCGCCTCAACAGAGGTAATCGATGTTTTGAATCGCATCAAACCACCTTACAATGTCAATCAACTCACGCAAGAGGCCGCGCTGAAAAAGCTGAACAATTTGGACGGCTTTCAATCTGAAGTGGACACAATTCTTTCCGAGAGAAAAACGCTTGGAATTGAATTAGGTCAACTGAAAAACGTGTCGACCGTTTACCCGTCAGATGCCAATTTCCTGTTAGTGAAATTCACGCAACCGAAAGTGGTTTACCAGGCATTAACTGAGCAGGGAATTGTCGTGCGCGACCGTTCCAAAGTGGCCGAACGCTGTTTACGAATCACGGTCGGAACCAAGGCCGAGAACTCGCAGTTGATCAACGAATTGAAGAAATTACAAGAATGAAAAAGGTCTTATTTATTGATAGGGACGGAACGATAATCAAGGAGCCCGCAGACGAGCAGATCGACAGTTTCGAGAAGTTGGAATTCTATCCTGGTGCCATTTCCAACCTCGCGAAAATTGCAACCGAGTTGGACTATGAGTTGGTGATGGTCACCAATCAGGATGGTTTGGGAACGGATTCGTTCCCTGAAGACACATTTTGGCCTGCCCATAACCTGATGATGAAAACGTTGGAAGGAGAAGGAATCCGCTTCTCGGAAGTCCTCATTGACCGCAGTTTTCCTGCCGATAATGCGCCAACCCGAAAGCCGCGAACTGGCCTGTTGACGCATTTCATCAAAGGGAATTACGACCTCAAGAATTCTTTTGTGATAGGCGATCGGAAAACGGATGTTGAATTGGCCGAGAACCTTGGTACTCAAGCAATTTTCATCTCTTCGGAGAAAGTAGATTGCGCGCTGACAACCACTTCGTGGAATGAGATCTATCGTTTCTTGAAAGAGCAACCGCGCTTAGGTTCTGTACATCGGAAAACTTCGGAAACGGACATTCAAATTGAACTGAACTTGGACGGTTCGGGAAAGTCAGCTATCCAAACGGGTTTGAGCTTTTTCGACCACATGTTGGAGCAATTGGCCAAGCACGGAAATATGGATCTTACGGTGAAAGTCAATGGCGATTTGCACATTGACGAGCACCACACCATTGAAGATGTGGCCCTCGCGTTAGGCGAAGCATTCGACAATGCGCTAGGTTCGCGGAAAGGAATTCAACGTTACGGTTTTCTGCTGCCGATGGATGATTGTCTGGCGCAGGTGGCCATCGATTTCGGTGGCCGTCCTTGGTGTGTTTGGGAAGCAGATTTCAAGCGAGAAAAAATTGGCGTAATGCCGACTGAAATGTTCTCACATTTCTTCAAGTCGTTCTCAGATAAGGCGCGTTGCAACCTTAACATTAAGGCCGAAGGACAGAACGAACACCACAAGATCGAGGCGATTTTCAAAGCGTGGGCGCGGGCCATTCGAATGGCCGTTTCACAGACATCAGACGGCTCGATGCCATCAACGAAAGGCGTGTTATGATTGCGGTTGTCAAATACAATGCGGGCAATATCCGCTCGGTGATGAACGCGCTGCATCGACTCGGGGCAGACGCAACTGTTACTGATGATCCAGTTTTGCTTCGCAAAGCGGATAAAGTCATTTTCCCAGGCGTGGGCGAAGCCAGTTCGGCCATGCGTTATCTGCGTGATCGCGGTTTGGATGAAGTGCTGAAAAATCTGAATCAGCCATTCCTTGGAATCTGCCTCGGATTGCAATTGATGTGCAAACACTCAGAAGAAGGCGATACCGATTGTCTCGGGATTTTCACTGAAAATGTAAAACGGTTTCCGAGTGGAAAAGTGAACGTGCCACACATGGGTTGGAACAATTGTAACGAATTGAAAGGACCACTTTTCGAGGTTTCGACCCCCTCCCCGCTGCGCGGTACTCCCCCTTTCAAGGGGGAGAGTTTGCTCTCCGAGCGGACCTTGGATCAAGGTGCCAGCTCCCCTCCTTCTGAAAGGAGGGGTGTCCCACAGGGACGGGGTGGTTATTTTGAAAACTCAGACTTCTATTTCGTGCACAGCTATTACGCGGAGTTGGGTTCTCAAACGACTGCAAAATGTGAATACATCCTTCCATTTTCCGCAGCATTGCAGAAGGACAATTTTCATGCGGTGCAGTTTCATCCCGAGAAGTCGGCCGATGTAGGACAAAAACTCATCAAAAACTTCTTGGAACTATGAGAATCATTCCCGCCATCGACATCATTGACGGAAAGTGTGTGCGGCTTTCGCAAGGCGATTACGGCCAGAAAACCGTTTACAACGAGAATCCGTTGGAGGTCGCTAAGCAGTTCGAGGATGCAGGTTTGAAGTACTTGCATCTGGTGGATCTGGATGGGGCCAAAGCCAAGAAAGTCGTCAACTGGAAAGTGCTGGAAACAATCACTTCTCAAACCGATCTGAACGTGGATTTTGGTGGAGGTTTACGCACAAAGGAAGACGTTCAGACCGTTTTCAATTGTGGAGCGAAACAGATTACGGCCGGTAGCATTTCCGTGAACGACCGCGAAGCAGTTTTAGCTTGGATTTCGGAGTTCGGAACCGAGAAAATTATCCTCGGTGCAGATGCCAAAAACGGGCGTATTGCGACACACGGTTGGTTGGATGACAGCGGATTGGATGTAATCGAATTCATCTCTGATTATCAGCAAAAAGGAATTGAATACGTGGTATGTACCGACATCGCCAAAGATGGTATGCTCGAAGGACCGTCCATTGAATTGTATAGGAAGATATTGAAGAAAAATGCTGGCTTGAAACTGATTGCAAGCGGTGGCGTTTCTTCGCTTGAAGACCTCATCCAACTGAAGGAAATCGGCTGCGAAGCCGCCATCGTAGGAAAAGCCATCTACGAAGGGAAAGTCACTTTAGAAGAACTGTCGGAATTATGCTGAAAAAGAGAATCATACCATGCCTCGACATCAAAGATGGACGCACCGTAAAAGGTGTGAATTTCGTTGATATCCGAGATGCGGGCGACCCAGTGGAATTGGCCAAAGCGTATGTGGAGCAAGGTGCCGATGAGCTCGTTTTTCTTGACATCACAGCCACGGTTGAGGGGCGAAAAACCTTTGCTGAGTTGGTCGAACATATTGCGGAAGAGATCAACATTCCATTCACCGTTGGTGGTGGAATCAGTTCGGTTTCAGATGTGGATATTCTGCTTGCAGCTGGTGCGGATAAGGTGAGCATCAATTCGTCTGCCGTTAGGCGACCGGTGCTCATTTCTGAATTGGCAAATGAGTTCGGTAACCAATGTGTCGTGGTGGCAATTGATGCTGGAATAGTCGAAGGAAATTGGCGTGTTTTTACGCATGGCGGAAGGACAGCTACCGACATTGATGTTTTCGCTTGGGCGAAAGAAGCGGAACACCGCGGAGCGGGCGAACTGCTGGTCACTTCGATGCAACATGACGGCACAAAAGGCGGTTTCGCTATTGAATTGTTGAAGGAGTTGGATGCCATCACCAGCATTCCAATTATAGCTTCTGGCGGAGCTGGAAGTGCGCAACATTTTGTGGATGTATTTCAAAAAGCGCGTGTCGATGCAGCTTTGGCTGCCAGTATTTTCCACTTTGGCGAAGTGCCTATTCCCGAACTCAAAAACGAATTAAGAACGAAAGGAATTCCTGTAAGATGAATGTAGATTTTTCAAAAGGCGATGGGCTGGTGCCAGCCATCATTCAGCATTACGCTACCAAAACGGTGCTGATGCTGGGTTATATGAACCAAGAAGCGCTTGCCAAAACGCAGGAGTTGGGAAAGGTGACCTTCTTTTCGCGCAGCAAACAACGGCTTTGGACCAAAGGCGAAGAATCGGGTAATTTTCTGTTGTTGAAATGGATGGAGGTTGACTGCGACAACGATACGCTTTTGATTCAGGTTGACCCCGCTGGACCAACGTGCCACAAGGGAACCGAAACCTGTTTTGGTGATGCTAATGCGGCTGGATTTCTGCGTCAATTGCAGCGCATCATCGAAGACCGAAGGGCCAATCCATCGGAGAAATCGTATACCACTTCGCTGTTCGAAAAAGGCATCAACAAGATTGCGCAAAAGGTGGGCGAGGAAGCAGTTGAAACCGTCATCGAGGCGAAAGACAACAATGATGAACTGTTCTTAAATGAAGCCGCAGATCTGATGTTCCATTATTTGGTACTACTCACCGCAAAAGGGAAATCGTTGGAGGATGTGGAAGCCGTTCTTAAATCACGACATCAAGGTTGAAGTTGTACTTTCGAGGGAAACCATCCTTATTATGAAAACGGCTTTCGTTACAGGTGCCACGGGTTTTTTGGGTATAAATTTGGTTCAGCAACTATTAGATGATGGATGGCAGGTAACCGCTCTTCATAGAAAGACTTCCAATCTGACTTATCTGAAGAGATTTGATGTAACGCTAGCTGAAGGCGCCATCACGGACAAAGATTCCTTGATTCAGGCCATGCCTGAAAAGGTGGATGCGGTTTTCCATGTTGCTGCCAATACATCCATGTGGTCGAAATGGAACGACCAGCAGTATCAGGATAATGTGATCGGAACACGGAACATGGTGGAAGTGGCGCTGCAGAAAAATGCCAAGCGGTTTGTGCACACTTCGTCCATTTCTGCCTGGGGCCATCCACGCCACGAAATTGATGAGACTGCAACGTCTGATGCTATGGACAGCCCAGTTAATTACAACAAGACGAAGTATCTGGCGGAGTTGGAAGTTGACAAGGCGATTGCCGCAGGTTTGGATGCTGTGCTGGTGAACCCGTGCGACATTATGGGGCCGTACGATTCACACAATTGGGCGCAGGTCATACAGGCGGTTTACAACAACGATGTGCCTGGAATCCCGAACGGGAATGCGGTCATCTGCCATGTGCGCGATATTGCGCGAGCGCACATTTCAGCTTATGAAAAAGGTAGGACAGGCGAGAGATATTTGTTAGGCGGACAGGACGTCACGTTCAAAGATATCTTCAATACCATTGAGCGGTTCATGGACAAAAAGGAATCAACTTTCGTGATGCCAAACTGGCTGATGAAAGCTGCCATTCCGTTCTACACGTTGCAATCGAAATTGAACGGAAAGGAACCTGTTTTGACTCCTGAGAAATACATTGAGTTGACCGTTCCTAAGCACGTGAATTCTAAAAAAGCGATTACCGAATTGGACTATAAAATGTCGCCTTTAGAAGAGTCGATAAAGGATTCTTACGAGTGGTTGAAACAGGAAAATCTGTTGGGCAGATGAGGTTGAAAATCATTCTCCCGCTTTTCCTTTTCTCCTTTTTCTTTTCCTCGGTTACAGCACAGGAAATCCACGAATTCATGGATCTGCAGATTCATCCGTGTATGCATGTTCCGTATTCGTTTTTCGGAACGGGCTTGGAGTATTTTGAGGAAGGAAACGAGCCTAATTTGACTTGGAAACATCAACTCACCAATGTCAATTACGCTAACTATCTGCGCAAGAACAAAGGCGCGCGGATTCTATGTGTTGGAGCGCTCACGCAAGAGAACATCGCTTCCAAAAAGCGCGGTAGAAAAGTCATTCTAAAACAGATAAAGAATGTGAACGATTTCGTGGCCGCGAATTCAGATGATTTTGCTGTGGCTAGAACGCCACAGGAAGTCCGTGAGCTGGTTCACAACACGGATAAGACCATCATAATTCATTCAATTGAAGGTGGAAAGCGACTCATCAATTCTCAAGAAGATGCCAACTTTTGGGCGGAGCAAGGCGTGGCGTTCATCACGTTGGTGCATTTGGTGGATAGCAAATTGGGCGCGGCTGCCAATCAGCCGATGTTCGCTTTGTATGTGCTCAATTTCGGAAGCCTGTTCCGCAAGGAGAGAAACCGCAGACTTACCGAAAAAGGCAAACAGGCCATTGTTTGGTTGGCGAATGCAGGCATCATGACCGATCTCACGCACATGAGCGATAGCACGCGAAAAGATGCATTGGCTTGGATGGAGGAGAAGGGAATTCCGCCTTTGGTGACACATGATGTGTTCAAACCGATTCAGAACCAACCGCGCGGAATGGAAGAAGAAGACGTGCTGAAAGTGTATGCGAATGATGGGATGATTTCATTGCCGATAAGTGGCGAGACCTGCCGACCATACAAACCGAGAGCGGATTATCAGGCTAAATTGGATTCGCTGGAGCGCTACTGCAATGGTTCCATCGATAGCTATAAATTCACGTACGAACAAGTGAAGGAATTCCTGCAAAAGGAGTTGCCAGAAGATCAGGTTGAGAATCTTTCCATCGGGTTTCAGACCGATTTCAATGGTTGGTTGAATCACCACCATGGAAGATATGGCGAGGACGGTTGCTACGAAGCTAATCCTGATAGTACTTATGAGGAAATTGAACTGAAAGGCTTGGCGCATCCGGGGCTGTTGGAATCTCATTGGCGGTTGCTGGAAACGGAAGGCGTTGATCTGGAGCCGATCAGGCGTTCTTCCGAAAAATTCCTTCAGATGTGGCAGTTCTTCCTCGACAACAAAGGCAAATTCGAATGAGCGAAAGCACCGAATCGTGGTACTTGAAACACGAAGAACCGAACCGTTCCTGCTTTCTGGCCATGCGCGGAATCGTTCGGAAATCGGATGCGGAGGTAGAGGAAACAATCAAATACGGTTCGCCTTGTTTTGTGTATCGCGGCAGGGCGTTCTGCTATCTGTGGAAAGACAAGAAAACCAACGACCCTTATTTCCTGTTAGTTGAAGGAAAACATTTGAGCAATCTTGCTTTAGAGGCTGGCGACAGAAAACGGATGAAGGTGCTGCGGGTTGACCCAAATCAGGATTTGGAGGTAACCACAATCACATCTGTTCTGCAAGAAGCGTTAGACCTTTACCGTAGTGGAAAAATCAAGACCAAAAAACGACAACTATAAAACCGAAAACGATGGCAAAGCATTTTGATATTAAGACAGTTTGGAAGGAAGGAATGGTGTTCGAAAATCACATGCGCAATCATGTGGTTCTGAGTGATGCGCTGCCAGAGTTAGGCCAGGATTCTGCTCCTGGGCCAAAGGAATTGGTGCTTTCTGGTTTGGCATCCTGTACAGGAATGGACGTGGTTTCTCTGCTTCGCAAAATGCGTGTCGATTTCACAGGGTTAGAAATCCGGATTGAGACACAACTGACCGAAGAACATCCAAAGGTTTTTGATGAGATCAATATGAAGTACATCGTCTCGGGAAAAGACCTTGACAAGGCCAAAGTTGAGAAAGCTATCACGCTTTCATACGATAAATATTGCGGTGTTTCGGCCATGCTTAAGAAGAATGGGCCGATTACGTACAGCATCGAATACGTGGGTTAGTACTTCGGCAATTCCTCAATCAGTTTGAGGATACGAATGGCTTTTTCGTCTTCGGTTTTGGCGTCCTGTAACCAACCGAGATAGTTGTTCTGCAGGAATTCGCTCAAGCCGTTGAATTTGCCCAGAAGTTCTTTTGGTTCGTCCTCCAGACACAGCATCAATTCTTCTCTAATCTGTTCTGAGATTTTGTCTTCGTAAAGTGTAATGTGAACCTTATTGCCCGCCTGTTTGCCAATGGCTTTTCTGATTTTGGCATTGACAGGAAAGAACAGCTTTCCATTTCCCATTGGCTGTAGTTTGGAGCGTTCAATCTCATGACCATCAATGCGACCTTTCACACGAACCCAACCAAAAGGTGTATGTGGGTTTTTCAGAACCTCAGGAATGGCCGCGTACGTCCAGCCGCCTTTGCCAGGAAATTTCTCCAGCAGATATTCCTTATCAACCAGCGGTTTTTCCATGTGGCAATCAGCTTCTGTAAACAAAAACACGCATGCCTTCGCGCAACGCAATGGCTCCGTGCACATACACGCCACCAAGCCAAAATGGAACGCCAAACACTTCAGGATTGCTATAATGCACAAGGTCGAATTTGGTCATAAGACCTTCAACGAACATGCCGTTGAACCCAAGAATAATGGCGAACAAAAGCAGAAACGATTTCTCATAGGAGAAAGCCCATCTGAGCACAAAGAATCCGTAGAAGATTGCTGAAAGTAAAGTTGGATAAGCATTGCCAAAACCGCTCATCAGGTAGATGGCCATGAAGAACAGAAGGCTTTCTGCAAATGCTGCGGTATTGCCTGAGCTATAGCTGGTCTCTTTGGTAAAAGTCTTCGGAAAGAGTGCCGCGATGTAATGATAGCTGAGCATCATAACTGTGAATGCAACGAAGAACCCTGGGAATACGAAAACGGCCTGACCCATGAAAAAAGGTTCAGGATAACTGAGCGTTCCTGTGAGAACATGGTTCGCATCGCAGAGTGTGGCAATTACTGCTCCGAGCAGCGCAAAGGGTAGAAGTTTGGTTAGTTTCAAGCTTTAAATATCATTTCGCCCGTTCGAGAATGAGCATCTTATTGTCTTTTACCGTTCCAAGAAAGATCAAATTATCAAAAGGCGCTGCAACCGATGAAGCAGAGGCTTGCGAACCATCATTTGTGTAGATGCTTTCCACCGAATAATCACCTTTTCCACGATACTTGATTTTGAGAATTTCGGAGGGAGCAGTTTCCTTTTTCCCTTTGGCGTAAGCTGTAAATCGAAGCAAATTTGGATGGCATCCGACCCACAGATTTCCATCCGCATCAAACTCGATATTATCTACACCCGTTCCGCACGGAATGTCTTCGATGAAGGTCAGCGAATGGTCTTCTGCTTTCTCGTAAACCTTGATAAGGAATCGTCTGGGCGAAGCCACGAAAACCAGATTTCGTTCTGCATCTATGTTAATGCCATTGGCGAATGATATGCCATCGGCAGCCTCGCTGAATTGCTGTCCATCAAAGTACAACACATTCGAAATGGCCAGATTTCCGTAGTCTTCCAGTAATCGCCCAAAACCATGCGCGTTTCCGTGGTCATTGGTCACGTAAAACCGATTTTCATCGATAAGTACGATGTCGTTCGGACTGATGAGTTTGGATGATCGCTCGGTGCGGATGTGCGTCAACTTTTTCCCAATCAGTGTAAAGACTTCAATCGAATGCTCTTCAAGCATGTGGTTGACCACCGCAATGGTGTAAACACTATCGCGCTTAAACATGGAGATTCCATGAGGGGCAAAGGCTTTTTCCAAATCTGCGGTCAGATGTGTAAGCACAAAATTGCCACTCTTCAGCTCCATGTAATATAGGCCGCCTTTCTCCTGCTCGGCTGCTGGAAATTGCATTCTTGAGGTTGCCGAAACAACGGCAAAACTGTCTTCTCTGCTTACTGTGATGTCCTCCGCGCCCGTAATCGGTATTTCAAGCAACGTTTCGCCATCAAACCGATTTTCTATGGTGCGGAAAAAGCCTGTGGAGATGAACGTGTACAGCACAAAACCCAACAGTGCGAGTACAAGAAGAAGAGTAATTTTCTTGGTTGTGGACATGGGAGAAGGTTTGAACTAAAGTAGGTTTTTCCTTCTCGATGCAGGTTCGACTATTTCTTTTCGATTGAAAAGTAGGCGCTGTCGAAAGTATTGACGCTTACTGTAAGATGCGAGATGTTGCCATCCGTACATCGGTTTCCATCTCGGGTGATACAAATGCTCTGCTGCTCGTTTCCGGACACGAAAGTGAAAACCGTCAGATCATCATCACATTCAGAAATGCCGTTTCGCATGAATTGCTGAACCGTGCATTCAACATTCAGTTCGGGAATCGTCAGTTTTTCGATAGCCGAAGCATGAAAATTACCATGCGGAATGTGCACGGTTGGTTTTGGTAGCCGGTAAGATTTCGTTGGACTGTTTGAGGCAAAAAGTCGAGTAGGAGTGAGTGACATTCCCGCTCCTAGTAAACTTATGTTTCTGATGAATTCCTTTCGGTTCATGCTATACTTGGATTTACCGTCATTTCGACCGAAGTGGAGAAATCTACAGATGTCTCGGCACCCTTCGACCTACCTCAGGGCACGCTGTTCCTCGCTCGACTGACGTTAAGTTACGAATCGAATTCTTCGATCAACACACCCATTTTGCCCATCTGATAATCGCGCAACGCTTGCATGATCTCGGTCTGATTGTTCATCACAAACGGGCCGTAAGTGGCCAATGGTTCGTTTATCGGTTCGCCCGCCAACAGAATGGCACGTGTGTCCTCCAACCCTTCAAAAGCAATGCTCTCGCCATCGTTCTTGAACCAAGTAAGGTCTTTTTTCTTGGTCGTGGTTCCATCGAAGTTCAATTTGCCATCCAGTTGATAGAAGAACGCGTTGAAGTTCTTTGGAAGATCGACTTCCATTTTACCACCTTTCTCAATGTCGAATCGCATCACCAGCATTGGCGTCATCAACTCGATCGGCCCTTCTTTCCCCATGGCTTTTCCAGCCACGATTCCAGCTTTCACTTTACCGTCTTCAGAAACTACTGTTGGTGTTTTTTCTGCCGTAAGCGGTTGGTACTTGGCAGGTTCCATTTTACGCGATGCGGGCGTATTTGCCCAAAACTGAATGAACTCGAACTCACCACCGTTTTCGGCCATGTGCTTTGGTGGTCGCTCGCTGTGAATAATGCCTTTACCGCTGTTCATCCATTGCGCACCACCCGCCTCAATGATGCTTTTTGTGCCTAATGAATCGCGGTGATGCACCGCACCTTTAAAGATGAGCGTTACTGGCGAAAATCCGCGGTGTGGATGCGGCCCAACGCCCAACTCACGTTCGTGTTGGCCGCCTGGAAGTGTATCATCCCAATGATGTACCAAAAGGAACGGGTCGATCTGTTCCACGCCATGCATTGGTAGTGGTTGATCCAGCATAATGCCGCCCATGTTCACTCGCTGAGCGGGTATGATTCGGTTGATAGTTCGTTTCATGACGTTAAATTAATGTTTAAACATTGATTCAACAATCGATGGCAAAAAGAGTTCAACTCGAATGGTCATAGATGATCTTCCACTCATCGCCAAAACGTTTCCAAACCAATGTGAAGAGCCCGTTGGGTGTATCTGATTCTCGGATGAGCTTCCATTTTCCAGTCACCAGATAGTTCTCTGTTCCCAAAGGTTCAACATTCAGAATTTCGAACTCTAATTTTCCCATTGCGGCTTTATCCGGATACGACTTTTTGTAATTATCGAGCGTAGCTTGCCAACCGTAGTTGATTCCCGATCTGCCAATGAACTGCAACGAATCGGACTTCCAATAACCTTGCATGAAGCAATCGAGGTCGCCTCGGTTCCAGCATTCTTGTTGTTGGGCCAATACGGTTCTTATCATCTCTTCTGCTTTATTGCTGCTAATTTGCGGAAGTGAGCAACTCAAGATTGAAGCAAGTAAAATCGAAGTTGTAATGGTTCTCATCAGTTCGGCATTTTGGCCAAATTCCATTCATCTTTTAGAAAAGGATGCGTGGTTTCTTTCTGTTCAGTTTGCTTAGGAAGTTCCCCACGTTCAAGTTTCTGCTTAATAAGAGGCAGAAGCTGTGTGAATACACTCCAACCATGAAGCTTCATTCCTTCACATGAAAGATGAATACCATCTTTGAAAGCCTCGGGTGTTTTCTTTAGATCCGCAGCTACATCAAAAAATGGAATGTTGTGCTTTTCTGAATATCGTTTGAAGACATCATTCTCTAAACGGTTCAAAGCTTCAATATCCTTTAGTAGCACATTGCCATAATCATGGATCCAATATGAATATATAGACGCATTGTGAAGTCCATCTTGAAAGAGCGAGTCGTTAACGATCATTGCAAATGAGCAAAGCACCAGTTCAGAGTTTATTGCACTGAGATGTGTTCGAATTTTGTCAAGGTCGCTGACTATCTGCGGTAACGAAATGGGCAGATTTGGGTTGTACGGATCTGGGTTTTCCGTTTTGACCACAGCATTGATATTTATGCGAGTTTGAGGTTTGCTGTCTTCAATTGCTTTAAGAAGATTCATTTTGCATGCTTTGGCGGCAATTTGAAGCCACGCTGAATTTCCAAACAGCCGAAATAGTGTTGGGCT
The DNA here is from genome assembly GCA_020635535.1 of Flavobacteriales bacterium. GTDB lineage: Bacteria > Bacteroidota > Bacteroidia > UBA10329 > UBA10329 > UBA10329. The sequence continues at coordinate 176,737 of JACJZP010000001.1, read as the reverse complement.
ATTGCTCGGATCATAATGATTGTACCCAACCAATTCCTGAAGGCCGAATTGATTCCTTCCTTCATAGTAGACACAGATATCCGGTTCAACTGGAACAAGTTCGTATTTGGTTATTGCCTCAAAATCCATTGATCTGAGGGCAACTCTACCAGTATTGATTGTTTCAAAATTCACATCAACGCCTTCTTTGGTGGCCCATTCTTGAAGAAAACCCCTTACATGATCCGTGTAGTCAAATTCACATTCGCTCGAACGCTGGGTTGTGGATCCACCTAAGAAGGCTATTCGAATGGTTTTTTCAGGCTTAATGAAGGAAATGTCCGACCCGGTCCAGCCAAAGTCATTGAAGCAAAGGTTACTTTCCGGAATTGAGCAATTGCTTGCGTATCGATAAACTGGAAAGATGGTTGAATCATAAGGGGTGTAGGTGGGGCAACTATCAGAATATCCGGAAACCATTGTTTCGTAATATCCAAAGGTTGGGTTCTGAAATACACTTTTGAAGAAATTACCATTCCATTGTTTCCCAATGTCATCTGTCATGCCTCCGTTGAACTTGGCAGCGATACGATCGTACCTTGATTGATTCAAAATTCTAAATCCATATTTCAGCGGTACGGTATTGTAGATATCGAATGGAACGCCACTGTTCCACGAGATTCCTTTTGCAGCATCGGTGATGATTGAATTTATCGATGCATTTACAGAAGAGGTAATTACAGGACCTTGCAGGTGAAGGACGAAACGTCTGTAGACAACATCACTGAAAACCATGCACAGTAAAGAGAGTGCAAATATCCAGATGGCTTTTTTCATGGTATAAAAATAACCCCGCATACAGCAACTGTATGCGGGGTTAAGGTCTTTAGAATGACCCGGCTTATTTCGTTTCCCGCTTCATTCTGTCCTCGGGTCGTTTTGAACGCATTTCTAGATGATCTTTCTTCTTCTGATCCAGAACCTCCAATTGCTCAGGGGTTAAAATGCTTCTGACGCTTAATTCCGCTGCTGTGCGGGCTTTCATCATCTCTGCTTTAACTGAAGCCTGCCGATCGATCAACTCATTTATCTGCTTTTGATCTGGATTATCGGCTGCCTTCAATTCCTTCATTTTCACCCTAAGGGTTTTCATTTCCTCTCGTTGAGGCTGAACCTTCTTTTGGGTGCTCTCCCGAATTTCGTTTATCTGCTCTCGCTGCGCATCCGTTAGGTTTGGAATATCTTCAAGCATGGCTTGATACTTTCCATGCGGTGCTTTTCCGGGTGTTGCTGCATCCTGAGCAAAGCCAGACCCCACTATAAGGGCCAAAATTCCGATTGTTGACATTAACTTTTTCATGACTTTCAATTTTAAGATGTTACGCTATGATTGCAAAAACATAGCCAAGGTTTAATTGAAAGGTCAGATGTCTGCTCCCCAAAACATTGGGAAGTACAGCCAACCGGTGGCCGAACTGCTATTTGGATTTCCTTTTAGCGTCAAGAGCCTTTTGCTGATTTTCTGTAAGCACCCCGCGCACCTGCTCTTCCATGCTTTTACGCGCCATTACAACACCATCCTCTACAGAAGCTCGTTTCTTGCTCAATTCCTCTGCACTCAGAGAAGAACTTGCAGCATTACTGTATTTGCTTTCTTGGGCATCTAATTTTTCCAGCTCCGCTTGAGCAGATTTTTTCACTTCAATGAAAGCTTCAATGAACCCATCAATCTGACTTTTCTGGTCATCTGTGAGATTTGGAATGCTACTGAGCATTTCATTGTATTTGGCATTGTTGTGATAATTTGGTTCGCTAACAGAGATGTTCTGTGCATTGCTTGCAACAACTACAGCGACCGTTAGCGCAATTGTTGAGAATAACTTTTTCATGTTCTAAGATTTGAAAGTGATTAGTGATGTGCTAAAGATAGCGATCGGTTTAATTCTCTAAGGTAATTTTCTTTCCATCCTTGTTGACAATGGCCATGAAGGTTGCATTGGCCACAAATCCATTTTCAGTTTCGCTGAACTCAGATTTCAAACGATCAACGAAATACATTTCAATTTCGCCCTTGTTCTTGGCCTTGATCTTACCTCTCGGTGAACACTCAAAATACTCTTTGATGAGTTCGTAAGTTGAACCGCTTACGTTTACTTTCATCACTTCGCCACTGCTTTCCATGCGCGCGGCCGTGTTTACCGCATCTCCCCAAATATCAAACGCGAATTTGTTCTTACCAACCACGCCAGAGATCACACTTCCGGTATGAATTCCCAACCGCAGTTGCCAAGCTTTTTCACCTTTCAACTCCTTGGTGCGATTAAGTTCTGCCAATCGATGCACCATCTCAAGGCCCGCGGCAACCACAGAAAGTGGGTTGGTAATGGTGCGGGTTGGAATTCCTCCTGCCGCCATATACGCATCGCCAATGGTTTTGATCTTCTCAATGCCGTATTTATCCATCACCTCATCGAACATGCGAAAATGCTCATCCAGCGATTTTACTAACTCTTCGTGCGTTATTCCTTCGGTGATATTGGTGAAGCCCACAAAGTCTGTGAAAAGCACCGAAACACGGTCGTACTGTTGCACAGATGCGTAGCCTTTTTTCTTCAGTTCTTCCGCAGTTTCGAACGGCAAAATGTTCAGAAGCAGTTCGTCAGAGCGTTCTTTTTCTTCGCGAAGTTCCTTGGTCCGTTCGTCAACTTTCTTCTGAAGTTTTTCTTTCTCGGCCACAAGTCTGCGCTGATTGAGTTTTACAATGACAAACACGATCAGAACCAGACCGATAGCGCATAGGGTTATGAACCACCAGCGCATCCAATAGGGCGGAGTAACTGAGAATGAAAATTGTACGGGATCTTGATTCCAGATTCCCTGTGCATTCACCGAGCGCACCATGAACGTGTAATTGCCAGGTTGCAGGTTGGTGAACGAGTGGCTGTTTTTAGCTTCCACTCTCGACCAATCGTTGCTGTAGCCCTCCAGTTTCCATTGGTATTGGATGTGATTTGGGCTGCGTAGGTCAATGGCCTGATATTCTATCGTGAGATTGTTGAATTCGTATGGGAGTTTGAGTGTTTTTGGAAGTCCGAAATGGCCTTCAATTCCATCCGCAAATTCGCTGGTGATCCAATCCACATTTTCGAATTCCTGCTGCACATTGGTGATGTGCAATTTGTTCTCAACAAACGTTCTTCGTTTGGCTTTTGGGTCGTACCGTGTAAGACCGTTAATGGTTCCGAACCAAAGGTTTCCTCTTTGGTCTAGCAAAGCAGCATTGCCGTTGGTTTCGGTGCCAAGGAAACCTTCAGGCTTACCGAAATGGTTTACCTCTTTTACGCCACCTTCATTATTGAAGATGACCTGATCAATTCCAGAAGCCGTTCCTATCCACAGGTTGTTCTGACTGTCAAAAACCAATTGATGGAGGTCTGCTGATGAAAGTCCTTCAGCTCGGCCGATGTGCTGGAAATCGGATGAAGTCAGTTGTCCGTCTTTCAGTTTGTGTTTGAACAGTCCATGACCTTCGGTCGATATCCAAACATTTCCGTTCGGCCCTTCCTTAATGGATGCAATGCCTGTAAGATCTTCTGGAAGCTCTGGAAAGAGGAATTGGTCTGTATCGAAAATGGCCAATTCGGCTTTGAGGAATCCGATCCAAACCCTGCCTTTTGAATCTTGCATGAAGCAAGACACCTGACTTTGGTTGATGCTGGGATAAGTGTAGTATTGATCGAAAACATAGCCTTTGGCGGTGGACTTGAACCGGGTGGCACCTTGGCTACTTCCTACCCAAACGCTACCGTCTTTTTCGAAAAAAATGGCTTTAACGATTTCTCGGAATTCCTGTCCGTCTGCAATGAATTGTTTCACTTGGTTGCCATCCTTAATTAGGATTCCAGTATAGTTTCCGAACCATATCTGCCCATTAGGACCTTCAGCAACAACACTAATTCCACGGTCTTTCAGTTCGTTTCCAGCGGCAAGTCCGTCAACTGTAAGTTTTCCGTCTGCCATTGGTGTGAGAGAGGAAACGCCTCTAGTTGTTCCCAGCCAGATGGTACCGTCAGATGCTTCAATTACCGAGAGAACTTGATTGTTACTCAGCCCATCCTTTTCTGTGTAGTTGACAAATTCCTCTCCCGAAAACCGACAGATTCCGCCATAGTTGGTTCCAAACCACATGTTGCCCGTCCGGTCGCAGATAATGCTTCTTATGCGGTCGTTGCTTAGTCCGTGCTCTTCGGTAAACGAGGCGAATTGTCGGCCGTTGAATCTTGAAACGCCATAGTGTGTTCCGAACCACATGTTGCCAAGATTGTCTTGACCAATGGCATAGACTCTTTTTTGAATCAGGCCGCTGTCTTCCGTGAAGAGTTCGAAGCCGTTTCCGGTCATTTTGCTCACGCCATCTGGCGTTCCTATCCAAAGGTTTTTCAGTCGGTCTTCGTAAAGCGAGAACACTCTTCTTCTTGGCTTATCGGGAACCGGATCGAATGTTTCCCAATCCGTACCGTTAAATCTTACAAGGCCAATGTCTGTGCCGAACCAGAGATTTCCTTCCGTATCACACAACATGGCTCTGACATCGTCACTTCCCAAAGGACTATTTCTATCATAAACCGTAGCGGAGGTTGAATCTGCATTGAATGAAAGTCGAGTTACTCCGCCACCGGAAGTACCGATCCACAGATTTCCATCCGTCCCTTCGGTAATGGCTTGAACAAATCCATTTGTCAAACCATCTTTCTCGTTAAAAACGGTGAATGAATGACCGTCAAACCGACACGCACCATGGCCGTCCGTTCCAACCCAGATGTTGCCCGATCTGTCCTCAAAAACGCATGTAATGGTATTGTCCGGCAGTCCATTTTCCAGTACGTAATTGGTAAATGATTGACCATCAAATCTGGCCAATCCGCCACCTTCTGTTCCCACCCACAGGTAACCGCGGCTATCCTCCAACAGTGCGGTAACACCGCTTCTGGGTAATCCATCTTCTACTGAAAACTGCGTGAAGTTGTATTGTTGGGCAAACCCACAACTGATTGACAGCATCAAAACCAGAAAAGGGTAGAGGGGTTTGCGCAACGGTAGAACTTTGAGCAAAAATAGGAATCCCAGTTAGCCAGTTTCTGCCAAAAACTTCACCACGGCCCTTTTGGCAATTGGGAAAAGCGTTTCGTGAAATGGAAGTGTAATCTCACTTTCTACCGTTAAGGTTGCTGGATTAGGCAAGTGTCTGTTCACACGAATCAATTCCAGTTTGATCTGTTCTGGCGTATTTGAAATGCTTCTACGGTAATCAGCCAAGAACGATGTGTGAATTGCCCGATATTTCCCTCTGGGGTCGGAAAACAAGGTGATGTTGAAGTTGTAAACCTGTGTTTCGGGTTCGTTTCCGTTCATCATCAAAAGGTAACCCTCATCGGTTTGTAGTGGCAGCAGCCCTACAGAACTTACATGGATTGTCTTAGCCAACTCTTCGTAAAGCGCCCTTCCTTCTTTAAGCCGTTTCTCCATTACAGGAATGGCATATTCGATAATTTCGATGATCTCTTCCAAGGTTTCTGGTCGTCCCATTTTTTCATACTCCAATTGAAAATTGGGTTTGATGGCTTTCAACTCTTTCGGAAACTGATTCTCCAAACGCTCGTGCTCCGCTCTGATATTGATCAACGTGTTGTAATGTTCTACCAGGTCGGCCAAATGCGGGTAGAGTTGCTGAACTTCAAACGCCCTTGAAATGTCTTGCAAATATGCCAGCAACACGTACGATTTGTACTCCAGGTCAATGTGATCTTCAAACAACCAATCCTTACTCAATTTTGCCATAGCTCAGAATTTTAGTTCAGTTTACAGAATAACGATTGAAAATCTTCATTTGTTATAACGCAGAAATTAACAGATCTGTGTTGAATATGGACGTAATTGCCTCCAAAGTGCTGCCTGGGTGCTGGTAACTTTGAATGGATAAACCCAGTCGAAAATGTATAGTTCCATGCAACGCTTGTTCTTTCTTCTCATTCCAGCTATTTTACTCACTTCCTGTGTTGCTGAGCGCAGATTTCAAGACGAAGTAAAAGCACGTTCTAAGGCGGAGACCGAGGCAGCTAAACTTCGCTCCGAGAACATAGATCTGAACGCTCGTGTGGCAGAGTTACTGGCCGATCTGGAGGGTGCTGAAAAGCAGCTGAAAGGCTTGCGTCAGGACACGGCCGTGCTTTCAAGTACCATGAACAGACTGACCAAAAACCATGACCGTTTGAACGATACCTACGAAAAATTGGTGGAGCAGATGGATAAGCTTCGCGCTGGTAATGCAGAGGATTCCAAACGATTTATGCGAGAGCTTCAAGATGCTAGAGACGACATTCAGAAACAGGAAGATGAACTTCGAGAATTGCAACTTGCATTGGCTAAGAAGGAAGGAAATCTGGACAATATGCGTAGCGAATTGGAGAAATCGCAAAAAGAATTGGATGATAAACGTGTTCAGTTGATGGCGCGTGGACAGCGAATCAGCGAGTTGGAAAGTGTTCTTGCCCGAAAGGACAGCGCTGTAACTGCCTTGAAAAATAAAATAACCAATGCCCTGCTTGGGTTTGAAGACCAAGGATTGACCGTTGAGCAGAAGAACGGAAAGGTTTACGTTTCGTTGGAAGAGCAATTGCTTTTTAAATCTGGAAGTTGGGTTGTTGATGCAAAAGGAAAAGAAGCGTTAATGAAACTGGGGAAAGTGCTACAAACCCAGCCAGACGTTGGTATTTTGGTAGAAGGCCACACGGATAATGTTCCTTACGGAGGAAACGGAAACGTGACTGATAATTGGGACCTCTCGGTTAAACGAGCAACCTCTATTGTGAAGATTCTGATAGAGAACAGTTCCATCAATCCAACGCAGTTAACTGCTGCAGGACGTTCGGAATTTATGCCGCTTGATGCTGCCGATACAAAAGAAGCCCGTGCCAAAAACCGCAGAACGGAGATCATTATCACGCCCAAGCTGAACGAACTCTTCCAGATCTTGGAGCAGAATTGACATCATTTGGGCAGAAGTTCATGAAATCGAGAATCCTAGTTAATCCTTGCATCTGAACAGTTGTCAGAAATAATTTAATATTCTGATTGTTCAATAATGCTAATCCTCCAAACAAATATTCTTGATTGGCTTAAGTGTCTGATTTCGAAAATATGATAAGCATCATCTGTTGAATACGCTTAACAGGGTTTTTTGAATGGATTATTGCGGTACTTTTATCGCTGTATAAATTAACAACAGGGTTCAGGTTCATGCCTCTTTTTATAAACTGGAATTTGTTTGCACTCCCTAAGAGAAGTGCAAGATTGTTCAAATTAACGTTCGGTATTTTAACTGCCTTTCATGTTTAGTCTTTTGTCCTTTCTTAGAGTTGCCTTCCTTAACAAATCGTTTGGAGTTCGATTTTCTGGTCGAGTGCTTTTTGGGGGGTTAAGACTATCGTTCCTTTCTGTGCTGTTTGTATTCGCCTCAGTTGGTCAGGGGTTCACACAAACCTACAATGTTCCGTTTTCCGGTAACAATAGTATTACAACCTGTTCAGGTACCATATATGACCATGCTGGGACCGGTAATTATAGTAATGGAGCCAATGGCTACACGGTAATCTACCCGACTGCAGGTAATCTTGTGCAACTGTCCGGAACCACATCTGGAGAAACCTGCTGTGATTACCTCTACATTTATGACGGGGTTGGAACTGGCGGTACTGTCCTTTGGTCGGGTGTAGCAGGTTCAGGCACCGTACCTCTACGAACTTCCACCACAGGACCGCTTACTGTCCGATTTACTTCTGATGGTAGTGTTACCGGGGCAGGTTTTGCGTTAACTATATCTTGCTCAACGCCAGAAATGACAGTTCCATCTTCTGGAAATAATTCCTATACAACATGTTCAGGTACCATTTATGATCACGCTGGGTCAGGTGGGAATTACGGTAATGGTGCCAATGGTTATACAGTTCTCTATCCGACTTCTGGTAATCTGGTGCAGGTATCCGGGAGTACAGCAGGCGAAGGCTGTTGCGATTTTCTGTATATCTACGATGGTGTAGGAACAGGAGGGACGCTCTTGTGGTCAGGAGTAGCAAACTCTGGTGCCGTTCCGTTGCAAACATCATCTTCAGGACCACTTACTGTCCGATTTACTTCTGACGGTAGTGTTACCGGAGCAGGTTTTGCGTTAACGATATCATGTGCAACGCCATTGACAGTTCCATCCTCTGGAAACAATAGTTATACCGTTTGTTCTGGAACCATATATGACCACGGAGGGTCAGGTGGGAATTACGGTAATGGTGCCAATGGTTATACAGTTCTCTATCCGATTTCTGGTAATCTGGTGCAGGTATCCGGGAGTACAGCAGGTGAAGGCTGTTGCGATTTTCTGTATATCTACGATGGTGTAGGAATAGGAGGGACGCTGTTGTGGTCTGGGGTAGCAGGTTCCGGTACCGTTCCGTTGCAAACATCATCTTCAGGGCCACTTACTGTTCAGTTTACTTCTGATGGCAGTGTTACTGGGGCTGGCTTTGCATTGAATATCTCTTGCATTGCCGCCCCTCTTCCCGGAGAGAACTGTACGAATGCGCAGAACCTTGCTTCATTGAGCAGTCCTTTCAGTAGCACAACCAGTGGTTATGCCGATGACATATCCACCTGTAGAACCGGATATCCTGACAGGATTTTCTATCTGGATGTACCTAACTGTAATACTGTCGATATCTGGCAATCGACCAATGGTTACGATTCCTACCATTATATGGGCTATGGCCCCAGTTGTCCAGGGACTCAGCTCTATTGCATAGATGACTCAGACACTCAGAACAATCCATGGACCAATACAACAGGTTCTACTCAGCGTGTTTGGTTTATTCTTGATGGTTATAGTGGCTCTGGAACATTCACGCTTAATTGGAGCCTTACTCCGATTCTTCCAGCCCAGCCATCTGCCATATCAGGTCTCACAAATCCGGAGGTCGGGTCTTCTCAAACATATTCGGTAACAAACGTGTCAGGCACAACCTACACTTGGTCATTTCCTTCTGGTTGGTCGATTACTTCAGGGCAGGGAACCAGTACGGTAACGGTAACTGTTGGCGGAAGCAATGGTACAATCTCGGTTACGCCATCTGATGCCTGTGGTAGTGGAACCGCCAGGACTCTTTCTACCAACATTCCAAATTATAGGGCTAAGTTCATATCAATGAACTATGGCTCCGGCACTTGGTGTACGGGCCAATCGCGGAATGTTACGGTAACAATTCAGAATACTGGTGTTAGTACTTGGAACACGTCATATACCACCAACGTTGGGGTGAAATGGAATGGCTGGTCTGATTACCACGTAAGAACTTCTGCTGGATCTCTATCGCCTGGCTCTCAACAAACCTACACGCTGACTATACAGGCACGAAACGCCACGGCAGGGCCGGTCTATGGAACAAATTTGGCAACGGGGTCCAACAACCTGACATTTGATGTGGTAAATGAAGCAAGTTGTTGGTTTGCAAATAATTCTGGTTCATGTGGTCCTGGAAATACGGTTTACACATCGCCAGCCATAACCATTACAGATGTTCCTTCTCAGCCCAGTGCTATTTCGGGTATTGTAAACCCATGCCAAGGCAGTTCACAGACCTATTCCGTTACCACTGTAAGTGGGGTCACTTATGCATGGTCATTACCACCAGGATGGACCGGTGCAAGTACGAGCAACTCGATTACTGTAACTTCCGGTTCCGGATCCGGAACCATTACAGTTACCCCATCCAATGGTTGTGGTAACGGAACAGCAAGAACATTGGCTGTCAGTCCGATCACACTTACTGCTCCAACAAGTACAAGTCCTGTGAACATTTGCAGTGGTCAAACAGCTACTTTGTCCGCTTCTGGTACGACCACGGCTTACTCTTGGTATTCGCAGGCCTCAGGGGGCATAGCTGTCGGATATGGAACAAGTTATACAACTCCGACCCTTACAAGCAGCACCGATTACTGGGTAGAGGGAGTCAGTTACACTCCTCTTTCTACCGTTTTAAGCAACTTCAACTCCGGTTTCGCATCGATCACTTCTCAAATTACCAGCCCATATGCATTTTCAGACGGGGTTACGGGTAATAACATCTCTGATGGTGGTGGAGATATGTATGACGGTGGAAACTATTTGAATACAAATAATGCTTCCACATTCAACTATTCTGACAATACGATCGTATCCAACGGAACGTTTGGAGCGAGTAGCCAGTATTTTACTCGGAAAGTGGACAACATGTTCTTGATGGCGGCCGACCTGAATAACGTTACGTATTTCGAGATCACTGGAAACAACGGAGCGGATGGAAACGGTTCTACAGATAGTTATACATTTCAGGTAAATGCTGCTGGGTGTCAGCCCTACACATGTTATGTAAAGCGGGTATGGGGAGCTGGAGACCCTTCGATCAATCATGTGATCATCGTGCCTGGTCTGGGAACTGGGATATCTCAAACAGCATCTACCAATACAGATAATGATCAGCATCGAGTGACGGGTCTGAACGATGTGACGCGAATTTACTATCTGCTTTTTGCTCGGACCAGTGGCAATCAGGTCAGTACGTCCGATATTGAGAATACGGTGAATGCCTTCCTCAATACGGTTGAAACGGAGTGTTGTATAACTCCTCGTACTCAGGTCACGGTAAATACAAGCCCTATTTCTGTAGCGCCTGTTCTTAGCCTATCTGCTTCCGATATCTGTGTCGGACAAACGGTTAGTGCATCACTACAAACACCAGGTTCGGGTGGTTCAGGTTGTTCATCAACTTATGAGTACAGTATTGACGGTGGAGGTACATGGCTGTCTTATACACTGGGAACTAACATCACGGCATTGGCAAGTTATCCTGATGTTCAGTTCAGAGCAACGTGGGGAAGTTGTTCTGGCTCGAGTTGTGCTGATGCGGTAAATACGTATACATGTAACGTGAAGCACCCACCAAACATCGGTTTGGCCAGCGTTACGGATGCCACTGTTTGTAATAATGGATCATTGAGCTTCAGTGTTACTGGTGGCACTGGACCATTTACCTACAGTTGGAGTGGAAGCAATGGTTATTCAAGCACTGGTGGTACGAGTAGAACAAATCTTGCGGGAGCAACTTATACCTACACTGTAACCGATGCAGCATGTTCATATGTTTCTACCTTGAGTCAGGTAATCAATGCACCTTGGTTTGCAAATGGTGGTCCGGATGTTACTACCTGCTCAGGTAGTGTTAATCTTACGGGAGGAGTTTCGGGGACACTGCCAACGAATTGTAACGTAAGCGGTACGAACGGAACAGATTATTACATCGCAAGTAATGCAACCTTTAGTTCACCAATAACAATTTCTTCTAGTGCTCTTGCAAACGCTGTAGTTTCTGTCACGATAAATATTACTCATACATGGGACTCTGATTTAGATATTCGCTTGGTTGCTCCAAACGGATCTTCAATAGATTTAACCTCCGACAACGGAGGTAGCGGTAATAATTATTCCAATACGGTTTTCGGAGCTTCGAGTACCAATATTACTTCTGGCTCCGCCCCTTTTACTGGGACCTATAATCCAGAGGAGCCTTTTTCTAATTTGACAGGCTCAGCCAACGGAACCTGGAACCTACAGGTTACGGATGATGCCGGAGGGGACGAAGGCACGCTTTTAGATTGGTCCATTACTATAGGTCAAAGTTGTACGGCCACGTATTCTTGGACTGGCCCTGGAGGACCTTATAATTCTCAGAATGCAACAGTGACTCAGCCTGGAACATATACACTCAATGTTACCTCTGATGGTTGTACAATTACAGACCAGGTTATCATCTACGAACCAACCATTCCAGCGGTACCGAGTGTTTCCAATAACGGCCCCGTCTGTTCTGGCAATACTGTTGATTTGACCGCTAGTGGAATGGCGCCTGGGGGTGAGGTTGGTGTGTTTAATGGTTCCAGTTATGTAAACTTAGGTTCACCGGCTGCGTTGCAGATTACTGGAGACCAGACCATTGAAATGTGGTTGTATCCCACCAGCTTTGCAGGAAGATCCAACCCCTGGGCAAAAGCTTATGGAGGAGAGGGAACTATAACATTGGAAGGTGGTGGGTGCTGCGGGGCAGATGGTTCCTTGAATTACTACTATGGAACCTCTGGGGTCAATGGCGGTACTTATCAAGGGTTTAATTCTGGCTCTACAATACCTCTTAATCAATGGACACATATAGCTATTGTTCGGGATATTGGGGCAGGGTTGTTACACTGGTACATCAACGGTGCACTAGTTAATTCCACGATTGCCAACTACACACCGGTTTCAGGGACATTGAACGCCTACATTGGAACCGGTTACGCAGGAACATTTTCAGGGAGAATTGACAATGTTCGGGTTTGGAACACCGCAAGAAGTGGCACTGAAATCAGAAATAGCCTTTACCTTGAGGATCCCGTTACCACAACGGGGCTCGTAGCCACCTATGATTTTAACTCTAACCTTGTTGGAGCTCCTTCTGGACCAACAGGTTCAAACGTTGGGGTGACATATTCCTCAGCTGATTACTACACCTATACTTGGTCAGGCACGGGCTCGCCAGCAGCTTCTACCAATGAAACTCAAACTACATCTGCCTTACCGTCTACACCTTCTACTCAAAACTATACTGTTACGGCAACGGCAGGTGGTTGTAGCGGCACGGCAAGTGCTCCGACCACCGTAACGGTAAATCCTTTCGCAAGCATTACCGATGTTACGGCCTCGGCCACGGGGTCTTTATGCTCTTCGGCCACCATTAATGTTACCGCCACTGGCGTGGTAGGTTCTCTGAATTGGTGGACCGGTCCGGGTGGAACAGGTACCAATTATGGAAGTGCTAACCCATTGAACGGTGTTCCTCCAGGAACGTACTATGCACGGGTTACTGGGTCTTGCGGCCCCCCGGTAGAAGATTTTGTATCAGTAACTCAACTGGCCGATGTTGCTACGCCAACTTTTACGGCCGGGCCTGCCTCCGTTTGTCAAGATGCTGCAAATACCACCTATACAGCTACAGCCGCTAACACCAGTGGTATCACATATTCGGTTTTGCCAGCATCTGCCGGTACAATAGGAACTTCTACTGGAGTGATGGATTGGAATGCATCTTTTACAGGTACAGCAACTATAACTGCTTCTGCGGCTGGTTGTAATGGGCCTAAAACCGCAGACTTTGTTGTTCAAGTTGACCCAAGCCTGCCTGTTTCTGTATCTATATCGGCCGATGTCAGTACAATTTGCCCAGGTACGGATGTGGAATTCACAGCGGTTCCTACCAACGGTGGCACGCCTACTTATCAATGGAAGAAAAACGGATCGAACTTTGGTTCGGGTGCCAATCCATTTACTACAAATGCACTCAGCAATGGAGATGTGATAACAGTGGAAATGACTTCCTCTGCTACTTGTGCTACTGGCTCTCCGGCTACTTCAAACCCCGTAGCCATAACGGTTATTTCTCCAGCAACTCCTGAAATCAGTGTTACATCGCAACCAACGTGCGCCACTCCTGGAGGTACCATAGATGTAACTTCTCCATTAGGCTCGGCTTATGAGTATTCGCTTGATGGAAGTACCTACCAATCAAGTCCGACCTTTGCTGGGTTGGCTCCTGGAAACTACTCTGCAACAGTGCGGTTGGCGGCTTCTCCAACCTGTGTATCCAGTTCCAGCTCGTCTTTAACCATCAGCAGCACTCCTTCTGCATTGCCAGCAATGACACCTGTTTTTGTCTGTCAGGGAGGAACAGGATACTTGGTTTCGAACAACAACTGCATCAACAACTTTGTGGTACCGTTTAATCAGAACAGTATTTATTTCGGTTGGGCTGCTACTGGAGATCCGATTGCTGCTACACCCACTGGAGCTGTAAATACAACCACTTGCTCATTCGGTGGTTCTGCCAGAACTTATTCCACGGTAGAATTTCAGGTTTCAGTAACGGGTAATTACATTTTTGAGATGAATGACAATCCTGCTTACAATGGGGTAGGTTACATCTACACAGGAAACTTCACGCCTGGTGCATGCGGTACGGGAACCTTGGTTAGAGCAGACAGCAACAGTGGCTCGGGCGATGAACCACAACTCGGAGGTGCTGGAGGCGCTGGCGCAATGACACTTACTGCAGGGGTTACATATACATTGGTTTCATCAACAGAAGGACCAACTGACGTTACTGCATACGACTATACATGGACAATTACGCCACCGACCGGAGGCGACATCATGCTTAACGAGCCAGGCTCTGTTCAGTGGTACACGGCCAATTCTGGAGGAAGTCCAATTTATACTGGTCAGAATTTCAATCCAGTTGGAGTGGCCGGGTCTGGACTTTCTAATACGAATACTGCAGGTACTTGGACCTATTATGCTGCGTGTTCCAGTAGTCCAGATTGTAGAACGGCTGCTGATTTTACTATAACCAATACTACTACCCTGTACAACATCACGCCAGGTGGGTCAAGCTGTTACGATAGCGGTGCTCCCATATCGGTAGGAATTTCAGGTTCTCTGAATGGAATGGTCTATCGACTCTATCGAGATGGTGTATATACAGGGTCTCAGGCAACCGGTACTGGTGGAGCAATAACCGTTGGAAACACCTCAATTGCTGGAACCTACACGGTGGTGGCTGTGATTGGTATGACCTGTGTTATACCGATGAATGGAACCGTTGAGATAAAACCCGTACCAATTGCAGAAGCAGGGCCTACAGTTACCTTGTGCAGTCCGTCAGTAAATCCGGAGGTTGTTCTTTCTGGTACTTCCAATTTGACCACCATTGCTCAGGAAGATTTTGGGAACAATGTTGATGATGAATTGACCAACACTACTTCTGATTGGAGAATACATTACCTATATGGATCCCATCCCGCAAACAGAACGGAATGGCATATTGGTAATGCTACGGGTAGTTCAACGGCTCCTCCATATAGCATTTCGTGTGCGGTAGCTGGAGCGGCTTTGACAACCGTTGACCATAGACAGTTTCAAACGGATGTTCCGTGCGATTACGCTTGGGATAATGGTGAAATGGATGAAATTGCATATAAGATCACGCCTATTGACGCTCAACTTTACACAACGGTGGTGGTGAGTTTTGATTACATGGCCGGTGGAAATTATAGTGCAAGTCGCAACCCGCAGGTTACCGATTATTGGCAAGTGGTCTATTCTCTTGACAATGGAGCCACCTGGGTTGCCGTTAACGCAGGTAACAACACTGGTTCATTTACCCTTCGAAACGCGTTGAACGGCACTACTAATGCATTCTTTTCAACAACCGGAAGTTCGGTAACTGGTACAGCAAGCGTTACAATGCCAGCTGCAGTATCTGGTAACGAATTTCTGCTTGGTTTCAGATGGACAAACGATGGTTCTCAATCAGGTGATTTTGTTGGGAATATCATGATTGACAACATCGTTGTAACTGGAGACACCGATTATAATTGGTCTGGTCCGAGTGTAGCGAGTGGCGGAAATACTCCAACACCAACCGTTACAGCGCCAGGAACCTACACAATTACCGTAGCGGCTGGCAATGGTTGCACATCAACCGATAATGTGACAGTGTTACCTCGGGCAGACATTAATTCAATGACTACCAGTGTGTGCTCTGGTTCTTCTTTTAGCGTTACCCCGGCAGATGGAACTGACGGAACGGTGCCGGCCGGTACATCCTACTCTTGGTCTGCACCAAGCGTTGCTGGCATTACAGGGGCTGCCACAGGTACAAATGCATCGAATATCAGTGGTACGTTGACAAACACAACGGGTTCGGCTATAAACGTGACGTATACGGTTTTCCCAACTGCAAATGGATGCGCAAGCCCTTCATTTAACGTAACTGTTACAGTCAATCCAACACCTACCATTACAACTTCTCCTATGACTGCTAGTTCATGCAGCGGCTCTGTGTTCAGTGTAAGTCCAACAAATGGCACTGATGGGATTGTTCCTTCTGGAACTACTTATGCTTGGTCTGCACCAACTGTAACAGGCGGACTTGGTGGTGGAGCATCGGGTAGCGGAGCCTCTTCCATTACGGGTAATCTAACCAATCCGACTGCAGCCGTGCAGACAGCTACTTACACCGTTACTCCATCCATTGGTGGCAGTTGCGTAGGATCTACTTTTTCTGTGGAAGTTTCGGTGGATCCTCCGGTAACTTTGCCCAATGCCATTACATATACTGGTACTGAACCGACCTGTCAATTATCCAGTAGCACCACAACGGATTATAACAGTACGGTTGCTGTAGGGAATCTCGAATGGTCATTGACCAATATTATTACAACGGCAGGAACATTATTGCCCTCTGCCATTAACATATCTACAGGCGTTGTAACCTGGCCCAGTGGTTGGTCAGGTAGCGTTACCATTCAAGTTAGAAGTACAGGTTGTGGCACGTCAGGTTATGTTACTAGAACCGTAACCCTTGGCCCTGCAATCATTAATTCAGGTTACAGAACATGGACGGGGTTGGCGCTTAACCAATTATGGGAAGATGATGGTAATTGGGATTGTGGAGGTGTTCCTACTGCTACAGATGCTGTGTTAATACCTGAAACACCAGTAGCAGGTGTCAACCAAACACCCATTATACATACGGGTATTCATGGGGATTGCTATACAATTCGCGTTGAAGGGAACATCTCGGATCGCATTGAGATTGAAAGTGGAGGTGAGTTACAGATACATCAGTAGGCTAAGGAACAATCAGAGTTACTGGAAACTCACCTGAATTGAACGAACTGTTCCAGATTCAGGAGCAAAACTAAATCGGACTACTTCGAAGTCGTTCCGAGGTCGTAGATCTCTTGAATGCCTTTCAACTTCTTCTCAAAGTCGATGTTCAAATCAATGAGTTTACCTGTTTTGATGTCGAAAACCCAACCGTGTACTAAGGGATAACCCGTGGTGAGATAGGCATTCTGAACCACGGCCGTTTTTATCACGTTCACGCATTGCTCTTCCACATTCAACTCTACAAGTCGATTATAGCGCTCGCCTTCGTCTGAAATGGAATTTAGTTCGTCTTTGTGCAAGCGATACACATCGCGGATGTTTCGCAACCACGGGTTCAGAATTCCAAGGTCGGCTGCTTGCATGGCGGCTTTCACACCACCGCAGAAATAGTGTCCGCAAACAACCACGTGTTTAACCTGCAAATGGCGCACCGCATATTCAATCACAGAAGCAGAACTTCCATCGTTGTTCGGAACAAGATTGGCCACATTCCGATGGACGAACATCTGCCCAGGCTCAACACCTGTCATATCCTCAGCGGTCACGCGGCTATCACTGCATCCGATGTATAGAATATCCGGATTCTGACCTTGCGAAAGGTGCTCGAAAAAATCCGCATCGGTTGCCTTTTTAGCTTCAATCCACTTCTGATTGTTCTTGAATACTTCTTTGTAGATGCTCATCTTATCAGTTTGGATGATTATTTCAATGATTCCCACCAATTGGTGGAAGGTTGATTCCCAAAAATGACGATTTCTCCAATACGGGGTGTTGAGACCAGCAGATTTTTGACCATAGCCTCTTTCGTAAATCGTTCTATTGGTTCTCTCCAAGGATGCAACGCCAGCGCGAACCCAGCCCAGTGAACAGGCGTGGCAACTTTCGCATTCGCATCAATTGCGGCTTGCACGCTTTCTTCGGGATGAAGATGTATCTGCCGCCACAGTTCATTGTACTGACCATTTTCCATGAAGGCATGGTCAAACGGCCCTAATCGTTCTCCAATTTCTTCAAAATGCGCTCCGTAACCACCATCGCCACTCCAATAAACATTCAGGTTTTCGGTTTTGAAAACCCAACCGCCCCAAAGCGTTTGTTGCCTGTCAAATGGCCCCCGACCAGTAAAGTGTCTCGATGGCGTGTAAGTGATCTTCACACCTTCAAAATCTAAGTCTTGCCACCAATCGAATTCCGTGATTTTGGTAGTGGGAATTTTCCAACGTTCCAAGTGGCGTCCAATTCCCAGACCCACAAACCAGTTGTCCACTTTCGGTATCAGTTTCTTAACGCTTTTCAAATCGATGTGGTCGTAATGATCATGCGTATAAAGCACAGCATCGATGTGCGGCAGTTGGTCGATCACAGCCAATGAATTCTCCGAAAACCGCTTGGTTTTCATGGGCGCAATGGGAGAAGTGTCATCACCCAACATAGGGTCAATAAGTAGATTCTTGTCGCCAATTCTCAGCAGTCCGACCGAATGTCCATACCACACGAACTTCGGCTTTTCAGGTTCGGAGTTCCATTTCTTTTCATCAAACGGAATAATGGGAATTGGTTTTTGTGGCTCGCGCAATTTTCTGCCTGTGAACTGGGCTTTAATGAGCCCGGGCATGTCCTTTAGTTTCATGTCCATGCTGGTTTCCACCAGGTTCTCAAATTGTTTCCCGTTCCAGTGTTTCGAACGCGCATAAGCCAAACGGTGCTTCTTTTTCAGTCGCCCACCGAACTGCGGATGAAATATCAGCAACACCAGAACGAACGGCAGAAAAAGAAAGAAGAAGAGTTGTAGTAGAAAGGTCATTCTGCTTTCGATAATTTGTTGATTGCCTTAGGTTCCAGAACCATAGTTCCTGCGTTTTTCACAATACCATTTATCATCGCACGGCCAATGGTAGTTGTATTCGTCAAACTACCACCCATTATCCATTCAAAGAAACCCCAAAATGGGTTGATGATGTTGTAAACCCGTTGGTATGCTTTTGTCCTCGATTTTATTCCTCTCATCGGACGGATTGCTCCAGGCCGGAACATCAGTGCATTGTTGAACCCCATTTTCATCAGGTCGTTTTCGGTCTTGCCTTTAACTCGTGCCCACATCATCCTTCCTTTTTCAGAGCTGTCTGTTCCTACTCCGGAAACATAGAAGAATGAACCTTCGGGATTGACCTCCTTGTATGCTTTTGCGAAGTTGATGGTGTAATCGTACGTGATCTTGGTGTAGTCTTCCTCGTTCATTCCGCCTGCGGAAACACCAAGACAGAAAAACACCACATCATAACCTCTAAGATTTTCTTTAATAGAACTTGGGTTGGAGAAATCCTTCAGTATAATTTCCTTCAATTTCGGATGCTCCATAGCGAGAGAACTTCGGTTGACAAGAAGCACTTCCTCAACCCGATTATCGTCAAGACATTCTAACAGAACGCCTTTTCCGATCATACCGGTGGAACCTGTGATGATGACTTTCATGTGAGTTGTTTTAGAGCCTCGAGATATGCCTGAAGGCGATGATGAAGCGTGGTGTCGATGATAAGCATGGCGAGAAACAGAACCATAAAACCTAAGGTCAATCCTCTGTAAAAATCGGATACGATAAACAGCGAAGCGATTGCGGCAATTACCAACAGAACAATCCAAACCTTTTTGGCCATTCCGTAAATGCCGTCATCTTTTTCGGCCTTGGTAATTTCCTTCTCAATTGCCGCTTTTGGGTTTTGCGAATAAATTTCCGAAATAGCTTGAATGTGTGGTGGCCGCCCGAAAATCTGGAAGCCTCCGTAACCACAAAGCATAGCTGTAAGCAGCGCCAGCGGAATGAGCGAACCTTTCAGTAATTCGTGGTCGCTTTTGAAAATCGCGATGCTGCCAAGGAGAAGCAGAATGCCTAGGCCAAGCATAATTTTGCCTTGAAGCACTTCGCCATTTACCCAAGTAGTGGTGTGGTCGATCAGGTTCATCTCAATATTTTATTTGATAACACCTGCGCTGATCAGCGCTTGAAAATCATCCAGCATTGTTTCCTCCAACGGGCGATAGGTAATTCCCAGTTCGCGCTTACTTTTTGAGTTGTCAGCTTTCCACTCAACGGTCACGTTTTTCTTCACGAACGGCCGCGTAATGGCCTTGTTCACTATCGGTCCGACCAACGTTAACAACCACTTTGGCAAAGCCTTGTCCGGCACGCGATATTTATCCGCGTATTTCCTGTGAAGTATCTGCGCCATCTCCAAAAAACTGGTGTTGTGACCCGCAATGATGTTTCTGCCATTTGCCTCTGGTTTATAGCCGGCTTGGAAGTGAGCTTCAGCAAGATCCCTCACATCCACCACACCAATGCCAATGTTAGGAACACCCATTTTCATTGTTCCGTCCGCCATCTGTTTCATAATGTTGGTGCTTTCTGAGGTTGAAGCCTTAGCGTTCAGTGCGGGGCCAAAAACGCCACATGGATTCACCACAACCAAGTCCCATCGATCTTGTGCTTCGGCCATTTTCCAAGCCTCCTTTTCCGCCAATGTTTTGGAGTAGGAGTAAGGCTGATAACTCAACGAAGCGGTCGTGTTCCAAACGTCTTCTGTCAGTACACCGTTCGGAGCGTTTTCGCAATCGCTGGCATCCGTATAAATGGCAGCGCAGGAACTGGTTACAACCACGCGCTTCACGCTTGGGGTTTCGGATGCCTGTGAGAGAACGTTTTGCGTTCCTTTCAAGGCAGGGTCTATGAGCTCTTTCTGCGGATTGTTCACGGTCAGGGTGTAGGGCGAAGCCGTGTGATAAATGAGTTCGCAGCCTTCCATTGCTTCAGCATATGAGCCAGGTTGAAGAAGATCAGCTTTAAAGTATTTGATGCTGCCGGCAGAATTGGCGGCCAGTTCATCCAGGTGGGCCAATTTGGTCTTGTTCTTCGGGTCGCGAACGGCCGCATGAACGGTCAGTCCTTCTTCAAGGAGTTTTTTTACCAACCAACCGGCCACGTAGCCAGTTGCTCCAGTTACCATTACGGGTTTTGATCTATCGATTGTTGTCATGATTTAAAGATTTGATAATGAGTGTTTAATCACTCACTATGATGGTTAAATTTTTTTAGAGTTTGTATTTCAGTTTAAGTGAATTCAAAATGTCCTGTTTGTTGTTCGGTTCGTGAAGAAGGAAGGAAGTGGCCGCACCGTCCAGGAACATTAACAGAAGTTCTACTTCGGCATCGGGATTTTCATATTCCAACTTCTCGAATGCATTTTTAAGCAACAGTTTCATCGGTTCCATAATGGTGGTGTCATAACCGTTGGTCTGCCACTTCAATGCATACATCAATCGCCACATTTCGTACTCAGATTGGTCGATTTTGAACGGCAATTCCATGTATTTCCGAAGCATTTCCTTCGGGTCGCTGGTAATCAGAATCTCAGCCATCTTCTGCTTCATCAGTTCGTGGCCCATTTCCAAAATGGCTGCAAGCAATCCTTCTTTACTCTCAAAATGACGGAAAATCAATCCTTCAGAAACGCCAGCTTCCTTGGCCACCTTATTGGTAGATGTAGAAGCATAACCTTGCGTGGCAAACAGCTTCAAGGCGGCTTTCAGAATATTCTCTTGTTTCTCTGTCATTAATAGTGAGTAATCACTTACAAATGTAGGGACACTTTTTAAACCGACAAGTTTTTTAGGAAAACTCTATTGCATAAAGCTGAACTTCTTGCCTTGATAGCGTTCCAACTTCACCAGTTTGTGGAAGTTGCTGAGCATGCGGAACGGACTTTCCTCAATCACCGTATTGGCAACCCAAGCGGGAATGCTTCCGCCAGAATCACCGAGATAGTAATACTCGAGTTGTGTGTGCGTGGCGTCCAATCGCTTGAACTTCCAAGTGCCCTGGCCTTTGTTCAAACGAACAAATCCATCTTGCTCCGGGTATTCTCCAGAAACCATTTTGGCTTCAATGGTTACCATGTTTTCCGATGCATTATACGAGTACTTCAATCCGAATGCACCATCGCGGTCAGTTACTGGCCACGGAGCTTTCAACTGCAAATAATGTATCTGCGAATTGGCATCCTGTTTCACTTTCTCCACTTTCTTACAATCAGGAAAAAGCTCTCCTAAATGGTCTATATCGCGCAGCACCGCTACACACGTTTCAAGTGATGCATGAAAGGTTGTTTCTGCCCGAACCGCCTTGATGGCGTAGCCCTCTTCGTGCTTAGTGTAGAGTTTAATGCCGTTTTTATCTTTTTTCAATTCCCACTCTCCGTGAAACGGAAGAAACAATACAAGCAACACTGCGCTAAGCGATTTCATTGGATTTTACGAATAGTTCGATTTCTCTCGGAAAGTTAGTGTATTCCAACTCATGAACCTTCGCTGCAATGCTCTCTGGCGTATCACTTTCTAAGACTTTGCAACGTGCTTGAAAAAGCATGCGGCCCTTGTCGTATTCCTCGTTCACTAAATGGATGGAAATGCCCGTTTCGGCTTCGCCTGATTCCTTCACCGCGCGGTGCACATTCATGCCATACATTCCCTTTCCACCGAACTTTGGCAGCAACGCTGGATGAATGTTGATGATGCGATCTGGGAAAGCCTTCAGCAGATTGTCGGGTACTTTCCAAAGGAAGCCTGCCAACACCACGAAATCGATGTTTGCAGCCTGAAGTTTATCCACCACATCATTGGTATCGTAAAACTCACCACGATTGAATGCAACTGATTCGACTCCCAGATTCTTAGCTTTTTCCAGCACTGGCGCATCGGCCTTATTGGAAAGAACAAGGGACACCCCAATGCTGGAATGTCCCTTGAAATATTCAATGATTCGAACCGTGTTGGTTCCTGTGCCGGATGCGAAAATGGCAATGCGCTGCATGCGGCAAAAGTAACGCTCTAATGCGCGTCTTTCTTGCAGCAATGATGAAGCTTTTCATAAGCTTCTTTTTCAGCCGGACTTTCATCGGCATCGTAGCCAACTTCGTTTATCGCGGTTCGAATGTCCTCAATGTTGGTCTTATTCGATTTGAAGCTGACAGTAACGATTCCAGTTTCCACGTTCAGCTCAGCAGCTGTAACACCTTTGGTGAAGGCAAGCTGCTTTTCGATCGTCTCTTTGCACATATCGCAAACTGCGGAGGTTTTTATCTCAACCGTTTCAATTGTCTTCTGTGCGAAAGCCACATTCAACGAAAGCGTGGCGATCAATATCATAATTACTGTTCTCATTTTAGTTCAATGTTTAAAGTTCAAGGTTTGGACCGAGACACGTTTTACCTTCTTCGTTTTTCTTTTTACTTCAGCCTATATCGTAATCCTAAATACGGGTTGATGCCCATTTGCGAGCCCCACACCAACGATGCATCAAAGAACAGGCCGTACGGGTCGTTGGCTGCAATAATGGCATTTTTCTGACGGAAATTGGTCAGGTTTTCGGCTCCAACATACAGGTCGAACCACTTGAAGCGCTTCGTTACCTGAAGATTCATGGTGAAGAACCAAGGCGATTCGGTTTCCAATCTGTATGCAACGGGGTTTGTTTCTGTGGATGGAATCCGCGATGGTCCGTTCACATTGGCAGTCAGGTCGAACTGCCACTTGTTGAAATTGGTGGCGTAGCTCAACGTGGTCAGGAACTTGTGTTGCTTGGTCAACATTCTTCGCTGCAATCGGCCGTTGGTAGTCGTCCATACATCATTCCATTTGTAAGCTACTTTCACTTCAAACCGCTTAACAGGTTCGTACGTGATATCTGCCTGAACCGCGTTAGAATATGAACGGCCTTTCAGGTTGTAAACGTTCGCTGTTTGCGCATCCGCATCGAGGTCAATAATGACCTGATTTTCAAAATCGGTTCGGTAATAACTAGCGTAAACGGAAGCATTTCTGCCGAAGACTTTGAATTGGTGCGATGCACTCACTCCGTAGTTCCAAGAAACTTCAGCATTGAGTTTCTCCAACACATTCACTTGCCGCGAACTCGCCATAAGCGAACTGCTTTCCGCGAAAACGTTTGAAGCGCGATAACCTCGGCCACCCGTCAAACGGAGAACCGTGTTCTCGGTCGGGTTGTACTTCAAGTGTAATCGTGGTGTGTAAAACCATCCGAAATAGCTGTTATAATCGGCACGGAAACCAGCCACAGCAGAAAACTTCATGTCAATCTTGAACGTGTATTCGGCAAACGCTCCAGGAACCAACTCTTCCCGGGCAAACGCGCTGTCGTTGTACGCTTGATCAAAGTTGTCGTAGTTGAACGAAACACCCGCTTTGAGCTGGTGCTTGTCCTCGTTCCAACCGCGCATCCAGATCAAGTTTGAGTTGACACTTTTCTGCACGCCATCGTAGGTTTTCAGCCCGAAATATGAATGCTGGTCATGGTAACGCCAATTGGTGATCAGCGCCAAACTCATGTCGCTGTCATCAAACACATAACCCGTTTTTGTGAACACATTCGCTAACCGGTTGGTGATATCAATTCCGTATGGGCCGTTGATGGCAATTCCCTCATTCGGGCGGAAGCCGACCTGCCCACCGATCTTGTTGTCGTACAGGCCGTGCAACACAATCTGTCCCATCAGCTTCTTGCCAGTAAATCGCCAGCGGTTAAAAACGTTGTATTGCTGCGAACGCGGAATGTCAAGAAAACCGTCCTTGTTCATGTCGTTTTCGCGGAGAACGGTGCTAGCATGCGCATTGATGTTCATGCCCACTTTCTCGTTGAAAACGTAGCCCGATTGGATGTTCGCTTCAATTCGCCCACCCGTGTTTCCGTACACGTTTACAAACAGTTTTTCGGCCTGATCGGGTTTGAAATATTCGAGATTGATCTGTCCGACCATGCTTTCGTAGCCGTTTGCCACCGAGCCGGGACCTTTGATGATCTGGATGCTCTCGATCCATGTTCCAGGCACGAAACCCATTCCGTAGTTGGATGAAAGGCCACGGATCAGCGGCACATTCTCGGCCTGAATCTGTGTGTAAATGCCATCCAATCCAAGCATCTGGATTTTCTTGGCTCCAGATACGGCATCGGTAAAAACCACATCCACCGAAGCATTTGTTTCGAAGCTTTCGCTCAGATTACAGCACGCGGCTTTGGTCAGCTCCATGCTGCTGATGTTTTCGGCTATTACAGGATCCAGCAGCTTGAAACTACTGCCCTGTTGCCGTTCGGTTACCGTCACCGCATCGAGTTCAATTGACTTCTGAAGATTTACCTCAATCTCCTTCTTGATGCTTTTAACTAGGATGGTATCGGATTGATAACCAACGAAACTCACCACCAGTTTAGCGGGAAGTGTTTCAGGCGCGTTTAACTCAAATTCCCCGTTGGCATCCGTTGCCGTGCCGATGGTTGTTCCAAGCCAAAAAACGCTGGCACCGATCAGCGGAACGTGTCCGTTTTCGCCCTCTTCGTGGACGTGTCCGTGCAGGGATTGCCCACGGACGTTAAGTATGATGATTGCTTGCAGCATTGCAAGCAGAAAAAGTTTTTTCATGATTTCAGTTTTGATGAACGATTAATTCATGCTCCAAGTACATGGAGCCATCAAAACTGGGTATCAGATAAGGTACGTTTCGAGTAGAATATGCCGCTCCACAGACGGCAGAATATCGGGCTGTTCCACCAAATGGAAACAGCAACTTTCAGCACATTTTACTTGCGCAAAAACCTCGCGAAGCGGAATATATTTAAATGCGGAAAAAGTCTGTTTGACCTTGTTTTCCGATGACGCTGCGGGAACATCTTCCTTGAAATAGAAGCTATCGTAATCGCAGCAGGAACGTTTTACTTCGTTGGTAGCATCGGAAGAGCAATCATCCGAACAGGAAGAAACCTGTGTGTTGATAGCCAATTTGTGTTCGCCACTGATGCGGCACACCATGTGATTGACATAAAAGCCCATGCTGCTCATCAGGATGAAGACGGCTAGCAGGGAACTCATTATGGCTTTCAGGGCGTTCACGCTACAAAATTACAAAACTCAAATTCCAAGGTTGGTTCGGAAGAGTTTTACCGCGATTGCGAGAAGTACAATTCCGAACACTTTTCGAAGGACACTGATTCCTCCTTTGCCTAAGAAACGCTCAATGCGCTGAGTTGTTTTGAGAACGAGGTAAACGAGTGCCACGTTCACAACAATTGCCACCAGAATGTTGATGACCTGATATTCTGCGCGCAGCGAAAGAAGCGTGGTCAGCGTTCCAGCACCAGCAATCAACGGAAACGCCAATGGTACCACGGATGCGGTTGAAGGACTTTCGTCTTCCTTGTAAAGTTGAATGCCCAAGATCATTTCCAACGCGATGAAAAAGATGACCAGCGAACCTGCTATAGCGAAGTCGCTTACGGTAATTCCGATCAGACTGAGAATGCTTTCACCAAGAAACAGGAACAAAATCATAAGTACCAGAGCCACAACGCTCGCCAATCCAGAACGGAGATGTCCAGCTTTTTGGCGCAAACTGATGATCACGGGAATGCTGCCGATGATGTCAATCACGGCAAACAGAATCATAGTGGCAGTGACGATTTCTTTGAAATTCAATTGCATGACATGCGTTTTTGAAATGGCGCGCAAAAGTAGATTTCGCGGCAAGCTGTGCAACTAAGATTTGCTAATTCTTGGTTACCCGAAAAGCTGGGCGAATACGTCATTTACTTTCGCAACCGCCACCACCTGAATCTGCTTGTTTTTCATGACGTTGGCATCTGCATTCCGCTTAGAAATGAAAATGCGTTTCATGCCCATTTTGGCCGCTTCTTCAATCCGTTGCTCAATGCGGTTCACGGGACGAATTTCCCCGCTAAGGCCAACTTCAGCTGCAAAACAATTGTCTGGTTGAATTGGTAGGTCGGCATTTGAGGACAGGATTGCACAGATAACTCCAAGGTCCAAGGCGGGATCATCAACCTTCAAACCGCCAGTGATGTTTAGGAAAACGTCTTTTGAACCGAGATTGAATCCACAACGTTTTTCGAGAACCGCGAGAAGCATATTCAATCTTCGGATGTCAAAACCAGTTGCAGAACGTTGAGGCGTTCCATAAACAGCAGAACTTACTAATGCCTGCGTTTCAATCAGCATAGGTCGAATTCCTTCCAAGGTGGCAGAAATGGCAACACCGCTCAAGGCTTCTTCTCGGTCAGGGACAAGAATTCTGCTTGGGTCGGAAACAGCTTCCAAGCCAGCGGACTTCATTTCATAGATGCCGAGTTCTGGTGTAGAACCAAATCGGTTTTTTACCGCACGGACAATGCGATACAAATGATGTCGGTCGCCTTCAAATTGAAGCACCGTGTCAACCATGTGCTCCAGAATCTTCGGACCAGCGATGGAGCCATCTTTTGTGATATGCCCGACCAGAATTACAGGAACGTCATTCTCTTTCGCGAAGCGAAGAAATTCGCCCGTACATTCTCGTATTTGAGAAACGCTGCCTGGTGTGGATTCAATTAACTCGGAATAAACGGTTTGAATCGAATCAACGATGATCACTTCTGGCTCCAACTTCTTGATCTGCTTGAAAAGCTTGAGAGTGGAGGTTTCCGTCAGGATGTAGCATTCAGAGTTTCGAATGCCGATGCGTTCAGCACGCATTTTTATCTGTCCTTCGCTTTCCTCGCCAGAGATGTAAAGGATTTTCTTCTTTGGCCAATTCAAGGCCAATTGAAGCAGCAAGGTGGATTTTCCGATGCCAGGTTCACCACCAATCAAAGTCAAAGAACCCGGAACCAATCCGCCTCCAAGTACTCGGTCGAATTCCTTATCGGGAGTTGGATATCGTGTTTCTGGATTCGCCTCAATTTCTGTGATGGAACGAATCTCAAATTGCTTCCCCGAAGCTCCGAGTTTTGGTTTTTCAGACGCAGAAGATTTGGTTGAAACGACTTCTTCAACGTAAGTATTCCATTCACCACACGAAGAACATTTTCCTTCCCATTTTGGAGAGGAATGTCCACAATTCTGACAGAAAAAATTGGTTTTAACCTTTGCCATTTTGGCAAAGATGCGGAATTACTGAACCTTAGTGAATTCCCGAATTACAAATCCAGCACCACCGTTATGCTGGTTTGTGTCATCGCTTCCTATTCTCAATACCTCATCATCAACCTCCAGTATCATCCAATCAACGTCATATGAAGCCTGATCAACTAAGCTTAGCTGATTAAAGCCTGATGAGTGCTGATTCTGCACATCGAATATTCTTACAACTGCCTTGTTGAATTCAGCACGGGTTTCGTAACTGGCGCGAATTAGAACACTCTTAGTACCAGGTGTGGTCGGAGTAGGGGGAGTGAACTGTAAAATGGCGAAAGTTCCATCATTGGCAAATTCCCACAAATAAATATTCTCATCATCCAAATGATCGATCCAAAAAAGTTGCCATTGCCCTTCAAGTCGATTGATTTTGGTTGAACTGCACGAGTGTAACGAAATCATCACAGATAAGATCAGGATCACTGTGATTAACTTTTTCAAATGCTGCATGATGTATGAAGTCAATTTCACAAACTCAAATATACGCAACCCGCCAAACTAAGTGCTTTGAATTGATTTAGCAGAATTTACCATGGGCATCAGCACCAAAGATACCACCCCAAAAAGTACAATCATAATGGTTTGTGCAACCCAAATAATCCAGCCCATTGCAAATCCGCTCTCGTAAGGAATCCCATAGACGATCAAAGTTTGTGCTACAGCAATAGGGTAAACCCCTATTCCACCTTGCACCAAGACAATGCTGAAGCTGGCCATTACAAATGATGCCAAGACCGCTCCGATAGAAGCATCTGCAGTCTCTGGTAGGGCTAAGAATGGTACGTAATACATTCCAACGTACATTGCCCAAATAAATAAGGTGTGGAAAAGGAAGGCCCATTTTCGATCCATTCTGAGGATTGACATGATGCCATCAAAGAGCCCTTGAATCAGGCTCCGCATCTTGACGAAAAACGCATTGGTCGATTTTTTGATCAGCCACCACAATGCGGACGACCCAATTCCAACAACCAACATGGCTACAACTATCTTTATAGCTAACTCATTCATGGAATTGTTTTCCATGTATCCTGAGAGCAGTGATTCTATACTTTCTTTCAACATGGATAACTGCATGATCACCACCAAAACCACGATTGCTGCTAGAATGACCATGTCAGCAACTCGCTCTGCTACCACGGTTCCAAAGGTTTTTTCAAAGGTTGTGTTTTCGAATCGCGATAGCATGACACACCTCCACACCTCTCCCAGTCTTGGAAGCACGATGTTTGCCACATATCCTATCATTACCGCGAAAAAATTATTGTAAAACCTCGTAGTGAATCCTAAGGGTTCTAATGTGTATTTCCACCTCCAAGCTCTACTAACATGACTCATTAGGCCCAGCAGAACGCTGGTAGCCACCCAAAAATAGTTTGCCTGTTCAAACGACTGTTTTATTTCCTGAAGCTGTTCATCCGTTAGTTGACTGAACTGATACCAGATAACGAAAATGCCAATACCAAGAGGAATGACCACTTTGAGGACACTTATAAACTTTTGCTTCACTGAAAACAGTTTGTTAAACCAAAGAATTGGTTTCCGTGTCTGGAAAAACTAGAGTTGGCTTGAATTGCTTTGCCTCCTCCATATCCATGATCGCGTATGAAATGACGATAATGATATCTCCAACAGCGACCTTTCTTGCTGCTGGGCCGTTGAGACAAACTGCTTTTGAGCCGCGTTCACCGGTGATAATGTATGTTTCCAAGCGCTCGCCATTATTTATATTGACGATTTGAACCTTCTCTCCCTCGATCATGTTGGCGGCTTCCATCAAGTCTGGATCCAAGGTAATACTGCCAATATAATTCAGATCGGCTTCGGTTACGGTTACACGATGAATTTTGCTTTTTAGGACGTGAACTTGCATGGGGCCGCAAAAGTAATCATTTCACTCTCATATTGTCTATGAGACGCACATCCCCAACCCATACGGCAATGCAAGCCTGTATTGACTCGGAGTCCTCATTTGATGTTTCGAGTGTAACAGGATCCACCAATTCCAGATATTCCAATTTGAGTTCTGGAATGTCAATAAGTTTGTTTATCGCGTTTTTTCTTGATTCTGCTGGCCCAAGCGTGGCAATCTGGGTCTTAATGGAAGTCAATGTTTCGTAAATGACCGGTGCGATTCTTCTTTCGTTAGGCGTCAGCCGAACGTTGCGCGAACTCATTGCAAGGCCATCGTTCTCTCTAACGGTTGGACAACCCACTATGCTTACAGGGTAGCCCAGTTTATTGGTCATATACTTGATAATGGTCAGTTGTTGAAAGTCTTTTTCACCGAAGAAGGCCACAGTCGGTTGGGTCAGGTCAAAAAGTCTCATTACCACTTGTACCACCCCGTTGAAGTGACCTGGTCTGTTCGGGCCCTCCATTGTCTGGTCAAGTCCATCCATATTAAAGTTTGTGCGTACATCCTTCGGATATACTTCATCAACGCTTGGAAAAAACATGGCATTTGCACCTATATCGATAAGCATGCTCCTATCAGCCTCAAACGTTCTCGGATACTTTTCAAGGTCATCGGTCTGATTGAACTGGGTGGGATTAACGAACACAGACACCACCACCACATCACATCGGTTCTTTGCGGCCTTTACTAAGGTTGCATGACCTTCATGCAGGGCACCCATGGTCGGTACGAAACCAATGGTTCGGCCAGACGACCGAACCCTCTTCGCATAAGCATGCATTTGAGATGCTGTTGTTAAAATCTGCATTTTGAGCGTGACAACAAAGCTAAAAAGAGCATGTTGATAAAGTCGAAAAAAATGCTTATGTAACAGATGCAGATTCGCTGTAGGCCGCGCCAAATCTTGCCTGTAGCGCTTTTTATTTGTAAATTTGCCGCCTGTTTTCATCAAAATCGCAATCACATGACGCAAAAGGAGAGAGTGCTGTTCGTTTCACAGGAAGTAGTACCATATCTGCCAGAAAGTACCATTGGCAAAATAGGAAGACACCTTCCACAAGGAACACAGGAAAGAGGACGGGAGATCAGGACTTTCATGCCGCGCTTCGGCTGCATTAACGAAAGAAGAAATCAATTGCACGAGGTTATTCGACTTTCGGGGATGAATCTCATTGTTGATGATACTGACCATCCGCTGATAATTAAAGTAGCGTCCATACAACCTGCCAGAATGCAGGTTTACTTTATTGACAACGAGGAGTACTTTCAGAGAAAGTCCTTTTTGACCAGTAAAGAGGGGAAATTCTTTTCGGACAATGATGAGCGTGCCATTTTCTTTTGCCGTGGGGTTATTGAGACAGTAAAGAAGCTTGGTTGGGCACCGGATGTGATCCATTGTCATGGATGGATGACCGCGCTGCTACCTTACTTCATCAAAACCGTGTATAAGGATGACCCTATCTTTGAGAACTCCAAGGTGGTATACTCGGTGTATAACGATGCATTTAACGGCCAATTGAGTGATCGATTTGCTGAAAAAGTGAAGTTTGACACTTTGACTGATGAGGATGTAGCTGACTGGACCGACTCTTCGCACATTGCTTTGACAAGAACGGCAATTAAGTATGCCGATGCGGTTATTGCAGGAGAGGAAGAACTTACGCCTGAGCAGGCAGCTGAAATTACCGGTGCTGATAAATTGGCCCTTGGATACAAGGATGAAGATACTTATTTGGATGCCTATTCTGATTTCTATACAGAAGTTCTTGCAGAACAATCGATATTGGCAGATTGAGAAGTTTTAACATTCGTTGAACAATAATTGATAAAAGCGGAGGGTTAGTCTCTCCGCTTCTTTATTTTGACCCTATGCGATATTCAATCCACTTGTTCTTGGTAGTCTTATTGGCAGCATTGTTTGTTGTTGGATGTAAGGAACCTGATGGAATAGGTCTTGATGTGCTTCCGGGTAATGAGGAAATGGGGCTCACTTGGGTAGACACCTTCACCGTTAAGGCTCAGACCGTGACATTTGATTCTGTGAGAACTTCTGGAAGAGGAACTTACATAGTTGGTGATTTTGGTGATCCCATATTCGGACGAGTGAGGTCTCAGTTGTTCACGCAATTCAGGTTGCCCGCTGAACCAACAGATTTTGGAAGTAATCCACAATTGGATTCGATTATCTTGAATCTGGCATACTCGGGTTCGTATGGCCGAATCGATAAATTGAAAGGGACACACCATTTTGGAGTTTATGAGATTGGCGAAGATCTATACGCGGATTCCACTTATTACTCGGATGATGTGGCCCAGATCGTAAGCTCTTCGCCATTGGCCGAGATTCAATTTAAGCCCGACCTGCTGAATACTGTTCCAACTGTTTTCGATTCAGTGCCACTTTTTCCCTCCTTCAGGGTAAGATTGGATGATGCCTTTGGCCAACGAATTCTGAATTCTCCGCACCTAAGTTCGAATGCGGATTTCTTGAGTGAGTTCAAGGGGTTTAACCTCCAGTCGCTGTCATCTCAAATGCCTACGGACTATGGTTCATTGTTGTATTTCAACTTGGCATCTGATGACTCAAGAATCGAGATCTACTACAGTAATTCAGAAGAGGATTCCCTTCACAAAGAGTTGCTATTGGATAACAACAATGCGGTCTTTACCAATGCCGGACACGATTTCAGTACGGATGTTCAATATGCCGTGTTTGGCGGAACCGTTACAGGAGGTCAGAAGCTGTACTTACAGTCTTATGCCGGCACCCGTATCAGGGCTGATTTTCCGCATTTGCGCGAATTGAACAATTTTGGTTACGTGGCTATTAACAAAGCCGAATTGGTATTGCCTGTGGATGAAGGTTCCATGGATGAATTCGGTCTTCCGGTGCTACTTCAAGTTGCCAGCATCAATGAGTATGACAGCGCATTCCAGATCGTAGATGTATACGGAGAGGTCTCGGCAGGGGTCAATTACTACGGAGGAATCTACGATAGCGATAAGAAGGAATACGTTTTCAACATTGCCAGATATTTGCAGGGCATTCTGAATCATCCCGAGCGGGAGTATTACGGGATTTACATTACACCTGTTGTGGTAATAGACGGAACTCGGGCGGTTCTAAACGGTCCGGAGCATCCAGACAATCCTATGAAACTTAGAATGACTTACACCTTAATTGATTGAAATGTGCGGCATCGTAGCATACATTGGTAACAAAGAGGCATACCCAATACTTATTAAAGGTCTGAGAAGGCTTGAATACCGAGGGTACGACAGTGCGGGCATATCATTGGTGAATGCTGGATTGAATGTTTATAAATGCAAGGGAAAAGTATCGGATCTTGAAGCTTTTGCATCTGGAAAGGACGTGTCTGGAGTTGTGGGCATAGGACACACACGCTGGGCTACCCATGGGGAACCGAATGATGTTAATGCTCACCCGCATCAGTCTGGTAATGAGCATCTGGCAATAATTCACAACGGAATCATTGAGAATTATGATTCACTCAAGACAGAGCTGAAAAAGCGTGGTCATGTATTCAAAAGTGATACCGACACGGAAGTTCTGGTTCATCTCATTGAAGATGTTCAGGCAAACGAAGATCTTCCATTGGCTGAGGCCGTTAGAGTTGCGCTGACACAAGTAGTAGGCGCTTATGCAATTGCGGTGCTTGACCGCAATGATCCGAATGTCATTATTGGAGCAAAGAAGGGAAGCCCTATGGTTGTGGGTATAGGCAAAGGAGAGTTCTTCTTGGCATCAGACGCCACTCCAATTGTTGAATACACCAAAGAGGTGGTCTATCTGGAAGATGAGCAAATTGTTGAACTCCGTCTGGGTCAAGAGGTAAGGATCAAGAACATTGAGAACGAAACGCTTACACCTTACATTCAGGAGTTGGAGTTGCACTTGGAGGCATTGGAGAAGGGAGGTTATGACCACTTCATGTTAAAGGAGATCTTCGAACAACCCAAGTCAATTGCCGACAGTATGCGAGGCCGCTTCCATGTTGAGAGTGGAGACGTCAGTCTTGGCGGAATCATCGATTACGAGCAAAAGCTTGTCAGCGCTAAGCGAATCATTATTGTGGCCTGCGGCACATCATGGCATGCGGGTCTGGTTGGTGAATACTTGATTGAGGATTTGGCGCGGATTCCTGTGGAGGTTGAGTACGCCTCTGAATTCAGGTATCGGAATCCCATTATCAATGAGGAGGATGTGGTTATTGCCATTTCTCAGTCTGGAGAAACTGCAGATACCTTGGCTGCCTTGGAACTGGCCAAATCGAAGGGGGCAACTACCATTGGAATTTGTAATGTAGTAGGTTCTTCCATCTCCCGTGTCACCGATGCAGGTTCATACACGCATGCTGGCCCTGAGATCGGTGTAGCCTCCACAAAAGCCTTTACGGCCCAAGTTACAGTGCTGATTCTAATGGCTTTGCGTTTGGCCCATAAAAGAGGGTCAATTCCGGAATCAAGATTCCATCAAATGTTAGCCTCCTTGGAAAAGCTTCCAAAGCAGGTGGAAGAAACTCTGAAGACCGCAAGCTTGGTTGAACATATTTCAAAGCAGTATAAAGATGTTCGAAACTTCTTGTATCTGGGTCGCGGTTATAATTTTCCCGTTGCACTTGAGGGGGCGCTGAAGTTGAAGGAGATTTCCTACATCCATGCAGAAGGTTATCCTGCTGCTGAGATGAAACACGGTCCAATTGCATTGATCGATGAAGAAATGCCTGTTGTAGTTATCGCAACAAGCAAGGGCAATTATGAGAAGGTGATCAGCAACATACAGGAAGTTAAGGCTCGCAAGGGAAAGATCATTGCCATTGTAACCGAAGGTGATGTTACTGCCGCAGAACTTGCTGACCACGTTATTGAGATTCCGGATACGGAAGAGGCATTGGTTCCAATTTTGGCGTCTGTTCCACTTCAGCTGTTATCCTATTACATAGCAGTAATGCGCGGTTGTAACGTTGACCAACCAAGAAACTTGGCCAAGTCAGTAACGGTAGAATAATTACTGCATTCACAACAAAAAGAAAGGGCTCCGAATTCGGAGCCCTTTTCATTTCGACTAACGACTGGAATTATTTGGCAGCGTTGAATCGCTTAGTAACCTCATCCCAGTTTATCACATTGAAGAAGGCGGCTATGTAATCTGGTCTTCTGTTCTGATAGTTCAAATAGTATGCATGTTCCCAAACATCCAATCCAAGAATCGGGGTTCCACTGCATCCAACACTTGGCATCAATGGATTATCTTGGTTCGCGGTGCTACAAACTTCAAGCTTGCCATCCTTAACGCAAAGCCAAGCCCAGCCTGAACCAAAGCGAGTTGCCGCAGCCTTGCTGAATACATCTTTGAAAGCATCATAAGATCTGAACGCTGCATTGATGGCATCGCCCAATTCGCCTGAAGGATGTCCACCACCGTTCGGTGACATTACTTTCCAAAATAAGTCGTGATTGTAAAAACCACCACCGTTGTTTCTTACAGCAGCATTGTCAAACCCAACTACAAGAATCTCTTCAATGGATTTTCCTTCAAGATCGGTTCCTGCAATTGCATTATTCAGATTATTGGTGTACCCCGCATGGTGCTTACCATGATGGATTTCCATTGTTCGTGCATCAATATGTGGTTCCAATGCATCATAAGCATATGGAAGAGGCGGTAATTCAAAAGCCATTTTCTATTGTTTTTAATGATTAATAACTATGGTTGGCAAATATAACAATAGAGCCTTGGGCTTGTTCGGCAAGAGCGTCTTCGTGTATTACCGATCCGTTACTTTTGGTCCTCCAAATTAGAAGGTCATGTACGGAGAATTTCAGCAATTCCTTTCAGCAGAACTCAATTCTATTGACGAAGCCGGTCTTTACAAAAGAGAACGGATCATTACTACGCCTCAAGGGCCTGAAGTAAAAGTTAGCACGGGTAATGATGTCATTATCATGTGTGCCAATAATTATTTGGGTCTTTCGTCACATCCAGATGTAATTCAGGCGGCAAAAGATGCGCTTGATACACATGGCTACGGTATGTCTTCCGTGCGTTTCATCTGCGGAACGCAAGACATTCACAAGAAACTGGAGGAAAAGATCTCGGATTTCCTTGGGATGGAAGACACCATATTATATGCCGCCTGTTTTGATGCCAACGGTGGGGTTTTCGAACCATTGTTTACCGATGCGGATGCGATCATTAGCGATGAGCTGAATCATGCGTCTATTATAGATGGTGTTCGACTTTGTAAAGCAGCACGGTATCGTTACAGGCATAGCGATATGGCTGATCTGGAAGAACAACTTAAGGCTGCGCAGGCACAGCGTTATCGCATAATTGTAACTGACGGTGTATTCTCAATGGATGGCGACATTGCTAAATTGGATCAGATATGCGACCTCGCAGAACGATACGATGCATTGGTAATGGTTGATGACAGCCACGCTACAGGATTCATAGGGAAGACCGGACGAGGTTCCCATGAATACAACAACGTAATGGGTCGTGTTGACATTATAACCAGCACGCTGGGTAAAGCATTGGGCGGAGCAATGGGCGGATTTACTTCGGGAAAGAAAGAAGTTATCGATATGCTAAGGCAGCGATCACGCCCTTATCTTTTTTCCAACTCATTGGCTCCGTCAATTGTTGGAGCGGCAAGTAAAGTGTTTGATCTGCTCAGTTCAACCACTGAGCTGCGTGACCAATTGGAAGAAAACACCAGCTACTTCAAGAAGGGCGTAGCCCAAGTAGGCTTTGCTCTGAAAGAAGGCGACAGTCCTATTGTTCCCATCATGCTATACGATGCAAAACTTGCTCAGCAGTTTGCTGACAGACTCCTTGAAAAAGGAATTTATGCCATCGGATTTTTCTACCCTGTAGTTGCCAAAGGACAGGCCAGAATTCGAGTTCAGATATCTGCATCGCACACCAAAGAACACCTCGATAGGGCCATTCAAGCGTTCACTTCTGTGGGGCAAGAACTTGGGGTGCTAAAATGAATTATCGACAAACCATTGTTGATTCAAGAAATTAGTAATATCTTCGCAGCCCCAAAATTGGGAAGGAGCGCAGGTTCCAATTACTGATCGTAAAAGATATTTGAAGTGAAAGCACCAAGCTTTAAGACGATTTCTGCCAACAAAAACACTGTCAATAAGGAGTGGATTTTGATCGATGCCGAGGGTCAGCCTCTCGGTCGTTTGGCTTCAACCATTGCTTACCACCTAAGAGGTAAGAACAAGGTAAACTTCACCCCACACGTAGATTGTGGAGACAACGTTATCATCATCAACGCAGAAAAAGTTCTGCTTACAGGTAACAAGCAGGCATCAAAAATTTACATGCACCACACTGGTTATCCAGGTGGTCAGCGCACCAAGAGCGTTGATGAAATGTTGGCCAAAGACCCCACGTCATTGGTAAAGTATGCTGTTAAAGGCATGCTTCCAAAGAACAGATTGGGACGCGCCATTTACAAGAATCTACATGCTTACGCTGGAACAGAGCATCCGCATCAAGCACAGAAACCACGAACAATTTCACTTAACTGATATCCGACTTTAGATGGAAGTGATCAACACATTAGGAAGAAGAAAAACCGCAGTTGCGCGCGTTTACCTGAAATCAGGTAAGGGTGCTATTGTGGTAAATGGCAAAGACGCGAAGGAATATTTCCCAACGTCAATCCTTCAGGATACGATCAGAAGACCGTTCAACGTTTTGGAGGTTGATGGCAAGTATGATGTAAAAGTGAATGTAAACGGTGGTGGAATCACTGGACAGGCTGAGGCCGTTTCATTGGCCATTGCCCGTGCTCTTGTTGAAGAAAATGCCGAAGTAAAACCAACACTTAAGAAGTTTGGTCTGATGACGCGTGACCCAAGAATGGTTGAGCGTAAGAAATTCGGACAGAAGAAAGCAAGGAAGAAATTCCAGTTCAGCAAGCGTTAATCAATTAAGACATTATTTAACCACAATACTCGAATGGCTCAACCGTCAGTACAGGAAATGTTAGAATCAGGTGTTCATTTCGGACACTTGAAAAGAAAGTGGAATCCAGCTATGGCTCCATACATCTTCATGGAGAAGAATGGAACCCACATTATCGACCTGAACAAGACTTCTGCTAAGTTGGAAGAGGCTTGTAAGGCCGCTAAGAGCATGGCCAAGGCCGGAAAGAAAATCCTTTTCGTAGCTACAAAAAAGCAGGCGCAAGGAATCATTGCCCGTGAAGCATCTCGTGTTAACATGCCATATGTTACCGAAAGATGGCCAGGAGGTATGTTGACCAACTTTGCCACTATCCGTAAGGCAATCCGTAAAATGGATGCTATTGATAAAATGGCTACTGATGGTACGTTCGAAACCATGTCTAAGCGTGAGCGTTTGATGATCACTCGTCAGCGTGAAAAGCTTGAAAGAGACCTTGGATCCATCAGAGATCTTACCCGTCTTCCTTCTGCATTGTTCGTGGTTGATATCGTTAAAGAAGATATCGCAGTAAACGAAGCTCACAAATTGAACATCCCAACTTTGGCAATGGTAGATACCAATGCTAACCCTAAGGATGTTGATTTTGCAATTCCAGCCAATGATGATGCTGCAAGATCAATTGAGTTGGTTGTAAAAGCGTTGACCGATGCGATTGCTGAAGGTCTTGCCGAGCGCAAG
This sequence comes from Flavobacteriales bacterium, assembly GCA_020635535.1. Lineage (GTDB taxonomy): Bacteria > Bacteroidota > Bacteroidia > UBA10329 > UBA10329 > UBA10329. The sequence continues at coordinate 138,275 of JACJZP010000001.1, read as the reverse complement.
TCAGCTAAAGTGAAGGATGACGAGCCTGCTGAAGAGGCAGAAGAGGTAAAGGCCTCTGCTAAGGCAATTGTTGCTGAAGACGAAGACGAAGACTAAAACACACAAAACATTGGAAGCTACAGTGAAAATTACTGCTGCTCAGGTAAATGAGCTAAGACAGAAGACCGGTGCTGGTATGATGGATTGCAAGAAAGCCCTTGTTGAGGCTGCTGGCGATTTTGATGCCGCTATTGACCTACTTAGAAAGCAAGGACAGAAAGTTGCCGCAAAGCGTTCTGACCGCGATGCTGCTGAAGGAATGGTATTGGGTAAAGTGAACGGCAACAAGGCCATTCTGCTTACGCTAAGCTGCGAAACGGACTTCGTTGCAAAAACAGATGATTTTGTTGGTTTCACTAACGCGTTGGTTGACCTTGCCTTCGAAAACAATTTGACTACAGTTGATGCATTGGTTGCAGCCTCTTACAAGGGAGCTACTGTAGCCGAGGCTATTACTGAACTTACTGGTAAAACTGGTGAGAAGGTAGAAGTTTCTGGACTTGAGATTATCGAAGCTCCAACTGTTGTCGCTTACAACCACCCTGGAAACAGAGTTGGAACCATCGTTGGTCTTAATAAGGCTGGTTTCGAGGAAATGGGACGCGATGTAGCGATGCAAGCTGCTGCGATGGCTCCAGTTGCTTTGAACAAGGAATCAGTCTCTGATGAGATCATCGCTAAGGAAATTGAGATCGGTAAAGAATTGGCTATCCAAGAAGGAAAGCCAGCTGATATGGCCGAGAAGATCGCTCAAGGTCGTTTGGGTAAATTCTTCAAAGAGAATACTTTGATGGAGCAGGCTTTTATTAAAGACAACAAGTTGAGCGTTGCTCAATACTTGAAGACCGGAGACCCAGAATTGACGGTTACAGATTTCAAGCGTTTCTCGCTTGGAGCTTGATAAAATCAGAAAAAAGAGGATTCTAATCCTCTTTTTTTTTGCCCACAATTTTTTAAGATCGTAGCATGGATTTGAAGTACAAGAGAGTGCTCCTGAAACTCAGCGGAGAATCGCTGATGGGAAACAAGCAGTTCGGAATTGACCACGACAGGTTGGGACAATACGCGCAAGAGATCAAAGAAATTGTTGAAAAAGGTGTTGAGTTGGCCATCGTTATCGGTGGTGGAAACATCTTCCGAGGCATCCAAGCAGCTGAAGGCGGTATGGACCGAGTGCAAGGCGATTATATGGGTATGCTTGCCACTATGATCAACAGTATGGCGCTCCAGTCCGCATTGGAGAATTTGGACATCCAAACGCGTCTTATGTCAGCCATCAAGATGGACGAGATCGCAGAACCATTCATTCGAAGAAGGGCCGTCCGTCACTTGGAAAGAGGCCGTGTGGTCATTTTTGGCGCAGGAACTGGAAACCCATACTTCACAACAGATTCCGCGGCTTCGTTGCGTGCCATTGAAGTGGAAGCCGATGTAATTCTGAAAGGAACGCGTGTAGATGGCATCTACACAGCTGATCCGGAGAAGGACAGTACAGCCACTAAGTTCGAGACCATTAGTTTCAACGAAGTTTACAACCGCGGACTGCAAGTGATGGACATGACCGCATTCACGCTTTGCAACGAGAACAAATTGCCGATCATCGTTTTCAATATGGACGAGGGTGGCAATCTTGCCAAAGTGGTTACAGGAGAATCAGTCGGTACGCTTGTGGAAGGCTGATTCGTCAGAATCCCTATTTTCGACCAAATTTCAATTATGGAAGAAGAGTTAGAATTCGTTTTCGATTCGGCAGAAGAAGGAATGAGCAAGGCCATTGAGCGCCTTGAGCATGAAATGGCACGTATCCGTGCTGGAAAAGCTAGCCCAATGATGTTGAACAGTGTTCAAGTTGAATACTATGGTTCAATGACACCATTGAAGAATTTGGCGAACGTCACCACGCCAGACTCAAAAACGTTGATGATCCAGCCTTTTGAAAAAGGACTATTGGAAGAGATTGAAAAGGGAATCATGAGGGCCAATCTTGGTTTCAACCCTGGAAATGACGGAAAGGTGGTTCGCATCAATATTCCACCATTAACGGAAGACAGGAGACGTGATCTTGTAAAGCAAGCAAAGGCTGTGGCGGAGCAGGCTAAGGTTTCTATTCGAAGCGCGCGAAAGGATGCAAACGATGAAATCAAATCGTTAGAGAAAGATGGACTTTCTGAAGACCTTGCGAAAGATGCGGAATCAAAAATCCAAGACCTGACCACAAAGTATTCAAACAAGGTTGATGCCTTGGTAGACGAAAAGGAAAAGGATATTATGACGATCTGAGCTCAAGAGGTCAGAACAGCGAGCCTCGTCCGCCTCAGGCGGACGAGGCTTTTTTATTTCCTCGGAATCGGAACGATCATCCTTGTCCGTTTCATGTATTCATCAAAATTCGGGCGTCTTTTCAGCGAACGCTTGTCCATTAGCGGAATGCTGATGAATACAAACATCACCGTAATGGCCAAAGCTCCGATTCCTGTCCACCAGTGGTCGAGGCCAGCGTTCAACCCAATCAGGTAAATGCCCCACCACGTGAGCATTTCTCCAAAATAATTCGGGTGCCGACTATATTTCCACAGGCCCTCATCCATGTTCTTGCCCTTGTTCTCAGGCTTCTTTCGGAAGTTGCGCATTTGCTCATCCGCCACAAACGCAATGATTATTGCTGCGAGCGTTATTGCCGATCCAAGCCATCCCAACCAACTCATCTCAAAGTCCATTTTCATTCCGAAATAAAGTGGCAAGCACGCGAGGTAAACCATCAGCGTTGGGAAGAAATGAATGCCAGCAAAGCTGATGAACCAATACGCTTTCGGGAAATTCTTTCGGAAATCCTGATATCGCCAATCTTCGTGAATGAGTCCTGGCCAATCTCGCCAAAAGTTGCTGGTGAGCCGCAAGTTGTACAAGTGCATCAGTACCAGAAGTACAATCGCTGGAATGGAATCCAACCCGAAGAGCACGGCAAAACCCGTAGCGATAACCGCTGGTTTTACGCTCCAATAAGGGTCGTACATGCTTGAGTTATTGAACATCAACGAAGTGATGAAGATGAACACCGTTGCAGCAGCATCCGCAGCAGCCAATCGCCACAGGTCGTCCAATTCCGGATACAATCGCCACGTGACCAGAGCAACCACCGTGGCCAATGCGTACGCCACCAACTGTATCACAACACTCAATCCTTTGCCCATTTTCATTCCGCTCATGCGTGCAAGTTAAACCGATGACTGAATTTTCAGATTGACTCTTCTTAAATTCAACCCATGCTTGAAACCGTTTGGAAATATGCCGATCTGCCTGACCCATCGTTGGTTCGGAATCTGTGCGAGCAATTGGGTGTGAAGGAAGATGTAGCGCAACTGCTCATCAACCGTGGCATTACCAATTATGATGAGGCAAAAGCGTTCTTCCGTCCATCGCTGGATGATCTGCACGACCCATTTCTAATGAAGGATATGGACAAGGCGGTTTCTCGGTTGGAAGAAGCCTTGGGAAACGGGGAGAAGATTCTCATTTATGGCGATTATGATGTGGATGGAACCACTTCTGTAGCATTGGTTTACAGTTTCCTCAAAGACCTCGGACAGGTCGATTTCTACATTCCAGACCGCTACAAGGAAGGCTACGGACTTTCTACCGCTGGAATCGATTTCGCGAAGGAAAACGGCATTTCACTCATCATCACACTCGATTGCGGCATTCGCGCCATCGAGAAAGTCGCGTATGCAAATGAGTTGGGCATCGACATCATTATATGCGACCACCACTTGCCGGGTACAGAATTGCCCGATGCCGTTGCCATTCTCGACCCGAAACAGAAAGGCTGCGAATATCCTTACAAGGAATTATGCGGTTGCGGAGTCGGCTTCAAACTGCTGCAAGCGTATTGCGAAAAGAACGATTCAGACTTTGACCGATTGGCGGCAAGATTGGATCTGGTTGCTGTGGCCATAGCGGCTGATATCGTTCCAATAACGGGCGAGAATCGTATTCTGGCCACGTTCGGGTTACAGAAGATTAATCAGGAGCCATCAACGGGAATCCGAGCGTTGCTCGAATACACCAAAATGAACCGCACGATGACCATCAGCGATGTGGTCTTTACCATTGCGCCACGCATCAATGCGGCCGGTCGTATTGCGTCTGGAAAGCGTGCGGTGGAGCTGCTCATTTCGGATGATCTGAACGAAGCGTTGGAGTTCTCAGCGGAGATTTCCAAGTACAACACCGAGCGCAGAGACTTGGACAAATCCGTAACGGAAGGTGCGCTGGAAATCCTGCAAACGGACGAATTTTACAGCACTTCCAGAAGCACGGTGGTGTTCAACCCCGATTGGCACAAAGGCGTGGTAGGCATTGTGGCTTCGAGGCTCATTGAGCAGCACTACAAACCGACCATTGTGCTGACCGAATCGGAAGGCGTGGCAACGGGTTCTGCGCGCTCTGTAGATGGTTTTGATGTTCACGAAGCACTTTGCGAATGTGAAGACCTGTTGCTGCAATTTGGTGGTCACAGAGCGGCCGCTGGTATGAGTTTGAGTTTGGAAAACGTAGACGCTTTCCGACAGCGGTTTGAGGAAGTGGTGACAGCGCGGATTGAAAAGCATATGCTTACGCCCAAACTGGAAATTGAACTGGAAATTGACCTCGATAGAATCTCCAATCGATTTATGTCATTGCTGAAGCAGTTTGCGCCATTCGGGCCAGGAAATATGAATCCTGTGTTTGTTTCTCGGAATCTAGTGGCGGAAGATGTTCGTACGATGGGCGCAGACGAATCACATCTACGGTTTAAACCTGCGCAGCAAAATGTAAAGCATTTGATGCTACAGGCCGTGGCCTTTAAAATGGGAAAACTCTACCCGCAGCTGGCCGAAGGAAAGCCCTTTGATATGGCTTACACCATTGAAGAAAACCATTGGAAAGACAAGGTTTACCTTCAGTTGAATGTGAAGGATTTGAAATTTCGATAAACTTGTCCTTTAATTCAAAAGAATAAGATAACGCGGCCACATGTTGTTCAGCCCATTTAAATTAGGTCCGGTCACTCTACGCAATCGCACAATCCGTGCGGCTGCCTTTGAGGGAATGTGTCCGAATAATCTACCATCGGATCAACTGACAGCTTACCATAAGGCAGTGGCTGCTGGCGGTATTGGAATGACCACGGTGGCGTATGCCGCTACCGAGCGTTCTGGGCTCTCATTTCCGCATCAACTTCTTCTAAATGAAGAGGCGTTGCCGGGATTGCGTGTTCTTACCGAGGCTGTACACAAGGAAGGTGCGGCCTGCTCCATTCAGATAGGTCATTGCGGAAACATGGCTAAGAGGTCGGTCACGGGTTTGAGACCATTGGCACCTACATCTCGCATCAATATGTACGGACCAACATTCCCAAAGGCAATGACCAGATCCGAAATACAGGAATCGGCCAAAGCTTTCGGGCGAGCCGTCAAACTTGCCCGATCTGCCGGGTTCGATGCCGTTGAGGTGCATGCTGGACATGGTTACCTTATCAGCCAATTCTTATCTCCTTACACTAATCAACGAAACGATGAATTCGGTGGTTCGCTGGAAAATCGCTCCAAATTCATGCGAATGGTCATGGATGAAGTGAAACAGGCAGCAGGAACGGACATGGCCGTACTCGTGAAAATGAACATGCGAGATGGTTTTCTTGGCGGAATGCAATTGGAGGAAAGTCTGGAAGTTGCCAAGATGTTGCAACAAGATGGAGCAGATGCTCTGGTCTTAAGTGGTGGGTTTGTGAGCAAAGCACCGATGTATATCCTGAAAGGAGCCATGCCCATAAGGGTGCTTGCTCATTACATGGATGATGCCTTGATGAGAGTCTTCGTTAGATTGTTCGGAGATGTCCTGATTAAGAAAGAGAAGTTTGAGGAAGCTTATTTTCTAAAGGATGCGCTGCTGTTCCGTGAACAGGTGGATATTCCGTTGGTATATGTCGGAGGATTGATCTCTCGTGAGAAAATTGATAAAGTGCTTGGCAATGGTTTTGAACTAGTGGCCATGGCACGAGCACTTTTGAAAGACCCTGATTTTGTGAACAGATTGCTCGATGATGAACTCTCTCGCTCCTCATGCGATACGTGCAACTACTGTATCGCACGAATGTATTCGAGGGAGGTGAGCTGCATTCAAAATGAGAATCTCACAGCGGAAATGAGAGCACTTCTTTCATGACTTCGACCGTGAAATATGCGTTGGTTACTGGGGCGTCTTCGGGTATAGGTTGGCATCTCTCAACAGAACTTGCCAAGCGTGGGTACTCCATCATTGCTGTAAGTAATCAGAAGGAAGAATTGCATAAACTCCGATCGGAGTTGGAGGCGGTCTATCAAGTTACCGTTCATACCATTGATACTGATCTGGCGCATGTTGATGCGGCAAACGAACTTTTCAATTATTGCGACCGCAACCGGTTGGAGGTTGAAGTTCTGGTGAATAATGCTGGAATGCTGGTGTTCGGAGAAGTGGTCGATGTGGAACACGAAAGAGCAGCAGCCATTCTGCAGTTACATATTACAACTCCCGCTTTGCTAAGCCGGATTTTCGGCAAGAAAATGAAGGAGCGCAGACATGGATACATTCTGAATGTATCGTCCATCTCAGCGGTTATGCCATATCCGACCATTTCTTACTACGGACCTTCCAAGACGTTTCTGCGGTCATTCACTAGAGCGCTTAGAACAGAATTGAAACCCTTCAATGTTCACGTTACATGCCTTTTACCTGGTGCCACGGCCACATCGCTGTACAACAACTTTGATGTAAATGTGGCTTTGGCATTGCGAACAGGTGTGATGAAAAGACCTGAATCTGTTGCCCACTCGGGGGTCAATGCCCTTTTCAAGAAAAGGAGCGAATGCATTCCCGGTACTATGAATAAATTGGTTGTTTGGCTTTTTCCATTTGTTCCCAGTTTCCTTATTCACTGGATAAACTTGCTAAGGAAACCGAATTGAACGGGAAGAAAATTGGACCTACTTCAAAACCGTTGACCCGATCTCTTTGGCCAACATTTTCCTTACCGCTAACTGACGGTTCAGTTTTAGAGAAGTGAATGGAGATAATTGGCCGTGTCTTTCAGACCATGCGCGCGGAGTTGGTCAAGCACTTCAAACTCATCCATATCAGGATTGCGTCTGTGAAACACCATTTCCTTGAACGCTTTTAAAGCTGTTTCGTGGTTGAGATCGATCAGGTCGGTCAGGAAATCGTCTGCGCTCTTGGCAGCAAGCCCGAAACTGGAAAGGTAATCGTCAGGAAAATCCTTGAGGTTGTTGGTTACAATGATGTTCGCATTGGTCTTGATGGCAGCAGCCAGCACGTGGCGATCTTTTTCATCGGGCAATTTCAATCCTTCGATCAACCCCTCATAGTTGGTGACCAAAGCGTCTGGAAATGCCTGATTGGCAATGCCAATTCGCTTTTCGATTTCTTCTTTAGAAACACCTTTCCGCTGCATCACTACTTCCCATTCATCAAAAATATGAGCGCTCCATTTTGGTGTAAAAAGGTCGTAATGCGCAAACCAGAACATGAGGTCGCGAATGGTGATCGGGTAGATCACATTCGTATCCAACACACATGTAAACCGAACACTATGAATCATACAGACCCGATTCTTCGTCTGATTTCATTAGCTGAATCAACAAGTTTCGCTGCTGTTCCTTCATCTTCTTCTTATAAGCCATCACGTCTTCATATTTGATTCTACGATGCTTACCAACCTTTGTGAAAGGAATTTCGCCTTCTTCCAACAGCTTTACCAAGTGCGGTCGTGAACAACCGATCATTTCGGCTGCCGCCTGTGTGGTAATTTCTGTAGCAACAGGCACAATGGAAATCGGTTGACCTTCTCCAGTAACTTTTAGGATGTGTGCCAACATTTTCAGCGCCATCAAAGGAACTTTGATCTTCTCCTGTGTTTCCTCGATCTCAATTTCCACTTGCTCATCCTGCGTGTTCAATTCTCCAAGAATTGCTTCCAGCGCGCTGTACGATTCCATGGCAGATTCTTGTACAGCTTTGGATGGACGCTCTATTTGATTATACGTTTTCATGGTTGTGACGCATCTAAAGTTCTCGTCAAATAAACGAAATATTCGAATTTTTGTTTCGATTATTTCGAATAAACATTGGTTTGTTCTAAGATTCCTCGCTTCACTTGGAAAAACAAGACGGAAACAGGTGTTTTCCTTAAGCAGGAAGGAACTCTAAATCAAAAAATCAGAGCGAACTCACTTCAAAACCGTTGACCCGATCTCCTTGGCCAACACTTTTCTGACCGCCAACTGACGGTTCAGTTTTTCCATCAGGGTGATGAGTTGTTCCTCTTCGGCCTTTTTCATCAGCTCGCGGGTTTCGCTGATCATCTTTTCCAGCTTGCGCAGTTTCAGCACGCTAATGGATGACAGAATAGATTGCTTGAGTTTGTCGGCCTCGGTCTGCACAAATACGTTGTGCTCTCTCCAGCGCTCGCTAACGGTGTGCGGCTGCGCAAAGAAGTTCACGGCCAAGGAAGAAACCTCTGGGTTGGGGTGATTGATAAAATGCTGCTCGGTGGGAATTTCCTCGCGTTCCAGCATCTCGGCTATTTCCTTGAAAATGCTCGCGTAAAGCGGATTCTCGAACCCGATTTCGTCTTCAATGATCTCGGTAACCACAAAATCCACCACGTTCACTTCCTCGCGGTCAATCACCTTTTCCTCTTCATCATCCCACACATCAAACTCAATGTGCTGCTCGCTGTAAAGCATCAGCAAACGGATAATGTCGCGCTCTTGGAAATCCGCATCTCGCTTCTTCAGTTCCTGATTGCTTCTGCGCTTGATGACGGGCTCATCATCGGGCACAAAACTCGGTTCGCGCCCCGCGTCAATATCGGCTTTGCGCTGCTTTTCCTTCCAGTTTTTTCTGCGCGAACGGTTCAGTTCCAGCATCAGCACCTCCTCGTCCATATCCATAATGCTGCTGCATTGGCGCACGTACAGGTTGCGGGTTATCGGGTCAGGAATCAGCGCAATGGAACTGATGATCTCTTTGATCAGCGTGGCCGTTTTTATCGGGTCGCCTTTGGCCTCTTCGGCCAGCAGTTGCGCCTTGAACTGGATGAAATCCTTCTGGTTCTGCTCAATGAACTCGCTGAATTCCACCTCGTCCAGTTTCTTGCTGTACGAATCGGGGTCTTCGCCATCGGGGAAAAGCACCGTGCGCACATTCATTCCCTCTTCCAGCACAAGGTCAATTCCGCGGAATGACGCTTTTATTCCCGCATCATCGCCATCGTACATAATGGTCAGATTGTTCGTGTAGCGCTTGATGAGGCGGATCTGCTCTACCGTGAGGCTGGTTCCAGAACTGGCCACCACGTTGTGGATGCCCGCTTGGTGCAGCGAGATCACATCGGTGTAGCCTTCCACCATGAAACAGTTGTCCTGCTTGATGATCTCAGCCTTGGCCTGGTAGATTCCGTAAACGATCTTGCTCTTGTGGTACACATCCGTCTCCGGACTGTTGATGTACTTGGCGACCTTTTTATCGTTGCGAAGCGTTCTTCCGCCAAAGGCGATCACTCGGCCAGAAAGGTTGTGGATCGGGAACATCACACGGCCTTTGAAACGGTCGTAGAGCGAACCATCCTCGCGCTCAGCGCAAAGACCGGCATCTACGATATACTTCTTGTTGTATTGCTGTTCCAACGCCTTCGTCCCGAATGAATCGTACTTGTCGAAACAGTAACCTAATTCGAACTTCTCAATCGTTTCCTGCGAGAAACCACGCTCCTTGAAATAGCTCAGCCCGATGGCCTGACCTTCTTCCGTTTTCAGCAGATTGGAAGTGAAAGTTTTCTGCGCGAAACCCAAAACCAACAAGAGACTTTCACGTGCATTTTGCTCCGCGATCTGCTCATCCGTCTGCTCCTCTTCCTCAATCTCAATGTTGTACTTCTTGGCCAGAAAACGCAGCGCCTCAGGGTAGGTCATCTGCTCGTGATCCATCACAAAATTGACCGAGTTACCACCCTTTCCGCAACCGAAGCACTTGTAAATTCCCTTGGCGGGCGATACGCTGAACGAAGGAGTTTTCTCGTTATGGAACGGACAGTTGCCCCACAGATTGGCACCCTTCTTTTTCAGGTGCACAAAATCGCCTACAACCTCCTCAACACGGGCGGTTTCAAAAATCTGCGCTATCGTCTGCTGTGGAATCAAAAGGGCGTTAAAGTTAACCCAAACAGCAGGCTTTTGCAGACCGAGTTTTGAACAATCAGGAAGTAGTTCAAAGTTCCTAGTTCAGCGTTCAAGGTAGGATGACTTTGAACTTTAAACATTGAACCTTGAACCCATCACCACTCAGAAATCTCTTCTACCAATGTTTCAAAAACTTACCTCAGGGCAATAGGCAAAAGAGAAGTCCGCTTTAGTAATAGCACCGACCAAACTCCCCCGCCATGAAAAAGTTGCTTGTCCTTCTTCCGTTGCTGATGTCAACCGCTTTAGCACAGAATACCGTAGAACTCATCATTCCATTCGAACAGGGCAGCGATGTGCCTTCCATGCCCGAAATGGTGATGCTGAACGAGATTGCTGAACACCCGAATGTGCATCAATTGCGATTTTGGGTAGTTGGACATACAGACGACCTCGGTTCAGCGGAATACAACATGAAGCTTTCGAAAAGCCGCACGCAGAAAGTCGTTTACCACTTGATGATGATGGGAATCAGACCCTACAACATCATTTTCGATCACAATGGTGAGAATTGCCCCATTGAAGCCACGGAAACCGATAAAGCGCGGACGTTGAACCGCAGAGTTGAAGTCTTCATTTCAAACATCGGTGTGCTGGACGAAGATGGTTTCGCGGGGCTTTATTCTGAAGACATCATTTCACCACCATTGAAAGAAGTGAAGGTTGAACCCGAAGTTTTCAGTGTGGATAATAAGCAATCGCACTGCCTGCAAACTGCTAATGGAACCATGCTGGATGTGCCTGCCTATGCTTTCATGGATGCGTATGGACGGCCAGTGGGTGGCGATGTGCAAATTGAGTTTGCGGAATACACCGACCCATTTGACCTCTTTCTCTCGGGTATTGATATGACATGGAATGAGGAGCAACTGGAAACAGCCGGCATCTTTAACATCAGTGCCACGCACGATGGTAAACCTGTGGAATTGCGACCCGACCGCCCAATGCATGTTGATTTCATTTCGGCCGATCAGCACAACAATTTCAACTTGCTTTTCCTTAATCCGAATGAGGGCGACTGGAATGGCGTTTCGCACGCTAGCATTAGAGCGGAAGAACTGGATCTGATTGAAGCTGCGCAGAATCTTTCGCCAGCGGTACAGGATTATTTATCCAAAACAGATTTCCTTTCCGCATCGAAATCGAGCAGAACCACGCTGGAAGACCGTTTCCTGAATATGGAATATTTGGACAATCGACCCATAGCCAGCTACTACCGTTTTCTTCGCCAAGGTGATGAAAATGAACGCGAGGATTTTGAATCGCGTTGGAAACGAGCAGCCACTTTTGAGGCGCGCACACTTCCGGCATGTTCAAGTAATGACCCACAAACGGTGCATTTCACAGTTAAGAAACGCGGCAAGTTGCATCAGCATCGGGAATACTTTCCATTCAATTGGTTTGTGTGGGAATACAATGGAGACCTGACTCGACCAGAGGTGATTGAGCTGTTGGATGGTTCCCGGTTCCATGACATCCGCGTACGCTACAATCCAGAAACTGAATCGGTTGCCTTGGAACTGAAAGACCTTGATGGAATTGTCAGTGTTCCCGTTAAAAAGGTCACGATTGAGAACATGTCGGTGGAATTCCAAAAGCGCATGTTCGGGGAGTTTGCACCTGTTTTCAAAGAGTGGAGAGAGAACCGCATGAACAACCGCTTTGAGAATCGGTACAAGGATTATGAGCAGGAATTGGCGCGGCAAGAGCGGATGCTTCAGTATCAGGCAGATCGATTCGACAGAAACTCGAGGCAGCGGTATGAACGCGATCTGAAAATGGCTTGGAAGCAGAGCCGTGAGTTGATGACGGAGGCCGAGCAACTCATGAGTCAACAGAACTGGATGCACTACTGCGATGATATTTCGACCAAGTTGCGGGAAAATCACAAACGCCAGAAAGACGGTCAATCTGTAACCCGTGAATTGGCACTGAGCAGAATGGGTATCTACAATTGCGCCCGACCGTTGTTAACTCCATTGAATCAAGATGTCGAACCTCGATTTGTGCTATCAAATGGTGAAGCAATTGCTTGGAAAACCTGCTACCTGTTTGACCAAGAGTTGAATACTGTAGTTGCGTATGATGCCTGCGAAGCTCAACAGATTCGGCTTAATCCGAATTCGCTTCAGTTACTGATAATCATGGATGAAGACGGCAACGCCTATCGAATCAACGAAACAGAGGTGATTGCCATGAACCGGAGCAACTCCGCACAGCGCATTATGCATGTGTCAGAACTGGAAAGATCTGCCAGATCGTTGGATGAAGTGCGTGAGATGTTGGGGTTCGAATAGTACGTCATTTCGACCGACCGAAGGGAGCGGAGAAATCTAAACCAGCACCACAGATTCCTCGGCTCCGCAAGCTTCGCTCGGAATGACAAACGGAAACGCTTATACAACGATGTTCACAATCCGCTTCGGAACAACAATCACCTTCTTCGGAGTGGCGCCTTCCAAACGCTGTTGTACTTCCTCGTTGGCAAGCACGTATTGCTCAACCTCTTCTTTTCCCATGGTGGCTGGAAGTTCCAAATTCAAACGCGTTTTACCGTTGAAACTGATTGGGTACGAAATGCTGTCCTCCACCAGATAACTTTCGTTAAAAGCAGGATATTCCGCGAACGTGATGCTTTTTGCGTGACCAAGGTTTGACCACAATTCCTCGCAGATGTGCGGTGCGTAGGTGGAAATGACAACCGTCAACGGTTCCAGAATTGCGCGCTTGTTGCACTTGAGGTCGGTGAGTTCATTCACGCAGATCATGAACTGGCTGACGCATGTGTTGAACGACAACCGCTCGATGTCTTCCTGCACCTTTTTGATGGTGGCGTGCAGCGCTTTCAGTTCCTTCTTGGTCGGTTCCTCATCGCTTACGCTGAAGGTGTCGCCATCGTAGAACAGGTTCCAGAATTTCTTGAGGAAACGGTACACGCCCTCAATGCCGTTGGTGTTCCACGGTTTGGCATCTTCCAATGGCCCAAGGAACATTTCGTACAAGCGAAGCGTGTCGGCTCCGTAGCGGTCAATCACGTCATCAGGATTGACCACGTTCCATTTGGATTTGGACATTTTCTCGACCTCCTGTGACGACTTGAACGTAGCCTTGGCACATGGTGAATACAGGTCTCTATGGTGTATTGGATTAATATTTAACTGTGAACCGAGTTGCCTTAACTTTTCATATGAAATCATATCACCTTGAAACCAGACCCCTTCGTTACAGAAAAACAAGCCTTCTCAAAAATCTGAGGTCTAATCTTCACAAGCATGGAAAGATCAACAACCCCATTTTTCACACATTCGATTGGTACGTTTATTCCTTCTTGTTGAACAAATGGATTGTCAGATGCAATGTTCTTTCCCCAATATTTCTGAACGTTTTCAGCATCTAAAAAAACTGGATAGATAGAACCAGTGTTAAAAATCTTCAACTCTGGGTCAATCACATTTCCAGTGATATTATTTTTCGAGTGATACCGATAGATCTTCTCTGAAACTCCCTGAATCATCCCCTGATTCACCAACTTTTTGGCAGGTTCATCAAACGGCAAATAGCCAAGGTCTTTCAGGAATTTGGTCCAGAAACGCACGTACAGCAAGTGGCCCGTGGCATGCTCGGCTCCGCCTGCGTAGTAATCCACATTGCCCCAGTATTTGATGGCCTCTTCGCCCACAAACGCCTCATCATTCTGCGCATCCATGTAGCGCAGGTAATACCAGCTACTTCCTGCCCAACCAGGCATGGTTGAAAGTTCAATCGGGTAACCTTCCCCATTCGGAACAATGGCTTCCTTTTCAGGATCCCAATTCCAGTTTTCGGCATTGCCCAATGGCGGGTCGCCAGCTTCGGTCGGGAGGTATTTTTCCACTTCCGGCAGTTCCAGTGGTAACTTATTGATCGGGTACGGCACGCCATCCTTGTAGTAGATCGGAATCGGTTCGCCCCAATACCGCTGACGGCCAAACACCGCATCGCGCTGACGGTAGTTGATCTTGCCCTTGCCAATTCCTTTTTCTTCCAGCTTCGCGATGGCTGCACGGATAGCATCTTTCACCTTCATTCCGTTCAGGAAATCGGAGTTCATCAGAATGCCATCCTTGCTTTCGTTGGCTTGATCAGGTTCGACCTCCCCCGACCCCTCCTTTCCAGGAGGGGAGGCAATCACCTGCGGAATTGGCAGGTTGAAATGCTTCGCGAAATTCCAGTCGCGCTGGTCACCACTCGGTACGGCCATTACGGCACCTGTTCCGTAACCAGCCAACACGTAATCTCCTATCCAGATCGGAATCGGCTCACCAGAAAATGGATGAACCGCATAAGCTCCCGTGAAAGCACCTGAAACGGTCTTCACATCGGCCATCCGCTCGCGCTCCGACTTGGCTTTCGCCTTTTGGATGTACGCTTCAATTTCTGCTTTCTGTTCAGGAGTTGTGATCTGCGCCACCAACTCATGTTCAGGTGCCAGTGTCATGAACGTCACTCCGAAAATGGTATCAGGACGCGTAGTGAATACTTCAATTTTGAACTCCGAACCTTGAACTTGGAACTCAATCGAAGCTCCTTCCGAACGGCCGATCCAATTTCGTTGCTGCTCCTTCAAGCTTTCGCTCCAATCGAGGTCTTCCAAACCATCCAGCAATCGCTGCGAGTAGGCCGTGATCCGCATGCTCCACTGCTTCATCAACTTGCGCTCCACGGGATAACCGCCACGCTCCGAGACACCATCTTTCACTTCATCATTCGCCAAAACGGTCCCCAACGCAGGACACCAGTTCACGAACGCCTCGCTCAAATACGCAATGCGGTAATTCAATAAAACGGACTGCTGCTTCGCCTCATCCCAACTGTTCCACTCATCGGCAGTAAACGCTTCTGTCTCATCGCCATGCGCATTTACCGTGGCGTTGCCGTTCTTCTCGAATTCGGCCACAAGTTCTGCGATCGGCCGCGCCTTGTCTGTAGCGCTATCGTACCATGCATCAAACAATTGAAGGAAAATCCACTGCGTCCATTTGTAGTACGATGGGTCGGAAGTGCGCACCTCACGATCCCAATCGAAACTGAACCCGATGTTGTCCATCTGCCTGCGGAACGTGTCGATGTTCTTCACCGTGGTGATGGCAGGGTGCGTTCCCGTCTGAATGGCGTACTGCTCGGCTGGCAATCCGAATGAATCATACCCCATCGGATGCAGCACATTGAAGCCTTTCAACCGCTTGTATCGCGCATAAACGTCTGAGGCAATGTAGCCCAGCGGATGCCCCACATGCAGCCCCGCGCCCGATGGATACGGGAACATATCGAGCACGTAATATTTGGGCTTATCGGAGTTGTTTTCCGCTCTAAACGTCTTGTTCTCAGCCCAATATTGCTGCCACTTTTTCTCGATCTTCTCCGGATGATACTGCATGCTTCAGAATTTGAAGCCGCGAAGTTAACGATCGCCTCTTCTTAAATCACGTTAAAACGGTCTTTCTCGGCACACAAAAAGTGTAATTTAGCCCGACTTCAAACCCATGGCAACAGCAGAGGAAAGAGCACACAAGCAGCAGATTTGGCGCAGTAATATCACGGCCATGGTCAGTATTTCGCTGGTGCTTTTTATGCTCGGTCTGTTAGGACTTGTACTGCTTTACGCCAATGCGTTAACCAGTTATGTGAAGGAGAACATCGGCTTTACCATTTACATGAAGGATGAGGCCAAAGAGGTGGATATTCTTCAATTCCAGAAGTTTTTGGATGCATCGGATTTTGTGCGCAGTACCAATTACGTTTCGAAGGAAGAAGCCGCAGAATATTTGCAAGAAACCTTGGGAGAAGACTTCGTTGGTTTCATGGGTTACAACCCATTGAAGCGATCAATCGATGTAAAGATCAAGTCCGATTTTGCCAATGAGGAAGGGATTGTTGACATCCAATCTGACCTCCTGAAGAATGAGATGATCTATGAGATCGATTATCCTGTTGATCTGATACGAGTTATCAATCGAAACGTGCGCAAAGCAGGAATTGTGATCCTTGTTTTCTGTGGACTGCTCTCGCTGATTGCAATCTCGCTGATCAACAACAACATCAGATTATCGGTTTACTCGAAACGCTTTTTGATCAATTCCATGAAGTTGGTTGGGGCAACACAGGGCTTTATTCGTAAGCCTTTTGTTATTGAAGGCGTGGTTCGCGGAGTTATCGGTTCTGGTGTGGCCATTGTGCTTCTGGCCGGGGTCATTTATCTCGCTAATCAGAACATTCCAGAATTGTTCGGTTTAGATGATCTGCAGATCGTTTCCACGCTTTTCGGGGCAGTGTTAGCACTCGGACTGATCATCTCATTCCTTTCAACGACATTTGCAGTTAGAAAATACCTGCGCTTGAACGCAGACGAACTTTATTATTGATCATGAGTCAAGACGGTAACAGCGAAAAACAATTCGCATTCGGAAAAGAGAATTACATCCTTGTGGCCGCTGGCTTCCTGTGTATTGTGGTGGGATTCATACTTATGGCCGGTGGCGGATCGGAAGATCCCAATGTGTTCAGCGAGGAGATTTTCAGCACGCGTAGAATTACCATTGCGCCAATTGTGGTGCTGCTGGGTTTTGTGTTGGAGATCATTGGCATCATGTATCCATCCAAGACAAAATAAATGGGCTTTTGGGAAGCCCTTATTCTGGGAATAATTCAAGGTCTTACCGAATTTCTTCCGGTAAGTAGCAGTGGTCATCTTGAACTCGGAAAAGCATTTCTGGGAGACAATAGCCTGCCGGAGGAGAGCCTTCTTTTTACGGTGGTTGTGCATGCCGCCACAGCACTAAGCACTCTGGTAGTTTTCCGTAAAGACATCTTGGAAATAATCAAAGGGTTGTTTCAATTCAAATGGAATGAGCAGGCTGAGTTCTCGGTCAAGGTCATCCTTTCCATGATTCCTGCAGCGATCATCGGAGTATTGTTCAATGACCAGATAGAAGCACTGTTCAACAAACAGATTCTGTTGGTGGGTGCAATGCTGGTAATAACGGGTTTGCTGCTGTTTCTGGCCGACCGCGCCAAGCGGACCGAAAAGCAGGTGAGTTATGGATACGCCCTCATTATTGGAATATCTCAGGCCATTGCCATCCTTCCAGGTATTAGCCGTTCGGGTGCCACAATATCAACCTCGGTGTTGTTGGGAATTGATAGGGAGAAAGCGGCAAGATTCTCCTTTTTGATGGTTGTTCCGTTAATCTTGGGGAAAATGGCCAAGGATGTTCTGGATGGCAATATCTCTTCGGAAATGACCAATGCCATGCCGCTTATCGTTGGGTTTGTTGCCGCATTTGTTTCCGGTCTGGTGGCATGCACCTGGATGATTGCACTTGTTAAGAAAAGCCAACTGCGCTACTTCTCTTTTTACTGTTTCATTGTGGGTTTCGGAGCCATCATCACCACGCTCTTCATTTAAGGTTTGGCCGATATTTTCAACTTCAAGGAAGGCGAGGTTCTTCTGTTCGATAAGCCTTTGGGTTTAACCTCTTTCGGTGTTGTAAGTCGGGTTCGTGGAATCATCAAGCGGAAGCTGAAGGTCAGGAATATCAAGGTGGGTCATGCTGGAACGCTCGATCCATTGGCTACGGGTCTGTTGGTTATCTGTACCGGAAAAATGACCAAGAGTATTTCGGGTATACAGGATGCTGAGAAGGAATACACGGGCACCATTACACTTGGGTCAACCACACCATCTTATGATCTGGAAACCGATATTGACCAGACATACCCGACCGAGCATATTTCTGAAGAGTTGATTTTCGGAATTGCAAAGTCTTTTGTTGGGCAACATGATCAAATGCCACCCATTTTCTCGGCAAAGCAGGTTGATGGAAAACGGGCATACGAACTTGCCAGAAAGGGAAAGGAGGTAAAGTTGGAACCGAAGCGGATAACCATACGGGAATTTGAGATAACCGGTGTGAGACGTGAGCCTGAACTTCAGGTCGATTTTCGTGTTTCGTGCTCAAAGGGAACCTACATCCGTTCGTTGGCGCATGATTTCGGAAAAGCTGTCGGATCTGGAGGTCATCTTAGCGCACTTCGAAGAACGCGAATTGGCAATTACAACGTGAATGATGCCATCAATACCGATCAATTCCAGAGCATGATCTTTCCAGACCAAACAGAGAATTCCTGATTATCGGTTCAAAACAACTCTTTTGTTAATTTCGCAGCCCCATAAAAATGGGCCCGTAAGCTCAAAACACATACTATGAAATTATCTCAATTCAAATTCAACATTCCACAGGAACTCATCGCCTATCACCCAACACCAGATAGAGAAGAGAGTAGATTAATGGTGCTCAATCGCAAAGAAGGAACCATCGAACACAAATTGTTCAAGGATGTCCTTGATTACTTTGACGATGGCGATGCCATGATCCTGAACAACACGCGTGTTTTCCCAGCCCGTTTGATCGGCAAGAAGGAGAAGACCGAAGCCAAGATCGAAGTGTTCCTTCTTCGCGAACTGAACCGTGAAAGCATCCTTTGGGATGTTCTGGTGGATCCTGCAAGAAAGATCCGCATTGGAAACAAGCTCTATTTCGGAGATGATGACAGTCTGGTAGCTGAGGTCATCGACAACACCACATCAAGAGGCCGTACACTTCGTT
The DNA here is from genome assembly GCA_020635535.1 of Flavobacteriales bacterium. GTDB lineage: Bacteria > Bacteroidota > Bacteroidia > UBA10329 > UBA10329 > UBA10329. The sequence goes on along the minus strand of JACJZP010000001.1, from coordinate 119,314 downwards.
TCCTTTTTGATGGTACTCACGAAGAGTTCAAGAAGACCATTTTTGAAATGGGCGACACGCCACTTCCAAAGTACATTAAGCGAGAGGCTGAGCCTGAGGATGAAGAGCGTTATCAAACGGTATTTGCAAAGCACGAAGGTGCGGTTGCTGCTCCAACAGCAGGGCTTCATTTCAGCAAGCAATTGCTAAAGCGATTGGAGTTGAAAGGAGTCAACTTTGCTGAGATCACATTGCATGTAGGTCTTGGTACATTCCGCCCAGTGGAGGTGGAAGACCTTACCAAGCACAAGATGGACAGCGAGCAATTGATCATTACCCAAGAAGCTTGCGATGTGGTGAATGCAGCCAAAGACAAGAAGAAGAAGGTATGTGCTGTTGGAACAACTACTGTGCGCGCGGCAGAAACGTCTGTAACCACAACCGGACACATGAAACCGTTTGAAGGCTGGACCAACAAGTTCATCTTTCCTCCTTACGATTTTCAAGTGCCGAATTGCATGATCACCAACTTTCACATGCCGCAATCAACGTTGTTGATGATGGTTGCTGCGTTTGCAGGATACGATTTCATGCGCGAGGCCTATGATCAGGCGGTCAAAGAGAAATACCGCTTCTATTCTTACGGAGATGCAATGCTGATCCTGTAAGCAGAGAGAAAGCTTAATTTAAGCCCCGAAAGTCGATTGACCTTCGGGGCTTTTGTTTGCATGAAACATTCAATGATCATAGTGGCTGGTGGCAGTGGTAGCCGAATGGGTGCCGAACTACCAAAGCAATTTATTGAACTGAAAGGTAAACCCATTCTGATGCACACGCTGGAGACCATGCACGATTTTGATGCTCAAATGCAGTTGATCCTTGTGCTACCTGAAGATCAGATGGATTTTTGGGAACAGTTGTGCTACAAACATGAGTGGCGTGTTCCTCATGATCTGGCCAATGGTGGGGCAACTCGCTTCCTGTCTGTAAAGAGCGGGCTTGAACTGGTGGGTGGAGATCTTGTCGGAGTTCATGACGGTGTACGACCTTTTGTGTCGCATAGCGTCATTCGGTCATGTTTTGATACGGCTGCAGGTCAGGTGGCCGCAGTTCCTGTTGTGCCTATTATTCAAAGTCTAAGGAGGTTGAACGGAGAAAATAATGTGGCAGTTGACCGGAGCGAGTTCAGAGCGGTTCAAACGCCTCAATGTTTCCAGACCCATGCGCTTAAATCTGCATTTGCGGCCACAGATAGGACAGACTTTTCTGACGATGCATCCGTTGTAGAAGCCAATGGCATCAAGATTCAGTTGGTTGAGGGAAATGCAGAAAACATCAAGATCACAACACCTCTTGATCTGGAATTGGCAGGATTGATAATTGGGAGACGAACTAATTCGAACTGAATTAACATATTCGTGTTAATAGAATAATACAGCTGATTCAAACCTTTTGGTGCGCGGTTGGGTATAATTGTGGAGAGAGCAGATAGGGAAAAAACAATGAAACAGGTATTTTGGATGAAGGTCAGATCGGTAACGCTGCTTCTCGTTTCTCCATTTTTATTCTTCACATTCCTTTTTTCTGAACCCGCCATGCTGTTCAGCTGGGCTGAGAATGGTAGCTGGGACAATTCCAGTTCTGCCAAGGAACAACATCCACAGAGGCGTCAGCACGATTACATAAACATTGAAATTGATACAGCTTTAGCGTATGCCCCGTCAATGATCAAAGCTGGTCTGATCTACGACTTCAGCGAGAACAAACTTGTTTGGGAAAAGAATCTCGAAGAACAATTTCCAATTGCATCTCTCACGAAAATGATGGTGGCGCTCATCACTATGGAGCAGATACGTGCAGGAAAGGTCAACTTAAGCGATACCGTTACCATTAGCAAAGAAGCCACCTACACAGGAGGGTCACGCGTTTACGTAAGGGCCGGGCAGGAGCTTTCAGTTTCCGACCTGCTGCAAGCTGCCATGATTCGTTCTGGAAATGACGCTGCTTATGCGTTGGCCGAATACATTGGAGGTACGGAAGAGGAATTCGTCATGCTGATGAATGAGAAGGCAGAAGACCTCGGAATGGACAACACGTGCTTCTCGAATTCTACCGGCATGCCAATGCGTTCTCAAGAGTATGCCGACAATGAATCTACGGCTGGAGATCTGTTGTTGCTTGCCCGTGATCTGGTCAAATACGAAGACCTTTTGGACATGACCTCCAAAAGCACCGAGAAGATTCAAAACGCAAATGGTCTTTACACCTACAGCAATAGAAATACACTTGTTGAGAAGTATGCAGAGATCGATGGACTGAAAACAGGCTATACCAATGCCGCTAAATACTGCATTGTGGCTACCTCTAAGAGATGCGACCACCGTGTAATAACCATCCTTCTTGGCGTTGAGAGTAAGCGCACGAGATATAATATTGCGGTCAACCTCTTCAACAATTATTACAGCTCCATAGGTCTCGGAAAACTTGGCGAGGAATTTGAAGAGACGGCTGACGCAAATTGAGTTTAACCTTTTACATTTAGAGCATGAGATTTATAGCGTTGATGCTGATTGCATCTATTCCGTTTGCCGTTATGGCACAAAAGAAAAAGGACGAATTGAGTTGGCCGGCCATGGAAGTCGACTCCAAGTCCAATCTGATCACGTATTCCGAAGTGCCGGAAGTAGCTAACGTATCAGCCCAGGAACTTTACGACAGAGCAATGAAGTGGGGATCTGGCCATTACAAGAACTTTGCTGAGAAACTAAGAAAGCAGGATAAAGAAAATGGTGAGATGGAGATCTTTGCCCGTTTTCCGTTCTATGCTTACGACAAGAAGGGGAACAAGACCACGAGTCAGCAGGGGTTGGCGCAGTACACAATGACCATCAAGTTTAGGGATGGGCGTTACAAATACACCGTTACCGATCTTAATTTCAAGGCTTCAAGTTACCAACCTTTAGAGGCCTGGCTTGACCGTGAAGACCCGAATGCCGAGAACCATTCATACTATCTGACAGACATTGATGCTGAGATCCGTAACACGATAAACAGTATGAAAGAGGCCATTTCCAAAGCTGACGAGAAATCATCAGACGATTGGTGATCAGATAATGCGTTGAACCGAAGCTGAAGCGAGGCTTTCGGAGGAGAGGTCAACGTTTTTCAACCAAAGTACACCGGGCAGTTTCCCTTGTTGGAAGCTGCCTTTTTCATTGTCCATATTCAAGGCTTTGGCTCCGTTTAGGGTAGCCATTTGCAATAGGGTTGAAAGAGGAAGTTGCGGATGATGGTGTTGAATCAACTTCAGTTCTTCAAAAATGGAAAGTTGATGATTACTGGCAAGGCTGTCGGTTCCAACACAAACCTTGGCGTTGTTCTCCAACCACATCGGTAAGTTCGGAATGCGGTTTTCAATGTACAGATTGGCACTTGGGCATGCACACCAGTAAAGGTCGTTCCTCAGTGATTCAACATGTTTCATTTCATCAGATGTACTACATGTGTTGTGAACGAGCATCACATTCTGGTCGGCAGGTAATTGAGCAAATGCATAATCCAGCGAACTTTTCTTCTGTGGATTCCAATTGCTGAAATCAATGCCAAAGCCTTTGAAGGTTTCCACCAATTCTCCCGTTCCGGAGGAGAACATTTCATCCTCGCTTTCCGTCTCCTGATTGTGGATACTTATCGGGCCAGGAAATGGCTGTTGCTGTTTCCTGATGCCATCAAAAAGTTGTTCGCTGACAGAATATGGTGCGTGAGGAACAATAGTGGCTTTGAGCCCCGCATTCCTGTATGCCTTTGCAACACGGATTCCTTCTTCCAGCACTTCATTTGCTCTGGCTGGATCAAAAGAAAAGACCTCCACAAAGGAATGGTACTCCACTCGGCTGTTGCTTTTCGTTTCCAACGAATCGGTCGTATTGCAGATGTCACCAACCGCCTGAATTCCATTAAGCCACATTTCCTCATCGGCCAATATGATCTTCTCCTGCTTTTCGTGAGCGTTTTCATTTCGCCTACTCACAATTTCTGTAATGAATTTTGGTAGGCCGGTTTTCTCCGCAACCACGCCTTTCATGTGCGAGAGTTCCAAGTGGCAATGGGCGTTGATGAAACCTGGACAGAGAATACCGTTGAATCGCTCCACTCTGCTTCCTTCAGGAGCATTCTCATCATCAGATGTGAGAAGATCTTTGATCACTCCATTCGGTCCAACAACCAGAATGGCGTTTGCCAATGGTTCGGTGTGGCCAGGAAAGATGAGGTCGGCAGAAAGGAAACGCATGGTAAGCCTGTATCTTTGCGCGAAATGGCTGAAAAACAGGACATCCGCGCTTTGTCTGACGATGAAATTACTTCATTTTTCATCGCAAATGGAGAGAAGGCGTTTCGTGCCAAACAAGTGACTGAATGGCTTTGGAAAAAAGCAGCTCATTCGTTTGACGAGATGACCAATCTTTCGAAATCGACCCGTGAATTGTTGGATGAGAACTTCGTTATCAATGCGGTTACAGTGGACGAGAAGCAGATCAGTGAAGACCGTACAATTAAGAGTTCGTTCAAAACTGCTGATGGCAAATTCGTGGAGGGTGTTTTGATTCCAACCGCCAGTCGAATGACGGCTTGTATTTCTTCGCAAGTGGGTTGCAGTTTGAGTTGCAAATTCTGCGCTACAGGTCGGTTGGACAGACTCAGAAACCTGAATGCCGATGAGATAGTCGATCAAGTGGTTCACATCTCGCGCCAAGCGGAAATGGAATATGGCATTCCTCTGAGCAATATCGTTTATATGGGAATGGGTGAGCCTTTGCTCAACTACCGAAACGTGATTGAAAGCATCGAGCGCATTACATCGGAAAATGGTTTGGGCATGTCGCCAAAGCGCATTACGGTTTCCACGGCAGGCATTGCCAAAATGATACATAAACTGGGCGAGGACAAGGTGAAATTCAATTTGGCACTTTCGCTACATGCTGCCAACGAGAAGAAGCGCAATTACATCATGCCGATCAACGAGACCAATAACCTTGAAGTTCTGGCCAAGGAAATGCGCTTTTTTTATGACCAGACGGGAACCCGCCCAACACTTGAATACATCATTTTCAAGGATTTCAACGACTCTTTAGAGGATGCCAAAGAGTTGGCAGATTTCTGTAGGTCTTTCCCAACCAAGATCAACATCATTGAATACAATCCGATTGACGGTGGCGAGTTTAAAAAGGCCGACATCGCAAAAACAGATCAATTCAAACTGTATTTGGAAGAACGGAACCTGATCGTCAACATCAGGCGAAGCCGAGGCAAGGATATTGATGCCGCATGTGGTCAGCTTGCGAACAAATTATCGGCTTAACAGCTTGTTTATCTACATTCGCAACGCTTGGCTTCACTCAACGATATAAAGCAGCCCGTCCGACTGGAGATGGAGGAATTTGAAGGGCGATTCCGCTCTTCGATGCGCAGTGAAGTGGCGCTTCTCGATAAGATCACGCATTACATCGTAAAGCGAAAGGGCAAGCAAATGCGGCCAATGTTTGTTTTCCTTACGGCCAAAATGTTGGATGATACCAACGATATGACCTATCGTGCGGCCACCTTGATCGAGTTACTGCACACCGCAACGCTGGTGCATGACGATGTGGTGGACGATTCGCAGAAACGAAGAGGGTTTTTCAGTATCAACGCGCTTTGGAAGAACAAAGTGGCGGTTCTGGTTGGCGATTATTTGCTCAGTCGAGGATTACTCCTTTCAGTCAAACACAAGGATTACCGCTTGCTGGAGATCACTTCGAATTCAGTTAGGGAAATGAGCGAAGGTGAGCTCTTGCAAATGGAGAAAGCGCGCAAGCTCGACATTACTGAAGACATCTATTTCGACATCATTCGGCAGAAAACAGCTTCGTTGATTGCCAGTTGCTGTGCTTCAGGCGCGGCAAGTGTCTCGGAAGATGATGCAGTGGTGGAGAAGCTTAGACTGTTCGGAGAAACAGTTGGTATTGCCTTTCAGATTCGAGACGACCTTTTCGACTATGGAACGGACGATAGCATTGGCAAACCAACGGGTATCGACATCAAGGAGAAGAAGATGACGTTGCCGCTCATCTACGCGTTGAATAACTCAGACCGCTCAGAAAAGCGCTTCATCATCAATACCATCAAAAACCACAACACTGACGAAAAGCGGGTAGGAGAGGTAATTGATCTTGTGCGGAAAAAAGGTGGTATCGATTACACCGTGAAACGCATGAACGAATACCGCGATAACGCGCTCAATATGCTTTCAGAATTCCCCGAAAACCCAGCCCGCGAATCGCTCAGACAGCTTGTCAATTTTGTTATTGATCGAACAAAGTGACTTGGTCTTTCATTAATTGGCTTCGTACTTTCATTTTCGTGATGTAAATGCCAAAATAGTTCAACGAAACCATGAAGAGAACTATTCCCAAGATCAAAGCCATCATAGTCTGATTGTTCAGTTTGGATTCAGTAAGAAGATTTACAGTAATTGCTATTGTTGACCAAACCATCGAGTTGATAAGTATCCCTTTTATCTGATTATTGGCCCTTATGTATTTGATAACTCTTTCCTCTGGTTCGTGATATTCTAACTCAGGAGTACGAAAACCCCGAGGATCTCTAACCGAAACCAAGTAAACTTTGCTGCTCGGTTTCGACACCTTGAGCCCCATTTGGTGCTTTATTGTAAAATTGGATTTCACTTAATGCATTGGTAAAAAATCGCAACTACGCATCAAGCAAGCAACTTCTTCACAACCATAGAAATGGTTTTTCCATCCGCTTTTCCGGCCAATTCTGCTGATGCAGCACCCATTACTTTGCCCATGTCCGGTGGGCCAGAGGCACCAACGCGGTCAATAATGGCCTGTAGAATCGGTTTCAACTCATCTTCAGAAAGTTGCTTTGGCAAGTACCTTTCAATTATGGCCGCTTCGGCCAATTCAGCTTCTGCTAGATCTTCACGGCCTTGAGCTTTGTAAAGCTCAGCGCTTTCCTTGCGCTGCTTTACTTGCTTCTGAAGCATCTTAATCCCGGCCTCATCAGAACTTTCGCCTCCACCTTTTTCAGTAGCGGCCAACAGCAATTGCGATTTTATGGCACGCAAAGCAGTTAGTGTGGTCGTATCCTTCGCCTTCATGGCGGTTTTCAGGTCGTTGTTTATCTGGTCGGTTAAGCTCATTGTTTCGGTTTAGATTGTAGCGGTTACGAATTACCTATACGCTTCGCGTTGCGAATATACGAACGTGCTTGTCCGATTGAATTTGGATTGACGATTTCACGTTGTAGAACCATTCGCATATTCGTACTCATTCGCAATTCGCAACCTAAAAGCTATTAACAATCTTGGCAAGGGTCGGTTTATCCATAACGTGTTTTCCTTCAAATGTCCAAGTCTGTATTTCCATTCCTGTTTTCTTCATCTCCTCAAGCTTTTCATCCATATCAACATCCTTTAGAAATTGATCCTCATCCCCGTAAGCGTAATGCATGGAAAGCCCCTTGAAGATGTCAGCATATTTTGCTGCATCCACATCATGCGGAAAAGAACCCGCCCACATCACTAATTGCTTCGGTCTGATGCCGTTGTTTACCATCCAACGAATGGCGGTAGCCGTTCCTTGTGAGAAACCAAGGACAATAAGATTTACGTTTTCGTCTTTAGGGTCAACTCCGCAATCAGCGAGAACCGCGTTGATGTAATTTGATTGGTCTTTCACTTCCAATTCGCGATCATCCTTGGTCATCCAACTGGCGCCCACACGTCCGGTCAGGCCGTCAACATAGAATCGCGAAAGCCCTTCAACAGCAATGATAACGTTCTCGTCAGCGTCCAATTCTTCGAAGTGTTTGATGAAGTATTCGGCAAGCTGTCCGTAGCCGTGAAAGACGACCCAGATATTTTTTGTCATCGGCTGTACAGAATTCAGCCTGAAATAGCGGCCAGTTCTGGGGACTTCGACAAACGACTTAGTGGCTTGTGGCATATGGCAACATGTTTATCGGACGCACGCCCTGATTCGTCTAATATTACGTGTATCTCGTAACGTTAACCGTAGTTTAAAGGTTCAGTAATTGACCATTACAAAACCTTGTTTTTGAGCCTTCAAAAGTATGTGATAACCGTGCTTTTTCCCTTGTTTTTAGGGGTTAATTCTATGGCGCAATGTCTCATGCTTCCTGCTGCGCTTGAGCAGCAGCTTCTTCAGGCCGATAAGATATTGGAAGGTCGCGTGGCGGGTCAATCAACATTTGTTGGTCAGGACGGAAGCATCTATACCAAAAATCACATCGAGGTATATCGTGTTTTCAAAGGCTCTGTGGGTTTCGATGAGGAGATCATAACCGAAGGCGGCATTTATGGTGATCTGATGCAAGTGGTTACACCAAGTGTTCAGCTTCATGTTGGGGATTATGGTGTATTGGCGTTGAAGGCTGATCAAGAGCGGTCTTTCAGTTCAGTTGCCACAACATTCTATTCGGTTGATGAAAGATCGGGTGCGGTTTACGGTTTGAAGGAAACATCCACCCGAGAAGGTTTTTACGAACTGATTGCCCGCTCAACTGGTTCTGAAACAATCGAGTTGAGAAGAATTCCAATGGATTTGTTGACCTCGGATAGTTCTGCTGAGAGGGCGGCACCACAACTCAATTCGGTCTATCCGCTGGAAGTAACGGCTGGTACACAAACGGTTCTGACCATCACAGGTCAGGGTTTTGGAACTGAGCAAGGCAGCGGACATGTTGCATTTAGAAATGCTGATGACGGTGGGCAGAGTTTCGTGGCATTGCAACCAGGACCGCATTACCTGAGTTGGTCTGATACTGAGATTCAGATTTATGTGCCTTCTGCAACGCTCTACAATAATGTGGTGGCGGGTACCGGAGAAATTCAAGTGAGAAGTGATAATGGTCAAACCGTAACAAGTGCACAGCAAGTAACTGTTGATTATGCCAAAAGTGAAGTGGTATACAATCAGAATCTGAACAGTACTATGCTGGTCGCAATGCAGAATGGTGGTTATGAGTTCAGCATCAATCAACAATTGAATTCATTACTGGGAGGCAGCGAAATGGTGAGAAGGTCATTGGAGAAATGGGCATGCAATACAGGAGTGAACTACAAGCTCGGAGAATCGGTAGTGCCAATTGCCGGTTGGGCGCATGATGATGTGAATGTATTCGGGCTTTCCAATCCAGGGCAGTTGCCGAGTTATCTGTTGGGCAAGACCATTACAACATTCTCGGGCTGCGGAACACCCAATGGCATTCAATGGAATCTGATAGAAGTTGATATTCTTCTTAACGCTGACATTAATTGGTGGACAGGCAGTGGCCAACCAACGAGCGACCATTTCGATATGGAAACATCCATCTTGCACGAATTGGGTCATGCACATTTGCTTCAACACAACAATAACGAAGCGTCTCCAATGTATTTCCAGTTGACTTCTGGTGCCATGCGAAGAGACCTGCATGTTCAGACTGACATTGAAGGTGGAGGTTTTGTGGCTCAGCAATCGGCATCGGCACAAACGTGTGGCGATGAGCCACACCAACTTTACGATTTCAGTATGTGCAATCTAAGTTTGATCAATGGTTTGGAAGAGCAAGAAGAGACACATTTGAATGTGTATCCGAATCCATTTCAAAATGAGTTCACCATTTCAAGGGATTGGGATGGTCAAGCAAATTACGTTGTGTTTGATGCATTGGGAAGAACAATCCTTTCAGGAATGCTTACCGCAACTCAAACGGTGATTTCGACTTCGGACTTTTCGAGCGGTGTTTATCTGCTTGAGGTAAGAAACGGTTCGGATCATTACACACAGCGTCTGATCAAAAACTGATTCCTTTGCTGTATGAAAGCAGCAATAGCAGGTTCCACGGGTTTTATTGGCAAATTATTGATCGACCTTTTAAAGGCTGATGATTCGTTTGAACGGATTGACGTTCTGGCAAGGAGGCCGATCGATCTTCCACAAAAGTTCAATGTTCTGGTGAATGATGACATTGCCAAGCAGACTTTCGAACAAATCGATGTCGCATTTTGCGCGCTTGGAACCACCATCAGAACTGCAGGTTCGCAAGATGCATTTTACCATGTAGACCATGATCTGGTTATTGCGTTCGCAAAGAACGCCAAGGCTGCTGGGGCAAGAACATTCGTTTTGGTTTCTTCGGTTGGAGCAACTCCGAAAACTTCCAATTTCTACCTGAGAGTAAAAGGAGAAACCGAGCGTGATCTGGAAGCCATAGGGTTCGATTCGCTTATCATTCTTCGTCCGTCAATGCTCATGGGAGAACGGAAAGAATTTCGTTTCGGAGAACTTATCGGTAAGGGCATGATGACCGTTTTAAATCCATTGATGATAGGGTCGATGGCCAAATACCGTGGAATTCAAGGCAAGACCGTTGCCAAGGCAATGCTTCGTCTATCGAAAGAAAACTTGGCAGGAAAACACGTCATTGAAGGAGAACAGCTTCACGCTTTTTCCTGAGTGCGTTCCTTATCAGGTTTAATATAAATATGCGCCCAAACCGACCGTGAGAGTCTGAATATCGGTGGGAACAGTATCAACATTGCGGTAAAATTCAGCCCTAAGTACCATTTGATATCGAAATGCCATAGCACGATCATGGCAACAAAAATTGCCACACTCAAGGCAATGGTCAGTGCATAGCTGATGTACATGGCACCATAGTAGAACCCTGGCTCGATCCAATATTTCTGCCCGCATTTTGGGCAATTGTCTGGCATCTTATCGATGTCAGAAAAGTTGTACGGGTTTTTGGTGAGAAAGAGATCACCCTCTCGGCACCGCGGACACTTGTTTTTGAAAACACTCGAAAGAAGGGAAACTTTCATCGCTGATGGTTTGATTTCGCAAAGGAACAGTTTCCATGAAATTTCCACTGCGATTCAGGTCACTTAACCGAAACCAATTCCGCACTTTTGCGCCATGATCTCACTCAACCAAGTTTCGGTTCAATTCAACGGGAAATTCCTGTTCAATAACATCTCTTTTCTGGCCAATCCGAAAGATAGGATCGGTCTTGTTGGCAAGAATGGCGCAGGCAAGTCTACCATGCTCAAGGTTATTTCCGGCAAGCAGGAACCAGAGTCGGGCAATGTTTCGAAGCCAAGTGGAACTACCATCGGTTACTTGTCTCAGGACATCCGTCCAAAATTGGGGAAGTCGATTTTTGAGGAAACCTATGGCGCGCTTCAAGAACTGAAGGAACTTGATCTAAAGGTGAAAAAGCTCACTAAAGAGCTCGAGGAACGTACGGATTACGAGACGGATTCGTACATGGATCTGATTCATGATATGACCGTTGCAACCGAACGGTTCAGCCTGCTGGGTGGCGATACTGCTGATGCGGAAGTGGAGAAAATTCTACTGGGGCTTGGTTTTTTGAGAAGCGACCTAACACGAAAAGTTGAGGAGTTTAGCGGTGGTTGGCAGATGCGTGTGGAGTTGGCCAAGATTCTTGTTCAGCGGCCAGATGTGCTCCTTCTGGATGAGCCAACAAACCACTTGGACATCCTTTCCATTCAATGGTTGGAGGAATTTCTGAAAGATCACAACGGAACCGTTCTGTTGGTGTCTCACGACCGTGCATTCCTGGATAATGTAACCAACCGAACCATTGAGATCACACTTGGCCGGATCAATGATTACAAGGTTCCGTATTCCAAGTATGTGAAGCAACGGGCCGAGCGAATTGAGCTTCAAAAAGCGTCTTACGAGAACCAGCAGAAATTCATTGCAGATACCGAGAAGTTCATTGAGCGTTTCCGCTATAAGGCTTCGAAAGCAACGCAGGTTCAGAGCCGCATCAAAGCGCTTGAAAAGGTGGACCGTATTGAAGTGGAGGAAGTGGATACTTCGGTCATGCGTCTTCGTTTCCCGCCTGCACCACGCTCAGGAAAAGTTGTTGTACTGTCTGAAGGTGTTAGTAAGAGTTACGGAGATAAGGAAGTACTGCGGAATGTTGATCTGATGCTCAACCGTGGTGAGAAGGTGGCTCTTTTGGGTAAGAACGGTGAAGGAAAAACCACTTTTTCCAAGATCGTAGTTGGGGAATTGGATTACACTGGAAAACTTGAGCTCGGCCATAATGTATCTATGGGCTACTATGCGCAGGATCAAGCGGAAACATTGGACGGTTCCAAAACCGTTCTTCAAACACTTGATGATGTAGCGCGTGGCGATATTCGAACCAGATTGAGAGACATTCTCGGTTCGTTCCTTTTCAGTGGAGAAGATGTAGACAAGAAAGTAAGCGTGCTTTCCGGTGGTGAACGTGGACGATTGGCATTGGCTAAACTCTTACTCGAGCCCGTGAACCTGTTGGTGCTGGATGAGCCTACCAACCACCTCGATATGCATTCAAAAGATGTGTTGAAGCAAGCACTTCAGAAATATGACGGTGCCATGCTTATTGTTTCTCACGACAGGGATTTCTTGAGCGGATTGACCTCCAAGGTTTACGAATTCAAAGACAAGAATGTGAGAGAACACATTGGAGACGTGTACGAATTCTTGGCAAAAGTGAAGGCTGACAGCATTCAGGAATTCAGTTCAAAACCAAAGCAGGAAGCTCCAAAAAAGGAAGAGAAAAGCCAGCAGAGTAAGGAAGATTATAAGGAGAGAAAAGCGCGTGAGAAGGATCTTCGAAATGCGAATAATCAAGCGGAACGATTAGAAAAGGAGATTACCAAACTTGAGAAGGAAATAGCCGATCTTGACGAACTGATGTTGGATGCAGCGGCTTATAAAGAGGCGTTGGAAGAGCGGGATGTTTTCAAAGAGTACCAGCAGAAGCAACAGCAGCTCGAAAAGATTATGGCGGATTGGGAAAAAGCTCAGGCCAAGATAGAGGAGTTGAATAATTCATAACAGCCCGTTGATAACTACTGATCTAAGTCAACTGAACCAGAAATGACCTCTCTAATTTTGGGGTAAATTAAAATCGAATAATCATGAACAGGAGATTACAAGTACAGGCATTGATCGCGGTTCTGTTTGCAGGACTGATGTTCTCATCATGTGGAAATATCGATATCGTAAAGCGTAAGTATCGACCAGGTTTTCATGTGGAAGTTTCAAAGAAGCGTCAGAAAATGAAGACTTCGGAAGAATCTGCAACGGCCGATGCACGCAAAGTGGAGAATCTGAAGGCAGCAGATGTGAGAGAAGCCGAAGTTGCAACACAGGAGATTTCAGATGAGCTGACTGTAAGTGCAGATGCAACCACCTCACCATTTGCGGGTGTTAATGAGGTGAATAAGAACGTTAAGAAGGAACTTCACTCACCAGATTTCAAAGGACTTTCCTTCGATAGAAAAATGGACAGGATTAAGCGCGAAGTTTTCGGGCCGAAAGCTCCTGTTGCCAACCTGGAGTGGATGAAATGGGTGTCTTTCGGAACCGGGATCGGTTCATTGGCCTTCGGTGCTTTGGCATTCCTTTTTGCCATTCTAACCGTAGTTTTCTGGAGTTCGTTTGTTTGGGGTGCAGCGGTGTTGGCATTGTTGCTTGGGGCCGCAGCCATCACTTTCTCGCTCATCTACAAGAAGAATAACGGCACGGGTAGCCAGTCAAGACTAGGATTCATTTTCGGTATCATTGGAGCTGGTCTTGCTGTTCTCGCAATCATATTAGGAGCCATTTTCTTCACAATTTTTGTGCTTGGGTAAGCATTCTCTTAAATCCTGAATAGTGAAAGCCCGCTCAATTTGAGCGGGCTTTTTCATTGGCAACAATCTATATTTATCCAATAATTCCTGACCTATGAGAACTCAATCATCCAGATGTTTTCTGCCACTATTGATCCTTTCAGCCATTCTGTTTCAATCATGCGGAAACATTGATATTGTCAAGCGTAGATACCGACCAGGTTTCCATGTTGAGATGACAAAGAAAAAGGATGCGAAAAATGTTGGTGAGACTGCTTTTGTAAATACCATGAAACCGAATTCGGATCTAAGCGGGGTGGAATCAGCAGAGTTGCACCAGCAAGAGTTTGAAGAGACATCTCCCAAAATGGCCTACAGTGATCTGACCACAGCATCAATCGACAAACAGAAGCCTTCCGTCACTTCAAAAAAGTTGAGCGAATTGATGATTGCGCCTTTCAGGGAGATCAAAGCCGAGAAATTGAACGGGGAACTTCGCAGGGCGGTATTCAACAAAAAGGAGGAAGAACCAAAATTCGGATGGTCGGGAATCAGTTTCGCATCAATGGGCTTGGGAACCGTTGCTTTGGCATTGATGATAACAGGAATCGTGTTTCTGGCCCTCTTGATTTTTGGGGGCTCATTCGCCTACTGGTGGATTTTCACGTTGGTAGGATTCTTCCTTGGTATTGCTGGCATGGTAACAGGAATTATCGGCTTACGCGAAACTGGAGCTGGCGAGAAACGTGGTCGTGGTTTTGCCTTGGCCGGAATGCTTGGCGGCATTGTTTCCATGGCCGGTGGGTTGATCACCGCCTTCTGGGGTTTGATCTACTTTGTGATCAATGGTGGGGATAAAGAAGATTTCTGATCACAGAACATCCAACAGGTATAGGTCACTGACCGTATCCAGATCAGACAACTTTTCCAAACAACCATAACTAAGTTGATTTTCCGACAGGTCAATCACCGTATCCTCAAACACGGAATCTGTGCTCCATTCTTTTTCTTCAAACAGAAACGGATGGAGTTTTTTCATTCCGAGGAGATAATAGCCACCATCATTGGCAGGGCCAATTGTCACATCTCTATTATCTAATAGTTCAAATGCTTCTGCAATTATATTGCTAGTGAGTTCAGGACAATCACTTCCTATTATTACGGCATTTTTTGCGCCAAGAGCGAAGACCTGTTCGAAGGCATTTTTCATCCGCTCGCCAAGGTCATCACCTTCCTGAACGAACTTGTTGAATTTGTCGTCTTCCCAATCATCCGAAACAATCTCATCCGAATAGAAAACGTTTCGGGTACAATTGATTTTCAAAGCCACACTGCGGGTGATTTCCAGTAGCTGCATGTAGATTTCCAGCGCCCTCTGTTCTCCAATTCCTGCGGCCAATCTGGTCTTCACTTTTCCAAGAACCGGGTTCTTGATAAAGATGATCAGGTGCATGTCGTTCATTTCTTGCAGCATCGTTTCAAATGACCGAAAAAATTCAATTGACATTTATCAAATGCATGCATAGTTTCTAATTTTAGCGTGACTGCCGACCTCGGCAGCTATCACTCAAAACGTTATTGGAATCATGTATGAAGTAGGTGTTGGCAAGGCCGATATTACCGCATTCAAATTAGGTGTAGGGATGATGGGCTATGGTATGTATTACAACATCGTTAAGGGTGTTGAAACCGACCTTTTTGCCCGTGCCGTGGTTATCCGAGATACAACAACGGGTAAGAAAACTGCTTTGGTCAATGCCGAGATATGCTTCATTACCATTGCTATTCGCAGAGGAGTGATGAAAAAGCTTCAGCGTAAGCACGAACATCTTGGCTTTGCCGAAGATGCAGTAATGCTAACCGCGCAACATACGCACAGCGCGCCAGGTGGGTACTCGCATTTCGGGCTGTACAACATGTCCATTCCCGGGTTTGTGCCAGAGGTTTACCAAAAGGTGGTGGATGGAATTGTGGATGCCATTGTTATGGCTGCCGAAAATCTTGTTCCGGCAACTATCAAGTTGTCAAGAGGCGAGGTTGCAGCCGATAAGGATGTGGCGTTCAACCGTTCGTTGGATGCCTACAATGCCAATCCGGAGGTGAAGACAAAACTGAAACCGGAGGAGACCAATCAGGCGGTTGACAGAAACATGCTGCTTATGCGTTTCGATGACCTTGAAGGAAATCCTATTGGTTCTTGGAACTGGTTCGGGGTTCACACCACAAGCTTGAGCAACGATAACCATCGTATATGCTCAGACAATAAAGGTTATGCAGCCAAGTATCATGAAGACAAGGTAAAGAAGCGTAAGAAGGATCGGTTCATCTCGGTTTTCGCGCAGCGCAAGGCGGGCGATGTAACGCCTAACTGGAAATGGGACCGCAAAAAGAAATGGACGCGCGGAAAGTTTGAAGATGATTTTGAAAGCGCCAAGTACAACGGCAACATTCAGTTTGAACACGCGCATGAGATCTTCAAGCAGGCCAAGAAGTCGGAAGACATGCCAACGCAGGTAGATCATGCAATGACCTATGTTGATTTCAGAAAGGTTATTGTTGATAAGGAGTTTGCTTGTGGTCAAAAGGATGCTAGAACCGGACCCGCCTGCCATGGAGTTGCATTTTTCGAAGGAACCAAGGAGGGCCCAGGAATGCCGCCTGCGGTTGGAGCTTTAGCCCGAACTCTTGTCAGAGCACAAAAGGCGTACGAATTGGCAGCGGTCAAATTCAAGCCAAAGGACAAGGCCGATCGTATTTTAGAAAAGTATCACACTCAAGGACCGAAGGATATTCTTGTTGAAGCGGATGATCGCAGAATTCTTGGTACAAGAGATATCAAGAATCTTGTGGTTCCTGCTTGGGCCGATCCGGCTGTGGGGCAGTTCAAGCGTTTTCATGCCAACGGAAGTTTGGGGGAAAAGCCTTGGATTCCGCAGATCTTACCCATTCAGATCGTCATCATTGGAAACATCGCTTTAGCTGGAATTCCAGCTGAGATAACCACTATTGCCGGGCAGCGTTTGGAAGATACGTTGCTTGAGGTTCTGGCTGATAGAGGTGTGACCGAAGTTGTCTGTTCGACCTACACCAATGCTTACTGCGGTTACATCACGACTTATGAGGAGTATCAACTTCAATTGTATGAAGGAGGTCACACCGTTTTCGGTCAGCATTTTCTTGGTGCGGTTCAAACAAAATTCAAGGCGCTTGCAATGGAATTGCTGAAGCCAGAAAGTGATCGAAATGTGGTGGAAGATGGCCGTCCAGCCGTGTTTACCGATGAGGAGTTGCAGCTTCGTTCGTTTGATATCGAAACGCAGAAGCGCTTGATTCAGCTGTAGTTCGTAATTCGTGTAACAAAAGATTATCGCTGTTTTCTTACTTTCAACGCCATGTCGTTGGAGAAGATAGATAAGGAGTTGCAAGAGGCTGCCAAGGTGCTCGAAGAGTTCATGAGCGATGCTTCCAATTTGCAGGCAATTCGTAAAGCGGCAAATCTGCTGGTCAATTCGTTGAAGTTGGGTGGCCGCATTTATTCGTGTGGCAATGGTGGCTCGATGAGTGATGCGATGCATTTTGCTGAAGAATTGAGCGGTCGTTTCCGCGATGAGCGCAAACCGATTCCGGCAATGGCCATTTCTGATTCAGGTCATATAACCTGCACGGCCAACGACTACGGTTATCATCAGATCTTTTCGCGGTTTGTGGAGGCTTTCGGTATCCATGGCGATTCGCTTTTGGCCATCAGTACATCAGGCAATTCGCACAATGTGCTACATGCAGCGCGAGCCGCCAAAGAAAAAGGCATGCACGTAATTGCCCTTACGGGCAAAGACGGTGGCGAACTGGCCAAACTCTGCGATGTGGAGATACGTGCACCGCACTCGGAATATTCAGACAGAATTCAGGAAATTCATATCAAGGTCATTCACATTCTTGTGATGCTGATCGAGCAGGAAGTGTAGCAAATGCTTGTTAAAACCTACGGCAGCGCGGTTTATGGAGTTGATGCTCATATCATCACTGTAGAAACGAATGTGGCAGCCGGTGGTGTCAATTTCTATATGGTCGGATTGCCTGACAACGCGGTGAAGGAAAGCCAGCAGAGGATCTATGCTGCACTCAAGAACATCGATTATAAGATTCCGGGTAAGACCATCACCATCAATATGGCCCCGGCCGATATTCGTAAGGAAGGTTCTGCTTACGACCTGACGATTGCTGCGGGAATACTGGCGGCATCAGAACAGATAAAATCGGACGGAATTTCCGATTACATCATCATGGGTGAGCTTTCGCTGGATGGTGGTCTGAGACCGATAAAAGGTGTACTGCCAATTGCCATTAAAGCGCGAGAAGAAGGATTCAAAGGTTTCATTCTTCCGAAGCAGAATGCCAAGGAAGCGGCCATTGTCGATAACCTTGATGTTTACGGAATTGAGAACATCCAAGAGCTGATTCACTTTTTCGATGGTAAAATGCCGTTGGAGAAAACCGAAGTGAACACGCGTGAAGAGTTCTACAAACAGCTCAGCAGTTCTGATCTCGATTTCTCTGATGTAAAAGGGCAGGAGAACATCAAACGGGCAATGGAAATTGCTGCAGCTGGAGGTCATAATCTTCTGCTCATTGGTCCGCCAGGGGCGGGAAAAACCATGTTGGCGAAGCGGTTGCCGTCCATTCTTCCACCGCTTTCTCTGAAAGAAGCGTTGGAGACAACCAAGATCCATTCGGTTGCTGGAAACCTTGGTTCCAATACATCGCTGATGACCACACGACCGTTCAGAAGCCCGCATCATACAATATCAGATGCCGCCTTGGTCGGTGGTGGGCAGATTCCTCAACCTGGTGAAATATCCCTTGCACATAATGGCGTACTGTTCTTAGATGAGTTACCGGAATTTCAACGTTCGGTGCTTGAAGTAATGCGCCAACCGTTGGAAGATCGTATGGTAACGATTTCCCGCGCGCGGCTGTCGGTAGAGTATCCGAGCAGTTTGATGCTTGTTGCTTCCATGAACCCTTGTCCGTGTGGGTATTACAACCATCCAGAGAAGGATTGTGTATGCGCTCCAGGTGTGGTTCAGAAATATCTGAACAAGATCTCGGGCCCGCTTCTGGACCGTATCGATATTCATGTGGAAGTGACTCCTGTTCCGATCAATGAATTGGCGGATTTCAGCCCTGCTGAAAAAAGCGAGAAAGTACGCGACCGCGTCATCACCGCAAGGGAAAAGCAAATTGCCCGTTTTAAGGACAACCCGCAGGTGCATAGCAATGCGATGATGGGAGCAAAGTTGCTGAAAGAGGTTTGCAAGATTGATGATGCTGGGCGCGATATGCTGAAAAAGGCAACAGACAGGTTAGGTCTTTCGGCACGAGCATTCGATAGAATCTTGAAGGTGGCACGTACAATTGCTGACCTCGAAGATTCGGAAGAAATACAACCGGGTCATTTGGCCGAAGCCATTCAATACCGAAGTTTGGACCGACAGAATTGGGCAGGATAATGGCAGAATTGGACAAGAATCAACTCAATCAACTGGTTTACGAGATCGTTACTCAGGGAATGATTGTGGCTAATGTTCATGGCGTCATTACAAGGTCGAATAACTCCGCATGCCGGATGTTCCTTTATCCCGAAGGAGGACTTATAGGGATTAACGTTGATGAACTTCTTCCTGAAGGACTACGTAAGATTCACCAACAACATCGAGCTGATTTTGCCAAGAAACCCGAGAAACGCGAAATGGGAAACGGCTACGAGTTGTCTGCCCAAAAAGCGGATGGAACGGAGTTCCCGGTCGAAGTTTCGCTGAACCACACAACGGTAGATGGCGAACTCTGTGTGGTTGCACTCATCACCGATATTTCGCGTAGGAAAGAGGCCGAGAATAAGATTTTGGAGGTGAACCGCCAGTTGGAAGAAGGCGTGAAACAGCGTACGCAAGAACTGAATGAAGCTGTGAGAGCACTGGAAGAAAGTCAGCATCTCTATACACTTATTGCACAGAATTTCCCTGATGGAACGATCAACGTTCTGGACAGGAAACTCAATTACATTTTTGCTGAAGGGAAGGAGTTTGTGCGTAGCGGTATTGACCGCGGAAAGGTTATTGGTCTGAATTACATTTCCTTACTGCCTATTGATTTTCGCGAGAAAGTTGAATCCGAGCTAAGTCGCGTTTTCGAAGGTCTGCCACGAACGTTTGAGATCGTTTCACGTGGTAATACGTACATCATGAGTGCTGTTCCACTGTATGATGAGGATGAAGGTGTGAATAGAATTCTGCTCGTGGAGAAGAACATTACGGAACAGAAGCGTGCGGAGCAGGACATGATAAACGCACTGAAGAAGGAGCGAGAGCTGAATGAGCTGAAGTCGCGGTTCGTTTCGATGGCATCTCATGAGTTCCGCACGCCATTGGCAACGGTTCTGAGTTCAATTAATCTGGTGAATCGGCATGCCGAAAATGGTAACATGGAATCGGTTAATAAGCATGTTGGCCGCATCAAGAACTCCATCCGAAACCTGACATCAATCCTCAACGATTTCCTCTCGCTTGAAAAACTTGAGGCGGGAAAGGTGGAATATCGGCCCGAAGAGTTCAAACTTTGCGATCTGGTGAACTCCGTGGTGGAAGACATCGAGGCCATGTGCAAACCTGGGCAGCACATTGAGCTAACCTGCGGAACACATACAGACGTGACGCTCGACCCGCAGTTGGTGCGGAACATTCTATTTAACCTGCTTTCTAATGCAGTGAAGTACAGTGCGGAATGCAAGCAGATACATTTAACGGTTGATGGTTCGGATGACATCATCACCATTAAAGTGAAAGATGCGGGTATCGGCATTCCTGAAGATGAGCAGAAACATCTCTTTGAGCGGTTCTTTCGAGCGAAGAATGCCACCAACATACAAGGAACGGGTCTCGGGTTGAACATCGTTGCGAAACACGTGGAATTGATGGGTGGAACCATCGATTTTGCGAGCAGATTGAATGAAGGAACTACATTTACGATCACCTTACCAAGGAATAATCCAGCAAGCGAATAATGGGAAAGAAGATTCTTGTAATTGACGACAATTTGGAGATGCGCGAGAACATCGCGGAGATTTTGGAATTGGCCAGTTATGATGTGGTGACGGCCGAAGACGGCAAGAAAGGCGTGGCAGCGGCCAAGTCGGAAAATCCTGATCTTATCATCTGCGATGTGATGATGCCTGAGTTGGATGGCTACGGAGTGCTGCACATTTTGAGCAAGAATCCTGAAACGTTGGGAATTCCGTTCATCTTTCTGACTGCGAAGTCGGAAACTATGGATATGCGCAAAGGAATGAGTTTGGGAGCCGATGATTACATCACCAAGCCATTTGAGGAGACCGATCTTTTGGATGCCGTGGAAATGCGACTGAAGAAGAGTGCTGCCATGAAAGCCGGTTCTGAGCGTACAATTCCTGGAGTTCAGGGATTTATGGCAACGGCCACGGGCAAGGTGGTGGAGCAGATAACTAAGAACCATCGTGTAAAGCATTACGCGCTGCGCGAACACGTTTTCCGCGAAGGCGATGCACCCATTTTCCTTTACTTCCTCAACAAGGGAAAGGTGAAGACTTTTAAAATGAATGAGGACGGGAAGGAATACATCACGGGTTTGTACAACTCGGGCGATTTCTTCGGTTACACCGCTCTTTTGGAGCATGATAATTACACCGATTCGGCTCAGGTAATTGATGACGCGGAGGTGTTACTGATTCCGAAGGACGACTTCTACCATTTGATGGGTTCCAACCCAGAGGTCATCAGCAGTTTCATCAAGCTTTTAGCAGACAACATTCTTCAGAAAGAAGAGCAGTTGATCGAGTTGGCGTACAGCTCGGTGCGGAAGCGTGTGGCCAATGCGTTGGTGCAGGTGTACGAGAAATACAATGCCGAGCATCGCGATGATTTCACCATCAGCCTTGGGCGCGAGGATATTGCAAGCATTGTTGGAACGGCCACAGAAACGGTTATCCGTGCACTTTCTGAGTTCAAAGAAGATGGCTATATCAGCTCAAAGGGCCGCGATATTAAGATCCTGAACATTCAGGCGCTGAAGAATTATCGGTTCTGAGACCCCCTCGGCCTACGGCCACTCCCCCTTTTCAGGGGGAGAACTGGCGGAACCTACAAATGTTTGCTCGAAGAGCCAGCTCCCCTCCTGGCAAGGAAGGTCGGGTGAGGTTTCCTGACAAACCTCAGTTTTCCGTTTGATGGCTATCAAGTAGGTGCGCGGAGTAGAAGGCCACCTTTGGCTCCGTAATTACCATCCATGTCTTCAATTACGGAAACTGTCACTTGCTACCACTGTAGCGAACCTTGCGAGGACGAGATCATCCATCACGATGGACACGAGTTCTGCTGTAACGGTTGTAGTACGGTCTATCAGTTGCTGCAAGATGTAGGGTTGGATGAGGCTTATGCCAACGGTCCGCTGGGTATTCGACCCGATGTGGCTAAAGACCAAGAGTTGGCCTATTTGGATAACGAGGAAGTGCAGGAAAGTCTGCTCGATTTCTCGGATGGAAACATGGCACGCATCACGTTTGAGTTACCAGCCATCCATTGTAGTGCGTGCGTGTATCTGTTAGAACGACTGGAGAAGTTGAATCCGGGCGTAAAGAATTGTGAGGTCAACTTTCCGAAGAAGCGGGCGAATATTCTGTTCGATAGAAGCCAGATCTCATTGCGTCAGTTGGTTCAACTGCTGCATTCCATCGGTTATGCGCCCAATCTCAATTTGCAGAAATCAACCGAAAAGGATGACAAGCCAACAACGGACAGGGCATTGCTGTACCGCATTGGCGTAGCTGGTTTCTGTTTTGGGAATATCATGCTGCTGAGCTTCCCAGAATATCTTTTGGGCGGGAAAGAGTTGGAAGAGAACTGGTCTCAACTGTTCAATTATCTCAATTTGGTGTTGGCGTTGCCGTTGGTGCTTTTTGCGGGGCGCGATTACCTGCTTTCGGCTTATAAAGGCCTGCGGGTTGGTCATGTGAATATGGATGTGCCCGTTTCCATCGGTATTCTGGCCATTTTCTTCCGTAGTTCTTATGATATCGTGATGGGCTTAGGCCCAGGATTCTTCGATTCGCTGGCAGGATTCATCTTCTTCCTTTTGGTTGGAAAATGGTACCAGGCCAAAACCTATGCGGGGCTTTCGTTTGAGCGCGATTACCGTTCGTTCTTTCCAATTGCGGTGAACCGAATTGGTGAAGATGGAAGCGTTAATGCCATCATGATAAAGCATTTGCTGAAAGGCGATGAGATTCAGATACATAATGATGAATTGATTCCGTGCGATTGCGAGTTGCTTTCCGAGAAAGCTTCCATTGATTACAGTTTTGTGACGGGCGAAGCTGCGCCATCTTCGAAAGCGGAGGGAAATCGGATTTATGCGGGCGGTAAGAACCGTGGTTCGGTCATCCGTTTGCGCGTGCTGAAGCCTGTTTCTTCCAGCTATCTCACTTCACTTTGGAACACATCGGAAACCACCAATAAAGAAGACGTTTCGCCATTGATCCGTTTCTCTGATAAGGTTGCATCGTGGTTCAGCGCGGCTGTGTTGACCATTGCAGCCATTACGGCCATCTATTGGTGGGTGGTCGATCCATCAAACTGGCTGAACACCACAACTGCTGTGTTGATCGTGGCATGTCCGTGTGCGCTGGCATTGAGCATTCCTTTCACGTATGGAAGTATGATGCGCCACTTTGGTAGAAATGGCTTTTTCGTCCGATCTGTAGAGGCCATTGCGAAGCTTGGCGAGATAACGCACGTGGTTTTTGATAAGACAGGAACCATTACCATCCGCCAAAAGGGAAGTGTGAACTTCAGCGGTAATAAATTGAGTGAAGATCAATTGAATGCCTTGGTAAACATTGCAAGGCAATCGCTACATCCGTTGAGCAAGACGTTTGCTGCCGCTTTTCCTAAATCGCCACAACAACAGGTTGTGGGTTTTACCGAGAATCCGGGAATTGGTATTTACGGCATGGTAAACGGTATTCTGGTTGAGTTGAAGAACCCGAACCGATTGGATGAAAATCAGCGTAAGCTTTTTGAATCTTGGAAGACCGAGCATCACGGAATGGGACAAACGGCCGTGATCATTGATGGCAAGGTTTGGGCACGTGTTGATTTTACCACCAGCTACCGACCCGGATTAAAGGATACCGTGCATGCGATCAGTGAAGAATATGGTATTTCGCTCCTTTCTGGTGACAACGATTCGGAAGCTGCCGCTTTGAGCAATGAGGTGATTGCGGGGATTGACCGAACCCACATGCATTTTGAAATGGATCCGCACCAAAAGCGCGAATGGGTTGAGGAAAAGCAGTCTGATGGTGTTGAGCAAGTACTGATGATCGGTGACGGATTGAATGATGCCGGTGCACTACGTGAAGCGCATTTCGGTATATCCATTGCGGAAGACAATAGCCAGTTTACACCTGCTTCTGATGGTATTCTAACAGCAGAATCTTTTAAGAAACTACCTGAGTTGATCAAACTCGCCAAGCAATCTCGCAACGTGGTTCTCGGTGCGTTTACACTTTCATTGCTCTACAACATCTTTGGTTTGGCGGTGGCGGTACAGGGGCTTCTTTCGCCCGTTATAGCTGCTATTCTTATGCCACTGAGTTCTGTTTCCATCGTACTGTTCACTACGGTGACCACAGCGGTGATGGCGAAGCGGAAATTGGGTTGATTGTTGGGATTTCGGGTTCAATGTTCCAATGAGTGTTTAAGGATTGATGAATAGCAGCTTTCGCGGAGATGAAAGTTTCCGTTTCGCGGGTAAGAGTTTCCCTTTTTCGGGCATTAGTATCCTTTGTTTGGCAATAAGCTGACATTTATAGGGTAGACGCGGACGAAGCACTGGCAGGAGTGGACAATGGGCGGGTGTGAGTGGAGAATTTGCGGGCATAAACGGAAGCAGGGAGGGCATAAACGGAAGCAGGGAGGGCATAAGCGGAAGCAGGGAGGGCATAAGTAGAAGGTGGGAAGGAGAAAGGCGCTCTTGGGCCGTAAAGAGCAGCCGTTGTTTGAGGGGAGTTTTAACTGAACAGACCCCGTTTCATCACCGTGTAAAACTCACAGCGAGCTAGGGTTCAGAGTTCAGAAGTCTCGATTTTTTTCCTTGTTGGGGTTTCCTCTTCAGATTTCTGACATCGATCAGTTTTAGCTGTGACTGCACTCAGAAAACGCATTGCCTCCTTGGGGCACTTTTGCCACTGCAATGAGTGTGATCTATCTACTAATAGCAGTAAGTATTGTGGCCGCAGCGGGGTTCTTGGGAGCTTTTCTGTGGGCCGTGCGCAACGGGCAGTTCGATGATGATGAAACTCCTGCCATGCGCATACTATTTGACGACAAGAAATCTTCAGAAACCAATAAATAAACAAGATGGAAAAGGAAACCTTCCACTATGACAACGGCATTGTCCGAAAGTTTGCCTTCGCTACAATGGCGTTCGGCATCATCGGTATGCTGGTGGGGCTTACCGCTGCGTTGCAGATGGTGGATCCCATGTTCAACTTCCTCACAGAATGGCTGACCTTCGGTCGGATCAGGCCGTTGCACACCAATGCGGTGATCTTTGCCTTTGTAGGGAACGGCATTTTCATGGGCGTGTATTACTCGTTGCAGCGTTTGTTGAAGACGCGCATGTGGAGCGACACGCTCAGTAACATCAATTTTTGGGGTTGGCAGTTGATCATACTCTCTGCCGTGATAACGCTGCCGATGGGTTTCACATCGAGTAAGGAATACGCGGAGTTGGAATGGCCGATTGACATTGCCATTGCATTAATCTGGGTGGTGTTCGGTCTGAACATGTTCATGACCATTCTCAAGCGAAGAGAACGCCATTTATACGTGGCCATTTGGTTCTACATCGCCACATTCGTTACAGTGGCGATGTTGCACATCTTCAACAGCTTCGAGATTCCAGTTTCTTTCATGAAAAGTTATAGCTGGTACGCAGGTGTTCAGGATGCATTGGTGCAGTGGTGGTATGGTCATAACGCGGTGGCATTCTTCCTCACCACGCCTTATTTAGGTTTGATGTATTACTTTATTCCGAAGGCATCTGGTCGTCCGGTTTACTCTTACCGATTATCGATCATTCACTTCTGGGCGTTGATCTTCATCTACATCTGGGCAGGTCCGCACCACTTGTTGTACAGTTCTTTGCCAGATTGGGCGCAAACGTTGGGAACCGTGTTCTCTTTGATGCTTATTGCACCGAGTTGGGGTGGTATGCTAAACGGACTTCTAACACTTCGTGGAGCTTGGGATAGAGTTCGCGAAAGTGCTGTATTGAAGTTCATGGTTGTAGCGGTTACCGCTTACGGTATGAGCACGTTCGAAGGTCCTATGCTTTCGTTGAAGAACGTGAACGCGATCAGCCACTTTACCGACTGGACCGTAGCTCACGTACACATTGGAGGTTTGGGTTGGAACGGTTTCTTAACGTTCGGTATTCTTTACTACCTGATCCCTAAAATGTGGAATACGAAGCTTTATTCTGATAAGCTTTCCAATTTCCACTTCTGGATCGGAACGCTCGGTATTCTTTTCTACGCATTGCCACTTTACTGGGCAGGGTTTACACAGAGTTTGATGTGGAAACAGTTTACCGAAGAAGGATTCCTTCAGTACCCTAACTTCTTGGAAACAGTAACGCAGATCAAGCCTATGTATGCTGCGAGAGCGTTCGGTGGTAGTTTGTACATCACAGGTGTAATTGCCATGCTTTATAACCTGATCATGACCATGAAGCAAGGAAACTTTCAAAAAGAAGAAGAAGCTTCTGCTGCACCGTTGGTCAAAGATTACGCCCCTCACAAGGACGAAGGATGGCACCGTGTAATTGAGCGCAAGCCAGTTCAAATGTTGGTGTTCAGTTTAATAGCGGTGGCCATCGGTGGTGTCATTGAGATCGTACCTACCATGCTGGTGGAAAGCAACGTTCCTACCATTGCCAGCGTGAAACCTTACACGCCACTTGAATTGGAGGGACGCGACATCTACATCCGTGAAGGTTGTAACAACTGCCACTCGCAAATGGTCCGTCCGTTTAGAAGTGAAACGGAGCGTTACGGAGAGTACTCCAAAGCAGGCGAGTTTGTTTATGATCATCCACACTTGTGGGGATCGAAGAGAACCGGGCCTGATCTTCATAGGGTCGGAGGTAAATATTCAGACAGTTGGCATTACAATCACATGTGGGATCCAGCATCCATGTCGCCAGGAACCATCATGCCTTCTTACCCATGGTTGTTCGATTCTGAAGTTGATACTGAAGGAACTGCAGCTAAGATCAGAGCAATGCAAACTCTGGGAGTTCCATATCAGGAAGGTTATGATCAGATTGCAGTAGAGGATCTGATGGTGCAAGCTGAGGAGATAGCCAACGGCTTGAAGAAAGACGGAATTGAAGTGTTGCCTGAGACGGAGATCGTAGCGCTGATCGCGTATCTCCAACGGATCGGAACAGACATCAAGGTAAAGGACGCCCAAGCGGCCATGGTAACCGAATAAAGAATCTGAGTCATGTTAAAGTTCATCAAACATCATATGGAGACCATTACTGGAATTGAAATTTTCCCTGTGATCTCTTTCATCATCTTTTTCATCTTCTTTCTTGTGGTTACCGCCTATGTGATAAAGCAAAGCAAAGCACACTTTGATGAAGTAAGCCTTTTGCCACTGGAAGACAATCAAGCATCAACCAATAAAAACTGAGATATGAAAACGTATTGGTTCATTAACAAATACAAATTGCTCACGGCTGTAGCGGTCAGTTCGCTTATGGCAACAACGGCCAATGCACAGGAGTCTGTAGTTCCGGTTCCTTGGGAGAATATCGTGTCGGCCGATGACACTGCCGTATTCTGGGTTCTCGCAGCATTTGCGGTACTCCTGCTCATCCTCATTTGGGTGGTTGCGGGAGTAACCAAAGGATTGCTTTCTGATACAGAACTATGGAAAGGCAAATGGGAAGGCACTGCCAAAACCGTTGCAGCCGTTGTTGGAACGAGCTTGCTTTTCAGCTCAACAGGAGCATTTGCCCAGACTGCTGAAGGTGGTTCTCCCATGTTCGAAATGTCTGATGGTCTGTTCTGGATCATGGTTATCGTGGATGCGTTCCTATTGTTGGTTCTACTTGCCACGATTTACAACCTGAGCAATTTGATCAAGTCGTTAAGAACAACATCAGAGGAAGAAGTTGTAGAAGAAGAATCAGTAACTGAAAGTATCTGGACAGGAAGTCTTTCTGGCGCTGTGCCAATTGAGCAGGAGCAGGACATCCTGATGGATCACGAGTATGATGGCATCATGGAGTTGGACAACAAGCTTCCGCCTTGGTGGTTGTACATGTTCTACTTCACCATTGTGTTCGGTGTGGTGTACGTGGGGTATTATCATTTCGCTGACGGGCTATCGCAAGAAGAAGAATACTTGGCAGAAATGGCCGAGGCGGAGGAGCAGAAGGCCGCATTCTTGGCAAGTTCAGCCAATAATGTGGATGAAACCAATGCTACAGTTCTAACAGATGCAGCAGCGTTGGCAAATGGTAAAGAAAAGTTTGAGTCTCTCTGCGTTGCGTGTCATGGACCAACAGGCGGTAGTACCCAGAACCCACCTGGAGTCGGGCCAAACCTGACGGATGAATACTGGATGCACGGTGGAGGTGTGAAGAACATCTTCAAGACCATCAAATACGGTGTTCCTGCAAAAGGTATGATCTCGTGGGAAGCGCAATTGAGCCCGCGTCAAATTCAGGAAGTGGCATCTTACATCATCTCGTTGCAAGGTTCAAATCCTGAAAATGCCAAAGAGCCGCAAGGCGAGA
The DNA here is from genome assembly GCA_020635535.1 of Flavobacteriales bacterium. Classification (GTDB taxonomy): domain Bacteria; phylum Bacteroidota; class Bacteroidia; order UBA10329; family UBA10329; genus UBA10329. The sequence continues at coordinate 90,723 of JACJZP010000001.1, read as the reverse complement.
AATGGACTGAGGACGCAACGCAAGAAGTTGCCCCAGCCGACACAACAGAACAAGCTCCAGCTGCAGAGGCCGAAACGGCCGATGCGGCAGAGTGAAACCTCCCCCAACCCCTCCTTTTCAGGAGGGGAGTTGACTCAGTATCTGAACTCAGATCAGCGAGCCAGCTCGCCCCCTTGAAAGGGGGAGTACCGCGAAGCGGGGAGGGGGTCAAAATGATTGAAAAACCATCGGCATGTCCGACCCAAACGATAGCGCAATGGAGACGAAAGACGAAGAAGGGTCATTTAGAGATCACCTGTCAACACTCGATGAGAGTGGCAACAGAAAGTGGATCTATCCTAAGAAGCCATCTGGTCGATACTATAACTATCGGAAATGGTTGAGTTACTTTCTACTAGCGGTGCTGTTCGGAGCGCCATTCATCAAAATCGGTGGAGAACCGCTTTTGATGGTGAATGTGCTCCAAAGGAAGTTCGTCATCTTCGGACAGGTCTTCTGGCCACAGGACTTCTACATCTTCGGCCTTGCCATGATCGTTTCGGTACTGTTCATTGTACTGTTCACTGTGGCATTCGGGCGTATTTTCTGTGGATGGTTCTGCCCGCAGACCATCTTCATGGAGATGCTTTTCCGTAGGATTGAGTATTGGGTCGAAGGAGATTGGAAGCATCAGCAGCGTTTGGATGCCATGCCTTGGAATGCGGAGAAGATCCGTAAGAAAGGCTTGAAGCATTTCTTGTTTCTGTTCGTTTCGTTCCTGATTTCCAACACATTCTTGGCATATATTATTGGTAGCGATGAGTTGATAAGCATCATCACCGATCCGCCATCGCAGCACATCGTTGGACTTGTTCTCATTATCGTTTTCACACTCGTTTTCTATGGCGTGTTTGCTAGAATGCGCGAGCAGGTTTGTACCAACATCTGTCCCTACGGAAGGTTGCAAGGCGTAATGCTCGATCGTAATTCCATGATCGTGGCATACGACCACAAACGTGGTGAGTCTACCGCGGGTAGAAGCAAATGGCGTAAGAATGAGGATCGCGCAGCGGAAGGAAAAGGCGATTGCATTGATTGTGGTCAGTGCGTGGACGTGTGTCCTACTGGAATCGACATCAGAAACGGTACGCAGTTGGAGTGCATCAACTGTACAGCTTGTATGGATGCGTGCGATACCGTGATGGAGAAGGTCGGTTTTGAAAAAGAGTTGATAGGTTACAAGAGTGAAGAGACCATTGCCACTGGAAAGCCGTTCCAGTTTACACTTCGACTGAAGGCATATACGGTTGTGCTGAGTATTCTGTTGGTGGTGATGGTCGGATTGATCGTTACGCGTTCCGACATTGGCGCTACGGTTCTTCGTACGCCTGGAATGCTGTATCAGGAAGGTGAAAACAACACCATTACCAACCTGTACAACTTCAAAGTGATTAACAAAACGGCTGAAGACATGCCGCTGGATCTTCGGGTTGAGAACGGTTTCGGAACCATCAGAATGGTGGGTGATGCCGTCACTCTTAAAGCACAAGGAACCACCGAAGGCGTTATGTTTGTGGAGGTTCCGAAGGATCAGGTCAAAGACCGCAAGACCAAAGTTGTGGTCGGAATTTACAGTGGCGACAAGTTGCTGAAGAAGGTGAAGACCAACTTCATCGGCCCAGCGCCTGGGTTAAGTAGATAGTTGACAAGAAGAACAGTTGACAAGTTGAAAAGAAATGATTCAATCCTCCGCCTCGTACCTCGGCACCTCCTTTGAAAGGAGGATGGGGCTCATTCCCCCTTTTAAGGGGGTGGCTCGATGGCGAAGCAAATCGAGACGGGGGATTCAAAAAACAAATTAAAATGGGTTGGGGAACACGTATTGCGCTTTTCTATGGGTCGTTCGTGGCCTTGATGCTGTTCATGGTTTACATGGCTTTTCAGGAGGATTTCGACCTTGTGGCAGATGATTATTACGAGCAGGAAATTGCCTATCAGGAGCGCATTGACCAAATGACCAACGCCAATTCTGATGGTCAGAAAGTGACCATCACCAAAGGAAATGACGGTTACCAATTGTCGTTTTCTGAAAAGGCCGAAGAGGTGAAAGTGCACTTCTTCCGTCCGTCTGATGACACGAAAGATGTATTGCTTGAACAAGCTGCCGTTGAATCAGTTCTTGCAGTTCCATCCAGCCAACTCATTGCTGGGAAATACTTGGTGAAAGTGGAGTGGAAAGCCAACGGCAAAACCTATTTCCAGGAGGATGACCTGTTCGTGAACTGATGTTTCTCACCGCGTTTGCCATCGGAGCCTTGGGCAGTTTCCACTGCATAGGCATGTGTGGTCCAATTGCGCTTTCGGTGCCGATGGGCGGTAAACATGGTTGGGCAGGAATCATTCGAGGTTTAGCCTACAATTTCGGTCGCGTAGCCACTTACGCATTACTTGGTCTCATTGTCGGTTTTCTTGGTAAACAGCTTTCTTTTGGAAACTTCCAGCAAGGTCTTTCCATTGCGGTTGGTGTGCTGATTCTGGCCTTCCTTATTCTTCCAAAAAGCATCACCAAAAAGGTTGATCCCACTTCCAAATTCGCGCAGCCGTTCCTAAAACTGAAAGGAACATTTCAAGGCGTTTTCAAGAGTAAAAGTCCAGTCGGACCGTTGGTTCTTGGTTTGGTAAACGGATTGCTTCCCTGCGGATTGGTTTATGTTGGTTTGGCAGGTGCTTTGGCCATGAGCGACCCACTTCAAAGTGCTGCTTTTATGGCCGCTTTCGGGCTTGGAACCGTGCCAATGATGATAACAGTCATTCTTGCGGGTGACCTCATCTCGGTTCAGTGGCGCGCGAAAGTCCGAAAATTGCTTCCAGTAATGTTTGCCATCATGGGAGCACTTTTCATACTGCGAGGAATGAATCTGGGAATACCCTACGTGAGCCCTAAGATGGAAATGACCCCAGCGGGTCAAACCACTGAATGCCACGCACCATGAACACGGATCTTATTAGAAAGTACAACATCCCGAGTCCGAGGTACACGAGCTACCCAACGGTACCGCATTGGAACACCTCGGAATTCAATAAGGAAGAACACCTGAAGCGGCTGAAAGCCAGTTACGCGAAGGATAGGGAAGAGGGGCTTTCGCTCTACATCCATTTGCCGTATTGCGAAAGTCTGTGCACGTATTGCGGCTGCAACAAGCGGATTACGGTCAATCATTCGGTGGAGACTCCATACATCAATGCGGTGCTTAAAGAGTGGCGCATGTATGTTGATCTGCTTGGTGAAAAACCGCGCTTGGCCGAAGTGCATTTGGGTGGCGGAACGCCAACCTTTTTCTCAGCTACCAATTTGGGAATGATGATGGATGGCATTTTGGAACTGGCAGAAACGACTGAAAAGTCTGAGTTCAGTTTTGAGGCGCATCCGCACAATACAACCGAAGAACATTTGCGCGAGTTGCGCAAGCGCGGATTCACACGAATCAGTCTCGGTATTCAGGATTTTGACCCGGTTGTTCAGCAGACCATCAACCGCGTGCAGACATTCGCACAGGTTCGTCAGGTTACGGAAGATGCGCGGAGGTTGGGCTACAAATCGGTGAATTACGATCTGATCTACGGTCTTCCGAAGCAGACGCTGAAAGGGATGATGGACACCTTCGATAAGGTTTCGGTACTCAACCCCGACCGTATTGCGTTTTACAGTTATGCGCATGTTCCATGGAAAAGCCCTTCGCAGCGTGGTTATGACGAGAACGATCTTCCAAAAGAATTGGAGAAGATTGCCTTGTACGATGCTGGCCGCGAAAAGCTGTTGGCCAGTGGGTACGTGGAAGTTGGCATGGATCATTTCGCGAAGCCAGATGATGGCTTGGCCATTGCTTCGCAGAAAGGAACGATTCACCGCAATTTCATGGGCTATACAACCAACCACAATAACACATTGATCGGTTTGGGAGTTTCATCCATTGGCGATGCTTGGAGTTCGTTGGCGCAGAATCCGATTGCTGTAGAAGCATACTTGGAAAGAGTGGAAGCGGGTGAAATTCCATTGGTTAAAGGACACTTACACACAGAACGCGACCTCGTTATCCGCAGGGCAATTCTAGATCTGATGTGCGGTTTCCATTGCGAACTCGATATGCTGAAAGACCGAAAGGAGCGTGAGATCGTGGTCGGTCGGCTTTCGGAACATTTGGCTGATGACCTACTCACGGTAACTGAAGATGGAATAGAAGTAAAACCTCAGGGTCGCGCCTTCATCCGCACCATTGCCATGGCTTTGGATGATTTCGTTTGGAACGGAACTTCTCCAGAGCAGATGTTCAGCAAGAGTGTTTAGGCTACCCACTTTTTTATCATGCGCTCAATGTCGTTTGCAACAACGGGTTTGAGTAGAAGGTCGTCCATATCAGACTCCAGATTACCGTCTTTATCTCGCTGTAAGATATTTCCACTTAGCCCAATTACCGGTGGAACATCATCGTACCGTTTCTTGATTTCGGAAGTTGCCTGCAGTCCATCCATTTCAGGCATTTGGATGTCCATGAATACGATGTCGTATTTACTCTTATCGAAATTCTCCACCGCCTGTTTTCCGTTGGAAAGCACATCAACGGTGCAACCCATTTTCTGAAGCATTACCTTAAAGGCTTGTTGATTGATCAGATTATCCTCAACCAAAAGCACCTTTGTTCCATCAATGTTTTTTCTGGGCGTTGTGGTTTTCTTGGTGGTGGTAGTTTTCAACTCAACTCCAGAAATAGGAATTGTAAACCAGAATGTGCTGCCTTTGCCAACTGCACTTTCAACACCTATGTCGCCTCCAATAAGAGAGATCAACTTCTTACATATTGACAGACCAAGACCTGTTCCTTCCAGATTTTGGGCCGTGGTATGCTGTAGTTGAGAGAAATCTTGAAAAAGCTTTTTCAGATCTTTTTTAGGTATTCCTGGACCTGTGTCTGAGACCTTGACCATCAACTTACCCTCAGTCTGTTTTTCCACCGACACGGTTACATTTCCAGCGTTGGTGAACTTGATAGCATTTCTAACAAGATTTGACAGCACCTGAGTTACTCTTCTTCTGTCTGTATTAAGTCGAATGTCCTCGGTCTGAGAGTTGAAATTCAACTCCAAGGATTTGCCTTTGGCCTCAGGTTCGTACCGTTCCGCAATTGTTTCAATTAGGTCTGCAACGCTAAAGGTTTCTTTCTGCAGAATCACTTTACCAGCCTCGAGTTCTGAAAGATTCAGAACGTCATTAACAATTGACCTCAGATCCTTACTAGCATCAAGAATGTTGTAAACCTTAGAACGCTGTTCGTCAGAGAGTTTTGTGTCCAGTAAGATCTCGCTCAAGCCCATTATACCGTTCAACGGGGTACGGATCTCATGGCTCATGCTTGCCAAAAAGTCGGATCGGAATTTCAACGAGTTTTCAGCAACCTGTTTTTCCTGTAGCAATTGCTGAGTTCGTTTCTGCTCGGTAATGTCTATAACAGTTCCCAAGTAACCACGGTATTCTCCCACATGATTGAACAATGGTTGCCCCTGTTCAATGAGAAACACCTCAACATCTGGTTTTCTTCGGTAACGATACTCCACCGAGAATGCAACTTTTTCGTTGGCAACTCTTTTCCAAACGCCTTCAACCTTCTTACGGTCTGCAGGATGGATATTTTCCACCCATGAACCATTGAGAATGGATATCATGCTCGATCCGAGTATAAGCTGTAGACTCTCATTGATGTACGTACTGTTGCCATTTGAATCAACCTGATAGATGCCAACGGGTAGCAACGAGGCCAGCTTTCGGAATTTCGACTCGTTTTCCTTTAATGCCTTTTCGGCCAGTTTACGCTCGGTGATATCTATTGACCACATGGCCACGCGGTCAATTTCACCTTTGCCGTTGTAAACGGGGTTAATGTGCCGGTCGAACCAATATTCATTACCACCGAAGTTGAATCGCTTTTCAACGTGCACTTTGCGACCTGAAAATGCCCGCTCGGTTTCAACCCTGAACTGGACCAGATTTTCTTTGGAGGTAATATCAAGCACATTCATGCCCTCTTTCAACTGCCGGCCGAATTGCTCCTTTACCAGATCGGCAGAAGCTTGATTGAACGCCAGCACATTCAACTTTCTATCGAGCAAATAGAAGGCTTGAGAACTGGAATTGAAAACCGATTTCAGGTTCTCTTCCGACTTTCTCAGCTTCCGCTCAGCTTCAACTTTATCCGTAATGTCGAATGACCAAATGGAAACCATCTGCTGTTTTCCCAATCGGTCTTTTACAGGGGTAAACCGGATCTCAATTGTTCTGTTCTCAGGAGCGGGTTTGTCAAATTCGATGGAAACCGTTCCACCTGCCCGTGCAACTTTCAATCCTCCTTTGAACTCCTCTTTCCAGTAAGGGTGCAAACATTCAATGATATTCTTTCCGAAGTTGTCACCTTCAGTATTTGTGGCAAGCAACGCAGGTGCAAGCAGGTTGCAACTTATAATGCGGTCCTCATTGTCTATGAGAATGAAGCCTTGAGAACTGTTATGGTCAACCGCCTGCATAACATTTGCCTGTTCTTCAAGCTCTTGCTCAGCACGCTTTCGGTCTGATATGTTCTCGTAGGAGTAAATTACCCCGATGATCTTCTGGTTCTTACCGGTCAATGGACTGAAGCGCCCATCGATCCACAGATCGCCATCGGAGTTGGCGGGTTTGTTGATCCGCTGCTCAATGCTAATGGTTCTGCCCTTAAGGCTGGATTGAAAGTTCCGAATGAACCGCTTGTTGCTATCGCGTTCAACGTAATCCCAATAGGAGCTACCGGATTTCAGTTCTTCATTGAAGTAACCGTACATCTCTCGTGAAGCCTTGCTGTTGAACCACAGAATTCGGAAATCAGCATCCAGAATGATGATGCTTCTATTGGAATGTTCCAATAGTGACATCATTTCGGGGCTTGGCGCCAACGATTCGAATTTGTTTGACATTGATTTGCTGCCCATGGCCAACTTCACATTCACTTAACGTGAATTTTACGCAAAACGTGCTTAAAAGTTCAGGTTTTCGACCAACTGGGGAATAGGGCTTACGAAGCCCGTCTGCGCGCCTTTTCTTTGATGATGAGCGACAATTCCCGACCTGTTTGGCCTGCAATGGAGGTGTTCTCTTCAGCCCTCCTGATGAGGTATGGCATAACCTCCAAAACTGGTCCGTACGGAACGTACTTGACCACGTTGTACCCATTGGCCGCCAAGTTGAAACTGATATTGTCGCTCATGCCATAGAGCTGAGAGAAAAAGATGTGAGCATCATGGCCTTTCAACCCTTTTTCCACCATCAACTCTGCCAAGTATTTAGAGCTTTTTTCATTGTGCGTTCCTGCCAATACCTCAATGTTCGGATGGTTCTCAATGCAGAATTTCAAGGCCAGGTCATAATCGCGGTCAGTGTCTGCTTTGGTTGCATGTATTGGCGATGGATAACCTTGCTCTTTGGCTCGTTCTCGCTCCTTTTCCATATAAGCACCCCGAACCAATTTCACACCCAACTTATAGCCGTTTTTCTCTGCTTTCGCGAAGCTGTCTTTCAAATATTGCAAACGGTCTTTACGGTACAATTGAATGGTGTTGTAGACCATTGCCTTTTCTCGGTTGTAGGTTTCCATCAAGCCCTCAACCATTTCATCAATGGCATCTTGAAACCAAGTTTCCTCCGCATCAATGAAAATCGGAACGTTGTTCTCCTTGCCCGCTTCGCAAATGAGTTTGACACGCTCCATTGCCAATTTCCACTCCAGTTCTTCTTCCTGATTGAACTTAGCCTTGGCGTTCTTCTTGGCCAACAAGCGATAAGGGATGATACCTGTTGGTTTAAACACTGAAAATGGAACTCGTGGGTCTTGATGAGCCATCCTGACCGTAGCAATCGTTTCAGTTGCCGCATACTCAAAATCGGCAGTGGTTTCCTTGCCTTCGGCCGAATAATCCAAGAGTGTGTAGATGCCCGAAGCATGCAATCGCTCAATGGTCGATTCGCAGTCGGTGATGTGCTCACCTCCACAGAAATGATTGAACACGGTGGAACGGATGATTCCCCGAACCGGGAGTTTCAAGGCCAATGCCAGATTCAAGGCTGCTTTACCCACTTTCACCAATGTTGGATTTCCAACCAGTTTGAACAACAGATGAGCGCGGTTCAACTCGCTGTCGGTCCTATCTGCAAAGGCAGTTTCCGTATTATCAAATGATACCATCAATGGCCTTGAAAATTGCGGTAAATATAGGCGGTGCGGTTACTGAATCAGAATGACAATCGACAGGTTATCAGAACTTGAATCTGAGCTGAACTTTGATGTCTGTGCGGTTGTTTTTCGGGGTCTGTTCCAAGCCAGAACCAACATGATCGCGATTGCTGTAGAATATGTTTCCAATTCGGAACCACGCGTCAATTCCTTTGTAAATGCGGTAGCGCAGCGTTAGATAGGTTTTTACGCCTCGATAGTAGTATGCAGGGAATGAATACGCGTACAGCACATCATTCTCGTAAACGTAGATCCGTGCATTGTAACTCTCGGTATCGAAGTAAGCCAATCGTGCACTGAATGAGAGCGGGAAACTCTTCGGACTGTAGATCACATCCTGATACATCATGTAGCCTTGCTCCACATCTCGGTCGCCACGCCTGTAACGGGAATATTCCACCCGGCTACGAAGCTTGATCTCTTTGGTCAGACTATACTGAAGGTTCAGCCTGTAGTAGGTTCTGCGTTCATTTTCAATTCCACGAATGGGTTCTTCGCTGTACGCAGAAGATTCATTGAGCTGCTTGTTTTTCTGGCGAAAACGGAAGTAGACCTCAAACGTTTTTGACGGCTTGTAGATCAGCTGTCCGATGGCTTCATACCCGAATGATGGTCCATTGACCTGATAACGAAGCCATGGGAATTTGAAAATATCGAAGAATCCTCGAACATACCAACTCTTGAATGGATTGGCGCTGAAACCAAGGTAGTAGCCCGTTTCATTGTTCATCCGAGAATTCTCCGTAACCGCATTGGCATAAAGGGCTTGGTATTTCGGTTGGAGATGTCGTACCATAACGGTTAACGTAAGGCGTGGGTCAACCGTCATGAAAAGTCCATGCGTTGTGGCAAAACCCAGATTCTGGCTCAGCGCAAACTCCCCGAAAAAGTGGAAGTTGCGGAAGATGTAACTATAATCGAGGCCGTAGTTGCTGTTCTGTTTGCCAGAGAATTCGTGGATGTTGTAAAGGTCATCGCTTCGCTGAATGGGCTTTGAGAATTGATAACCAACTGCAGTAATTCCTACCGAGAGTTTTCGGCCTTTGTAGCTCACATTTCCACCGTAAACGGCTTCGGTAAGCGATTGACGGTCTTGCAATTCTCCGGGTGTTCGGTGAAAGCCGCTACTGAAAATGGAGCTCACCGATTCTTCCTGTTCAGTCAGCGTATCGGTTGTGGAAGAAACGTTTCCATCAAGCAGTTTGTAGGAACCGAATGCCGTCACCTCAAAGTTTTTGAATTTGAGTGTGGCGCCACCACCACGCAGAAAACGGTTCTCGTCTACCGAAGTATAAGGCCGCAACCCCTGCGCGCTACGTTTGATGCTCACGCCATCGGATGACTTTCCAAAAGCCAATCCACTCCAAAACACCAATCCTTGTCCGAATTGTGCTTGGAAATCTCCCAACGCAGCCGATTTCACTACGCCCATGTTCGAGACGAAAATGTGTCCGCTGTAGAAGTCGAAACCCTGTTTCATCGATCCTTTGAAGAATTCCTCGCCCGCGTCTTTCTCCATCGTCAATCCCCAACTTACTTTGTTGGAGTACCGAAACCTGTAACGTGCCCAATATTTCTGTGGCGAACCCAGGTATCTCCGATTCGGATTTTCGGCCAGAACACTGTCTTCAATGAATGAATAACCCTCCTGCTCGTTCAGAACCTGCTGGTAACGCAACACTAACTCATGCTGCCCTTCTTTCAACATTTCCTTGAATGAGAAACTCACAGCATCTGGGTCATCCGAAACACGAATGAATGGCTCAAGCTGCCGGATCAGTGCGATGGTAAAACCATCAATAGCCTGCAATTCGTAGATGTTGAGCAGTTTGCCGTTCTGCTCAATGTGTCGCAAAAGATTGTTTGCGGCAATGTCGTCCAGCATTGGTAATGCCTCCAACTCGGCAAATGTTGCCGTATTAAGGTTGATTGGGTTTTCAGAGAAGATCAGGAGTTCATCGAGTAGCGTGTTGTAATCGATGTTCTCATCACCTTCGCCCAACTGCTCCGCAATGGTTTCAATTCTGCGTTGGATAAGCTGCTCTTGGTCCGCTTCAGCATCTTGTCCAAAGGCAAAAAAGCTCCCGAAAAGGAGCAGAGAACATAGGCCGTATTTAAGCCACTTGTTCACTTTTTCTTGAAGACGTTAAACCGATATGAAAGCGATGCTTTGGGAGAGAATCCGAGCACTGGATGAACCGAACCCGCAATATCGAAATGCAGGAATTTCAATCGTAATCCAACACCGAAATCAGCATGAAATGGCGCAGTTCCAACGCCAACGCGAATGGCAAAAACATCAGCTGGGAAATACTCTACACCCATTTTGAAAACGGGTGGCAATTCGAGGTCTTTTTCACCTTCAACGGCCACTTTCACCTTCTTAGAGAAATCATATTGAGCTCCCAAACGGAAATTCATTGGAACGCGTTCGTCATACGCTTCCGCCAACCGTGTTCTGGTAAGGTTAAAGGCGTGAAATCCGATTCTGAGTTTGGGTGTGACCTGAGACAAGAGGCCGATCTCTGCAATAAAGTTGTGACGGGTTCCATAACCTTCGGCAAGTGTTGTGTTCAAGTAACTCAGCTGCAACCCGACAGAAAGGAATTTCCACAGACGCTTACCGTAGGCAAAACCGTAGCGACTCTGGTTGTAGAATTTATTTCCGAATCGGGCGTAGCTGATGCCGAAAACCCCAGCTTTAGGTGTTGGAAGAACGGCTGTTGCTCCTTGCAGATTCAGGTTGGAAATGAGGAACCGGTTTTCGTAGTAAGCGGCAACCCCCGCTTGCTCCAAACCCACCATTGCAGCCTGATTATGATGAATGGCCCACAGATCAGTGAGGCAAACACTGGCATTGGCCATTCCTGCAGAACGAGCACCAATTGGGAAGTCGCTGGTCTGCGAAAAACCAGCAAACGAACCTGCCATGAAGACCAGAAGTAGAATTCGTTTCATCGGCTACTTGATCTTGCCGAATTTACAACTATTGATTCAGCACGGAAGTTAAAGTTGGGTTAAGTACAGATACAACCAGTGCGATTGTCAAAATGTGAGAATCTCGTTCAGTCCTTTCTTGGTCAACTCAAGTTCTTTCTGTGTTATCGCACCCAGCTTTTTTACCAATCGGTCCTTGGAAACCGAGCGGACATGGAAGTTCAAGATTTCCGATGGGGAACTTAGTCCGTTTTCTGTATTTGGTTGAAGCACCACGTGCCCTTTATAGTTTTTGACCTTGGTGGTAAGCGGGCAAACAATCACCACATTCAGGTATTGGTTCAAAAGATCCCCGCTAATGATCACCACTGGTCTAAAACCAGCTTGTTCACTTCCTTTTGCTGGGTTCAAATCTGCCTGCCAGATTTCGCGCTGTTTCATAGCTCGTCAAGTTGACGTAGATAATCTGCCATTCCTTCTTCGGCTATCAGCAGCATATCTTCGTCTTGGGCTGCGCGTTCATAGGATTTGCGATACTCCGCCCTGGTCAGTTCATCCAAGTATACACGAAGGGCCTTTTCAATCAGCTTATTTTTGGCAAGATGATACTCTTCGGCTTTCTTCGAAAGGAGCTCAAGCAGATCGTTCGGAAGGGTCGTTGTGAAAGTTGCCATTGTCAATCGTATTTATGAATTGTAAATATAATCAACAATTATCCTGGTGTAGTGTTTCAGGATGAATAACCCTCCACCTCGTCCTTACTCTCCATCACCTTGTCTTTCAGACTTTCCTTGTAATCGGCCATACGCTGAAGAACGGCTTTGTCCGAAGCACCGATGATCTGAGCAGCAAGAATACCAGCATTTTTGGCGGCATTCAGAGCAACAGTTGCAACAGGAACACCATTCGGCATCTGTAAGATGGACAGGATGCTGTCCCAACCATCGATGGAATTGGAGCTTTTCACAGGAACACCGATAACGGGAAGTGTAGTTAAGGATGCAACCATTCCTGGAAGATGAGCTGCTCCGCCCGCGCCCGCAATGATCACTCTCAAACCTCGGTCGGCAGCGCCTTTGGCGTAATCGAACATGCGGTCTGGCGTTCTGTGAGCGGAAACAACCGTCATTTCGAATTCGATGCCCAATTCTTTCAGAACATCGGCAGCGTCTTTCATCACTTTTAGATCCGAGCTGCTGCCCATGATTATGCCAACTTGCGGTTTGCTCATTTTTCAGCCCCCTTTTAATTCCCCCAACGGGGGAAATCCCTTTCAAGCGGAGGTGGTGGGAATGGTTTATATCAACTTTATCAACGCTGTCAACTAATAACTCTCAACTTCTCTTTCACCGCAAGAGCCGTGCTTTTCGCCTCATCCAATGTATCTGCAATAATGGTGACGTGACCCATTTTGCGGAACGGCTTGGTTAACCGCTTTCCGTAAAGATGCACATTCACGCCTTTCAGGGCAAGCACGTCTTCCAGTCCTTCGTACTGGGCTTCGCCCGAAAAACCGTCTTCGCCAAGAAGATTCACCATCACCGAAGGCTTAATGATTTCTGTGTTTCCCAAACTGATGTTAAGAATGGCCCGAACGTGCTGCATGAACTGAGAAGTGTAATTGCCTTCTATGCTCTGATGACCGCTGTTGTGAGGGCGTGGCGCAATCTCGTTCACCAGCACATTTCCTGCTTTGTCAAGGAAAAGCTCAACGGCCAAAAGACCAACGATCTCCAGTTTCTCAGCAATTGTTTTGGCGATTTCCTGCGAGGTTTTTTCAACTTCGTCCGAAACATTCGCTGGACTGAAAAGGAACTCGACCAAATTGGCAACAGGATTGAATTCCAACTCAACCGTTGGGAAGGTTTTCACTTCGCCAGAGGCATTTCTTGCCACAATTACCGAAAGTTCCTTTTCAAGGTCAACGGCTTTTTCGAGCACGCTTGGCTCCGAAAATGCTTTCGAAAGATCTTTGGATGATTTCAGTGATTGAACGCCTTTCCCATCATAGCCGCCTTTTCTCAGTTTCTGAAAAACAGGAAAAAAATCAGCGTGATTTTCAGCTTCATTTTCTCCAATCAATCGGTAATCTGAAGTTGGAATTCCATGCTGGGCATAAAATTCTTTCTGAGCACCTTTATCCTGAATAAGTCGGATGACATTCGGTTGCGGATAGACCTTCACGCCTTGCTTTTCCAACTCTTCCAGCGCATCCACATTTACATGTTCAATCTCAATGGTCACCACGTCCATGTCTTTCCCGAAGGCTAGAACGGTGTCGTAATCCTTGAAACTTCCGTTGGTGAATGAATGCGAAATATCGCGGCAAGGCGCATCTGGGTCAGGATCCAGAACATGAACATCCACATCAATATTGATGGTTTCCTGAATCATCATGCGACCCAACTGTCCGCCACCCAGAATGCCAAGCTTGGTCTTCGGTCGGTAACTCATGCCGCAAAAGTAAGACCTAAAAAGCTGTTGATTAAACGTCTTCGCATGGTCAAATTCTCCGGTCAATTAAAGCTACCTTCGAACGCAAATCAACACTCATGAGAACAACACTTCTTTTAGCTGGATTTTTATTGCTCAATACATTTGGGTTCGCACAGACCAATTGGTTTGAGGGAACGTGGCAAGAAGCCTATGCACGGGCAAGGAAAGAGAATAAACATCTGTTTATTGATTGCTACACTGATTGGTGTGGATGGTGCAAAGTTGCCGACAAAAACACATTTCCGGCAGAAGAGGTGGCTGCCGTGCTTAACGGGAATTTCATTTCCGTTAAGGTAGATATGGAGCGAGGCGATGGTGTAGCCTTAGGAGCGAGATACCGTGTGCTTGGTTATCCCAGTTATCTGATGTTTACGCCCGAAGGAAAGCTCGCTGGAAAAATGTTCGGGTACAAGGAAAACCCGAGTGATTTTGCAGCCGAAGTGAAAGCGGTGCTTGATGAATCCAATCAACCGAACTACCCATCAAAACTTACAGATAAAGTTGATTTTCCTGATTTCTATTTGAATTCATTCACAAATAAAGACAAGGAAGAAAAACGTAAGAACCCAGAAGAAGGAGAAGTTGAAAAATGGCTTTCTTCTCAAAAGGATTTGATGAGCGAAGCAGCCTGGTCTGTCATGTACAAGTTCCCATCGTCAGAAAAATACACGGAGCAATTTTTGAAGAATAGGAAAGCGTATGCTGATGCTTATGGAAAAGTGGAGGTGGATGAGAAGATCTCGGGAATTGCCTTCAACATGCTTCAAAAGGCAATGAAAAGTCAGGATGAGAAGGATCTAGAACAGGTTTTGGACTTTGCCGACAAGTATATTGAAGATGAACTGGAAGCATCCAAATCCATGTACCAGTTGAAGTTCTGCGAAGGCAAAGGAGACTGGAGTGGATATGCTGATTGTGTTCAGAAATTGATTGATTTCTATGGCTTTGAGAATTTCTTGGGTGGCATAAACAACTACAGTTGGACCATCTACTTGAGTGTTGATAATAAAGATGTGCTGAATAAAGCACTAAGTTGGATGAAGCGTGTGGTGGAGCAGGATCCACAGTACATGTATCTCGATACCTATGCTGCATTGCTGTTCAAATCAGGCAATTATGATGCTGCACTACAGTGGGCTGACAAAGCCATTGATGCGGGAAAAACAGCTGGCGAAAAGGTGGATGATACCGAAGAGTTAAGGGATCAGATAAAGGCCGCATTAGAAGGTAATTAAGTGCTGGCCGTTGTTTCCTAAATTTGCCGGCCTCATTTAATGGCAGAGTCAGTTAAACTTCACGAGCTGGAATTCGTTCCTTATTTGGAGAAATCCGATCTGGAGCAGATTGTTGCTAAACTCGCTGCCCGAATCAACTCAGATTATCGAGGCAAATGCCCACTGCTTGTGGTGGTTCTGAACGGTGCTTTCATGTTTGCGTCAGATCTAATTAAGCAACTGAACGGAGATGTTGAAGTCAGTTTTCTTCGCGTGAGTTCATATCGTGGAACGGCCAGCACAGGAGAAGTAAAAGAGATGATGCCGGTTGGTGTGGATGTTCGCGGACGTGAGATTATCATCATCGAAGATATTGTGGATACGGGCAGAACCATGGGGCGCATCAAGCAGAAAATGAAAGATTCTGGTGCGCTTTCAGTAAGCATCTGCACGTTACTCTTTAAACCAGATGCCTTTGAAGGCGACTATATGGTCGATTTCATCGGAAAAGAAATACCAGACAGATTTGTGGTTGGTTACGGCCTTGACTACGATGGCTTGGGCCGCAATCTGCCTGCATTGTATCAATTAAATCCAAAGTAAAACATGTTGAATTTAGTGTTGTTCGGCCCTCCGGGAGCTGGAAAAGGAACTCAGTCAGAAAAGCTTATCAGCCACTACGGCTTGGTGCATATTTCCACAGGAGATGTGTTCCGTTTCAATATCAAGAACGAAACCGAATTGGGTAAACTGGCCAAGAGTTATATGGACAAAGGTGAGTTGGTACCAGATGAGGTTACCATAAATATGTTGGGTGCTGAGGTAGAGAAGAATTCAGATGCTAAAGGCTTCATTTTCGATGGCTTTCCAAGAACATCCGCTCAGGCAGCTGCGCTTGATGAACTACTTGCAGGAAAAGGTACTTCTGTAAGCATGATGGTGGCGCTGGATGTTCCGGAAGAAGAACTGAAAACGCGATTGATGAAACGTGCGGAGGTTTCTGGTCGTGCAGATGATGCTGACCCAGCTGTAATCCAGAACAGAATTGACGTCTACAACGCTCAAACAGCTCCAGTTGCTGAGTTTTACAAGGGACAAGGAAAGCTTCGATTGGTAAATGGCGTTGGCACCATTGATGAAATTTTTGGCCGCATCTGCGAAGCAATGGACAAAGGCTAAACACAGTATGAATTTGAACTTGAAGGAGAACCATACCTTTGGTTCTCCTTTCTTTTTATCATGAAGAGCAATTTCATAGACCACGTTAGAATCTGTTGCAGAAGCGGAAATGGAGGCGCTGGGTCTTCGCATTTGTATCGGTCAAGGCTCAACCCAAAGGGTGGCCCTGATGGTGGTGATGGTGGTAGAGGAGGTCACATCATTATTCGTGGGAATACGCAGATGTGGACGTTACTTCACCTGCGTTATCAGAAGCACATTATTGCCGGTCATGGCGAGAATGGAGGAAAGTCTGAAGCCACAGGCGCCAGCGGCAAAGATCAGATAATTGAGGTTCCATTGGGAACAGTTGTGAAGGATGCAGAAACCGATGAAGTGCTTTTTGAGATTACGGAAGACGGTCAGGAAAAGATATTGACGGAAGGAGGCAGAGGCGGTAGAGGGAACGTTCATTTCAAATCTTCCACCAATCAAACTCCGCGATTTGCTCAACCAGGCGAACTTGGAAAAGAGGAGTGGAAAATTCTTGAACTTAAAGTGTTGGCCGATGTGGGTCTTGTCGGTTTTCCGAATGCTGGGAAATCTACGCTGCTTTCGGTGGTTTCGGCTGCAAAACCGGAGATTGCCAATTACCCGTTCACCACACTTGTTCCGAATCTTGGTATTGTAAGCTATCGAAATCATCGGTCGTTTGTAATGGCCGATATTCCCGGTATCATTGAGGGAGCGCACGAAGGAAAAGGCCTTGGTCATCGATTCCTTCGTCATATAGAGCGGAATTCGGTTCTGCTCTTCATGGTTCCGGCAGATTCAGACGATGTGATGAAAGAATACCACATTCTGCTCAATGAGTTGGAACAGTACAACCCCGAACTATTGGATAAAGACCGCGTGCTGGCCGTTTCTAAATGCGATATGTTGGATGACGAGCTCAAAGCAGAGTTGGCAGAAACAATAACGCTCGACATACCTGTGGTTTACATTTCATCCGTTTCTCAAACCGGATTGCAAGAACTCAAGGATGTACTTTGGAAGAAAATTCAAAGTTGATCAACATCTGACAAACGTCCTGTTCACAATTTTTTTACTTTCAGCGCTTCATTCTAAAACCCTTAATAACTAAACGATGAAAAAAATCTACTTAAGCTTTTCGCTTTTGCTGATGGGTGCGGCCACTATGGCTCAGAGCCTCTCAGAGATTCAGATCAACCACGCGGTTGGTAAAGAGGTAATGCCAGTTGAGCATTCTTCTGCATTGGATGCAACTGACACTCTTGGTCTTGCTGACTTCGGTACAGAGATCTGGCAGTATGGTTCGCCTTCAGGTTTTGTTTTTGGAACCAATGATCTGGAAGGTCAGGTTCAAGGACAGACCGTGCATCAATTGAATTTTGCATACGCTGCCGGTTATATTGTGAATACGGAGTACAATGTAACGGGTGCTATGATCTGGTTCGGTGGTAAGGAAGATGTTTCTGGATCTCCTGCCGATCTTACAGTGCAAATGTTCAGTCTTGCAGATAACAAGGCTTACTCAAACGCACAGGTTCAGAGTCCGGATGTAATAGGACCGAATCAGCAATTAGGTTCTGCTACACTTGCATTTGATGATGTTGACACCACTGATGCTACCTATGTAATGTTCGCAAATCCACTTTGGACAAACACTGACTTTGCGTTGGCCGTTGACATTACCGATCTGTATGGAGCTCCAGCTGACACTGTGTGGATTTACGCCAGTGAAGATGGTGCAAGCGATGGAAGTTACACATGGTCAAACATCGGATTTGACATCGCTCCAACAAGAATTTGGGCTCTTACAACAGGCCTACTTCAGGGAGGTTTGGATGTGAATCTTGCAATTTTCGCTATCGTTGCTGAAAGTGGTGTAGGTATTGAGGAGCAAGGTTTCTTGAATGGTGTTAAGATGACCACTTACCCTAACCCAGCTGTTTCTGCTGAGACAGTTAGAATTCAGTACGGTTTGGAGAATGCTGCTGATAAAGTTGAGATCAACATTCTTGACATGAGCGGTAAATTGGTTTACACCGTTACCGAAGGAACAAAGGCTGCTGGTATCCACACTATCAACATTCCAGCAGGAACGCTAAGCGCAGGATCTTACATTTACTCATTGCAGGCAAACGGAGGTCGTATGGCCAAGCGTTTGGAAGTGTTGAAATAAGATTCAATCTTTTAAAAGGAAGGGCGTCCGACTCAGTCGGACGCCCTTTTTATTTGTCAATATCTGGTTAAGTTATTTGGCAAGATCGGCCCGTACACGCTTCATGAACTTGGAAGCGTAAACAAAATCAACCACTTCCTGATTGTTTGTTCTTAGGATCTCTTCTTTGGAACCCTCCCACCACTTTTCTCCCTTGTAAATGAAATGGATGTTATCTCCGATCTCAATCACCGAGTTCATATCGTGCGTAATTACAATGGTGGTGATGTTGTATTCGTCCGTGATCTCTTTGATCAACTGATCGATCACAAGCCCGGTCTTTGGGTCAAGGCCTGAGTTCGGTTCATCGCAGAAAAGATATTTCGGATTGGTGGCAATGGCCCTTGCAATGGCCACACGCTTTTTCATACCACCGCTCAGCTCAGAAGGAAAGAGTTTGGCCGCTTTTGGCAGATTTACCCGATCCAAACAGAATTGAGAACGTTCCCGTCTTTCCGCAAGAGATTGATCTGTGAACATGGCAAGAGGGAACATGATATTCTCTTCAACCGTCATGGAGTCGAAGAGAGCTCCGCCTTGAAAAAGCATTCCTATGTCTTTTCTAACGTTAAGTTTCTCCTTGAAACTCATTGACGCAAAATCGTTCCCGTCATATTCAACGGTGCCAGAATCAACGTCAAACAGTCCTACCATGCATTTGGTAAGAACTGTTTTGCCGGAACCACTTTGACCAATTATGATGTTGACCTGTCCTTTGTGGAACTGCGCATCAATATTCTTCAGAACGTGATGTTCACCGAAACTCTTGTTCAACCCCTTAACCTCGATCATTGCAGGAGCATTTGAGTGAGGATAAGGTTGAAGGTGAGTAGAACCACAATGCTATAAACCACTGAAACCGTGCTGGAGCGTCCAACTTCAAGCGCACCACCGGATGTGTGGTAGCCGAAATAGGCCGGTACGGTTGTAATGATCACTGCAAATACTGCAGTTTTGATAAGCGCGTAAGTGATGTAGTAAGGTTGAAAGGCATACTGCAATCCGAAAATGAAAGTATTGCCAGGCACTTCTCCGGTCAATATTCCGGCTGCGTAACCACCGAACATTCCAAGAATCATGCTGATGATGGCAATGAACGGGTTGCAAATTACTGCAGCTATCATCTTTGGACCTACCAAATAGCCCGTGGAATTCACACCCATGATGTCGAGTGCATCAATCTGGTCGGTAACCCGCATGGTGCCTATTTCACTGGCAATGCTTGAGCCCACCTTACCCACAAGGATGATGCTGATGATGGTAGGAGAGAATTCAAGGATCAATGAATCACGGACCCCGAATCCTACCGTGTACATTGGAATAAGCGGGCTATCGATGTTGTATGCCAATTGAATGGCAAGTACCGCACCCATAAAAAGGCTCACCAATGCCACCAGTCCAAGAGAGGCATAGCCAATGCTCTGAATCTCAAAAAAGATCTGTTTACGGTAAACGCGCCATTTCTCGGGTTTCTTGAAAACGCGACTCATCCATAACACGTACCGCCCGATGTGAGTGAACAATCCCATGTGATGCGGCTAAAATTAGGGATTCTTGACATTGAACAACGGAACGGATGCAATTCATTATCCACCGTTCCGTTACCTTTGTTCATGTTGAAACGGTTATTGTCATATCTCCTATTTCTGTTGCTCATACTAATGATGGTTTCTTGCGCTAACAGAAGAAAGCGACAGGGAAAGAATTGCGATTGTCCACATTTCGGGCAGGTGATGCCTTCCGATTTCCATAGAAATGCCGATACCCCATTTAGGGTATAAGTGACCCAGGTCTATTTTTCAGAATCTTTTCCAGCTATCTTCGAACTTAGTTTAGAATCATTCTTAACAGTGACAGCAAAAGATCTTACACGCGGACAACAGGCCATAGTCGCTTCTTTCTCAGACGAGAAACTGGCGGGCTTTTTTGCAGAACGTGGTGTAGTAGCTGGTGAGCGTTTATCAGTTGAGCGTATTGCTCCCATGGGCGATCCTATTGCAATCCGAGTTGCCGATCATCTCCTTTGTCTCAGAAAAAGAGAGGCATCAGCCATTATTGTTCGGCCCGAAGGCGTGTAGCTAAATCCGGTTTTTTTGGATGGGAGATGTTGAACGGAGGCTGAAAGTAGCACTGGTTGGTAATCCTAACAGCGGCAAAACATCCCTTTTCAATAAGCTAACCGGCCTCCATCAGAAGGTGGGCAATTTTCCGGGCATAACTGTAGAGAAGAAATCTGGCCAGTTTGAGGTAGAAGGAAAAACGGTAGATGTAGTTGATCTGCCAGGCACCTACAGTTTGCAGCCAAGGTCTGTAGACGAAGAGGTAACAGCGCAAGCCATTAACGATGAACAAAATCCCGATCACCCGGATCTTGTTTTGATGGTTGTTGACGCATCGCATCTGAAAACCAGTCTTTATTTGGCGTTGCAGGTCATCGAGAGGCAGATTCCTGCCATACTGGTAATGAACATGGCCGATCAACTGACCCGTCTTTCACCCGATCTCGATGTAAATTCATTATCCGAGCAATTAGATGTTCCGCTTGTGAAAACCGTAGCACGAGATGGCAATGGAGTGGAGGAACTGAAAAGGGCTATAGCTGAGCATTCTGGAAAGAAGCCGAAGGTGAGTTGGAATCCGAATCAGGAACGGCATATTACCATCAAACAGATTCTGGCAAAGGCAAAGGCAGATGGACCGGTGCTGGCCCACTCTGCCTCACAGAAACTGGACGACTATCTGACCCATCCGGTTTTTGGTCTGTTGTTTTTCATTGGGCTGTTGGCTTTGATCTTCCAGAGCATTTATTCTTGGTCGGCCATTCCAATGGAATGGATTGAAAATCTGTTTGCAACCTCATCTGAGTGGTTTGCTTCGGTCTTACCCGATTCATTCCTCTCAAGACTCTGGATAGAAGGTGTTTGGGCTGGACTTGGAGGCGTTATCATATTCATTCCGCAGATTGCGTTTCTGTTCTTTTTCGTCACCATGCTGGAGGAGACCGGTTACATGGCACGCGTAAGTTTCATGTCCGATCGTTGGCTACGCAAGTTCGGGCTACAGGGAAGATCCATTGTCCCTCTTATTGGTGGCGTGGCCTGCGCGGTTCCTGCCATTCTTGCTGCCAGAACAATTCCTGATAGAAAGGAGCGGCTGCTCACCATCATGGTCACTCCATTTATGAGTTGCTCCGCACGATTGCCGGTCTATGCACTGCTTATTGCTTTGGTCATCCCGGTCGGGTATCAGGGACTCACACTTTTGGCATTGTATCTCTTGGGGGTTCTTGCGGCTTTGGGAGCGGCTTTTGTGCTCAACCACACGGTTCCTGATACAGAAGAGAGCCATTTCATTATGGAATTGCCTGATTACCGTGCGCCCAAACTCACCAATGTGCTTTTGGAAATTCTCCGAAAAGTGGCTCAGTTCGTAGCCAATGCAGGCAAGATCATCATTTTCGTTTCTGTATTGCTTTGGCTGGGAGCTTCATTCGGACCAGGAGACAGATTCGATGAAATCGAAACGAAGTACGAATCCATCTCGGTAGAGAACAAGGAACAATTGAAGGAAACCGAATTGCTCGAGAATTCATACATCGGCATTCTCGGAAAGACCATAGAGCCTGTTATCAAGCCACTCGGTTATGATTGGAAGATCGGAATTGCACTGATCACATCATTCGCTGCGCGCGAAGTATTTGTCGGTACCATGGCTACGATCTACAGCGTGGGTTCGGCAGATGAGGATGTAATGAGAATACGCGATAGAATGCAGTTGCAGACAAAGCCGAATTCCACCGACCCGTTGTACGACCTTCCGTTTGGGCTCTCGCTGCTGGTTTTTTATGCTTTCGCCATGCAATGCATGAGCACCCTTGCGGTGGTCAAAACAGAGACGGGGTCATGGAAATGGCCGATGATCCAGTTTCTGATGATGACCGGATTGGCCTACATCAGCAGTCTTGCGGTGTATCAGCTTTCGAGTTTACTTTGATGCATGAATCGTGAAGAGCGTATCAGAAATGCCATAAGACCGTTTGTGCCTGAGGGCACTGCCGAGCCATTGGCAGCGCAGATTCTGAAGTACCGTTGCCAACTCACCATTACGAGAGACAGAAAATCCAAAGCTGGCGATTACCGCCATCCGTGGGGAAATAACGGACATCGCATTTCGGTCAACGGTTCGCTGAATCAATATGCGTTTCTCATCACATTTGTGCACGAGATGGCCCACTTGGTTACATGGGAGCGGCACAGAAATAAGGTCAATCCGCACGGAAAGGAATGGAAACAAGCGTTTAAGGAGGAAATGACCCCTTTTCTAAACGAAAGTGTGTTTCCGATAGACGTTCTAAAGGTATTGGTTAAGCACATGAAGAACCCTAAGTCTGCCACCGTTCGAGACCAGGATCTGGTGCGCGTGCTGCGCGGTTATGACGAGGATAACGGACACTTGCTGCTGGATGAAATCCCCGAGGGTGCTGATTTTCTCTTGAACAAACGCATGTTTACCAAAGGAGAACGGTTGCGAAAGCGCTACCGATGTACTGAAAAAGGCACCGAAAGAGTGTATCTGGTAAGTGGGATTGCCGAGGTGGAGCTGTGCTGAACGGGTGCGATCGGAAATGGTTATCTTCGCGTCCCTTTTCAAAAGCACTTATGTCAGAGTCTATTGCACAACAAGCGCCCAGCGTATCCGATCTTGCCGAAAACCTTGTAGGTTCAGAGATCATTAAGATCGCGGGCGAGATAAACGCACTTATAGCACAGGGTGAGCCAATAACCAATCTAACGATTGGCGATTTCAACCCTGATATTTACCCACTTCCGAAAGGATTGTTGAATGAGATAGTAGCTGCCTACGAAGCTGGACATACCAACTACCCGCAGGCAAACGGAATGGAGGTGCTTCGCGAAGCGGTAAGTGGTTACATCTCCGCCCGTCAGGGGCTGAAGTACTCTAAAGATGATGTTCTGATCTCTGGTGGAGCCCGTCCGTTGATCTATGCAACCTACAGAGCGTTGGTCAATGAAGGGGAGAAAGTTGTGTTTCCAATTCCAAGCTGGAACAACAATCACTACACTTACCTCAGTTTCGCCAAGCCTGTAGAGATAGAATGCACTGCAGAGAACAAGTTCCTGCCAACGGCTGATGACATTAGACCGCACTTGGAAGGAGCTGCGCTGGTTGCGCTCTGCTCTCCACTTAATCCAACTGGAACTTCTTTTTCCAAGAAAACTTTGGAAGAGATTTGTGATCTGGTAATAGCTGAGAACAAGCGTAGAATTGGTCAAAAACCACTTTATCTGCTTTATGACCAGATCTATTGGGCGCTTACGCTGGGCAAATCCAAGCACTATGATCCGGTTTCGTTGAGACCTGAGATGCGGGAATACACGGTTTACATCGATGGTATTTCCAAGGCATTTGCTGCCACAGGTGTGCGAGTGGGTTGGGCATTTGGTCCAACTAAGGTTCTGGCCAAGATGCGCGCTTTATTGAGCCACGTTGGTGCTTGGTCTCCAAAGCCAGAGCAGATTGCCACAGCGGCATTTCTGAAGCAGGAAAACGCGGTAGAGGCAACTATTGCTAAACATCGCGACATGATCTCTGAGCGAGTGAATAAACTTTACAATGGTTTCTCTGCGCTTCGCGAAGTTGGTTATCCGGTTGATGCCATTCAGGCTGAAGGCGCCATGTATCTAACCGTGAAGATCGACCTGATAGGAAAGACCACGGCTGCTGGAGATCTGCTAAAAGATGCTGAAGACGTGACCATGTTCCTGATCAAAGAGGCCAAGGTCGGTTTTGTGCCATTCTATTGTTTCGGTGCATCCAGACAAAGCCCATGGTTCAGAATCTCGGTGGGTACGCTCAGAATTGAGGCCATCGGTGGTGTGATCGATAATCTTCGCACCGCGCTCAACCAATTCAAGTAATGAGAAAGAACCCCAATCACTATGTGGTGATCATGGCTGGAGGAATCGGTTCACGGTTCTGGCCAATGAGTCGCACACCCCACCCAAAGCAGTTTCTCGACATACTTGGAACGGGAAAGTCACTGCTTCAGCAAACTTACGATCGGTCAAAAAAGGTCGTTCCAGCCAAGAATATTTACATCGTTACGAATGCGCAGTATCGCGGTCTCGTAAAGGAGCAGTTGAAGGGCATTCGTCCTTCACAGATCCTTTTAGAGCCATCCAGAAGAAATACTGCTCCGTGTATTGCTTATGCGGCTTTCCGCATCAAGGCTATCAATCCAGATGCGTGCATGGTGGTAGCTCCTTCAGATCATTTGATTCTGAAGGATAAGGAGTACACAGACCTCATCAATAAGGCGCTTGCCGAAGCATGTTCAACCGATTCGTTGCTTACGCTGGGAATAACACCAACCCGCCCTGACACGGGTTACGGCTACATTCAATTTGAGGAGAAGGAAGGTGATGGTGGGATTCACAAGGTGAAGAGTTTTACCGAAAAGCCCGACCTGGAGATGGCCAAGCAGTTGGTGAAAAGTGGTGAATTCCTGTGGAATGCAGGTATTTTCATTTGGTCGGTAAAGGGCATATTGAACGCTTTGGAAACACACGTGCCTGAAGAATTTCAATTGTTTCAAGAAGGCGAAGGTCTCTACAACACGCGTGAAGAGAAGAGATTTATCCAAACCGCCTACATGCAGTGTAAGAGCATCTCCATTGATTATGCCGTAATGGAAAAGGCCAAGAACGTTTACACGCTTGCTGCTGACATTGGCTGGAGCGACCTTGGAACGTGGGGTTCGTTGTATTCGTACTCAGACAAAGATGAGGCTGGACATGTAATACAAGGCAGGAATGTGCTGACCTACGATTCTAAGAACTGCATTGTCAATGTTCCGAAGAACAAATTGGTGGTGCTTCAAGGAATGAAGGATATGATCGTGGTGGAGAATGATGATATTCTTCTCATTTGCCGTCAGCAGGACGAGCAGCAGATCAAGCGTATCGTTAACGATGTGAAGGCTACAAAAGGCGATAAGTTCGTTTAACTATTCTGGCCAGTACTTTCCGTACGAGATGATCATGGCCATAGCGTAAAAGATCAGCAAGAAAACAACCAGTTTTAGCACCGCTCCAATTATTGGAACTATTTGGTCGAATTTGGTCTTTCGGGGAAACGGTTCCAGTTCAACTTTTTTGCCTACGGCCTGATCTTCATCAATGGAAGGATTGTAAGTCCGCTTGAGACGGTCGAATAGTTTTTGCCGATGGCCTCTGTCGAAACTCCAATTGTTCTTATCGCTTCCCCAATAGGTCATGCTTCAAAATACAAAAAAGCCGTGTTTCAATCTGAAACGCGGCTTTTACAATTCTAATGGTTGGGTTTAATCCAAACTACCGATCATCTTTTTCGGGTCAACCCACTCATCATATTCTTCCGAGGTAAGATAGCCCAACGCCAAAGCGGCTTGCTTGAGTGTTGTCCCTTCTTCATGGGCTTTCCCAGCAATTTCAGCGGCTTTGTAGTATCCGATCTTGGTGTTCAATGCAGTCACCAACATCAAGCTGTTGTTCACCAATTCAGTGATTCGCGTGTGGTTCGGTTCAATGCCTTGCGCACAGTGCTCATCAAATGAAACGCATGCATCGCCAAGCAGACGAGCAGATTGAAGAACGTTGTAGGCCATTACGGGTTTGAATACGTTCAACTCGTAGTGTCCTTGCGTTCCAGCTACGGTAACAGTAGTGTCATTTCCCATTACTTGAGCACAAACCATTGTGAGCGCTTCGCACTGCGTTGGGTTCACTTTTCCTGGCATGATGGAAGAACCAGGTTCGTTAGCGGGAATGATCAATTCGCCAATTCCTGAACGTGGACCAGAAGCCATCATTCTAATGTCGTTGGCGATTTTGTTCAACGAAACGGCCAACTGCTTCAAAGCTCCATGGGTTTCCACCAACGCATCGTGCGCGGCCAATGCTTCGAATTTGTTCTCAGCAGAAACAAACGGAAGACCTGAGAACTCAGCAATCTTCTTCGCTACCAGTTCCGCATATCCTTTCGGTGTGTTGATTCCTGTTCCAACAGCAGTTCCGCCCAGTGCTAATTCGCTCAGGTGCGGAAGCGTGTTTTTCAACGCTTTCAACCCGTGATCGAGTTGCGAAACATATCCACTGAACTCCTGTCCAAGCGTCAAAGGTGTAGCATCCATCAGGTGCGTACGACCGATCTTCACCACATCCTTGAATTCAACTGATTTCTTTTTCAGCGTATCGCGAAGCATCTCAACTCCTGGAATGGTGGTTTCCACAACCATTTTGTAGCACGCGATGTGCATGCCAGTTGGGTAGGTGTCGTTCGATGACTGACTTTTGTTCACGTCATCATTCGCTTTCAAAACCTTGTCCTTATCATCCAGTTTGCCACCACTGATTACGTGTGCACGGTTGGCAACAACTTCGTTCACATTCATGTTGCTCTGAGTTCCAGAGCCTGTTTGCCAGATCACCAACGGAAATTGGTCATCGTGTTTTCCTTCCAAAATTTCATCGCAAACAGCAGAGATCAGGTCTCGTTTCTTCTCATCCAAAACACCCAATTCGCAATTTGTGTGTGCCGCAGCTTTTTTCAAATAGGCGAATCCGTAGATCACTTCCAGCGGCATGCTGGCCGATGGCCCGATCTTGAAGTTGTTGCGCGAACGCTCGGTCTGAGCACCCCAATATTTATCGGCAGGCACTTGAACCTCGCCCATGGTGTCTTTCTCTATTCTGAAATCTGACATGATGAATTTTTTCGTTTGAATCGGGCGCAAATGTACACGTCCACTTTACATCGAAAAGTCAAATCGTTGAAAAACAGAAACGTCTTGCTTGTCCATATTGGACGCAACCATTATTTTCGTCACAAATTTCAGAGAGATGACAGTCGGTATCGTTGTAATTTTCGCGTATATGCTTCTTGGGTTTTGGATGTTGACCTTCTTGGGTCTGTGGATTCCATTGATGGCAACGTTGCTTTTCATGGAGCGTTTCAGCCCAGAACTGGGTGAGAAGCTGGCTGCTTTCATCGCGCCACGCGACTAAGGCTTATAAAAGCGTTTTAACGTTTTCGGGAGGTCGTCCAAGGACGGCCTTCTTTTGTTTTACAACAATCGGTCGCTCAATCAATTTCGGGAATTTCACCATCGCAGCAATCCACTCATCATCTGAAAGCTCTTTCCCCTTGAAGTTCTCTTTGAAATCGGCTTCGCCACGTCTTAGCAAGTCGTAAGGCTTGATACCAAGCATTGCCACGAGTTCCTTCAGTTCAGCCTCAGTGGGAATGTCAGTTAGATACTCAACGATCTCCGGTTCAATTCCAGCCTCACGGATCAACTCCAGCGTTTGCCTTGATTTGGTACACCGAGGGTTGTGATAGATTTTCATGATTCTGATTTTTTATCGTTTCCGAATTGAAGCAGATACCCTTTGATGAACTTGTTCAGCGCACCATCCATTACGCCTTGCACGTCAGAAGTTTCAATGCCCGAACGAAGGTCTTTTACCAATTTATATGGATGGAAAACGTAGTTTCTGATCTGTGCTCCAAACTCCACTTTCATCTTCGAACCTTCTACTTCGGCACGTTTTGCCAAACGCTTACGAAGTTCAATGTCGTAAAGCTGTGATTTAAGGAGTTTCAGGGCAGCTTCTCGGTTTGCCAACTGAGAGCGGCTTTCAGTATTTCGGATGATGATACCACTCGGATGGTGCGTAACGCGTACACCTGTTTCAACCTTGTTAACGTTCTGTCCACCAGCACCGCCAGATCGGAATGTGTCCCATGAAATATCTGCTGGATTGATCTCGATATTGATGGAATCATCCACCACAGGATAAACGAAAACGGAAGCGAAAGACGTGTGTCTTCTGGCGTTACTGTCGAATGGAGAAATACGCACCAATCGATGCACACCGTTCTCGCCTTTCAGGTTACCATAGGCATATTCTCCCTCAATTTGAAGCGAACATGAACGTATCCCAGCAATGTCATCTTCCTGAATATCATTCTCGGTGACCTTGAAACCATTTTTCTCGGCCCACATGATGTACATACGCATAAGCATTCCGGCCCAGTCACAACTTTCGGTTCCACCAGCACCAGAATTGATCTCCAGCACGGCACTTAACTCGTCACCTTCATCGCCCAACATGTTTCGGAACTCCAGATCTTCGAGCAATTCGGTAAACGTCTCTTCCTGGGCTTCAACCTCTTCTTCGCTGGCTTCGCCTTCCTTGTTGAACTCAAACAGTACAACCAGATCTTCCAGTGCCGATTCTGCTTCGGCAAACGCTTTTGTCCACGCTTTTTTGCCGTTGATCTTCTTCATCAACGCTTCGGCCTGTGCTGGGTCGTCCCAAAAACCGGGAGAAAGCGTGGTTTGTGTTTCCTCCTCAATTTCACGCAGTTTTCTGTCAATATCCAAGTAGCCGCGAAGAGCGGTAAGGCGTTTTTTAAGGTCGTTCAGTTGATCGGTTGTGATCATTTCGTGTTCAGATTAACGGGTTTTCCCGTGCCGCAAATGTAAGACAAGTGTTGAGGTCGGAAAGTCAGCTTTCTCTCAGCACTTCGTTGATGAGTTCGCCTTCGAAACCCCGCTGCGTTGCAAAGCGGTAAATGGCCGATTTCCGTTTCCACGGATTCTTTTCTTTGAGTTTGGAGCGTTTCTCCTTAATTGTTTCGCGAAGCACATTCCAATAAGCATCATTGTCTATTTCGGTAAGAGCAAGTTGTACGCACTTACTACTGACCTGATGCTGCTTCAACCCTTGAATGATCTTGATGCGTCCCCATTTTTTGATGTTGAACTTGCCTCTCACAAATGCTCGGGCAAACCGTTCTTCATTCAGAAAATTCTCCTTCATCAGAGACAAGATGAACTCATCTCGCCATTCCATCGGAACTTTCAGGTCCCACATTTTCTGAGTTACATCCGCGTGGCTACGCTCCTGATACGCGCAGTATTTGCGCAGTTTTTCAAGAAGTGTAGAACGTTCGCTTTCCATGGTTGGAAATTTGACTGAATGTATTCGTGATAGTTATTGGGTTACTAAGTTATTGGTTATTGAGGCGGTCGCGATTCTAATAACTGGTATCGAATAACCCAATAACCAATTTAGCTTTGCCGCGCTTCAATGGAAAACAAACGCGCACTTACACTTCTGTTCACATCGCATGTGGTTTCCAGCTTTGCGCAGGGAATTACAATGCTGTCGATTCCGTGGTATTTCGCTTCCATCGTCAACCAGTCGGTGGTGTTCGGGAAAGTGCTGGCCGTGGCCACTTTCATCAGCATTTTCTGGAGCCTTTTTGCGGGAACACTTATCGACCGTTATCCACGCAAAAACATTTTTTGGATCGCATCGGTCGTTGGGTTTCTTGTGCTTGGGGGGGCGGGACTTTACGGGGAAATCAATCAGGAAGCCCCGATCTGGTTGGTTGCCGCCATCTTTGTGTTCACGTTTTTCGGGTTCAATATCCATTACCCGAATCTGTACGCGTTCTCACAGCAATTGGCCGCGCGTGGCGATTATGGTCGCGTCAATTCCATGATCGAGGTACTTGGACAAAGCACGAATGTGCTGTCGGGGGCTCTGGGTGCCATTCTCCTTTCGGGAACAACGGGCGGTGCGATCGACCTGTTGGGATTTCAGGTCTCGTTCCCGTTTGAGATCGAGCAATGGAGGATCTGGGAGGTTTTTCTGCTGGATGCCTTTACTTACGCAGCCGCGGCCTGCATCATTCCGTTCATTAAATATGTGGATGCTAATCCGCTGCCCATCGATCTTGACCGAATTGCCGAACGTTTCAAACGTGGCTGGCGGTTTCTGATGCTGAACAAGGAACTTCTGGTATTCGGACTGGCATCTTATTCCATCTTCGTGGTACTGTTGGTAGAGGTGCAGTTTCTACTGCCCATTTTCGTTGACAATCAGTTGGAAGCAGGTGCAGACGTTTACGCGAGCAGTGAGGTCTATTTTGCTCTCGGAAGTCTTTTTGCAGGCTTTCTCATTATGAAATTGACTCGGAATTTGGCTCCATCAAAAACCATTGTGTTGTTGATGTTGGCGGCTGGAACTTCGTTTGTGGTGGTTGCTTTCAGCAAAAGCATCATCGGGTTTTACCTCTTCTCAGTTCTCATCGGTTTTGCCAATGCAGGCACGCGCATCACTCGCGTCACATTCCTGTTCAATCACGTGCCGAATAATATTATCGGCCGCGCCAACAGCATTTTCTACGTGTACAATATCACCAGTCGCGGATTGCTGCTCACCATTTTTTCGATGCCGTTCTTTTCGGCATCAAACAATATCGTTTACAGCTATATCATCTGCGGAGGTTTCATCCTCGTTTCGGTTATTCCGCTGTTTGTGGCGTTGCCACGATTGCAGGCGCTGAAGGTTAGAACGGAGTGATCACTTCAACCAAAATATCTGGCTGAATATCCATGATGGATGATTCGGTGGAAGGAGCGAAGTGTCGAGTTTTAGCCCTTGAGCAAACGTCTTTAACTTGGTGCTCAATTCTTCGTCCTTCTCATTTGTGCCAATGTTGTAAATAACTGCTTCGCGAAGTTCAAATGAGCCATCAATGTTCAGTTTGAATTCAACTTCAGCTCGGAACTTGGCTTCTTCTGGAATGGCTTTCTCAAACTCAAGTTCCTTCGAAAGCGCATCGACAAAAACTTCTCCTTTTTGAGTTTTCGGGAATTCATTCGGGAAGTATTCCTCTGAATCGAACTCGGTTCTTCGAGGAGCATTCGGTAGCGAGTAGTAATTCTGAAGGAAGTGATTTGCTCCATTTCCTGTGTAGATATGGAACATCTGATTCAGGTCGAAAACGGCCAGTTTCGGATTGTCGAATGATAGGAAAAGCTTATCGTCTGTAACGTAAAACGGATGTGTGGCCATTTGGTGGTAGATGCTGTCGTTGCGCAGCCAGCCGCTTTTAGGTAATCGATTTCTGGTTCTGGCAGCAAGCAATTCATAATGCACCAGCCTATCCAATTTGGCGGTATCAAACAGTTTTCCGTTTCGATACATGGAAAGCACGCAGTTGTCCAACGGTTCTTTGCTTTTCTCAGAGATCAACTGAGCAACCGTTTGCCCGTCATTGCTCAACGCCACCCAGCCATTCAGAAATTGATCGATCTGATAAACAGTATCGAAATGCTCATCATGTTTGCTGAGCACGTAGGTAATTCCTTCAGTATTGTCGAGTTCGTGAGAGAAAGTGAGTGAAACCAGCTGGAAAGTGCCAATCTCATTCATCATTTCATAAGACACACTTTTGTGCTGTGCAAAGCTGAGAACGGGGAACAGAATGAGTGCAAGAATGAATCGCATTGGCGTTGATTTTGAACTCATTTCTACAAGAACTATTCCTTATGAGAAGGCGTTGAACCCTGTCACATCCATACCGGTGATAAGAAGATGGATGTCGTGGGTTCCTTCATAAGTAACCACGCTTTCCAAGTTCATCATGTGGCGCATGATCGGATATTCGCCTGTAATGCCCATTCCGCCCAACATTTGGCGCGCTTCACGAGCTGTTCGCAATGCAATCTCAACGTTGTTTCTCTTCGCCATAGAGATCTGCTGTGGCGATGCGCGATGCTCGTTTTTCAGAACGCCTAAACGCCAAACCAAAAGCTGTGCTTTGGTGATTTCAGTGATCATTTCGGCCAATTTCTTCTGCTGCAACTGGAAACTTCCGATCGGTTTTCCGAACTGAATACGCTCTTTCGAATATCGAAGAGCGGTGTCGTAGCAATCAAGTGCAGAACCTAAAGCACCCCACGCAATGCCGTAACGCGCAGAGTTCAAGCAGCTCAATGGCCCTTTCAACCCACGGATGTCTGGGAAGAGGTTTTCCTTCGGAACTTTCACGTTATCGAACACCAACTCGCCCGTGGCCGAAGCACGTAAGCTCCATTTTCCGTGGGTGGTCGGTGTGGTAAACCCTTCCATTCCGCGCTCCACCACCATACCTCTGATGGTGCCTTCTTCATCCTTTGCCCATACAACTGCAATGTCTGCAAACGGGGCATTGCTGATCCACATTTTGGCCCCGTTCAGGATCACGTGGTCGCCAGCATCTTTGAAGTTGGTCACCATCCCGTTCGGGTTCGAGCCGTGGTCGGGTTCGGTAAGACCGAAACAACCGAGGAGTTCGCCTGTGGCAAGTTTGGGCAACCATTTCTGCTTCTGGCTTTCAGTGGCGTAGCTCCAGATGGGGAACATGACCAACGAACTCTGTACTGAGGCGGTGCTGCGCAAACCGCTATCGCAACGTTCCAGTTCTTGCATAATGATGCCATAGCTGATCTGGTCTAATCCTGGGCCACCGTACTCTGCCGGAATGTAAGGGCCGAAAGCCCCGATCTCTCCCAAACCGGGAAGAAGATGTCGTGGGAATTCTGCTTTCTGTGCGTACTCTTCAATGATTGGAGAAACGTTCTGTTTTACCCACGAGCGCACCGTTTCGCGGATGAGTTTGTGTTCATCCGTAAGCAGTTCATCCACCAAATAATAATCGTGTCCTTGATATCTGTCGTCAGCCATTTGTTTTCAGTTGAGCGCCAAATTTAGGAAAAGGCATTTGGCAGAAAATGTCACTTCGGAGGCAACCGTTGCTCAATTTTGATGTTCTGACACTGAACCTTTTCAGACTTTGTCCGTAAGGCGATGATCTGTAATTAAAAGCAAACTAATTTCAGCGTTCAATAACCAACTCAAATCAAATTAATGAAGAAGAAGTTTACCCTCGTTTTATCCATGTTGTTAATGGTAGGTCTGGTTTACGATTACAACTACAGGATGGCGCATACCAATCCGAATGCAGCACCAGCTGGGAATACTGGTTCTCCAGGCGATAACGGAAACACCTGCGCAAGAATTGGCTGTCACTTCGGTGGACCTACAGCTACCAATCAAGCGGTTACTCTTGAAGGAATTCCTGTAGGCGGTTATGTTGGAGGTCAGACATACAATATGACCATTACCATGTCTAACGGAGGAAACAAGTTCGGATTTTCGCTTTCTCCGCAGACTGCTGCTGGAGCATTGGTTGGAACTCTTACAGCTTCAGGTGCTGGAACAACTTTGAATGGAGGTTCTAAATATCTGACACAGACACAGAGCGGTACTTCAGGTTCTGGAACAAAGACTTACACTTTTGATTGGACAGCTCCGACTTCAGGAACTGGGAGCGTAACCTTCTACGGTGCATTCAACTTTGCAAACGGTAATGGAAACACGAGCGGTGATGTGATTGTTCCAGAAACGTTCACTTTCAACGAGAGCACGGTTGGTATTTCAGAAAAAGAGTTGGAAAGTCTTTCGGTTTATCCGAACCCGGTTATCGATGAGATCCATGTTGCTGCCAAAGATGTTGATGAAGAGATCATGTTCACTCTTTACAACATGGAAGGGAAAAAGGTGTTGGAAGAGAAGCACAATGGTGGTGATATCACAATCGATATTGCAAATAAGAGTCTGAGCACGGGTGTTTACTTCTTGCAAATGGAGGCAGGTTCTACCAGCACGATAAAGAAATTGATGGTGAAATAATTGAAAACAAATGCAAAACAGGAAAGGTGCTTCGCGGCACCTTTTTTGTTTATTCGCTAACTCGAACTAAAAGAATGATCCGAAAACTTTTAACCGTAGCATCCCTCTTGTCTATTGTAATAATGGCAGGTTGTCTTGTTGACAAGGGAGAGTTGAACCCAACAGTTTCGCAGGCTTTCTGCGATAGTCTTCAGGTAACCTACAACGACACAATGAAAACGCTGATCGATCTGCAATGTGCCAATTCTATCGGATGCCATGGAAGCCAGTCATCCAACGGAGATTTCACTTCTTATGCCAACATTGAGGCTTCAGGAAGGAAGAACCTGATCGGTTCAGTGGTCACTACCACAGACATATCTCAAGTTATGCCGCTTGGAAGCCCATTGCCCGATTCGGTGCAACAGCTATACACTTGTTGGGCAGAAGCCAACTATCCAGAACAATAAATCATGAAAAGACTAAGCACAGTTCTTACCATATTGCTGATTGCCGCTGCTGGGCGGTCTTCAGCTCAGGCCATTTTCACGACAGATTCCAGTATGATCAGCTTCTTTTCATCAACTCCGGTTGAGGATATTGAAGCATACAATTCCACCTCAACTTCGCTGATCAATATTCCAAAGACAGAGATCGTATTCCGAGTTCCTATTGCTGGGTTCAAGTTTGAGAAGCCTTTGATGGAGGAACATTTCAATGAGAACTATATGGAGACTGAGAAGTTTCCATACGCCACTTTCAAAGGAAAACTGAGCGATACGTTAGACCTTACGAAAGACACTATTTACAGCGTTTCTGCCACTGGAATGATGAACATACACGGAGTTGACCAAGCAGAGACGTATAAAGGAATCATGACGTGTAAGGATGGAGTAGCTACCCTCTCTAGTGAATTCAAAGTAGCTCTGAAAGATTACAACATCAAGGTACCAAAAGTGGTGTTTGCAAACATTGCAGAGGATATCGATGTGAAAGTTTACTTCCAATACAAGCCGTATGAAAAGAAATAGTCTGGCCATTCTTTTGGTAAGCATGCTGTGTCTTCCTTTTGCTGGATGGGCGCAGGACGATCTTATGCAGATGTTGGAAGAAACCGAACCTGAGAAACAGGAGAAGGTTACCGCAACATTCAAAACAACGCGGGTCATTCAGGCACAATCAATTGAAACGGTGAAGGGAAAGACGTTGGATGTCCGTATCACGCACCGTTTCGGAAACATCTACTCGACCAGAAACAGTAATGACGGTCCAGACTCATTCTTCGGATTTGATAATGTGGCTGATGTTCGTCTTGCTGTTGAATACGGCATTACTGATGATGTTATGATCGGTATTGGTAGAAGCCAGATGAACAACCTGATAGATGGATTGGTGAAGTGGCGTTTCTACACACAGACCACTGATAACAAGCGTCCGATCAGTTTGGCCTTTTTCGGTAACATAGCTGTTAATCCAAGTAAGAAGGCAGCATTTTACGCTGGAGTTAAGAGTAGTGTGGTTGATTCTTATGGAAGTACAAAGCTGTTCTTTCACAGGCTTTCTTACACGGCTCAACTTATAATTGCGCGTAAGTTCAGCCCGAGCATTTCGTTCGAGTTGTTACCTACTTACATTCATCGCAACTTTGTTAAAGATCCGTTGGATGAAAACTCTGTTTTTGCCTTGGGCATTGCTGGCCGTTTCAAGGTTTCTAAACGCGTAGCCATTCTTGCAGATTACTTCTATGTGTTCTCGCCTTACAGATACAATAATAAAGGAACAGAGTTCCACATGCCCATCAGTGTTGGAGTGGAAATAGAAACGGGCCGACACGTATTTCATATCGATGTGAGTAACGCCCGCGGCATCATCACCAACAATTTTCTCATAGAATCGCCTAACAGCTGGGAGTATGCCGAGATAAAACTCGGATTCAACATCTCAAGGGTGTTCAATGTGGGAAAACGTCTCAAGGTGGCCAAAGATAAGGTGGGCGACAGTTAAACCCGCGCCAACTCCTTTAACTAACAGTCTTCGTTGCAAATAACCATCCAGACCGCTTGATGGTCGGAAAGTGAATTACCATAAGTGTCGTAAAAACCTGTATTCAAAACTGGGGCATTTGTGTAGATGTGATCAACCCAGTTTGATGAAGCTTGAGGAAACAACAAAACAGGAACAATGGCATCTGCTTGATTCCTACTCAAGTTAAAATCTCCAAGCAGTACGTTCATTTCACCAGCGGTAAGGTCTTTGGAGGCAACGAAACTGACGAATTTTTGCAATCCCGCTTTCTCCGAAGCTGAGTTGTTCTCATGCCAGTTGTAGGTGTTGTGGTAGTGGAAGATGTTCAGATACTGGTGGTCATTACCAACGAATACACGGATGTACTGAGCCTTCCGTTCCCACCTGTCTCCACCCGGGTCGGTCTGAATCAATTGCTGGTCATAAGACAGAATTGGGAGTTTTGAGAAAATGGCATTTCCCCCCTGTTTGTTAGTGCCGAATTTGGTAGAGCACTGAGGTAGAAAGTAACGGTAAGGATAGTCTGAAAAGATGCTCTTCAGTTGATTCCAGCAATCTGGCTCAACTTCCTGAAAGCAAAGAATGGATTCATTTTGCAGAAAACTTTTGAAGCCCGTTAGGTTGTCTTGGAAATTGCCTTCACCGTTAGGGCCATGTCCTCCATGAATATTGTAAGTGGAAATACGGATCTCCGAAACCTCGACCTGCGCAGATGAGCTGTTTTCCGGGTATTCAGCAAGTGGTTCTTTCTTGCAGCCGAACAGGGTTATCAGTGCCCAAGCTGCACCAACTGTCAGAAATCGGTGAAGTCTCATTTAACTCATCTCCGCCAGGTACTTGTAGAAGAACGGGATGGTCTGAATGCCTTTGAGGTAATTGAAAACCCCGTAATGCTCGTTTGGGGAGTGTATTGCATCTGAATCCAGCCCGAAACCCATCAACACAGACTTCAGTCCGAGTTCTTCTTCAAACATTGCCACAATTGGAATACTTCCTCCGCCACGTATCGGAATGGGATCTTTACCAAAGGTTGTCTGCATGGCCTTGTGTGCAGCCTGATATCCTGTAAAATCAGTTGGGGTTACATAGGGGTCGCCACCATGGTGAGGAGCCACTTTTACTTTAACTGATTTTGGAGCAATGCTTGGAATGTAGTCCACCAACAATTGGGTGATCCTGTCTGGATCCTGACCTGGCACCAAACGACAGGAAATTTTAGCGAATGCCTTTGAAGGAAGGACCGTTTTGGCGCCTTCACCAATGTAACCTCCCCAAATGCCATTCACATCAAGTGTTGGCCGAATGGTGCAGCGCTCCATGGTTGAGTATCCTTCTTCACCTTGAACCGCATCAATGGCCAGATCTTTTTTGTATTCGTCTTCGTTGAAAGGAGCCTTTGCCATTTCAGCGCGCTCGGCCTCGCTCACTTCAATAATTCCATCGTAAAAACCTGGAATGATAATGCGTTTGTTTTCATCCATCAAAGATGAGATCATATCGCACAACACATTGATCGGGTTTGCTACAGCTCCACCATAAATACCGGAATGCAGATCACGTTTCGGGCCTGTTACTTCCACTTGGATGTAGCTCAATCCACGAAGCCCAACGGTAATCGAAGGAACATCATTGGCAATCATTGCAGTGTCTGAAATCAGCACAAGGTCAGCCTTCAGTCTTTCCTTGTTCGCCTTAACAAACTCGCCCAAATTGTCAGATCCCACTTCCTCTTCACCTTCTATCATGAATTTCACGTTGCAAGGAAGGCCTTCGGTTTTCATCATCAACTCTACAGCCTTTACGTGCATGTACATCTGACCCTTGTCATCGCATGCACCACGGGCATAGATCTTTCCGTCTTTTACCACAGGTTCAAAGGGAGGAGAATCCCACAGGTCCAACGGGTCTGGTGGTTGCACATCGTAATGACCATAAACCAGCACGGTTGGCAGGTTGGGGTCAATGATTTTTTCTCCATACACAATTGGATAACCGGCCGTTGGGCATATCTCCACATTATCCACTCCGATCTCCTCCAATCCGCTTTTCAGCAACTCTGCCGTTCTAAGCACGTCTTTGCTGAATGCGGGGTCGGCACTAACCGATGGAATTCTGAGCAGATCGATAAGTTCAGTTAAAAAACGGTCTTTGTTGTCCTCAATGTATTTGTCAACAGTGGTAATGTCCATGATATGTGCTTTGATGTGGCCAAAATTAGTTTTTAATGACTGCGAAACATATCCGCTAAAATGGAGTTCAAAGCAGCGAATGGCCTTGGTTATCTTTGCATTTCCTTCTGTATGAGAGGTTTAATTCCATACATCTTTGGTTTGTTGCTCTTTGCGGGGGCGGCAAATGCTCAATTGGTCATAGATCAGAGTTACACTCCGCAGCAATTGGTACAGGATGTTCTTGTTGGTCAGGGTGTTGAGGTAAGTAACATACAGTTTACCGGCAACGCTGCTGCCAAGGGTTATTTCAACGGTAGCAACTCAAATCTTGGTCTTTCTGAAGGCGTAATCATTTCTACTGGTAAGGTAACGGATGCCCCAGGGCCAAACGGTACGCCATTGAGCGATGATGGGACTGATTTCAGCGGCCCTGGTAACGCAGCATTGAGTGCCATTGCAGGAGGCCTTACCAATGATGCCGCGGTCCTGGAGTTCGATTTTATACCGATCTCGGACACGGTTCAGTTCAAGTATGTGTTTGCATCCAATGAGTACATGTTCTATGTCGGTGCCGACTTCAATGATGTGTTTGCGTTTCTGATTACAGGCCCGGGCATTGTGGGACAGGATAATGTGGCCCTGATTCCAGGAACCGCAACACCAGTTACCATTGATAATGTGAATGCCAACGTCAATTCTCAGTACTACGTTGATAATGAGAACCCTCCCGGTTCAACAGTTGAGTACAATGGGTTCACCTCGGTGCTTACTTCTTTGGCAGTGCTTCAACCTTGCGAAACCTACCATATTAGGTTGGCCATTGCCGATGCGGGAGACGGGCTATTTGACAGCGCAGTGTTCTTGGAAGCTCGCAGTTTCACCAGCCCGTCCATCAGTATCAATGCAGAAACAAGTTATTCCGCTTCCACAAGTGGCAACTTGGAACTTGTTGAGGGGTGCAGCCAGACTACGCTGACCTTTGAGCGTTCTGAGCCCTATGACAATCCATTGTCTGTAGGTTTGAATATTTCAGGTACAGCAACCAATGGCGATGATATTACCAATATTCCGCCTTTCATCACCTTCAATGCTGGGCAGTCCGTTACAACCATTTCATTCAGTGTAATTGAGGATGGCTTGATAGAGGGAGTTGAAGAAATGACCATAACCTTGGATCAACTCAATCCGTGTGCTACTGGTCCGGCCACATCGGTTACTTTCTCTATAGAGGATGTTGTGCCTATGGCCATTCAGATAACTCCAGATGTTAATCTTACTTGCCCTGAAGAGCGAACAATTGATGTTGCGGCCACGGGTGGATACCCACCTTACACATACAGTTGGACGGGTTCTTCAGATACTGATGAGTCGATCACGGTTTTCCCGTTTTCTACTGCCACATACACTGCCGCTGTAACCGATGCCTGTGGGTTTACTCAAACGGCTTCTTCTACGGTTGAAGTGCTCACCTATCAGGTTATGCAGGTAAGTATAACGGATGCCACGGTCTGTCTTGGAGATGCAGCAACGTTAGAGGCTACAGTTGTGGGCGGAAGAGTTCCATTGATTTATCAGTGGCCAGATGGAAGCACTGGAACCACGTACACACTTACTCCATCGCAGAATGCGGAAATTGAGGTTCAGGTTACTGACGATTGCAACATTACAGAAACGGGAGTCGGAGACATTACGGTAGACCAAGTGGAGGCAAGTTTCGTGCATCAACTTATTGGACATGCTACGGTGCAGTTCACATCAAACACGGTGGATGTTCACAATTTCACTTGGGAATTCGGAGATGATTCCATCAGTACTGCTGAGAATCCGATACATGAGTATGCTGAGGCGGGAGATTATCAAGTGACGCTGACCGTGGTGAATCAAAGTGGTTGTGATACCACATTGATTGATTCCGTAACGGTTTATGATCCGCTGCATGTCTACATTCCAAATGCATTTACACCTAACGGAGACAGTTTGAACGATTGGTGGGGAGTAGTAGGAGAAGGCTATCTTTATTATGATCTGGAGATATACGACCGTTGGGGACAGCTGATCTTGGAGGGCCGATTTGATGATCCCAACGCTTGGGATGGCACATTCAAAGGGAAAAAGCTGCCTGCTGGACAATATATTTACAAGGTATGGGTGGAACCGCCCATCGGAATCGAGGTGAAGGAAACAGATGTGGTTCGTGTGCTCTCAGGAGAATAACACCGTATGCCAAAAACCCTACTCACTTGGATTCTTATCCTTGCCTCGGCCGTATGGGTCCGTGCGGCCCATTTGGTTGGTGGCGAGATATTCTACGAGTGCCTTGGTGGTGATCAGTATCAGATAACGCTCAAGGTTTACCGCGACTGCTATACGGTTACTGGTGCTCCGTATGACAATCCGGCCAACATTGCGGTTTACGATAATTCTGGCAACCTGGTGGTTAACCTTACAGCACCTTTCACGGGCTCCCAGCAGCTTCCTGTTATCATCAACAATCCGTGCTTGCAAGCCCCGCCCGATGTCTGTGTGGAGGAGGCAATTTACACGGTTACAACCACGCTACCTTACATTGCTGGTGGCTATCATGTTGCATACCAACGCTGTTGCCGAAACCCGACCATAGTCAATCTGGTCAATCCAGAAGATCTTGGATCAACGTACTACGTTCAAATACCGGAAACGGCCCTGAACTCATGTAATTCAAGTCCATATTTCAATGGCTTTCCACCTATTGCCCTTTGTACTGGCGACCAACTTGTTTTCGACCATTCGGCAACAGATCCTGAAGGAGATCAACTGGTGTATTCGTTATGTACGCCATTTCATGGGGGCGACCAGATAGATCCGCAGCCCATTCCTCCATTGGGTCCACCTTACAGTTCAATTATTTGGGGAGGAGGTTATAGTAGTTCGTATCCGCTCAATTCATCACCTCAACTTACAATTGACCCGCAGACCGGATTGCTAACCGGTGTGCCTACTCAGGTAGGTCAGTTTGTGGTGGGAGTCTGCGTAGAGGAATATCGGAATGGGCAATTGCTAAGCATTAACAAACGCGATTTTCAGTTCAATGTGGTGAGTTGTACTTCAAATATTCAGGCCGTCATTCCACCTCAACCTACTTTTCATGACCCATGCAATGGGCTGACCGTTGACTTCGGCAACAATAGCGTCAATGCCCAGTTCTATCATTGGGATTTTGGTGTTGCGGGAACATTCAGCGACACCGCATTTGCAGAGGATCCCGTCTTCACGTATCCCGATACTGGAGTTTACAGCGTCACGTTGGTTGCCAATCCTGGTTATCCCTGTGCCGATACTACAATTGATGACATTCTGGTTTACAATGATGTTTCGGTGGATATTCTCAGCAGTGGAGAACAGTGTTTTGATGCCAACTCCATCGACTTTTCTGCAGTAGGAGATTTTGGTTCTGGCGCCACATTCTATTGGGAGTTTCAGAATGGCACACCCTCTACCTCTACCGAAATGAATCCTCAAGGGGTGGTGTTCGACACTGTTGGAACGTATGATGTGTCTGTTCAGGTAACGGAAGCCGTTTGTACCGATGAGGCAATTTCTACCATCGAGATGTATCCGCGTCCACAGGCATTCTTTAACGCGGATAATCTACAGGGATGCGCACCATTGGGAGTATTTCTTTTGGACAGCTCCTTGGCTTACACACCGCACCAAAGCCAGTGGGATATGGGCGATGGCACTGAACTGACCGGTTCTCGGGTTCTTCATGCCTACCAAACTCCCGGTACCTATGACATTACTCTCACTATCTGGACAGAAACTGGATGTGTCGATACGTCCGTCTTTCAGATTCCCAATGCCATTGAGGTGCTTCCATTGCCTACTGCAAGTTTGGGTGTGGATACCAACTTCAAATATGTTTACGACCCCGTGTTTACATTCACAGGAACGAGCAATGCAGTTTCCTGTGAACTTTTTCCTGGAGATGGTACAACCGTTTCAGATTCAATCCCTAACTGCACGTTTGAACATTTTTATTCGGATACAGGGAATTATCAGGCCGTGATCGTTTTTACTGATGATAACGGATGCGTGTCTTCCGATTCTATTTGGGTGAGGGTTGAACCTGAGGTCAGATTTTGGGTGCCAAATGCCTTTACCCCGAACGGAGACCGCATCAATGACACATGGGGTCCAAAGGCATTCGGTATGAGTGAGTACGAGATATGGGTCTACGACCGTTGGGGCAATCTGATGTTCCACTCGGAAGACCCTTTTGAGAAATGGGATGGAAGTAAAGACAACAAAGGCAACCATGACCCTGTAAATGGGGTCTACGCATATAGAATTCTGGCGCGCTCAGTTAAAAGCACGTACATTAAAGAATTCGGACACGTTACCATATTGAAATAGAGCTTTAAAGATTCGGTAATTTTGCGCGCCCAAAAAATCAACCTGTGAGAAACCTGTTTACCACCTTTTTCTGCTTAGTTCTGGCAATTGGCTCTTTTAGGGCCTATGGTCAGCTGGTGGTTACAACAGGTCAAACAGCGCAACAATTGGCGGAGTTGATCGCTGGTCCGGGTGTGGTTGTTTCCAATGCTAGCATAACTGGTTCTCCAGACGCTATCGGAGCATTTACCACAGGAGCCAATGCCACGGGTCTTAATGTGAGTTCGGGAGTTGTTTTTGGAACTGGAGAGGTAATGGATTTTGCACAGAACCAGACAACCTTTTCAAGTTCTGTGTTAGGTACTCCTGGGAATCCGTATTTGGCTGGATTGGCAGGTATTACATCAAATGATGCCTTGACCTTGGAGTTTGACTTTGTTCCCAATGCCGACCTTGTGTCATTCGATTATGTTTTCGGTTCGGAAGAACATCCTTCATTTTCCTGCAATCCAACGTTCAACGACATTTTTGCAATTACTGTTCAAGGTGTTACGGTGCCATTTCCGGAAACATTGATAACCCTTGTGCCTGGTACGGCAACGCCAGTTTCCATAGGCACTGTTAACAATCAGGGTTGCGGGAATCCGAACTACTACGTGGATAATACAGTTCAAAACAGCTTATACGTGGTATTTGGCGGTTTTACTACGGTAATAACGGCAGAAACCCCCGTTATATGTGGAGAAACCTATCATTTGAGAATGATGATATCGGATGGCGGAGATTCGTCTTACGACACGGGTTGTTTTGTTGTGGAGAACAGTTTGACAACCGGAAGTGTAGTCATTGAAACGGCAACGGCTGCAGCAGATTCAACAGCCTACGAAGGATGTAATGATGCAACCGTTACGCTTACACTCAACGGGCCTACCCTTGGTCAGAACTTTCAAGTTCCCATTTGGATAGAAAGTTCTACGGCCGAGTATGGTGTGGACTATGAACCCATTCCGGAACTGAACCAGGCAGATAGTACCATTACCATTCCAGCAGGTCAGAACACCGTTTCATTTACAATCACACCAATAAATGACAACACTGCCGAAGGACCGGAATACATCGAGTTTACGGTAATAACTTCTACTTGTGGTCTTACCAACACGTTCAGAATCTACATCAACGACCTTGACCCAATTACCACTACAACAAGTAACGATACTACGATCTGTATTGGAAACGCCACCGCTTGGTGTCAGGCAAGTGGTGGTGGCGGAACTTACACTTATACTTGGGATAATGGTTTCGGGGTTGCTCAAACCATATCTCCAGCACCAACTATAACTACAACCTATCAGGTATCTGTTGAGGATAACTGCGGGTCGGCTCCTGCTATTGATTCTGTTACGGTTACTGTAGATGACGGCCCGACACCTTTTGCAGGGAATGACGTTTCCGTATGCATTGGGGGAAGTGTTCTGCTCAACGCCACTTCTAATGCCCCTGGAAGCACATTTGCATGGAGCCCGGCAACAGACCTTTCCAATCCGAATGTTTACAATCCGCTGTGTACACCGCAGCAACAGATGGAATACATTGTAACGGTAACCAGATCGGACGGATGCTCCAATGATGATACGGTTCTGGTATCAATTACGCCTCCGCCAACAGGTACATTCGATCTGCCTACGGTTGGATGTGCTGGCGAACCACTGCTTGTAGAGTATTCTGGAAATGCCAGTCCGGCTGCACAATATCTATGGGACTTTGGCGGAGGAGTGGTGACAAATGGTAATGGAGGTGGGCCATTGGCTGTGCTTTGGGATACACCCGGCATTTACAATGTAAGCCTTACCGTTTCTTGGAATGGTTGTATTTCACCCACTGAGACTGGGCAGATTGAGATTCTTGGTCCGCCAATGGTAAGCGCAGGTGCCGATGTGGAATTTTGTTCGGGCGAATCTGTTGCCATAGGTTCTGCTCCGTTGGCTGGGATCACTTATTCTTGGAGTCCAATAAATGGAGTTGCCGACCCATTGGCGAGTAGCACCACTCTGCAGCTGGTAAATCCAACGCATAGCATTCAGATAATAGAATATGTTTTGACGGCCATTGATCAAGGTTGTAAGAATTATGACACGGTTGAGGTTACTGTTTTTCCAACACCAACTGCTGAGTTCGCTATTCCAGATGGTCTTTGCTTTACCGTGAACTCCTTTGATCTCCTTGCAACTGGATACTTCGGCCCCAACGCAACGTTCGATTGGGATTTTGGACCCGTTGGTTACCCAGCAGGCTCT
Organism: Flavobacteriales bacterium; assembly: GCA_020635535.1. GTDB lineage: Bacteria > Bacteroidota > Bacteroidia > UBA10329 > UBA10329 > UBA10329. The sequence continues at coordinate 45,949 of JACJZP010000001.1, read as the reverse complement.
ACCTTGCAAGACCCTCAAGGTGTAATATTCAATGCTCCCGGTCTGCAGGATGTCACGCTCATCGTAACCGATAATGGTTGCGAGAGCAATCCGTTTATAGGAACCATAGAGGTTTATGAAATGCCTGATGCTGATTTCACATTCAACGTGGCGGATGGATGTGAACCTCTGCGGGTCAATTTCCAGGATCAATCTTACAATGGTGGTAGCTCGCTTTATTACAGTTGGAACTTGGGCAATGGGGCATCGTCAACCAATGCAGACCCAACTGCTGTTTATGATGTTGGGGTCTATTCGGTTTCGTTGAATGTGCAGACATCTCATGGATGTGCTGATGCCGTGACACGTTCAAATATCATCGAAGCCTATCTCAAGCCAGATGCACTTTTCAGTGCCAATCCGAAGGTTATGAGCATTATTGACCCAAATGTTACTGTGGTCAATTTGGCGGACAGTGTGGTGAGCAGTGAGTTCACTTTCTACCCGATGGGCGATGAAGTTGTGGCATTTGAAACGCAATACGAACTGCCAGATACGGGTACTTTTTCCATTACACAGATTGTAACTACTGCCAATGGATGTATGGATACGATATCAGGTAAGGTTGAAGTGAAACCTCATTTCACACTGTACATTCCAAATGCATTTACGCCAGATGACAACGACCTGAATGAAACCTGGATTCCGCAAGGGCAAAGCATTAAGAGTTTTGAGATGACGATCTACAATCGTTGGAATCAGGAACTGTTCTTCTCAGCCAGCCTTGATGAGGGTTGGGACGGGACATTCATGGGCAAACCCGTACCTCAGGGCGTGTACGTTTATCACGTTCGAGTGATAGATATTCTGGGCGAACCTCACATTTACAGAGGCAGGTTTTCGCTTATTCGCTAATTGATGTAGAATACCTGTCGTAGCTTCTCAATGTAGCTCAACCAGGTCCAGTCAGGTCCATCCCACATTCCCATGTAGAAGTCGCTCATTCTTATGTTGATGAAGACCAAAATGAGGAAGATGCCGCCTGTTCCAACCTTCATCAAGGTGGTCCAATTTTCCATGCGCTGAATTACATATCCGAACGGGATGGCAAAAACGGGAAGGAAATCGACATAACATCTGTGGCCGTAAGCACCCCCGAACCACCAGGCCCACCAACTCCCAAAAATGTAGGTTATGATCACCAGCATAATTGTTGGCAGTAACCAATTGTACTGCTTGGACCTGATCATGCCGAAAAGGCCAGCCAGTGGAAACAACATGACAGGAGAATAGGTAAGCCAACCGTTCTGATGACTGAACAGTACTTGCAGCATTTTAGGTCTGTTCCAATATGTAAAGCCTTCATCTCCATACGAATAGACCACGTAGTTACCGGTCACCATTTTCCAGTACAATATTTGGGGGAGAATAAGTGCTGCGAAGGCCAATCCAAATACCAATATCCAACGCCACTCCAATATGAATAGCCTGATTCGGTGCAAGATCTCGGATGGTTTTGCTCCCCAAAACATGGGTATCAACACCGCAACTGCATTCGTAGGCCTTATCAGCACGAGCAGTGCCAATGGAACGGCAGTCAGGACTACCCACACCAGAGCCGTTGACTTTGTCTTTTTAAAAGACGCGTAGCACAGCAGAGAAATGAGAAAGAACGAGTAGACATGAGACATTCCAGCTTCGCGGAACGTGTAGTAAAAAAGATTGGTGCCAAGTAGAATCAGAAGTGGAACAGCCCATTGTATCGGTCTGCTGTAATTGAGCTCCGAAAGTAATTTGGAGATCAGTGAGATACCTGCCAGCATATAGAATATGGCCGCCAGCATTACAGCCCAGATATACGGTAGCGATCTTCCATCAGATGGGTAGCTGCTTAATTTGGATGCCACATGAGCAACCAGAAAAAACGGACTTTCCAGCAGTGCCACGCCATATGTGTATTTGGTGAAAATGCGCGGGCCATCAGGTGTATCAACAGTGCGACAGCCGTTGATGCAAGTTGCCTTGTCGAAACCATCAATAAAAAGTGCTGGCAAGTAGATGTAATAGCCTTCTTGATCAGACCAGATCACTCCATTGATCTTCTTGCCATTATGAAAATAGGCCGTGACCATTATGCTAATGATCAATGCTATCAGCCACTGTATTTTCGTTCTCAACATCTACCTCAGTGGTACATTATTGATGAAAACTGTGCCGTCTTCTGAGCGGTGATAAACGGTCTCTTCGGCATTCCTTAGCATGATTCGGCTAACGGTACCTGGTCGGGCATCGGTCATGAAAACATGGTGTTTACCTGCTTCCATCTGAAGGTTCTCAGAGACCAGTAGCCAGCCATCAAGTAGTTCAGGTTTTGAACCGATGGTGCCAGAGATTCGCCATTCCTGATTGCAATCGAAAACTCGGTTAGGAAGGAGCTCTTCGTTCGGGTCAACCTTTACCCAATAACTGATATTTAGGAGAACGGAATCTTGAAAAGTGGAATCAATGAATCTACAGCCTGATTCAACACGATATGTCTCAGCTGTCCAGAGCCGGTCCTCAATCTTTTCCGCGCAGTTGGGTTTTAAGAAGTTCATCTCTGAGTAATTCACGGAATCGGGAATTACGACCATCTCCGCATAAGCGTACTTTATCTCATCAATACTCACAGAATAAAGCTTGTATTCATTACAGCTAAAGACGGGTTGCGACAGAGAAATAAGGCGCTGCTCTTCCCGATTCAACGGCTCGTCAGATTGTAACAACAACAGTTTCAGGTCATCGCGCATTTCATCCAGAATCGGCCTTGGAAAAAGCGAATCGGCCACAAGTTGAGCCGTTTTTTCAGTCACGTTCAGTGATGTTCTCGACATGGCTCCACCAATGATTGGAAGCCCAGATGAGAACGATCCCTTCATGGCATGCAACAGGCTTTTCTGTCCATTTTCCAAGCCTATTTTTTCTGACCCCACCAATTGCATTGGCAGTGGTAAAATGGCCTGATGGTCGGAAATATTCACACCAGCCGCTTGCCAATCAGAAACATACTTGTTGCTAAAGGATTCAACCGCATTTCGGTTAAGCATTAAAGCCTTGTGGTATTTGATGTTCACAATGGCATCCAACATCCAAACAAATGCGCAGACCGTTACAACGACCGTAATGTGATAGGTGTACTTCCCCTTATGCAACGACCTGAAATGACGGAACAGAACATACAGATGGTATACCACCCAAACGGAAAAAACGTAGTAGAACACCCAAGCTATTCGACCAAGTGAACGGAACTGTTTGATAGGAGAAATGAAGTCGGACAACCAGTGAAGACCAAGCCGATGAAAAAGCCCCATTGCAAACAGCAGTACGATGATCGCAGGAATTAAACCATCCTTCAGCGTAGGAGGAAGTACCGGGTGTGTCAGCAGTTTCCACCTTCTGCTGATGGCTCTTTTAGCCAACACAAAAATGGAAGCGAAAGCAGTGAAAGATGCAACCAGACCTATGTATGCGTTTCCTTCCCAACTTGATGGAATGAAAATGCGAAAGAAGTAGGAGTGGAAAAGGTTGTAAAACGGGTCGTAAACCGGAGTGAAAACACTCTGAAATGTGGCCATGTGACTGAACATGCCACCTGGGCTGGTTGGTCTATCCGTGTAGGGGTCAACCGAATGCTGATACAGCATGAAAAGAACCAATGGCACCAGCAGAGTGAAAATTCTTGGAATCAACTGTCCAACCTTAGCGAATTGGAAACGGTTTATAATCAACTCCCAGCCAAGAACCGCGCCTAAGAAGATGACGAAAATGAACAGATAATAAGGATGCAGAAAACCTACCCCGAGCGCGAAAAACGATGATAACACGGCAATTAACCACGGCCATTTGCTGCGCGAAAAACTGGCAATAAGCAGCCAACCCAGAGGTATAACAAAAGTGTAACCCAATGCATAGTGTCCACCAAACCGAGCCACCTGCGGACTAAGGAAAGCAATGGTCAAGCTGAATGGAATAGCGAACCATGTGCCAACATAATTCCAAACAAGTAATCGATGCACACACCATGCGGTGATGACCAGACTGCCGATCATCAGCAGATTCATAATGGCAATGATCTTTGGGCCGTTGTTCACATCCGGTTCAATGAAGAACTGTAGCACCTTGGTCAACAGCGGTTGACCGTCTGCAAAAATGATGTGGTCGCCAAACGGATAAAGCATGCCATTGAACCAAAGTCCATCGCCATGGATCACTTGGTATGCAACGGTGAAATAGTTCTTCAGCCCATCTCCCCATGCACCAAAAAGGAACTCATCAGCATGCAAAATGATGTCTCCGAAAAATCGGAAACAAACACCAACGGCCAACAATACAACAGCCAGCGCAGAGAAGAATACATGCTTTTCGAATCGGAACACTATCTCGAGAAAAGGAGTGAAATGAAATTATGCAATTCCTTGAGCAGAATCATTGGGCTGGGCGATGGCAGTATGATGTCCGGTTTCAGTTTCACGTCCAACGCCTTCAACCGCAGGTTTTCTTTCGAAGCCATTTGGATAAATTGCAGGTCGAAGAGGTAACGGTTAACCGATGTTCTCAGAAAAACCGCCTTGCCCTTTTCATTGAAGCCCTTCAATCCTCCTTGCGTGTCTTTGATCTTCAAGCCGAATAAGAAACCGTTGAGCCAACGCAACGATTTGGACAATATTCTTCGGAAACCAGAAAGCGAATCGTAATACGTATCACCCCGACTGGCAACCACAACATCAGCTTCATCACTTTTCAGGATCCGGTAGAATTCTTTGATGGATTCCTCAACGTAGGGCACATCAATATCGGTGTATATCTGCAGGTCGGCATCGCTACTTCTAACGCCAGTTCTTACAGCGTAACCCTTGCCTTGATTATTCGGATACTCGATGAGTTTTACTTCCGGATGGTAAGAAACAAGTATCGAAACCGCATCTTCGGTTACACCCGAAACCGAACCGTCATTTACAATGATGACCGATTGGATCACATTTTCACCGAGTAGTATTTTGATGTTGGAAATGCTCTCCGAAAGCGCGGATTCCCAGCCAGAACGGGGGTTATAGCAGGGCAGAATGATATCGAGTGTTTTCGGATTGCTCATCGGCTTGGCGAAAATAGCGAATAGCAATTGCCAAGTTGCGTTCAGACAAAGTCTGCCAAACTGGCAGTTTCTGCATATATTCTGTACCTTTGCGCTCCAATTTTTTGAGATGGAGAATCAGGATATACTGACCAAAGACATTGACGAAACCCGCCAGGGCGAGGCGTTGGAAATGGCTGCCAAAGGCGGTGAAGGCAAGAAACTTTACATCGAATCGTATGGCTGTCAGATGAACTTTTCGGACAGTGAGATCATTGCATCCGTGTTGATCGATGAGGGATTCGAGACCACCAAGAACCTTGAGGAGGCCGATGTGGTTTTCGTGAACACCTGCGCCATTCGTGATAATGCTGAGCAGCGTGTTCGTGGTCGCTTGGATATTTTCCGCAAGGCGAAAAAAGCGAACCCGGATATGGTGATAGGCGTGATGGGCTGTATGGCCGAGCGTCTCAAAACCAAATTGCTGGAAGAGGAAAAGATCGTTGACATCGTTGTTGGGCCAGACAGTTACCGCGACCTGCCGAACTTGGTGCGTGTGGCCGAAACTGGTCAGAAGGCGGTGAATGTGTTGCTTTCTCGAGAGGAAACCTACGCAGACATTAACCCAGTTCGATTGGGTGGAAACGGTGTGACCGCGTTCATCTCCATCACACGTGGTTGCGATAATATGTGCAGTTTTTGTGTGGTTCCGTTTACGCGGGGTCGCGAAAGAAGCCGTGATCCGAAGACTATTGTTGAGGAAGCACGTCAATTGTTCGAGAGCGGCTACCGCGAGGTGACGCTTCTCGGTCAGAATGTGGACAGCTACCTGTGGGGCGGTGGAGGCCTCAAGAAGGATATTCTCGCCAAAGGTGATCTTACTGGAACTGTAAACTTTGCAGAATTGCTGGTTATGGTTGCAGAGGTCGATCCAGACCTGCGCGTGCGTTTCTCCACTTCACATCCGAAAGATATGACAGACGAAGTGTTGCACGCCATGGCCAAGTATGAGAACATCTGTAGCTACATCCACCTGCCAGTGCAATCGGGAAACACACGCGTGCTCGACATCATGAACCGTGGCTACTCACGCGAGTGGTATCTCAAACGCATCGAGAAGATCCGTGAAATTGTTCCGGATTGTGGGATTTCAACGGATATCATCACAGGGTTCTGCACCGAAACCGAAGAGGAACATCAGGATACATTGACGTTGATGCAGCTGGTGAAGTACGATTTTGCCTACATGTTCAAGTATTCGGAACGCCCAGGAACATTGGCTGCCAGAAAGTTTGAGGATGACATTCCGGAGGAAGTGAAAGGACGAAGGCTTTCTGAGGTCATTGATATTCAGATGCAGAATTCGTTGGAAAGCAACCGCAAGGATCTTGGGAAAGTACACCGCGTGCTCGTTGAAGGAACATCACGCAAGTCGGAAGAGAAATTGCAGGGAAGAAACCCACAGAACAAGGTGATCGTGTTTCCACGCGAGAACTACAAAGTGGGCGATTATGTGAACGTTTTTGTGGATGATTGCACTTCGGCCACGTTGATAGGAACCGCGGTAAAGTAAGTTGAGATGACAGTTGACCAAATTAAGCAACGATTCGGGATCATCGGCCATTCGCCATTGCTCAACCACGCCATCAACACGGCAATGCAAGTGGCACCCACCGATATTTCCGTGCTGGTGACTGGAGAGAGTGGAACTGGTAAGGAGGTTTTTCCGCAGATCATTCACCAGTTGAGTGCGCGCAAGCACGGACAGTACATTGCCGTTAACTGTGGGGCTATCCCGGAAGGAACCATCGATTCGGAACTTTTCGGTCACGAAAAAGGCTCATTTACAGGAGCACACGAAGCTAGGAAAGGTTACTTCGAAGTGGCAGATGGCGGCACCATTTTCTTAGATGAGGTTGCCGAATTGCCCATGTCAACCCAGGTGCGTCTGCTTCGGGTTTTGGAAACAGGCGAATTCATCAAAGTGGGTTCATCCAAGCCGTTGAAAACGAATGTGCGAACGGTTGCCGCTACCAACGTCAATATTCCTGAAGCCATCAGCAAAGGCAAGTTTCGCGAAGACCTTTATTACCGTTTGAACACGGTGCCGATCATTATTCCGCCATTGCGCGAACGGCAGGACGATATTCCATTGCTGTTCAGAAAATTCGCGGGCGATTTTGCCGAGAAATACCGTATGCCGACCGTTCGTTTGGATGACAGTGCACGTGAACTCTTGATGAATTATCGTTGGCCAGGAAATATCCGTCAGTTGCGGAACGTGACCGAGCAGATCTCCATCATTGAAAAGGAACGCGAGATAGGTGCCGACACGCTACGACATTATTTGCCTGACCACGGCAAGCCGAATTTGCCCGCAGTAAGAACCGCAACTTCCAGTTCTGGCAGTGGAGAATCGCAGACCGACTTCTCGGAGCGCGAACTGATGTATAAGGTGCTTTTTGACATGAAGCGCGACATCAACGACCTGAAGAAATTGGTGTTGGATGTGGTTTCAGGTCAGAACGAAGTGGAGATAAGCGAGCATCACGCTTCCACCATCCGCAGGCTGCATCAGGATGTAGATCCGGTGGGTGCTGCCGATTTTGCTTCAGGTGTTCATGAAGTACAGATCCATCGCCCGGGTGAGCAGGTGTATGAAGACCACGAAGAAGTTGAAGAGTCACTTTCTCTTGAGGACCGTGAAATAGAACTCATCAAAAAGGCGTTGGAGAAGCATCGTGGAAAGAGAAAGGCAGCTTCAGAGGAGTTGGGAATTTCCGAACGAACGCTTTACAGAAAAATCAAGGAACACAACCTCGGTTGAGCGGGATATTGGAAAAAGGAAGAATGAAAAACGTTGAGTTCATCAAAGGTTCACTCCGTCATCTGCGGATGACACGTTTTCTCCTTATCTCGTTTCTTTTTTTTTCTTCGCTAAGCGGTTGTGGCGTTTACTCGTTCACCGGTGCGAGCATCTCTCCAGATGTGAAATCTGTAAGCATCGATTTTTTCCCTTCATATGATCCACTTGCACCGGCTGATGTTCCTCAGGCGTTTACGGAAGCGCTGCGCGATCTTTTTGTAAGCCGTACAAATCTGGACCTTGTAAGGAAGAGTGGGGATATTCGTTTTGAAGGATATATTTCAAGTTATCAGACACGTCCGGTGGCCATTCAGGGAAACGAAACAGCAGCCAAAAACCGTTTGACAATTACGGTGAACGTAACCTATACTAATACAAAGGACGATACTAAGAGCTTTGACAAAGCATTCACACGATTTGCGGATTTCGATGCTACGCAGAATCTGGCAGACGTTGAGCAGACGCTTATTGACGAGATAAATCAGCAGTTGATAGTGGATGTTTTCAACGAGGCTGTGGTTAATTGGTGATGACGCAGGATCAGTTCCATACTTGGGTTGATGATCCGAATTCAATGGGTTTGGACAGCATACCTCATTTGCGAGAAGTGATAAAGCGATACCCTTATTTCACTCTTGCTCAGATTTTGTTGGCCAAGAATCTTCGCTCAGAAAATCACATCGACCAGCTTAAGCAGCTACAATTGGCAGCTGTCATGTCGCCCGACAGAAAAGTGCTGCATGATTATCTCAACGATAAAAGAAGACAGCAACAGAAATCAGTTGCGGAAACAGTAGAGGTTGAGGAAAATACGACCAACATTGAAGAGGCCTCAAATGAAGGCCTAGCCGAAGAGGTTACCGGTCTGCGTTTTCCAGATGAGTTGATTCCAGAGCCGATCATTTATCAGCTGGAAACAGCAGAATTACCAGAGCTACCGATCAGAGAAGAGCAAACGCCAGAGCCAGAAGAACTTAGTTTCAGCGAATGGCTTGCCTTCACGGAAACAGGGAAGATTGATAAACAAGGATCGGTTCCAAAGCCAGTTACAGAAACAGAAAAACGGAGCAAGATTGAACTCATCGATCATTTTCTGACCCAAGCGGACGAATTGCCGAAGAAGCGAGCGGAATTCTTCAATCCGCGTAAAGTGGCGGCCAAGGCCGATGAAGGAGACTTTTCAGTGGTTTCAGAAACATTGGCGCGCATCTATTTCCAGCAAGAGAAGTACGAATTGGCAAAGCAGGCGTATGAATCACTCATGTTGAAATATCCAGAGAAAAGCACTTACTTTGCCGCCCGTTTGAAAGAAATAGAGGAAAAACTCACTTCAGAATAAAATGTATACACTAATAATCATACTGATCATCATTGTATGTATGCTACTTATCGGCATTGTGATGGTTCAGAACAGTAAAGGTGGAGGTTTGGCATCAGACTTCTCATCATCAAATCAGATAATTGGGGTTCAACGTACGGGCGATTTCTTGGAAAAAGCTACTTGGTACCTAGCGCTGGCACTTATCGTTTTTACCTTGGGTTCGAATTTCTTCATCAACAGAGGAGAAGTGATTCAGGAAGAATCGGCCATTCAGGAGCAGATCGATAACGCAGCTCTTCCTGGGGCAGAAAGCGTTTCAGAGCCGCTTCCAGTTGAGGAACCAGCCGAGTAGTTTCCAAGAAGGCATTGCAGGAAATGTCAGGATGTCACGCACATTCTGACATTTTTTTTGCCCGAGTGTCAGGTTTTCAGTCATAGGTGTGCCAAACATGTGTTGGCACAGATTTCGACAAGCGGGAAGCATCAAACTAAAATTCATTAATCAATAAATAATCAAAAATGGGAGCTATTAACATCAAACCATTGGCTGATAGAGTAGTTGTTCAGGCTGCTGCAGCTGAAGAGAAGACAGCTTCAGGAATCTACATTCCAGACACGGCAAAGGAGAAGCCACAGAAAGGAACCGTGGTTGCTGTTGGAACAGGAAAAAAAGACGAACCGATGACCGTTAAAGTAGGCGACACCGTGCTTTACGGAAAGTACTCTGGCACAGAGGTCAACGTAGACGGAACTGATGTACTCATCATGCGTGAGTCTGACATTTTCGCAATCGTTTAATCATCAAACCTTTAAAAATCAAACAAAATGGCAAAGCAAATTGAATTCGATCTGGACGCACGCGACAGATTGAAAAAAGGGGTTGATGCCCTTGCAAACGCAGTAAAAGTGACCTTGGGTCCAAAAGGTCGTAACGTAATTATCGATAAGAAATTCGGTGCTCCGGCAGTAACCAAAGATGGTGTTACTGTTGCTAAGGAGATCGAGTTGAAGGACGCTATCGAGAACATGGGTGCACAAATGGTTAAGGAAGTGGCTTCCAAAACCAACGATGTGGCCGGAGACGGAACCACTACCGCTACTGTTCTTGCTCAGGCAATTGTAACTACTGGTTTGAAGAACGTGGCAGCAGGTGCTAACCCAATGGACCTTAAGAGAGGTATTGACAAAGCTGTTGAGGCTGTTGTTACTGAGCTTAAGAAAGTATCGAAGTCGGTAGGAGACGACATCGCTAAAATTGAGCAGGTGGCTACCATCTCTGCCAACAGCGATGCAACCATCGGAAAACTGATTGCCGAGGCCATGAGCAAAGTAGGCAAGGAAGGTGTAATTACGGTAGAAGAGGCAAAAGGAACCGAAACAACTGTTGATGTTGTGGAAGGTATGCAGTTCGACCGCGGTTACCAGTCGCCATACTTCGTTACCGATGCCGAGAAAATGGAAGCGGTTTTGGACAACCCGTTCATCCTTATCCACGATAAGAAGATCAGCAACATGAAAGACATGCTGCCTGTGTTGGAGAAAGCTGCACAGAGCGGTAAGCCATTGTTGATCATCTGCGAGGAAGTTGAAGGAGAAGCGTTGGCAACATTGGTTGTGAACAAGATCCGTGGCTCACTCAAAATTGCTGCTGTTAAGGCACCAGGTTTCGGAGACAGAAGAAAAGCCATGTTGGAAGACATCGCAATCCTTACTGGCGGAACCGTGATCAGCGAGGAGAAAGGTCTGAAGTTGGAAGACGCTACATTGGCCGACCTTGGTACTGCTGAGAAGATCGTTATCGATAAAGACAACACCACTATTGTAAATGGTGCTGGCGAGGAAGACGCTATCAAGGCGCGTGTAAATCAGATCAAAGCTCAAATCGAGTCTACAACTTCTGATTACGATCGTGAGAAACTTCAGGAGCGTTTGGCCAAGTTGGCCGGAGGTGTGGCTGTACTTTATGTAGGTGCTGCAACTGAGGTTGAAATGAAAGAGAAGAAAGACCGTGTGGATGACGCACTTCACGCAACCCGCGCTGCGGTTGAGGAAGGAATCGTTCCTGGTGGTGGCGTAGCTTACCTACGTACCATTGCAGCTATTGGCAAGCTGAAGCCAGAGAATGCAGATGAGAAAACAGGTATCGACATCGTTCTTCGCTCTATCGAGGAGCCATTGCGTCAGATCGTGGCCAACGCTGGTCTAGAAGGCAGCATTGTGGTTCAGAAAGTGAAAGAAGGAAAAGACGATTTCGGTTACAATGCGCGTACAGATGAGTACGGAAGCATGTACGATTTCGGTATTATCGACCCTACCAAAGTAAGCCGTGTGGCGTTGGAGAATGCAGCCTCTATTGCAGGTATGCTTCTTACCACCGAGTGCGTATTGGCCGATGAGCCAGAAGAAGGCAACCCAATGGCAGGAATGCCTCCAGGAGGAATGGGTGGCATGGGCGGCATGATGTAAGCCTCTTCGTTACGGATAACTACGGAAAGCCCCGCCACGCGATTCGCGTGGCGGGGCTTTTTTGTCACTACGATTTCAATAACATAAAATTGTGAAGCCAGAATGTAATACTTTATTATATTTTGCTCATCTATCAACCCTTAACCAATCGCCTACATGAGAAAATTTATCACACTGATTATACTTCTTGCAGCCGCATCCTTAACATGTGCCCAAGAAGACACAGCACTTACTGAAGAAATTGTAGACGTTCAGGCCATTATGGATAGTATAAATGGCTCTTTCGACTACCAATATGGAACCGTAGAGCTAATGGATGGAGTAGCGAACATTAACGTGCCAGAAGGGTACAAGTTCCTAAACTCCGAACAGAGCAGTTATGTACTTAGCGATCTTTGGGGTAATCCTCCATCGGAATGTTTAGGAATGCTTTTTCCAGAGGAAATTTCTCCGTTGAGTGAAGATTTCACCTACGCTGTGGAAATCACTTATTCAGATGATGGATATATTGAAGATGATGATGCCGAGGATATCAACTATGATGATCTCTTGGAAGAGATGCAGAGCGATGCCAAAGAAGAGAATTCGCTACGTAAAGAGGAAGGCTATCCAACTATTGAGTTGCTCGGCTGGGCATCTCCTCCCTATTACGACAAGGCCAATAAGAAATTACATTGGGCCAAAGAGTTGCACTTCGAAGGCTCTGATGTAAATACGCTCAATTACAACATCCGTATTCTTGGGAGAAAAGGTTATCTGAACATGAATGCGATTGGAGATATAAGCGTGCTACCTGTGTTTAAGAACGATATTGATGAAATCCTCGCCAGTGTTGAGTTTAATGAAGGACATAAGTACAGTAATTTCGACCCTGATATTGATGAGGTGGCCGCCTACGGTATAGGAGGTCTCATTGCTGGTAAAGTATTGGCCAAAGCTGGTGTATTTGCGGCATTACTTAAATTCTGGAAGGTAATTGCCGTGGCGGTTGTTGGTGCTTTTGCGGCTCTGAGAAAGCGGTTTTTTGGAGGCGGAGAATAGATCAGCATCGGTTATGACTATCGTGAAAAGCCATGGAAGTGTGCAAGTTTTTATGTTTTCGGATGTTACTACATTTAGATTATGACTCGAAAATTATTATCTGAAGTTCTCGGAACCTTCGGGTTGATTTTCACAGGTTGCGGAGCCGTTGTTGTTAACGGTGTAACGGATGGAGCCGTGGGTCATCTTGGCATCTGTACGGTTTTTGGTTTGGTTGTCATGGCCATGGTTTACAGTTTTGGTGATGTTTCTGGGGCGCATATCAACCCAGCAGTTACCATAGCGTTTTGGCTTTCGGGTAGATTTCCATTGAAGGAAGTTGGGCCTTATATAATTGCGCAGATTATCGGCTCTACCATGGCCTGTGCGCTTCTCTGGTATTTATTTCCTGAAGATTCCACTCATTTGGGTGCCACGCTGGTTTCTGGGTCTGTCATGCAGTCTTTTGTGCTCGAGGTGGCAATAACCTTTCTTCTGATGCTCATTATTATCATGGTGGCAACGGGCTCTAAAGAGGTAGGGACATTGGCTGGAATTGCTATTGGCGCGGCAGTAGCAGTTCTTGCGTTAGTGGGAGGTCCGATTTCTGGTGCATCCATGAACCCTGCCCGATCTCTTGGGCCAGCATTGGTGTCTGGAAACTTGGAGCATATCTGGGTCTACATAGTTGCTCCGATAGTTGGAGCCGCATTGGCAGTCCCTGTAAGTAATGTGATCAAAGGTCCGCAGACACCTTAATCCATTCCCACTGCTACGGTGCGGTCTACAATGGGCAGTTCCACATGCGATGGATGCGTGGCATCATGATGGATCTCCCAAGCACCACCATTCGGATACAGCATTTTGAAATTGTATGTATCAACTCCAGCCAATCGGATTTGGATCCTGTGCCCTTTCTTGAACAAATGAGAGGTCGGTAACATATCAAATGAAACCATTTCCACTTTTGATGTATCCATTGGCATGGCATCAACCTGATTGAAGCTGTGATATGGAACCACGTCTTCATAATGCGGAGCTTTATCAAGAATCTTACGGTGAACAAATCGGAACTGACCATCTGTTACTTTCCAAACGTTTCCGTTCTCATCTACATCTTCCAAATACGCGAAAACAGAACCATCTTCTGTAGCTGATTTCAGATAAAGATTCACTTGCGGATGCCCAGTGACCTCGATTTCTTCCGTCAATTCGGCTAAAGTGAAGACAACGGTGATGCTGTCTTCGGAGGTAGCATCTGCGTAAGTGATACCAGAATGGTTTGTGCCGAAGTTCCAGCGGCAATCTGCTCCTATGGAATGGGTGGTGTCCACTTTATAGTTTGTGAAGCTATTGTCTGCTCTGTCAACAGACCAATCTGCTTTTCCACCGGCATGAAAGAAAAAGTCGCGCTTTTCGGCAGGAATAGGCCACTCGTTGGCTGTTTTCCAAACATCCTCACCCATTGTGTAGTAATAGATTCGAGGAGATTTATCCAACCCGTTGTCAATGCCTTTCAAATGATAGTCGAAGAAGCGAACCACCTCCTTCACATCATCATGCTGAGATGGGGCAGCCACGGATGGACTTACATTGGCACCGCCACCATGATTCCACGGACCCAATCGTAAGCGGTTTCTGCCATCATTTAAATTGATGAACTGACGGATGGCTGCATGAGAGAAGGCTGCATCCCACCAGCCACTCCAAGAATAAATGGCTGCTCCAGAACCTTGTATCTTGTCTTTGAAAAGGTGCGGAGAAAGAATGTCGCGCACGCGGAAACTCCCGTTGATGGTCCATACATCATCAGCATATTCGGCCGTACCACCTTCTGTTCTATGATAATGATTACACGTATGCTGCTCCCAGATCTTCTGCATGTCCTTTTTGGAGTAGCCTTTCACGCGTTCCACACCGTAAGAAAGTTTAGCGCCCCGTGCGTTTCTACTTTTCGGAATGATGTTCTTATCAAGCGTCTCGCAGAAATCGCCATACTGACTGATGAACTGATGAAAATAGATTCCACCAGGGGCAGAAACATCGTCATATAGATCCCACAGCGAATAGGTTGGAACAATGGCCTTCAGGTTCGGGTGCTGATTGTAAAGCGCGTACAGTGCAGTGTTCCCGATGTACGAAACACCCGTTGCACCAACATTCCCATTACACCATTCTTGCTCAACCACCCAATCGATCATGTTCTTGCTGTCCATAACCTCGCGCATGTCGCAAAGTGTAAGGGTTTTGGTGCCCTCCGAAGCACCGCTTCCCCGAACATCAACGGTCACTAATCCATAGCCGTATTTGGGCAGGTCCAAAACAGGGAAATTGGCGGTATGTGGCACCATGTCAACAAGGCCAGAAAATGGCCATTTCAAACCAACCCCCCTCCAATAACGGGTCTGAAACAGAACAGCGGGTACTTTTTCACCTTTCTTTAATCCTTTTGGTAGATATACGTTCACCGCCAGCCGAATGCCATCATCCATGGCAACATAGTAGGTCTTCTTGGTGTGGCCGCGGTAATCCATTTCCCGCTCATAAACCGGAGCCTCCTCTTGTGTGTTGGTACTGTCTGGTTCGGGAGCTACATATGAGTAGCCAACGGTGCCGATGGCCATAGCAATGATGGCCAGAATGAGTTTACGCATTTTGCTCTGAAGAATTAGGGGAGTACAAAGGTAATTTCAATAAGGCCTTATCAAAAATCAAGTTGGTTGCTATCGGTCGATTTTTTGGCATTTTGCGACATAATTAATGAGCAAGCGGATTCTGATAGCACCACTGGATTGGGGATTGGGACATGCAACGCGTTGCATACCCATAATACGGCACTTATTGAACACAGGAAATGAGCCTGTGATCGCTGCTTCAGGTCGTTCGCTCAAGTTGCTGTCCTCTGAATTTCCAGATGCGGAAACTCATCTTTTTGAAGGCTATAACATAACCTATCCAAAGGGAACGGGCATGGTTTGGAAAATGTTCAGGTCAACGCCTCAAATTCTTGGACGGATCCGCGAGGAAGAACAGGAGTTGAAGAAGCTTGTTCCCAAGCTGAAGTTGGATGGAGTGATATCTGATAATCGTTTCGGGCTGCATACCGATCAGGTGCCATGTGTGTACATCACGCACCAGGTTATGATCAAAGCACCATTTTTCGAAACAACCTTGTACCGCATGCACATGAATTACATGCGGAGGTTCTCAAGGGTTTGGATTCCCGATTTTGAAAAAGAAGGTTTGTCGGGCGACCTTTCTCACAAATACCCTAAACCCTTCAATTCAGAATACATCGGGCCGCTATCGCGATTTGAAGCTGTTGAAACCGAACTGAAAACCGATTTATTGGTACTTATCTCTGGGCCTGAACCGCAGCGTACTCGATTCGAACAGTTGGTTCTGGAACAACTGAAAGGTTTTGATGGAAAAGTTACTGCGGTGGTCGGCACGCCAGACAAGCAGTTCGATAGAATGGAAGACAATCTCCGTGTGGTTTCACATTTGAATGCAGGACAGTTGCAACAGGAAATTGCCGCAGCGAAATTGATTGTTTCCCGATCAGGTTATTCAACCATCATGGATCTGGCAGCAATGGGAAAAAAAGCTGTTTTCGTACCCACGCCTGGACAAACAGAGCAGGAATATCTTGCGAAACTGTTTGATGAACGAAAACAACACGTGGCCTTGGATCAGCGGAGGTTTGACCTGACTGCGGCCATTAGAAAATCGGATGAGTATTCTGGATTTCAGCCGCAGAAATTCGATGCATTCAAGGCATCTGTTAATGCGTTTGTTACTTCGCTTTAGATAGTGTGAACGAAAACGTGGTTCCGGAGTTTTCTCCAGTTAACGAACGCACGTTAATTGATTGCCCATGGGCTTCAAGAATGTGTTTTACAATGGAAAGCCCAAGACCTGTTCCGCCTGCGTGACGGTCGCGCGCCTTGTCTACTCGATAAAATCGCTCAAACAATCGAGGTAGGTGTTTGGCTTCAATTCCGGGTCCATCATCAGCTACTTCGCAAAGGATATTCTCATCCATATCGTAAAAACGAAGCTTGATGGAGCCATCCTGAGACCCATACTTGATGCTATTGTCGATAAGGTTGATGTACACCTGACGAATCTGATCACCATCTGCCATTACATAGATCGGCTTATCATACTTCTCGTTGAACCTAATGGAGATGTCTCGCCTTTCTGCTTTCATCTCTTCCATTTCTATGACCTCCTTGGCCAGTTCTACAATATTTATGCGTTGGATGTTCAGCTCCAAACGGCCAGATTCCAGTCTGGAAATAACATCAAGATCTTCCACAACCGATATCAACCGTTCAACACTCTTATCTGCACGTTTCAGGAACTTCCTGTTGATCTCTTCGTCTTCCAAGCCACCATCCAGTAGGGTGTGTATATAGCCTTGAATGTTGAAGATCGGAGTCTTGAGTTCATGAGACACGTTTCCGAGAAAATCTCTTCTGTACGCTTCCTGTTCTTTCAACGACTGAATTTCGCGTTGCTTGTTTTCGGCCCACGAGACAACCTCTGTGTTGACCGATTCAAGAATATCGCGCTCTTCCTGAAGACGTTTTCTCAGTTCAGATTTGGGAGTTTTGAGGTTATGGATGGTCTTATAGATCAATCTGATCTTCTCGTAGATGAATACATTCACTACAAACCGAACCATCAGATAAGCACTTACGAATGAAATTCCGAAAGTGATGACCGCCTTTATTGGATGAAAAGCGCGGAATCCGATGAAATCCACCAACGATAAGATGATGGTGAGCCCAGCAGCAACCATCAATGCTGTGGACGCAATAAGATTTCGTTGATTAGGTCCTTTCACTCGAGCAAAGTTACTGCTCGAACTTGTAACCTACTCCTTTTACTGTTTTAATGGACTTGTCTCCGATCTTTTCGCGAAGCTTTCGGATATGCACATCAATGGTTCTGTCTCCAACAACCACTTGCGCGCCCCAAACAGAACTCAGGATGTTATCTCGAGTAAAAACATGACCTGGTTTGGAGGCCAACAGGGCCAAAAGTTCAAATTCCTTTTTAGGAAGCGTGATCTCGTTACCATCAAGTTCGATAACGTATTTGTTACGATCGATCTTCAGACCAGATTCGGTCTCGAAAACCTGGTTCAGGTTAAGCGGATTATTCCGTCTAAGCAATGCCTTTATCCTACTGATGAGAACACGTGGCTTTATGGGCTTATTGATATAATCGTCTGCACCAGCGTCAAACCCGGCAATCTGAGAGTAGTCCTCGTTACGGGCAGTAAGGAATGCAATAAGCGTATTCTTCAGATTAGGAAGGTCACGCAGCTCTTTGCAGGTCTCAATTCCGTCAAGGTCTGGCATCATCACATCCAGTATGATGAGGTCGGGGTTTACTTTTTGGGCAATTTCAATGGCCTTTCTGCCAGAAGAAGCCGTGTAAACTTCGAACTCTTCCTTTTTCAGATTGTACTCGAGGAACTCCAGAATGTCTTCCTCATCATCTACGATCAGAATAGTTGAATCTTCCTTCATCTTTGGTTGATGTGCGTGCCAAAAGTCTTGAACTTCGTGTATGTGGGTGTTAATATACCGTTAACATTAATTCAATTATTCGGTCAACCTTCAATGCGCAGCAGCACTTCCTCTATCCGAGTGCCCTCCATTTTCGTCACCGTGAACAGAAAATCATCCAAACGGATCTTCTCTTTCTCCTCTGGAATACTCTGATGGTGTTCTATGATAAAGCCCGCCAACGTGGTGTAATCTTCAGATTCTGGAAGATCGAGGTTGTAGGTTTTATTGATGTGGTATATCTCCAACTTGCCAGAGAAACGGTACTCATATTCCGAAATCTTTTCCTCAATGAGTTCTTCCAGATCATGTTCATCCTTTATTTCTCCGAAAATCTCCTCAACAATATCCTCTACGGTTATCATTCCAGCTGTGCCACCGTACTCATTCAGTACCACTGCCACGCTGCGGTGCTGTTGACCGAACTGGGTCAGAAGATCCTTCACCTTGGTGCTTTCAGGCACCAGATTTATGGGACGGATGATGTTCTTGATGGCCTTTGGTTTCTGGAACATCTCGAATGAATGCACATAACCGATGATGTTGTCAATTTCATCGCGGTATATCAGAATCTTGGAGAGTCCGGTTTCAATGAATCTGTTCTTGAGGTCATCAATATCTGCATTGATATCCATGGCAATGATGTCTACCCGAGGAATCATGCACTCGCGAACTTTGATATCGCTGAAATTCAAGGCATTTCTGAAAATCTCTATTTCGCTGTCAACGTCTTCTTCCTCGTCTCCGCTTGCGGTGAACTCGCTGACGTATTCATCCAGGTCGGAGCGTCCGAAGGTGAGCTGTTCTTCATTCAAACGCACTTTGAATAAAGCGGAAAGCACCTGTTTTGAGAAACGGTCTATGAGCCATACCAATGGAAATAAAATGACGTAAGCGATCTTGGCTGGAATGGCAAAAATCTCGAGCATGCGGTTGGGTTCTATTCGAAAGAAGGCTTTAGGAAGAAACTCAGCCGTAACCAGTATGAGGAGAGTAGAGAGGATGGTCTGTACAATCAGAATGACCATTTGCTGCGATGTGAAGCTTCTGATCCACGGTTCGAGCACGTTTGCCATGATGATACCGTAAACCACCAGCGCAATGTTGTTTCCGACCAAAAGCGCGCTGATGAACTGCGATGGCTTCTCAAGAAACTGTCCGATAATGGCACCAGACACGGTACCTTTCTTACGGTCTACCTCAACCTTGAACCGATTGGCAGATACAAATGCTATCTCCATTCCTGAAAAGAATGCCGATAGGATGAGGCAGATAAGTATGGCAACGAGATAACTCAACTCTTAGATGCGGTGTTTTTGCCCTCTTCAGACTTTTCAAAGTTCTTTCGCTGTCGCCTTCTGAATGCGTAAAATATACCAGCAACAAGTGCACCACCAACGAACCATCGGGCCAATTCCCAGCCATGTTGGTTGTATTCGTAAGCTCCCATTATTACCGAGAACAGCCCAATGAGCAACCAGGCAACTTCAAGGATTTTCAGCACTCTCAACATCTTCTTCTTCCTTCAGATTGATGGTTCCTTTGATTTTCTTGATCCGGTACTTGGTGAAGTCCTGATTGGATTCCAAACCATGACCGAAAATTACTTCATCTTCCGTTGTGATCTTCACAAATTCTTCGGTGTGTATCTTTTCGGTCTTCTCTTCCCAGATCAAATGCTCTGTGTTCAAGGTTTCACCCTCTTTGTTCACAACAACCACATCCTCTCTGGCCTCCATAATATCTGAGTTCTCATAGCTGATGGCGTAGTTGGATCTGAGTTCAGATTCCACCGTCCCCATTGAATTGAAAAACCGTACATGTACACCTTCTGTCATTTCAAGGTATGGATTTTCGCCAAGGAAGCGTTCCAAATGACCTGCTTCGAGAATAACTTTGAGTATGGCCGAATCGGTGTAAATGATCTGAATACTGTCAGCCACTTCCACAGGAAGCAGTTTCTGGTCTTCGGTAATGGCCTTTACCTCTTCCATATCGTTTACGCAACCAGATAGAACCATACTGCCAACAAAAAGAAAAAGGCAAAGACGCATGAGCGTCTCCACCTTTTTTCTGGAAATTATATGCTGTTTATCAGTCCGCA
Source organism: Flavobacteriales bacterium (assembly GCA_020635535.1). Lineage (GTDB taxonomy): Bacteria > Bacteroidota > Bacteroidia > UBA10329 > UBA10329 > UBA10329. Next base: position 25,501 of record JACJZP010000001.1, on the reverse strand, counting down.
AATCGGGCAGTGGTCTGTACCCCGATCCAACCACCAACTGTTACCGTTTGGCCTGGCTGAATGCCAAGGAAAAAGCAGTCCTTGGCCGTTGGGTAATACTTGCTGGCGGCCGAAAGTTTCTTGCTGGCAGCATCTGCGGCAGAAGAGTCTACACTCTTCGCTTTCTGATACATGTCTGTTGCTGCCCAGAAACCGTACTTCTTGCTACAATCGTCTTCTCCACAACTGCTTGATGTACTCATATATATATCACCGATGTACATCAAGGGCTCTCCCCAATTTGGCTTAAGTGCTGCGGCTTCTTGGGCCTTACCACGTGCGGAACTATACTTCTTGTCGGCACCATAGAGCTTTGCCAATTTCAGAAGCTTATCTGCTTTGGAATCGTTGTCCTTATCTGCCGAAATAGACTCTTCCAAGAACTTAGCAGCCTGGTCGTTCTTACCTTTTTTGGCGTAACCTTCATACAAGTTGTATGCAGCAACGGTAGAAGGCTTGAGTTTGTAAAGTTTCTCAGAGATGTCCAAGTAGAAATCGCTGTTCAACCAATCGCGCTTAACCATCATTGATGTGATCTTCTCCAAAAGCTCAGCATTGCTTGGTTCAGCATCTACTTTAGGTTTCATCAGTTCGATGTACTGATCTTCCTTAGCAATACGCTCAAAATTCTGGTCAACAACTTCCTGAGCCTTGTTGATCTTGCTAAGATCCTTCTCATCGGTTGTCTTTTTGCGCTGATGATCCAAAGCCGTTGCAACTTGGTCGTAAAGGTCATAGAGCTGGTCCATTTCCATTTGCTTGTCTACCAATCTTCTCATGGCAGCCATGTAAAGTCGCATTAGCACATACGGGTCAGTGTCCAGTTTGTCAACTCCGAATGCTTCGTTCAGAGTATTGTAAGGAACCGTGAAATCATCTCCAGCGTATTCGTACTGGTCCATTCCTTTTCGGCCAAGAGAATAACCCTTGTCTTCAGGATACAGTTCCATTCTCTTGTCATAGATCATGTAAAGTGTATCCAAGTAGGCCTTTTTCATCTCTGCATTGTCCTTGTACTTCTCGATCTGAAATTCAATGATGGTCGGTCCATTGATCACAATATTCTTGGTGGCCTTTGGACAATGAGCAAATGCCCATCTCCAGCCCAGAATGGCATCTTGATAATTCTTCTGTTTGTAGTACTCGCGGTATAGAGAGATGCTCTCTTTGCATTTGTCGGGGTCATCCCCGAAATCTTCTTGGGCAAAGGTGTTGAAAGAATTCAGCAACAGCAGTTGTACAACTACAAGCATTGAGATGTTAGTAAGTGTAAAACCGGTTTTTTTCATGATTAATCGTATTTGCGTTTTATAAACCATCTATCGTTGAGTGTAAATCCGAGTTTGAAGTTCCAGTAGTCTTCTAACAGAAGTGAGCCTTTGGTTGTTCCTCTTTGACCCCATTCTACCGCAAAGTTTATCATACTCTGCACATACTTACCAGAACCAGCTCTTGTTCTACTCATTGGGAACCCGAAACCAAGAGTTATGCCATAGTTGGCAAGTTGTGTTCCACGTACCTTATATTGAGTCATACCATAGTAGCCACCAATACGGTAATGCATCTTTCCGAAATACGCCCAAAAACCTCGGCTGGTGGCTGGCACCATCGGTTTGTATTCCAATCCTATTCTCGTGTTCCAAGCATCAGCCAAAGAATCGTTTTTGCCGTTCACATCCTTATAGGTGCTCCAAAGTTCCTGTGAATGTTCTACGCCCAACAGCCAGTTCTCTCCGTTCTTCCAGGTAACACCCACACCATATTTCCATGGCATGGTTACGTGGCCACCTTTTATGACGTTGTAAGCAACAGTGTCGCGAAAAACGTCTTCGTTATAAACAGATAGCCTATAGGTCTGTGCAAGTAATGTGCTATTTGCTCGAACTTGCATTGGATGAGCGAAAGTGGCCCCAAAGATCAGAACGTTCTGATTGCTACTGAATTTATTACGCTTCTTCCTTATGATGGTATCTTGCTTTAGAACCAATGAATACTGAAGCCCATAATCAACATAGAATCCACCCACATCAGTGTATTGCTCTTTTTTGACATTGAAATGATTTGACTCATCAAACTCCAGCCGTTGGATACGGTTAAGCCTTCCAAACAGATAGGATGCATTCATACCGATCGATAGGTTTTTGACCGGTTCAAGTCCCAAGCCTATGAAGAACTGATTTACACCGCCATCTCCCTGAAACAGGTAGCTATAGTTGAATGAAGAATCTCCTCCGAAAAGGCCGCTTTGATCCACAAGTGTCTCGGTTGCAGAGTAGTTTACGCTACTGAATTCGCGCAGACCAAAAGCTCCGCCCCAAAGTATTCGTTTGTTAACCTTGACAAAGCCGGTTTCTTCGTCTATCTGAGCAAGCGAGTCAACCTTATTTCTAACCTTGATCCTAAGTATCGGAAAGCCGAAAGCGAAGTAAGAAAGGTTGGCCTTATTTACATTCTGTTTCTGGGTTGCAGTAGAAATGGAAGCAATATTCCCGTAAACCCCAATGTCGAAAGCGGTAAAACCGATCGAGGTATAAGAGGCCGGGTTAATGAAGTTTACCAGATACGGAATACTGTCTTCTCGCATTGCAATGCTAATTCCGCCAACTCCTGCTGACCGAACATTTACGCCTGTATTCAGGTTGCCAAGGCCGTATCTCGCATAGGGAGAATTGTTCGCGGGCTGAGCTATTGCAAAAAATGTCCATCCGCTTAGAAGGATGAACATTATTGACTGGGTAAATTGTCTAATTGTTGTGTCGGTAAATCTCATTAATGCCTCGTAGCACGAGCAAAAGGTCTGCAAAGATGTGAGTTTTGAGGTCATTTACAAAAAAGGGTAGATCACCACCTGTTCCCACGGTTTTCATGCCTGGGTTTAACGTCTCCATTGTACTGATCATTGCCTGAATCTCAAACAACATTCCCTGCTGTACGCCAAGTCTAAGTGCCTGCTCGGTTGATTTCCCGATCGGGCCAACGGTTTTCTCAGGCTTAAGCGCAGGCAGTTTGGAAGTGTAATTATTCAGCGCAGCATAACGCATTTGTAGACCAGGCGAGATGTTTCCCCCCTCGTAAACGTGTTCTTTGGTAATGTATTCATACTTGATGCAAGTTCCAATGTCTATGACCAAAACAGGGTTTTCAGGAAAGAGACTCTTAGCACCAACTGCTGAGCAAAGCCTGTCTATACCAAGCGTTTTTGGTGTGCCGTAATTGTTCTTAATAGGAATTGGTGTGTCATGATCGATGAGCAGTGCCCGATGTTTTTCACATGCCTCCAGAATCGGGTCCGTAAGGGTCACAACCGATGAAATTGAAATTCTGTCGTGTTGGTGGTAGTCAAGTAGAGGTAAAAGCGCTTGAAGGTCGGTCTCTGGTAACATGCCCGATTCCAAAATCTGTTGACCGTTAAACCGCGCCCACTTTATTCTGGAGTTGCCAATATCTACTGCCAAATGCATGATTTCAAAATTAGCCATCCGATTGTTGATTGTACAAAGGGGCGTGTCAATTCGAAATATTTTTACATTTGCAGCCCTCAAAACGGGGTACCATAGCTCAGTTGGTAGAGCAACGGACTGAAAATCCGTGTGTCGCTGGTTCGACTCCAGCTGGTACCACCAGAAACCCCGCCACTCAGCGGGGTTTCTTTTTACCACAGATCCGTGGTAAATTCGTTCCGTGAGCAGAAAGGTAGAAAGAGAACTGAGGGAGGAGAACTTCAGGACGATTCTCAATAGCATGGGCGATCCTGTTTTCGTGAAGGACGATCAAAGTCGGCTCGTTCTGGTCAATGATGCGTTTTGTAAGCTCTTTGGTCGCCCTAGAGCCGAAATCATTGGTAAAACCCTTGCAGAAGATGTAACACCTGAGGAACGCGAGCATTTCTTAAAAGTGGATAAACAGGTTATTTCTGATGGAAAAGAAAGTATCGTTGAGGAATCGCTCACACTACGGGGTGAAACACCGAAAACAATATCCACCAGAAAGACAAGGTTCGTAGATAAGGACGGAAATAAATTCCTGATTTGCGTAATTCGAGACATTACACCTATTAAGCAGGCAGAGGAACTGGGCCGACTTAATAAACTCAACGAATTGCTGCTCAGTGCTGCGCAGCTACTTTCCATACCAGAGACTGCCCCAAGGCAAACACTTCAAGACCTTGCCCAGCTGCTAGCCACTCATTTTGGGGCAGTCTGCGATATTTCTATTCTCGACAAGTCATTAGGCATCATTCGTCCTATTGCCGTTTTTCACACCGACCAAGAGGTTAAAGAAACGATTGAACAGCTCTTTGAATCAGTGGAGGTTAAGATCGGGCAGGGTTTGGTGGGCTCGGTTATTGAGGCAGGAAAGGAGGTTTGTATTACAGATGTGCCCGAAGCTATGAAGGTTGGACCATCTATGGTTCATCCTAAGATCATACCAGTTTCATTGATGTACGTACCACTTACTGGCTCAGAAGGCGTACTGGGCTCGTTGAATTTGACGAGAGTTGTAGGTGCTGTTCCTTTTTCGGAAACTGAATTGGTGCAGATCAGAAGAATCGGACAGTACATCTCGCTGTTTGTTGAGAATGTGCTCTTACGCGAACAACAGGATCGCATAAACAGGTTCAGAATACTGGCTGAGCAGGAGATAAGGCTAACTCAAGAACGCTTTGAATCGCTATCCCTGAATTCAGGTGATGCATTCTTCTTTCATGATGATAAACAGAACATACTTGATGTTAATCAGGTAGCTGTAGACATGCTTGGTTACAGCCGAGAAGAACTCCTGCAAATGCAGGCTGGTGAGATAGACCCAAGATGGAAGAAGAATACATATCAACAGTATCTGAAACAACTGGAGGTCAACGATCCGCAGACGTTTGATACTACCGTTTTCGCCAAAGATGGAACAGGCATACCTGTAGAGGTTCGTTTTGTAAAGCGCGAAGAGGGCGGAAAGACATACATACAATCGTTGTTACGAGACAGAACAGAGAAGCGGGAACAGGAAAAGAGATTGCAGCGTTCTGAAGAGAGACTCAGATTGATATTTGAGAATGTGGAGGATCATGTGGCCATGCTCGATGGCGATGGCATTTTCGAGTCAATAAACAAGACCACACAGGGATTGGCAAAAGAAGATGTGATCGGGCACTCTATCCATGAGTTTGATGAAAGTCCGGAGAAGACCGAATGGGTCAGGAAAAAGTTCGAGGAGTTAAAGGCCACTGGTCAATCTTTTCATACAGAAGAACACTACACGGGGCCAGATGGAACAACTCAGACCTACCTGAGGAAGTTCATAGGCATTTTTCATGGAGAGGAATTCTACAAGTGTATTCTCATAATAAGAGACGTTACTGCCGAACGGTTCAAGGAAAAAGCTGAAATGAATGCTGTGCTCAAAGGACAGGAACAGGAACGCAAGCGATTAGGAGCAGAATTACATGATGGCATTGGACAGGTTCTGTCTGCCATTGCATTACAGGTTTCCAGAATGACGGAAGCGGAGGCAAAAGGAGACACGAGCAACACTGGTTTGAATTTGAAAAAACTCGGTCATAATTTACAGTCTGCAATTAAGGAAGTGAGGAACATTTCTCACGACCTGATGCCGGATGTGTTGGAGAATTTCGGCCTGAAGGAGGCCTTGAATCAGACCTGTCGGAATCTTGAAGATCGATCGGACATAACCGTCAGGTTCAACCATGTGGATCTGGAGGAGGATTACGATCAGACCTTGGAATTGAATCTGTTCAGAATAACACAAGAACTGTTGAACAATGTTCAGAAGCACTCCAATAGCGTGAAAGTTTTTGTAAGCATTATGGACTATGGAGATATGCTAAGTCTCTCAGTGGAAGATGATGGTATTGGATTCAACGAGAACACCGTAACAAATGGAATAGGGCTAAAGAATATTCGCTCAAGAGTGAACATGCTTGGTGGGGAGGTATATATTGAAAGTGCTGAGAATTCAGGTACTCTTGTTAATATTGAAGTTCCAAAACGTTTGAGATGAGCAACGTAAAACTTTTAGTGGTTGATGATCATCCCATGCTAAGGGGGGGGGTTGTCTCACTCTTCAACGAGCGAGACAATATGGAGGTAATTGCTGAAGCCAAAAATGGCCATGAAGCAATCTCGAGCATTGAAAAGCAACGGCCAGACGTTGTGTTGATGGATATTAACATTGATGGAAAACTTGATGTTGCTACCACTGAGCAGATAAAGCAGCGCTGGCCGCAAATAAAAGTTGTGGCCTTCTCAATGCACGAAGAAGCACAGGTCATAAAACGAATGCTCAAGGCAGGAGCCTCTGGTTATTTGTTGAAAAATGCACATCACAATGAACTTGTAAGAGCGGTAGAGGCGGTAACCCGAGGAGAGAGTTACTACAGTCAGGAAGTTCTTGACGTGATGACACATAGTATTACATCTGATGAGGAAAATCCGGCACTCAATGTTGTACTGAGTTACCGAGAAAAGGAAGTGCTACATTTTGTTGCCAAAGAATTCACCAATCAGGAAATAGCAGATAAGATCAACATAAGCCTTAGAACAGTGGAAACACATAAAAGGAATCTCATCAAAAAACTGCGGGTCAAGAATGTGGTGGGTCTTGTAAAGTTTGCACTTGAACAAGGACCTCTGCTGGATCTTCATTGATGTATGTTCAGTATGCTTGAAAAATTGAAGAAAAGAGCACCCATGGCGGTGCTCTTTTATTTACTCGGTATATATGTGTTGCTCCAGTTCTGTTGGTGGGCATACACACTGGTCAACCTCAATTCAGAGATATACGAGCTCAAGCTGCAGATGCTTGAAACCAGTGGATTGGCCGGACCTGAACAACTCATTATGAAAGCGGACCTTGATCAGAAGCTCGCGCTAAGAATTTGGATGGTTCTTGGCGAAGGAGCGGTATTCGTTACAATTCTGGTTTTCGGGTTTCTATCAGTGAGGAGAAGTATTGTGAAAGAACTGAAGCTGGCCGAGCAGCAGAAGAATTTCCTGCTTTCAGTAACGCATGAACTGAAATCGCCTTTGGCCGCAGTAAAACTCCAGCTACAGACCCTCAACTCCAGACAACTCCCTGAGGACAAACGGAAACAACTTTATCAACGGGCTTTGAATGATTCCGAGCGTTTGGAAAAGCTTGTTGAAAATCTTCTGCTCGTAAATAAGGTTGAGTCTGGAAGACTGCCTTTGGAAACAGGACATATCGACCTCAATGATATGGTTTCCGCTTTATTGAAAAACCACTATTTCGAGTTGATACAAAGTGGGCAGATTGTGTTTGAAACGGACGTTCATGTTCAAATAGATGCCGATTTAATGGCTATTGAAAGTATTGTGCATAATCTCATCAGTAATGCATTGAAGTACGGAGAACAAACGGTGGTGCGCATTGGGGTGTCTAAGAAAGGTTCGAAGGCAGAACTGCGGGTTGCTGACCAAGGACCAGGAATTCCAGATTTGGAGAAGACCAAGGTTTTTAATCGTTTCTACCGAATTGGCAATGAAGATGTGCGGAAAACAAAAGGAACCGGTATAGGTCTCTATCTGGTAAGGTTACTGGTTGAACAACATGGCGGAACGGTATCGGTTGTAGATAACGAACCAACAGGTGCGGTGTTTGTTGTAACATTGCCAACGGTTGAAGGGTAAAATGCTGTCCTTTCAATATTTGGTTTTCTTTGTGCCCCAAATCAATAAACATCTACCAGCGTAAATGAAGAATCTTGTAATTGTTGAGTCACCTGCAAAAGCCAAAACAATAGAAGGATTTCTCGGAAAGGACTTTACGGTAAAGTCGAGTTTCGGCCACATAAGAGACCTTCCATCCAAAAAGCTATCGGTAGATGTAGAGAACAATTACCAACCCGTGTATGTGGTTCCAAAAGACAAGGAAAACCTTGTAAAGGAACTGCGAAAACTCAGCAAGGAGGCCGAAACGGTTTGGCTTGCATCGGATGAGGACCGCGAGGGGGAGGCCATATCGTGGCATTTGCAAGAAGCGTTGAAGCTTACTGAGGATAAGACCAAGCGAATCGTTTTCAACGAGATTACGAAATCGGCAATAATGAATGCAGTGGAAAACCCACGCACAATTAATGTCGATCTGGTGAATGCCCAACAGGCAAGAAGGGTTTTAGATAGATTGGTTGGATATGAGCTGTCGCCAGTTCTTTGGAAGAAGGTAAAACCTAACCTGTCTGCCGGACGGGTTCAGTCGGTGGCTGTCAGGCTCATCGTTGAGCGAGAGCGCGAAGTAGAAGAGTTTACACCACAATCGGCTTTTCGGATACTTGCATTTTTCAATGCCGGTGGAATGGAGTTCAAAGCGGAACTTTCTCAGCGGTTCGGTACGCAGAAAGACGCTCGGGAGTTCATTGAGAAATGCAGAAATGCCAATTTCTCGGTTACAGACCTTCAGAAAAAACCGGCAAAGCGAACACCTGCTGCCCCTTTTACTACTTCTACACTGCAGCAGGAGGCCAGCCGAAAGTTGGGAATGAGTGTATCGAGAACCATGCGTGTTGCCCAAGACCTTTACGAGCAAGGGAAGATCACGTATATGAGAACGGATAGCGTAAATCTCTCCGATCTGGCGCTCAACACCTCTCGGGAAGAGGTTGTCAAACAATTTGGAGAGCCTTATTCCAAAACCAGGAAGTATTCATCGAAAACGAAAGGCGCGCAAGAAGCTCACGAAGCCATCAGACCCACCTACATGTCAGTACAGAACATTGATGGGGAGCCGCAGCACAGAAGGCTTTACGAATTGATCTGGAAAAGAACCATTGCATCGCAAATGGCAGATGCCGAACTGGAACGCACCAGTATTCAGATCTCTGTTTCCGGCTCCGACCTGTTTTTCACTGCTCAAGGTGAAGTCATAAAGTTCGATGGATTCCTAAAGGTTTACTTGGAAGGCACCGATGATGAGGGCGAAGAGCAGAAGGGAATGTTGCCTGAACTTTCGGTCGGACAATCGTTAACCTATAATAAGATAGAGGGACAAGAGCGTTACACTTCACCTCCTGCACGTTACACAGAGGCAAGTCTTGTAAGAAAGTTGGAGGAACTCGGAATTGGAAGGCCTTCAACCTATGCACCTACCATCAGCACCATAATAAATAGGAATTATGTGGTGAAGGAAAGTAGAGATGGAAAGGAGCGGAAATACGGCTTCATTGTATTAGAGAACAATGAAGTGACGGAAGAAACCAAGGTGGAGATTGCAGGGGCTGAAAAAATGAAACTGTTTCCTACAGATATTGGCAAGGTCGTGACCGATTTTCTCGTTGAGAATTTCAGTGATATCATGGACTATAATTTCACAGCTCAGGTAGAGAAGGAGTTTGATGAAATTGCCGAGGGTCAGAAAGAGTGGACCTCGATGATCGATGGATTTTACAAACCTTTCCACCAGACAACCGAGGACACAGAGAAAAACGCTGAGAGGGCAACAGGAGAACGACTTCTCGGTGTCGACCCTGACTCAGGTCGTAATGTTTACGCGCGTTTAGGAAGATTCGGCCCAATGATTCAGATCGGAGAAGCAGATAATGAGGAAAAACCCAAGTTTTCGAGTTTGCGGGCTGGACAGGGCCTTGATGATATCACATTGGATGAAGCCTTGGATCTTTTCAAACTGCCCAGAGACATTGGGGAATATGAAGGAGAGAAAATGGTGGTTGCTGTTGGTAAATATGGGCCTTATGTGCGTCACGGAAAGAGTTTTGTATCCCTGGGAGACGAAGATCCATTGACCGTAACCGCAGAGACAGCAATCTCACTCATTGAAGAGAAGCGTCAGCAACTCAAGAACATGATGATCAATGAGTTTAAAGATGGTGATACCGTAGTGCAGGTTAAGAATGGTCGTTATGGACCCTACATCGCGGTAGGAAAAAATAACTATAAGATTCCTAAAGGGCTGGATCCAGAATCTCTTAAATTGGAAGATTGTAAAGAGATCATGGAAAAACAGGGGAGCAAACCGAAGCGTGGTGCCAAGCAACGTAAATAGATGGTTTCAGATATCAGCCTTTTTTTCGAGCCATTGCCCAATTCACTCTTCGGTGATTGGAAGGAAGGAACAATTGGCGCTCGTATAGAAGCCCACACGGAAACCGCCTTTCCACATGTTAGTAGTGGTACGGTTGTCATTTTCAGCGTTTCTGAATTTCGTGGGGCAGGTTTCCAAGAGATTGATTCAGAAGTAGCCAATTCCGTTCGTAAAGAACTTTATGCACTCAAGGATCATTTTGGTTCAGTCAGAATCATCGATTTGGGCGTTATATCTCCTGGCGATACAGTTAAGGATACCTATTATGCTGTGTCCTCATCTTCAGCGGAAATTATTAGGCAGGGCGGATTGGTATTCATCTTGGGGGGCTCTCAGGACCTTACCTATGCGAACTACACGGCATATGAGAAACTGGAGCAGGTAGTGAATCTGGTATCTGTTGACGCTCGATTTGATCTTGGAGATGTAGATGATGAAGTACGGGCAGATAGATATTTGCAGAAGATAATTCTGCACCAACCAAATATCCTTTTCAATTTCAGTAATCTGGGCTATCAGACACATCATGCCATGCCCAATGAAGTTGAACTGATGAAGAAGATGTACTTCGATGTATATCGTCTTGGCGAGTTGCAAGGTTCGTTAGAAGAAGTAGAGCCCGTGGTGCGCAATGCGGATATTCTCTCATTTGATATGGCGTCTGTTCGAACCTCAGATAATCCGGCCAATTGGCTGGCTGAGCCCAATGGACTATACGGTGAAGAAGCCTGTGCAATTATGAGGTATGCCGGTCTCAGCGATAAGTTGACATCTGCTGGGATTTACAACCTGAAGGAATTTAAACTACAATCTTCAAAGCTTGCTGCACAGATGGTCTGGTATTTCCTATTAGGTGTCGCCAACAGGAAAAAAGACTATCCGTTTGCCAGTAAGGATGAGTACACCAAGTACATTGTAACTTTAGAAAACGGCACCTATGATATAATCTTCTACAAGAGCAGTAGAAGCGATAGGTGGTGGATGGAAGTGCCTTATCCATCTAAACGAGGCCAAAAATACCAACGACACTTCATGGTGCCTTGTAATTACTCTGATTACCAACTTGCTTGTGAGGATGGAGTTCCTGACCGATGGTGGCAGACTTTCCAGAAACTTGGATGAACTGTTAAACGATTGCTTGCGGATGTTGGTATGCGCACTTGGTCGATTAATCGTTTTCACATCTTGATGTTGAAAGAAATTTTTGTTTACTTAGCCGCTTCTTGAAACGACCCTGTCGATAAAGGATTTTAAAGGAAAAAGAAGGAAATCGAACTACTTGATATGAAAAAGACTTTTACCGCTATTGCTGTTCTTGCGCTAATGTTCGTTGCAGAGGTGTCGAATGCTCAGCAAGACCCTCAGTTCACTATGAACATGTTCAACAGGCTTTACGCTAACCCGGGTTACGCAGGTAGTAACAACGGGATCTGTGCTAATGCATTGCATCGTCAGCAATGGGTTGGTTTTGATGGAAGGCCTATCACCACCGTTGTCAATGTTGATGCAACAGTTAAGGCGCTTCACGGAGGACTTGGTCTATCTATTCTTTCTGATAAGTTGGGTGCCCAATACTCAGGTGGGGTGAAATTATCTTATGCGTTCCGCTGGGCTCTTGGGCCAGGAACTTTGGGGATTGGAGTAGAAGGTGGCATTCTCTTCAATACGTTGGATGGGTCTCAGCTGGATCCTATTCAGGAAAATGACCCGAACATTGTAAATGGAAAGTCGAGCGGGGTTGCTCCAGACTTGGGTTTTGGGGTTTACTATCACACCGATAAGCTTTATGCTGGTATCTCGGCTAACCACTTGATCGGGCCTACTTTGAAGTTTGAGGAGGGAAGTACATTGAGTGAATATACAGTTGCTCGTCACTACTACGCTATGGCGGGTTATACTTGGGATATCAATCCAACTTGGGCGCTTAATCCATCTGTGTTCTTGAAGACAGATGGCGCATCAACTCAATTTGACATTAATCTTCGTGCACTATGGAAAAATATGGTGTGGGCTGGTGTTTCCTACAGAATTGATGATGCAGTGGCTGTTATGGCAGGTTTCCAATACAAGGAATTCCGTTTGGGATACTCTTATGATATCACAACATCAGGTTTGAATAACTACAGCAGTGGTAGTCATGAGATTATGCTCGGGTACTGCTATAAGCTGAAATCGCCTGTTGCTAATCAGCGTTACAGAAACGTCCGATTCCTATAATCGAAAACCTTTTTGCAACATTTGAAGAAAAGTTTCGTTAAAGCATGGCCGAAGCTGATCTTTGGGAAATGGTCAGCCAAATGTTTAGGGATGTCAATTACGAAACAGTTTATTCAAACGATGTTAACCAATATGGTAGGCGTTTTTCAGACGCTGGCCATTTCAAAGCCTAATACCATGAGAAAGCTGCTGTTTATTGGAATGTTCGCAGCTGCCGTTAGTAGTCTTACCAGTTGTGGTAAGTACGGCAGGGGGCAACTGGTTGGAGTTCAAGGACGTGAGGAATGGTACATGGACGACCCATATGGGATGTTGTACATACCCATGGGGAGTTACAATATGGGGCCAAGCGATCAAGATGTTCCTTATGCAGTGACAGCTAAGTCCAAAACGGTTTCTGTTCAAGCTTTTTATATGGACGAGACGGAGATTACAAATAACGAGTACCGACAATTTGTTTTCTGGGTAAGAGATTCAATTGCACATCTTTTGATTGGTGATGATCATATACTTGAAGAAGGTGAATATGGTGAGAGAATCAATTGGGATGAGTATATCGAATGGGATGATGAGGAATTCATGGAAATTCTTGAGGAAATGTACCTTCCAGAGCATGAACGTTTCTACAGAAGAAGAGAGATTGATACCCGCAAACTCAATTTCGAGTATTTCTGGATTGACTTGAAGGAAGCAGCTCGCAAGGAGAATAGAGAGCAGGGTATGAAAGATCGCTCGGTGTTTATAAAGCGTGATATTATCAATGTTTATCCTGATACCCTATCATGGATACATGATTTTACCTATTCATTCAATGAACCTATGACAAACGCCTATTTCTGGCATCCAGCATATGATGATTATCCTGTTGTCGGGGTATCATGGAAGCAGGCTAGAGCATTCTGTATATGGCGAACTCAATTGCTGAACAGTTGGTTAGGGGCTAATGAGGAGACTTTCGTTCAGGATTTCAGGTTGCCATCTGAGTCAGAGTGGGAGTATGCGTCTAGAGGAGGTTTGGATCTTTCTCCATATCCTTGGGGTGGACCATACATCCGTAACAGTCGTGGATGTTTCTTGGCTAACTACAAGCCACTTCGAGGAAATTATGTAGCGGACGGGGGATTTCATTCTGTCAAGGTTTATCGTTATGCCCCAAATGATTACGGACTTTATTGCATGTCTGGTAATGTTGCTGAGTGGACCAAGAATGCTTATGATGAGAGTGCTTACAGCTTCACTCACGACCTTAATCCAGATTACTATTATGATGCCAAGGATTCTGACCCTCCTTCATTGAAACGCAAAGTTATTCGTGGGGGGTCTTGGAAAGATATTGGATATTATCTTCAAACCGGAACCAGAACATACGAATATCAGGACACGGCTAAGTGTTACATCGGATTCAGAACTGTTATGACTTTCTTGGGTCGGGATAAAGCAGATTTTTAGAATTTCAATTATTAATAATCATAAACCAAATCATTCATTAATCATGGGAGGGAAAAAGTGGAAAAGTTTTATGGCGAAGCTTTATGGCTTCGGTGCTGCGATTGTAATTGTTGGAGCGATGTTCAAGATTCAACACTGGCCAGGTGCAGGTCCAATGTTGGTAATCGGTCTGTCTACGGAGGCAGTTATCTTCTTTTTCTCTGCTTTTGAAAAGCCGCATGAAGAGCCGGATTGGAGTTTGGTTTACCCAGAATTAGCTGGAATTCCTGGTGAAGGTGGTGGCGATGGCCACAAAGGTGGCAATGGTGCGAAGGGACTTTCACCTTCTCAAGAGTTGGACAATCTATTGGAGGAGGCTAAGATTGGACCAGAGTTGATAGAGAGCCTTGGTAATAATCTACGGTCACTTGGAGAAAACGTTGCTAAAATGAGCGAGATAACTGATGCATCCGTGGCAACTGAAGAATATGTTGGCAACGTAAAGAAGGCTGCTGAAACCGTTGGAAGCCTATCAGATGCTTATACCAAGGCTTCTGCTTCCCTTGGGGCTATGGTTGTTGATGGAGAAGGAGTTGACTTCGGTTCAGAAATGAAGAAGATGGCTGATAACATTACCAGGTTGAATACTCAGTACGAACTACAACTCCAAGGAACCAAACAGTTCTTGGAATCTTCTGATTCTCTTTACAGCGGTATGGGAGAGCTCATGGGTACCTTGAGTGACTCCGTGGATGATGCCAAGAAATACAAGGAAGAGGTGGCACAGCTGGCTCAGAATATCAGCTCATTGAATACTGTTTATGGCAATATGTTGTCTGCCATGAACCGTTCGCAGGGTTAATTCTTGCTTTCTAACATTCAAAACTATCTGAACTGAACTAAGAATGGCAGGAGGAAAAGAAACACCGCGGCAGAAGATGATCGGGATGATGTACTTGGTACTCACCGCCTTATTGGCGTTGAACGTATCCAAGGAGATTTTGAATTCCTTTATCTTGATTAACGATAGCCTTTCGCTTACAAATCAGAACTTCACGGGAAAGAACCAGTCACAGTATGATGCATTCGGAGTTGCATTGGCCAACGATGAGCAAAAGGTTCGACCTTATTATGCGAAGGCCATGCAGGTTAAGGAGGCATCCGATTCTTTGTATCATCATGTTGAGCTGTTGAAGCAGTATCTCATCATGCGAACAGATAAGTTGGATTCTACTTTGATCGACCAGCTACGTCAGAGTGGCGATCTTGATTCCATATCGTCAATTTTTTCACTTCGTAATGTCAATTCAAAGGATAATTATGACATTCCGACCAACATTATGATTGGAGGGGAAGAGGGAAAACTGAAAGAGGGTAAATGGACGGCTTCAGAATTGATGTACAAGATCAATTCATTTCGTGATCGTCTTATCGATAAGGTCGATCCTAAGAAGGGGCAGCCAATTATTGATGCATTGAAGGTGAATTTTAAAACCGATACAGTGCTTAGAATAAGCCAAAGTGAAGTTCAAGAGTGGCCATTGGCTAATTTTTATCACATTCCATTAGCAGCGGTAGTCACTAATCTAAGCAAGATTCAGACTGACATACGTAATGCCGAATCTGACGTGATAAAGTATCTCTACGGAGAGGTTGATGCCAGTGACTTCAAGTTTGATACTCTGGCGGCTAAAATCATTGCTCCAAATCTCGTCTTTCAGGGGGATGAATACAAAGCTGAAATATTCGTAGCGGCATTCAGTACAACCCAGAATCCACAAGTACAGATTGGCAAGGTTGATACAAGTACCAACACGATTATAGGCTCCGTTGATACTACATCGGTTGTTGTTGATAGAGGTGTGGGCACATATACGGTCAAGGCAACTCAAGAAGGACTACGTGAATACTCAGGTCTAATTAGGGTAAAGGCACCATCAGGAAAATATTTGAGCTATCCGTTCAAAGGTGAGTACATGGTGATGAAGTCTGGAGTGGTTGTTTCTCCTACCAAGATGAATGTGCTCTACCGTGGGGTGAAGAATCCATTGTCTATTTCCGTACCTGGAGTTGCTCCTGAATTGGTGAAGGCTCAAATTACCGGTGGTGGTTCTCTAAGACCTGACAATAAGGAAGGTAAAGGCAACTACATTGCTGAAATCAAGGGAGGAGAAACAGAGGCTGTGGTTAAAGTAAGTGCAGAGATTGATGGGAAAAGCCGTCCTATGGGCGACTTCAAATTTCGTGTGAAAAATGTGCCAGCCCCAACACCAACTATAGCTGGAGTTGAAGAGGGTCTCATATCTGCTAACAGATTGGCTGCTGCACCTACTGTTATTCCAAAATTGAAGGATTTTGACTTTGAGCTTTTCTATAAGGTGACCAAGTTTGATATCGTTTTTCAAGTAGGAGCGGATCTAATCACAACCCCGGTTAATGGAAGCACTATTCCTCCTAACGTTGTGGATCAGATCAAACGACTTAAAAAGGGTTCAAGGGTTTATATTGAAAATACTAAGGCGGTTATGCTTGATGAGACCAATCGTCCAGCACCAGGGGTGACACCTGTTCCACTTGCGCCTATGAGTTTGAAAATAAACTAGTGCTATATACGTTAACACTTAAAAGCTAGCGTTATGAAAAATTTGCTCACATTATTTGCCTTAGGGTTTGTACTGGCTTGTTCTAGTAACAATTCTCTGTTTGCGCAGAATGTACTGGATGGTGTTTATGTAAAAGAACACTACCCAACACGAAAAGTAGTTCCGTACACGCATCTTCGTGAAGCTGACGTAATGTGGGCAACTCGTATTTGGCGAAAGCTGGATCTTAGAGAAAAGATCAATCATCCTCTGTACTATCCAACTGAGCCTATCAAGAATAGAAGAAGTTTGACTCAGGTCATCTTGGAGGCGGTTAAAGAAGGAAGTCTTACGGCTTATGATCCATTGGATGATGAATTCACGATGACACTTACTAAAGCTGAGATAGAGCGAAAGTTGAACTTTATTGACACACTTTATATCGAGGATCCAGAACCACCTTATGAAATGAAAATGCAGGTGGTTGATGAACCGTTCAATCCTGCAAATGTGAAGGAGTTCCGTTTGAAAGAAGATTGGTTCTTTGATAGGCAGAAGTCAGTTTTGGAGGTAAGAATCATTGGAATTCAGCCTGTTGCTGATAACATTGACAGAACTACGGGTGAAGTGAGAGGAAAGGAGCCGATGTTCTGGGTTTATTTCCCAGAAGCTCGTAACATCTTTGCCAGCGCTGAGGTCTTTAATCGTCAAAACGATGCTGAGCGAAGAACCCTTGAGGATATCTTCTGGAAACGAATGTTCGGATCATATATCTACAAGGAAAAGAACGTTTACGATCGATTGATTTCAGATTATATGTTGAACGGTATCGATCAGCTTCTTGAAGCTGAACGAATCAAGGAAGAAATATTTATTCTTGAGCACGACCTTTGGGAGTATTAAGATACGCTCCATTACAAGGAAAAGCCGAAACAGCAATGTTTCGGCTTTTTTGTTTCAGTCCAAATGATGCTCGTATTTAAAGACGTGATATGGATTGGCATTTCTCAATTGGCAGCTATTTGGAATGCTCTATTTTTGCGGTGTTAAATTGTAAAAGCATGAAAAAAGCAATCATTAAAACGTTTTTGATTTCAGCCGTTACAACATCAACGGTATTTGCTCAGGATATGAGTACAAAGGATGTTGCCACTGCCGCAGAAAAGGTGCTTGCACCTACAGCAGACTCAACTAAGGCTTGGGACATTGGAGGATCTGTAGCTCTCAATTTTGGACAGACCTATCTAAAGAGCTGGGCGTCTGGCGGACAGAATGCCATATCCATTGCGTTTACTGGTTTGGCGCACGCCAATTATCGTAAAGGAAAGGGTGCTTGGGATAATAATTTGGTTCTTGGTGTTGGTGGCATTGCACTTTTCCCGCAAGAGAAATACAAAGACAATCTTAACAAGTTTCCATTCCGCAAGAACATAGATAATTTGCAATTGACTTCCGTAGGAAGCTACCAGGTAGATAAGAAAGGTAAATGGTATGCTTCTGGGCTATTAGACTTTCGTTCGCAGCTGTTGAATGGATTTGGAAACTACGCACATGCTGATACAGTTTTTAATTCCGATGGTTCAATTGATGAGATCAGTACAAACCCGAATCGAATAAATACTAGAACCAAAGTTTCTCAGTTTGCCGCACCAGCTTATCTGACGCTTTCAGCGGGCATCACTTATAAGCCTGTGAGTTGGGTGCAGATGTACCTTTCTCCAGTAGCGGGCAAGTTCACTTTTGTGAATCCAGCTGCGAATGTTTACAATGCTGACGGTTCAGATCCTAATGTTCCTGCACAGGGTGCTACGGCCTATGGTTTGGAAACTCCCACGACCGTATATAGAGCCGAGTTTGGGTGGTACTTCCGTGGCAATTTGGAAAAGGAAGTATTCAAGAACGTAATTGTAAAAACCCAAATTGAGCTTTTCGGGAATTATCTTGATAAAGAGCATGTGGATAATATTGCGGCCACTCCCAAAGACACTATTGGAAACTTCTACTATGATCCTTCAACGAGAAGCCAGAACGAACAGGCAACTGACGATGATGGAAACATCATTTACGTATACGACAACCGGATTAATGTAGATGTTAACTGGCAGACCTGGATCACTTTTAAGATCAACAAATACCTGCAGGCTTCTCTGGAGTGGCAGCTGTTGTACGATTACGACATTGCTGTGCCTAAGTATCAGGATGATGGAATTACCACTTATTCCTCACGTGGGGTTCAATTCCGTGAGGGCTTTACGCTTGGTTTGGGATATGTATTCTAAACT
Organism: Flavobacteriales bacterium; assembly: GCA_020635535.1. GTDB lineage: Bacteria > Bacteroidota > Bacteroidia > UBA10329 > UBA10329 > UBA10329. Next base: position 6,882 of record JACJZP010000001.1, on the reverse strand, counting down.
GAACTAATGGACATGAAAAAGGGCGCGAAAGCGCCCTTTTTCTTTGCAATGAACTCTCCGTGGTTCAGAGTTTGGAATATTCGTTCCAAACGAACTCCATAAGTTCGCGAACATATTCTTGAGAAAAGTTGAACTCGATACCTGCTGTTCGGTATATCTCGCCAATTGGCTTGGTGTAGCCAAGACTTAAAGCCGCTTCATATTGATCAAGGGCCTTTTCAGGGTTTTCACGATAGTTCCTCCACACGGCAATGGCGCCTAACTGGGCAATAGCATATTCTATGTAATAGAATGGAACTTCATAAAGGTGAAGTTGCTTTTGCCACTGATATTTTCTCGCTTCTTCGTAACCGCTCCAATCGACAACATCGCTACCTAATTCGCTACTGATACGTAGCCAGTTTTCGGCCCGTTCCTCTTCAGTATGTGTTGGATTTTCGTAAAGCCAATGTTGGAAAGCATCAATTGTAGCAGTCCAAGGAAGAACCGCCATGATTTTCTCCAAATGCTCTTTCTTAGCTCGGTTTAGATCTGCTTCATTATCAAAGAACACATCCCATTGATCAATGGAAAGAAGTTCCATGCTCATACTGGCAAGTTCAGCTACTTCTGATGGTAGATTCTTGAAAGCAGTGATTTCTAGATCCTTGCTTAAGAAAGAATGCACCGCATGGCCGCCTTCATGAACCATTGTTATCAGATCACGAAGCGAACCAACCGAATTCATGAATATGAATGGAACTCCGATCTCGTAAAGCGGATAGTTGAAACCTCCTGGGGCTTTACCTAATCTCGATTCAAGATCAAGGTGTCCCATTGCATTCATGGTCTCCAGACACTCACCATAATACGGCCGAATCCTCCTGAATGCCTCAATTGATTTTTCGATAAGCTCTTTCTCACCTACAAATGGCTTCAAGCCACTTTTACCGGTCGGGTCAACATCTCCATCATACGGCTTGAGGGAATCAACACTTAGTTGTTCTTTCCTTGCTTGATCAACCTTGTTCACCAATGGAACACACTCGGCACCAATTGCCTGGTGGAATGTGAAGCAATCTTCTGTCGTGTAATCAAAACGGCCAAGTGCATCGAGCTTGTAGTCGCGGTAATTTGCGTAATCGGCTTGTTTGGCAATCTTATCTCGAAGCCTTATCAGTTCTGTAAAAAGTTGATCCAACTCACCCGATTTTTCCAATCGGGCAGCATTCACTTTCTCGTAAATGGTTCTGCGAAGTTCACGATCCGTTTCTTTTAAAAGGCTGTTTGCCATTTGAAGGGTAAGCGTTTTGCCTTCATGCTCAATTGACATACTACCTGTAATGGCACCATACCGTTGTTGTAGTTGTTGCAATGTGGTGAACAGTGGAATGCTCTCCTCGCGGTAAAGCTTCACTTGCATATTCAGGCTACGCAGGAAAATCCGGTATTTCTCCTCGTTCAGCTCTTTGCAGTAAGGAGACTCAAGTAGTTTGTGGTTAAATTTATCTGAGTATGGAGCTGCCTTTGGATCTATCTCAGTGACCATAAAGTTGAAGGCTTCTTCATACTCCTTATTCTTGGTGTCGATATTCATACGAATGTACCGCCAAGCAGTCTCTTCGCTGAGTACAGCTTCAACCTCGCTCAGGTCGTGTATCCAGTTTTCCAGTGATTGTACAGATACGATCTGACGCTCCAACAACTCATCGAAAATCGGTTCCAGCGATTCCCAACTGTCAATCTTGAATTCTTCGGAGAGATATTTCCGAGCCGGGCGGGTTGGAATTACAGCTTCCTTTTCCATGGTAATTTACTTTTCGTCCTTCTTCACTGCCTTCTTGGCTTTCTTCGCTTTCGGTTTTCCTTCAGCTGGTGCTTCCTCCGCCTCCTCTTCCAAAAGCCCTTTCTCAGCTAACAGATTGTACCATTGGAAAAGCTTCTTAAGGTCGGAGGTGTAGACACGTTCGCGGTCATAGTCTGGTAGCACCTCCTCCAGAGCTTTCTTCAGCTCATCCACACTGGCCTTCTTAGGGTCAACAGTTGGTTTACCGCTGGTCTTTTTGGAAATGAGGCTGAACACATCGGCCAAAGGAACATCTTCGGTTTCAGTGTAAATGCTGATGTCCTCTAATGCGAGGATCTTGTGCGTGGCATAGGCAGGCATCCGCTTACCATCAATGATCGATTCCACCACAAGCCCACTTTTCATTTGGCTTACGAGTTTAAAAAGTCCTGGAAACCCAGAAATAGCAAGAATTCCGCTTAGCTTCATTGGCAAAGATTTTGGTCAAAAGTACGTATTACCCGTACGATGGAACTTTACACGAACCGTAATTATCAACAGGAAAAGACGTTATTCCGTAGCTTCGTCATGATGGTACATCTTCGGTTCGTCTTCATTCTGTTTTTCAGTTTTTTCCGTTTCAGCGAAGGAAATGCGCAAGAGTTGAAATTGGAGAAAACCATTGCTGGCGAATTCGATTTTCTGACTACGGATCACATTGGAAGAATGTACGTGGCCCGTGGTCATGAGCTTTTCCTGTATTCAAAGGAGGGTGATCTCATGTATCAATACAGCGACCTGAGTAGAGGGCAAATAACGCATCTCGATACACGAAATCCGCTTAAGTTGCTTCTGTTCTATCCCGGATACAGTCAGATAGCGTTTCTGGACAACACACTAAGTCTAACGCGTGATATCGTTCAGCTCAGTCAATTGCAGTTGGAATTGGCGCAATTGGCCTGCACGTCTTTTGATAACGGATTCTGGGTTTATGACCCGGTGAGTTTCAGGCTTATCCGTTTTGATCAGGGACTCAACATCACCAATGAAGTGGCCAATATCAATCAACTTGTTGGTGCAGATCTTAACCCGAATCAAATGTTGGAGGAAGACAGTTGGCTCTATATGAATGACCCCGACCATGGGGTGTTCGTGTTCGATTCCTTCGGAACGTTTACCAAGCTCATTCCCATTCCAGGTGCTGAACGCATCAATGTGCGTAGCAATGGCGTTTTCTTGGAGATGAAGGACAGGCTGATAAAGTATGACCCGTTGAGTTTCAATCAAACGGAGATTGAACTGCCCATCAAAGACTTCAAGATGGTACGCATTGAGAAACAGAAGTTGTTTCTGCTAACCGATGCGGGTGTTCAGATATACACATTCAGTAAGTAAAATCGTGGGAAACTTGTTTGTTTCCAGGCCCTAAATCCATTTGGGTACGAACCCTGATTTACTATTTTTGAACGCTCATGTCTGAACCGAAACACATAGCCGTTGCAGGTAACATTGGTGCTGGAAAAACCACACTTACGGAGTTACTCTCAAAGCATTATAAGTGGGATGCTCACTTTGAAGCTGCGGATGACAATCCCTATCTCAACGATTTTTATGAGGAGATGCAGCGTTGGTCATTCAACTTGCAGGTTTACTTCCTCAATTCAAGGTTCCGTCAGGTAATGGATATCCGTAATGGTAAAAAGTCGGTAATTCAAGACCGTACCATTTTTGAGGACGCCCACATTTTTGCCCCAAACTTGCATGCAATGGGTCTGATGACCAGTCGCGATTTTGAGAACTATCAGTCCTTGTTTGAGTTGATGAGCGAGTTTGTCGGCCCGCCAGATCTTTTGATCTATCTGCGAGCTTCCATTCCAACTTTGGTCAATCAGATTCAGAAGCGAGGTAGAGCTTACGAGGAAACAATCCGTTTGGATTACCTGAAGCGTTTAAATGAGCGTTACGAAGCTTGGATTGACACTTACGACAAGGGTAATCTGTTGATTGTTGAAGTAGACAACAACAACTTCTCAGAAGATCAGGAAGACCTTGGCAAGATCATCAGTCAGATCGATGCCAAGATTCACGGTCTGTTCTAAGGAACAATCAATTTCACCGTATTGAAATCAGCATTGCTTTGTAAGCGCAAGGCGTACATACCTTTTGCTAATCCGGCATGCTGAATTGCAACGTTCGTCTTGGTTTGACCAGATGAAACCAAGCGGCCATTCAGGTCAAAGAGCCCCCACTGTATGTTCGAGACATCCCCGAAACGGATAAGGTGGAAATCAGTGTGCGTTTCAATTATCGCACTTAGCGTTGTGTTCGTCTCTTCTATTGCTGAAGCACCGTAGGTAACCGCTTGATAAGCGTTGATTCTACCATAACCCATCTCATAGCTCCATCCACCAGCCTCTTTCCAAGTAGAATAGTCGTATCCGCCAACCTTCTCGCAGGTAAGGGCCAACGTTTTTCTTGCAAGCCATTCAGGTAACGCGGGTATGTGGCTAAGCATCAATGCCATGGTTCCAGCGGCATTTGGGCATGCTGCAGAGGTACCATTGAAGCTGTTGTAGTATTCCGACATGTGGAAGCCATTTGAGCCGAGCATATCGGTTGTTGGAACACGAACTCCAGGAGCACTTACATCCAATCCTTCGCCCCAGTTGCCTGCCCAGTTCTCACCATCGCAAGATGTGGGCGATTTATGTTCATCGCACATGCTGGTTGCACCAACGGCAATGGTCTTTTCGTATCGTGCTGGCCAGATGGGAATAGTGTCTGTAACCCCATCATTCCCGCTGGAGAATAGCATGGGAACTCCAAGTCCACCACGGCCATTTTCCACAACTTCATCAATCACCGCATTGATCAACGTGTCAGACCCAGGGAAAAATGCCAAAAGTTGATCCGGAACACCCCAAGAGTTTGAAGAAACATCAATATCATTCGTGTTCTGCCAACCCATGGCATTCAGAAAAAATGCGGTTTCCGACCACGGTTGAACCGTGCCCAATATGTCCTGATAGTTGAATACGCGAATAGGAATCACCTTGCACTCTTGGCAGATGCCGGCCACACCGATCTCATTATTGGTGTTGGCAGCCGCAATTCCCGCGCAAGATGTACCATGACCATCACTGTCATAGTTCGGTGTTGGATAACCGTTGGTGCCATCTCCCATGGCATCGTAACCTGGCAGTAGCTTTCCTTCCAGATCGGGATGAAGCGTATCGATTCCGCTATCGACAATCACAATGTTGATGTCGGAACTTCCGGTAGTTATTTCCCAAGCAGCTTCAACATCAATGTCGGCTCCGGGTGTTCCGTTTCCTTGCTGTGGCGTTCCTTCGTTTTTCAAGTTCCATTGGCGGTTGAAACGCGGGTCGTTCACGCTGCAATCGCTCACGGTGTGCATCAGATTCGGGCTGACAGTTTTGAAAAGCTTGGAAGCCTTCAAAGCACCAATGGCTTCTTGAACATCTGTTCCGAATTTGGTTGTTTTCAGTTCGATGATGTCGCTGAAGAATTGATGCGTTCCAACCACTTCAACCTCCAATTTTTCGGCTTCACGAACGAGCATTTCAAAATCCGATAAATCACGCAAGTGAACGAAGAAATTGGGTTTGTAAGCCACAAACTGGTGCTTGTGGTTAGTGTAAACCGGGCTTATGAACTCCACTTCTGCTTCATTCAGCAATGCAGTTGTATTGACAGATCCAACCGGAACAAATACTACTGGCTTGTAAGTCAAGGTGCTTACATCGGCACTTTGCAAAAGACCATGCTCCTTCAAAATGTTTAATTGTCGCTCTTTAGATACTTCATCTCCGAAGATGATGGCGTGGTGGGTCAGCGACAGATCGTTCTGAGCAAAAAGGCTTAATGGTAACAGGAGTAGAAACAGAATTCTTTTCATGGTCAAGTTTTCGTGAACCGAATTTAAGCAAACAAAAAGCCTCGACCCTTGAGAGCCGAGGCTTCTTTTCAGTTATTGTGTTGTGAATTACGAAGGCAAAAGAACTCGGTCAATTGCGTGAACCACACCGTTGCTTCCCTGAATGTCGGTCGCAATGATGTTTGTTTCTCTTCCTGCGCCATCCGTGATCTTCGCTCCACCTGCAAGGCTGATGGTGAAAGTTCCCGTTTGTGCAGTTGTTACGGTCTGACCTTCTGTTAAGTCACCAGCTAGAACATTGGCACCAGCAACCACGTGATACGTTAATACTGCTTCGAGAGTCGCTGCATCAATATCATTCAAAGATTGTGCGTTTAATTCCGTTAGAAGTGCTGCAAAAGCATCGTTAGTTGGAGCAAACACGGTGAAAGGACCGTCACCTTCTAGGAAGGTTGCATAGTTAGTTGTTAGGTCGCTTCTAGTAAGCGCTTGTACTAAAATGCTGAAATCTGGGTTTGCAATCGCAAACGTTGGGATTTTAGGAATTCCTATAACTGCATCAACCACGTGCACAACTCCATTAGAAGCATCTACATCAGTAGTTACAACGGTAGAACCTCCGTTGATCACCACTCCGCTTGCTGTGTTGATGAACATGTCGATGTTGCTGGTAGTAGCACCATATGTAGCAAGCGTATTAACGTAGCCAGTTGTAACATCAGCAGCCTTTACTTCTGTGCCTAAAACATGGTTAAGAAGAATCTGAGATAGGACTTCAACTGGGACATCTTCAACCGAACTAAATCCATTGTCGCTCAAGAATGTGGCGAAAGCTGCATTGGTTGGTGCAAATACAGTGTAGTTGGCAGATGCATCGCTTAACGCGTCAACAAGCCCCGCACGTTGTACGGCTGCTACCAAAGAGCTCAAGTCGCTGTTTAATGCTGCTAATTCAACGATGTTGGATTGTGGATCCATGTCATCATCTTCTTCGTTGCAAGATGTGAATGTCGTACCTAGCGCTAACGCTAGGATGGTTACTGGAACAAATAATTTCTTCATTTTAAAAGTTTATTGAGTTACGGAGTTGCAACACAACAGTCGTCTTAATGTTTAATGAAAAATGAAAAAAGTTAAACAAAATGGAGTTAAGGACGAATCGCTCCTAAAAAAGAAGCCTCGGTCGTCACGACCAAGGCTTCTCCGAATTTAGGGGTTG